>NZ_JACVTO010000031.1 GCF_016518545.1 Pseudomonas sp. S30
GGGCGACCCCACCGCAGCGGCTGAAGTCCAGACGCAGTGGTATACCAAGTTTGTGGCGAGCCTGGTGCCAGTGGGCAAGGTTGCCAAGTTGGGGCAAGTGGCCAAGGCCGGTGCTGCAACGGAGGTGGCTGCACAGGCGGCAGCTTCGGCGACAGGAAGGCTGGTGCCTGGATTGCCGTCGTACTACCGCCAGGCCCCTGGGATTTCGGCAAGCGTGGTGGCCCCGGAAGGCTACACAGCGGTGGTCAATCTGCGCACGGGCAAATTTGAGTTTGTCGCGCCAGATGGGAAGCTGTATTTCTATAGCGAGACGGCGCTGGTGCCCAAGGAAGGCGGGAACCTGGCGCAGCTGGCGGCGGCGGAGCGGGGGATTGCGGATCGGAAAGGGGAGGCAGTAAGTGCAAAAGGAATTTCAATAACGATTGAACCCAAGATTGTCGATCAAATGGGCAAGCGGGGCTGGACGGAAAGCTCTATACAGGCTGTTATCGATAAACCAATCAAAACGGTTGTGACGAAAGATACCCGTTTTGATACTGTTTCAGGAAGCCGCCTTAATGATCCAGCTACTGGGTATATTGCTAAGGACGGCTCCTATGTGGTTAGGAATGATCGCACGGGAGCAATTGTCCAAGTCTCCAATAAAAATGACCCTGAGTGGGTAGCGCCATGGGACTGATTACAGAAGTGTCTGTAGAGAGTTTGCCTATTGTTCCTACATTAGTGTGGAATGGTATTCCTTTGTTTGATGTCAGTGATGGACTTAGGCTGGTCGACTACTGCAAGAGAAATGGTATTGCGGTTCTTGGTGTGGAAGGATTTAAAATCAAGGAGGGAAAGAGAATTCCAGATATGGATTGTATTGTTGACTTTTCTGCCTCATTAAATGAAATGGATTTTGCTGTGAGGTCGGTGGAAATGAGTCAGCTGATTATCGAAGGAATGATCGGTAATGGAATTTTTTTGGAGTTTGTACTGGTTAGGGTTTAGTTGGCGCAAAAGACACCATTCGCTTCATTGATGGCATCAAGGTCGCTGATCAAAGAACAGGGAAAGCTCTCCAAGGCACAGTTGATCTTGACCCGACCTTGGATCGAATAAAGTCAGCTGGATCTTTTGGATTGCCGTCGTATTATCTCCAGGCCCCTGGGATTTCGGCAAACGTGGTGGCGCCCGGAGGCTACACAGCGGTGGTCAATCTGCGCACGGGCAAATTCGAGTTTGTCGCGCCTGATGGGAAGCTGTATTTCTATAGCGAGACGGCGCTGGTGTCCAAGGAGGACAGGAACCTGGCGCAGCTGGCGGCGGCGGAGTGGGTGATTGCGGAACGGAAGGTAGGGGGAGAAGCTGTTGGTGCAAAAGGACTAAATTCTCCGTTAGGGATTCTCCGATCAAGTCAGCACAGGCCATCTGACCTGTGCTGAAATAGGCCTCCGTCCCACTGCCCTCTACAAGCCCGCCATCCCACGAGCCAGATGAGCTTTTCCGATTTCGAGTATGCTGGTAAGCGCAAGCAAACCCGTCGCGAGCGTTTCCTGGCCGAGATGGAAGAGGTGGTTCCGTGGAGCGGGTTGGTCGCGTTGATCGAGCCTCACTACCCAAAGGCTGGTGGTGGTCGCAAGCCGTATCCACTTGAAACCATGCTGCGCATTCACCTGCTGCAGAACTGGTTCTCGTTGAGCGATCCAGCCATGGAAGAGGCTCTGTACGAGATCACTTCGATGCGCCAGTTTGCTCGTCTGACGCTGAGCGCTCCGATCTCCGAAGACACGACGATCATGAATTTCCGGCACTTGCTGGAGAAGCATCAGTTGGCGGCGGGCATTCTGGAAACCATCAACAATTACCTGCGAGACAAGGGCCTGTCGTTGCGCCAGGGCACCATTGTCGACGCCACCATCATCCATGCACCCAGTTCGACCAAGAACAAGGAAGGCAAACGCGATCCCGAGATGCATCAGACGAAGAAAGGTAATCAATATTTCTTCGGCATGAAGGCGCATATCGGTGCCGATGCCGAGTCAGGTCTGGTGCACCATGTCCACGGTACAGCTGCGAATGTGGCCGATGTAACGGAGGTCGCTCACCTGCTGCATGGCGATGAAAATTTTATCTGTGCCGACGCGGGTTATACGGGCGTGGAGAAGCGGCCGGAGCATGAAGGAAGGCCGGTGATCTGGCAGATTGCGGCTCGTCGCAGCAGCTATAAACACTTAAACAAACGCAGCGTGCTCTACAAAGCCAGACGCAAGATCGAGAAGGTCAAAGCGCAGGCGCGAGCGAAGGTCGAACACCCATTCCGTGTGATCAAGCGCCAATTCGGCTATGTGAAAACCCGCTTCCGTGGCTTGGCCAAGAACACGGCGTAACTGACCACGCTGTTTGCCCTGTCGAATCTGTGGATGGTGCGCCGGCAATTATTGCCTGCTGCGGGAGAGGTGCGCCCGTGAGGGCAGAAAACCAAGGCTGTACCTTGGTTTTCCAATAATTAACGGCTGAAAGTCGGGCTTTTCGGCATCCTCAAGCCGCCCATTTCCGGCTGATGAGCAACTTGTTCGGAGTTTCCCTAAAGGCTTCATTGAGGTTAGCGATGCATATGCATCCTCCAAAGCTGTACAAGGACTGAATAATTCAAAGCCTATTGATTTTATTTACGATCCCGTTAGTCAAAGATTTATCATGGGGCGAAATCAGTTTGGGCATGACGGAATATTGAGTGCTGGGAAAATTCCTTCCTCTGATGCTATTGTTGGTGGCGGGATCTGGAGAGAAAATGGGGTACTTCGGACATATGAGTGGAGTGGGCATTACGGGATGAATTGGACTCCTCAGCTTCGTGAGCAATTCAAGTCTTTCATGAGCAGTCATGGTGTGAATGTCACTCATACTCCGGGGATAGCAAGATGATAAGTTCTCTTAGTGAAAAATTTTTAAGAGAGATCGCCATTCTCGATATCCCATGGGTGAAGAAAAATCAATACGACTGCGAAGGAGCTCACTTGCATTGGCTCCCTGTAGCAAAGCTTTGTGATGATCGATTCCTTTTGGGGCTCACGATGGCGGGATTCTGGGCCAGGCTGACCACGTCTGGAGTTCAGGAGCTACGTAACGAAAAAAATTGTGTTGTTTTTCTTCCAATGATAGAAGGCTCGCCTAAAAAAGTTCGTCAAAAGATAATAGAGGGTTTAAAAAATTATGGGCTTTCCGAAGAGTTTATAGGTTCACTTCCTTTTGAAGAAATTGTTATGACGGGCCTTGAAAGTCAGAGTGAGTATTGGTGTGGTTTAGCGTTGAAATGGGTGTTGGCCATTGAAAGTTCTTACGTTTTCAAGTCGGTGCTGGAGAAGATCAGTGAAGCGGGAGAGACTCAAAAAATACGGCACACAGCTAGAAAAATATTGAGCCAGCTTGGCACGCCGTAAGAAGGTGCGAAGGAATGTTATTAATATTTGTTCGGGCAGCACATGGGAGTATCAGATTTTTGTGTGCAGGCCGGTAACGGCCTGCCGCCAGGTAGGCCTGATGAACCGGTCGCCGTACAAAATCGCAAATTGATTCATTGCGCTTTTCCAAGCATGCGCCGCTGAGCCCCAATTCGCTGTGATGTCACACAGCCCAAGCCCGATCAGTTTTGTGGCGGCGTCGTCATTCGGGAAGTGGCCACGTGTCTTGATGATCTTGCGCAACTGGGCATTGATGGTCTCGGTGGCATTGGTGGTGTAGATCACCTTCCGAATCGCGGGTGGAAACACGCAGAACGGAATCACCCGATCCCATGCGCGCCGCCAGGCAGCCACTACCGTTGGACATTGCGTGCCCCAAGGTCCGCTCTCGAGTTCATCTAGCGCCTGTTCAGCCGCCTGAGCATTGATGGCCTGATAGATCGGTTTGAGCGCCTTGGCCAGTTCTTGACGCTTGTCCCATGCCCCGTAATCAAGGCTGTTGCGGATCAAATGTACGATGCAGGTCTGCAAAGTCATTTCCGGAAATACCGCGCTGAGTGCATCGGGCCTGCCTTGAGACCGTCGGTTACGGCAATCAGCACATCTTCAACGCCTCGGGTCTTGAGATCGTTGAACAACGCCATCGCCAGCAAGCAGCAGCTGAACCTGGCGGTGGGCGTATCGCTCACTTCACAACAGGTCGCGGCGCTGACCCACGACATCGTCTGGCTCGAAGAGCACGAGGTGAATGGCGCCCAAGAAGGGAAATGATACAAAAGCTTTTGAGGGAGGTGTTCCTCAGTCGGTTCTTGATAGCTTGGGGTTGAAGTGATGAAAATTTATCAGGGTAACATTTCTAAAGACTCGTTGAGTCTGTTTGCTTCAGATATTGGCTCTGGAGAATTTTTTTCATATGTAGGAAACTTGGTTTCGTTAGAGCAGGCAATTTCTGTTCTGGGTTTGCTCTCTCCTGATTTTATTGAGGTGAGTGATCATGTTTTCTGGCTGCCTAACGCCCACCAATATGATCCGCAAAAATTTCATCTAACCGGGCTGGTTGAGACTGAATCTAGTGTATTGGAGCTAAGCACATCGCCTAGAGACATTGAGCGGTACAGGAATATTTTCTCAGTAAACCAGTTCTTTTCAAAATGGGAGGATGCTACGGGGCGACCCGTATTCAAAGTGGGGCTGTCGGAAGAGGATTATCGTCTTTGCCATTTATTTGCTGAAGAGATCACGAAACACTGGAGGCGCGCGTTATCCGATGCTTTTCCAGAGAAGGGATTTCAGTTCGAAATAGCTGACGACCTTCTCGATGAGTATGGTGTTTGCCTGACATTCTGGCAGTCGTAGTTTGAGGGGCGCTTAAGATTTGTTCGTGTCATTAAAACTACTCCCAGAGGCTAAGTGATACTATGTGTTTCGAAAAGGTTGAGGCATCTGCATTGTCAATCAACTTTATGAAAGGTGTGCCTGTTAATGTCCTGACAAAGCAATCCAACTCTAAATTGGACCCGTGGTAAATTCGGGAGATGTTGCAAAATTCGCTCCAAGGGCCAGTAACCCCACTGGATTGGAGAGGCTCCTAGTAGGGCCTCTGACAGTAGCATTTATTACCCGTCGGGCACAGATCAAAGTGTTGCCGGAGGTCCTTCTATTCGGTTAATGCCGTCAGGCTCGACCCCTATTCTCGGGTAGAAAATGGTTATTGGATTTCTGTGAAAAAATGGAGGGCTGATAAAGCCAGTAACCGGGGTGCTGCACAAGGGGAGATACTCGCGTGCGATTGCCGCCCGATACTGTGCCTCCTAGGCGAGGAAGGCGTATTTATGATTAATGAAGCGGACTTGATAAATTTGGAGTTCGCAGTGCTTACTGGTGTAGCCGTTGGCGTCGGCTCGCAAGTTTTGATATCCGGCAGTGGTGCAATCGTACTATTGTAGTGTCTATTTATAAGTGAGATATATAAGCGTAAACAGCAGGGCGCGATGATGCATTTGAATGCCGGTAAGTTAATTTCTGATTATCTCAATTGTCAGGTGGTGAATGTTTCGCTTGAAGGGAGGGGGTCTTATTGTTGAGGTTTGAGGGGCGATCGCTTAAAGATTACTCCAGTGTGTGATGGGCTTGAGTCTTATGTGACCTCTACTCGCTTTGGTATTTTCCCTGCTGCAGTAGTTGAGTTATTCCAAATCGGCTATACAAGCGCGATCTCTCATCACTCAGCCAGAATGAGGTGGTCGAGCTTGCGGCATACTTGCAGGTATATGCCTTCGAGAGGCTGGATGTCGTCACCAGACTGGATGCCAAAAATGGCCTGGATTACAACCATAGCCTGACAACTGTTCAGTCAAATCTCGCCAGCTTGCTCGGTGGTGAACAGGTGTTGGGGTATGGCTATCCCTACGCAGGCAGCAGTGAGGACAAGCTCGCGTGGGCGGACGCTCAGCGCAGCCAGATGGGGCTGGCCGAAAACCTTGCCTGGACTCGGGATCGTAGCGTCAACGAGCAGACCTATCTGGATGCCAGGTCGAGTCTGCACATTGGTGAACAACAGCAGGGACTCGCCAATCTGGGTGATCCTGCGATCTACTTCCTGACCGGCTCGGTCGGCAGCACCGTCCGGGCTGTAGCGGCGACCAACGGTGCGTTGCAGTTTGCCCAGGGTGCCAAGCAAGCGGTTGATGGTGACGGGTGGAATGCTGCTGGTAATATGGTGGCTGGCCTGCTGGGGATGGCTACCCTGGGTGTCCCTGGCATCAAGAGTTGGGCGGGATCTGTCGTTGTTGCTGATTCGAAAGTAGCAGGGGGTGCAAAAGGGACAGGTACAGGGAAGGCGCCATACTCCTTGACTGTTTCACCGGATGCCGAAGCGGGCATACCGTATACTCGTCCGGTGAAGGAGCGTGGCCTCAAAGAGTTAGAAATTGCGCCGGGTAAGTTTGATTATCTATTTGGGCGTGTTGCTGATAACTCCCACAATACCCCTCGCTCGAATCAGCTTGCACTCGAAATGAAGAGACTTGGTGTTCCAGACAATTCCGCTGGTCGCCAGATGCTGACTGATCACTTGACATTGTCTGTCAGGACTGAGGGTAATGTGGTAGAAATGTTTTCCAATCAGTATGGAAAGTTTGAGGTCAGAGAATCATTATTTATAGGACCGTCAGGTAAAGCTGCTAATTTTCAGAGTACATTTCAGATTCTTGATGACGGAACTCGTAAATTTAACACGGTTATACCGCTTCACTGAGGATGACATAATGGAATTTCCAAGTATGATTGATTTTTTGGAGGAGTTTGGCATCGAGCCTGTTGAAGTTGATCCCAGCTTAGCTCTATGTCGATATGTAAAAAAATCAAAGACTAGTGAGTTTGAAATTGATGTTTCTTTTAGTGCTGTGATGAAGTCATTCCAAGTGGTATTAAGGAGTTCAACGCAAGATTTGGCAGTTGTTTCGTCAGAAAACGTCAAATCTATTAAGTTGATGCGGAGTGGTCCTGAGGCTGGAGTTCATGTCATGTTTGAGAACTATCATTCAATTTCGGAGGCTCGAGTGATATTTGAACCTGAGGTCAGTTTTCGATGGTGGACACTGCGCAACACATGAGGTGGCGTAAGAGAAACTATAATTGCTAGGCTCTGTACGAAATCCCGAGAAACCTAATTGTTGATCCTCCAGGGCTGAGATTTTGTAGAGTCACCCGCCATTAACTGAAAGGAATTCTATGATGGCAAGGCGCTACGAAGTCACGGACGAGGCCTAGGATATATTGGGTTAAGGTGCTTAGTGAAACTCCTAGCTCGCTTAAAGGAATTACGACGATTGAATATCAGATTCCTGCATATGACCGTGCTGGGAATGTAATTGGCTATAAAACGCAGCCTTTTACTAAAACAGTATATAACCTTAAAGTTATTTCTGATCAAAAGGTTCTAGATCTCGGGCAGCAAGCTGCTGCCAATGGTTATTTGAAAGCGGTAGCTAGTGGTGATCGCCATTATGATAGCACGGCTGGAGGTATCACCTTTAGAGTTTATGTGGCTGAGAGGACAGGAACTGTCCTTAATTCCCACCCGAAATAATAGGGGGTTCTATGAATGCATTATTTAATCAACCATATAGCAAGGCTGACCCGTACTGGGTAGTTAGGTGCTACATGGATATAATGTACTCGGACGGTAGGCTTATCAGAGCTCTTGAGTGAATTGTGAATAGGTGGGGCTATAGCACGGATGGGGCGTACTGTAATTTTCCTGATGAAAACAGTCCGTTTGATGAGGAACGCTTTGAGGGGGTTGAGTTTTCTTATGGCTATCCGCCTAAAGATGAAGACACCATAGTTGTGAGCGAGGCTGTTTGTTCTAAATTCGTTCGGCTCGCTTGTGAAAAGTATCTTCAGATCCATCCGGAAGATACTGAGAAAATGAAAGAGCTTTTAGATAAGCTCTCTTTCTAACCCCTGACCGATATGCTCTGTAGCCATGAACAGATTGAATCGATAAAACCCGCTAGTCTGGCTGTGCCTGCTTCTATTGGCCTGGGCGGTTGTGGGCGTACAGCTTGCAACGCAGAACTTCCCGGAAGGGATTAAGCGCCTATTTGGCAAACGAAACTAGACCAGCCGCATCGTGAGGCGCTTCCTCAAGCTCGAGAAAAGCTATGCAGCGATGGTCGCCCTAACTTGCTCCCTGCGCTGCTTGCCACATTCCATCCATGAACCCTACCCCTCAGCAAACCGCACCTCGCACGTCTCCCCCATCAACAATGGTGCATTCGCCTCGGTCACCCCACGAATGTAATCCCACAACAGCGTGATCCGCTTCAACTTGCGCAAGTCCTCCCGGCAGTACATCCAGAACTGCCGCGTCACCTCCACTTCCTCTGGCAGCACCGTCACCAGCCTCGCGTCCTGCGCGGCCAGGAAACACGGCAGGATCGCCAGGCCACGGCCTTGCAGCGCGGCCACGTACTGGGCGATCACGCTGGTGCTGCGCAGGTGAGCCTGGGCGTTGGGGATCAGGTTGCTCAGGTACAGCAGCTCGGAGCTGAACGCCAGGTCGTCCACATAGCTGATGAAAGGGTGGTCTGCCAGGTCGGCGAGTTGCTGGATCGGCGCATGGCGGTCCAGGTACTCGGTGGTGGCGTATAGCCGCAGCCGGTAGTCGCACAGCTTGCAGCAGACATACGGGCCATGCTCGGGGCGCTCCAGCGCGATGACGATGTCGGCTTCGCGCTTGGACAGGCTGATGAAGTGCGGTAGCGGCAGGATGTCCACCGAAATCGCCGGCCAGGTGTCGACGAAGCGGCTCAGTTGCGGGGTGACGAAGAAGCTGCCGAAACCCTCGGTGCAGCCCATGCGCACGTGTCCGGACAGCGCCACTCCGGAGCCTGACACCTGCTCGCAGGCCATGTGCAGGGTGCTTTCGATCGACTCGGCGTAGCCCAGCAGACGCTGCCCCTCGGCGGTGAGGATGAAGCCGTTAGTGCGCGATTTCTCGAACAGCAGCGTGCCCATCGCGCCCTCCAGCGAGCCGATACGCCGCGACACGGTGGTGTAGTCCACGGACAGGCGCTTGGCGGCGCTGCTGGCCTTGCGCGTGCGGGCCACTTCGAGGAAGAACTTCAGGTCGTCCCAGTTCAGCGGGCTGAGGGAGGTCGGGTCTTTTTGCATGTTGATCCGGTTTTTTTGTGCATTCTTGTTGGATGTTTGCACTTCTATACTCGAAACCAGCCCCTGCACGCCACCCCGTTTCGCTGCGGCGTAGGCGTCTTCGTTCCGACAATAATTCCAAGGAGAGCGCAGATGAACGCACCCCACACGGCCCCTGTCCAGGTCGACCAGGCCAAGCTGCTGATCGATGGGCAATGGGTCGAGTCCCGTACCCAGGAATGGCGCGATGTCGTCAACCCCGCCACCCAGCAGGTGCTGGCGCGAGTGCCTTTCGCCACCGCCGAAGAGGTCGATGCCGCTGTGGCTGCCGCCCAGCGCGCCTTCAAGACCTGGCGCGACACGCCGATCGGCGCGCGCATGCGCATCATGCTCAAGTTGCAGGCCTTGATCCGCGAGCACAGCAAGCGCATCGCCGCGACCCTGAGCGCCGAGCAGGGCAAGACCCTGGCCGATGCCGAGGGCGACATCTTCCGTGGCCTGGAGGTGGTCGAGCATGCCGCTTCGATCGGCACCTTGCAGATGGGCGAGTTCGCCGAGAATGTCGCCGGTGGCGTGGACACCTATACCCTGCGCCAACCAATCGGTGTCTGCGCGGGCATCACCCCCTTCAACTTCCCGGCGATGATCCCGCTGTGGATGTTTCCCATGGCCATCGTCTGCGGCAATACCTTCGTGCTCAAACCGTCCGAGCAGGACCCACTGTCGACCCTGATGCTGGTCGAGCTGGCGCTCGAAGCCGGGGTACCGCCAGGCGTGCTGAACGTGGTGCACGGTGGCAAGCAGGTGGTGGACGCCCTGTGCACGCACACTGACATCAAGGCGGTCTCGTTCGTCGGCTCCACTGAAGTGGGCACCCACGTCTACAACCTCGCCAGCCAGCATGGCAAGCGCGTGCAGTCGATGATGGGCGCCAAGAACCACGCAGTGGTGCTGCCTGATGCCAACCGTACCCAGACCATCAATGCCCTGGTGGGCGCCGCCTTCGGCGCCGCCGGGCAGCGTTGCATGGCCACCTCGGTGGCGGTGCTGGTGGGCAAGGCACGTGAATGGCTGCCGGCGATCCGCGAGGCGGCCAGCCAGCTCAAAGTCAACGCTGGCAGCGAGCCAGGCACCGATGTCGGTCCGCTGGTTTCGCGGCGCGCCAAGGAGCGGGTGTTGAAGCTGATCGCCAGCGGCGTCGAGGAAGGCGCCACGCTCGAACTCGATGGCCGCGACGTGCAGGTGCCGGGCTACGAGCAGGGCAATTTCGTCGGCCCGACGCTGTTCTCCGGGGTGAAGGCCGACATGCAGATCTACACCCAGGAAATCTTCGGGCCGGTGCTGGTCACCCTGGAAGTCGACACCCTCGACGAGGCCATCGCGCTGGTCAACGCCAACCCGTTCGGCAACGGCACGGGGCTGTTCACCCAGAGCGGCGCGGCGGCGCGCCGGTTCCAGAGTGAAATCGACATCGGCCAGGTAGGTATCAACATTCCGATCCCGGTGCCGGTGCCGTTCTTCAGCTTCACCGGCTCACGCGGTTCCAAGCTCGGCGACCTGGGGCCCTACGGCAAGCAGGTGGTGCAGTTCTACACCCAGACCAAGACCGTCACCGCCCGCTGGTTCGACGACGACAGCATCGACGGCGGCGTCAACACCACCATCAGCCTGCGTTGAGGAGACCGCCATGCGCATCGCATTCATCGGCCTGGGCAACATGGGCGCGCCCATGGCGCGCAACCTGATCGAGGCCGGCCATACGCTGAACCTGTTCGACCTGAACAAGGCCGTGCTGGCCGAACTCGCCGAGCTGGGGGGACGGATCAGCGCCTCGCCCAAGGCCGCCGCCGCGGACAGCGAGCTGGTCATCACCATGCTGCCGGCTGCCGCCCACGTACGGGCGGTGTACCTGAACGAAGACGACGGCGTGCTGGCCGGGATCAGGCCGGGCACACCCGCCCTGGACTGCAGCACCATCGACCCGCAGACCGCCCGCGACGTGTCCAGAGCCGCGGCCGCCAAGGGCATCGACATGGGCGACGCGCCGGTATCCGGCGGCACCGGGGGCGCTGCGGCGGGCACGCTGACCTTCATGGTCGGCGCCAGCGCCGAACTGTTCGCCACGCTCAGGCCAGTTCTGGAACACATGGGCCGCAACATCGTGCACTGCGGCGAAGTAGGCACCGGGCAGATCGCCAAGATCTGCAACAACCTGCTGCTCGGCATCTCGATGATCGGCGTCTCCGAGGCCATGGCCCTGGGCGACGCACTGGGCATCGATACTCAGGTGCTGGCGGGGATCATCAACAGTTCCACCGGTCGCTGCTGGAGTTCGGATACCTATAACCCCTGGCCCGGCGTGATCGACACGGCGCCTGCGGCGCGTGGCTACACCGGTGGTTTCGGCGCCGAGCTGATGCTCAAGGACCTGGGGCTGGCCACCGAGGCCGCACGGCAAGTGCATCAGCCCGTGATGCTCGGTGCGCTGGCCCAGCAGCTGTACCAGGCGATGAGCCTGCGTGGCGAGGGTGGCAAGGATTTTTCGGCGATCGTCGAGGGGTACCGCCGCAAGGACTGAGGCAGGGAGGCGTGAACGCGAGGGGCGCGGAGCGATACCGCGCCCCTTTTCCGTCAGCCTCAGGCGAAGACGAAGTACTTGCGCACGGTCTCGACCACTTCCCAGGTGCCTTTCATGCCCGGTTCGATGACGAAGACGTCGCCGCCCTTCAGGTGCTTGGGCTCTTCACCCTCCGGGGTGATGATGCAGTAGCCTTCGAGGAAGTGGCAGAACTCCCACTTGTCGTAGTTGACCTCGAACTTGCCGGGGGTGCAGATCCAGGTGCCCATGATCTTGCTGCCGTCGGCCGACAGGTAGGCATTGAGGTTCACGGTGTGCGGCTCGCCGCCGATGCGTTTCCATTTGGTCGCGTCGACCACTGGGGTAGGGCAGGTTTCGCGCAGGACGGTGATGAAGTCGGACATGGCAGGGCTCCTGATGACGGGCTGAATGACTCGTCACCATAGGGGGTCGAGTGCGGCGAGAGTTGCCTGCACTCGACGCTCACCTGTCTGGACGCGCTATTGCCGATCGCCAGGGTGGCACGAGCCACGACGCCTCTTCACGCCCACCAGTAGCGCACGAAATGGAAGAACACCGGCGCTGCGAAACACACCGAGTCCATGCGATCGAGCATGCCGCCATGACCTTCGATCATGTGGCCCCAGTCCTTGATGCCTCGGTCGCGCTTGATCGCCGACATCACCAGGCCGCCGAAGAAGCCCATGGCATTGACGGTCAGCGCCATCAGCGCCGCCTGCCAGAAGCTGAAGGGCGTGATCCAGCACAGTGCAGCGCCCACCAGGGTGGCCAGCGCCACACCTCCGGCCAGGCCCTCGACGGTCTTGGACGGCGACAGGTTGGGCGCCACCTTGCGCTTGCCGAACAGCTTGCCGCACACGTACTGCAACACGTCGCTGATCTGCACCACCAGGATCAGCCAGGCGATCAGCAGCAGGTTGCGGCCCTCAAAGCCGGGGATGTCCAGCGTCATCAGCGCAGGCACCGCCGACACGCAGTACACCGCGATCATCAAGCCCCACTGTACCTTCGAGGCGCGCTCCAGAAAGCGCGTGGTATCGCCGCCGAAGCTGGCCAGGATCGGCAGCAGCAGGAACAGGTAGACAGGGATGAAGATGCTGAACAGCCCGTACCAGTCCATGGCGATCAGCAGGTACTGCACCGGCAGCGCCACGTAGAAGGCCGCCGCCAGCGCCGGATAGTCGCTGCGCCGGGTGGGCGTGAGCGTCATGAACTCGCGCAGGGCGTAGAACGACACGCAGTAGAACAGCAGGATCACGCCATATTTGCCGAAGATGAAGGCCAGGCCGATGACCAGCACCATCACCCACCAGGCGTTGATGCGCGCATTGAGGTTGTCGATCACCGCGTGCGGGCCTGGGCCGGCGCGCCACTTCAACAGGCGCCCGACCAGGCTGGCGAGCAGCAGCAGTGCGCCGATGCCAATGAACAGGGACAGGGTGTTGGGTTCCATTTCAGGCTTCCTTCGGGGCCAGGTTCAGCAGGGCTTCGCGGGCCCGCTCCAGAAACGCCTGCTTGGATTCGTCCGGCAGCACGCGCAGGGGCTCGCCGAAACTCAGGGTGCACAGCAGCGGCAGCGGCAGGGCGCGCCCCTTGGGCATGACCCGGTTGAGGTTGGCGATCCATACCGGCACGACTTCGATCTGCGGTTGCGCCGCGGCCAGGTGGAACAGGCCGCTCTTGAATGGCAACAGCGGCTCGTCGCCCAGGTTGCGCGTGCCTTCCGGGAAGAAGATCAGCGAGTCGCCCTGGGCCAGGGCGTCGAGTGCCGGTTGCAGGGGATTGGCCTGCGCGTCGCTGCGTTGACGTTCGATGAGCACTCCGTCGAACACCTTGCGGATGATGAAGTCGCGCAGCCCAGGCTGGCGCCAGTAGTCGGCGCCAGCCACTGGCCGGGTACGGCGGCGCAAGGGCTCGGGCAGGGACGCCCAGAGCAGGACGAAGTCGCCGTGGCTGCTGTGGTTGGCGAAGTACAGCCGTTGAACCGGCTGCGGCGTGCAGCCCAGCCACAGGGCACGCGCCCCGGTGACCAGGCGCGCGGCGCAGGTGATGGCGAAAGCGGTGAGGGCGGGCAGCATGGCGGGGTTCATCCTGTGAAAGGCAAGGTCAGCAAGGCGATCAGGACCAGCAGCACTTGCAGTGCAAGGCACAGCCCCTGGCGCCGCAGCAGGGTCAGCGCTGCCTGGCTGCGGGTCGGCCAGTCGCGCGGGTCGCTGGGGCTGGCCTTGAGCTTGAGGTCGAAAAGCGCCTGGTCCAGTGAGCGGGTGTCCGCTTCCAGCTGAGTGCTATTGGCCAGGCGCGCGAACAGATCGGCGTCCAGCGACACCCGCAAGGCCCAGTATTTGTGGGCAACGCCTGACAGCAGCAGCAGGGCGCACAGCAGGGCGCTCGACGCCTGAACGGCCAGCCCCAGTAGCGGTGCCAGACCGTAGACGACAGCGAGCAGGGTGAGTGCATCGGACCCGCGCTCCAGCTGTCGGCCGCGAGCGAGCAGCGCCGCGACCAGGTGCAGGTTCATGATTGGCCTCCCAGGCGTGACAGGGCCAGGCGATGCTCGGCGCGCAGCACCACGTGCGGTCGGGCCTGGCGAATCAGGGCCTCGGCGTGATCCACGTCGAGGCAGCGTCCACTCTGGATCAGCCAGGCGGCGACGGCGCTGGCGCTGCGCGAATAGCCCAGTGCGCAACAGACCAGCAATGGGCCGCGGCTGCGCAGGCGTTCGATACTGGCAGCCGCCTCGCGCAGCACCTCGGGCGTCGGTGCGATCAGATCCAGGCACGGCAGGCTGGTGCAGGCGGCCGAGGACGCGGGGATGGACAATTCCGCGCTCAGGTCCACGATCGCGGCGAAGCGTGCGGCCTGGCTGCGGCTCGGCAGCCGCCCCAGGTGAACGCCCTCCCAGACCTCATCGGGCTGGGGATGGCGCCAGGTCCACAGGCGTGAGTTGAGCCAGGCACCGAGCCGGTAGGGTGCCAGGAGCCACTGCACGGCGTTGGACGATTGGCCACTGGCATTCTTCTGAAAGCCTGCGGCGCCGAAGAGTGAGTAATTGAGTGCCACCATGAGCAGGGACACTGCCGGCCATAACAGCCATAACCCGTAACCGCCAAGGTGCAGCGTCAGCCCGGCACACAGCAGGGCGCCCAAGGCATAGCCCAGCGCGATCCGCCAGCGTCGGCGGTCCCGCGCCAGCCTGGCTTGGGTCAGGGGCAGCGGCCCCTGCGCCGGCCACAACCAGACGCACAGCAGACCGACCAGTGCGCCAGTGGGTACATCGATGAAGTGGTGCTGCCAGGTGGTCAGTACCGAGACCCCGATCAACCCCATCCAGCCGTGCACGATCAAGCGCCAGCCCGAGCGGGCCGTGTGCCGAGCGAACATCGTCCAGATTATCACCAGCAGTGCGATATGCAGCGAAGGCGCCTGGTTGTAGGGCTTGTCGAAGCCCATCAACACCTCGAACAGCCAGCCGAACACACCGCCGAGCTCCGGGCGCTCGAAGGTGAAGCGCAGCGGCCACAGCAGAAAACAGGCGACGCTGATGCACTGTGCCGTCAGTAATGCCAGGGCATGGCGGTCCATCTCTCGACGCGTGTTCGGCAGCAGGAAGGACAAACCGTACAGCAGGTCGATCGACCAGTAGGGCAGTATGGTCCACGGCCACAATGGCACGTGCCGCTCCCAGTCGAACACCAGGGTGCCGATGTCGTCGCGACCGGCCGTGTAGCTGTTGGCCAGACCGTAGCTGAGAAAGAACAGCGGCCCGAGCAGCAACAGCCACAGCACACCGCGCCGGATGAGCCCGGCCTCGCGGGTCATCAGCGTACCCGCTGGGCCAGGCTGACGCTGAAGATGCCCCAAGGGTCGATGCGTTGGGTGATCTTGCGAAAGCCCGCCGCCTCCACCAGTTGGTCCATCTCCACCTGGCTGCGCCGACGCATCACCCAGGCATCGCCGCCGCGATGGCTGGTGAGGGCGCGGGCGATCATCTCCAGTTGCGGGTGCCAGGGCTGGCCGGTATAGACCAGATAACCGTCGTCCTCGATCGCGTCGGCCAATCCTGCCAGGGAATTGCCCACCAGCGTGTTGCTGGTGAACAATTCGTAGAGACCGGACACCACCGCCAGGCTCGGACGCGGATCGAGGCTGGCCAGGCTCTGACGGTCGAAGGCGTCGCCCTGCACGAAACGGGCGATCTCGCCCAGGCCCTTCTCCTCGATGAGCGCGGTGCCCTGGCGCACGTTCAGCTCGCTGTAGTCGCGCAGCAGTATCGAGTCCGGCAAGTGCGTCTGCAGGGCGTCGAGGATGTAGCGACCGTGGCCGGCGGCGATGTCGACGATATGCACCGCTCGGCCCTGCTCGCGCAGCGCAGCGATGGCCAGGCGCAGCAGCTCCTCGACATGCAGCTTGCGCTGGCGGATACCCCGCCAGCCGATGGCGTCCAGATAGTTGCGGTCGATCAGCCGACCCAGGCGGCCCTTGCCCCGGGCCTGGTCGCGGTAGACGTAGTCCAGTGTGCTGCCCGAATCGAAACCGCTGTCCAGGCCCAGCGCCACCCCTTCGGACAGCCCTCTGACCAGCCGCAGACCTGCGCGATAGCCGCGCCAGTACAGCGCTCCAAGCGAGTGGCGCGGCAAGGGCGCGGCCAGGGACTCGGCCTCGGCGCAGCTGGCGCCGACGCGATCGGCATCGAGCTGCGAGAGAGGGGGCAGCGGCGCGTCGAAGCACTGGCCGATGAAGCGTTCGATGCGCGCCAGGGCATGGGCACGGTCACGCTCGCCCAGGGTGTCGTGGAAAAATCCCGGCAGTACGTGCATCTCCTTGCGCACGCTTCCCAGACGCTCGAAGAAGCGCACCTGGGGCCCGCGCTCCACCACGAAGTCCGCGCCGGACACCAGCAACTGCACCGGCAACTGGATCGCCTGGGCATCGGCCACTACGCGGTCGGCGGCCTCGTACAGGCCCAGCAGCACGTTCGCCGAAATGGGCCGGCTGATCAACGGGTCGGCCGTGTAGGAGGCGATGCGTTCAGGGTCATGGGTCAGCAGCCGCGGCTTGACGTAGCTGTTGACGAAGAAGTTGCCCCGCATGGCCTTGAGCAGCTTCAGGCCCGGTCGGGCGAACGGTACGTAGAGCTTGACCTTGAACGCCGGCGAGGCCAGCACCAGGCAGCGCACCTTGGGCGCGTAGTCGTGCGCCCAGGTCGCCACCAGCACGGCGCCGACACTTTGCGCCAGCACCACCATGTCGGTCTCGGCGATACCGTGGCGGGCCTGGAGGTGTTCGATGAACGTCTGTACGTCGCGCACGCTGGTGGCGAAGCTCGGGCTGTCGCCCCGCGCCCCCGGCGACAGCCCGTGGCCACGGGCGTCCCAGGCGAACAGGTCGTAGCCGGGCAGATCCAGCTCGTCGGCCAGGTGCGCCAGGCGTCCGCCATGTTCGTGGCCACGGTGAAACATCACCAGTGCGCGGCGCGGCTGATGCTCGTTGCGGGTGGCCGGCCAGTGCCGGTAGTGCAGCTGCACGCCGTCGTGGGTGCAGAAGTGCAGCGATTGCGCTTGGCGCATGGCGAAGGTCCTTGTCCGGCGGCAGGGGCGTTAGCGGGTCTCGGCCAGACCGTGGCGCACCCGGTTGTAGAGGGTATAGAGCGACAGCGCGAGAATCACCAGCAGCAGGCCATCGATCCAGGCGCCCGGCAGCAGGTTCAGGGCGACGCCCGTGCCCAGCAGGCCGAAGGCGAAGGCACGGTCGCTCTTGCCCATGGGGCCGTCGTAGCGCCGCGAGGCCCCGACCAGCGGGCCCATCACCCCGGCATATTCGCTGACGATCGCCAGCACCACCACCAGCACCACCAGCGTGGGCGACACGCCGGCCAGCATCGCGAAGGGCAGGTACAGCGCGGCGTCGGCGATCACGTCGCACAACTCGTTGAGATAGCCGCCCAGCACCGATTGCTGGGCGAATTCACGGGCCAGCATGCCGTCCACCGCGTTGAGCGCCATGCGCAGCAGCATCCAGATCGGCACCAGGATGAACAGCCCGGTGTGCGCCGGCAGCATGGCCAGCAACACGCCCAGCAGCACCGACACCACTGCGGCGGCGAGCGTTACCTGGTTGGCCGTTACGCCGCGCTCGTGCAGGCGCTGCACCGAAGGGCGCAGCAAGGCCTGGAAGCGGGGTTTGAGCTGGTAGATGGACGGCACGGCGAACTCCTTTTCCTGGTGCGATTTGGAGCTGATTGTGGGGATAGAGTTCGCCGTGCGGCAAGGGGAGGGGTCTGCATTTTGGACGTCTTCACGTCCCACGATTCGTGCTTGGCTGCGACTACCGGCGCATCGGCTCATCGGCTGGCGGAGGAAGGGCTGAGCATCTCGACCCACTGCAAATCGAAATCACGCGCCAGGTAATCCATGCGCTTCTCGAAGAAGGCGGCCATGTGCGGCAAGGCGCTGTGGGCATCCAGGGCGTGCTGGTCGGCCCAGACTTCGAAGAACACGAACAGGCTCGGATCGTCCCGGTCGCGCAGCATGTGATATTCGAGGCAACCGGCCTCTTGGCGGCTGGACTCGACATGGGTACGAAACAGCGCTTCGAACTCCGCCGATTTTTCCGGGCGGGTCGTGGCTTTCAGAATGAAGGCGATGGGGAGGGTCATGAGCAGCTCCTGGCAAAAGGGTAGGGTGATGTTAAGGCAACGATCGCTCGATCATTCGTGACTCTCGGGCAAAGGCGTTTTGCGGGAGATCGACTGTTTCCGGCCGCGCAAGGCGCTTAACCTGCCGCCATTCAGACAGCATTCACGAGGCGTTTACGATGAAGAAGATTCTGCTGCTCAATGGCGGTAAACAGTTCGCCCACTCCGAGGGACAGCTCAACGCGACCCTGCACCAGGCCGCCATGGCATATCTTGCCCAGGCAGGTTTCGACGTGCAGCAGACCTTCATCGATGGGGGGTACGACCTGGAAGAAGAGGTGGGCAAGTTTCTCTGGGCCGATGCCGTGATCTACCAGATGCCCGGCTGGTGGATGGGGGCGCCGTGGACCGTCAAGCGGTACCTGGACGAAGTCTTCACCGCCGGACATGGCAGCTTGTATGCCAGCGATGGTCGAAGCCGCTCCGACGCCTCGCGCCGCTACGGCAGTGGTGGACTGTTGCATGGCAAGCGCTACATGATTTCGGCCACCTGGAACGCGCCACAGGAGGCCTTCGACGATCCTGCCGATTTCTTCGAAGGCAAGGGTGTGGACGCGGTGTATTTCCCGTTCCACAAAGCCAACCAGTTCCTGGGCATGGAAGGGCTGCCCACCTTCCTGGCGACCGATGTGATGAAGCGACCCGATGTCCCGGCAGCGGTGGCGGCATACCAGGCACACCTGGGCGCTGTCTTCGGCGAGCCTGCATGAGTGGGTCGCCCCACGATCACCCCCCGCCCGCGGGTGAGGACGCCAGCTGCGCCCTTGCGCGATCCGACGGCAGTGGCTACTAATCTGCCTACCACCCACTCATCCCCAGGCCCACGCGTGAAGACCCGATCTGAAGAGCTCCAGGCGTTCGTCGCCGTCATCGACTGTGGGTCCATTTCCGCCGCCGCCGAGCAGATGGGCCAGACGCCGTCGGCGCTCAGCCGCACGCTGTCGCGCCTGGAGGCCAAGCTGGGCACTACCCTGGTCAACCGCACCACTCGGCGCATGGACCTGACCGAGGAGGGCCGCTTCTTTCTCGAACGGGCGCGGCAGGTCCTGGCGCAGATGAACGATCTGGAGGAGCGTCTGGCGATGAAGCGCGAAACCCCCAGCGGGCGCCTGCGCATCAATGCCGCCTCACCCTTCATGCTGCATGCCATCGTGCCGTGGATCGGCGAGTTCCGCCGGCAGTACCCCGGCATCACTCTGGAGCTGAACACCGACGACCTGATCATCGACCTGCTCGAGCACGGCACCGATGTGGCCATCCGCATCGGCGAGCTGGCCGATTCCAGCCTGCATGCCCGCGCCCTCGGCTGCAGCCCCCTGCTGATCCTGGCCAGCCCGCAGTACCTGGCGCGCCGTGGCGTGCCAGAAAGCGTGGAAGCACTGAGCCAACACACGCTGCTGGGTTTCAGCGCCCCCGAGAGCCTGAACCAATGGCCCTTGCGCCACGCCCAGGGCGACAACTGGCCGATCCGGCCGGGACTCAGCGCCTCCAGCGGCGAGACGCTGCGTCAGTTGGCACTGGCCGGAGAGGGCGTCGTCTGCCTGTCGCACTTCATGACCCACGAGGACATTCGCAGCGGCCGCCTGCAGGTGGTGCTGGCCGACGCCAACAACGGCTATCGCCAGCCGATCAATGCGGTGTACTACCGCAACACCCAACTGGCGCTGCGCATCCAGTGCTTCCTGGATTTCATCCAGGTCAAGCTGTCGCGCTACGCCTGCTGAGTTATCCGAACGCGACACGCGTGCCCAGGGACGTCCCGTCCGCCGATCCTCGATTGCCTGATCGCGATCCTTGCGCCATAAATGGACGCTCGACAAGAACGACTAAGGAAGCGTCATGCGTATCGTCCTGTTCCAGTCCGTGGCCCTCGGGGCCCTGATCCTGAGCGGCTCCCCGGCCTACGCCGCCGTACTCGAAGGAGGCGCGGTGGCAGCGCCGGACCAATACGGCGCGCAGGTCGCCGCCGACATTCTCAAGAAGGGTGGCAACGCGGTGGACGCCGCCGTTGCCACGGCCTTCACCCTGGCCGTCACCTATCCCGAAGCCGGCAACATCGGCGGCGGCGGTTTCATGACCCTGTTCGTCGACGGCAAAGCCTATTTCCTCGACTACCGCGAGGTCGCGCCCAAGGCCGCCAGCAAGACCATGTACCTGAACGACAAGGGCGAGGTGATCGACAACCTCAGCCTGGTCGGCGCTCGCGCTGCCGGTGTGCCGGGTACGGTCATGGGGCTGTGGGAGGCGCACCAGAAGTTCGGCAAGCTGCCCTGGAGCGAACTGCTCACGCCTGCAATCGGCTATGCGCAAAATGGCTTCAAGATCGCCCAGAAGCAGTACCAGTATCGCGACGATGCCCAGGGCCTGTTCAAGACCGCCACCAACTTCAACGATTATTTCGGCCAGATGAAGGTCGGTGAGCTGTTCAAGCAGCCGGAGCTGGCGCAGACCCTCGAGCGCATCGCCGACAAGGGCGTGAGCGAGTTCTACCAGGGCAAGACCGCCGACCTGCTGGTGGCGCAGATGAAGGCCGACAAGGGCCTGATCAGCCACGAGGACCTGAAGGACTACAAGGCTCTCTGGCGCGATCCGATCGCCATCAACTGGCGTGGCAACGTGGTGTATACGGCACCGCCACCCAGTTCCGGCGGCGTAGCCCTGGCGCAGCTGCTGGGTATCAAGGAGGACCGCGCGGCGGACTTCAAGGGTGTGGCGCACAACTCTGCGCAATACATTCACCTGCTGGCCGAGATCGAGAAACGTGTGTTCGCCGACCGCGCCGACTACCTGGGCGATCCGGGCTTCACTCAGGTGCCGGTCGACCAACTGATGGCCAAGGACTACCTGGCCAAGCGCGCCGCGCAGGTGAACCCGACCGCCATTTCCGCCACCGACCAGGTCAAGCCCGGGTTGGAGCCGCACCAGACCACGCATTTCTCCATCGTCGACAAGCAGGGTAATGCGGTGAGCAATACCTACACCCTCAACCTGGACTACGGCAGTGGCGTGGTGGTCAAGGGCGCAGGCTTCCTGCTCAACGACGAGATGGACGACTTCAGCGCCAAGCCAGGGACGGCGAACGTCTTCGGGGTGGTCGGCGGCGATGCCAATGCCATCGCGCCGGGCAAGCGCATGCTGTCGTCGATGAGCCCGACCCTGGTCACCCGCGACGGTAAAGTCACGCTGGTGCTGGGCACGCCTGGCGGATCACGGATCTTCACCTCGATCTTCCAGGTGATGAACAACCTGTACGACTACGGCATGCCGCTGGAAAAAGCAGTGGCGGCGCAGCGGGTGCATCATCAGTTGCTGCCCAAGGACACGATCTACTACGACAGCTATGCGCCGCTGAAGGGGCAGGTCGCCGATGAGCTCAAGCAGAAGGGCTATGTGCTGGAGGACCAGCGTTGGGAGATGGGCGACGTGCAGGCGATCCGCGTCGATGGCCAGCGCCTGGAGACGGCTTCGGATCCGCGTGGACGCGGCATGGGTCAAGTGGTGAAGTGACGGCGAAGGCGAGGGGCGGCGTGGTCTCGAACCGCGCGTCCCACTCTGGGTGAAAGCCTATTCCAGAAATCGCCCGAGGCCCATCGCGGATCGACCTGCGATGGGTTCAGGCTGTTACGGGCTCACGCCAGCCGCAACTTGCGCCGTGTCACAGATCAGCTGTGGCGCCCTGGACCGGTCCTGGCACGGGGCCAACCGCCGCGGCTTTCGCAGCGGCAGGCTCGGCACTCACACGCGGAAGTGGCTGACCATGGTCTGCAACTGACCGCCCAGGCGCGCCAGCTCGACCGTGGAGGCGGCGGTTTCCTCGCTGGCTGCGGCCGTCTGTTCCGAGACATCGCGCACGTTGAGGATGCTGCGGCTGATTTCCTCGGCCACCGCGCTCTGCTGCTCGGCGGCCGCGGCGATCTGCTGGTTCATCGACTGGATACCCGAGACCGTGCTGGTGATGCTCGCCAGTGAGTCACCGGCTTTGCGTGCCAGCTCCACGCTGCTGTCGGTGAGGGTACGGCTGCCGAGCATGGCATTGGCCACCTGCTGAGTGCCGTCCTGCAGGCTGGCGATCAATGTCTCGATTTCCTCGGTGGACTTCTGCGTGCGCTGGGCCAGGCCGCGTACTTCGTCGGCGACCACCGCGAATCCGCGTCCGGCTTCCCCGGCACGCGCGGCTTCGATGGCGGCGTTCAATGCCAGCAGGTTGGTCTGCTCGGCGACCGACTTGATCACGTCCATCACGCTGCCGATCTTCTGGCTTTCCTGCTGCAGCAGGTTCATCGCCTCGCTGGAACGGTGCACCTCACTGGCCAGGCGCTCGATCTGGCCGATGGCCTCGCCGACCACCTTGTCGCCAGCACGGGCCTGATCGTCGGCCTGGGTGGCGGCATGGGAAGCCTGCTCGGCATTGCGGGCCACTTCCTGCACGGTGGCGGCCATCTCATGCATGGCGGTGGCCACCTGATCGGTTTCGACCTTCTGGCTGTTCACGCCGGCGCTGGTCTGCTCGGTCACGGCCGACAGCTCTTCGGCGGCGCTGGCGATCTGGGTGACGCCGTCGCGAATGCCGCCGATCAGGTCGCGCAGGGTGGTGCCCATGCGCGCGATGCCTTGTTGCAGCACGCCGAGCTCGTCGCGGCGGGTCACCTGAAGGTTCTGCGTCAGGTCGCCGCTGGCGATGCGCTCCACCACGTCCAAGGTCTCGCGCAGCGGACGGGTGATCTGCCGGGTGATGACCACGGCCGCCAGCACGCCGAACAGCAAGGCCAACAGTGTGGCACCGATCTGCAGAGTACGGGCTTCGCTGCTTTCGGCGTCGCGACGGTCGAGCTGGATCTTGTACAACTCGTCGCTGACCTTGACGATGTCGGCGCCCTGAACGGTCATTTCCTGACGAGCCACGGCGATCTGCGTGGTCGCGGCGCGCAGTTGGCCCACGGCCTCGCCATAGGCGCGCACGGCAGTCTCGAACGGCTGGATGCCAGCCGCATCGTTGGTCAACTGACGCTTGAGCCCGTCGATTTCGCCCAAGGTCTGCTCCAACTGGCGCAACATGACCTGTTCGGTCGCGTCGCTGGAGCTGCTGATGTAGTCGCGCATGTTCAGGCGCAACTGCGTCAATTGCTGGCGCGCCTTGCTGATCGCGAGATACTGTTGAAGCCGTACGGTATCGCCGTCCTCTCGGGCCAACACGGTCTGACTCAAGGCCTCGATGGCGGTCACGGCGGCAGCGGCGCTCTGGTCCAGCGTCTGGCGAGCGCTCAGCAGCACTTTGTAGCCGGCGCGCATCTTGTCCAGCGAAACGCGGTAATCGGCGATGGTCTTGCCCAGTTCGCGAAGCAACTTGAGGTTTTCAGGGCTCTTGAACGTGGATTCCAGGCGTTGCTGCTGGGCGGCGAAGGTGTCGAGCTTGGCCAGAGTAGTGGCCGCCGAGGCGTCGTCGCCGTTGGCGATCATGTACTGAAGGCGGGCCACCCGCAGGTTGGTGAGGTCGATGTTCAGCCGAGTGATGTCGCTCATCCAGTTGCTGCGGTTGATCATGCCGCCCAGGCTCGTCCAACTCGCCAGGGCCAGTAGACCGGTCAGCAAAAGAACCAGGCCGAAGCCCAGTCCGAGTTTGAGGTTCACGCTCTTGTCGGCAAACCATCTGTTCATGCACGCTCTCCAGAAAAATATAATGATGCAAAGATTTCACGTGGCTGGGCGTTGTTGTTTTAGAGGGCCAGCTTGGATCCATCTTTATCGGCAGCGTGCGCGCTGGCTGAAACATTTTTGAAGGCGAACATCACCCAATGGTCGTATTGCGTGCCGAGCAAGCGCCGAGACGCCCCAGCTGGGGCGTTCAGAGATCGCGGGTGCCGAATGTATCGCAGCGGTTCAGGTCGCCACTGCCAAAGCCGGTCTTGAACCAGCGCACACGTTGCGCTGAGGTGCCGTGGGTGAACGAGTCCGGCACCACACGGCCTCGGCCCTGCTGCTGGAGTCGATCGTCACCGATGGCGTTAGCCGCGTTCAGCGCTTCTTCCACATCGCCCGGCTCCAGCCAGTTCAGGCGCTTCTGCGCCTGGTAGGCCCATACGCCGGCCAGGCAGTCGGCCTGCAGTTCCTGGCGCACCAACAGCCCATTGTCGCCCTCCATCCGCTGGCCACTGCGCCGCGCGGCATCGACCTTGGCCGACACCCCGAGCAGGGTCTGCACATGGTGGCCAATCTCGTGGGCGATGACGTAGGCCTGGGCGAAGTCCCCGGCCGCGGCGAAGCGGGTTTCCATTTCGCGGAAGAACGACATGTCGAGGTACACGCGCTGGTCGGCGGGGCAATAGAAGGGGCCGACCGCCGAAGAGGCGAAGCCGCAGGCGGAATTGACCTGGCCGCTGAACAGCACCAGCTTGGGGTCGCGGTACTGCTGGCCGGCCTGGGCGAACAGCGCCTTCCAGGTGTCCTCGGTGTCGCCCAGGATCGAGGCGACGAACTGCGCCTGTTCGTCGTTGGCTGGCGGCGCCTTGCTCGTGGTGGCGCTGGGCGCCGCCTGCTGTTGCTGCACCTGCCCGGACAACTGGCCGAGGATCTGCAATGGGTCCTGGCCGGTCAGCCAGCCGATACCGACGATCAGCAGCACCGCACCGATGCCCAGGCCCTTGCCGCCGCCGAAGCGCATGCCGCCGCCCCCACCGCCGCCGCCGCCGCGTGCGTCGACCACGTTGTCGCTGCGTCGGCCTTTTCGCCAATCCATAGTTAGTTTCTCCGCTGTGAAGGGGCAGTGCATGCAGGATAGTTCAGCGCTTGAGAGCCGGTGAGTCGATCGAAAGTTGCATAACCAAACGGTTATGTCTGTGGGTGAAGGTTTCAATAGGCCGGGCTCGCTCCCTGCCGGACACTGTCGGTCCGCCTGCCACGCCCGGGCGGACTGGAGGCTGGCAAGCCCCAGTATTTTATTTCCAGGCCCATAATTCCAAGAGAGGAAAACGGCATGCCCGCCCAGGACACCCGCCGCTTCGTGATCCGTGATCGCAACTGGCACCCCAAGGCCCTCACTCCCGACTACAAGACGTCCATCGCTCGCTCGCCGCGCCAGGCGCTGGTCAGCATCCCCCAATCGATCAGCGAAACCAGCGGCCCGGATTTTTCCCACCTGCGCTTGGGCGAACATGACCACGACCTGCTGCTGAACTTCGACCACGGTGGCCTGCCGATCGGCGAGCGCATCATCGTCGCCGGGCGCGTGGTCGATCAGTACGGCAAGCCGGTAGCCAATACCCTGGTGGAAATGTGGCAGGCCAACGCGGGCGGTCGCTATCGGCACAAGAACGATCGCTACCTGGCGCCGCTGGACCCGAATTTCGGTGGCGTCGGCCGCTGCCTGACCGACCGCGATGGCTACTACAGCTTCCGCACCATCAAGCCCGGTCCGTACCCCTGGCGCAACGGGCCGAACGACTGGCGCCCGGCGCACATCCACTTCTCCATCAGCGGGCCGGCCATCGCCACCAAGCTGATCACCCAACTGTACTTCGAAGGCGACCCGCTGATCCCGCTGTGCCCGATCGTCAAGTCCATCGCCAATCCGGATGCGGTTCAGCGACTGATCGCACGCCTGGACATGAGCCACGCCAACCCCATGGATTGCCTGGCCTATCGCTTCGACATCGTCCTGCGCGGCCAGCGCCAGACCCACTTCGAAAACCGCTGAGGAGCGCCGTCATGCCCATCGAACTGCTGCCGGAAACCCCTTCGCAGACCGCCGGCCCCTACGTGCACATCGGCCTGGCCCTGGAAGCGGCCGGCAACCCGACCCGCGAGCAGGAAATCTGGAGTCGCCTCGCGCGTCCTGAAGCGCCGGGCGAGCACATTGTGCTGATCGGTCATGTCTACGACGGTAATGGCCATCTGGTGCGCGACTCGTTCCTGGAGCTCTGGCAGGCCGACGCCGAGGGGCGGTACCAGGACGACTTCGACCTGGAACGACCCTTCAACAGCTTCGGCCGCACCGCCACGACCTTCGATGCGGGCGAATGGACGGTGCAGACGGTCAAGCCGGGCGTGGTGAACAATGCCGCCGGCGTGCCCATGGCCCCGCACATCAACATCAGCCTCTTCGCACGGGGCATCAACATTCATCTGCATACGCGGCTGTATTTCGAGGATGAAGCCGAGGCCAATGCCAAGTGCCCGGTACTCAACCTGATCGAGCAACCGCAGCGACGGGAAACCCTGATCGCCAGGCGCTGCGAAGTGGACGGCAAGAAAGCCTACCGCTTCGACATGCGTATCCAGGGGGAAGGGGAGACGGTGTTCTTCGACTTCTGAATGCAAGGGGGGGCCGCGCGATGCGGCCCCCCTTGCATTCAGCCCTTGACCGGCTTGAGGTCGAAGGCATCGGCCTGATGCTGGAACAGCAGGCAATCGGCCGCCGGGGTGCAGCCGCTCTCGTGCACCAGGTCGGCCGGCAGCTTGTAGTAGGCCCCTGCCGGATACTCGACGCGCTTGCCGTCGATGACCGCATAGAAGGTGCCGGCCAGCACGACGGTCGGCAGGGCCTGGGTATGCTGGTGCAGGCCGTTGTCGGTGCCTTTCCTGAATTTTACATAGGCCGAATACGGCCCCTTGCCGAAGATGTCGCCCTCGACGTTGGCGTAGCTGACGGCTTCCTGGGTGTTGGGCACCACTTGCCATTTCAGTGCAGCGTTGTCCGGTACCGAGACCAGTGCTGTGTCACCCGCATAGCCAGTGCCTGCCAGAGCGCAAAGGCTGAGGCTCGCCAGGAATTTGTGCAGGGTATTCATGGGAAGTCTCCTTCGCCCTAGTAAGTGAGGGAGCGAAGGTAAGGCACATGATCGTTAGGAGCCGTAGGCAAATTCCGAGGGTTTATGCGTTTATTCAGCGCGTATAGGCTGCCTGATCCCTTCGCACCTGCACGCCCGGCTCGAGCCCGGTACCGATGTGCCGGGTGCTCGAAGCCAGCGCTCAGCGTCGCACCAGCAACACGCCGCTTTCCATGTGATGGGTATAGGGGAACTGGTCGAACAGCGCACAGCGCTCCACCCGATGGGTGTCCTGCAACTGGGCGATATTCTGCGCCAGTGTTTGCGGATTGCAGGAAATGTAGAGGATGCGCTCGAAGCGTCGGGTCAGCTCGCAGGTGTCCGGGTCCATGCCGGCGCGCGGCGGATCGACGAAGACGGTGCCGAAGTCGTAGCGCTTCAGGTCGACGCCTTCGAGGCGGCGGAAGGGTCGCACACCATTCAACGCCTGGGTCAACTCCTCGGCCGACAGGCGTACCAGGCGCACGTTGTCGATGCCGTTCTCGTCCAGGTTGTGCAACGCGGCGTTCACCGAAGTCTTGCTGATCTCCGTGGCCAGCACCTGGCGGGCACGGGTGGCCAGCGGCAGGGTGAAGTTGCCGTTGCCGCAGTACAGCTCCAGCAGGTCGTCGTCGCGCTGCCCCATGGCCTCGCAGGCCCAGGCCAGCATCTTCTGGTTCACGGCGCCGTTGGGTTGGGTGAAGGCGCCCTCTGGCTGGCGATAGGTGAACGTACGGCCGGCGATCGCCAGCGATTCCACGGCGTAGTCACGGCCGATCACCACCCGTTTGCCCTTGGAGCGGCCGATGACGCTGACCTCCAGTTCGCCTGCCAGTTGCCGTGCAGCGGCCTCCCACGCGTCGTCCAGCGGGCGGTGGTAGCACAGGGTGACCATCGCATCGCCCGCCAGGGTGGTCAGGAATTCCACCTGGAACAGCCGGTTGCTCAGGTCCTCGTTGGCCTGCCAGGCCGCCTTGAGCCGGGGCATCAGGGCATTGATGCGCTGGCTGGCGATGGGGAAATCGTCGATCAGGATCGCCTTGTGTTTTTCGCCCGGGGCGAACATGGCGTAATGACGCTGGCCCTCCTCGCGCCACAGGCGGAATTCGGCGCGCAGCCGATAGTGCTCGCGCGGCGACTCGAACACATCCGGGGCAGGGGCGGCGAACGGCGTCAGCAGCGCGTTCAGGCGCTCGACCTTGGCCTGCAGTTGGGCGGTGTATTGCGACGGGTCGAAGACAGCACTCATGCGTTGAACCAGCCCAGCTTGATGACGAACAGGATGGACAGGATCACCAGCGCCGGGTTGAGGTCGTGGCGACGACCGGACAGCAGCTTGATGACGGTCCAGGCGATGAAGCCGAAGGCGATGCCGTTGGCGATGGAGTAGGTCAGCGGCATGGCCAGGGCGGTGACCACCACCGGTGCCGCCTCGGTGATGTCGTCCCAGTTGATCTCGGCCAGTCCCGAGGCCATCAGCACCGCGACGAACAGCAGGGCAGGCGCCGTGGCGAAGGCGGGCACGCTGCCGGCCAGGGGAGCGAAGAACAGCGCGAGCAGGAACAACACCGCCACCACGATGGCGGTCAGGCCGGTGCGGCCACCGGCACTCACCCCGGCAGCGGACTCGATGTAGCTGGTGGTGGTCGAGGTGCCCAGCAGCGAGCCGGCCATGGCGGCGGTGCTGTCGGCGATCAGCGCCCGGCCCATCTTCGGCATGTGGCCGTCCTTGCCCATCAGCCCGGCACGCTTGGCCACGCCGATCAAGGTGCCGGAGTTGTCGAACAGGTCGACGAACAGGAAGGCGAAGATCACGCTGACCAGACCGACGTCCAGCGCCCCCTTGATGTCCAGTTGCAGGAAGGTCGGCGCCAGCGATGGTGGCAGCGAAACCACGCCGGCGAACGGGCTGGCGCCGATCAGGATGGACACCACGGTCACCGCGAGGATGCCGATCAGCACCGCACCGCGCACCTTCAGTGCCTCCAGGGCGACGATCAGGAAGAAGCCCAGGGTCGCCAGGATCGGTGCTGGCTGGCGCAGATCGCCCAGGCCCACCAGGGTGGCCGGGTTATCCACCACGATACCGGCGTTGTGCAGGGCGATCAGCGCCAGGAACAGGCCGATACCGGCGGCGATGGCCGAACGCAGCGGCAGCGGAATGCTGTTCACGATCCATTCGCGGATGCGCAGGATCGACAGGATGAAGAACAGCACCGCCGAGATGAACACCGCACCCAGCGCCACCTGCCAGGTATGCCCCATGTGCAGGACCACGGTATAGGTGAAGAAGGCGTTCAGCCCCATGCCTGGGGCCAGCGCGATCGGATAGTTGGCGATCATGCCCATGATCACCGAGCCAATCGCGGCGGCCAGGCAGGTGGCGACGAACAGGGCGCCTTTGTCCATGCCGGTCTCGCCGAGGATGCTCGGGTTCACGAACAGGATGTAGGCCATGGCCAGGAAGGTGGTGACGCCCGCGAGGATCTCGGTGCGCACGTTGGTGTTGTGTGCCTTGAGTTGAAACAGCCTTTCCAGCATGCCTGCTCCCGTGGCGCCGCGGCGCCGTGAATGTGTTCGACCTCAACAGCAAAGCACAGACCGTACCGAGTGCCGTGGTTTTGCGTGGGGTGCGAAAAAGCCGCGCATCATACCAGCATGGGCAGCGGTGGCCTATGGCTGTCGGGCGGCTGTGTCGAGCGTGGGGCGCAGCGCTTCGCAGGCCGGTGGTCGGGATGGCTCAATCGCTGTGCATGCGGTCGCGACGGGCGAGGGAAGGGAACAGTTTCATCCACACCCCGGTGACCACCAGCGTGCCCAAGCCGCCCAACACCACGGCCGGGACTGTGCCAAACCAGTGCGCGGTGACGCCGGATTCGAACTCCCCGAGCTGATTCGAGGCACCGATGAACAGGCCATTGACCGCGCTGACGCGGCCGCGCATCTCGTCCGGCGTCTCCAGTTGCACGAAGGCGCTGCGGATCACCATGCTGATCATGTCCGCCGCACCCAGCACCACCAGTACCGCCAGGGAGAACCAGAACGAGGTCGACAGGCCGAAGGCGATGGTCGCGACGCCGAAGACCCCCACGGCGGTGAACATGGTCAGCCCGACCTTGCGCTCCACCGGGAAGCGCGCGAGCCACAGCGACATCAGCAGCGCGCCCACTGCTGGCGCCGAGCGCAACAGGCCCAGTCCCCAGGGGCCGGTGAGCAGAATGTCCCTGGCGAACACCGGCAGCAGCGCGGTGGCGCCGCCGAGCAGCACGGCGAACAGGTCCAGGGAGATGGCGCCGAGGATGTCGGGACGGCTGCGGATGAAGCGAATACCCGCCAGCAGCGAATCCAGGCTAGCGCGGCCCGTCTGCGGTGTCTGGCGACGCGCGTCGAGGCTGAGCGTCAGCAGGCAGGCAATGGCGTACAACGCCACCGTCGGGCCATACACCCAGACGCTGCCGAAGGCATAAAGCAGACCGCCGAACGCCGGCGCGACGATGGTCGCGGCCTGGGTCGCCGATGCCGAGGCGGCGACGGCGCGGGGGAACAGCGTCGGCGGCACCACATTGGGCAGCAGCGCCTGGGTGGCCGGCATTTCGAACGCACGGGTGGCACCCAGCAGGAATGCCAGCAGGAAGATCAGTTCGCGGCTCACGCTGTCGGTGGCGCTGCCCAGCGCCAGGGCCAGGGCGATCAGCCCCTGAAGGCTCTGACACAGTGCGGCGACCTTGCGCCGGTCGTAACGGTCGGCCACATGCCCGGTGTGCAGCATGAACAGCACGCGCGGCGCGAACTCCACCAGGCCCACCAGGCCGAGGTCGAGCACGTTGCCGGTGAGCTGGTACAGATGCCAACCGATGGCGACGGTGAGCATCTGGAAACCACTGGCGGTGAACACCCGCGCCAGCCAGAAGGCGATGAACGGACGGTGGTGACGCAGCAACAGCGGTGCGGAGTCTGACATCGGTGGGCTACGTCTTCGAAGGAGGAAGTTAGCAGCCTATCATTTACTTGTAACAAAGAGTTGCAAGTCGCGCGGTGGCCGCGCCCGAGTTGACCGGCGGCGCTGCGGCAGGCGTCGCGCCGCCGCCGTGCTCATCCAGCGGTATCCCTTCGCCACTGTCTTACACGCGTCGCGCCCGGGTCACCCTGTCCACCAGGTACACCAGGCCGTGATAGTCGATCCCACTGTGGTCCGACAACCCGATCTCGCAGGTGCGGCTGGTGGAAATCCCTTCACTGCACTGCTGCACCGCCTGCTTCAGGTCTCGCAGTGCGTGAGCATTGAGCTGCGGTGTGGTGAAGCCCTTGTCACCGGCGAACCCGCAGCAGTGGATGCCCTCGGGCACCACCACCTGTTTGCTGCATCGGCGTACCAGGTCGATCAGCGCCTGGCTTTCCCCCAGATGTTGGGTGCTGCACGTCACATGCACCGCCACCGGCTGGTCTTGCGGGGTGAACTCCAGTTTGTCGAGCAGGTGCATGCGGATGAAGCGCACCGGGTCGTACAGGTCCAGGCGACTGTCTCCCAGATCCTGCACCAAGCGCAGGGTACAGGGGCTGGTGTCGCAGTAGATCGGGTCGATGCCGCCGCGGCTGGCGTGCAGCAGTGCGGCGAGCAACTCCTGGCGTTTGTGCTCGGCCTGCGCGGTGTAGCCCTTGGAGGCGAAAGGCTGACCGCAGCACAGGCTGTCGGCCTGGTCGGGGAACACCACCTGGTAACCGGCTTTTTCCAGCAGCGCGTAGGTCTTGTCCAGCAAGGACGTGCGCTCGCGGTCAGCATAGGCCGGCCCCATCACCCGCGACACGCAGGCGGCCAGATAGACCACGCGAGGGCGTGCATCCAGGCGGGCCGCATGGATGGCGATCGGCTCGAGCGGTTGTGGCAGGGCCGGCGTCCATCGCGGCAGGCGGTCGCCGCTGAGCGTGCGCAACCCACTGCTCAGGCGTGCCAGCCGTGGCGCGCCCAGCAGCCTGCGCGCGCCATCGGCGACGGCCAGCGTCAGGCGCGCAGCGCGCAGTACCCCGTGGAAATGCTCGGCCACCCAGGCGGCGCTTTTCGGTTGGCCGGCGGCCTGGGCGCGCAGTTTCTTCACCAGGTCCCCGGTATTGATGCCCACCGGACAGCGCTGCGCACACAGGCCGGTCGCTGCGCAGGTGTCGATGCCCTGGTACTGGTAGGTGCGCCTCAACTCGCGGGTGTCGATGCCCGCGCGCTCCTTGGCCTGGATGTCCCGCCACATGACGATGCGCTGGCGGGGGCTCAAGGTCAGCCCTCTGGACGGGCACACGGGTTCGCAGAACCCGCACTCGATGCATTTGTCGACGATCTCGTCCGCCGCCGGCAGCGGCTTCAGGTGCTTGAGGTGGATCGCCGGATCATCGCTGAGCACCACGTCGGGATTGAGGATGCCTTGCGGATCGAGCAGTCGCTTGAGCTGCCACATCAGCCGGTAGGCGTCCTGGCCCCACTCCAGCTCGACGAAAGGCGCCATGTTGCGGCCTGTGCCGTGCTCGGCCTTGAGCGAGCCACCGAACTCCACGGCCACCAACTGCGCGACATCCTCCATGAACGCCTGGTAGCGGGCGATCTCGGCAGCGCTGTTGAAACCCTGGGTGAAGACGAAATGCAGATTGCCTTCCAGCGCGTGGCCGAAAATGATCGCTTCGTCGTAGCGGTGCTTGTCGAACAGCTGGATCAACCGGTTCACGCCCTCGGCGAGCTGCTCCACGGGGAAGGTCACGTCCTCGATGATCACCGTGGTGCCGGTCTGGCGGACTGCGCCCACTGCGGGGAAGGTGTCCTTGCGGATCTTCCACAGCAGGTTGTACACGGCCGGATCCTCGCTGAAATCGACCTGCTGTTCCAGCGCGAAGCCGTCCAGGGCGCTCATCACCTGGGCCAGCTGCTCGTGCAGCAGCCCCTGAATCGCAGCGCGCGACTCGATCAGCAGGGCGCAGGCACCGTCCGACAAGCCCTGAACCCATGCCGGCATGCCTGGCATTCCCTGCACCGAGCGCAGGCTGCGGCGGTCCAGCAGCTCCACGGCCGAAACCGGTTGGCGCTTGAGCACCGTGACCGCACGGCAGCAGCTTTCCACGCTGGGGAACACCAGCAGCGCGCTGGCCTTGTGCGGGTGGTCAGGTACCGTGTGATAGGTCACCGCGCTGATGAAGCCCAATGTGCCCTCGGAACCCACCAGCAGGTGTTGCAGGATGTCCAGCGGCGCGTCGTAGTCCACCAGTGCATTGAGCGACAGACCGGTGGTGTTCTTCAGTCGGTATTTGTGACGGATGCGCTCGGCCAGCGACAGGTTGGCCCGGGTTTCGCGGCCCAGGCGGGCCAATTCCTCCAGCAGGGGCGCATGGCTGCGCTCGAAGGCCGCCACACTGGCCGGCTCCTCGCTGTCCAGGCAGGTGCCGTCGGCCAGCACCAGGCGCAAGCCCGCCAGGGTGTGGTAGGTGTTCTGCGCGGTGCCGCAGCACATGCCGCTGGCGTTGTTGGCGACGATGCCGCCGATCTTGCAGGCATTGATCGACGCCGGGTCGGGACCGATCTTGCGGCCATAGGGCGCCAACCAGGCATTGGCCTGGGCGCCGATCACCCCCGGTTGCAGACGGATCTGCTCGCCTTGATTGCGGATCTCGCGGCCGTTCCAGCGATCACCCAGCACGATCAGCACCGAATCGCTGAGGGCCTGACCCGACAGGCTCGTACCGGCCGCGCGAAAGGTGATCGCCACGCGCTCGCGTGCGGCCAGGCGGATCAGCCCGACCACCTCGTCCTCGGACTCCACGCGCACCACCAGCTTGGGGATCAGGCGATAGAAGCTGGCGTCGGTGCCGAAGGCCAGGGTCGAGGTCGGGTCGTCGAATCGACGATCGGCGGGTATCAGGCGCTCGACATCACGGACGAACGCGGCGGGTAGACTCATGCACTCTCCTCACGGGGCCGACGCGTCTGCTGCGCGAGGTGCCCCAGGCTTGACGGGCTCTATGATGCAGGGTTCAGGCGCCCAGTTCGCGGACCAGCGAATCGCGGGTGATCTCACCGACGCGCTTGGTCCCGGTCAGGACCATGGCCACGCGCATCTCTTTCTCGAACAGTTCCAGCAGATTCTTCACCCCGGCCTGGCCGTGAACTGCCAGGGCCCACAGGAAGGCGCGGCCGATCAGCACGCTGTCGGCGCCCAGGGCGATCATGCGCACCACGTCCAGGCCGCTGCGGATACCCGAATCGGCGAGGATCTTCAGCTCGCCCTTCACCGCGTCGGCGATCGCCGGCAAGGCGCGGGCGCTGGACAGCACGCCGTCGAGCTGGCGGCCGCCATGGTTGGACACGACGATGCCATCGGCGCCGAAGCGCACCGCATCGCGGGCGTCGTCGGCATCGAGAATGCCCTTGATGATCATCGGTCCGTCCCAGAATTCGCGAATCCACTCCAGGTCCTTCCAGGAAATCGACGGGTCGAAGTTGGCCGCCAGCCAGCCGATGTAATCGGCCAGTCCCGTGGGGTTGCCGCGGTAGGTGGAGATATTGCCCAGATCGTGCGGACGGCCCATTACGCCGACATCCCAGGCCCATCGTGGATGGACCATGGCCTGCAGCATGCGCCGCAGCGGGCCGTTCCTGCCGCTCATGCCCGAATGCGCGTCACGGTAGCGCGCGCCGGGTGTGGGCATGTCGACGGTGAATACCAGGGTTCTCACCCCGGCGGCCTTGGCCCGCTCCAACGCGTTGCGCATGAAGCCGCGGTCCTTGAGCACATAGAGCTGAAACCACATCGGCCGGTCGATCGCCGGTGCCACCTCTTCGATCGGGCACACCGAGACCGTCGACATCGTGAACGGGATACCGTGTGCCGCCGCGGCACGCGCAGCCTGCACCTCGCCACGCCTGGCGTACATGCCGGTGAGCCCGACCGGCGCCAGGGCGACCGGCATGCTGAGTTTTTCCCCGAACAGCTCGGTCTCAAGGCTCAGCTCGGACATGTTCTTCAGCACGCGCTGGCGCAGGGCGATGCTGGCCAGGTCCGAGACGTTGTGGCGCAGCGTGTGCTCGGCGTAGGCCCCACCGTCGGCGTAGTGGAAAAGGAACGGCGGCAGCTTGCGCTGCGCCGCGGCGCGATAGTCGGTGGAGGCGGAAATGATCATGGGATCTCGCAGCTTGGGTTGAAGGCGATGCCGGACACCTGCGCGTCCGGCCCCTTTCACTTTAGTGAGGAACCAGCATGCCGGTCAGCCAGTAGGCCTGGATCAGGGTGATCAGGCCCACGAGGGTGGCGAAGAACAGGCTGTGCTTGAGGGTGAAGCGGAACAGGTCCGATTCCTTGCCGACCAGCCCGGTGGCCGCGCAGGCCACGGCGATGGACTGGGGCGAGATCATCTTGCCGGTCACCCCGCCGCTGGTGTTGGCCGCCACCAGCAAGGTATCGCTGACGCCGATCTGATGTGCGGTGGTGGCCTGCAGCGAGCTGAACAGTGCATTGGACGAAGTATCGGAACCGGTGAGGAACACCCCCAGCCAGCCCAGGAACGGCGAGAAGAACGGGAACGCCGCGCCAGTGCCGGCCAGAACCAGCGCCAGCGTCGAGGACATGCCGGAGTAGTTGGTGACGAAGGCAAACGCCAGCACCATGCCGATCGACAGGATGGGCCAGCGCAATTCCCACAGTGTTTCCTTGAAAGTGGTCAGACCCGTTTTCGGCGAAATTTTCAGCACGGCCATCGACAGCAGTGCGGACAGGAAGATCGCCGTACCGGTAGCCGAGAGGGGGTCGAGCTTGAACACCGCCGGCATCGCAGTGGCCGTGGTTACGATCGGGGTGGTCTTGACCACCAGTTGATCCAGGTGCGGGATCGCGAAGTTGAAGACGAAGTCGTACATCGCGCCCCCGGAGGCGAACGCAGCCTTGAACGGCTTCAGGGTCCAGATCGTCACCAGTACGGTGAGGATCAGGAACGGCGACCAGGCCTTGAAGATAGCGCCGAAGCCGTAGGGCGTTGGCTGGCTACCCACAGGGACGACCACCGCTGCGCCGGCCCCACCTTCGACCTGGGTCAGCGAGCGCTTGGGTTGCCACACCTTGAGGAACAGGGTCAGGGCGATCAGGCTGGCCAGTGCGGAGGTGATGTCCGGCAACTCCGGTCCGATGAAATTGGAGGTGAAGTACTGGGTCACGGCGAAGCTCAGACCGGCGACCAGCGCGGCAGGCCAGGTCTCCTTCACGCCGCGCGTGCCATCCATCATGAACACCAACCAGAATGGCACGAACAGCGACAGCAGCGGCAGCTGGCGCCCGGTCATGGCGCCGATGTGAAACGCGTCGATGCCCGTCACCTGGCCCGCGACGATGATCGGGATGCCGAGGGCACCGAAGGCCACCGGCGCGGTGTTGGCGATCAGGCACAGACCGGCGGCGTACAAGGGGTTGAAGCCCAGGCCCACCAGCAGTGCTGCGGTGATGGCCACGGGGGCGCCGAAGCCGGCCGCACCTTCCAGGAACGCGCCGAAACAGAAGCCGATCAGCAGCACCTGCAGACGCTGATCATCGGTGATCGACAGCACCGAGCTGCGGATCACCTCGAACTGCCCGCTGTTGACCGTGAGTTTGTACAGGAACACCGCTGCCACGATGATCCAGGCGATGGGCCACAGGCCGTAGAGGAAGCCATAGCCGGCAGCGGCCAGGGCCATGTCCGCTGGCATCTGGAAGGCGAAGATCGCCACCAGGATCGACAGTACCAGAGTGATGCTGCCTGCCACGTGACCTTTGAGGCGGAACACGGCCAGCGCCAGGAAGAAGAACACGATGGGAACGACCGCCGCCAGTGCGGACAGCCCGAGGCTACCGAGTGGTGCGTAGAGTTGTTGCCAGGTTTGCATATGGGGTAACCCCTAATTGTTGTTGGTCAGCACTGGCATTGGATAATTGGTAAGACCAATTTACAATGGCTGACGGCTAGGTTAGAGGCCTTGCCAGGGATGTGTCAATTTGTCCCAGAAACGACTTTGGTCGCAGACCGACCGCAGGCATTGGTGCGTAGCCGCGCTGGGCTGTGGCTGATCGCCTTGAGCAGGCGCACAATAGACACCCCGCGATCGACCGCGGGGTCAGTGGAGAGCAGGTGATGGTGTTTGACCAGGTGCGCCAGCGGCGCTTGTCCGATGATATCGTCGATCGGCTGGAGGCGATGATTCTCGAAGGCACGCTGAGCGCGGGGCAGCGTCTGCCCGCCGAACGCGCCCTGGCCGAGCAGTTCGGCGTATCACGGCCCTCGCTGCGCGAGGCCATCCAGAAGCTGGTCGCCAAGGGCTTGCTCATCAGTCGTCAAGGCGGCGGCAACTATGTGGCCGAGTCTCTCGGCTCGACCTTCAGCGATCCCCTGCTGCTGTTGCTCGAGCGTAACCCTGAGGCCCAGCGTGATTTGCTGGAGTTTCGCCACACGCTGGAAGCGTCATGCGCCTTCTACGCGGCGCAGCGGGCGACCGAGCCCGACCGGGCGCGGCTCAAGGCAGCCTTCGACACGCTTCAGGATTGCTATGCCCGCCCAGGTGAAGTGAGTCGGGCGGAGGAGGGCGCGGCCGATGCGCGCTTCCACCTGGCGATTGCCGAGGCCAGCCATAATGCCGTGCTGCTGCACACCATCCGCGGTTTGTTCGACTTGCTCAAGCGCAACGTCGTCACCAATATCGGCGGCATGTACCAGCAGCGACCCGAAACCCGCGACATGCTCATCGCCCAGCACCGCGAGCTTTACCAGGCGATCGTCGAGGGACGAGCGGAGGATGCCCGGGAGATCTCCAGCCGCCACATCATCTATGTGCAGGAGGTGCTGGAGGAGGCGCGGCAACAGGCCCAGCGTGTCGCTCGGGCGGAGCGTCGCAGCGGGCGCTGATGGCAAGCCGGGGGCGGTGCTGGGCGGATTACTCTTCCTTGCCCTTGTTGCGTACGGCCCGTTGCAGCTCGCGGTTGGAGTCGCGCTCGCGCAGGGTGTCGCGCTTGTCGAACTCCTTCTTGCCCTTGCCCAGTGCGATCTCGCACTTGATCAGGTGCTTGCTCCAGTACAGCGCCAACGCCACGCAGGTGTAGCCTTTCTGCGCCACTGCAGCCTCCACGCGCTCGAGCTCGCGTTTGTTGAGCAGCAGCTTGCGCGTGCGTATCGGGTCGGCGATGACGTGGGTGCTGGCAGTGGTCAGCGGGGCGATGTGGCTGCCGAACAGCCAGGCTTCGCCATCCTTGAGCAGCACATAGCTGTCTGTCAGGTGCGCCTTGCCAGCCCGCAGGCTCTTTACTTCCCAACCGGACAGGACCAGTCCGGCCTCGAATTTGTGTTCGATGAAGTAATCGTGTCGCGCTTTCTTGTTCTGCGCGATGGTCCCGGTCGGATGTTTCTTTTGCTTAGCCATAGGGGCGGCATTATAGGCAGTCGTCGCGGCCTCTGGCTATGGGGTTCGGTATGCTTGAGCCGACAGGATGAATCCCGGACAATGCAGGAATAGTTCCCTTACAGGGAATCGTCCCGAAGCGCCGCGAGGTGCTGCCGCCCAGCCTGGAAGTGATGCCTGGATGACTACCCATATTCAACGCTCCGCCCTGCTGCCATACCCTGCCCAGGCGCTCTACGACCTGGTCAACGACGTGGCCAGCTACCCTGACTTTCTACCCTGGTGTTCGGATTCGACGGTGATCGAGTCCAGCGATACCGCCATGCGGGCGAAACTCGAGGTGGCCAAGGGCGGATTGAGCCAGCACTTCATCACGCGCAACGTGCTGGTGCCGGGGCAGTCGATCGAAATGAACCTGGAGGAAGGCCCTTTCACTCAGCTCAACGGTGTATGGGTGTTCAAGGCACTGGGCGAGAAAGCCTGCAAGATCAGCCTGGACCTGTCCTTCGACTATGCAGGCTCACTGGTGCGCGCGACCTTGGGGCCGCTGTTCAACCAGGCCGCGAACACTCTGGTCGACGCCTTCTGCCAGCGGGCCAAGGAGCTGTACGGCTAGCTGCATGCCGTTCCATCGCATGCAGCGCCCATGAAAAAGCCCGGACTGGATCCGTAATGCTGTTCACTTAAGCGGAGCAGCCTTACGATCCACCGGATACCG
>NZ_JACVTO010000032.1 GCF_016518545.1 Pseudomonas sp. S30
CATCCCCGCACTCACCACCATCGACGACCACCCGCCGCACATTCAGGAGCGGTTGCGTGAAAACGCGTACCTCTGGCAGGCTCGCCCAGGCAAGCGCCCTGAGAGAAAGAAACGCATCTCTACCCGGCGGCGAAAGACCGAAGTACAAACCTCGACCCCGGAGAAGGAAATCCCCTGTGACACCCATCTTGCTGACCGGCCATGAACATGAATGCCCCCTGCAGGGTGAGGACGAGTGACTTCGGCCACGCTCGCTCTCGAGGCTCCAACTTAATCGTTCGAGCGGGGCATGCAACCCACGCGCACCGGCCCCTGCTCACCGTCATCACACCTGGGGCGAAAAACATAGGCGCCGGGGCGGCCCATGACGCGATCAGGCATGCCATTCGCGACATCTGGCGCGCCTGGAAAAGCGCTGTCGTGATCGAACAGTTGTGCGGCGTTCTCGTGTAACTAGCCCTGGCCCCACGCGGCTTAAATGAAGCCCGAACCGCCCGTTCACCGCTTTGCAACCCGCGCCGAACATCAACAACAGTGCGCGATCACGGTGTCCATCCATGGATTTCCAAGGAGCTATTTTCGCCTACGCCTGCCCGTCCTTACTTGTGTCAGCAAAAAGAGAACAATATCAATGAACACCGTGGGTACTGATGGCAACCTTGCTCAAGGTTTCAAGCCACGTCATGTAACGATGCTGTCCATCGCGGGCATCATCGGCGCAGGACTGTTCGTCGGCTCCGGACACGCGATCGCCGCGGCCGGGCCCGCCACCATCGTTTCCTATTTCGTCGCCGGCACCCTGGTGGTGCTGGTCATGCGCATGCTCGGCGAGATGGCCGTGGCCCATCCCGACACCGGCTCGTTTTCCACCTACGCCGACCAGGCCATCGGCCGCTGGGCCGGTTACACCATCGGCTGGTTGTACTGGTGGTTCTGGGTGCTGGTGATTCCCATCGAGGCGCTCGCCGCCGGGCATGTGCTCAACGCCTGGTTCCCGCAGGTGGACAGTTGGATCTTCGCCCTGGCTAGCGTGCTTTTGCTGGCCTGCACCAACCTGTTCAGCGTGGCCAAGTACGGTGAGTTCGAGTTCTGGTTCGCCATCCTCAAGGTCACCGCCATCCTCGGTTTCATCGGCCTGGGCTTCGCGGCGCTGATGGGCTGGCTGCCCGAACACGAAGTCAGCGGGCTGAGCACGCTGATGGCCGAGCACGGCGGCTTCGCCCCGAACGGCTGGTCGGCGGTGATCGGCGCCTTCATCACCGTGATGTTCAGCTTCATCGGCACCGAAGCGGTGACCATCGCGGCCTCCGAGTCCAGCGACCCGTCGCGCAACATCGCCAAGGCCACTCGCTCGGTGATCTGGCGCATCAGTACCTTCTATATCCTGTCGATCTTCGTGATCATCTCCGTGGTGCCCTGGAACGATCCGCAACTGGCCGTGGTGGGCTCCTACCAGCGCGCGCTGGAAATCATGAACGTGCCCAACGCCGCGTTCATGGTCGACCTGGTGGTGCTGGTGGCTGTGACCAGTTGCATGAACTCGTCGATCTACATCGCCTCGCGCATGATGTTCTCGCTGGCCAGGCGCGGCGATGCCCCGAGCATGTTCAAGCATACCTCCAAGGCGGGCGTGCCACGTGCGGCGGTATTCGGCAGTACCTTGATCGGCGCGTCGATCGCCATCCTCAACTACTTCGCCCCCAAGGGCGTGTTCGAGTTCCTGCTCGCCAGCTCCGGTGCCATCGCCCTGCTGGTGTACCTGGTGATCGCCATTTCGCAGCTGCGCATGCGCCGCCGTCTCGAACGCGAGAGTACGCAGCTCAAGTTCCGCATGTGGCTGTTCCCCTGGCTGACCTGGGGCGTGATCGTGTTCATCGGTTGCGCACTGGCGGTGATGATGTTCACCGAAGCGCACCGGGCGGAAGTGAGCGCGACCCTGAGCCTGGCGATCCTCATTTCCTTCCTGGGCATCGTCACCACACGCGGACACAGTCGCAAGGTGGTCGCCCGGTCCCTGGGCTGACGCAGGCAGGTGTAACAGGCGATGAACAGGGGCGCTTTTACCGAGCGCCCCTGTGTCGTTTATGACAGGTCGCTCGGAGCGGTCCGACAGCGCGGCTCTGGCTCCTTTGGATAGGCTTCCTGGCTTGTGTTCATGCCAGGAGTATCACCATGTCCGACCTGCGTCCCACGCGCCAATCCCCTGCCTCCCCAGCCGCCAGCGAAGACCGCTTCGCCGAAGTGGTCACGCTGATCCACTCGGCGCGCCAACGCTGCCTGCAAGCCGTCAACACGCAGTTGATCGAACTGTATTGGCAGGTGGGCGCCTACATCAGCCGCAAGATCGAGAGCGCCGAGTGGGGCGATGCGGTGGTCAGTCAGCTGGCCGCGCATCTGGCGCGCACGCAGCCTGGGTTGCGTGGGTTCACTCGGCGTAACCTGTTCCGCATGCGCCAGTTCTTCGAGGCCTACCGTCACGACGAGAAAGTGTCAGCACTGCTGACACAATTGCCCTGGACACAGAACCTCACCATCCTCACTCAAAGCCGGCATCCAGAGGAGCGCGAGTTCTACCTGAGGATGACAATTCGCGAAGGTTGGTCCAGCCGCGAGCTGGAACGCCAGATGCGTACCGCACTGTTCGAACGCAGCGTCACCGACCCGGTCAAGGCCTCGGCGACATTGGCCGAGGCTCATCCGCAGGCCCTGTCGGTGTTTCGCGATGCCTATATGCTGGAGTTTCTCGGCCTGCCCGAGTCCCATGCCGAAACCGACCTGCGCAGGGGCCTGCTGCACCGCCTCAAGGCATTTCTGGTCGAGCTGGGGCGCGACTTCTGCTTCGTCGGTGCCGAGTATCCGTTGCAGGTAGGAGGGCGCGACTTCGCCCTGGACCTGCTGTTGTTCCACCGCGGCCTCAACTGCCTGGTGGCGGTGGAGCTCAAGGTCGGGCGATTCGAGCCCGAGTACCTGGGCAAGCTGGACTTCTACCTGGAGGCACTGGACCGCACCGTGCGCAAACCTCACGAGAACCCTGCGATCGGCGTGCTGCTGTGCGCCAGCAAGCACGACGAGGTAGTCGAGTATGCGCTCAACCGCAGCCTGTCGCCTGCGCTGGTGGCCGAGTACCAGACCCACCTGCCGGACAAGGCGCTTTTGCAGGCCAAGTTGCAGGAGTTCTACGCCCTGGATGCGGGCGAGGAGTGACCCTCCGGCCGGTCCACCGGCTGCGGCCCGTGGCTCACGGCGAGGCCTGCACCGTCTTGACCACCGGCAGTGCCGTGAGCAGCCGCGATTCGTCATGCCCGACACCTTCGACTTCGAAGTGCGGGTGATTCACGGGCGTCTGCCACCGCTGCGCCAGGAAGGCCTCGTAGCGCAGGTAGGCGCGTTGACGGGCCAGGCGGGTGGGACCTTGCGCCATTGCGCCGCAGGCCTTGTCCATCACCCGGTCCCCAGGATTGTTGTCGCGCTGGCCGATCATGTAGGTCACGTCCCGGGCGGCATAGCGTCGGAGCACCTGGACCGTGTCCAGGCCCTGATGGGCGAAGTAGGCCGGCGCCTGTTCCAGGCCGTAGCGATAACGGTCGTAGTCGGGACATGAGGTGCCGGAAAGCGGGCGGAACACACCGTCTTGCAGGCGGTTATCGTCCAGGTAGAGGTAGGAAGACGGGCTGGAAACCAGGTAGCGCACGTGGATACCGCGCTGTTCGAAGCCCTGATCGCCGCTGCCGAGCAGCGTGTAGCGCTGCAACAGCTGTCCACCGGCCGAGTGGCCGATCACGAGGATGTCCTCTAGCACGGGGAAACGCTGGCGGTCGCCGAGGTAGGCCAGCAGATCGTCGAGCACGCCGAACGCGGGGATGCCGGTTCGCCCGCCTTGCGACTCGGTGCCGTGCATCCATTGCGACTTGGGCCACAGCGGCAGGTCGGTATCGGTGTGGGGGTCGGCCGGGGTGAGGAACTTCGGTGCCAGGAGCAGGGTGTCGCGGGCAGTCAGGCCCGCCTCGTCGAGCAACGCCTGACCTGCGTGGAAATAGTCGTCTGCATTGCGACGCACGCCGTGCAGCACCACCACCGCCTGCCTGACCGGCAGGCTGGCGTCCTGCAGCGGATGGTTGGCGTAGGCCAGGAAATCATAGGGTTTGCCCTGGCCCAGGTGCAACGTCTGCGGGGCGGCCAGGGCGGTCTGGGTCAGCAGCAGGAACAGTATGGACAGCAGAAATCGCAGCATGACGGCACCCATCGGCTCGATGAAAGCACGACTATCGGACTTCACCGTCACAGGTGGCAAATTAAACCTGTGGTGGTCGATCTGTGGAGGCGGTGCAAGGACGTGGTCCTGATCGGGCCGATCAATCCCGTCCATAGCAAGTTTTAACCCGCAGTGGGGCCGGATTGGCTGATAATGCTGGCAATTGGCTCTCAAGCTTTGGGGAACGGCATGTTCGGCAAGATCGGTATCACCAAAAGGTTGGCTTTCGGCTTCGCACTGGTCGTCGGCTTGATGCTGATCGTCACCGCCATCGGCGTGCAGCGGGTGCGGGGCATCGACTCCGTGCTGACCCAGGTCAGCAGCCAGACCACCGTCAAGCAGCGCTACGCGATCAACCTGCGCGGCAGCGTGCATGACCGGGCCATCGCCATCCGCGACGCGGTGCTCACTCACGACGAGAGCCAGCTGGCGCCCGTGCTGCAAGATATCCAGCGACTGGACGCCTTCTACCAGACCTCCGCTGCCCCCTTGGCCAAGATGCTCGGCGATCCCCAGGCCGCTGCCGACGAACAGCGTCTGCAACAGCAGATCCAGGCCGCCGAGCGCGCCGCCCAGGCCGCGACGGCGCAGCTGCTGGAGCTGCGCCATCAGGGCGACTTCGAGCACGCCCAGGCGCTGCTGCTGGCGCAGGTGGCGCCGGCCTACAAGGAATGGCTGCGCAGCATCAACGCCTTCATCGACTTCCAGGAAAAGAACGTGGTGCACGACATCGCGGCAGTGCGCGAAAGCGCTTCAGGCTTCGCCGGCCTGATGCTCTGGGCGGCGGCCCTGGCCGCGCTGGTCAGCGTGGTCGCATCCTTGCTGATCATCCGCAGCATCCGCTCGACCCTGGGCGCCGAGCCCGAAGAAGTGGCGCAACTGCTGCGTGGCCTGGCCGAGGGCCGCATCGCCGCCAACCTGCGCAGCGAGCACCCGCGCAGCGTGATGGGCGCGCTGGGCACTACCAACCGCCACCTCACCGATATCGTCGCCCAGGTCAACCAGGTGGCGGCCGACCTGGTGGCCTCGTCCACCCGCATGAGCCAGAACGCCGTGGCCAACCAGGGGCGCATGCAGCAGCAGAGCGACGACACCCAGCAGATGGCCAGTGCCGTGACCCAGCTGGTGACGGCGATCAACCAGATTTCCGCCTACGCCGCCTCCGCCGCGAGTGCCTCCGCCGCCGCCGACCAGGGCGTGGACGCGGGCAAGACCGTGGTCGAAGGCACGGCCAGTTCCATGCAGGCGTTGGCCGAGGTGCTGGAGTCGGCCAGCGAGGCGGTATTGCAGGTGGCCTCCGACAGCCAGGCCATCGAAGGCATCATCGAAGTGATCAACGCCATCGCCGAACGCACCAACCTGCTGGCGCTCAATGCCGCGATCGAGGCCGCTCGCGCCGGTGAGTTCGGCCGTGGCTTCGCCGTCGTCGCCGATGAGGTGCGCTCGCTGGCCAACCGCACCCAGGAATCCACCCGCGAGATCAGCGGCATGATCGCCAAGTTGCAGACCGGCGCCGGCAAGACCGCGCAGATCGTCGGCAGCAGCCGCGAGCTGGCCCAGGAGACCGTGGAGCGGACCCAGGTGGCCCAGCGTTCGCTGAACGAGATCCGCCGCGAGGTGGCGGCGATCAGCCAGATGAACAACCAGATCGCCACCGCGTCCTTGCAGCAGGATGCCGCGGCCAACCTGCTGGGCCAGGACATCCAGCGCATCCAGGGGGCCTCCCAGGAAGTGCAGGCCGGCTCCACACGGTTGGCTCATGACAGCCGGGAACTGCTGGAGCTGGCCGATGCCCTGGGCAGCCGCATGGGCTTCTTCAAGACAGCGGGCTGACGACGAGCCCCGCCGCGCTCAGCGGCCGACCATGTCCTCGGGCCTGACGTACCGGTCGTAGGCCTCTTCGCTGAGCAGTCCCAGGGCCAGCGCCGCCTGCCGCGGCGTCAGGTCGTCGTCCGCCGCCTTGCGGGTGATGCGCGCCACCTGGTCGTAGCCGAGCACCGGATTCAAGGCGGTGGCCAGCAGCAACGAGCCTTCGACGTTGCGTGCCAGTACCGCGCGGTTCACCTCCAGGCCGCTCAGCAAGCGGTCGGTGAAGCGCCGCACGCTGTCGCTGAGCAGCGCGATCGATTGCAGCACGTTATGGATGATCACCGGCTTGGCCACATTCAGCTCGAACAGACTGGACGCGCCAGCCATCGACACCGTGGTGTGATTGCCCATCACCTGCATGCAGGCCTGCAGCAGCACCTCGGCCAGGGTCGGGTTGCGCTTGCCGGGCATGATCGAGGAGGTCAGCCCGTCGTCCGGCACCTGCAATTCGCCCAGGCCGCAGCGCGGTCCCGAGCCGAGCAGGCGAATGTCGTTGGCCAGCTTGGTCAGCGACACCGCCAGCACGTTCAGCACGCCTGACACCTCGACGAACACGTCATGGCTGCCCATGCCTTCGAACGCGCAGGGGTTGGCCGTGAACACGCTGCCAGTGAGGGCCGACAACTCGCTGCAGAAAGCCTGGGCGAAGCCCTGCGGCGCGTTCAGCCCGGTGCCCACCGCGGTGCCGCCCTGGGGCAGGCGGTTGAGCCGCGCCAGGCTGCCCTGCACGCGCTCGATGCCCAGGGCGATCTGCGCGGCGAAGCTGGCGAACGCCTGGCCCATGGTCATGGGCACGGCGTCCATCAGGTGCGTGCGACCGATCTTCACCACGTCCTGCCAGTGCCGCGCCTTGTCCAGCAGCCCGCCGTGCAGGTGTTCGAGCGCAGGCAGCAACTCGCCGCTCAGGGCCAGGCTGGTGCACAGGTGCATGACTGTCGGGAAGCTGTCGTTGGACGACTGCGAGCGGTTGACGTGGTCGTTCGGGTGCACCGGGGCCTTGCTGCCCAGGGCCTGCCCGAGCCGTTCGTTGGCACGGTTGGCGATCACTTCGTTGGCGTTCATGTTGGTCTGGGTGCCGGAGCCGGTCTGCCACAGGGTCAACGGGAAGTGGTCGTCGAAGCGGCCGTTGGCCAATTCCTCGGCGGCCTGTTCGATCGCCTCGGCCAGCGCCGGGTCCAGCACGCCCAGTTGCCGATTGGCGCGGGCGCAGGCGCGCTTGTGCTGGCCGAAGGCACGCAGCAGGGCGGGCGGAAACTGCTCCCGGCCGCCGCCGAACACGGCCAGGGCACGCTGGGTCTGGGCGCCCCAGTATTTGTCGGCGGGGATCTCGACCGGGCCGAAGGCGTCCTGTTCGATACGCAGGGTCTGCATGGGATTCTCCTCGGCCTAGAGTGGCGCTGCCTGGGTCCGGCCCAGCACGCGCTGGTACTCGTCCTGGGCCTGCTGTTCGCAGAACTCGCCGGACCATTTGGCGACCACCACCGTGGCCACACTATTGCCGATGGTGTTGCAGGTGGCGATGGCCATCGACATGAAGCGGTACACCCCGAACAGCAGCGCCAGCCCCTCGACCGGCAGGTGGCCGATGGCGGTGACGGTGGCGGCGAACACCACGAAGCTGCCACCGGAGACCGCTGCCGCGCCCTTGGAGGTCACCAGCATGATGGCGATGATGCCCAGTTGCTGCTCCCAGCTCAGCGGCACGCCATAGGCATTGGCGATGAACAGCACGCACAGCGACATGTAGATGGAAGTGCCATCCAGGTTGAAGGCGTAGCCGGTGGGCAGCACCAGGCCGACGCTCTGCTTGGAGCAGCCGAACTTCTCCAGTTTCTGCAGCAGCCGGGGCAGGGCGCTTTCCGACGACGCGGTGCCCAGCACGATGCACACCTCGTCCTTGATGTACTTGAGGAAACGCCACAGGCTGAAACCGCACAGCCGACACACCGTGCCCAGCACCACGAAGACGAAGAACAGCACCGCCACGTAGAACATCAGCACCAGGTTGGCCAGCGACATCAGCACCGCCGTGCCGTTGCTGCCCACGGCATAGGCGACCGAACCGAAGGCGCCCAGCGGGGCGAGCTTCATGATCAGGTTGATGAACTCGAAGAAGCATTCCGAGACCCGGTTCAGCGCGTCCTCCACCACGGCCCGGCGCTCGGCCTTGAGCGCCAGCAGGGCGAAGCCGAACAGCACCGAGATCACCAGCACCTGAAGCAGTTGCCCGCCGGCGAAGGCGCCGACGAAATTGTCGGGGAAGATGCCGTAGATGAAGTCCAGCGTCGACTGCGGCGCATGCCCCTTGACCACGGCCGCAGCGGCGGCGGCCGAGGTGGCGCTGTTGGGGTGGGCATCGTGCATGCCCGAGCCGATGTCGATGAGGTTACCCCAGCCCAGGCCAATGGCCAGGGCCAGGGTGGAGACCAGCTCGAAGTAGATGAGCGCGCGGATACCGACCTTGCCGACGCGGCGGATGTCGCCGGCCGAGGCGATGCCGTGGACCACGGTGAAGAACACCAGCGGTGCTACGGCGGTCTTGATCAGCTTGAGGAAGATGTCGCCGAGGATCTTGAACTTGGCGGCCAGCTCCGGGGCGATGAAGCCGAAGGCGATGCCGATGAGCATGGCGGCCACCACCTGGAAGGTGAGGTCGCGGTAGAAGGGCTTGGCGGAGGCAGAGGACATGGTCGAATTCTCATTGTTGTCGTTGTCGAGAACACCTGGCGGGCCGCGTGCAGCCCGCCGCTTGCATCAGCGCGGCACGCGGCCTTGGCGCTCCAATGCGCGGTCGACCATCTGCGGTGCCAGGCCCAGGTAATTGGCCGGATCGGTCAGGCGCTCGAGTTCGGCGCGGGGCAGGCGGGCACTGACGTCGGCATCGCGCAACAGGGCGTCGAGCAGGCTCACGCCTTCGTCGTTGGCCACCCGGCAGGCGGCGTACACCACGTCGTGGGCCACCTGGCGACCCAACTCCGGCGCCAGGCCCATCATCACCGCCTCGGCGACGATCAACCCGCGGGTCATGTCCAGGTTCTGGCGCATGCGCTCGGTGCGCACTTCCAGGCCGGCGAGCATGAACCTGGCCTGGCCCAGCGAGGCGGCGGTGAGGGCGAACGCCTCGGGAATGGCGATCCACTCGGCCTGCCAGGGGCCGGTGGAGCGCTCGAAGTCCTGGATCATCGCATCGAGCATCAGCCCGGCCTGCTGGCGCACGCCCTTGGCGGCGGCATACATCAGCTCGCAGGAGATGGGGTTGCGTTTCTGCGGCATGGTGCTGCTGGCGCCGCGGCCCTTGACGAAGGGCTCGTAGGCTTCGCCCAGCTCGCTGGTCATCATCATCATCACATCCAGCGCCACCTTGCCCAGCGAACCGCTGACCAGGCCGAGGAAGTTCAGGGTCTCGGCCAGCCCGTCGCGGGCCACGTGCCAGGTGGCCTGGGGCACGCCCAGGCCCAGCTCGGCCATCAGCGCCTGCTGAACCTCCAGGCCTTTTTCGCCCAGCGAGGCGAGTGTGCCGGCGGCACCGGCGAACTGGCCCACTTCGACCCGCGGGCGAAGCTCCACCAGGCGCTCGGCGTGGCGGTCGAACATGCTCAGCCAGACCGCGCACTTGTAGCCGAAGGTGATCGGCAGGGCATGCTGCAAGTGCGTGCGACCGGCCATGGGCGTGTCGCGGTAGCGCTGTGCGAGCCCGGCGAGCAGGCCGCGCACGGCCTGGATGTCGCGCTCGACGATGGCCAGCGCGGCGCGCACCTGCAACACCACGGCGGTGTCCATGATGTCCTGGGTGGTGGCGCCCCAGTGCACGTAGCGGCCCGCTTCCCCGCAGATGCTGGACAACTGCTCCACCAGCGGCAGGATCGGGTAGCCGACGATCTCGGTTTCGTGCTGCATCAACGCAAGGTCCAGGGAAGCGTAGCGAGCGTTGGCAGCGATCTGCTCGGCGGCGGCATTTGGAATCACGCCGCAGCGGGCTTCGGCGCGCGCCAGGGCGATCTCGACTTCGATGTAACGCTCGATCAGCGCCCGGTCCGAGAACACTTCACGCATTTCGGCCGTGCCGAACATGTCGCGGAACAGGGCGGAGTCGAAGACGGTGGTGGACATGGCGGATCCTTTATTGTTCGTCATTTGTTCGATTTAACTCGAACTTAATTAATACATCCGAACAAAATGGTCTGCCACATTTGATACACTGTCAACCCTCCTCCGTCCCCGAACATGAGCCGTCAATGAGCACCCGTGGCCGCTACACCGACATCGCCCAAGACCTCACCGACAAGATCGCCCGCGGCGATCATCCGGTCGGCTCGCTGCTGCCCACCGAGCTGGAACTGTGCGAGTTGTACGGGGTAGGGCGGCACACGGTGCGTGTGGCCATCGACCGCCTGCAAGGCCAGGGCATGGTCTCGCGGCGACGCAAGGTGGGCACACGGGTCGAGGCGGCGGCGCCGCGCAGCGGCTATTCCCAGGCCATCGACTCGATCACCGACCTGGTCCAGGTGGCCGAGTCGCACGTGCGGGAGATCCAGGGCGTGCGTCATTTCGTGGCCGACATCGCCCTGGCCAAGCGCCTGGGACTCACTCCGGGCGGGCATTACTTCTGTGTGTCGAGCATCAAGGTGGAAAGCGGTGAGCGGCGTCATCCGCTGTGCTGGACCGACGTGTACGCCGAGCAGCGTTTCGCCAGCGTGGTGGCCGAGGCCGAGGCGCATCCAGGCGAGCTGATCGCGGCGCTGATCGGCAAGGCCTTCGCCCGCAGCATCGAGTCGGTGGATCAGGAGGTGAGCCCGGTGCAGCTCTCGGCGCCCTTGTGCGCGAGCCTGGGAGCGCCGAGCGGCGACCTGGGGCTGAACATCATCCGCCAGTATCGCGATCAGGACGGCGAGATCATTTCAGTGTCCGAGACCGTCTATCCGCGTGACCGCTTCACCCTGGTGATGCGCATGACCCGCGCCCGGCACTGAGCGACACGCTTCACGCCATGCCCGGCGGGTGGCCGTGATAGGCCTTGTAGGCGTTGCTGAAATTGGCCGGGTTGGCATAGCCCAGGCGATAGGCGATCTGCGCCACCTGCCACTTGCGTTGCAGCAGCAGCGTGCGCGCCAGCTCCATGCGCTGCTGGCGCAGGTACTGCAGCATCGATTGCCCGAACACCTTGGCGAAGGCGCGGCGCAGGGTGGTTTCGCCTACCCCCAGGTGCCGCGCCAGGTCCAGTACGGTGGGCGGTTCGGCCAACTGCGCATCGAGCAGGCGCCGCGCCTCGTGGGCCAGGTCCAGTTGCCCACGCACGGCCTCGTCGGCCGGTGCCGTGCGCCCAGCCACGTGAGCCGCCAGTTCCACCAGCACCGCCAGGCTCAGGCTTTCCTGATGCAGGCGCTTGAGCGGGCCGTGGTACGGCGAGTGGTAGAGCTGTTCGAGCAGCCGGCCGACGATGGGGCAGGTGGGCAGGGCGGCGAAGGTCATGCCGTCGTCGAGCAGCTCCACCAGCGCGCGAAGGCTCGGGTCTTCATCGGCCAGTTCGCGCAGGTAGCCACCGGCCACGCGCAGCCCGGCCATGCGCGCATGGCTGCCCGCCGCCAGGGTATCGACCGCCTGCATGCGCTCGCCCAGGCCCAGTACGTGCGGCGTTCCGGTGGTGTAGCTGTTGAGCCGACCGTCGATGCGGTGCTGCCACTGGCCGTCCAGCACCTGGACCACGCACAGGCTGTCCGGCAGCACCTTCTCGATGCGCAGCGGCTCGGGGAACTGCAGGTCGCAGTCGAAGTACTGCAGGTGCTCGCGCACCGTGTGCGCATGGTAGTGGCCGATGGCGCTGCCCATGACCTGCGCCGCCCGCCGATCGAACACGCCGGCCTGCGCCAGGGATGACGGGCTGTCGAAGCTGAAGTGAGTGTCCAGGTACGGGTTCAGGTGGTCCATGGTGCATGCGCGTCCGGCAAGGGAGGTGGTCGACGCGGTGCGCCATGTTAACGCGTCCACATCTTCGACGTCAGCCGTTGTGAATGGCGGGCCGTTAGTTGTGAGAGACGGCCAGATGCCTTGGCAGTTCCCCGAGGGTCCACTTCAATATTGCACTTTTGAGCTTCGAGGAACGCAAACATGCTGACGTATCGCAACTGGGCAGCCGCCCTGGTCGCTTCCGCTGCCCTGTTCATGGGCATGGCCCACGCCGAGGAACGCCCGCCGGTGGCCGACAAGGTGGTGGCCTATGCCGGCGAGCAAGGCGTGAAGGTGTGGACCCTGCGCATCGGCGAGCGCAGCGCCAACGAGGCGCTGGTGCAGGTCGAGGGCGTGGACCACGACTGGAACATGCGCATCCAGAAGATGAAGGTCGAGAAGACCGACAAGGCCACCCGCTACTACACCACCGTCGAGGGCCAGAAGTTCGCCGCCCTGGTGATCCAGGGCTCGGACAGCTGGGCCGCCAGCGAACTGTACCTGCCGGGTGAAGCCCAGGCACTGAAGCTGGGCTACTCCCAGGCTTTGTCCGAGCAGGGCAACGCCCAGGCGTTTCTCACCGACTACCTGAACCAGAAGAACTGATCACCACCCCTTTTTGCCGAGAGCCTTGCCCATGAGCACGCCCGACCAACCCCATTCGCTGAACGCGTTGTCCGATTCGCTCGGCGCCGAATACGACCAATCCCAGGCCGCCCAGCGTGAGCAGGTGATCGCCGAGTTGCGCCAGATCGTCGAGCAGGTGCCCGAGCAGTTGGAGTTCACCAACAGCCGGCGCTTCAAGATCTGGGGGCCGATCCTGCTGCTGGGCAGCCTGGCGATCGCCGTGGGTGGGCTGAGCACCGGCAGCAAGGGCTTGATCTGGCTCGGTGTGATCATGGCGGTGCTGTTCGCGGTCATGTCCTGGCAGCACCGCAATGCTGGCACCCAGGTGTTCATGCGCCTGACCCGTCGTGAGCTGTGGGTCGATACCTTGTCCGCGCCGGTGGACCTGGCGGAGGTCGAGGACATTCTCGTCAAGGACGAGGGCCAGTTGCTGCTGCAGAAACTCGACCTGAGCGAGGCTGCCGTGCTGCCAACTCACCGCGCCGCGAAATTCCAGCTGTTCGGCAACCAGGCCATGGCCCTGAACAAGCCGCGCAAGCACATCCGCATTATGTCCGCCGGGCTGATGACCGGCGGGCGTCGGGTGCAGTTCGAGGAAATGGGCGCCCTGCTGGCGGCCTACCGCGATGCCGCGCGCGCCCAGCGCCAACTGGACCTGTTGCAGCGTCAGGGATGACGCCCGGGCGACCCCGCGTGGGTCGCCATCGCCCTTATCCGTTCTACAGAGAATCTTGCCGTGACCATCCCTGATCGATCCGAGCCATCTGCCTCGAACAGCGCCGCCTATGAACAGTCCCGCGACGGGCAGCGCGACCGCGTGCTCGCCGCCCTGCGGCAGACCGCCGAGCGGGTGCCCGAGCAGACCGAATTCACCAATTCCAACCGCTACAAGGTCTGGGGGCCGCTGGTGGCGCTGGCCTCGCTCGGCGGCGTGTTCTTCGGCCTGTCCACTGGCAAGCTGCTCGTCACGCTGTGCGCCGTGGCCCTGGTGCTGTTCGGCGTGACGCTGTTCTGGCAGCACCGCCACTCGGGCACCCAGGTGTTCATGCGCCTGACCCGCCGCGAAGGCTGGGTCGACACGCTGTCGGCGCCGTTCCAGTTGGCCGATGTCGAAGACATCGTGGTCAAGGAAGAGGGCCTGATCACCGCCCAGGAGCTGACGATGAGCGGCGATGCCGTCCTGCCGTCCCACCGTGTGCGACACATGGCGTTCTTCGCCGACCAGGCGGTGGTCGACAAGGACGAGCCGAGCATCCGCATCATGTCCGCCGGCTTGATGAGCAATGGCCGCAAGGTCTCGGCCCGCGAGATGGCCACCCTGCTCGAAGCCTACCGTGATGCCGCGTGTGCCCAGCGCCAGCTCGAGATGTTGCAGGCCGATGGATGAGGCGGCGCGCGCTGCGCACCTGGATACCTTGCAGGCTGCGGCCGTAGGCCCGACCGGGCGGGTGGAGGTGCGTGAGCATGCCTTGGGCAAGGCCCTGGCCTGCGCCATTGGCGGTACGTTGGTGATCGCACTGGGCGTCTGGCTGCTGTGGCTGATGGCGCTGATCGGCGCCTCACCGGCCAGGCCTGCCTTGCTGACCGCCTGGATCGTCGCACTGCTGCTGGTCGCGGCCGGTGCCGGGCTGCTGTGGCTGGCGGATGCGCTGCGGCGGCGCCATGGCCAGTGCATCCTGGTCCTGACACCCGACAGCGTGACCTTCAGCAACGCCAACGGGCCGGCACCGCTGCACGGTTTCTCGGGCTTCGAACTGGACCAAGGCTTCGTGCGCCTGCGCCTGACGTACTGGGTGGCGGGCTTCGCCCAGGCACCGGCCCTGCGACCGCCCTGCTTCAAGTCGCTCAGGGCGCCCGATGCCAGTCCTGTCGCTGGCGGGCTGGGCCTGGACCTGTGGCTGTGCAACGCGACGGTGGACGGCCAGCGCCTCGAACTGCACGCCCTCAAGGACCTGCTGTACGCCTATCTGGAAGCGGCGCAGGCGCGGCACACCCTGGCCCAGCTTTTTCCCCAGGTTCAGCGCTACGGCGCTGCACCTTGACCTTCATGTCGACTCATCCGGTCGGGAGACACCTTCTTGAATCTGACCAAGCGTGTGTGGTGGGCATTGCCCGTGATCCTGCTGCCCCTGTTGCTGATGGCCTGGACGTCCCAGCAAGCCTGGCGGGCCAACCGCGATCTACAGACCGCCGACATCATGCGCCAGTGGATCGACGCGCCTGACGACGCCTTGCTCGCGCAGCTGTCGGCGCGCGAACGCAATGAAGTGATCCGCCCGGAGGACCGCGCCCGGGACTTCCAGCGACAGATCGATCAGGTCGACGCCGACGCCGGGTCCCTGCACCTGCGTGCGTTGCTGGGCGAGCTGGCCTACTGGCTGGCCGTCGCGGCGCTGCTGGCCGGCATCGGCACCTGGCTGAAGATCCGCATCGATGCCTGGCGAGCACGGCTGTCCCAGGCGTTCCTGGAGCAGCGGCTGGCCCGCAGTTGGCACGTGCTGGGGCGTTGCCTGATCGGCTACACCGGCCTGCTGGTCGCCTCGCTGGGGCTGGCGCTGCTGTACGAGATCAGTTGGGGCTACAGCAACTTCAGGCAAGGCGGGCTGAGCGCGCTGATCATCGTGCTGTCGATGGTGTCGATGATCTGTGCCGGCGTGGTGATGATCGACCGCCTGCGGCGGCAGTGGACACTGCTGGAGTCGCCCTCGTCGAGTTTCTTGGGGCGCACGCTGAGCCAGGAGCAGGCCCCGGCGGTGTGGGCATGGGTGCGTGGCCTGGCCGAACAGGTCGGAGCGCCGACGCCGGATCATCTTGTCGTGGGGCTGGACCAGTCGTTCTTCGTCACCAGTGTGCCGGTGCTGCTGCAACCCTCGGGGCAGGCGCTGCAAGGGCGCACGCTGTACCTGCCGCTCACTGCCCTGTGCGCGCTGAGCCAGGCCGAGACCGCCGCGGTGATCGGCCACGAGCTGGGACATTTCCGCTCCCAGGACACCGAGCGCAGCAGTGAATTGGCCGCGCACTTCAGCCTGATGTGCGCGCATTACGCCCACCTGACCGACAACGACGGCCCTCCACCCTGGCTGGAGCGGCCGGCGCTGTGGATGGCCGGGCAGTTCCTCCAGCAGTTCGAGCGTGCGGTGCAGCACTGGAGCCGCGCCCAGGAACTGGAGGCCGACCGTGTCGGCGCGCAGGTGAGCGGGCCGCAGGTGTTCTGCCAGGCTTTGCTGCGCGTGATCGCCCTGGACCAGGCGCTGGAGCCGATGCTGGCGTCGCGGGGTGGGACGAACGTGTTGCAGGCGTGGCAGGAACACCTGCGCCTGCATCCACTGGTACTGGACGAGCCGGTGCTGCAACAGGCCCTGGCGCATCCGTTCGACAGCCACCCGCCGACCGCCCTGCGCCTGCGCCAGCTCCGTGTCGAGCCAGACGGCGAACTGCTGGCGGCCGCCACCCGCATACCCAGCGACAACGACCGGCACTGGTTCGAGAGCCTGTTGGGCGCCTCCCACACCCCCACTCAAGGAGCACGCGCATGAGCGTTGACAAAAGTTCGCTAGACCACCTGTCCCAGTCGCTGGGCCGTGAATTCGACCAGCGAATGGACGCCCGGCGCCAGGCCGCGATCGCCGAGCACGAAGCGCAGCTGGCGGCTGTGCCGCCCGTCACCGAGCTGCCCGAAAGCGGGCGGGTGCGCATGATCCTCGTGACCAGCCTGGTGTTTCTGGTAGTGCTGGGCGGCTGGTGTCTGACCAGCGCCAAGGCCTGGCTGGCCGGGCTGGCACTGTTGCTGCTGGCCGTGGCGACGGCGCGCAGCCTGTGGCTCCAGCGTGATGCCGGCAAGCGCACGCTGCTGCGCCTGACCCACGACACCCTCGAATTCGTCTGCCTGGACCGCGAAGTGTCATTGCTGGACTTGATACAGGCGCACGTCAAGGAGGGCCGGCAGATGAAGATCGTGCTCACCCTCAGAGAAGGCGCAGCCCTGCCAGGCACCCGCAATACCCTGGGGCCCTGGCTGCCCAAGGCCAAGGTCAAGCCTGGCAAGGCGCCCGAGATCATCTGCACCTTCTTCGGCCTGACGCATCAGGGCAAGGTCCTCGACAACCGCCAGGTCATGGGCATGCTGCTCGATTACTGTGCCTGCGCAGCGGCCAAGGTGGAGCTGGCGAAATTGCGAGGGCAGGGGTAACGCGCTCGGCCTTCCAGACAGCGCCTGGGCACCGAGGTCCGCCCAGCGGTCCCGGGCGGCAGAGATCACCGCCCCACCTCTGCCCCCGCGCTCGTCGGCGCTGCCGATTCGGCACTGCCATGCTGCATCAGCGCCGCGATCAACGCCCTCACCGTACCGGGCAGCGCCTCCAGCTCGCGCACCAGAATGCTGCGCTCGCGTACCGCCCACGCTTCGTCCAGGCCGATGGTCGCCAGGTTCATGGTGTGGCTGTGACGCCGCGCCGCCGACTCGGGAATGATGCCGATCCCCACCCCAGCCTCGACCATCCGGCAAATGGCTTCGAAGCCGGACAACTGGATGCGCAGCGCCAGGGTCTGGCCCATGCGTTCGACGTGTTCGCGCAGGAAGGTCAGCAGGGTGCTGCCGTCGTGCAGGCCGATGTGCTGGTAGGCCAGGGTCTGTTTCAGCGTAACCTGTCGATGCCTGGTCAGCTCGTGCCCGGCCGGCACGATCAGCACCAGGCGGTCGGTGCTGAAGCGCATCACCTGCAAGCCTGCCGCTTCCACGGGACCGGCGATGATGCCCATGTCGCTGCTGCCGTCCAGCACCCCGCGCACGATGTCCCGTGACAGCCGCTCCTGCAGATCCACCGTCACGCCAGGCCGTTCGGCGAGAAAGCCGGCCAGCACTTCGGGGAGGAACTCGGTGACCGCCGTGGTGTTGGCGAAAATGCGGATGTGCCCGGCCGAATCGGTACCGAACTGGGTGAACTCGGCCTTCAGGTATTCCACCTGACGCATGATCAGGCGCGCGTGGGTGAGCAGCTTCTGCCCGGCGGGCGTGAGCTCCACGCCACGGCTGTCGCGGTACAGCAGGCGCGTTTCGAACTGCGCCTCCAGCGCCTTGATCCGCGCGCTGGCCGCCGCCGGCGAGAGGAAGGCGCGGCGCGCGCCCTGGGTCAGGCTCGGCGATTCGCCGATGTGAATGAAGAGCCGCAGATCAGCCAGGTCGAAATGCATGGGGGGATCCTGTCACGGTGATGGCGTTCGGCAGTTATGAACGCTGCCTTACACAAATGCAAATTCACAGAATGCCGGGCGCCTCGCATCATCCAGCCAGACCCGCCGCTGCAAGCCGCCGGCAAAGCTTGGAACATCGCCTGCTCGCCGCTTGCCGCTGCCCCTCGGCACAATAACAAGACCCAGAGGCCCCTGCTCATGACTGCTGCAACGCACCCAATCGATTACAGCGCCTGGATCGGCCGCACCGAAGAAGCCTGGGACGTACTCAGCCGCAACCTGGTCAAGCGCATCGCCGCGACCTTCGGCGAAACGGCGCCGGGCCATGGTGAAGCGCTGCCGCACCTGTGGACCTGGTGCTTCTTCCAGGAGCCGGTGGCCGAGGCGCAGTTGGGGCAGGACGGGCATCCGGCACGCGGCGGCTTCCTGCCGCCGGCCGAGGGGCGCAATCGCATGTGGGCCGGCGGGCGCGTCGAGTTCTTCGCGCCGCTGAAGGTCGGCGGCGAGGCCCATCGGCTGTCCACGGTCCTGCAGGTGGAAGAGAAACAGGGCCGCAGCGGAGCGCTGCTGTTCGTCACCGTGCGCCACGACTACCGCCAGGACGACCGGCTGTGCGTGCGCGAGGAACAGGACATCGTCTACCGCGAGCCCACCCCGCCCAAGGCCGGCAGTGGCACCCCGTGCGAGGCCGGGCAGTGGAGCGAGACCGTCACACCGACGCCGACCCTGCTGTTCCGCTATTCGGCCGTGACCTTCAACGGCCACCGCATCCACTACGACCAGCCCTACGTGACCGGCACCGAAGGCTACCCCGACCTGGTGGTGCACGGCCCGCTGATCGCCACCCTGAACCTGCGCGCGTTCGTGCGCGCCCACCCCGACAAGCGCGTGCGCCATTTCGCCTACCGCGGCCTGCGCCCGCTGACCCTGCCGACTCCGTTCCAGGTGAGCGGCCGCCTCGACGCTGCCGGCCAGGCGCGCCTGTGGGCGGGCAACGCCGACGGCATCGCCCAGAGCGCCGAAGTGACCTTCGACTGACCGACCTCCAGCCTCAGCAGAGACTCCCGCCATGCACAGCTACGACAGCGATGACCTCAACGCCATCCGCGAAGGCGTGCGCGCCTTGTGCGCCGACTACCCCGCCGACTACTGGCGCCAGATCGATGAACGCAAGGGCTTCCCGGAAGCCTTCGTCAAGGCCATGACCGAGGCCGGCTGGCTGTCGGCGATGATCCCCGAGGAATACGGCGGCTCGGGCCTGGGCCTGGCCGAAGCCTCGGTGATCCTGGAAGAAGTGAACCACTGCGGTGGCAACTCCGGGACCATCCACGGCCAGATGTACAACATGTTCACCCTGCTGCGTCACGGCAGCGAGGCGCAGAAGCGCTTCTACCTGCCCAAGCTGGCCAGCGGCGAGCTGCGCCTGCAATCGATGGGCGTCACCGAGCCGACCACCGGCACCGACACCACCCAACTCAAGACCACCGCCGTGCGCGACGGCGAGCACTACGTGATCAACGGCCAGAAGGTGTGGATCTCGCGCATCCAGCATTCGGACCTGATGATCCTGCTGGCGCGCACCACGCCGCTGTCGCAGGTGAAGAAGAAGTCCGAGGGCATGTCGATCTTCCTGGTCGACCTGCACCAGGCCATCGGCAACGGCCTGACCGTGCAGCCGATCGCCAACATGGTCAACCATGAGACCAACGAGCTGTTCTTCGACAACCTGCGCATCCCGGCCAGCAGCCTGATCGGCGAAGAGGGCAAGGGCTTTCGCTACATCCTCGATGGCCTGAACGCCGAGCGCACGCTGATCGCGGCCGAGTGCATCGGCGACGGCCGCTGGTTCGTCGAGAAGGCCAGCCAGTACGCCCGCGACCGCGTGGTGTTCGGTCGCCCGATCGGCCAGAACCAGGGCGTGCAGTTCCCCATCGCCGAGGCCCACATCGAGCTGGAGGCCGCCGACCTGATGCGCTGGCGCGCCTGTGCCGAGTACGACCGCGGCGCCAACGCCGGCGCCGCGGCGAACATGGCCAAGTACCTGGCCGCCAAGGCCTCCTGGGAAGCGGCCAACGCCTGCCTGCAGACCCACGGCGGGTTCGGCTTCGCCAACGAATACGACGTGGAGCGCAAGTTCCGCGAGACCCGCCTGTACCAGGTGGCACCGATTTCCACCAACCTGATCCTGTCGTACGTGGCCGAGCACCTGCTCGAGCTGCCGCGCAGTTTCTGAGGAGCCGAGCATGCGCGATACCCAGGCCCTGGCCGACTTTCTCGCCGAACTGCGCTACAGCGACATTCCCGAACAGGTGCTCGCCCGCTGCGAGGACCTGTTCCTCGACTGGCTGGGCTCGGCCCTGGCCAGCCAGGGCTCGCACCCGATCCCCCTGTTCGAGCGCTATGCCCAACGCATGGGGCCCAGCTCCGGCCGTGCCCGGATCCTGGGCAGCGGCCAGCGTACCTCGGCGTACTTCGCCGCGCTGGTCAACGGCGCTGCCTCGCACCTGGTCGAGCAGGACGACCTGCACAACAGCTCGGTGCTGCACCCGGCCACTGTAGTGTTCTCCGCCGTGCTGGCCGCGGCCCAGGACCTGGGCAAATCCGGTCAGGAGCTGCTGCTGGCGGCGGTGGCCGGCTATGAGGCCGGCATCCGCATTGGCGAGTTCCTCGGCCGCTCGCACTACCGCATCTTCCACACCACCGCCACGGTCGGCACCCTGGCCGCCGCCGTAGGCGTGGGCAAGCTGATGGGCCTGGACCGCGAGCAGTTCATCAACCTGCTGGGCAGCGCCGGCACCCAGGCCGCCGGGCTCTGGGAATTCCTGCGCGATGCCGCCGACTCCAAGCAACTGCACACCGCCAAGGCCGCTGCCGACGGCTTGCTGGCCGCCTACCTCACCGCCGATGGCCTGAGCGGGGCGCGCAACATTCTCGAAGGCGAGCAGGGCCTGGCGGCGGGCATGTCGCACGATGCCGACCCCTCGCGCTTGTCCGATCGCCTGGGCAGCCGCTGGGCGCTGGCCGAGACCTCGTTCAAGTTCCACGCCTCGTGCCGCCACACCCATCCGGCCGCCGATGCCTTGCTGCAGCTGATGCAGCGCGAAGGCTTGGCCCACGGGCAGATCGCCGAAGTGGTCGCCCAGGTGCACCAGGGCGCGCTCGATGTGCTGGGACGGGTGGACGTGCCCAGCACGGTGCACCAGGCCAAATTCTCCATGGGCACGGTGCTCGGGTTGATTGCCGTGCATGGCAGTGCGCAACTGCTGGAGTTTCGCGACCTGGCCCTGACCGATCGCCAGGTGGCGGCTTTTCGCGACAAGGTGCGCATGCAGCTTGACGCCGAAGTGGACGCCGCCTATCCGGCGCGCTGGCTGGGACGTGTGCAGGTGCGCGATGTCGATGGCCGCACCTTCAGCGCCGCCATCGACCAGCCCAAGGGCGATCCGGGCAACACCCTGACCCGCCCGGAACTGGAAGCCAAGTTCCAACGCCTGCTGGCCTATGCCGGACAGCGCGACGAAGCCGAGGGCCGGGCGTTGATCGCGCGGGTCTGGCAACTGCGCGAGACGCCGTCGCTGGCGGATCTGCATTGAACATCGAACAGGACTCAGCCATGACCGCCACCGCTCCCCGTCCGCTGGACGGCATCACCGTCGTCAGCCTGGAACATGCCATCGCCGCGCCGTTCTGCACCCGCCAACTGGCGGACCTGGGCGCGCGGGTGATCAAGATCGAACGTCCCGGCAGCGGCGATTTCGCCCGCGGCTACGACCAGCGCGTGGCCGGCCTGGCCTCGCACTTCGTGTGGACCAATCGCTCCAAGCAGAGCCTGACCCTGGACCTCAAGCAGCGCGAAGCCGACGGCATTCTCGACGCCCTGCTGGCCAAGGCCGACGTGCTGGTGCAGAACCTCGCCCCCGGCGCGGCGGCGCGCATGGGCCTGTCGTTCGAAAAGCTGCATGCGCGCTTTCCTCGGTTGATCGTCTGCGACATTTCCGGCTATGGCGAAGGCGGACCCTACGAGAAGAAGAAAGCCTACGACCTGCTGATACAGAGCGAAGGCGGCTTCCTCTCGGTGACCGGTGCGCCGGGCGAGGAGGGCATGGCCAAGGCGGGCTGCTCGGTGGCCGACATCGCCGCGGGCATGTACGCCTACACCGGTGTGCTTTCGGCACTGCTGCTGCGCGACAAGACCGGCGTGGGCAGTCGCATCGACGTGTCGATGCTCGAGAGCCTGGTGGAGTGGATGGGCTACCCCATGTACTACGCCTACGACGGCGCGCCGCCGCCGCCGCGCGCCGGTGCCTCGCACTCCACCATCTACCCCTACGGCCCGTTCCCGACCGGGGGCGGCGGCACCATCATGCTCGGCCTGCAGAACGAGCGCGAATGGCAGCTGTTCTGCGAAAAGGTGCTGCTGGATCCGGCACTGGCCGGCGATCCCCGCTTCTCCGCCAACTTCCGCCGCTCCGAGCACCGCGAAGTGCTGCGCCAGATCATCGTCGACGGCTTCGCCAGCCTGTCGCTGGACGAGGTGGTGGCGCGCCTGGAGGACGCGCAGATCGCCAATGCCCGGGTCAACGACATGCGGGGCGTGTGGCAGCACTCGCAATTGGCCGCGCGCGACCGCTGGCGCGAAGTGGGCAGCCCTGCCGGCCCGTTACCCTCGCTGTTGCCACCAGGGCGCAACGCCGCCTTCACCCCGCGCATGGACCCGGTCCCGGCGCTGGGCGAGCACAGCGCGGCGATTCTTCAGGAGCTGGGCTTTTCCAGCGAAGACCAGGCGCGGCTCGCGGCGGCGGGTGTGGTGTGAGTTTCAGGAGAGGATGCCGATGAAAGGATCGACCGTACGTTCCGCATTGTTCGTGCCGGGCAGTCGCCCCGAGCGGTTCGCCAAGGCCCTGGCAGCGGGTGCCGATGCCGTGATCGTCGATTTCGAGGATGCGGTGGAAGAAGCGCTCAAGGCCCAGGCGCGCCAGCACCTCGCGGCTTTTCTGGCCAGCCACCCGCAGGCACGGGTATGGGTGCGGGTCAATGCCCCGCAGCACCCCGGCCACGCTGACGACCTGGCGTTCTGCGCTACGCAACCCGGGGTGGTCGCGGTGCTGCTGCCCAAGGTGGAAAGCGCTGCGCAGGTGGCGCTGGCCTGGCGTACCGGCAAGCCGGTGCTGCCGATCATCGAGACGGCCAAGGGGCTGCTCGCCCTGGCGCGCATCGCCGGGGCCGAAGGGGTCGAGCGATTGTCCTTCGGCAGCCTCGACCTGGCGCTGGACTTGAACCTGAACACCGACAGCGCTTCGGCCCAGGCGTTTCTCGATCAGGCGCGCATGGCCGTGCAACTGCATTCGCGCGGCGCCGACTTGGCGCCGCCGCTCGATGGCGTGTTCCCGGCCATTGGCGACCCCGAAGGGCAGCAGCGCGCCATGCGTCATGCCAGTGACCTGGGCTACGGCGGCGCCCTGTGCATCCACCCCAGCCAGGTGCCGCTGATCCACGCCGCACTGGTGCCCGATGGGCAGGTGCTGGCCTGGGCGCAGCGGGTGGTCGACGCCAGCGCGGCCGCTGGCGGGGCAGGGGCGTTCCTGCTCGACGGGCAGATGGTCGACGCACCGGTGCTGCTGCGTGCGCAGCGGTTGTTGGCCCTCGCAACTTGAAGGCATCGGAGCGTGGGGGTTATTTCCCCGCGATCACCGGCAGTGCGGACACCAGCAGCTACACTTGCTGGGTGCGTTCAGGCCAGCCGAACGCGCCATTACACAAATGCTGATTCTGTAAACACACCCGCCTGGGCCATCTTGACCTTGGCACGCGTCGCTGCTGACTCATCCAACAACAATAAAAGGTGACATCGATGTTGAAGCTGACCCAGGCGCTGCTGTGCGCCGCCGCCGTATCCCTTTCCGCTCTCGCCCAGGCCGCTGATCCTGTGATCATCAAGTTCGCCCACGTGGTGGCCGAAAACACGCCCAAAGGCCAGGGCGCGCAGATGTTCAAGAAACTGGTGGAGGCCGATCCGCAGCTCCAGGGCAAGGTCAAGGTCGAGGTCTATCCCAACTCGTCGCTGTTCGGCGATGGCAAGGAAATGGAAGCGCTGCTGCTGGGCGACGTGCAGATGCTGGCACCGTCGCTGGCCAAGTTCGAGCACTACAACCCGCAGGTGCAACTGTTCGACCTGCCATTCCTGTTCAACGACCTCGCCGCCGTCGACCGCTTCCAGCAAGGCCCGCAAGGCAAGGCGCTGCTGACTTCCATGGAAGACAAGGGCATCCGTGGCCTGGCATACTGGCATAACGGCCTCAAGCAGCTTTCTGCGAACAAGAAGGTGATCCTGCCCAAGGATGCCCGCGGCATGAAGTTCCGCGTCCAGGCGTCCAGCGTGCTGGAGGCACAGTTCACCGAAATTCGCGCCAATCCGCGCAAGATGAGCTTCGCCGAGGTCTACCAGGGCCTGCAGGCCGGCACCGTCAACGGCACCGAGAACACCTGGTCGAACTACGAAAGCCAGAAGGTCTACGAAGTGCAGAAGTACTTCACCGAAACCAACCATGGCCTGATCGACTACATGGTGATCACCAACGCCAAGTTCTGGAGCGGTCTGCCTGAAGACGTGCGCAGTGAACTGCAGGTCATCATCGACAAGGTCACGGTCGAGGTGAATCGCCAGGCCGAAGAACTCAACCTTGCCTCGCGGCAGAAGATCATCGACGCCAAGACCAGCGAGATCGACCCCCTCACCCCCGAGCAGCGCGCTCAGTGGCGCGAGGCCATGCGCCCGGTGTGGGACAAGTTCTCGGGGCAGATCGGCGCCGACCTGATCAAGGCTGCCGACGCCGCCAACACCGCGTCCTGATCCACGTCCCCGTCCTCGGCCGTCTGCTAGCCAGTCGGCCCGGCCTCAACTCGTCCGGAGACTGCCCATGCAACGGTTCAGATACGTCTGGGAGCACTTCGAGGAAGGCATGATCGCCTTCCTCCTGGCGGCCATGACCTTGATCACCTTCCTCTACGTGGCGGTGAACAACCTCTACACGATGTTCTACAGCCTCGCCGACCACTGGAGCTTCGCCAGCGAACTGATGCTCGACATCGGCGACCACCTGATGGGCTACGCCCAGGAGATGACCTGGAGCATCGCCCTCACCAAAGCGCTGTTCGGCTGGCTGATCTTCTTCGGCATCGCCTACGGCGTGCGTACCGCCGGCCACCTGGGCGTCGACGTGCTGGTGCGTCGCGCGCGCAAGCCCGTGCAACGCGTGCTGGCGATGATCGCCTGCGCCTGCTGCCTGGCCTACGCGGGCCTGTTCCTGATCGCCAGCATCAAATGGGTGAGCGCGGTGCTCACCGCCGGCATCGGCGCCGAGGACCTGGACCGCTACGGCATCAAGATCGGCCACATCGCGCTGATCGTGCCGTTCGGCTTCGCCCTGATCATCGTGCGCTACCTGGAAATTCTCTACCGCATCGTCACCCATCGCCAGACCAGCCTGGGCCTGGCCGACGAAGCGGGCGAGGCGAGCAAGCTGGCCAACCCGGGCGAGGAGTCGCACTGATGACCGTCATCTGCCTGTTCCTGCTGCTGTTCGTGTTCATGTTCCTCGGCGTGCCGATCGCCATTTCCCTGGGGCTGTCCGGCGCCGTATCGATCCTGCTGTTCAGCCAGGACTCGCTCAGCTCGCTGGCGATCAAGCTGTTCGAGACCTCCGACAGCTATACCTTCCTGGCCATCCCGTTCTTCCTGCTGTCCGGCGCGTTCATGACCACCGGTGGCGTGGCCCGGCGCCTGATCGATTTCGCCAACGCCTGTGTCGGACACATCCGCGGCGGCCTGGCCATCGCGGCAGTGCTGGCCTGCATGCTGTTCGCTGCGCTCTCCGGCTCCTCGCCCGCCACCGTGGCGGCGGTGGGCTCGATAGCCGTGGCCGGCATGGTGCGCTCGGGCTATCCCAAGGAGTTCGGCGCCGGGATCATCTGTAACGCGGGCACCCTGGGCATCCTCATTCCGCCGTCGATCGTCATGGTGGTGTACTCGGCCGCCACTGAAACCTCGGTGGGCAAGCTGTTCATGGCGGGCGTGATCCCCGGCATCCTGCTGGGCATCTTCCTGATGGTGGCGATCTACATCGTCGCGCGCATCAAGAACCTGCCGGCCCTGCCGCGCGCCAGCTTTTCCGAATGGCTGCGCACGGCACGCCGCGCGTTCTGGGGCCTGCTGCTGCTGGTGATCATCCTCGGCGGCATCTACAGCGGCATGTTCACCCCCACCGAGGCGGCGGCGGTGGCGGCGGTGTACTCGGCGTTCATCGCCCTGTTCGTGTACCGCGACATGAGCTGGCGCGAATGCCCCCGGGTGCTGCTCGAATCCGGCCGCCTGACCATCATGCTGCTGTTCATCATCGCCAACGCCATGCTCTTCGCCCACGTGCTGACCACCGAGCAGATTCCCCAGCAGATCACCCAGTGGGTGCTCTCCGAGGGCCTGACGCCGATCGGTTTCCTGATCATGGTCAACATCGTCCTGCTGGTGGCCGGCAGCTTCATGGAGCCTTCGGCGATCATCCTGATCCTGGCGCCGATCTTCTTCCCCATCGCCATGAAGCTGGGCATCGACCCGATCCACCTGGGCATCGTCATGGTGGTGAACATGGAGATCGGCCTGGTGCACCCGCCGGTGGGGCTGAACCTGTTCGTCACCAGCGCGGTGACCGGCCTGACCCTGGGCCAGACCATCCGCGCCGCGCTGCCATGGCTGTCGATCCTGCTGCTGTTCCTGGTGCTGGTGACCTACGTGCCGTTCATCTCGCTGGCCCTGCCGCAGTGGCTGGGCATGCCGTAGCCCGACGAAAGGCCGCGGGTCGGCCAGCAGGATGCGCAGAGCTTGGATATCATATAGCCATTAATGCTGCGCAACCTTTGCCACGCCCTGCGTGTCGAAGGTTGCGCAGGTCGCGTCGGGCCTTTTCCGCCCGCCACGATGCGCCGCGCAGATCCACCCTGTCAGCCATGGAAAGGCATTCGTCTCTCTTCGAGTATTGCCACCATGCTGCATCTCTTGCGTCCCTCCGGCGAACGTCAGGCCCTCAAGCAACTGACCCAATCCCTCTCTCTTTCCGACCAAGGCCCGGCCAACTGGACCGCCGTGCAACAGGCCTGGACCTCCCGCGAAGCGCAGGCGGTGCAGGACAGCGCGCGCATCGCCGAGCTGGAGCGCGAACTGGAGTCGGCGCGCCAGCTGCTGGCCGAGGCCGATGCCAGCGCGCGCGCCTCGGAAACCCGTTTCGACCTGGTCAACCGCGCTTCCAGCGAGGGCCTGTGGGATATGGAGGTGGTGGCAGGCGATCCGGTCAATCCGCGCAACCGCTTCTGGTGGTCGCAGCAGTTCCGCGAAATGCTCGGCTTTCGCAACGAGCAGGATTTCCCCAACGTGCTGGCCAGCTGGGCCGACCGCCTGCACCCGGACGACCGCGCCGCCACCCTGGACGCCTTCGCCCGCCACCTCAACGACAAGTCCGGCATGACCCCCTACCGGGTGAAGAACCGCCTGGCCATGAAGGACGGCAGCTACCGCTGGTTCTTCGCCCAGGGCGAGACCCTGCGCGACGGCCGCGGCACGCCACTGCGCGTGGCCGGTGCGCTGCGCGACATCCACGACGAACTCGAACGCGCCCAGGCCCACGACGTGATCATCACCCGTTTCGAGCTGGCGCGCGAAATGCTGTCCGACGGCCTGTGGGACATGGAAGTGATCGCGGGCGATCCGGTCAACCCGAAGAACCCCTTCTGGTGGTCGCCGCAGTTCCGCCGCCTGCTCGGTTTCGAGACCGTCGAGGAATTCCCCGACGTACTCGACAGCTGGGCCTCGCGCCTGCACCCCGAAGACAAGGCCTATAGCCTCCAGGCCTTCCAGGCGCACCTGAACGACCGCAGCGGCAAGACCCCCTTCGACATCGAGTACCGCCTGAAGATCAAGAGCGGCGAATACCGCTGGTTCCGCGCCCGCGGGCAGACCAAGCGCGATGCCAGCGGCGCACCGTTGCGGGTGGTGGGCGCGTTGGTGGACGTCGACCTGCAACACCAGCAGAAGGCCATGCGCGACACCGAGGCGGCGCACCAGCGCACCCTGGAGTCGAACATCGCCAAGCTCACGCAGATCGTCGGCACCATCCAGAGCATCGCCAGCCAGACCAACCTGCTGGCGCTCAACGCGGCCATCGAAGCGGCGCGTGCTGGCGAGGCGGGCCGGGGCTTCGCGGTGGTGGCCGACGAGGTGCGAAAACTGGCCACGCGCACCACCGAGGCCACTCAGCAAGCCGCCGACATGATGCGCGGCTGAGAAGCCTGACGGGGCTACGGCCCCGTCACTCAATCATCGGGATTGTCTCGCTCGAAGGTGCTTTCCAGCAGCTTTTTCACCGTCTCGTTCGGCGCGCCGAGATAGTGCTTCTCGTAGGCCTCGTCGTTTTCCTGGCGCGTGGCCAGCAAGCCCCACGACTGCGTGCCCTTGGCATCGAACACCACCACCAGCTGGTTGTTCTTGCAGTCATGCGGCTTGCATACGTTGCCGACCAGCACCGTGTCGTTGTCCAGCTTGACCTTGCGCAGCGGCGTAGCGGTGCCCTTGCCCTGGCTGATCCATTCCGGCAGCGCCACCATTTTCGCGTACGCTGCTTTGTACGGCGCTTTCTGTACCAGGTCCGGCAGGTATTGATCGGCGGCGCTGGCGTGCAGGGCGCCGCCGGCGAGCAGAGCGCCCAGCAAGAGGGAAGGGGTGAGTTTCATCGACGACTCCTGTGATGGCTAGATCGGCCAGCGACCCTCGAACGACGGTCGCAGGTCCATGACGCGAGAATGCATCTTCATTCAGAGGATAGATGCCATTCACGCCTCACCCGTAAGACAACGGCAGATCTACAAGGTGACAAACCGCTTTTCCGATCGCCGAAACCGATAGGACGAACAGCTCGCTATCGCTGGAAAGTTCCATGAACAACCTTACATCTTGGATCCCATAATATCCCTCAAAAAGGCTCCGATGATGTCGATACGCTGGTATCGACTCACTTCACATCGAGACCACCATGAGTTTTCTCAGAGACGCCCGTATTTCGACCAAACTGGTGACGGCGTTCGCCGTGTGCGCCTTCATCACCCTGGCCATCGGTATGCTCGGTAGCCGAGGGGTGGGCCAGATGGCCCAGAGCCTGAGCCTGGTATTCACCAACAACCTGGTGTCGGTGGCCAAGACCGCCGAAACCCGCGGCGATGTGATCGCCCAGCAGCGCGCGCTGTACTCGCTGCTCACGGCCGCTGCCGAAGGCGCGCCGCAACCGACCCGCGACGGCATCCTCAGGGAAATGACCGACTACCGGGCGGCCAGCGAAAAAGCCTTCGCCATCTATCGTGCCACGCCGTTGGAAGACGATGAACGCGCCGCCGGGGACCGCTTCGAAACCCTGTGGCCGGTGTACCAAGGTCAGTTGCAACAAGCGGTCAATCTGGTGCAAAGCGGCGATCTGAAAGGGGCGCGCACGTTACTGTCCGGCGACCTCGCGCAGTCCTACGACAAGGCGCTGACCGAACTGGGCATCATCGTCGACTCGAACAATCGCCAGATCACCGAAGGCGCGGCAGACGCGACCGCTCAGGAAAGTCAGGTCACCACCGTGCTGTATGCCGGCATCGTGGTCGCGTTCATCATCGCCATCGCGCTGGGCCTGTTCATCAGCCGGGCCATCGGCAGGCCCATCGCCGAGGCGGTGACCGCCGCGCAGCGCGTGGCCCAGGGCGACCTCACGCAGAAAGTCGCCAGTGCCAACGGCGATGAGACCGGCCAGTTGATCAACGCCATCGGCGAGATGCAGGACAGCCTCAAGCGCACCTTGCAGCAGATCTCCGACGCCTCCCATCAGCTGGCCTCCGCCGCCGAAGAGCTGAACTCGGTGACCGAAGACGGCAGCCGCGGCCTGCTGCGCCAGAACGACGAAATCCAGCAGGCCGCCACTGCCGTGAACGAGATGACGTCGTCGGTGGACGAAGTGGCCCGCAACGCCGTCTCCACCTCCGAAGCCTCGAAGGCGGCGCGCCAGCAGGCCGATCAGGGCGTCGGCCAGGCCCGTGATGCCGTGGCGGCGGTGAACAGCGCCACGGTCGAAATCCAGGCGTCCTCGACCACCGTCGAGCATCTGGCCGGTCAGGTGAAGGACATCGCCAAGGTGCTGGACGTGATCCGCGGCATCGCCGAGCAGACCAACCTGCTGGCGCTCAACGCCGCCATCGAAGCCGCGCGTGCCGGCGAACAGGGGCGCGGCTTCGCCGTGGTGGCCGACGAGGTGCGGGCACTGGCCGCCCGCACCCAGTCGTCCACCGTGGAAATCGAGCAGATGATCGGCAGCGTGCAGTCGCGCGCCGACGAGGCCGTAGTGGCCATGGCCAAGAGCCAGACGCTGGTCAACAACACCCAGAAGCTGGCCACGGCCACCGGTCAGGCCCTGGAAGCCATCGCTTCGGGCATCGCCAGCATCAACGACCGCAACCTGGTCATCGCCAGCGCCTGTGAAGAGCAGGCCAACGTGGCCCGTGAAGTGGACAAGAACCTGGTCAACATCCAGGACCTCTCCACCCAGACCGCCGCCGGCGCCCACCAGACCACCGCCTCGGCTCAGGAGCTGTCGCGCCTGGCCATCTCGTTCAACGACATGGTCGGCCGCTTCCGTCTGTGATCGGCCCGCAAACGAACAGGGCATGCGCTGGCGACAGCGTCATGCCCTGTTTGCATTCAATGGAGCACCGCGCCGTTCAGCGCGCGTAGCTCACGCGCGAGTCGTCGGCTTCCTGCTGCATGTTGTTGTAGAAAATGCAGCCGATCAGCCGCGAGAACAGCGACAGGGTTTCGGCCAGATCCGGGTCGTCCAGGGTGGTGCGCTGGGTATCCAGGGCACACAGCGCGCCGTACAGGCGCCCATCGGGCAGGTAGATCGGCACCCCGGCGTAGCTCTCCAGCTGGTACTGCTTGACGATCGGCTTGATCGCGAAGCGCTTCACCTCGCTGATGGAGGGGATCAGCAGGGCAGTGGGCATGCTGCGAAATTCATCGCAGATGGTGGTCTCGATCGGCACGCTGTCACCCGTGTCTGGGCCGATGTCCTCCGGGTCGTACACCGAGCAGGTCACCCAGTCCGACTCGCTGAACTTGGCGATGGCGGCGAACTTCATGTGGGTCACACGGGTCACTAGGCGAAGAATACTGGTGGTCGCTTCGATTTCGGCGATGGCGTTTCGCTCGGGTTGTGACAGATGCTGCGACAGATCTAGGAGGCTGGTGTGCATGGGTGCTCTTCGTCGTGTGATGTTGTGGTGCAACAGGCGATGACATCGAGCGCCACCGCCGACCCTGGTGTCGACCGCTGATCCATCCTGATCCGAATCCAAGCCCCACGTCCAAGTCTCAGGATGCTAGCACGACGCGCGACTGTGGCAGATCCCCGGATGGATGGCTGTCGTTTTCAGTGTCATCCAGACGGATGGATCGCCCAGCGTGCGCCTACACTCAGACCCTTCGCCCATGGAGATAGTTGAATGAATACCTTCGTCGCCCCCCTGGTGATGACTTTCGGACTGCTGGCGCTGGCCGGCTGCGATGGCACTGGCGATACCCCGGCCAAATCCGCGGCCATCGAGGCCAAGGGCTTTTCCTTCGATGGACGCTGGACCGTCGCCGGTGTCGCGGTGTCCGACGACGGCGTGCAGGCGCTGGTCGACGACGACCCCAGCCTGATGAACAAGACCCTCACCTTCAGCCCGGAGTCGCTGAAGTGGGATTCCGAAGGCGGCAACAGCGACACCTGCAGCCAGCCGGTGATCAACGCGCTCACCGCCAACCCCAACGAGGAAAACAGTGCGCTGCTCGAAAAACTCGGCATGCACGACACCACCTCCTACTCGGTGCATTGCGAAACCGGCAGCTGGGGCCCGGTGATGGGCGCCAACCCCACCTTCTACACCACCCAGTCCGGCGACTTGGCCCTGGTGTGGTACGACGGCGGCCTGCTCAAGCTCAAGCCGCAGCGCTGAACGCGAAATCGCCTGCACAGGCCAGCGCCATCTGGTCTACACTGCCCGGATTGCCCCTCGGGGCATGTGCAGGCATGGACCCGCCCCACGCCACGTGACCCACGTCGCGCGTGTGGCCGGGCAGCCCGATCTACGGACAGGTCGGGTCAAGGATTGGTTTTCCTAACCGTCTGGCTGTAAGGGATCACACAATGCTCACTCTCTCTGGGAAGGTCGCCGCCATCACCGGCGCGGCGGCGGGTATCGGCCTGGAATGCGCACGGGCGATGGTCGCCGAAGGCGCGAACGTCGTGCTCATCGACCGCTGCGAAGAAGCCCTGGCACACGCCTGCGAAGCACTCGGCGAAAACGCCTCACCCTGGGTCGCCGACCTGCTCGACCCAACAAGCGTCGACGGCCTGCTCGCCGCCATCCTCAGGCGCCATGGCCGCCTGGACATCTTCCACGCCAATGCCGGTTCCTATGTCGGCGGCGACGTGCTCGACGCGGACCCGGACGCCTGGGACCGCATGCTCAACCTCAACGTCAACGCCACCTTCCGCGCCATCCGCACGGTGCTGCCGCACATGGTCGAGCGCTGCACCGGCGACATCGTCCTCACCAGCTCCGTAGCCGGCGTCATCCCCGTGGTGTGCGAGCCGGTCTACACCGCCTCCAAGTTCGCCGTGCAGGCCTTCGCCCACACGGTGCGCCGCCAGGTGTCCCGCCACGGCATCCGCGTGTGCTCGGTGCTGCCCGGCCCGGTGGTCACCGCCCTGCTCAAGGACTGGCCCAAGGACAAGCTCACCGACGCCCTGGCCAACGGCTCGCTGATGGAGCCGCGCGAAGTGGCCGAGTCGGTGCTGTTCATGCTCAGCCGCCCGCGCAACGTCACCGTGCGCGACCTGGTGCTGCTGCCGAGCAACGTCGACCTGTAGATCCCTGCGATCGCACCCACAATCACAAGAAGAGGTAGTCATGATCCTTGATAAATTCAGGCTCGACGGCCAGGTCGCACTGGTCACCGGCGGCACCCGCGGCATCGGTCTTGCCATCGCCCAGGCCCTGGGCGAAGCGGGCGCCTGGGTGGTCATCAGCGGCCGGCAGTTCAACCCCACCGCCGCCGCCACCCTGGAAGAAGCCGGCGTCACCTTCCGCTTCATCGAAGCCGAACTCTCCGACCCCGCCGCCGCCGCGCAAATGGTCCAGCGCGCCACCCAATGGCACGGCCGCCTGGACATCCTGGTCAACAACGCCGGCATCGCCAGCCACGGCGCCACCGAGCACTACCCCGACGACGCCTGGCGCGACGTGATGTCGGTCAACCTCGACGCCGTCTTCCGCTGCTGCCGCGCCGCCCTGCCGATCATGCGCGAACAGGGCCGCGGCGCGGTGCTGAACGTCGGCTCCATGTCCGGGCTGGTGTCCAACGTGCCGCAGCAGCAGGTGGCGTACAACGCCTCCAAGGCCGCGGTGCACATGATGACCAGAACCCTCGCCAGCGAAGTGGCCGGGCAGGGAATCCGCGTGAACGCCGTGGCGCCTGGGTATATAGAGACAGACCTGTCGCGGGGTGGGATGGAGAATGAAGCCTGGTTCCCGACCTGGATGCACATGACCCCGATGGGGCGGGTGGGGCAGCCGGAGGAGGTGG
>NZ_JACVTO010000033.1 GCF_016518545.1 Pseudomonas sp. S30
CGCGCAGGTAGGGGTTTTGTCTTTTTGGCGATTGCGTTTCTTCCCGGGCCTGTCGACCGTCCGGCCGCGCGACAAGCGTGGCTGCACAGCGTATGGTTCGGACAGCGAATTCGTCTTCCAGAGAGCCCCTAATGACCGGCACCACGTCCTTGCAGCCAGGCTTCATGATCGTCCAGGGCAATCGGCCGGACGATCTGCGCAATCTGGTGGTCAGCGTGATGCGCAACTATCCCTTGGCGCCGTTGGAAAACGAGATTGCTCTGGTGCAGAGCAACGGTATTGCCCAGTGGCTCAAGCTGGCGCTGGCCGAAGACCCCATGCCGGACGACGAAGGCGGTTGCGGCATCGCCGCAGCGATCGACGTGCAACTGCCCGGCACCTTCATGTGGCAGCTCTACCGGCGCGTACTCGGGCGGGATGAAATTCCGGAGGTCTCGCTGCTCGACAAGGCGCCGTTGACCTGGCGCCTGATGCGCCTGCTGCCCACGTTGATCGAACGCCCGCATTTCGAGCCACTTAGGCGTTTTCTCACCGACGACACCGACCTGCGCAAGCGTTACCAGCTCGCTGAGCGCCTGGCCGACCTGTTCGACCAGTATCAGGTCTACCGCGCCGACTGGCTCAAGGATTGGGCCGCCGGCCAGTACGTGCTCAACAGCGCTCGTAGCCAGCGCAAGCCGCTGGCGGAGGGCAACCGCTGGCAGGCCGAGTTGTGGCGTGCCTTGCTGGAAGATGTGGGGCTCGAGGGCATGGCCCAGAGTCGTGCAGGCGTGCACCAGCGTTTCATCGAGCGCATCCACGCCTCGGACCAGGCGCCCCCTGGGTTGCCGGCGCGGGTCATCGTCTTCGGTATTTCCTCGTTGCCTGCACAAACCTTGGAAGCGCTGGCCGGTCTGGCTCGCTTCAGCCAGGTGCTGCTGTGCGTTCACAATCCCTGTCGCCACCATTGGGGCGACATCGTGGCGGACAAGGACCTGTTGCGCCACCAGTACAGGCGTCTGCAACGCAAGCAAGGCATGCCGTTGCAACTGGACGACGAGGCGATGCACCAGCATGCCCACCCTCTGCTGGCGGCATGGGGCAAGCAGGGCCGGGACTATATCAACCTGCTCGACAGCTATGACGATCCTGGCAGCTATCAGAGCGTATTCAGCGAGGGGCGCATCGACCTGTTCAGCGAAGCGTCCCCCACCACCCTGCTGGCTCAGCTGCAGGACGATATCCTCGAACTGCGCCCGCTTGCCGAGACTCGCCAGGCCTGGCCGGCTGTGGATACCGTCGTCGATCGCTCGATCCGATTCCACGTGGCCCACAGCCCGCAGCGAGAAGTCGAAATCCTGCATGATCAGTTGCTCGCGCGTTTCAGCAAGGACCCGAGCCTGCGCCCGCGGGACGTCATCGTCATGCTCCCGGCCATCGACGACTATGCCCCGCACATCCGCGCGGTGTTCGGTCAGCTCGATCGCCAGGATCCACGCTACATCCCCTTCACCCTCACCGACCAGGGCCAGCGTGGGCGCGACCCGCTGCTGATCGCCCTGGAGCATTTGCTCAAGCTGCCCGACAGCCGTTTCGCCGTCAGCGAAATTCTCGATCTGCTGGATGTACCTGCCGTGCGGGCGCGTTTCGGTATCCGGCACAGCGACCTGCCGACCTTGCACCGCTGGATCGAGGGCGCTGGCATTCGCTGGGGGCTCGATGGCGAGCAGCGCGCCAGCCTCGGGTTGCCGCAGGGCCTGGAGCAGAACAGCTGGCGGTTCGGGCTGCGCCGGATGCTGCTCGGTTACGCGGTCGGCGTGGGCGAAGGCTGCGACGGGATCGAACCGTTCGATGAAATCGGCGGCCTCGACGCGGCACTCATCGGCCCGCTGGTGGCGCTGCTCGACGCACTGGAAGTGGCCTGCCAGAGCCTTGCCGAACCGGCCGACCCGCAACAGTGGGGCGCACGCCTGCACGCCCTGCTGGACGTGTTCTTCCTGGCCGAGCAGGAGCACGACGAGTTGCTGCTGGTGGAGCTGCAGAACCTGCGCGACACCTGGTTGCAGACCTGCGAAACGGTCGGCCTGGAAGAAGCGTTGCCACTGACGGTGGTACGTGAGGCCTGGCTGTCGGGCCTCGACCAGAACCGGCTGTCCCAGCGCTTTCTGGCCGGCTCGGTGAATTTCTGCACCCTGATGCCCATGCGCGCCATTCCGTTTCGCATCGTCTGCCTGCTGGGCATGAACGATGGTGACTATCCGCGGGCTCAGCCGCCACTGGACTTCGACCTGATGGCCAGCGACTACCGCCCCGGGGATCGTTCGCGCCGCGAGGATGATCGCTACCTGCTGCTGGAAGCGCTGCTGTCCGCCCGTGAGCAGCTGTACGTCAGTTGGGTCGGGCGCAGTATCCGCGACAACAGCGAGCGTCCGGCATCGGTGCTGATCGGGCAGTTGCGCGACCACCTCGCTGCCGGCTGGCGATGGGCGGGTGCTGGCGAGCATGACGATGCGGGGCAACGACTGCTGCATGCCCTGACCCAGGAGCATCCTTTGCAGCCCTTCAGCCAGCGCTATTTCCAGAAAGGCAGTGCACTGTTCAGCTATGCCCATGAATGGCAGGTGCTGCATCAGCCCAGGGAAGACGCACTGGCCACGCCAGCAGCGCTGCCTGCGTACCAGAGCGATGACCCCCTGAGCCTGGCTCAGTTGCAGGACTTCCTGCGCCATCCTGTCAGGCATTTCTTCAGCCAGCGGTTGAAAGTGTTTTTCGAGGCGGTGCAGGCGCCCACGCCCGACGAAGAGCCCTTCGTGCTGGATGCCTTGCAGCGCTACAGCCTCAGCGAGCGTCTGCTCGATGCCGCGTTGCGCGCCCCAGACGATCCTGAGCCCGCACTGCGCAGCCAGGCGCGTCGGCTTCAGGCGTGTGGTCTGCTGCCGCTGGCGGGATTCGGTGAGTCGCTGCAGGTCGAACTGATTCAGCCGCTGCCGGACCTGCTCGGCCGCCATCGCCAGCTGTTGCAGCGCTGGCACCTGCTGGTCGAGGGCGCGCTGCCCATCGCCTTAGAGCGTGCGGGCCAGCGCTTGGAGGGCTGGCTGGGCCGCGTCTACCAGAGCGATGACCAGAGCCTGCTGAGCATCGTCGCGGTGCCCAATAGCCTGGGTGCCGGTCGCAACGCACTGAAATGGCATCGGCTGATCCCGGCCTGGGTCATGCACCTGGCGGCCTGCGCCAGCGGCTACGCTCTGCATACCGCGCTGGTCGCCAGTGACCAGACACTGCTGCTGGCGCCGTTGCCTCAAGCACAGGCGGGCCATCTGCTCGCCGATCTGCTGGTCGCGCGCCAGGCCGGTATGAACGGCCCGCTGCCGGTGGCCGCCAAGACGGCATTCGCCTGGCTCGCCCAGTCCGATCCAGACAAAGCTCGGCTGGCCGCCGCGCGCGCCTATGAAGGCGACGGCCAGAACAGCTTCGGCGAGCGCAGCGAAAGCCTCGCGCTGCTGCGCCAGTTCCGCGACTTCGCCGCGCTGAGTGCCGACGAAACTTTCGAAGGCTGGTGCGAAACCCTCTACCGCCCCCTGTTCAGCGCTGCCTGGCAGAGCCCGGACAGCCCGGAGACCCACCCATGAACCAGGACCGCCCGCTGGCCCTGCGCTTTCCCCTTCACGGCAGCCAGTTGATCGAGGCCAGCGCCGGTACCGGAAAGACCTTCACCATCTCGGCGCTGTACCTGCGCCTGATCCTCGGTCATGGTGGCGAGCAGGGCTTCGGCCGCGAATTGTTACCGCCGCAGATTCTCGTGGTGACCTTCACCGATGCCGCGACCAAGGAGCTGCGCGAGCGGATACGCACGCGTCTGGCCGAAGCCGCACGCTTCTTCCGGGGCGAGTTGGAGGAGGCGGACCCGCTGCTGCGGCAATTGCGCGACGACTACCTGCCGGACGACTGGGCTCGCTGCGCCAGCCGTCTGGAAGTGGCCGTGCAGTGGATGGATGAAGCTGCGGTCTCGACCATCCATGGCTGGTGCCAGCGCATGTTGCGCGAACACGCCTTCGACAGCGGCAGCCTGTTCACCCAGAGCCTTGAAACCGACCACAGCGAGTTGCTCGGCCAGGTCATGCGCGATTACTGGCGACGCTTCTGCTACGGCATGCAAGGCGAGGCGCTGGCGTGGGTACGCCAGCACTGGGTGAGCCCCGATGCCCTGCTCGGGCGTATCCGTCCGCTGTTCGGACGAATCGCAGGCGACAGCCAAGGCCCTGACCCTCAAACGCTGATCGACTCGACCTTGCAACAGCGCCAGCAGCAACTGGGCGCACTCAAGGCGCCCTGGCGGCTATGGGCCGATGAATTGCAGGCGCTCTGCCAGGCCGCCGTGGCCGCCAAGCAGGTGGACGGACGCAAGTTGCAGGCGCGTTTCTTCGAGCCGTGGTTCGATAAACTGCGCGCCTGGGCCAGCGACGAGTCGCTCATGGAGCTGGAGCTGGGCACCGGTTTCACCCGCCTGACGCCAGCCGGCATGGCCGAGGTGTGGAAGGTCGGTGCTCCGCCCGAACATCCCGCCTTGCAGGCCATGGCGCAGCTGCGCGACCAGCTCCAGGCGCTGCCGAGCCCGGAGGCGGCGGTGCTCCAGCATGCAGCCGGGTGGGTGGCGGCACGCTTCGAGGTGGAAAAGCGTCGACGGGCGGAGATGGGCTTCGACGACATGCTCCTGCGCCTGGCGCACGCGTTGCGCGGGGACGCCGGCGAACGACTGGCCGGGCTGATCCGTGAACAGTTCCCGGTCGCGCTGATCGATGAATTCCAGGATACCGACCCGGTCCAGTACGGTATTTTCGAGCGGATCTACCGCATCGCGCAGAACCGCCCCGAGACCGGCCTGTTCATGATCGGCGACCCCAAGCAGGCGATCTACGCCTTTCGTGGCGCCGATATCTTCACCTATCTCGATGCCCGGCGCGCCACCGCCGAACGCCTGCACAGCCTGGATACCAACTACCGTTCCAGCCAGGCCATGGTCGAGGCGGTCAACGCCACCTTCCTGCTGGCCGAGCAGCGCGCCGAGGGCCGGGGCGCGTTCCTGTTCAGGGAGGGGGGCGACAACCCACTGCCCTTCGTCGAAGTGAAGGCCATGGGGCGTCGCGAGCGTTTGGTGATCGAGGGCCAGCCATGCGCGGCCTTGAACGGCTGGCACCTGCCCAGTGACGAGCCGCTGTCCGGCAGCCAGTACCGCCAGCAGATGGCTGCCCGCTGCGCCAGCCACATCGTCACGCTGCTCACGGGCGGTCAGCGCGGGCAGAGCGGGTTCCAGGACCAGGATGGAAACATCCAGGGCTGCCGACCAGCGGATATCGCCATCCTGGTGCGCGATGGGCGCGAGGCTCAGCTCATCCGCCACGAGCTCGTTGCCCGTGGCGTGCGCAGCGTCTACCTCTCCGACAAGGACTCGGTGTTCGCCGCCCAGGAGGCGCACGACCTGCTGGCCTGGCTCAAGGCCTGCGCCGAACCGGATGTCGAACGCCTGCTCAAGGCGGCACTGGCCAGTCTGACCCTGGATCTGCCATTGAGCGAACTGGAGCGGCTGAACCAGGACGAGCGGGTGTGGGAGGCCTGGGTCATGCGCTTTCGCCTGTACCGTGAAACCTGGCAGCGTCAGGGCGTGCTGCCGATGCTGCGGCGCCTGCTGCACGACTTCAAATTGCCACGCAGCCTGATCGCGCGTACCGACGGCGAGCGCGTGCTGACCAACCTGCTGCACCTGGCCGAACTGTTGCAACAGGCTGCCGGCGAGCTGGATGGCGAGCAGGCGTTGATTCGCCACCTGGGCGAGCAGTTGGCCAACGCCGGGCAGGCGGGTGAGGAACAGATCCTGCGCCTGGAGAGCGACGAGCAGTTGGTCAAGGTGGTGACCATCCACAAGTCCAAGGGCCTGGAATACCCGCTGGTGTACCTGCCGTTCGTGTGCATCAGCAAGGCGGTGGACGGCCAGCGCCTGCCGTTGACCTGGCATGATCGCGATGGCCAGCCGCTGCTGAGCCTGACGCCGACCGCCGCGCAGATCGCCCTGGCCGATGACGAGCGGCTGGCCGAGGATCTGCGCTTGCTCTATGTGGCCTTGACCCGTGCCCAGCATGCCTGCTGGCTGGGCGTCGCCGACCTCAAGCGCGGCAGTCAGAAAAGCTCCCAGCTGCATCGCTCGGCCCTGGGCTACCTGCTGGGTGGGGGCCAGGCGCTGGCCGCGTCCACGCAGCTGCACGAGTGGCTGCAGAGATGGGGCGAGCGCAGCGCTGCGATCAGCTGTGCCAGCCTGCCCGAGGTCGAGGACCAGCAGTATCGAGCGCCACGTCAAGGTACCCAGTGGCAGGCCGCCCTGAAGCCCCGACGCTCGGCCGCCGAGCAGTGGTGGATCGCGTCCTACAGTGCCTTGCGCGTCGGCGACCATACCTTGACGGCCGACAGCTCCCAGGCCCAGCAACTGCTCGACGACGAAGGCCTGGATCTGCAACGGCTGCGCGAGGTGCCGGCGGAGAACGGCGACATTCATCGCTTCCCCCGCGGACCTAACCCTGGCACCTTCCTCCATGGCTTGCTGGAGTGGGCGGGCCGCGAAGGTTTCGCCGAGGTGGCCCGGCAACCGGCGCTGATCGAGCGTACCGTGGGCCAGCGCTGCAACCGGCGCGGCTGGGCTGGCTGGATTCCCACGCTCAGTCAATGGCTGACACAGCTGCTCAGCCAGGGCATGGCGCTGGAGTCGGAGGGTCCGCTGTTGTGCCTGGCACAGTTGCAGCAGTACCAGATCGAGATGGAATTCTGGTTCGCCAGCCACCGCGTCGACGTGCAGCGCCTGGATCAGCTGGTCGCCCGCCATACCCACGGCGGTGCGGCGCGCCCGGCCTGCCTGGCCAGCCAGCTCAACGGGATGTTCAAGGGCTTCATCGACCTGGCCTTCGAACTCGACGGTCGCTATTACGTGGCCGACTACAAATCCAATTGGCTGGGCCCGGACGGCAACGCCTACGACGCCCAGGCCATGGAACAGTCGATCCTCGAGCATCGCTACGACCTGCAATACGTGCTCTACCTGCTGGCACTGCATCGCCAGCTGCGCGCTCGCCTGCCGGACTACGACTACGACCGACATGTCGGTGGGGCCCTGTTCATTTTCCTGCGCGGCACCGCCAGTGCTGGCCATGGCCTGTACACCGTGCGTCCGCCCCGTGCGCTGATCGAGCAGCTCGACGCGCTGTTTCGCGGCGACCTTCAACCCGAGCAGCAGGACTTGTTCGCCGGAGCTGCATCATGAGCCGAACCCTCGACGATCTGTTACCCACCCCGTTGCAGGCTGAGCACCTGGCGGCCCTGGCGCCGCTGACCGACAGTCGCGACCTGCTGGCGCTACTGGACCGCTGGGTGGAGCGCGGCTGGCTGCGGGCACTGGACCGCGCCTTCGTCGCTTTCCTGGAAGAGCGCGCACCCGCTGGCGATCCTCTGGTATTGCTGGCGGCCGCGTTGGCCAGCCATCAGTTGGGGCACGGGCATGTCTGCCTGGACCTGGCGCAGACGTTGGCCGAGCCCGATTTCGCCCTGTCGCTGCCGCCGGAGGGCGATGCCTTGGCCGGGCCGCTGCTGCTGCCCTCGCAACTGCTGGCCACGCTCGACGCCCAGACCTGGCGCGCTCGTCTGGCGGACAGCCGACTGGTGGCCGACGGTGACGCCGCCGACCAGGAATCCCGGCCTCTGGTGCTCAGTGGCCAGCGCTTGTATCTGCGTCGCTACTGGCGTTACGAGCGACGCATCGATGACTCGCTGCAACAGCGTATCGCCACCCACGAAGCGGTTCCCGACGACCTGTCGCAGCGCCTGTCGCAGTTGTTCGACGGCGGCGCGCCCGCGGGGCAGGTGGATTGGCAGAAGCTCGCTTGTGCCCTGGCCACCCGTGCGGCGTTCAGCATCGTCACCGGTGGCCCCGGTACTGGCAAGACCACCACCGTGGTGCGTCTGCTGGCGCTGCTCCAGGGGCCGGCGGTCGAGCAGGGCAGGCCGCTGCGCATTCGTCTCGCTGCGCCCACCGGCAAGGCCGCGGCGCGCCTGACCGAATCCATCGGCCAGCAGGTGGAGCGCCTGCAGGTACCCACCGAGGTGCGCGCGCAGATCCCCACCGAAGTCAGCACCGTGCACCGCCTGCTGGGCAGCCGCCCGGGTTCGCGGCATTTTCGTCACCATGCCGGCAACCCGCTGCCGCTCGATGTGCTGGTGGTGGACGAAGCCTCGATGATCGACCTGGAGATGATGGCCAACCTGCTGGAGGCGCTACCGCCGCGTGCCCGCCTGGTGCTGCTGGGCGACAAGGACCAGCTGGCGTCGGTAGAGGCCGGGGCCGTGCTCGGCGATCTGTGCCGGTATGCCGAAGAGGGTCGCTATACGCCCGCGACCCTGGCCTGGCTGGAGCAGGTCGGGGGTCAGGCATTGACCGATGCCGCACTACTGCCGGGCGATGCCCATCGCCACGCACTGGCCCAGCAGGTGGTGATGCTGCGCCATTCCCGACGATTCGGCGAGGGCAGTGGTATCGGTCGGCTGGCGCGTCTGGTCAATTTGCAAATGGCCGACCAGGCGCGTGCGTTGCTGGATGTACCGCCCGAGGATGTGTTCGGCTTGTCCCTGCGCGGCGAGCATGATCGCGCCTTTGATCGTCTGCTGCTGGATGGGCTCGACCGTGGCGAGGACGGCCCCCAAGGGTATCGCAGTTACCTGCGCACTTTGGGTCGCCGGCGACCGCCGTTGGGCACTGCGTTCGACGCCAGCGATTGGGAGCGCTGGGCGGGGCAGGTGCTGAGCAGCTTCGAAGGCTTCCAGCTGCTGTGCGCCGTGCGCCGAGGCGCCTGGGGAGTGGAAGGGCTCAACGAGCGCGTGGCGCGCGTGCTGCACGGCGCCGGCCTGATCGATACTCGCCAGCCGTGGTATGAAGGCCGGCCTGTGCTGGTTACCCGTAATGACTACGGCCTTGGCCTGATGAACGGCGATATCGGCATCACCCTGCGCCTGCCGGACGAAGCTGGGGAAACCTCATTGCGCGTGGCGTTCGCGCGCAACGATGGCTCGGGCGGCGTGCGCTTCGTGCTGCCCAGCCGCCTCAATGAGGTCGAGACCGTGTTCGCCATGACCGTGCACAAGTCCCAGGGTTCGGAGTTCAGCCATACCGCGCTGGTGCTGCCCGATGCGCTGAATCCCGTGCTGACCAAGGAGCTGATCTATACCGGGATCACCCGGGCCAAGACCTGCTTCAGCCTGATCGAGCCTCGCGCAGGGGTTCTTGAAGACGCGATAGCGCGCAAGGTGCGCCGGATTTCTGGCCTTTCTCTGGATAATATCTGACATTCGTCAATACCTTGGCATTGCGGCCTTGTGCTATCGTGCGAGTCGTCTGACATTAACTTGAGAAGTTTCCCACATGTCCGTGGTTGTCTCGTCTGGGTGGCGAAGGGCGAGGAGTGCGCTATCGCTGGCGATCGTCGTGTTGTCGCTGTCCGCCGCAGCTGCGCGAGCAGACACTGCGGCCACCGCCGAGACTGTCCAGCAACGCGCCAGGGCCGTGGCCCAGGTGGTGATGGGTATCTTCAGTTACGCGCGCTGGCCGGTCGAGCCGTCACCCTTGCGCCTGTGTCTGATCGGCCCCACCGAATACGCCGACGAACTGATCAGGGATGAAGGCCAGGGCGCCACGCCTGCGGTTCAGGTACGCCGATTGCTGGCGGGCGACCCGCTTGTCGCCAGCGCCTGCGATGCCGTATACATCGGCCGGCTCGATCACGGCCAGCGTGACCGGCTCTCCCAGGCGCTGCTCGGCCAGCCGATCCTGAGCATCAGCGAGGCGCAAGACCCGTGTACGGTCGGCAGCCTGTTCTGCCTGCATGTCGAAGGCGACCAGGTCGGCTTCATGGTGAACCTCGATTCGGTGGCGCGCAGTGGCCTGCGCATTCACCCCAGCGTACTGCAACTGTCGCGACGTCGAGGGCCGCAGCCATGAGCGCTCGCCCCAGGCGCAAGCGGCGGCCCACCTTGCGTGCCGTGCTCGGGCGCGGCCACCTGGCGATCGCCCTGCTCGCGGTCGGCCTGGCTGGAATCTCGGTGACCTTGCTCGGTGTCGCGGCACTGCGGGTCTATGCCAACCACAACCTGGAGCTGATCGCCCGCTCCATCAGCTACACCGTGGAGGCGGCAGTCGTTTTCGACGACAGCGCCGCGGCCAACGAGGCGCTGGCCGTGATCGCCGGGAGCGAGGAAGTGGCCGATGCCAAGGTCTTCGATCTCGAAGGCGAGCGCCTGGCGCAGTGGCAACGCGAAGACAGCGGCCTGCTGGCACCGCTGGAGCGGCTGGTGGCCAAGGCCTTGCTGGACGAGCCGATCCATCGTGCGATCGTGCATCAGCAGCGCACGGTCGGGCACATCGAACTCACCGGGCAGGGGGGCAGCCTTTTGCAATTTCTGCTCAGCGGGCTGGTCGGCATCCTCTGCTGCATCCTGCTCAGCACCCTGGCGGCGCTACACCTGTCGCGTCGGCTGTTCGGCGACATCGTCCGCCCACTGCGCAGTCTGGCCAGCGTCGCTCACGCGGCCCGTCGCGAACGCAGCTTCGACCGGCGGGTGCCTGACGCGCGCATCGCCGAGCTCAACGAATTGGGTACCGACTTCAACGCCCTGCTCGACGAACTGGAGGTCTGGCAGAGTCACCTGCAAAGCGAAAATGCCACGCTGGCCCATCAGGCCAGCCACGACAGCCTCACCGGTTTGCCCAATCGCGCATTCTTCGAGGGCCGACTCAATCGCTGCCTGCGCAATGCCGCCCGGCATCACGACCACCTGGCAGTGCTGTTTCTCGACAGCGACCATTTCAAGCAGATCAACGACAGCCTCGGGCATGCGGTGGGCGACGAGGTGCTGATCAACGTCGCCAGCCGGATTCGTGCACAGCTGCGCGAACATGACCTGGTGGCGCGGCTGGGCGGTGACGAGTTCGCCGTGCTGCTGATGCCACTGCACTCGCGCGAGGACGCCCAGCGCATCGCCGAGAAGATCGTCGCCAGCATGCGCCTGCCGATCGAGCTCGACGATGGTCGGCGGGTGCCCAGCGCACTGAGTGTCGGTATCGCCTTCTACCCCGATGACGGCCAGGACCCGGCCAGTCTGCTCAATGCCGCCGATGCGGCGATGTACCAGGCCAAGCGTACGCGCCGTGGCCATTGGCAAGTGGCCCGCAGCGACTGGGCTGCCGATATCGATGACAGGAGCTGAACCGTGACACACCTCTGGACCCGGCCGGCATCCGCCTGGCTGACCCTGCTGCTGGCGCTGTCGGCGCTGATCGGCTGCAAGACGCCTGTGCCTGCAGGGCTCAGTGCCGAACAGATCGCCGTGTTGCAGCGCGAGGGCTTCGAACCCAGTGAAGAGGGCTGGGCGTTCGATCTGTCCGGCAAGGTCCTGTTCGGCAGTGACCTGGACCGGCTCAATGGCCAGAGTGAGGCGATCGTCGAGCGTATCGGCCGGGCATTGCTGTCGGTGGGTATCCTGCGCGTGCGGATCGATGGCCATGCCGATGCCTCGGGCAAGGCCACCTACAACCAGCAACTGTCCGAACGCCGGGCGCAGAGCGTGGCGAAAGTGCTGGTAAGCGTCGGCATGCCGCCTGGCAACCTCCAGACGCGCGGGTTGGGCAGCCGCCAGCCGGTGGCGGACAACCGCACCCGCGCCGGGCGCACGGAAAATCGGCGTGTGTCGATCGTGGTGGCGTCCAATTGAGGCATCGAGCGGCATGGCGGTCGCAGGGCCGATGGCAACCCGCTCAGTGCCTGGCAGATACCCGCTGCCGGGTCGGCCTGTAGCGAACTCTACGTCAGCAGCAGCGCAGCGCGGACTATGCGAATAATTGACGCCAGGATAGTGGCGCTATAATATCGCCCGCCGTCTGATGTCAATTCGCTACTGCAAGGATGTAGTGTGTATTTCCACGCTTTGAAAACGGCGCGGCTGCCCTCGCTCTCGCTCGCTATTGCGGCCGCCCCCGTATTTGCGGCCACCTCGCCGGTCGATGCTCCCGGGGTACAAGACCTTATCCGGGATCGCCAAGACCGACTGCTGCAAGAGCAGCGTCGCCGCCTCGACGAACTCAGGGAGCTGCCCGGCAAGCCAGTGGCCCCCGCTGCGCCCGCCGCTACCGACGACACGCGCTGTTTCACCATCAATCGCATCGAGCTCGAAGGTGCCGATGCCTTGTCGCCTGCCGAGCGCGACGCGCTGATCGAGCCTTTTCAAGGCAAGTGTCTGGGCGTGACGCAGCTCAATGAGCTGCTGAAGACCGTCACCGATCACTACATCGGCAAGGGCTTGGTGACCACTCGCGCTTATCTGCCGCAGCAAGACCTGTCCAAGGGTGATCTGCAGGTGCTGGTCATCGAAGGCAAGCTGGAAAAACTGCGCGGTGCCGCTGACGGTGGCTTGTCGGATCGCCAACTGGCGATGACCTTTCCCGGTCAGGAAGGCCGGATCGTCAACCTGCGCGAAATCGAGCAGATGGTCGACCAGCTCAATCGTCTGCCGTCCAATCGTGCGCAGATGGAACTGACCCCTGGCCAGGTCGTGGGCGGCAGCGATGTGGTCGTCAGGAATACTGCGCAAAAGCCGTGGCGTGCCAACCTGTCGCGTACCAATGAGGGCCAACGCAGCACCGGTGAGCAGCAATGGAATATCGGACTCGAGTGGGACAACCCATTGGGGCTGGCCGATCAGTTCAGCGTGCGCGGCGGCCACGATGCTATCAGCGACCGGCACAAAGCCTCGCGCAATGCGTCGCTCGCTTACAGTGTGCCATGGGGCTGGTGGACGTTCAGCTACCTGTACAGCACCAGCGAATATCGCTCGGTGGCGCAGGCTTCGAACGTCGACTTCAAGCAGGACGGCGACAGCCAGAACCACCAGTTCAAGGCCGAGCGCGTAGTGCATCGCGACGCCCTGAGCAAGACCTCGCTCAATGCCGGTCTGTCCTGGCTGCGCACCAACAACTATGTCGAAGACAGCAAGCTGGCGCTCAGCAGCAATCGCATCACCGAGGCGCAGTTCGGTATCAACCACGGGCGGCGGGTCGGCTCGGCGTTCCTCAACATCGATCTGGGCATGCAGCAAGGCATCGGCGCTCTCGACGCGCAAGGCAACCACGATCCTCGCTCGGGTGAGGCGGATGCACGCTATCGCAAGTACACCGGCACCCTCAGCTACCTGCACCCCTTCCGGCTGTGGGGTGAAAACCTGAGCTTCACCAGCCTGGCGACCGGGCAGCGCAGCGAGGATGTGCTGTTCAGTCCGCAACGCATCAGCCTGGGTGGCTCGTCATCGGTGCGTGGTTACAAGGATGCTTTCCTGTCCGGTGACAGCGGTGGCTACTGGCGCAATGAAGTGCGCCTGACCCGTGCGGTGACGCTGGAATGGGTGCGCCCGGTGTTCGCCGAGTACGGCGCGGCCCTCGGTTACGACCAAGGCGTGATTCGCAATCAACGCTACAACGGTGATCAGCACGGGCGCTTGTCCAGTCACTCGCTCGAACTGTTCAGCCGAGGCCAGCACGTCGCGGCCTCAGTGACCTTTGCGCATTCCCTGGAACGTCCCGATGTGATCGAGCGTGAAGCACCGATCTATTTCCGCATGGACGTTTTTCTTTAACCACACCGCTTTCACGTTTTCAGTTCCGAGGTCGCTCACATGGACGTTCACCAACTGGCCCTGCTCGCGCGGCAGCCTGGCGCTGCATTGATCGAGCGTCCGTCCTTTTGGGGCCTGCCCAAGCGTGGCATCGCGCTGATCCTGGTCAATGCCCTGTTCTGGCAGCCCTTGCTGGTTCAGGCCGAAGGCATCGTGGTGAGTGGCACGAACACCAGCCTGAGCCAGGCCGGCAATGGCGTGCCTGTCGTCAACATCGCCGCACCCAATGCCAGCGGCCTGTCACATAACCAGTATCAGCAGTTCAACGTCGACAGCCAGGGCGTCATTCTCAACAACTCCACCCACCAGACCCAGAGCACCCAACTGGGCGGGATCATCGTCGGCAACTCCAACCTGCGCGGCACGGCGGCCAGTACCATCCTCAACGAAGTGGTCGGCGCCAACGCCAGTCAGCTCAAGGGCTACACGGAAGTGGCCGGGCAAGCGGCGCGGGTCATCGTCGCCAACCCGTATGGCATCAGTTGCAACGGCTGCGGTTTCATCAATACACCGCAGGTCACATTGACCACCGGCAAACCCGTGCTGGATGCCAGCGGGCAATTGCAGCGTTTCAATGTGCAGGGCGGTAGCCTGTCCATCGACGGCGTGGGGCTGAACGCGGAAAACGTCGACCAGTTCGACATCATCACCCGCAGCGCCAGGATCAATGCCGAACTGCACGCCAAGCGCCTCAACGTGATAGTCGGTCGCAACGATGTCGACGCGCAGACTCTCGATGCCACCGCATTGCCTGACGACGGCAGTGCCAAGCCGGAACTGGCCCTCGACAGCTCGGCGCTGGGCGGGATGTATGCGGGTGCGATTCGCCTGGTGGGTACAGAGGCAGGCGTCGGGGTCAGGCTTGCCGGAAACATGGCGGCCAGTGGCGGTGATATCCAGATCGATGCCAACGGCCATTTGAACATGGCGCAAACCGCTGCCAGCGGTGCCGTGGCGGTGAAGGCCGACAGTGCCGAGGTGAACGGGCCCGTCTATGCAGGGACGTCTGTGGGCATCACCACGGCAAATGATCTGATCGCTCGGCAGAACGTCGCCGCACGCGATGCGCTGAGCCTTTCCGCCGGCGGGCAACTCGACAACTCGGCGGTGATCGAGGCCGGCGTCAATGCAGACCACAGCCGCAATGGCTCAGGCGATGTCACGCTGTCTGCCAACGGGCTGACTAACACCGGCAGCATCACTGCCAGCCGCGCCTTGCAGGCCACCGTCGCCCAGACCCTGAACAACCAGGGTGCCACACTGAACGGACAGTCCGGCACACGCATCGTGGCAGGCTCGGTGGACAATCGTCAGTCCGGCCGAATCCTGAGCCAGGGCGGTGCTGTCGATATCACCGCTTCTCAGGTCCTCAACAGCCACAGCGGGCTGATCGGCAGCAATGGCAACCTGACCCTTGCGGCGGGAGCTCTGAACAATAGCCAGCACGGCAAGCTGTCCAGTAGCAGTGGTTTATCCGCTCGTATTTCCGGGCAGTTGCTCAACCAGCTGGGGCTCGTCAGCGCCAGCGGCGACCTGCTGCTCAACGCCGCAAACCTGGACAACCGCAGCGCGGAAATCTCCAGTCTCGGCAGCCTGACTTCGACGGTGGGACAGTTCGACAACAGCGAACAAGGCCGCCTGCTGGCCAACGGCACCTTGCAACTGACGTCCGACCACCTGAAGAACCAGAGCGGTTCGGTGGCCGGGCAACAGGGCGTGCAGTTGAACCTGGGACAACTGACCAATACCGGCAACGGCAGCGTGTATGGCAGGAACGGGCTCAATCTGGCGCTGGGTGGCGCGTTGAACAACGACCAGGGCGTACTGCGCAGCGACGGCACTCTGGAGGTGCGTGCGGCGTCCCTGAGCAACACCGCCGGCAGCGTCACCAGCGCCGGCACGGCGTCATTCGGCGTGAACGGTGCGGTGGTCAACCAGGGCGGGCAGATCCTCAGCGACGCAGGCCTGACGCTGAGCAGCGCCAGCCTCGATAACAGTCGCAGCGGGCGAGTGGCCGGTAATGGCCTGATGCTCACCACCGGGACCCTTGACAATCATCAGGGTGGCCGGCTGACCAGTACCGGCGCACTCCAGCTGACTGCCGGGCAGGTCGACAACAGCGTCGCGGGGCGTATTGCCAGCGCCATGGCATTGACCGCCGTGGTGACAGGCTTGAACCAGACCAACGACGGGCGTCTGTACAGCAACGGCGATGTCAGCCTGGACATGAACCATGGCCTGCTGAACAACCAGGGTGGTCTGATCAATGCGCCGGGCCAGTTGCTGCTGAAAAACCTCCAGGCAGTCGACAACCGCAGCGGCAAGATCTCCTCGGCCAATGGCTTCGCAGTGACAGCCACTTCGCTGGACAATACCGAGGGGTCGATAGCCAGCGACCAGGCGCTCGTCGTACATATCGACCAGTTGCTGTCCAACCTGCGCGGTAGGGTTTCTGCGACCGGTGTCGATCTCACCGCCGGTTCCCTGAACAACCAAGGTGGCGAAATATCCAGCCTCGCCACGCTGACTGCCAACGTTGGGCAGTTCGACAACCGCGAAAAAGGCCGACTGCTGGCCAACGGTGCCCTGCTGTTGACCGCAGACAACCTGGCCAACCAGAACGGGATCGTGTCTGGTCAACAGGGCGTGCAACTGAAGCTGGGGCAACTGGACAACTCGGACAATGGCAGCCTTTATGCCAAAGGTGCCTTGGCCGTGACGCTGGGCGGTGTGCTGCTCAACGATCAGGGCGTGGTGCGCAGCGATGGCGCCATGAGCCTCGAAGCAGCCAGTCTGGCCAATACCCATGGCAGTGTGACCAGCGCAGGCATCGGCGTGCTCGGTGTCAGCGGTGGAGTCGTCAACCAGGGCGGGCAGATCGTCAGTGATGCACAACTGACCCTCACCAGTGACAACCTGGACAACAGCCATGGCGGTCGTATCGCCGGTCAAGGGGTTGTGCTCAGCACCGGCGCGTTCGATAACCAGCAAGGCGGCAATCTGTCCAGCACCGGGGCCATGAGCCTGACGGCGGGGCAGGTCGACAACAGCGTTGCCGGACGCATTGCCAGCGCCATGGCATTGACCGCCGTGGTCACAGGCCTGAACCAGACCAACGATGGGCGTTTGTACAGCAACGGCGATGTCAGCCTGGACATGAGACATGGCCTGCTGAACAACCAGGGCGGGCAAATAACCGCTCCCGGTCAGTTACTGTTGAACAACCTGAATGTCGTCGATAACCAGCGCGGGAGGATCTCCAGCGCCAACGGCTTCACACTGGCAGCCACTTCGCTGGACAACACCGACGGCGCGCTAGTGAGTGATCGCGCGCTGAGCGTGCGCATCGGTCAGTGGCTGAACAACCAGCGCGGGCAGATTTCCGCCACTGGCGTCAACCTGAGCGCCGCTACGCTGGACAACCGTCTTGGCGAACTGTCCAGCCTCGGCGGCCTCAGCGCTGATATCGGCCAGTTCGACAACCGCGAAAAAGGCCGACTGCTGGCCAACGGTGCGCTGCTGCTGACTGCCAGCGGCTTGAACAACCTGAACGGAATCGTCTCCGGGCAGCAGGACGTGCAACTGACCCTCGGGCAGTTGACCAATACCACAGGCGGCAGCGTGTATGCCAAAGACGCCCTTGGCCTGACCGTCAGCGGGGCATTGACCAATGATCAGGGGGTACTGCACAGCGATGGTTCGCTGACGGCGAGTGCTGCCTCGCTGGCCAACCGCGCCGGCACCGTCAGCAGCGCCGGGGTGGCATCGATCCGCATCGAGGACGGCATCGTCAACCAGAGTGGACAGATACTGGGCGATGCACACTTGACCCTCGGCAGTGCCAGCCTCGACAACAGCCAGGGCGGGCGAATCGCCGGCGACGGTCTGCTCCTCACTACCGGAGCGTTCGATAACCACAAGGACGGCCGCCTCAGCAGTACCGGTGCACTTCAGCTCAATGCCGGGCTGGTCGACAACAGCGATGCCGGCCGCATTGCCAGCGCCATGGCCCTGACCGCCACGGTCACCGGTCTGGACCAATCCAATGACGGGCGTCTGTACGGCAACGGCGATGTCAGCCTGGACCTGAGCCACGGCGTCCTGAACAACCAGGGCGGCGTGATCAACGCGCCGGGCCAGTTGTTGCTGAACAATCTCAACCTGGTCAACAACCAGCGAGGTGAGATTTCCAGCACCCACGACTTCACACTGGCGGCCACTTCGCTGGACAACACCGAGGGTTCACTGCTTGGCAGCAGGAGCCTTGCGGTACGTATCGAGCGGATGTTGACCAACCTGCGCGGCAAGATTTCCGCCGATGGCGTCAACCTGAGCGCTGCAACGCTGGACAACCGCAACGCCGAGCTGTCCAGCCTGGGCGCCCTGAGTGCCAACCTCGGTGAGTTCGACAACAGCGGCAAAGGCCGCCTGATTGCCAACGGCACACTGCTGTTGACCGCCAATACGCTGAACAACCAGGGCGGCGTGGTTTCCGGTCAGCAGGACGTACAGCTGGACCTGGGCCAGGCAAGCAACACCGGCGCTGGCAGCGTTTATGCGAAAAGCCGGCTGGGACTGACCCTGACCGGTGCGTTGAACAACGATCAGGGCGTGCTACGCAGTGACGGCACGCTGGAACTGAACGCGGCTTCTCTGGCCAACACCGGCGGCAGTATCACCAGCGCCGGGGGTGCAGCACTCACCAGTGATGCCGCCGTGGTCAATCGGGGTGGGCAGATCCTCAGTGATGCCACATTGGCGCTCACCAGTGCCAGCCTCGACAACAGCCAGAGTGGACGCATCGCCAGTCAAGGCTTGAGGCTCCATACCGGAACATTCGACAACCACCAGGACGGACGCCTGACCAGTACTGGCACGCTTGAGCTGAACGCCGGTCTGGTCGATAACAGTGACGCGGGACGTATCGCCAGTGCCATGGCGCTGACGGCCGTCGTGACGGGCCTGAACCAGACCAACGGTGGCCGTTTTTACGGTAACGGCGATGTCAGCCTCGACCTGAGCAACGGCCTGCTGACCAATCAGAACGGATCGATCGCAGCGCCCGGCCGCCTGCTGCTGAAAAACCTCGCTTCGGTGGATAACCACAGCGGCGAAATCTCCAGCGCCAATGGCTTCACGCTGGCGGCTGGCTCGCTGGATAACACTGGGGGTCGGGTCGTCAGCGATAAAGCGCTGATCGTACGTGTCGATCAACTGCTGACCAACCTGCGCGGCCGGATTTCTGCCTCCGGTGTCGAGCTCAGTGCCGCGACGCTGGACAATCGCAACGCAGAACTCTCGAGTCTGGGCAACCTGACCGCGACCGTCGGACAGTTCGATAACAGCAGCAAGGGTCGCTTGCTGGCTAACGGTACTCTGCTGTTGACCGCCGACAAACTGGACAACCAGAGCGCCGGTGTCGTTTCTGGCCAGCAGTCAGTGCGGCTCGACCTCGGGCAACTGACCAACAGTGGCAGCGGCAATGTCTACGGCAAAAACGGATTGAGTCTGGCGGTTCGCGGCGCACTGGACAATCGACAGGGCAAAGTGCGCAGCGCCGGCACCCTCGATGTACGCGCCGCTTCCCTGGCCAACACGGCCGGTAGCATCACCAGTTCCGGTGTTTCAGGCCTGACGGTCGATGACGCTGTGGTGAACCGTGGCGGGCAGATCCTGAGTGACGCATCCCTGACCCTGACCAGCGCCAGCCTGGACAACAGCCAGAACGGTCGTATCGCCGGCAAGGGGGTAACCCTCGCTACAGGTGCTTTCGACAACCAGCAAGGCGGTCACCTGACCAGTACCGGCACCCTGAACATCAATGCCGGGCAGGTCGACAACAGTGACGCCGGGCACCTGGCCAGCGCCATGACCCTGACCGCAGTGGTCACGGGGCTGGATCAGCGCAACGGTGGCCGCCTGTATGGCAACGGTGACGTCAGCCTCGACCTGGGCAAAGGCGCGCTCAACAACCAGGGAGGGCTGATCACCGCGCCAGGCCTGTTGCTGCTGAAGAACCTCGCCTCGGTCGACAACCACAGCGGCGAAATCTCCAGCGCCGATGGTTTTTCCCTGGCCGCCGCGTCGCTGGACAACACCGACGGTTCGCTGCTCAGCGATAAAGCGCTGGTCGTGACTGTCGACAAGCTGCTGACCAATCTGCGTGGACGGGTGTCCGCCAAGGGCGTCAATCTGGCCGCTGGCGAGCTGAACAACGACAGTGGCAGCGTCAGCAGCGAGGCTGATCTGCTGCTCACCGTCGCCGGCAACCTGTCGAACCAGAACGGCGAGCTGACCAGCGCCGGTAACACCACCCTCAGCGCGCTGAGTCTGGGCAATGCCAATGGCCAGGTCATGGCCGACCGGTTCCTGAAGCTGAGCATCACCGATGCCATCGACAATCAGGCAGGCACATTGGGCGCAGGGAAGGATGCCGACATCCGTGCGGCGAGCCTGGACAACCGGCAAGCCGGTGCCCTGGTCACCGATGGCCAACTGGACCTCACGCTGACCGGCGCACTGGACAATCGCGCCAGTGGCAGCCTGCAAGCCAAAGGCCCGATCAACCTGACCAGCCAGGCACTGGACAACCGTGACGGGCGCATCGCCGCGCAGAACCTGTTGATGATACGCAGTGCCAGCCTGGACAACCGTAGCGGTGCGATTCGCGCCGAGAAAGGCCTGCAGCTGTTCGTCGATGCACTCGACAACAGCCAGACCGGCCTGGGGGCCACCTCGAAAGGCCTGATCAACAGCAACGCCGGCCTCGAGCTGGTCGGCACGCGTCTGGACAACCAGAACGGTCTGCTCAACGCCGCAGGCCTGATGCAGTTGCAGCTCGACAGCGCGTTCAACGGCAACGGTCGTATCGCCAGCCAGGCTGACATGGTCGCCAGTATCGCCAATCTGACCCAACAGGGCGGTGAGCTGGTGGCGCAGGGCGCGCTAGCCCTGACCGGCAGCACTCTCGACAACCGCGCGGGTGGCCTGGTGGGTTCCACAAAAGCGCTGAAAATCGATGTGGACGACATCGACAACAAGGCCGGTGAACTGTCCAGCCAGATCGACGTGGACATCACGGCCAATAGGCTGGACAACAGCGACGGCGGCAAGGCTCTGGCAGGTACAGCGCTGGGCCTGGCCGTGACGCAGATCATCAACCGCAACAACGGCTTGCTGTTCGGCCACACGCTGCGCCTGGACGGTGCGCGTCTGGACAACGCAGGCGGTAAGCTGGCCAGCCAGCAGGACCTGAACATCAGCCTGTCCGACGCGCTCGACAACAGTGGCGGCCTGCTCAGCAGTGAGTCGGCCCTGACCGTCAGCGCGGCTTCGTTGCAAAACGACTCGGGCAGCTTGTCCAGTGCCGATGCCTTGAACGTCACCACCGTTGGAGCGCTGAGCAACCAGGCCGGCGCCATCACCACCGATGCGGCGCTGACGCTGAGCAGCGCGAGCCTGGACAACAGCCAGTCCGGAAAATTGTCTGGCAAGGGCGCTACGCAGGTCACCACCGGAACTTTCGACAACAGCCAGGGCGGTCGCCTGACCAGCAGCGACACCCTGCAATTGATCGCCGGCAGGGTCATCAACCAGAACGCCGGGCGCATCGCCAGTGCACTGGCCTTGACGGCCAGCGTCACCGGGCTCGATCAACAGGCTGGCGAGTTGTTCAGCAACACGTCGCTGACCCTGGACCTGAACAATGGCCAACTGAACAATCAGGGCGGCCTGATCAATGCCCCTGGCGTATTGCTGCTCGAGCATCTCGATGGCGTCGCCAACCAGAACGGCGAAATTTCCAGCGCACAGGCCTTGGGCCTGAGCGCCAGCAGCCTCGATAACAGCGGTGGCAAACTGCTTAGCAGTCAGACCCTCACGCTGGTCGTGGACCAGCTGCTGAGCAACGTCAAGGGCACCATTTCCGGTGCGGCGCTGAGCCTCGACAGCGACAGCCTGGATAACACCGAAGGCATGGTCAGCAGCCGCGCAGACCTGAACGTTAGATTGAACGCTGCCCTGAGCAACGCCAAGGGCACGCTGATCGGCGACGGCAATGTGAACCTGAGCGCTGCGACGGCCGACAACCGCCTCGGGCAACTGGCGAGCAAGCGCAACCTGGACGCGCGCATCGGCAATCTGCAACAGCAGAACGGCCAGATGCTTGCCCAGGGCACACTGACTCTGCACGGCGACACGCTGGATAACCGTGAGCACGGTTTCATCGGCGCGAGCGAAGCCCTTGTGGTGAATGTCACCCGCCTCGACAACCGCGGCGGTGAACTGTCCAGCCAGGACACGATGACCCTGGACGGCCAGCAACTGGACAACAGTGACAAGGGACGGATTCTGGCGCAAACAGGGCTGAATCTGAACTTCGCACAGACCCTCAACCGTACGGACGGCCTGCTTTCCAGCCAGGCGGGCGTGAGGCTGATCGGCAGCACGCTGGACAATACCGCAGGCGCACTGAGCGCCCTTGGGGCGCTGGATATCAACCTGTCGGCAGCACTCGACAACAGCCAGGGCCTGATCAGCGGTGAAGACATCCTGACCGTGAAGGCCGGCAGCCTGACCAATACCGCAGGCAATGTTTCCAGCGCGGGGTCCTTGGTCATCGACAGCACCGGTGCGATCGGCAACCAGGGCGGCAAGCTGGTGACCGATGGTGCACTCGACCTCAACAGCGCCAGCCTCGACAACAGTCGGCTCGGCACCATCAGCGGTAAAGGTTCGCTGACCCTCAGAACCGGTGATTTCGACAACAGCCAGAACGGTCGCGTCAGCAGCGCCGATCGCCTGCACCTGACCAGCGCGCAATTGAACAACAGCGGTGGCAGCATCGGCAGTGATCAGGCACTGACCGCCAGCGTCAGCCGTCTCAGTCAGCAAGGCGGCAAGTTGTTCAGCAACACGTCCTTGAGCCTGGACCTGAACAATGGCCAGATGGATAACCAGGGCGGCTTGATCAACGCGCCAGGCGCCCTGGTGCTGAACAACGTCAATGAGGTGCTGAACCAGAACGGCGAAATCTCCAGCGCCCAGGCGTTCACCCTCAACGCCCAGCGGCTCGATAACAGCGGCGGCAAACTGCTCAGCAACCAGTTGCTGACCCTGCGCATCGCCCGTGCGCTGAACAACGTAAAAGGCATGATCGCTGCCGCTGGCATCGACGCTGCCGTCGACACCCTCGATAACACCAGCGGGACACTGACCAGCCGCAACGACCTGGGCCTGACGGTCAACGGCATGCTGACCAACCGCGACAGTGGCCTGGTCAGTGCAACCCAGGCACTCAGAGTGGGGGCGGCCAGCCTCGATAATCAGAGCGGTCAGGTGCTCGGTGGCACCTCCCTCACGCTCGGCGCAGGCTCGATCGGCAACACGGCAAAAGGGCTGATCAACAGCTCCGGCACCCTCGATCTGACGGCGAGCAGCCTGGACTCAGGTAACGGTGGCGAGGTGTCGGCCGCGCATGACATGACCCTGGTGCTCAATGCGCTGACGCTCAATGGCGGTCGCCTGATGAGTCAGGCCGGGCTGTCCATCGACATGGCCGGCCACGACCTCGACAACCGCGGCGGCTTGATCACTGCCGATGGCTCGCTGCGCTTCATCGGCCTGCGTGACCTGAACAACCAGTCTGGCGAAGTCTCCAGCGCACAGCGCTTTACCCTGAGCGGCCGCACCCTCGATAACACCCACGGCAAGCTGATCAGCAGCGATGTGCTGACGGTCAGCGCTTCGAGCTTGCTCAATCAGAATGGCCTGGTGTCCGGCTGGCAGGACCTGAACGTCACCGGTGGTCGTCTCGACAACCGTAACAACGGCACATTGTCCAGCCGAAGTGGCGGTCTTGTGGCGAACCTGACCGGCGAGCTGCTCAATGGCGGCAATGGCGCGCTGGTCAGTCAGAACGCCATGAGCCTGAGTGCTGACAGCCTCGACAACCGCGGCGGTATCCTGTCCAGCGGTGGCGGCCAGACCCTGACCGTGGCGGGGCTGCTGAACAACAGCCAGAACGGGCTGATCGACAGCGGCGCAGGGCTGCTGGTCAAGGCCGGCGCCCTGAACAACGCGGCCGGCAACCTGGCGGCCCAGCAGGACTTGAGCTTCGAAGCCAGCAGCCTCGACAACAGCGCCGGCAACCTGAGCAGTAGGGGCACCTTGACCCTGGACCTGCTGGGAGGCCTGAGCAACGCCAGCGGCAAGCTGGCCAGCGGTGGCAACTTGCTGTTGCGCCGCAGTGCTGCGATCGAAAACCAGGCCGGGCAACTGATCAGCCAGGGCCAGATGACCCTCAACACCTCGGGGCAACTGGACAACCGTCACCGCGGCACCGTCGCCGCCAGCGACACACTGACGGTCGCCGCAAGCGGCAGCGTCCTCAACGACGCCGATGGCCTGATCTACAGCCAGGACGCCGATGCGCGCGTACAGGCAGCCAGCCTGTCCAACATGAGTGGCACGGTACAGGCCCGCGGTGCGCTTGGCGTCGATGTCGCCAGCGTCGTCGACAACCAGAACGGCCGCATCATCGCACAGGGCGGTGACCTGCACCTGAGCGCTGCCAATCTCTACAACCAGGGCGGCGTGCTGTCCAGCCTGCAAGGGGCGTTCACAGCCAATGTAACGGGCGTGCTGAAAAACGGCTACGACACCAACCGCCAGGGTGGTGTGATCCAGGCACAGCGTCTGGACCTGACCGCACTGGGAGGCTTCGACAACTACGGGGGGCGAGTCTCGGCGCGTGCGGGCGAGGCGCTGATCACCACCGCTGGCTTCGACAACCGCAACGGCGGGCTGTACGCCAAAGGCCTGGTGCGGGTCACCGGTGCCAACCTCGACAACAGCGGCGACAACGACGGCCAGATTGCAGGCGGCCAGGTCGAGCTGAACCTGAGCGGCGTGCTGAACAACCGTCTGGGCATCATCGAAAGCGACAGCACCCTGGCCATTACGGCGGCCAGCCTGGACAACCAGACCGGGCAGCTGCGTGCGCTGGGCAGTGGCGGTACGACGAACTTCCAGATCGGCAACCTGTTCGACAACCGCAACGGCACGCTGGAAAGCGCCAACAGCGACCTGGTGCTCAATGCCGGTGGTTTCGCGAATGGCGGCGGCTCGCTGTTGCATGTGGGCAATGGCACGTTCGATATCTCCACGGCCAACCTGACCCATGCCGGTGGCAGCATCGTGACCCGTGGCGGCCTGACACTCAGCGCCGACAGCTTGACCAACGAAACCGTCATCCAGGCCGGGCGCCTCACCCTCAACGTCAACCACTTCAGTCAGACCGCCAGCGGGCAGTTGCTGGCATCGACCAGCCTGGTCGGTACCGGTGGAAACTGGACCAACGAGGGGGTGATCGCCAGCGATGGCTCGCTAAGCCTCGACCTCGGCGGCACCTATGGTGGCAATGGGCGGCTCAGCAGTCTCGGGACGCTTGGGCTGAGCGCTGCACAAGTGAACCTCGACGGCGCCTCGACCATCGCTGGCGGCGGTGACACGTCGGTATCGGTGGCAGGGCAGTTGAGCAATCTCGGTCGCCTGACCTCGGCGACCCGCCTGACCGTCAATGCCGGAACCATCACCAACAAGGGCACGCTGGGCAGTGGTCAGGCGCTGACGCTGACCACCGGCTCGCTGGTCAATGATCACGGGCTGATCTTCAGCGGCAGCGACATGGGCCTGCGGGTCGGTTCGCTGAACAACAGCTATGCCAATATCTACAGCCTGGGCAATCTCTCGATTGACCGTGACGGGCAAGGCGGCCTGGCCGACAGCATCGTCAACAGTTCAGCATCGATTCAAAGCGACGGCAGCATGAGCCTGGCGGCGAGCACGATCCAGAACATTCGAGCGATCTTGACGACCAGCAAGGGGGGTATCTATACCGCCAAGATCGTAGAGGGTGCATGCAACCGGGAGTTCTATAGAAACGACTGCGGGCCGCCCAAGGCAAATCACGTCTGGGACATCACCCAGCGTGAAAAACTGGAAGTGACCGCTGCCAGTGAGGCGTCCGGCATCATCGCTGGCGGTAATCTGAAAATCGACGGCGGGGATCTGTTCAACCAGAGCAGTACCATCGTCACCAGCGGCAACCTCACTGCCACGCTGAACAACCTGAACAATACCGGTGTCGAGGCCGGGGATACCGAAACCGTGCGCTCATTCCGCAGTGCTCGGACTAGAAACGCCGGTTTCTGGATAAATGCCGCGCGCAACTTCACTGATCAGTATTGGCTTACCAGCAGCGGTTATGACGCCAACAACGTAGGTGGTCTCGAGGCGGCGATGGCCAACTTCATCGCCACTACCGAAACCGAGTTGCCCGAGTATCGCAAGGTCACCCAGTTGTCCACTGGCGATCAGAGCTATGCCGCAGTGATCCAGGCAGGCGGTGCGGTCAGCGTCAATGCGAGCAACAACATCGGCAACAACGTCGTACGCGCTGGCTACAGCTATGTGAGCGGCGGTTCGCGTACCGACACCCACGCGACGGGCACGCAATTCTCCACGCGTATCACCGTCAATCAGCAATTGCCTCCCGACCTGGCCCAGCAGCAAGTCAACCCTTTGAGCTTGCCAGGCTTCAGCCTGCCTACCGGCCAGAACGGCCTGTTCCGTCTCAGCAAGCAGAATGGCACAGCCGCCGCAGTCGCCCAGCACGTCGACCTGCCGCAGAGCTGGACGATGGGCAGCGCAGCGGTGTCCGTCGCGCAGCGCGACCGTACCGTCTCGGACGCAAAGGCAAGCACCATCCAGATCGACTCGGTAAGGCAGATCGCCAACGCCACCCGCGAGCTTGCTGCCGTCACGCGGCAAAGTGCAGGCGTAAGCGCCAGGGCAACGGTATTCGACACCAGTGCTCCAGGTGCCGCACCTGTCGATGGACGGGTGCTGCCAGGCCATACCTCCGAGGGCGCAGGTGTCACCAGCGTCGACAGCGTGACCGGCATCGCGACGGGCAATCAGGGCAGCGATATGTCGTTGCCTGTTCAGAATGAGGGCTCGACATCGGGCGTTCCGGCCGTCACCGCCATTTCCTCCGGTGGCTCGACCGCTGAAAACGCTGGAAGGGTGCAGGGGACCCAGGTCAACCAGGCTGGTCAGGTTGTCAAAGACACGCAAGGTAGTTTGGCCAGCGCGATCAATCAGGCCACCCCAGGTGCCCGTGCCGGCACGACTGACGCCGTTACCCCAGTGGTCGTCAGCGCCCAGGGCGCGCAAGTCGTTGCCCCCAGCCATACGCCTGTGGCGACTCAGGTGGAGCCGCCCGTCACCGCTGGCAGCACCCCCGTGGCACAAGCCGAGGCCATCACCCCGGTCGTCTCCGCCGCAGCGCAAACCATCACCCGAGTGGAAGGCCTGCCCAGCAGCGACTTCGTCTCCAAACCGCAGAAATACCTGATCGAAACCAACCCGGTCCTCACCGAGCTCAAGCAGTTCATGAGCTCGGATTACCTGTTGGCAGGCCTGGGTTACGACCCGGACGTCAGCGCCAAGCGCCTGGGCGATGGGTTGTATGAACAGCGCCTCGTGCAGCAAGCCGTCGTGGCCCGTACCGGCCAGGCGTTCATCGACGGCCAGACCTCGAACGAGGCCCAGTTCAAATACCTGATGAACAACGCCATCGCCAGCAAGCAGCAGCTGAACCTGGCGGTGGGCGTATCGCTCACTTCACAACAGGTCGCGGCGCTGACCCACGACATCGTCTGGCTCGAAGAGCACGAGGTGAATGGCGAAAAGGTGCTGGTGCCCGTGCTTTATCTGGCCCACGCCAACAACCGCCTCGGCCCGACCGGCGCCTTGATCGCGGGTAGCGATGTGTCGCTGATCGCCGGCCAGAACCTCGACAACGTCGGCACCTTGCGGGCAGCCAACAACCTCTCGGCTTCCGCTGGCAACGATCTGGTCAACGGCGGCCTGATAGAGGCCGGCAACCGCCTCGACCTGCTGGCAGGCAACAACCTCATCAACAAGGCCGGCGGCATCATCGCCGGTCGCGATGTGACGCTCACCGCCGTGCGCGGCGATGTGATCAACGAGCGCACGGTCACCCGCCATCAGAGCGCCGCAGGCGACGCCACCTGGCGCAGCGACTTCGCCGACAGCGCGGCGCGCATTGAAGCCGCGAACGATCTGAGCCTGCAAGCCGGTCGTGATGTTAAGACGACTGGCGGTGTGCTGCAGGCCGGTCGCGACCTGAGCCTGGCTGCAGGCCGCGACGTCGTCATCGACTCGGCCCAAGCCCAGGACGGCCAGACCCGCGGCGTGAACCTCAGCCAGTCCAATATCACCCAACTGGCTTCCACGGTGACCGCCGGCCGCGACCTCACGGCCCAGGCGGGCCGCAACATCGACGTGATCGCCAGCAGCATCGACAGCAAGCGCGACATCACGATGGCCGCGACCGAAAACCTCACCCTGTCCTCGGCGGCTGACGAGCAGCACTTCTACGGCAAGAGCAAGAACGTCACCGAGCAGCAAGACCACGTCAGCCAGGTGGCTGCGAACCTGAACGCCGGTGGCCGCGTGGCCTTGCAGGCCGGGCAGAACCTTGCCGTGATTTCCAGCCGCATCACCGCCGGGAAAGAGGCGTACCTGGTGGCCGGTGACAACCTGGACCTTCTGGCGGCGCAGGACAGTGATTACTCGCTCTATGACATGAAGAAAAAAGGTGGCTTCGGCGCGAAGAAAACCCAGCGCGACGAAGTGACCGATGTGAAACACATCAGCAGCGAGATCATCACCGGGGGTGATCTGTTGCTGTCGAGCGGTGGGGATCAGACGTATCAGGTGGCCAAGCTTGAGAGTGGCAAGGACCTGACGATCGAGAGTGGCGGGGGGATCACGTTCGAGGGTGTGAAGGATCTGCATCAGGAGAGTCATGAGAAGAGCAAGTCGGATCTGGCGTGGAACAGTGCTAAAGGAAAGGGCAGTACGGATGAGACGCTGCGACAGACCTTGATGGTGACCCAGGGGGAGCTGGCGATTCGTGCCGCTGGCAAAGTAAATATCGATATCAAGCAAGTTGACCAAAATACGGTTAGCCAAACCATCGATGCTATGGTTCAAGCAGAACCTCAGCTGGCGTGGATCAAGCAGGCTGAAGCCAGCGGACAGGTAGATTGGCGAGTTGTAAAAGAAATTCACGATAGCTGGGACTACAAAAATTCAGGCCTGGGAGCAGCACCCGCCCTAATTATTTCGATTGTCGCCAGCGTCTATCTCGGTCCTCTTGCCGGTGCCATGGCCAGTAACTTTGCGGTCGGTACAATAAACGGTGGCGGAGACATTGGAGCTGGCCTGAAAGCGGCAACCAGTGAAAAGGCCATCAAGGGATATGCTACGCAAATGCTTACAAGTGGAATTTTGAGCGGAATAGATACGGCAGTGGCGGGTTGGAACCCTGATGGTCCGTTGGTCCTGAGTGCTAATGGCATCAATAATCCAGGGTTTAGCTCTGGTATGTTGGATTGGAACTCGGTCAGCCAGAACATTCTTCGTAGCAGCACACATGCGTTTGTCGCTGGCAGTGTGAACACCGCGATAAACGGAGGTAGCCTAAAAGATAACCTAGCGGCTGCTGCTGTATCAGAAGGGCTGGATCTGGCGGCTGCGTTCGGCAATAAACAGATCGGTGACTTGGCTGATTACCTTAAGGTCAGTCCTGGGTCTGCACAGAAAATCTTCATGCACGCAGTCCTGGGCGGTGCGCTGTCATCCGCCAAGGGCGGAGACTTCAAAGCAGGGGCATTGGCAGGAGCTGCGGCGCAAGGGCTGACGGCAGTGACGAGCGAAAGCCTGGGTAAGTATTTGGACTCACGGTTCGCCAACGATGACCAGTTCAAGGTGGCGACCGCCCAGGTTATCGGTGTATTGGCGGGAGCACTGGGGAACGGGAGTCCCGAGACCGGCAGTTGGGTGGCCGGAAACTCGCAGCGCTACAATGAATTTTTACATCCAGGGGGAAGCTGGGGGGCGGAAGCTGCTAGCTTGGGGACATCTATGGTTGAACAAGGCAAAACACCCAACGAGATCTCTGAGGCGTTCCGGTCGTTGGCTAGGAGCGACGGATATAAAGGCGATCTGCATGATTATGTTGCTGGATGGGTGTACGTGCCAGGTATGTTGACGCCTTTTGTGGCGCCCGCCACAGGGATTGCAGGCATGGCAGGAGGGGCTGCGATCGCTGGCGGTGCCAATGTGTCTTATCAGTTGTCAACGGATAAGCCGTTTAGTTATGTGGATGCCGCTATTGCAACCACTGTAGGCGGGGCCTCTCAAGGTCGCGGAGCCGCGTTCACTATTGGCGCAGGTGCAGGAGGAGCGTTTTTGGGGAGCTTGATCAAAGGGGAAAATCCAATTTATCCAGTTTTAGGTGCTGCCATCGGCGGTGCAGTGGGCCTAAAGGCTGGACAGGTTGTAAGCGATAAATTAAAACCGTATGCCGGAAAGCATTCTGAGGCAATAGGTGCCTCGGTGGCTTCTCAGGCCTCCGAAATCATAGGTGGTGGATTAGGGGCATTGGGAGATAGTAAATGATCAAACCTAAATCGAGGTTTCAAGCTTATGCATTGCTATTTATATATTTAGTTTCCTTGTTTTTTGTTACGGGTGTAATGGCAAAGTTTTTATTGGCTGCGATTGTGTATTATGAATATGGTGCTTGGAGTTTTGGCTGGGGCGATGTTTTCGGAGTGTTTCCAGGGTTTCTGGCTTATGCTGTACCTGTCTGGCTCGGTATATGTCTTGCGTCATATTTCAAATGGGGTAGTGGTGAATGAGTGTCCGGCCTGGCATGTAACCATCGGATGTATTTTTTAATCTGATCAATCACGAAAATAGAACGGGTAATGGTCGGTTTTATTTTCAAAAGAAATGCTCATGTGTCACTCCGGTGGTCTAAATGATGCTCTATCTTAGATAGCTTAGGCCTCAAGGTGCCGGGCATAAATTACGCAGTCCTCGCCCGCACCGGCCAGCGCTTCCTCGCCGGCCAGACCACCGACGAAAAGCTGTTCAAGCACCTGATGGACAACGCCGTCGCCAGCCGCCAGACACTGTACCTAGCCGTGGGCGTGGGCCTCACCGAGCAGGTCGCAGCCCTGACCCACGACATCGTCTGGCTGGAAAAGGCCGTGGTCAACGGCGAGGAAGTACTGGTCCCGGTGCTCTACCTGCCGACGCCAATAACCGCTTGGCGCCGAACGGTGCGCTGATCGCCGGCAACGATATCGACCTGATCGCCTGGCAAAACCTCACCAACGTCCGCACCTTGCGCGCCACCAACAACCTATCCGCCAGGCACCTTGCGGGCAGCCAACAACCTCTCGGCTTCCGCTGGCAACGATCTGGTCAACGGCGGCCTGATAGGGGCCGGCAACCGCCTGGACCTGCTGGCGGGCAACAATCTCATCAACAAGGCCGGCGGCATCATCGCCGGTCGCGATGTGACGCTCACCGCCGTACGCGGCGATGTGATCAACGAGCGCACGGTCACCCGCCATCAAAGCGCCGCAGGCGACGCCATCTGGCGCAGCGATTTCGCCGACAGCGCAGCGCGCATTGAAGCCGCGAACGACCTGAGCCTGCAAGCCGGTCGTGATGTGAACACGACTGGCGGTGTGCTGCAGGCCGGTCGCGACCTGAGCCTGGCCGCCGGCCGCGACGTCGTCATCGACTCGGCCCAGGCCCAGGACGGCCAGACCCGCGGCGTGAACCTCAGCCAGTCCAATATCACCCAACTGGCCTCCACGGTGACCGCCGGCCGCGACCTCACGGCCCAGGCGGGCCGCAACATCGACGTGATCGCCAGCAGCATCGACAGCAAGCGCGACATCACGATGGCCGCGACCGAAAACCTTACCCTGTCCTCGGCGGCTGACGAGCAGCACTTCTACGGCAAGAGCAAGAACGTCACCGAGCAGCAAGACCACGTCAGCCAGGTGGCTGCGAACCTGAACGCCGATGGCCGCGTGGCCTTGCAGGCCGGGCAGAACCTTGCCGTGATATCCAGCCGCATCACCGCCGGGAAAGAGGCGTACCTGGTGGCCGGTGACAACCTGAACCTTCTGGCGGCGCAGGACAGTGATTACTCGCTCTATGACATGAAGAAAAAAGGTGGCTTCGGCGCGAAGAAAACCCAGCGCGACGAAGTGACCGATGTGAAACACATCAGCAGCGAGATCGTCACCGGGGGTGATCTGTTGCTGTCGAGCGGCGGGGAGCAGACGTATCAGGTGGCCAAGCTTGAGAGTGGCAGGGACCTGACGATCGAGAGTGGCGGGGGGATCACGTTCGAGGGTGTGAAGGATCTGCATCAGGAGAGTCACGAGAAGAGCAAGTCCAATGTTGGCTGGTTCAGCAGCAAGGGCAAGGGCAATACGGACGAGACGCTGCGTCAGAGTGAGTTGGTGGCGCAGGGCGATTTGCTCATCAAGGCCGCTGACGGGCTGAAGGTCGATATCAAACAGATCGATCAGCAGAGCGTTGCCCAGGTAGTCGACTCGATGGTCGAAGCCGACCCGAAACTGGCTTGGCTCAAGGACGTGCAAGCTCGCGGCGATGTCGACTGGCAGCAGGTGAAGGAGGTGCACGAATCCTTCAAATACAGCAACTCCGGTTTGGGTCCAGCGGCGCAGATCGTGATCGCGATCATCGTCACTTACCTGACAGCGGGTGCGGCGAGCGGCCTGGTCGCCAGTGGGGCCAGTGCGGCAGGCGCTTCGACTGCCGCTGCTACTGCGACCACCGCGGGCAGTGCATGGGCTGCAGGTACGGGAGCTTCCCTGGCCGGTGCTGGCTGGGCCAACGTGGCGGTGACGGGCAGCCTGACCAGTTTGGCCAGCGGCGCGGCGGTCAGCACGGTCAACAATCGAGGAAATCTCGGCCGTGTCGTCAAGGATACCTTCAGCAGCGACAGCTTGAAGGGTGCGGCGATTTCAGGCCTGGTTTCAGGCGTGACGGCGGGCTACATCGACTCCAGGTTCAAGGGCGCTGATGCCGCCTTCAGCAAGACCGCCGGCTTCGACCTCGGCACACTGCAAGGCGTAGGCGGCTTCGGACTGCGCGCGGGAGCCATCGGTGTAGCCTCCGGCGCGATCAAGACAGCGGTGGACGGCGGCAGCCTCAGCGACAACCTGCTCAAC
>NZ_JACVTO010000034.1 GCF_016518545.1 Pseudomonas sp. S30
TTCTAGAAACCCTGGCTCGGACTCAAATGCTTAAGTGAACAGCATTACGCCCGAAGGCGGGTTTTACGGGGTTCCAGAGATTTGAACGGCCTTCGCTGGAACCTAAACTGGTGCGGAGACAGACGGACGGTTATTGGTCGTGAGGGTTCGGTTTTCCCGAGTCTGGAATTTGGTGGATTTTTTGATGTACCTCATAGGATATCTATGAATAAATCAGCCATCTATGGCTTTCAGTGAAATCGAACTGGGAATTTTTGGCACCAGTGAGGGCTACGACCACCCGCTTCAAATGCTAGGTGGGGAGCGGCAGAAAACGCCACGTAGTCACCATCATCCAACCAATATAAGCCGCCCCCCCAGATCAGTCAGCTTTGCGGCTCCGCTCCTGCATGGTTATCACCACCGAACACGCCACCGCTGAGCTTTCCCACTCGGCGGAATGCTGATCTCGAAATGTGCCCTAATTTCCCGTGACCCGAAGACTGGTCAAAAATCAGTCTGACCCTGATTGGCAAGCACCTGCATTCGATTTGAGCCAGACCCGACTGTGGCCTGGGGGGCGAGTACCTCATCCGCTGCTGAGCTAGCATATTGCCCTTATCTCTTATTACTGAAAGACTAGAACCCACTTGCTTAGCCGGAAAGGGATTCACGGGTCGTATGCGTGAGTTCCCCCTTCAATAGAGAGCTCACATGACAGACCAAATATTGTTCAACGACGTTTCATTCGCCGACAACCCGGAGCCAAGGGTCCCCTGCCTTCTCCTTCTGGACGTGTCGGTGAGCATGCGTGGCCGCCCGCTAACTGAACTGAACTCAGGTCTACAGCAACTCAAGGACGAACTCGCTGCCGATTCGCTCGCAATGCAACGCGTGGAGGTCGGCATTGTCACGTTCGGACCAGCAAAAGTGGAGACGCCATTTACCACTGTCGATGGGTTTTACCCTCCGAACCTAGTGGAGCAAGGCGACACCCCAATGGGTCAAGCCATTACCATCGGTTTGGACATGCTCGAGAGCCGTAAAGCGCAAATTCGAGCTGCAGGGGTTTCGCTTTTCAGACCGTGGATTTTTCTCATCACTGATGGTAGTCCCACGGATGAGTGGCGAGCTGCTGCTGCCGCGATTAGAGAGGGTGAGGCTGCCAAGAAGTTCGCGTTCTTCGCTGTAGGTGTTGAAGGTGCAAACTTTGATGTGCTCTCACAACTGAGCGTTCGCGAGCCGTTGAAACTCCAAGGGCTGAAATTTCGCGAGCTTTTCCAGTGGCTGTCGGCATCGATGAAGAGCGTGTCGCAGTCTACCCCAGGGACAGCAGTGAAGCTGGAGGCACCCACCGGATGGGCAGAGGTTTAACTTGGGAGTATGCCAGCGCCGCTGTAGTCGGCACCTCTCACATTGAGCGCAACGGTGTCTGCGAGGACAGATGTAGCGCGGCCATTACTCTTCAAGGCACTCGCCCATGGCTATCGATGTTCGTGGCCGATGGCGCAGGCAGTGCGAGTTTTGCCGATGTCGGTGCTCAGCTGGCCGTTGATACTGCTAACGAGGTTATAACCACCCTCATGCATCAACCCGAGTTTGCACTTGACGACTCGCTAGCTGTCGAACTTGTGAAGCGGATACGCGAGGTCATTTACAGCCGAGCCGAAGGTTCGGGCCACACCGCCCGTGATTATGCCTGTACCTTCCTCGGCCTGGTGTCTTCTGAACTAGGCACCCTTGTCCTGCAAATTGGGGACGGTGGCATCGTCTTCGATGTAGGCAGCGGATTGGAACTAGCTTTTCAGCCCATGTCTGGCGAATATGCCAATATGACGCACTTTGTCACCGATCCGGATGCGCTGGGTACACTGGTCAGCAAGCAATTCCAAAGCATCACACTGCGCGCAGCAGCATTCTCAGACGGGCTTCAGCATCTGGCGATCGACCTACCTAGCGGAAGCCCCCATGAGCCTTTCTTCCAACCGTTCTTTAACGTCCTTGGGACAATGAAGCCCGAGGCGCGAAAGCAAGTGCCTAACGCACTCGCCGCTTTTCTGGGAAGCGAAAAAGTAAATGAACGGACCGACGATGATAAGTCCATCGCCCTAGCCGTTCTCAGGGGTTAGGGGGCACTGATGTCCATGTTGCTCTACAACGCGGCCGGACAGCGGCTGAAGCTCTTGAAAGAGATAGGCAAAGGTGGCGAAGGGTCCGTCTATACCATTGAGGGGGTGAATCATCTGGTAGCGAAGGTCTACCATAAGCCGCAAGACGGAGCGAAGCAATCCAAGCTTCGCCATATGGCCCATCAGCGGGATGAGCAACTGCTCAAGTACACCGCATGGCCTCAGGACACCCTTCACGCCAAAGCCGGCGGATCGGTAGTGGGCTTCGTGATGGCGAAGGTCGAAGGTATGACGCCGATTCAAACCGTCTATAGCCCTGCCCATCGCAAGCAGGAGTATCCCCAACGTGCTTGGGATTTCCTGCTTTTTGTTGCCAGGAATACAGCAGCCGCCTTCACCACGCTGCATCAGCATGGAACAATCCTGGGGGATGTAAATCACGGGAATGCGTATGTTGGCCAAAACGCCGCTGTGACCCTGATCGACACCGACTCATATCAGCTAACTCAGGGAAATCTCGTGCACCTTTGTGAAGTCGGAGTTTCCCACTTTACGCCCCCTGAGCTACAAGGAATGTCGTTCAATGGTCTCACTCGAACCACCAATCACGACGCCTTCGGCCTCGCGCTCCTAATCTTTCATTTACTATTTGGTGGAAGGCATCCCTATGCAGGTGTGCCGCAGAAGGATAATGTGGGGGACTCACTAGAGGACAACATAAAGCATCTGCGCTTTGCCTACTCCAAGACAGCAATTCAGCGACACCTGACAGCACCACCAAATTCCTTACCGTTGTCATTAGTTCCCCCTGCCCTATCAAGTATGTTTGAGTCCGCCTTTACCGAAGAAGGAAGGAGCGGAAGGCGTCCGACGGCAAGACAGTGGCTTGACGAGCTTGACAAACTCCGCAACTCTCTGCGGAAGTGCTCGAACAGTATGCACGTCTTCTCAAACCATCTGAATGCTTGCCCGTGGTGCGCACTAGAGGCCTCGGGTGTGGTGTATTTCCTTTCGGCATCAGTTTTCACCGCTTCAGCGCTAGACCATGCGCCGGTAAAAGTTGCTGACATCTGGCTCGCCATATCCAAGATCTCAGCACCGGAGGATGTTTCCATACCCAACGCTAATCAGTTCAAGGGGAGCGTAAAGGGCAGACCACTTCCAGCAGGAATTATTAGCAGCCCGCTCCGCAAATTCGGAGTATTTGTCATCGTCGCTACCGCATTTATTAGCTTCACTGCCCTCCAAGGGCCACCGCTGTCATACATCATCATCGCTGGATCTTTAATTTTTTGTCTTTGGAATTACGGAACAGCCGAGCTCAAAAACGAACGCAGGACTCGTTCAGACGCTCGTAACAATGCCCAGAAACTTTGGAGCAATGCAGTCGAGTCGATTAAACGAGAGGCGGACCCTCACAACTTTCACCTTAAGCGGGGCACACTATCAAAACTCAAAACAGAGTTCGACGCCCTGGCAGTACGTGAGCAAAATGACATCAGAGCATTAAGTCAAAACATGGAGAGGCGGCAGCGGCAACGCTACCTAGAGGCCTTTTTCATTGATCGGGCGAATTTATCCGGCATAGGTCCAGCCAAGCGGGCAGCCCTCAGTAGCTTCGGCATAGAAACCGCGGCTGATGTAGAGTGGAACCGTGTTCGTCGGATAAAAGGTTTTGGAGAGGTACTTACACGTACATTGGTAGATTGGAGAAAGGGGCTTGAAAGAGGCTTCAAGTTCAACCCAGCACAGGCAGTCACTCAGAACGATATCAACAACGTTAGGCGCAATATTCAAAACCGCGCCAGGGAGATCGAAGAGCAGATGCGTAAAGGCTTAGCGGAACTTCAGCAGTTCCAGGTGCGGCATGATAATGCAGTCCGACACCATATGCCTATCGTTAAAAACGCTGCTCAGCAACTAGCTCAGGCAGAAGCAGATCTATCTTGTTGTGTGTGATTTTGAATAGCGCTCGCGAGCGACTCCTCTAGTCCACGCAACTGTCGGAATACAACACCCAAAAACTTTAAATGTTTTTCCGTAGACTCGATCGAACATCAAAACCCTCAAGAGACTAATTCGAGTACCACCCCTTAACCCCTCTTAACGCGGGACAGGCAGAAATTTATCTGTCATCAGCGAGCATCACAAAAATAAATCAGCTCCCTTCGAGCTCACAAGGTACTGATCACAGGAGCCTACGACCTGCTTGATATTAAATAGGCTGTCCTGAAGGCATCCCAAGATAAACGTACCGGTAAAATTTTAGTCCTCGCAAGCATTCCTGAACCTTCCTCTTTGTGAAAATTGTCTTCTAACCTCCATGGCCGGAGGATAGGTAGAGCCTAACAAGCACCGCCCGCTGGCTTCATGCAGGCTCTCAAGAGCTTGCTCAACCTCCTACAGAGGTTTTACGTGCGCATGATCTTGTTCCAATCGACTGGATGTCCTGCCGCCTGTAGTTCGCGCCCTAAAGCCTGTTTCCAGCCGCCAGCTTCATCCATTCGCTCCCACACTACACCGGCAAAATCACTAGGTATGTCCAACTGGCCCCGTTTAAGAGCGCAAACCCTGCTGCGCCCGAGTCGCCCGATAAAGTAGCCCAACTCTAGCAACACATTTTGCCGTGCCCGAGGCTCTAAATCGCCTCCTTTAACACGGCCCTCGTCATCAGGCGTCAACAGCACAACTGCGAAGCCGACATCCCCGTGGGCCTCAACCTTTTCGATCACCGTACGTCCTTGATTGGCCTGCTCATGAAGGATGATAGCTTCGAACCCTATCCTTTCGAGAAAGCGAGCAACCGACTCGCGCGCGCCGTCGTCATGACCGTGGACAATGAATATTTTATTCGACATAGGTGACCTCAATACTGGTTCTGATCTTCCTTTAGTCTCAACGTACAACTTGTAATCCCTGATGAAGGGGATTATCAATTGCCTCGTTAGCTCTCGAATGCCAGCAATAATTTTGCTGCCCGAGTAAAAGAATTGATGCCCAAAATCTATTGCAAAACGTGGCTCGGCTGCAAGTTTATCAACCAATAGTAGCGTTAGACCCAGCGTCTGCTGTTGATCATCGGGCCATAGAAGCGTTGCGCTCCCAACCGTGCTTCCCGCAGTATCTTCGCTGGTCTTTATAAAGCCATCTAAGTCCAGTCCGCTTTTTAGAGCGCTATTGATTTCTTCAAGGGCAGGGCTATTGAGGAGTGCTGAGATTCTTTTCAGGGGGCGTTCAAACGTCTGCGGAGTCGCTCCTTGCAGGTCTAATAAAGCGTTATTGAGCTGCGAGAAAAGGTCAACATACGTCATTCATCGGTCTCCAGCCTCGCGGCCGCAGCGCGGTCCAAAATTTCTGAGCGATAGCGCTCTTTCATTTCAGTTGCTAGCGGCTGGATGATCGGATTTGATCCGTGTCGACCAACAGCCTCATCAATGACGGCCTCTACCTGCTGGACTGCCTGCTCAATACTCGCAGGATCATGAGGATCGAAATTTACGGTACACAAATCACCGTCGAGCCGCTGTAGCACTTCCTGCGCATCCTTGAGCTGGCGTTGTAGCTTGTCGAGTCCTTTTAGCATGGTCCTGACCTCTTCCTACGGTTGCAGAACGATATCACTAATTTTGTGCATGTGGAGAGACCCCCGTGGCAGTGCCGGATCTTGATGGCAAGGCCCATGAGCCCACGCTAGAGAGCAGCATGGAGAGCCTGGCTTGGAAGACCGAAGTTAATGTCGGCTTCGGGCTGTGCCTCTGTAGTGGTCAACAATTCCCGGACACAGAATTGAGTTTTTCTTCCGCAACCGCCAGCGGTACGAAGCCGTTGTGCTGACGCGGCCTTATCCAGTTGTACCGCTGCATGAGGTAGCCGCCGATGTCCTGCTCGGCCAACGCTGTCGTCATGTAACCCACTGTCGGCACCCACTCCGTTTTCAGGCTACGAAACAGCCGCTCCATGGGCGAATTGTCGTAACAGTTTCCCTTTCGGCTCATGCTCTGAATCATCCGATAGCGCCAGAGCCGCTGGCGGAAATCCCGGCTGCCATATTGGCTGCCCTGGTCGCTGTGAAACAGCACGCCTTGTGGTCTGCCACGCATCTCGTAGGCCCTGTCGAGCGCTTTGACGACGAGTTCTGTATCAGGCTTGGCGGACATCGCCCAACCCACCACTCTACGGTTGTACAAGTCCAAGACCACCGCCAGATAGCTCCACCGACCCTCTGCCCAGATATACGTGATGTCGCCACACCAGACCTTGTTTGGCGCAGCCACGGTGAACTTGCGATCAAGCACATTGGGAATGTCGGGTCGCTCGACCGTGGTCTTCTTGTACACATGAGAACCGGCTGTTTGCTGATCAGTCCTTGTTCCTTCATCAATCTTCTGACTCTGAAACGCCCGACGTTAACGCTTTCATCCCGCAGCATGGCAACCAGACTGCGACCACCCGCTGAGCTACGACTTTGGTTGGACAGCTCGTTGACACGACTGCGTAGGTTCGCTCGGCGGACATCGATATGACGCCGCCGGGCCAAGTGAGCGTAATAACAAGACTGGGGTAGCTCGAAGACTGAACACAACAGTCGAACAGGGTAGTGCTTTGCCAACTGGCGAATCGACTTCAACGTCTGCGCCCGTGTTCCTCGGCCATCAAGAGCGCAGTGGCCTCCTTTAATATTTTCTTCTCGAGTTCCAGCCGGTTGATACGGGCCTGAAGCTCCTGAATGGTCTGCAACTCCGGCGTGAGCGCCTTGGCAGAGGGCGTAACGCCCCCGTGCTCCAGCTGCAACTGGGTAAACCAGCGGCGCAATAAGCTCTCACCTACATCGAGAGATCTGGCTGCCTCGGGACAACTGTAGCCTTGGTCGAGCACCAGGCTGGCAGCCTCACGCTTGAAAGTCGGGGGTGAAGGTACGTCGTGTGTGCTCATCGAACACCTCTGTATGGCGGGCATTCTCGCCTAAAAAAGTGTCCGGGGTTAGTAGACCACTACAACTGCGAGCCGAGTCAGCTCGCGACCGGTGTAGTTGTCGATTCGGCTCAATAATTCAGGAAGGCGGTTCAGCGAGAGCGCAGGACGGTGCACGGTACGCGGCGCTTGAATCGAGCCGGCCAGATCGAGCGCTGGATTTTGAGTGATCTGCCGCGCCCGCTTCGCTCCCCAGTATGATCGTGGATAGATAATTCTGCACACGCAGCGCAACATCCATCGTGCCGCGATCCTTGATTCGCTGGGTGACCTCAAGCAGATCATGGGTGTCGAGTTCAGCGATAGGCCGCTGGCCGATCAGCGGAAATACATGCGTGCGCAACCTGCTAAGCACCGTCTTGGCATGGCTCTCAGTCCAGCGCCGGGACATTTCGACGTGCCACTCCAGGGCAACGGTTTCAAAGAGAAGGCTCGCCCGCTGGGCAGCGATCTTGGCCTTCTGCTTCTCTTCCATCGGGTCAAGGTTGTCGAGCAACAGAGCCTTGGCCTCATCGCGCTTGGTCCTCGCGACGGCCAACGAAACGATGGGGTACTTGCCGATTATCAGCGTGCCTTCCTTGCCGTTGGGTTTGAAATACCGCAGCCGCCAAGTCTTGGAGCCACTGAGCGCGACGTACAGGTACATACCCCCGCCGTCGAACAGTTTGTAGGCGCGATCACGCGGTTTGGCCGTGCGGCATTTGAGGTCGCTGAGCGGAGTGGCTAGGCGTGGCATAGGGGTACGTTCTCCATTCAGGAAAGACGCTGTACCCCAAAAATACCCCCGGTTATTGGGATTTTGTTGGTTCCCGACGGAGGGTCGTGGAAACGAAAAACCGGCCAGAAGGCCGGTTTAGAGGGCTTACAAAGCATTCAGCGGAATGCAGTGGAGCTGGATCTGGTGCGGAGACAGGAGTCGAATCGGGCACCTCAAGCCCAACAAAATAAGGGCCTCAGATAACCTAGAGCCACCACTGTATACCTAAACATATACCTAAAACGAAAAGTACCCCGTTTCTCGCACTGAGCGCGGAAAGACTAAAACCAAACATCAGAGGCAGGAACGCCCAGGCAGTCTCAGTCTTTCTTGATGGGAGACATGATTTCCTTCAGGTAGCCCAGCACTAGGCCACCGAAGGCGCTACTGAAAAGCATCTTATCCATCGACTGGAGGTCGGTATCTGTCAGCCAGCGCACACAGACGCCCAAAATGGAGCTAGGTCCGGCCAAATGCCAGAACCTAACCATTATCAACAGAGCAAAAAGGACTGCGCCGAATCTGAGAGCAAAAATGGCGAGGGAATGGACCTCCTTTTGAACCTTTTCTTTAGGGTCTTCAAGGACGCTCTTCTCTTTCTCCGCCTTCTTCAGATCTTGGGGGGTGGCTTCGAGGGGTGCCGCCGATCCGATGGCGGCAAATGGGTCATCCTGCTGCATGCTGAGAAGCTACCGCAATCTTGTGCTTGTAGTGCTCCTCAATCCAATCGTTCGGAATGATGGCGCCGTGATACTGGTCGCCGCCGGAGGCCTGCCAAGTGCGGTCCCAAGGGGTACCCTGCTGATGGGTCATCGCCGAGAGGGCAATTCCATCATAGTTGGCATAGGAATTCCAAACCCGGTCCAAAAGCGGCAACGTTTGAGGGTTGGGGACGGGGTTCTGGGCATCGCCAGCCATCCCATAGCACTCGATGGGTGCATAAATGTTGTTCCGACCGTACTTCTTGACCTTCTGATACAGGTCAGGAATCACTGGCCCGTAGCGCCAAGCTTGCACCGCATCGTTGATCAGGTTCTGTGAAAAATACCCGCGGTGCCAGCCATGGGCGATGTAAACGAGCTTGATCAGCTTCATCGGTGTAAGCGGAACACCCGAATCAAACGACTTCTGGATGAAGTAGTTGGCAACGGCTTCGCTGTTTAGCATGACCACTCCTCCTTTGGCTGGCTGATAGTCTGTTGCCTATCAAAATGGTGCGGAATTATGAAGATTTCAAGCACTATGTCAAGAATCTACACCAGTCAATACGTGTACATTTATACAGTATAGCATGACCGAAAACCCTATCTGTAAGCCATGCGCCCGAAGATATGTAAGCCTTCTCTTACAATTCCGACTGATACCGGAGGGCTTGGCTGGGCTGGTCATGCAACCAAGCCGATGCTAGGGGGGTTGTGTATAGCCATTGTTTAAGCGATGCCCAGGGGGTCGTGTATAGCCGGCACCACTCCCCCGAAACAGTAGGGTGGCGTTTCACCACCCAATGACCATGGCTGATCGCCGGAGGGTGTTGCGATGACAGCAACACCTCGGCCAGGCAATTACGGGAAATCCCGTAATTACAGCCCCATCTGCCTGATGATCCTCCGCAGCTCCATTCCATCGCGAAGCGCCTTGCTGGCGTCCATGGTCATCTGGTCGAGCGCCTTGCTCTCGAATGCCTCGGCCATGGCGGCGGCTTTCCTGACGATCCGTAGTGCCAGCTCAGGCGGGAAGGCGATCGGTTCCGGGTCGGGTAGATACTCACAGTCAATAACGGACATGGTGTGGCCCTCGAAGTGATGGTGCTCAACGTGACGAACTGGGCACCGGATTAACTGATAACTACCCAGCATCCGGGTGGTTTGTTCTAGGCTGCCCGGTTACCTGCTCGTGCCCGCTGTCAGGGCCCACCACTTCCTACGTTTGAAACGTAGGAACCCAAATACCGGCGAGACTTTTACGACGACGCCTCAGAAGTGTGGAGACAGCCATAGTGCGAGATCACCAGAAGCCGTCGACTCGCTTGATATTGGTAGTTTCGCCAGGCTGGCCAGCCGGCTCTGCAAGGCTATCGGACGCTCGCAGCCACCAGCTCTGCGATTCCCTGTCGCACGGCATCGATGTTGTCATCCATGGTCGCCAACGCGCCATTGACGTTTCCCACCACGGCATCAGATCCCCGCTCGCCAACCCACTTGGCCAACTCCTCCACTGAGGCCCTCAGTGCGTCTTGGTTGTGACTGAGGCGCTCGAGCACCTCAGCGACGGTGCGTAACTCTTTCATCCATGGCACTCCACTGGGTTGTTGAGGAACCATAGTTGATCGGCAACGGCTGGCAAATGCGCTGGGCATCTCCGTCTCGGAGACACCTTTGCCGCCAGGGCGTGGTGATCTCCACCATTCCTCATCCGTGGTGGTGGCCTGCGCTTCCACGATGTGCCCACCGACCGAGGCTTGGTCACTTTGGTCGCCACTTCGCAGCCCGGCATGTCAGGTTTTGACAGGTTCGTGACTGCCGAATTTCCCTTGACGAGCATGCGCGGAAATTCTTGACGGCCTCCGCTCCCACAGGTCATTCGGATATGGCTCCAGCCCTTGTACAGCAAGGCTTACAGCCGATCCTGCTCAAGCGCCAGCGTTTCAATCCGTCAAGACTGGTCAAGAATTTCCGTCAGGGGTCTGTCAAGGATGCGGGTCATTCTGGACGGGCGTTGGTCTGTTGGTCGACGCGACCGGCGCGCACGCCGCACCCGAAGCGCTCCCCGACCCTGGTGGCCGTCTGCTGGCGCCCTGAATCGGTCCAGAGCCTGTCCAGAATCAACGCCTTCGAACTCTTGACGGGATGAAGGCTTGAATTGAGCCACAGGCAGCGTCACGACTAGGCTCAGGCCTATTTCACGCCTCCCGATCCGTCAAATGCCTGTCTAGAATCCGTCTTAGGCCTGTCAAGGGTACGACGTGCCCAGGGCCTCAACTTTGGCGGCCTTCATTGCCGGGAAACCTCAGACGCCCAGCACTAGACGCCACCGCGTTCTGCCGGGCCCGTGATCCGTCAAAGCGTGGTCAAAGTAGCGTCCAGTACCACCTGAGTGTGAGACGGCGCCGGCCGCCTATTTCACCGGCACGGCCTTGCAGCCGGTCTCGGACGTTCAAGCCGCGCTAGCCCCCGTCTCATGCCTGTCTCACATTCTGTCAAAGAGTGGGCAAGGTGAAATGGCGGTGAAGTGTATGAGAACAAGATAGTTGCCGACTCCACCTGTAACGCCCAGCGAGTATTAGAAACTCAGAACCTGAAATCTACTGCAAATAAAAACCCGGCCGAGGCCGGGCTATGAATTATTTCTTTACTATCTTTGAAGCGCTACTCGGCGCACCCTGCCTAGATGAGTCACTATATATTTCTTGATCTGTGATCTCTGTCACCTTCTCAATCTGAGCGCTTATAATTTTGCCATGATTATTTTTTGTCAAAATCTTCATCAACACGACTTTGTTATTCCACTCTGCATCTTGCAGCAAATCAAGTATTTGATCTGTGACCATCGCCCCATCTTTAGGAAGCGTCGCAGAAAATTCTTCGCCACGGAGCACGTCACGCAGCTTAAACTTATAATGACTGTCGACACTATGATCTACGCCTATAATCTTATAAACGCCTGTTACAACGTCACCAATAGAGGCTTGACGCTTGCTGCTACTGATTTCATTTACCACGGCTCCGGGCAGCTGTCTGCCTTGGATTTTAACGGCGTCAGCATCCTTGGCACCTGATAAGAGCTTATCGTAAGCCTGCGCAACGTAGCCCTCCATGGACTTCACTTCGGGATATTGCTCAACTGCTTTGAAGTAAACTTCATTCGCTCTTTCGGATTCAGGAGAGTTTTGTTTCGCAACAAGGCGTAACGTTTCTAGGCGCTCATTGCGATCTGCCTCATGAGTAATAGCTTGAACGTCTAGCCTACGGAGTTCCACCTTGTTGTCGAGGTAAGAGTTATAGGAAATCCCCCCAAGAACGAACAAGCCGATAATTAGTATCGTTTTTACTTTATCCTTGGATTCCATTTGCATGAAAGCATCACCAATTTTATCAATCTGCTCGATGAGTTTAGCAAAGAATTCGGAGCTACCATCTTTTACTTGCAGAACTAGCTGAAGGTCCTCTCTGTCTGCGTCTTTTAAGTTACGACTAGACGCTGAATACCTTGCAAGCGCGTAGGATTTATTAATTGCTGTCTGGAGCTCTAAAAATCCTTTCATCAAGTCTGGGGTGATCGTAGACTTATAGATATCCCCCTCCACTTTCATCTCAAATCTAGGCCAATTCTTGAATTCGACCTCGGGCAGTTTTGATTCTCCGTCAAGAATTCTTTCGAGCAGATCCAGTGCTTCGATGTCATTTGAGATTACAAGAGGCTTCATTGTCAGTCCTTTGCGTTGTCAGATATTGATCGGTAATCCGGTGGCTGCCTCAGGCTTGATTGGGTTAAGCCCAGATGCTCCTCAAGCCTTTCGCACCTTACCGCTTGAGCTCTTCGACAGGCGACGCCCACAAAAACGGCGCGGTCTGTTGACCGGTGCGTTTCCTGAGAGCATCCGCCTCGTGTAAGGCGGGCAGCATTGTAGGTTACTGTTCGGCAAAATGTGCACTGCCGGGCGTCAATCCAGCCAAAACCCCGACGAAAAACTATCAGCACCTTGTTTTGCTCTTTTTCGTGGAGATCCCTCCTAGGCACTCTCTACAGGCAGGTACCACTCTCGCGTAATGGGTCGCTAACCACCGGTGCGAACTGGCCCAGCGCGTACCCGGCCGCGTACCCCACAGGCTTCGCGCACTGCGCCTGCGTGAAGGTGGAAAGCGAAACAGGCCCGGCACTGCCTACTGAAGCTTCCCATTGCGTGGAAACCACAGTGGAAACCACCACCTGGCAATCTCAACATTTCTCAACAGGCAGGCCTCCCAGGTTCGCACGAAAGGTTCGCGCATAGAGGGTTGCGAACCTGAGTGCGGACCACTGGTGCGAACTGGCCCAGCACCAGCGCCAGAGTGCGAACCAGCAGTGCGTACCTGGCTGCGTACCGTCGGATGGTTGCGCACTCCGACTGCGTGACGATCGTGCGTGAAGCGCTGCGCGAACTAGGCCTGGCACTGCCTGCTGGAGCTGCCCATTTCGTGGATACCAGGCTGGATACCGGGCGATCTGTTCCGCGCCAGCTACCCGGCCAGAAGTTGACAAATGTTGACATCAGAACGGTCCGGCGCCGCCATCGAAGTCAACGATCAATCCTTCACTTGATACCGCAGTCAGCTAGCGCCTTGTTGAGCGACTGGTCGAGAGCGTATTCACCGGTGGTGCTGGCAGCTTGGTTCAGGCCCAGTGTCCGATAGATCAGTACCTTTCCTGTCTTCATCTGCGCCAATATCTTCTCGGCCTTCTCACCGGTAGCAGCCGTGAAAGGCGACATAGCTTGAACAGACGCCTGCATAGCGGCCTTGTAGGTGCTCTCCAGCATCTGCTGCTGTTTAGCATCACCGGCATAGGCCTGCATAGCCTTCAACTGACCATCCGGAACGTAGTCCACTGGGGTCTCGCCCGTTGCAATGGTCCACGCAGGGTTTTGGTCGATCCTGAGCTGCACATTCCCTACTGGTATCTTGAAGCGACCACCGCTGCGAATCCCTACTCGCAACTCTCCATTCGCCGACTCGATGTATGGGTAGTAGTTGTTGGAAACGGTATACACGCCTCTAGCGGTGTAGAAGCTCCCTACGGTAACGCCGCAGGTGGATTTGTCAGTGAACTGGTCGGTGTCACGGACTGTGATCCACTCGACTGATTGGCCGGGACCAGTTGCGCAACCGCTCATCACCAGTGCGAGCAACACAAGGGCGGTTTTTTTCAATTTCACATTCCTTGTTCAGCAGAAAATTTGCGGCCAATTGCCAGCGGGCACTATATCAGGCAGCCATCCGGCTTGCTTTGCTGCGACAAGCAATTTGCCGGCACACCCGGTGCCTATGATCAGGTGCCCAAGTCCGACGCTGGCACAGGACGTGGCGGTGATGACCAGTAACCACGGCCAGGCTGGTTACGAGGTGCGGTTACCACCGTTGGTTACTGTCTATGCATGGCCAGCTCAACGAGGCAGACGGAATGGTCCGAGTCAGACGTTTTGATCTGTCTCGCGCCACAAAACTGTGAGGTCGCATTTCGTGGCGCGGGCTTTTGCTGGCACTCATCACCAGGTCGTTCGCCTAGCCAGCAGGCCGCCCGGTTGGCAGAATGCCACGACATTACCCGCCAGCGAGAAATGGACTTTATGAGAAAGGCACTTGCCCTCCTACCCCTGTGCTTGATCCTCACGGCCTGCGACAAGGCCCCATCGGTCTCGGGCACACCAGCCCAGGCGCCAGCAGCGACCATCGGCTATGACTTCGAGATCAACACCACGTCTCCCGATCAGGCCTTGAAGTCGTGGTGGAGATACCTGGATACGAAATCCGCCATCGGCTTGGCGCGTTGTGAGGCCTACGCCAAAGAGCATGCAAACGACTTCGACATGGCAAGTGTTTCTACTGGTGAGGTTGAGCAGTCGGTGAACAGCCGTAAAGCTATCTGCGCGGGATCGATTTATGAGCGCGAAATCATGGAAGTGAAGCAAGAAACCGATACCAGGGCGATTGCACTGGCAAAGATCGTCAATGTCACTCCATCCAGCGCAAGTCGAACGCTCGAGGATGATAAGCGCCGTAACCGCGGTGAACGGTTCAAGTACCTGCTTGAGAAGACACCAAGTGGCTGGAGAGTATCTCAGGTGTATCTCTACGATGAGGCCAGCCGGGTAACTGGCGGCGATGCCTGGACGAAGCAGTACACTCCCTATGTCGAGACGTTCCAAACATATGTCTTCGGTAACCAGTGAATGGAATGTAGACCATCGATTTCCTCGGCCAACCAGGATTCGTCAGCCCCGCAAGTGACAAAGCCGCCCCTCCAGGCGGCCTCTTCATTCCTGCACGGTTGGCGCTGAGCGAGAGTCACATAACTATGAAAGCCTAGGCCTCACAAATCATGCCGCTTGCTGAAGGCTCCTCCTGGGCCCAGCAGTTCGTCAAACCTTTTGCTGTGGCTTGCCCTCATATGCGTCACCCCGCGGTCGATCAAGTCAAAAACCTGCTGATCAACCTCATCACCACAGAGAAGTACCCCCATGATTCGCCCCATCACCTCAGAGCTAAGGTTGGCACGCTCCCGCAGCTCGCTTGGAGGAGTGTGATCGCCGACCCCTTCGAAGACGATTGGGAAAATCGCATCGCTGACGGCATCCACGAGCCTTGCCATATCCAAGTCAGACACTTTCACCGGTTTCTCCTTATGAGCTGCATTGCTGGTCCATTTTTCTTCAGATCGGACAGCATCATTTGATACGCCCGATTCGATGCACGGGTCACCGACTCCTCCGTCCTTGCAAGCTGGGCTTCATCTGGGTTTCCGTGAATCTCGATCTGGTTGATAATCGGGGGCAGTCCATCCACAGAGACCGAGGATTGCATCGGTTTGGAAGAAGCCACTGGCGGCTTGAGTGGAGTGACGAACCCGCCGTCGGCATAGCCATTCTGGTTCAGCCGATCCAGGTAGTGCCGCATCCCTGGCTGTGCCACCACTTCCTTGCGCAATACGAACTCGCCACCATGAACCACGCCCATTGGCTGGTACTTGCCGCCGTCGCCTGTATACCCGCCACTGCTGAAGGTGCCTGGCGGGATCGACTCACTGAAGCCGGTCATGGTGCCCTGGCCAAGCGCCTGGCTGCCGCCTCCAAGGAAACCCAAAGCTGAGCCCAAGAAGCCAGCAGCTGCCTGCCGCACTTGGATACGGATCAGGTCCGAAACTACCTGGTCGGCGAAGTCCTTGAACGATAGCTTGCCGGTCTTCACGAAAGTAACCACGGCATCTTCCATCCCTTCAAACGCACCACTGACGACCGTCTGCGCCTGAGCGGCAAAATTTCGAGCGTTGTCCAGGTAGTTCTCAAACCCTGAGCTAACCCCGTTGCGCCAGTCGCTCTGAGCCGCGGTCATCTTGTCGTAGTTCGTCAGAACGGTGTCACGGTACTTGTTCTCTGCTGCTTCGAGCTCAGCAAGATCCCTCAGGTGGTCTTGCTCCGTGTACTTATCGGGCGCGGTACGCCGGCGATCGAGGAGCGTTTCGCGCTTACGGTTGAAGTTGTCCGTCACATCATCCAACTCGCGCTGTAGCCCAGCCTGGCGGTCGCCCAAGCCTATGCTAGCAGCAGCTCGATCACCTCGTGTTGCAAGCGCTTGGCGTTCACGCTCAAGCTGATTGACGAACGCTTCTGAGGCAGCCGTCTGCTTCTCCTGGCGACCTATTTCAGCAGTGGCCAGCACCGCCAGATCGGAGTCAGCCTCCCGTTGGGCGCGGACCATGTCAGAGCGAGCCTTGGCGATTCGCTGGTCCAGTTGAATGCGCTGCTCGCCGGTAGTGGACGCCCGCCCTTTGGCCTCTTCTAGCGCCTGGATTTCCTCCATGTAGGCGCTCGTCACATCGGCCCGTTGTTGCTTGGCCAAGGCCAACCGCTGCGCGTACACCGCCTCCTGCGAAATCACGCCGGACTTCTGGATCGCGTTCAGTTCCTTCTCGTACCCGCGATAGTCGGAAAGGATCATGGACAAGGCGTTGCGTGAATCCTTCACATCCGTGAGGTTTACTGGGGTTGTAGGTGTCTTCGTCTCCTTGAAGTCTTTCCGTGCTCGAGCGCGCAACTGCTCGACTTGCTCATCTGTGACCGTAAAGCCCTGCTTACGGTTCGAGGCCACGAGACGATCAATCTCTTTCATACGATCCGCCAGCTTCTCAGCCTTCGGAGCAGCACGATCAAGCATCGCATTGAGCTTATCGTTATCGCCTTGCCCCTGAATGCTCACTACGCCGCCAGCAGGCTTCGAGAGGCCTTCGATTTCGGCCAGTTTAGCCCTCCAAGACTTCAGCTTTTTGGGGTCGTAGTTGCCGTCGTTACGGAAGTCCTCCTGGATGTTTTCCATGGACCGGATCTGGAGACGCAGCCGCTCCGCTGTGTCATCCAGCGTCGGGTCACGCCAAACGCCCTTGACGCCATCCCACATCCGGCTGGCCGCTTCGCCAATGTCGTCAAACAGCTTGGGCAGCCCGCTCATTTCCTCCCTGATGATCTGCGCTCGACGGGTCATGGTCTCGCCGAACTGCTCGGTGATCAGCTTCACCGCCTCTGTTTTGTCGCCCTGTTCGACCAGTGCCCGGACTTGCTCAAGCGTAGATGCCGTCAGCCAGTGATAGCGCTTGTTCAAGTCCTCGGCAGCCTTCACCGGGTCATCCGTGATCTTGCGAAAATCCGCCAGCGTCTCCTCCACTGCTCGCCCAGTCGCCCTCTCCATCTCGAGCGCCGTAGTGGCAACGATCTTGAAGCTCTCGCCGGCCAGGTCACCAGCACCGGCCATCTGCGCCAGCACGGAAGCGGCAGCCCCTGTGGTGCCTACCGTGCTACTGATCTGCCTGGCCAGGTCTGTTAACTTGGCACCAGAGGTCCCTGCGTAATTGCCCGTCAGGATGATGGCTTGATTGAATGTGTCTTGCTCCCTACCTGCTTGGTAGGCAGCAAAGCCCAAGACGCCTACAGCGGCAGCAGCCGCACTGACTGGCGTAACCAGTCCGGCGACATAGCCACCCATGGCCCGGGCAGCGGCACCAACACCGCCGAACGAGTCTTTGACCTGGGCGCCCTGCTGAAGCAGAACGGTCAGCGGCGATTGGCCGGCTTGCAGGCTGATCACCACGTCCGAAAACTGCGCCGGCAACATCCGCATTGCGGCTGCGGTCTGCTTCGCGCTCATCCCGGTTTTGCCCAGGGCCGCGTCTACACCACCCAAGGCCGTGCGGGCCTGGTTGAGCTTCGTCTGATACTCGGTGAACGTCTCAGCATCCAGCGCACCGGAAGACCGGTACCCCTGCAGCCTGCGCTCCATGTCATCCAAGCGCCCCAAGGCGGCCACTGTCGGGTCAATCTTGCCGAGCAACTCGCCAAGGGCCTTGCCCTCGTCACGCTGGGCGGCAGCGGTCGCCTTGGACGCTGCGGCCAGCCGATCCTCGTTGGCCAGAATCGTCTGTGCCCTACTGGCTACAGCGGCTTGCTGACTGGCGCGATCAGACAGCACAGTGTTGGCCTGGCGAGTGATCTCGACAGTCTGCTGTGTGGCGCGGTTTAGTGTCTGGACATACTCGCTGGCCTCCAGCGAGGCCTTGGCCATTCCCAACAGCCGGGCTTGCTGCTGCTCTGCGCTCTCAGCCGCTGCGCGCCCGGTTTGCGCCGCAGCTTCGTTAGCGGTCGATAGCACCGTCTGGGCTTGGCCAGCCTTTTCAGCCCCCGCACGCATGGCCGTCATATTGGCGGCAGCACCACTGAACGCCGTTGAGGCAGTGGTAACAGCGTGCCCCACGGTGATCATCTGCTGCGCCAACTGAGCCTGCTTCTGGTTGAGCTGCTGAAGCTCCACCACAATCTGGCGCGTGTCGCCCTGCATACCTGCCAGCGCAGATTCCCAAGCTCGCCCAGTCCTGCCTGCCGACTCCTCACTGCGCTTACCAGCATCTGTCAGCTTGTCGAGGTCTGTGGCGGCCTGGGTGGCGTCTCCACTGTCGATCCGTATTCCAAGTTCAGCAATACTTGTCATGTGTCACCCCTTGCTTGTACAGCGTTCATAGCGTTCTCCATGGCGCCGCTGGCGCCGATCATGGGCAGTGCCCGTGGGTGTTGCTCTGTGTTGCAACTGATGGCGCTCCCGTCTACCCGATCAGGTTGCAGAGAATTGCCTCTGACTCCGGCATGTCGTCGCGCTGGCTAGCGACCAAGTAGCGGAACACCGCCAGCGCCTCGGCCTTGTTGCGGGGCCTGATCTGCGCCAGCAGGCCGAACACAAACCAGTCCCGCGCCGTCGCCTCGGGTAGCCCGTCGCTGGCGTATCGGTCTGCGGCGTTGCGCAGGCGATAGAGGTGGTCCCAGTAGTCGAGCTCGTACAGGCAATCCGCCAGGGTGTGCGGAAGCAGTTCGGCGTGAGCGTTGAACCGGGCGGCTACCTGTCCCTTGTCGAAGTCCAGCAGGGGGCCGCTTCGCTCCAGGCTTGCCAGGGCGCCGATGCAGAACGCCTCGGCGTCGGTGTCGGCCAGCAGGTCGTCACCGAAGCGGGCAGCACCCTCCAACCTCAACCGGTGCTGTTCGATGGCCCGAGTGGCCAGAGCATCCAGGTCAGCGAAGCCGAACGACGACATGGCGGCGAATGGGTGGCCGGGGTTGGCGGCCATCAGGTAATCCCGGTACCGCTTCTCCAACGCATCGAGCGGAGTCTTGATCTTCTTGGCGCCCTCCATGGCCCGCTCAATCAGGGCGGCCTGGCCGGTGCTGATGATCGATCGCAGCCAGAGCACCGCATCCACCTCCTTGTCGCCGGTGACGGCCTCCTGTGGCGGCAGCTCGGGCAGGCTCGGCAAGGTCTCGGTGCTGGCGCTGATCGGCGGCAGGGCGAACAGAGCGCGGTGCTGCTCGTTATCGCGGAATGCCCCGGAGCGTGAAACCAGGGTCTTCACCGTTCCCAGCGGCAGGCCGGTGATCTCGGCCACTTCACGCAGCGAGTGACGGCGGCGTAGCTCCAGCACCTGCTGGCGCTGCTCGTCTGAAACCCGCTGTTTCGTCTTGGCGGGTGAATCCGCCTGTTTCATTGCTGGTGCGCCCATGGCTTACACCACGCTCAGCTTGGGTGGCAGCTTCGGCCCGAGTGGCGCCCCTGGTGCGAACGGGTCTGGTAACACCCCGTCAGGGCAATCCCTGATGAAGTCCGCCATGGCGGCGTGACAGGCGTTGAACAGCGGCGCTTCATTCCACTCCTGCCGCCGGCGCTCTGCGCTGTCCTCCAGCGCATGGGTGAACACCAGGTCGTTCAGAGAGGTGATGCCATCCCGCCTGGCCTTCTGGCGCTCCACGGTGTTCACGTTCAGCAGGTCGCACAGGCGCTCGAACCCCAGGGCCTGGGCCAGGCTGTCACGGTCGAACAACAGCGATTGACCGAAGCCCGCGAGCGCCACCAGCGCCTTGGCGCGCTCAACCGATCGGTGCGTCTGCGCCTGCTCTTCCAGATCTGCAATGGCCTGTCGAGTGAACGGCAGGAACGCTTTCAGCTTGCCAGCCTGGCGGCGCATGGCACGTCGCTCCGCGTGGATCGCATCGAGGTTGCGGCTGATGTTGCGGCAGATGCGCCGGGTGGTGATGAGCTGCGTGCTGGTGCTGATACCGGGCTTCATGGCGATATCGCACAGGCGCATGGTCGGTGTTGGCGTCATGGGCGGGCCTCCATGGGCGTGTTGTCGTAGGTGGCGCGCAACTCAGTACCGATCAGGCAATGGCGGCCAGCAGGCGCATAGCAGCCCCGGCAGGTCATCACATGGCTGATGTACTGGTCGCGGGCCTGGCGCCATTCAGGTGTGGCATTGGCGGCGTTGGCGTAAGGGCCAGAGGGCAAATGGACAGGCTCGACCAGCACCAAGCGCGGACGATCCTGGGCGCGTTTCACCATGGGTGGTTTGCCAGCGCAAGCAACGTTCGGCGGCATGTGATTGAGCAGGTCAGCAAGGAGGCTCATGGTGTCACCTCACCCGGATTCCCATAACGCCCAAATGTGTCTGTGAAAAAAAATCGGGGGAACGGGGGAACGCGGGGAACGCCCAGTAGTTCCGGGGCCTCCAGCGGGGGTACGTGTTCCCCACCCGAAAAACGGGGGAACAGTGATAACCAAACATCAGGAAAGGTACAGGCGCTTATACTCAAAACCATGTTTGTGTTCCCCCTGTTCCCCAACACTTCAATAAGGGGGAACGGCTACAGGCCGCGTATTTACTGGCTGTTCCCCCGTTCCCCCTGTTCCCCACATTTTTAGGTTCCTGTGTATTTGGGCATTGGCGTTGGATGGTGATGGCGGTCATAGGGCACCGCCTTCACCGTCCATGGCTTCGGCGTCGATCACATAAAGGCGGGCAGACCCACCAGCGGGCAGACGGTATTTCTTGGTCCTGCGGCTGTCCCGGTCGGTGTCGTGCTTGGCGAGCGCACCAGCGCCCTCCAGCGCCTTCACGACACGCGCCAGCCCGTGCCCGTGGGCGGCCTCAGTCAGTGCGGACTTGTTGAACAGATACAGCCGCTTGGTGCCCACCACCTCCCAGTACCCGGCGCGGTTGAACACCTTGGTGTCCGGCGTCTGGTCTTCTACGTCCGAAAACCGGCTGCTGCCGTGCTTGTCGATGAAGTCGAGGATGCCGGCCAGGATCTGGCGGTCCTCGGCATTTCCGCTACCCACCCGGCTCAGCCACTCGCCATACAGCAATTGGCAGTCGGCCAGAGCGGTGCCCGGCGTCCAGGGCAGCAGGCCGTAGGCAATCGCCATCTCTCCGGCTAGGGCGATCACTGCGAAGCGATCCGCCACCCGCCCGGCCTGGGCGTTGTCCTCGACGAATTGGGCGCGGATACCGGCGAAGTCCTCGAGCAGGCCGGGGCGGTCATCGCTGGTCAGCAGTTTCTCCACGAAGGCCGGCCCGATGTGCCCATGGTTCGCTCCTACAGCCACCGTGAGCTGACGGTGGAAGTCGGCGCCCTCCAGGCCATGCAATTCATCGAAGGCGCGGTGCGTGCGGGTACCGGCATTCACGTCGACCATGCGCAGCTCAGCGCCAGCATGGGCGGCATTCCCGCTGATGGCCGCATGCTCGGACAGGGAGCGTTCGCCGCTGGAGAGCGCCAGCAGGCGCCAGCTCAGTTTGCCGCGTGCCTCCCGGTCACGTGTCATGGTGCCCTTGCCCTGGCCGTTGGCGAGCGAGTACGCCATCTCCTGGACGCGCTTAGGATCGGCCCGCTTGATCTCGTCCAATGGCAGCATGGTGTCGTTACGGCTGGAAGCCTCGATCTCTAAGCCGCCCTTGGTCATGTCCCACGATGCGGCGAATATGCCGGGGTCACCCCATACGGACGATCCGATCAGTTGCGCCAGCGACTTCCCGCTGGAACTGTCGCCCACCAGGTGAACGCCGCCACCCAACACGCCTACCAGGCTCAGCAGTGGCCCAGCGAGGGCGCAGCCGATGGCAAGGGTCAGTACCGGGTTGCCCTCGCACTTGGCGGCTACATCAGCCTTCCAGCCCTCCAGGCTGCCGCGCACGCTGAATAGGTTCTGCCCCCTGGCGCTGGCCTGATAGCGCACCTTGTCGCTGCCGAGGGTGCGCCCAGGCAGCACGAACGCACCCGACTCATGCCAGCCAGGGCGGCAGGTGGTGGCGAACACCTCTGCAGGGCGCTGGTCCAGCAGGTACTCCATGAACTGGCCGCGCTTCTTGAGCGCGATGATGACGCCCATGCCGAACAGCGTGCGCCTGGCGTCCTCTCCGCTGCCGCCGAACACCTCCATGGGGATGATCCACTCCTTGGGGCCGCTCTCGGTGAGCAGGCGCAGGAATCGACCCTCGCTGCCGTCGTCGCTGTTGGTGGTGCGAGCTGCAACGATCACGGGCGTGGCGATCCACTCGTCAGTGATCGGGCGGTCTGCCTTGTCGTCGTCACTGTCGTCATCGCCGGCGCTACGTTTGAAGCCGTGCCAGTAAACGCCGGGCTTGAGCCTGCGGCCCTTCTCGTTGGTGACCCAGTGTTCGTACACGCCCCAGCACGGACGATCTGGCTCGACCTTGGGTGCCTCGGGGCGCAGGTTGATGACGTTGGTATCAGGCGGGCACATGGCGGCACCTCCAGGCGGCGAGGTCGTTGAAGTCGGAAAGGGTCAGCGGCGCGTCGGTTGGCCACTCGGGGAAGGTGACCAAGCCAGCGCACGCGACTGCGGCCTCATTGGCGGCGGTGCGCCCTGGGTTGCCCTTGCCCTCAGCCTCGGTCTGTCGGTCGTCGTCGCCGGCGATGATGATTTCGATATCGGGGTGGTCCGCCCGTAGCGCCAGCGCCACCGCCCTCAGGTTCCCGGCATTCATCCCGCAAGCGACCGTGTAGCCGCTCTGGTGGAGCGTGGCACCCGTCGCCCAGCCTTCGCAGACGCATAGAGGCTTGCCCGGCGTGATCCGTCCCATAGGCGAGTAGGCGCCCTTGATCCGCCCGCCATACAGGAATCGCTTGCCGCCGTCCGGGGCGATCCGTTGCAGGTTCACCAGCACACCACCGGCGTATAGGGGGATCAGCAGGTCGTCGCCACGCTGGCGCAGGCCGTGGGCTCGAATGGCCTTGGCGACCAGGTAGGGGTTAGCCGGGTCAGCGCGGCGAGCGTCACGCCACCAGCGCTGTGCCAGACCCGCCGCTTTGAGCTGGCGCCGCTGCCGTTCGGCCTCCCGCTGGCGCCGGGCCTGTTCGATGCGCTGGCGCACCTGCTCGACTTCGCGGGCGTCGACCGGCTCACGGCTACACCAGGTGTTGGTGACGCCCGTCTTCCAGCTCCCGAACGCCCCCGAGGCGATGCCATCGGCAAACAGGCAGTACCAGCCGTTGAGCGTGCTGGGCTTGTCGCCGGGGACGTGGAAGCGATGGATAGCGCCATCGTCTAGGGGCAGCCAGTCGAGCGGGCCATAGGTCGACTGGAGTGCGTCACGGAAAAGGATTGTCGCGTCGGTCATGCGGCCCCCTGCGGCGGCGTGAAGCGCTGGGCCAGCCGCTCCAGTTGATTGGTCAGACGCTCCAGCTCAGGGCACTGACGCCCGGCATTACTCTCGGCGATGCGCAGTTCCAGCAAGCCCACCAGGGTTTCCACCAGCAGCGCATAGCTGGCGCTGTCGATGTGAGTGCCAGCAGTCGGCGGACCACCGGCGCCCTTCCGGCGAATGGGCGTGACCTTACTCATGACTCACTCCCAAGGTGCCAGCGAAGGCCCGGCAGACCTGACCATTGTTCGCCGCGTGCCAGTAGGTCATCTCGTCCAGCGAGTCGACGAGACAGGCCGTCACCAGGGCATCGGTGCTGCGCAGCACCAATCGCCCGCACTCAGCATCGGCCTGGCTCAGGAATGGCCCCAGCAAGGCCCGTTCGGCCTTCGGATGACTAACGTAAAACAGCTCGGTGGCTTTCTTCGGGCAAGCCGATCCCGTCAGCGCTTGCGCGCTGTTTTGAATTTTCATCGTCTTATCCTTGAGCTAAGGGCCTATTCCGGGATGCCCAGGTCGGTTGCAAGCACGCAAAAGTCGCGATGGGCCAGGCAGGCGATAATGCTGATCGCCGACTGAATACCCGACTCGCCGCGGTCATCAATCGGATCTGAAGCATCGTCAGGGTTGCCCTTCCGCCCACCGTTTTTCAGCAGCACCTCGGCCAAAATGCCAATGGCATCAAGCGACTCCTCGATACGTTTGGCGATTGACCGGTGGTCCAGGTGGCTGGTCTTTGCCTCAGTAGTCACAGATCACCTCCTTGCTCAGCAATCACGCCATCCAGCAGTTCGGCCCAGGCCATGGCGGTGTGCTGCGCTATCACGGCGGTGACGCGGGCGACGATGACTGGCGTGGTGGGTGCGGCGATCAGCGCCAGAGCCACGCTCAGTAGTACCAGCACGCCTTGTATGTCGCGCAGATCGTCTTGCATATCGCTCGGCAACTGGATAACGGAAGTCATACAAGGCCTCCGTTAGCAGCAGGCTGGCCAACAACACCATGCGAGGCACCAAGGTGGCGGTGGCGCCAGCAATAATTGCCACTGAACGACTGGATCTGCTCGAGATGACGGGCAATGTCGCAGGCCAGCTCGTTGTCATACCCGCCCATCGCCGGGATCACCAGCGTCAGCAGGATCTTTTCCAGCTTCTTGTGCTCTTCGCGGGCGAAATTCATGTAGCACATCTCGCGAGCATCCAGCACTGCCTCAGACAGAACCTCACCATCAAGAGCCGCTACTGCCGGGAAGTTAGTCATTGGGTACCTCCGACCTGGTTTGCGGCCTTGAAATGCTCAACCAGCGCGGCGCCTGGGCGCGGCTGACGCTGGCATTTCTCCAGCGCGGCACGAACGTCATCCGACATACGCATGGCATCGTCCAGGCCGGCCAAGGAGCCTCGGCAACGGCCCAGGATACTGACCGCTGCCCGCGGAAAGTCCGCGCTCACCAAGGTGGCGATATCGCCTGCAAGGTTTACCCCAACCACTGGTGGCAGGCGGAACACTTGTTGCCCAGGGATCGTGACCACGACTTGAGACTGGATGAAGCCCTGTACGGCCTCGGAGGCCTGCTGAATGTGAGTCATTGGGCACCGCCTTGCGCTTCCAGAGCGCGGGCGATCTCGGCGTGATGGTTGTAGCGGGCGAGGCGGACAGATAGAGAAGAGTTTGCGCGAAGTGCGGCCAGGGCCAGCCGCCGGTGGGCGTATGAGCGAATTTTGGACGGAGTGAGGGCGTGCATGGGTCGAGCTCCTTGATTTGAGGAGCTGCCACTGATCGTCGCCAAACGATTTAGGGTGGCAGCTGTACGCAGGTTGGCGAACCGGGAATCAAGGAACCCGGCAGACCCGAAGGTCTCCCGCGCACAGCCGCCATAACACGGGACTGCGGGCACAAAAAAAGCGCCTGCAATCGTTATGGGGGCGCCTATGCGCCTTGATTTCGTCGGGTCGCCAAACCCGGCCGCTGAATTGGCAGCGACCGGCGAACCATACCGAGCATCACGATTGCCTGCAACCAGAAATATCGACCGTTCATCGCGGTTCTTGAGCGCCGGCGTCATGCGGCCACCTTCTGCGCCGGGCCGGTGCTCAAATAGTAGGTAGCTACCTTCGGGTGCTCGCGGCCTTGGTCATCCTTGAGCGTACCCAGGTGGGTGACGATGTTGTGGCCTTGGTCCCGAAGCTCTGAAATCCGCGCCCCTGGTCGCAGAATATTCAGCAGCGTGATTGCTTGGAAAGTGTTGATCGAACCATGCTGGCGCAGGTGCGCAAGAAGACGGGTGCGTTGCGCGCTACCGCTGGTATCATTGACCTGCATATCTTTGGGGCTGGCCTGTTGGTCGGCCTTTCTTTTGCTCATTAGGCAGCCACCTCGCGCAATGCGATGCGCTGGCGCACCCAGGCCTGAATCTCAGCCAGAACGAAACCAACGGGCGAGCCCCGCGACTTGCTGTTGCTCAGCGATACAGGCCTGGGGAAAGTCGGATCATCCTTGAGACGCTTGTATACGGTGGCGCGAGCAAGGCCAGTGATGGCCTCGACCTCGGGGAAGCGGATGATTGTGTTGGCAGGGTCGAACTGAGGGGCGGTGCCTGCCTCGATTTGGCGAATGTTGCGCATGGCTGTATCCCGTTATTGATTACGGGCATAGGTTGATGATGCGAAACGACTACCGGCAGTCCCGCATGCGCGCAGAGAGTACAGTCAGCGCGCAAACTGTACTGTCTGCACGCATAGCGCTATCGCTCGATTTAGGTCCTTGATCGTTCGTGAGATGCGATCCACCCGTAAAGCGTTCTCTCCGTTACGCCATATTCTTTATGCTTGGTACGAGCAAAGGCGGCTCGACTACTGAAGTTTCCCCCAGTCGCATCCCAGCACGACAAAGCCTTTAACTTACTTTCGCTTGTTTCTTTATGACGAGCGCTCGCTGCAAGACTAGCGGACAGTGAAACTTTTTTCCTAGCTAACTCCTCTACCTTTTCAGGTAGTTCTTTCTCATTTAACTGAAGAAGAAACATGGCTCTCTTGGAAACCTCATGTTGATCCTTCCATTGCTCAGCTCGGCAAACAGCCTCCATTATGTCCACAGCGTCATTAGCAATCGCGCTGAGCCGCATCATCGGTAGATCGTCCCGTAAAAAACGAGGCCAATCATCGGCCTGGTGAGACCTGACAGCCTGGCCAATTAGCATCAATGCCAAAACGGCGACGTACTCATACGGCTTGGCATCAGGAAAGTCGTGGTCGTCAAGATTGAATCCCTTCAAGGCCTCCTCTAAAGCTTCCAGCGGTCTTGTATTTTCTTCGGTCGAGAAATCAAGCTCACTCGGATGGATATCGCATCCACAATGATGGTCTATTAGTTCTCTTAATCCACGCTCAGTCCGATCCTCGTATCTGAGAAATCGTAAGACTGACCCTCCAGTTTCTAATTGATGGCGTATCCAACTCTCCTTTTCAATATAAAAGTATTCACTGGTAAGCCACTCGATGGTCGAAGACGCCTCTCTGAGCTGAATTTCAGATCTAAGTCGGACTAGATTCTTAGCCCGCACTTGCAAATTTTTCAGCCTGTCTATTCGCAAGTAGGGCACTTCATCCGTGAAAGGATCGAAGTCATTATCAGCATCCATATAGCATCCCCAAGGGCTTGAGCACATCACCGAACAAGTAGCCTCTGGAGACCCGGCCTGAGTATGTCAATCTAGGCTGGTCGGCACAGAGGATTGCTCGAATACTGGCTATCCGAACAGTAATGGCATTCAGTCTATATCTGTCTATGCGGACAATGGAAGGCCCGCATCAGGCCCTCTTGATCGGCACCACATTGGCATTATGCTCAGCACGATGCGCATAGTCGTATGGGGTAACGTGCTTCTCGCGGTTCGCATCGAGGTAGTCCGCCCACCACTGAACCATCAGCCGGCGCTCCTCGATGTACTCGGCCTTGTGGATGTAAGCCGCCCGCACGCTGTTGCGCTCCTGGTGACTCATTTGGCGCTCCACCGCGTCCTTGCTCCACAGCCCCGACTCGACCAGGGCGGAACAGGCCATGGCTCTGAACCCATGCCCGCACACCTCAGTCTTGGTGTCGTAGCCCATGCGCCGAAGCGCCTTGTTCACCGTGTTCTCGCTCATCGGCTTCCAGTGGTTGCTATCACCCGCAAACACCAGGTCGAAGCGCCCGGTGAGCTTGCGCACCTGCTCAAGCGTGGCCAGGGCCTGGCGACTCAGCGGCACCAGGTGGGGCGTGCTCATCTTGGAGCCGCGGTGCGAGTTCTTCACACCCTCGATCTGCTGGCGCTCGCCGGGGATTTCCCACATGGAGCGACCGGAGTCGATCTCTGGCCAGCGAGCAAACCGCAGCTCACTGGATCGAATGAACACCAGCAGGGTGAGTTGGGTGGCCAGCCGGGTCAGCGGCCGACCGGTGTCGCTGTCGATTCTTTGCAGCAGCTCAGGCAGCCGATCCAGCGCCAGCGCAGGCCGGTGAACGGTCTTGCGTGTGGCGGTTGCGCCCTGGAGGTCCACCGCTGGGTTGGTGTCGATGTGTCCGTGCTGGACAGCCATGCGCATGATGCCGGTCATGTACTGCCGTAGCCGGCCGGCAGTGTCGAGAACCTCGCGCTTTTCCACCGCCTTGAGCGGCGCCAGCAAGTCGCGGGTCTTCAGGCCGGCCACCGGGCGCTGGCCTAAGGCCGGGAGCAGGTAAGTTTCGATCCGCCGCCACACCGTCGCGGCATGGCCTGGTGACCATTTCTTGGAACAGGCCTCATGCCAGTCCTTGGCCAGCACGCCGAAGGTGTTGGCCCTCGCATTCGCCGCTTCGACCTTCCCCTGCCTGGCACTCTCGATCGGGTCTTTACCATGCGCCAGCAACTCCAGCGCTTCGGCCCGACGCTCACGGGCGGCTTTGAGCGTCAGTGCGGGATAGTTGCCGAAGGTGGCCAGCCCCTCCCTGCCATCCGGTCGCTTGAACTTCATGCGCCAGATTTTGCTGCCGTTCTTCTTGATCAGCAGAAACAGGCCCTGGCCGTCGAACAGGGTGTAGTCCTTGTCCCGCGGCTTGGCGGCCTCGCATTTGGGGTCTGAGAGGGGCGTAACGGTGCGTGCCATAGGTATACGTTTTCTCGTCGAACCGGCGTATACCCTAACGTATACCTAAAATCGGTATATGCCTAGAGACAGAACGAGACAGCCAGAAACAAGAAAGCCCGCACTTGGCGGGCTTTTCAGGGGGTTCCGTATACAAGGGGAGACGTATCGGAACAGTTGGATGGTGCCGGAGACAGGAATCGAACCTGCGACCTTCGCGTTACGAGTGCGCTGCTCTACCGACTGAGCTACACCGGCGTGTGCGCAACGCTACCACTGCTGCGTGCGTTACGCAAACCTCTGTTTCGCCTCACTTATTACCCGGCTCACCGCCCTGCCCCGCCAAACCGGCGCAGCCGCTGGGGGCGAGGTCGGCCTCCAGGTCCGTGGTGCAGGCCCAGCCGGTGGCCGAGCGGGTGAGGGTCAGGCGTTTGCCGAGCACGTTGGCGGGGGCGTCGGCGAGGGTGCAGACCAGGCTGCCGGTGCCGGCGGCGGCGTTGCCGGTGGCGATGATGGCGCAGTGGGCGGTGGTGGGTTGGCCGCCGAGGGTGGTGACGTCGGTGACGTCCTTGCCTTCGTTCAGGCGCAGGTCCAGGGGGGTCTTGAGGGCGGAGATTTCCAGCAGGCCGGCGGCGGCTTTGGTGCGGGCCTGGTGGTTGGTGTACATGGGGATGGCGATGGTGGCGAGGATGCCGATGATCGCCACGACGATCATCAACTCGATCAGGGTGATGCCGCGTTGGCTGTGCATAACGTGTTCCTTGTCGGTCGGTGTGGCCGCGACGCGGGTCGGGGGCCGGCTGGCGCGCAGTAGAGCCCAATGGACACCTTTTGTCACCCCTGCGCGGTGGGACGTCTTGTCCGCTGCACTACTCTAGTGAGCGTCTGGAATCTTTGCCCCAGGAGGGGCGCGGCAAGCTGTTACCGGGCTTGTCGCACGACAGGGAGGTGGGTATGGCGGCGACGCGGTGGTATGGCTGGGAAGGGGCGGATGCGCAGGGGGCGCGGGTGAAAGGG
>NZ_JACVTO010000035.1 GCF_016518545.1 Pseudomonas sp. S30
GGGCGGGGTTGGCGGCGGTGGGGGGGATTGTCAGTATCGCGTGGGACTTTTCAGACGCGACGGATGCGAGTGACAGATCTAAATCGATACCAGCACTCGCTTATAGAATTAGAGCGGTATCTACCATTGCCCTTCTGTTGGGACAAGGGGGGATAGCTTTTTCCCAGGCTAGTGCGCTTTTCCACTGGCTGGCGCTACGGGGCCAATCTATAAACTCAAATAGCTTGTACGTGATTCTCTCAAGAGCATCCGCACGTCTGGCTGCGAATAGAGCTGCCATGCTTTGGCTGAGTCGCTTGAGCTGGATCGGAGGCACGATCGTGGTCGGCAGCAGCCTCGCCCTACTCATTCTCGATGAAGATGCACTGGAAAAATGGTGCAGCAAGTGCTGTTTCCGCCTGCAACTATCTCATCAAGGTTACGCCAAGGACGCAGAAGAGCTTGAGGCTTTATTCGGCGCGATCAGTGAGGTGCTGTAATGTATTTTGTTGAATGGCTCACATGGTTTGCCTTCACCGAATCGAAAGAGGAACGCGACGCCTTTGACAAGCAAGATAAAAAATTCAAAAGAAAAGTTATCTATGAAAGCGACAGAGAGGAAGAAATTGAGTTCGCCAAAAAGCCCGCCAGCAACACACCAAAGAGCCGTGGCCCAGTCTATGTTTACAACGAAAACGTATTGGAAATGCGCTGTGGCATGTGGGAGGCCAAACGAGGCCTCATCAGCATACTGTCTCTCACCATAATATTCATGGTGATTGGCGACATGTATAATGTGATAAAATCCATCAAGATCTTAGTGCTTCTCGCTCAAAACTATCAAGGCGAACCCTATGGCGAACGACTTTTCCTAGCATCATTCTTTTTCATCATGGGCGTAGGTACATTATGGCTTTATTTGAAATTCGGACTGCGCTTCACGCGGTTCGAAATGTTCACATCCCGCCACTTGCTGATACGTTTCAATCGTATCACCCAACAAGTTTACCTGCATCGACCGAACTATTGTGGCGGCATCGTCACACTTCCTTGGCACGGCGTCACATCCAGTGGCTCGGATAAAAAATACGCGACTGCCGGCGGCATAGGTATTCCTTTGTCGCTGATATGGTCGCCCCCATTCGCCGGTGCACTTCATCCCGAGTTCATTCATATAGGCAAGGCTGCCAATAACTTTACAGAACTGCAGGCCGAATGGGAGTTCATCCGCCGGTTCATGGATGAGGGACCCGAGGGTCTACCGCGCCCTCACATCACTTCCCACTTTCCCTGGCCTTGGCAAGCCTTCACCCCTCAGTTCGAAGGGCTGACTCATTATTTTCGCGGGTCTTCTCGAATCACCAAGATTGGCCTGATCTTGATCTCCCCCGCCTTTCTCATCATAGGAACCGGCCACTGGCTGAGCCTCATGCTGTGCTGGAAACCGCGCTGGCCCAAGATCATTCGCGAAGCAGGCCTACCCGGAAAACCCATCCCCGCACTCACCACCATCGACGACCACCCGCCGCACATTCAGGAGCGATTGCGCGAAAACGCATACCTCTGGGAGGCTCGCCCAGGCAAGCGTCCTGAGAGAAAGAAACGCACCTCTACTCGACGGCGAAAGACCGAAATACAAACCTCGACCCCAGAGAAGGACATCCCCTGTGAAACCCATCGTGCTGACCGGCCATAAACATCAATGCCCGCTGCATGGAGAAGGGAAAGTGATCTCCGGCACTCCCAGCCTCACAGTCAAAGGCCGAGCAGCCGCGCTTGCGGGGGACCGCATCAGTTGCGGAGCCATCATCGAACCCGGGGCTGCGAGATTTCACATAGAGGGTAAAGCAGTCGCCCGCCAAGGCGACCGCACTGACCATGGTGGTGTGCTGACAGAAGGTGATCCTGACTGGGAAATCGCATGAAAAGCACCTCGATCAGTCACCGCTGCTTGGGGAGTTTCCCACCTCTAACGGCAGACTTCGAGGCCTATGCGCCTGTGCAAACACGTGCAGGTCCATTTCAAGATTAGACCCCCGCCACGAAAAGGGGATGGATCCGCAGATCCCTCCCCTCGTTCGATCAGACCTCGATCAAGGCAACTGCGCCAGGCGTTCGACCACCCCCTCGACGAACTCGGGCGCGTTGACGATGCCTTCATGCCCGTCGGCGATCACCGTCGAGCTGGCCAGCCCATTGACCGACGCCTGTGCCAACAGTCCTGCTTCGCCTTTGGCCACACGCTCGGCACTGCGGGTCTGGCTCGCCCACCAGCAGTCCACCTGAACCTGCAATGGCCGCAGGCGGAAGGCTTGGCTGAGCGTCGAGTTGTGCTCGAGCAACGCGAAGCCGTCGACGATGTCCTGTTGCAGGTTCACGTCCCGATGGATCTCGCGCAGTTGCTCGGCGCTGACCTCACCCAGCGCCGCGACCCGCTCGATGACCCACTCGGCCCGGTCGACCTCGACGGGCAACGTGTGGGCCTCGGAGATCAAGGCCATGATCCGCGATTCGCCGACACCGGGGGCGAAGGCCAGCAAGGCACGCAGCAGGCTTTCGTCCGCCGCTTGCACGACGGGCTCGGTCAGGACGGTTGGGTTGTCTTCCAGACCACTGACATCCGCTGGCAGCAGGCTGTCGACCAGACCGACGAAGCCGACCTGTTGCCCCATCTGCTCCAGACGATGCGCCACCTCCAGTGCCAGCGCGCCGCCCAGCGACCATCCCAGCACATGATAAGGACCCTGCGCCTGGGTGGCGCGGATCTGCTCGACGTAGTAGCCGACCATCTCCTCCCAGGATTGATCGACCCAGCCGGGCACGGCGTAGCTTTTATTGACCACGCCATACACCGGACGCTGGGCCGCCAGGCGGCTGGCCAGCGGATAGTAGGCATAGGCGGCCCCGCCACCCGGTGGCAGACAGAACAGCGCCGGGCGATCCAGCTTGCAAGCGTTGAGGGCGACCACGGGCGATGACAACCGGTCGTTACCGCCGCCGATGAAACTGGCCAGGGCTTCGAAATTCGGCATCAGCATGAATTCGTGCAGGCTGATCTGCACCGAGAAAGTCGCCCTGAGCTTGTTCACCAGGGTGATGACCAGCAGCGAATGGCCGCCCAGTTCGAAGAAGTTATCGTGCAGGCCGACCTGCTCCACATCCAACACCTCGGACCAGATGGCGGCCAGTTGCTGTTCCAGCGGCGTGCGCGGGGCCACGTAGCCCTGTTGCAGTTGGCTGGCATCCGGCTTGGGCAGGGACTTGCGGTCCAGCTTGCCGTTGGCGGTCAGCGGCCAGTGGTCCAGCAGGACGAAGTGCGTGGGCACCATGTAGTCGGGTAATTGGGCTTTCAGGTGCTGTCTCAGCTCATCGCGCAGTTGAGCGTGATTGGCCTGGGCATCCTGCGGGATCAGGTAGGCCACCAATTGCTTGCCCCCTGCCCCGTCGATATCCAGCACCAGCACTTCGCGCACACCGGCATGGGCTTGCAGGCGCGCCTCGATTTCACCCAGTTCGATGCGGAAACCGCGGATCTTCACCTGGTGGTCGATCCGACCCACGTACTCGATCACGTCCTGGCTGCGGTAGCGAGCCAGGTCGCCGGTGCGGTACAGCCGGCCGCCTTCAGCCGAGAAGGGATCGGGCACGAAGCGTTCGGCGGTCAGTGAAGGCCGGTTGTGGTAACCGCGTGCCAAGCCGGCATGGCCGACGTGAAGCTCGCCGTTGCAGCCTGGTGCCACGGGATTGAAGTCGGCGTCCAGCACGTACATCGATAGATCAGGGATCGCGGCGCCGATGGGGCTGCCGGAATGAAGCGTGTCGGCGTAGCGGATTGGACGGTAGGTCACATGCACCGTGGTTTCGGTGATGCCGTACATATTCGTGAGGGTGTCGCACTCTTGGCCGAAACGCTCGAACCAAGGCTGCAACGCTGCCACATCCAGAGCCTCACCGCCGAAGATCACCTGACGTAGAGCCAGATCAGCGTCGCTGTTGCAGGCGATCCGCATCAACGGCTTGAAGGCCGAGGGGGTCTGGTTGAGCACGGTAACGCCCTGCTCCACCAGCAACTGGTGGAAGTCCTCCGGCGAACGCGTAACGTCGCGCGGTACGATCACCAGACGGCCGCCGTGCAATAGTGCACCGAAGATCTCCCACACCGAGAAGTCGAAGGCATAGGAATGGAACAGCGTCCACACATCGCTTTCATCGAACCCGAACCACGCTTCCGTCGCCTTGAACAGGCGCAGCACGTTGTGGTGCGGCAACAGCGTGCCTTTTGGCTTGCCGGTCGAGCCAGAGGTGTAGATTACATAGGCCAGGTTGCCAGGCTGAGTGAGATGCTCGGGGTTTTCATCGCTGTAACCCTCCAGCGCATCATCGAGCACCACGCTCCGGACTGAAGACGGCACTGGCAGGTCATGCAGCAGGTGCTGCTGGGTGACCAACAGCGCGATGCCGCTGTCTTCGATCATGTAGCTCAAGCGATCCTGCGGATATTCCGGGTCCAGCGGCACATACGCCCCGCCAGCCTTCAGAATCGCCAGCAGGCCGACGATCATCTCGAAGCCGCGCTCAACGGCCAGCCCCACCAGCACATCCGGCCCCACGCCCTGCTCGCGCAGCTTGTGCGCAAGGCAGTTGGCACGACTGTTCAAATCGCCGTAGCTCAGGCTCTCGCCGGCGAAACTCAAGGCAATGGCCTGCGGCGCTCGGGCGGCCTGCGCTTCGATCTGTTCGTGCAGGCTGGTATCACTCGGATACTGCCCGACTTCCTGCACCTCGGTCTGTGCCCAGACCAGCTCGCCCAGACTACGCTGAGGTGCCTTGGCCAGCCCTTCGAGCAGTTCGACGAAATGCCCGGCCATCCGCTCCACGACGCCCTGGGCGAACTGCGCCCGGTCGAACTTGAAGCTGGCGAGCAGCCGTTCACCCACCTGGGCAACGAGGGTCAGGGGATAGTTGGTCTGCTCCTGGGTCAGCAATTCACCGAACACCAGTTCCTGCGGCGCCCCTTCCTGCAAGGCCTCGGAGACCGGATAGTTCTCGAACACCAGGATGTTGTCGAACAGCGGCTCGCCGCTGCGGCCAGCCCAACGCTGGATCTCGTAGAGCGGCGCGTGTTCATGCTCGCGCAGCGCCAGGTTCAGCGCCTGCACCTGCTGCACCCAGTCGGCCACGTGTTGCTCGGGCCGCGGGCTGGCCACCACCGGCAAGGTATTGATGAACAGCCCGAGCTGTTCCTCGATGCCGGGCAACTCCGCCGGCCGCCCGGCTACCGTGGCGCCGAAGGCTACACAGGCCTGGCCGGTGTAGCGCTGCAAAAGCAGCAGCCAGGTCGCTTGCACCAAGGTGTTGAGGGTGACCCGCTGTTCGCGGGCGAAGTCGGCCAGGCGCTCGGTGCGCAGTGCGTCGAGCACCACGTTGCATTCGCCCTGGCCCGCCAGCGTCGCATCGCACTTGAGCGCCTGGGCCAGACGGGTCGGCTCATCCAGCTCGGCGGTGCGTTCGCGCCAGAAGCGTTCGCTGGCCTGCGCATCCTGGGCCTGGAGCCACTGGATATAGTCGCGATAACGCCGCGCCGGCGTGGCAGGCGCATGCCCGGCATAGCGTTGCAGCACCTCGCCGAACAACCGCGAGCTGCTCCAGCCGTCGAGCAGGATATGGTGGTTGGTGAACACCAGTTGGTGCTCGCGCTCATCGGTGCGGATCAAGGCCAACCGCAGCAACGGTGCCTCGCTCAGCTCGAAGCCTCTGGCCAAGTCGGCCTCGGCCCAGTCGTCCAGCAGTCGATCCCGATCCGCTCGGCCGCGCCAGTCCAGCTCGGTCACCGGCAGGTCCACATGACGCTGCACCACCTGCAAGGCCGTGTCGAACTGGCTGAAGAAGCTGCTGCGCAGGATCGGATGCTGATCGAGGGTGGCCTGCCAAGCGCTGATGAAGCGCGACGGGTCCAGCCCCTGCACGTTCAGGCGCAGCTGGTTGACATAGTGGCTGGTCTGACCCGGCTGGAGGCTGGCATCAGCGGACAGACTATGGAACAGCATGCCCTGCTGCATGGGCGACAAGGGATAGATGTCTTCGATGTTCTGCGCCGGTATCGGCAAACCGGCCAATTGTCCCGAGTCCAGGCGTGCCAATGGGAAATCAGACGGCGTCACGCCCGCCGACTCCGGCTGCAGGCAATGGGCGATCAGCTCGCGCAGGGCCTGCGCGTATTCATCGGCCAGGCCCTGCATGCGCGTCGGGTCGAAGCGCTCGCGGCTGAAGCTCCAGTCCAGGGTCAGCCGGCCGGCGTATACCTGGCCGTCGATACTGATGGCGCTACCCAGCGGCGCCTCTGCACTCTGGCCGTGGCCAGTGCCTTCGGGGGCCGGGGTGAACAATCCTGCTTCACTGTCGAAACTGGCGTCGAACTGGCCCAGGTAGTTGAACACGATATTGCCCTGGGGCAGCGCGCCCAGGCACTGGCGGGCCGAGTCGTCGCCCAGGTAGCGCAGCAGGCCGTAGCCGATGCCCTTGTTCGGCACTGCCCGCAACTGCTCCTTGATGGCCATCAGCGACTCGCCCGGTTGCGCGGCGGGGGTCAGTTTCAGCGGATACAGGGTGCTGAACCAGCCGACCGTACGCGTGATGTCGAGGTCGTCGAACAGGTCCTCGCGACCGTGCCCTTCCAGTCGGATGAGCGCATCGGCCTGGCCAGTCCAGCGACAGATGACCTGGGCCAGGGCCGTCAGCAACAGGTCGTTGACCTGGGTGCGGTAGGCGGCGGGCGCTTGTTGCAACAGCTGGCGAGTAAGTTCGGCGTCGAGTTCGGTGCGCACCGACACCTCGTGCCGACGTTGCTGCCCGCCGTGCGGGTTGTCCCACGGCAGCGCATCGGACATGCCGTGCAACTGCGCTTGCCAGTAGTCCAGCTCAGCCTGCAACGCGGGGCTGCGGGCATGGGCATGCAGGTGTTCGGACCAGGCTTGCAGCGAACTGCTGCGGGTGGCGAGTGCCGGCGCGCTGCCGGCTGCTGCGCTCTGGCAGGCACTTTGCAAGTCTTCGAGCAGCACGCGCCAGGACACGCCATCCACCACCAGGTGATGGATGACCAGCAGCAGACGCTGCTGCCCCGCTGGCAGGTCGATCAACACCACGCGCATCAGCGGACCCTGGCCGAGGTCCAGGCTGCGCTGGGCCTCGTCGGCCAGTTCGGCGATGCGCGAGGCATCGTCCAGGCGGTGGTGCCAGAGCACCTGCGACAGGTCCAGCTCGGCGTATTCGCCGTACCAGCCGGCCTGTGTCTGAAGGAAACGCAGGCGCAGCGCGTCATGCTGATCCACCAGCGCCGTCAGCGCAGTACGCAGCTGAGCGGTGCCCAACGGCTGACGGGGCGTCAGCAGCACGGCCTGGTTCCAGTGTTGGCGCTGAGGGATGTCGGTGGCGAAGAAACGTGCCTGGATGGGCAGCAGTTTCAACTGTCCCGCTACACGCTCACGCGTCGGTCGCGCAGGCTTGGCTTCGATGCGCTTGGCCACCGCTGCGAGCTGCCCCACGGTCTGCTGTTCGAACAGCTGCTTGGGGCTGAGCTTGAGGCCCTGACGCTTGGCGCGGGCGATGATCTGCAAACTGAGGATCGAGTCACCGCCCAGTTCGAAGAAGTTGTCGGTGCTGCCGATTCGCTCACGCTTGAGCACCTCTTCCCAGATCTTCGCCAGGATCTGCTCCACTTCACCCGCCGGCGCGGTGTAGCGTTGCTGCACGGCATCGGGTCGCGGCAGGGCACGCTTGTCCAGCTTGCCGTTGGCGGTCAGCGGCAACTGGTCGAGCAGCAGGATCTGCGCCGGCACCATGTAATCAGGCAGGCGCGCTTGCAGGGTCTGCCGCAGTGCCTCGGCATCGAGCGTGACGCCCTGCGCAGCCACGACCCACGCCAGCAGTTGCAAGCGCTCGGCGTCGCTGTCCAGGGGCACGGCCAGCACCACGGCGTCCTGCACGCCGTCCAGGCCACGCAGCAGCTGGCTGATTTCGCCCGGCTCGACCCGATAGCCACGGATCTTCACCTGATCGTCGCCACGGCCCAAGTACTCCAGTACGCCGGTCTGCAGGCGCGCCCGGTCGCCGGCCCGGTACAGGCGCTCGCCGTGCAGGGCTTGCGGGTCGGGCACGAAGCGTTCGGCGGTCAGCCCAGGCTGGCCGACGTACCCTTGGGCCAGGCTGGCGCCGCCCAGGTACAACTCGCCGGCCACGCCCTCGGGCAGCGGGTTGAGATAGGCGTCCAGCACACGCACGTGGGCATTGTCCAGCGGGCGCCCCACCGGCACGCTGCGCCAGTGTCCGGCCTGCTCGCGCACCTCTTGGGTGAGCACGCCCACCGTGGTTTCGGTCGGCCCGTAGTGATTGACGATGCGACAGCCTGGCCGTAACCGGCGCACCTGCTCGATCAACGCCCAGCTGCTGGCCTCGCCTCCTAGAATCAGCAGCTCGCGCGGCAGCACCCGTGCCGGGTCGGCCGCTTGCAGCAGGCCTTGCAGGTGGCTCGGGACGATCTTCAGGACATCGACCTGATGCGCGTCCATGTAACGGGCGAAAGCGTCGGGATCGAAGCCTTGGTCGTGGCTGAGCAAATGCAGCTCGCGGCCCGACGCCAGCGCACCGAACAGCACGGTGTGCCCCAGGTCCGCCGCCACGGTGGAGACCATCGCCAGGCTGGCATCGGCGGACAGGGCCAGGCGCTCCAGCACCCCTTGCAGGTAGTTGGCCAGGGCGCCGTGGCTGACCACCACGCCTTTGGGCTGACCCGTGGACCCGGAGGTGTAGATCAGGTAGGCGGGTTGGCCTGGCAGCAGCGAAACGGCCGGCGCCTGCTCGCTGAACGTCGCATACTGCGCCGCATCGCAGGCCAGCGCCGGACACATGCCCAGCGCGGCCGCCTGGTCATCGCCCGGCGCGTGGACCAAGAGGCATGCGCCACTGCTGCGCAACACGTGCTGCAAGCGCTCGGACGGCTGACGCCCATCGAGCGGCAGGTAGGCTGCACCCAGCTTGAGTACCGCCAGCAGGCTGGTGACCCAGTCGGCGGTGCGCTCCTGGCACAGGGCGACCGTCGCCCCCGCTCGTACGCCCTGCTCGCCCAGGTAATGCGCGAACCGATTGGAGCGCCGCTCCAGCTCTGCGTAGCTGAGCACCGTCTCGCCGACGCGCAGCGCCGGGCGCTCGTCACCCCGTGCCAGCGCGTTGCGCCACAGGCTCAGGAAGTCCGGACACGGCCAGGTACGTGCAGTCCCGTCGAGCTGCACCGCCTGGGGATCGGGGTGGGCCAGCAACGGTGCATCCGGGTGCGCCGCCAAGGTCTGCAGGACGGCCAGCAGCGAGCTCGCCAGGCGGGCGATGGTCGAGGCCTCGAACAGGTCGGTACTGTAGGTGAAGTAGCCCAGCAGCCCGTCCGGTGTCTCGCTGAAATCATAGGCCAGGTCGAAACGCGCGTCGCGGCTGACCAGCGGATAGCCGCCCACGGTCAGCTCGCCAAGCTTCTGCCGTGACTGCTCGGCCTCTTCGGTGTCGTTCAGGTTCTGGTTGAGCTTGACCTGGAACAGCGGGTTGTGGCCCAGGCTGCGCTCGGGCGCCAAGGCATCGACCAGGTGCTCGAAAGGCAACTCCTGGTGCGACTGGGCACCGCTGACCACCTGCCGCACCTGCTCGAGCAGCGCGGCGCCGCTCTGGCGCTCGTCCACCTGCACGCGCAGTACCTGAGTGTTGATGAAGAAGCCGATCAGCCCCTGCACCTCCTTGCGGTTGCGCCCGGCATTGGGCGCGCCGACGCGCACATCGGCCTGGCCACTGTAGCGCGACAGCACCACCGCCAGCGCCGCCAGGGTAATCATGAACAGGGTATGGCCGCTGGTGCGGGCCTGGGCCTTGAGCTGTGCGCTGAGCGCAGGCGGGACATCGCAGCGCAGGGTCGCACCGCGGTAGCTGGGTTGCGCCGGCCGCGGATGATCCAGAGGCAGCTCCAGCAAGGGGTGCTCATCGCCCAATTGCTCGCGCCAGTACTGCAACTGGCGCTCGCCCTCCCCGGCCTCCAGCCAGGCGCGCTGCCAGATGGCGTAGTCGGCGTACTGCACGGCGAGTGGTGGCAACTGCGGATCGCGCCCTTCGCTCAACGCCTCGTAGAACTGGATGAACTCCTGCACCATCAACTCGCCGGACCAGCCGTCGGAGACGATGTGGTGCAGACAGACCGTGAGCACATGCTCATCCGGCGCGACGCGCAGCAGCCTGACCCTCAGCAGCGGACCTTCGAGCAGATCGAACGGCGCCTCCAGCGCCTGGCATACCTCACGGTCCAGGCACTGCTCGCGGTCCTCGCCAGCCTGCGCCCGCACCTCGATCAGTTGAAGGTCCAGGGGCGCTTGCTCCAGCACCTGCTGGTGGAACTCGCCGTCTTCACTGACGAACCGCGTGCGCAGGCTTTCGTGCCGCTGGACCAATGCCTGCAGTGCGCCCTCGAGCGCCGTCTGGTTCAAGGGACCGCTCAGGCGCACCGCCATGGGCACGTTGTAGAAACTGCTGTGCGGCTCCAGTTGCCAGAGGAACAGCATGCGCTGCTGGGCGTACGACAGCGGAATGCGTGCAGTGTCGTGGCGAGTCTCGGCGATCGGCAGCAGGCGGAAGCTCTGCCCGGTTTCGTGCATCTTGTCCAGGATCTGCCGACGCTGCTCCAGCGCCAGGCCGACGAAGCGTCTGGCGATACGTTCTGCTGTGCTCTTGTCCATCTCAGACACCCGCCATTTCGTTCATCATGCGTTCGATATCGGACAAACCGTCCTCGCTCAGGGAAAGGCCAGTGGCGGCGCAGGCTGCGGCAAACTCGTTCAAGTGCGGTTTCTCGAATAGCAGGCGCAGGGGGATGTCGATGCCCAGGCCCGTGTTGATCTTGGAAATCAGCTGGGCGGCCAGCAACGAGTGCCCGCCCAGTGCGAAGAAGTCATGGTTCAGGCCCACCCGCTCGACCTTGAGCACCTCGGCCCACAGGGCTGCCAACTGCTGCTCGAGCTCGCTGACGGGCGCCACGTAGGCGGCCTGCCCCTGCTCGGTGTCCGGCAGCGGCAAAGCCTGGCGGTCCAGCTTGCCGTTGGGCAACTGCGGCATGCGCGGCAGTGCCACCAGGTACTGGGGCACCATGTAGTCGGGCAGGCTCGCCGCCAGGTGGTGGCGAAGCTCGCTGCGCAGGGTCTCGTCGCTGGCGGCCGGGTCGCTGGCCACCACATAGGCGGCCAGTTGGCGACCGGTCGGTGAGGCGATATCGACCACCAGCACCTCGCGAACCGCTGGATGCTCGCGCAGCCGCGCCTCGATCTCGCCCAGTTCGATGCGAAAACCTCGGATCTTCACCTGGTGATCGATACGCCCGGCATACTCCACCACCCCCGCCTCGCCTCGGTAGCGACCCAGGTCACCGGTGCGGTACAACCGCGCGCCGGGCGTGGCCGAGAAGGGGTCGGGAATGAAGCGTTCGGCCGTCTGGCCAGGGCGGCCGTGGTAACCACGCGCAAGCAGGTCGCCGCCCACCAGCAGTTCGCCCAGGGCATCGGGCAGGGCCAGGTCCAGGCCGGCATCCACCAGGTGGATGCTGCGCCCGGCCAGGGGCTTGCCGATCGGGATCTGCGTGGGCAGGGGCTGCTCGCCGGATACGTAGGCGCTGCAATCATGACTCATGACACTGACGGTGGCTTCCGTAGGACCGTAGGTGTTGAGCAGGCGCACGTGGCCCAGGCCGGCCTGTTGCCAGGCCAGGACACCGTCGGCGGCCATCGCTTCGCCGCCCATGTGAATGCGGCGCAGCGCGCCGTAGTCACGTACCCCGCGGGCAGCGAAATCCTTGGCCAGCAGATACCAGTAGGCCGTCGGCAGGTCGGCGAAGGTGATCCCCTCGGCCAGCACCTGGCGGTAGAAGGTCTCGCTGTCCCACAGTTCAGGCCCGCGCAGCACCACGCGAGCACCGCAGATCAACGCGGGATAGAGCTGTTCGACGAAGGCATCGAAGTTGAAGGTGGAGAACTGCAGCACGCAGTCATCCGCATTCAGGTCGCAGAAGCCACGCGCCACCTGGGCGTGCCGGCTCAGGGCAGCGGCACTGATGGCAACGCCCTTCGGACGCCCCGTGGAGCCGGAGGTGTACATGACGTAGGCCAGGTTGTCCGCATCGCCACGAGTGTCCACCGGCACACTGGGCAGGTGCTCGAGTGGCTCATTGTCCAGGCACAGGCTGCGCACTTCGGCGGGCAGCCCCTGGACGTCCAGCGAATCGGCATGGCACAGCAGCAGGACCAGGCCGCTGTCCTGGATCATGTGTTGCAGGCGCGCCTGCGGGTAGTCCGGATCCAGCGGCACGTAGGCGCCCCCGGCCTTGAGCACGGCCAGCAGGCCGACCACCATGTCCAGGCTGCGCGGCAGGGCGATGCCGACCCGCACTTCCGGCCCGACACCCAGGGCCCGCAGGCGATGGGCCAATTGGTTGGCCCGTGCGTCCAGGGCCTGGTAACTCAGCTGTTGCCCCTCGCACACCAGGGCGATCGCCTCGGGCGTGCGCTGGGCCTGTGCTTCGATCAGCTGCTGGACCGGGCGAGCATCCGCGCCGTGCAGGTCGTGGCGGCTCCAGTCTGTCAGCAGGCGCTTGCGCTGGGCGCCGTCGAGCAGTGGCAGGTCGAGGATACGTTGCCCTGGCTGCTCACAGACGGCCTGCAGCAGATTCAACCAGTAGCCGCCCAGACGCTCGACGGTGGCCGCCTCGAACAGGTCGCTGGCGTAGGTCAAGGTAGCGCCCAGTCCGCTGGCGCTTTCGAAAGTGTCCAGGGACAGGTCGACATGGGCGGTGACCTCGTCCCAGTCCAGCGTTTCGAGCGTCAGCTCGGGAAGCTGGCGCACCGTTTCGGCTGCATAGGTCTGGTGGTTGTAGATCACCTGGAACAGCGGGTTGTGGCTCAGGCTGCGCTCGGGCTGCAAGGCTTCGACCAAGTGTTCGAAAGGCAGGTCCTGATGGGCCTGGGCCTGCACGGCGGTATCGCGCACCTGCTCCAGCAGTGCGCTGAAGGTGGTGTGCGGTGCGAAGCGGGCCTTGAGCACCTGGGTATTGACGAAGAAACCGATCAGCCCTTCGGTTTCGCTGCGGGTCCGGTTGGCCACTGGCACGCCTACGCGGATGTCCTCCTGGCCTGAAAGCCGGTGCAGCAGGCTCTGGAACGATGCCAGCAGCAGCATGAACAGGGTCACGCCCTGCTCGCGAGCACGCGCCTTGAGGGCCTCGGCCAGGGCCGTCGGCACGCTGACTTGCAGGCTGCGTCCGGCGTGGCTCTGCACGGTGGGACGAGGATGGTCGGTGGGCAGTTGCAGCACGTAGTGCTCCTGGCCCAGGTGCTCCAACCAATACTGCAGCTGGCGTGCCTGCTCGCCGGCCTGCATCCACTGGCGTTGCCAGGCGGCGTAGTCGGCGTACTGGACTGGCAGCGCCGTCGGCTCGGCCGCTGCGCCCTGCTCCAGGGCCAGGTAGTGGCCGACCACCTCGTCCACCAGGATCGGCATGGACCAGCCGTCGGCGACGATGTGGTGAAGTGTGAGCACCAGCACATGCTCGTCCTCGCCCACCCGCAGCAGCCGCACCCGCAGCAGCGGGCCCTGGCCAAGGTCGAACGGCCGGCGCACTTCACGAGCGACCTGCTCGCGCACGGCGTCGAGGGTGCTGTCGTACAGGGTCTCCATCACCAGGGTGAAAGTGGCGGGCGGGTGAACGCGTTGCACGGTTTGCTCACCGTCCTGGTGGAAGGTGGTGCGCAGTGTTTCGTGGCGGGCGATCAGCGCTTCGAAGGCCAGACGCAGGCGCTCGGGGTTCAGCCGTCCCTGCAGGCGCAAGGCGGCGGGGATGTGGTAGGCGGTGCTGTCGGGCTCCAGTTGCCAGAGGAACCACTGGCGCTGTTGCGCGTAGGACAGGGCCAGGGGCTGGCTGCGGTCGGTGGCCACCAGCGGCGGTGCTTCGCTGGCGGTAGTGTTCGCCACCGCCTGAGCGAAGGTGTCCAGATTGGACGCCTCGAACAGCGCGCGCAGCGGCACCTCCAGATTCAGGCGCTGACGGATCCGCGAAGTGACCTGGGTGGCCAGCAGCGAATGGCCGCCCAGTTCGAAGAAGTTGTCGTGCAGGCCGACCTGCTCCACGTCCAACACCTCGGACCAGATGGCGGCCAGTTGCTGTTCCAGCGGCGTGCGTGGGGCCACGTAGCCCTGTTGCAGCTGGCTGGCGTCTGGCTTGGGCAGGGCCTTGCGGTCCAGCTTGCCGTTGGCGGTCAGCGGCCAGTGGTCTAGCAGGACGAAGTGCGTGGGCACCATGTAGTCGGGCAGTTGCGATTTGAGGTGCTGTTTCAGGATGTCGCGCAATTCAACGTGATTGGCTTCAGCCTCTTGCGGGATCAGGTAGGCCACCAATTGCTTGCCCCCTGCCCCGTCGATATCCAGCACCAGCACTTCGCGCACACCGGCATTGGCTTGCAGCCGGGCTTCGATTTCGCCCAGTTCGATGCGGAAGCCGCGGATCTTCACTTGGTGGTCGATCCGACCTACGTACTCGATCACGTCCTGGCTGCGGTAGCGAGCCAGGTCGCCGGTGCGGTACAGCCGGCCGCCTTCAGCCGAGAACGGATCGGGCACGAAGCGTTCGGCCGTCAGCGAAGGCCGGTTGTGGTAACCGCGTGCCAAGCCGGCACGGCCGACGTGAAGCTCGCCGTTGCAGCCTGGAGCCACAGGATTGAAATCGGCGTCCAGCACGTACATCGACAGGTCAGGGATCGCGGCGCCGATGGGGCTGCCGGATTGAAGCGTATCGGCGTAGCGGATCGGACGGTACGTGACATGCACCGTGGTTTCGGTAATGCCGTACATATTCGTGAGGGTGTCGCACTCTTGGCCGAAACGCTCGAACCAGGGCTGCAACGCTGCCACATCCAGAGCCTCACCGCCGAAGATCACCTGACGTAGAGCCAGATCAGCGTCGCTGTTGCAGGCGATCCGCATCAACGGCTTGAAGGCCGAGGGGGTCTGGTTGAGCACGGTGACGCCCTGCTCCACCAGCAACTGGTGGAAGTCCTCCGGCGAGCGCGTAACGTCACGCGGTACGATCACCAGACGGCCGCCGTGCAGCAGCGTGCCGAAAATCTCCCACACCGAGAAGTCGAAAGCGTAGGAATGGAACAGCGTCCACACGTCGCTTTCACCGAAGCTGAACCACGCTTCGGTCGCCTTGAACAGGCGCAGCACATTGTGGTGCGGCAACAGCGTGCCCTTAGGCTTGCCAGTGGAGCCGGAGGTGTAGATCACATAGGCCAGGTTGGCAGGCTGGGTAAAGTGCTCGGGGTTTTCATCGCTGTAACCCTCTAGCGCATCATCCAGCAGTACGCTACGTACCGAAGACGGCACAGACAAATCGCCCAGCAAACGCTCTTGGGTGACCAACAGCGCGATGCCGCTGTCTTCGATCATGTAGCTCAAGCGATCCTGCGGATACTCGGGATCCAGCGGTACATAGGCCCCGCCAGCTTTGAGAATCGCCAGCAGGCCGACGATCATCCCGAAGCTACGTTCAACGGCCAGTCCCACCAGCACATCCGGCCCCACGCCCTGCTCACGCAGCTTGTGCGCCAGGCGGTTGGCGCGGCGGTTCAAGTCGCCGTAGCTCAGACTTTCGCCGGCGAAGCTCACGGCAATGGCCTGCGGTGCACGAGCGGCCTGCGCTTCGATCAACGCGTGCAGGCACTGTTCACTGGTGTACTGCGCACTCGCGGTGCCCTCCTGGACGATACGCCCGCGCTCGATCTCATCGAACAATGGCAGCGACGCCACGCGCTGCGCGCTGTCCTCGCACAGCCCTTGCAGCACTTGGCGCCAGGCCTGCGCCATGCGCTCGACCGTCTGGCGATCGAACAACGCGGTGGCGTAGGTCAACGCGGCGCTCATGCCGTCTTCGTGCTCCAGGGTGTCCAGCGTCAGGTCGAACTGGCTGGCCTGGGTCGCCCACTCGACGCCCTCGATCGTCAACCCTGGCAACTGCCGAGCGTGCGCAGGGGTATGAACCTGGTGATTGAACATCACCTGGAACAGCGGGTTGTGGCTGAGGCTGCGCTCGGGCTGCAGCGCCTCCACCAGTTGCTCGAACGGCAGGTCCTGATGGACCTGGGCCTGCATCGCCGCGCGCTTGACCTGCTGCAGCAACTCGCCGACGGTGGTCTGCGGCGCGAACTCGGCCTTCAGCACCTGGGTGTTGACGAAGAAGCCGATCAACCTCTCGGTCTCGGCACGGGTACGATTGGCGATGGGTACGCCGACGCGGATGTCCGACTGCCCGGAAAGGCGGTGCAGCAGGGCCTGGAAGGCTGCCAGCAGCAACACGAACACGGTCACGCCGTGCTGGCGCGCCGTGGCCTTGAGTGTCTGGGTCAGCGCCGCGGGCAGGACGATGTCCAGGCGGTCGCCGGCGGTATCCTGTACCTGGCCGCGCGGGCGATCCAATGGCAGTTCCAGCACCGGCTGCTCGTCGCCCAGTTGCTGACGCCAGTAGGCCAGCTGACGGGCCTGCTCACCCGCTTCCATCCAGCGACGCTGCCAGGCCGCATAGTCGGCGTACTGGAACGCCAACGGCGGGAGTTCGGTGGGCTGCCCCTGGCAGAAACCGGCATACAGGCGCATCACCTCGTCGACCATGATCGGCATCGACCAGCCATCGGCGACGCTGTGGTGCAGGGTGAGTACCAGCACATGCTGGTGTTCGCCAAGGCGCAGCAGGCAGGCGCGCAACAGTGGACCGTGCACCAGGTCGAACGGCTGACGAGTCTGCTCGGCGATGCGCGCCAGCAAGGAATCGTCGTGCACCGCCTCGACCGGTAGCGTGAACGGCTGCGGTGCGTGAATCCGCTGCCAGGCTTGATCGGCGTGTTCGAAGAAGGTGGTGCGCAGGGTCTCGTGGCGCGCGATCAGCGCTTCGAAGCTGCGCTGCAAGGCCAGGACGTCCAACTCGCCCGTCAAGCGCAGGGCCGAGGGAATGTTGTAGGCCGCGCTCTGGGGTTGCAGCTGCCAGAGGAACCACTGGCGCTGTTGGGCGTAGGACAGCACCAAGGGCTGCTGGCGATCTACGCGGGTGAAGACGGGTGCCTGGTTGGCCGCACCCTGCGCGGCAATTTCACTGAAGGACTGGAGGTCAGCCGCCTCGAACAGGCTGCGCAACGACACTTCCAGGTTCAGCCGCTGACGCAGGCGAGAGGTGACCTGGGTGGCGAGCAGCGAATGGCCGCCCAGCTCGAAGAAGTTGTCGCCCAGGCCAACCCGCTCCACCTTCAGCACTTCGGCCCAGATCGCGGCCACCTGCTGCTCCAGCTCGCTGCGCGGCGCCTGGTAATCGGCCTGGGACTGGCTGCTGTCCGGTTTGGGCAGGGCCTTGCGGTCGAGCTTGCCGTTGGGCGTCTGCGGCAACGCGTCGAGGAAGATCAGGTGCGCGGGCACCATGTAGTCCGGCAGGCCGGCCTTGAGATGGCGCAGCAGGTCGCTGCGCAAGTCGCTCGATACCGTGGCGCTGGCCACCAGGTAGGCCGCCAGCTGCTTGCCCGACGGGCCATCGACATCCACCACCAGTACCTCACGGATACCAGGATGCTCGCGCAGCTTGGCGTCGATTTCACCCAGCTCGATACGGAAACCGCGGATCTTGACCTGATGATCGACCCTACCGGCGAACTCGATCACGCCATCGGCGCGGTAGCGGGCCAGGTCGCCGGTGCGGTACAGGCGGCCACCGGGCTGCTCGCCGAACGGGTCGGGAATGAAGCGCTCGGCACTGAGCCCCGGGCGCTGATGATAGCCACGGGCGAGCAGCTCGCCGCCGACCAGCAGTTCGCCGATGGCACCGGGCAGCGCCAGGTTGCCGGCGCCATCGACCAGGTAGATGCTGCGCCCGGCCAGGGCCTTGCCGATGGGAATCTGACTGGGCAGTGGCACCTCGCCGGTCACATAAGCCGTGCAGTCCTGGCTGGTGATGGTCACCGTGGCCTCGGTCGGGCCGTAGGTGTTGATCAGTTCCACGTGGGACAGCCCCGCAGCGCGCCAGGCCGGCACGCCGTCGGCGGCCATGGCCTCGCCGCCCATGTGCACCCGGCGCAGCATGCCATAGTCCCGTGGCCCTTTGGCGGCGAAATCCTTGGCCAGCATGTACCAGTAGGCCGTGGGCAGGTCGCTGAAGGTGATGCCGTGCTCGATCACCTGGTGGTACCAGGTCTCGCTGTCCCACAGCGCAGGGCCGCGCAGCAGGATCCGCGCGCCGACGATCAGCGACGGATAGAGCTGTTCGACGAAGGCATCGAAGTTGAAGGTGGAGAATTGCAGCACTCGATCCTGATCGCTCAGGCTGCAGAACGCGGCGAAGCCCAACGCATGTTCGGTGAGCGCGGCCGCACTGATGCCCACGCCCTTCGGCCGGCCGGTGGAGCCGGAGGTGTACATGATGTAGGCCAGGTTGGCCGGTGCGGTGAGGTTGTGCGGATCGTCCTCGGGGCAGCCCTGCAGCCAGTCGTCGCCCTGGTCCAGGCACAGGCTGTGCACCTCGGCCGGCACACTCAGGCGTTCCAGCATCGGCGTCTGGGTCAACAGCAGGCGCAGGCCGCTGTCCTGCATCATGTACACCAGGCGCTCGGCCGGGTACTCCGGATCCAGCGGCACGTAGGCACCGCCGGCCTTGAGTACGGCCAGCACGCTCACCACCATGTCCAGGCTGCGCTCGATGGCGATGCCGACCGCCACGTCCGGGCCTACGCCCAGCGCGCGCAGCCGATGGGCGATGCGGTTGGCACGGCGGTTCAGGGCCTGGTAGCTCAGTCGCTCGCCTTCGCAGATCAGCGCCACGGCGTCCGGCGACAGGGCTGCACGCTCGGCGATCAATTGATGCACGCAGCGTGCATCGCTGAAGTCGGCGAGGTGCGCGCCCTGCTCCTTGACTCGCCGCACCTGGACCGGGTCCATCAGGGTCAGCTCACCGATCAGCTGGCGCGGATCGCGCACGATCTCGCGCAGTACGGCCAGCCAGTAACGGCCCAGGCGCTCCACGCTGCTGCGCTCGAACAGATCGCAGGCGTAGGTCAATGCGGCGCTCAGCCCTTCGGGGCTTTCGACGGTGTCCAGGCTGAGGTCGAGCTGGGCGTTATGGCTGTCCCAGTCCAGGCCCTGCACGCTCAGGCCAGGCAACTCGCGCAACTCGCCGCGCTGGGCGGTCTGGTGGTTGAACATCACCTGGAACAGCGGGTTGTGGCTCAGGCTGCGCTCGGGCTGCAAGGCCTCGACCAGTTGCTCGAAAGGCAAGTCCTGATGGGCCTGGGCCTGCAAGGCGGTCTGGCGCACCTGCTGGAGCAGGTCGGTGAAGGCCAGGGTCGGCGCGAAGCGGGCATCGAGCACCTGGGTGTTGACGAAGAAACCGATCAACCCCTGGGTTTCGGCGCGGCTGCGGTTGGCCACCGGCACGCCCACGCGAATCTCGGCCTGACCGCTGTAGCGGTGCAGCACGGTCTGGAACGCGGCCAGCAGCAGCATGAACAGGGTCACCCCCTGCTGCCGTGCCAGGGCCTTGAGATCCTGGGCCAGCGCCGAGTCGAGGGTGATCGGCAGGCGTGCGCCCTTGAAGCTCTGCACCTGCGGACGCGGATGATCGGTGGGCAGTTCCAGCACCGGCTGCTCGCCCGCCAGGCGCTCGCGCCAGTAGCCAAGCTGACGCTCCTGCTCGCCCGCCTGCATCCAGTCCCGTTGCCATAGCGCATAGTCGGCGTACTGGATCGGCAACGGCTCCAGCGCCGCAGCGACACCCTGGCATTCGGCCTGGTACAGACGGATCAACTCATCGACCAGAATCGGCATCGACCAGCCATCGGAAACGATGTGGTGCATGCCCAGCACCAGCACATGCTCTTCGGCGCCCAGTGCCAGCAGACGCACGCGCAGCAGCGGGCCGTGCTCCAGGTCGAAGGGCTGTTGCAGGTGCGCTTCGACCCGCGCCTTGATCGCCGCCTCGCGTTCGAGCGGATCGGCGATCTGCACTGGTTCGACTTCCACCGTCGCCGGCAGGCTGGGGTGGACGATCTGCAGCGCCTCGTCGCCTTGCTGAGTGAAGGTGGTGCGCAGAGTTTCATGGCGCGCCACCAACTGCTCGAAACTGCGCTGCAAGGCCGCTACATCCAATCGACCGGTCAGGCGCAGCGCCGCAGGAATGGTGTAGGCGGCGCTGTCCGGGTCGAGCTGCCAGAGGAACCACTGCCGTTGCTGGGCGTACGACAGGGCCGATCCGTGCGCAGGCTCGCGCCTGTAGATCGGGGTCACCCCGTAGAGATTGACCCCCTGCCGCTTGAGCAAGGCTGCCAACGCCTTGCGCTCCTTGGTGGACAGCGACTTCACGGAGTCGAGCAGCTCTTGCACTTTGAATGTCTCCCGCTAAGCGATCAAATTATCTATTTCCTGTGCTGTAAGACGTTTCAGTGCCTCCAGGGATTTAGTCAGTTCGTCATGGGCGCTGCTGGCCTGCCCGCGCTGGCGTTCGACCAGCGCGCTGAAGTCCGCCAGGGTCGCCTGTTCGAACAGTTCATTGAGGCGCACCTCGACCTGCAACTGCTCGCGAACCTGGGCGATGGCCTGCACCACCAGCAGCGAGTGCCCGCCCAGTTCGAAGAAGTTGTCGTGCAGGCCGACCTGCTCCACGCCCAACACCTCGGACCAGATGGCGGCCAGTTGCTGCTCCAGCGGCGTGCGCGGGGCCACGTAGCCCTGTTGCAGCTGGCTGGCGTCCGGCTTGGGCAGGGCCTTGCGGTCCAGCTTGCCGTTGGCGGTCAGCGGCCAGTGGTCTAGCAGGACGAAGTGCGTGGGCACCATGTAGTCGGGCAGTTGGGCCTTGAGGTGCTGCTTGAGAGCGTCGCGCAGTTGAGCGTCATCAGCCTGGGCATCCTGCGGGATGAGGTAGGCCACCAGTTGTTTGCCCCCTGCCCCGTCGATGTCCAGCACCAGCACTTCGCGCACACCGGCATGGGCTTGCAGACGGGCTTCGATTTCACCCAGCTCGATGCGGAAGCCGCGGATTTTCACCTGATGGTCGATACGGCCTACGTACTCGATCACGCCCTGGCTGCGGTAGCGGGCCAGGTCGCCGGTGCGGTACAGGCGGCCGCCTTCGGCCGAGAACGGATCGGGGACGAAGCGTTCAGCCGTCAGCGAAGGCCGGTTGTGGTAGCCGCGAGCCAAGCCGGCATGGCCGACGTGAAGCTCGCCGTTGCAGCCTGGCGCCACGGGGTTGAAATCGGCGTCCAGCACGTACATGGACAGGTCAGGGATCGCGGCGCCGATGGGGCTGCTGGATTGAAGCGTGTCGGCGTAGCGGATCGGACGGTACGTGACATGCACCGTGGTTTCGGTAATGCCGTACATATTCGTGAGGGTGTCGCACTCTTGGCCGAAACGCTCGAACCAGGGCTGCAAGGCTGCGACGTCCAGCGCCTCACCGCCGAAGATCACCTGACGTAGAGCCAGATCAGCGTCGCTGTTGCAGGCGATCCGCATCAACGGCTTGAAGGCCGAGGGGGTCTGGTTGAGCACGGTGACGCCCTGCTCCACCAGCAACTGGTGGAAGTCCTCCGGCGAGCGCGTAACGTCACGCGGTACGATCACCAGACGGCCGCCGTGCAATAGTGCACCGAAGATCTCCCACACCGAGAAGTCGAAAGCGTAGGAATGGAACAGCGTCCATACGTCACTTTCGTCGAACCCGAACCACGCTTCAGTCGCCTTGAACAGGCGCAACACGTTGTGGTGCGGCAACAGCGTGCCTTTAGGCTTGCCGGTCGAGCCGGAGGTGTAGATCACATAGGCCAGGTTGGCAGGCTGAGTGAGATGCTCGGGGTTTTCATCGCTGTAACCCTCCAGCGCATCATCGAGCACCACGCTCCGGACTGAAGACGGCACTGGCAGGTCATGCAGCAGGTGCTGCTGGGTGACCAGCAACGCGATGCCGCTGTCCTCGATCATGTAGCTCAAACGATCCTGAGGATACTCAGGGTCCAGCGGCACATACGCGCCGCCAGCCTTCAGAATCGCCAGCAGGCCGACGATCATCCCGAAGCCGCGTTCAACGGCCAGCCCCACCAGCACATCCGGCCCCACGCCCTGCTCGCGCAGCTTGTGCGCCAGGCGGTTGGCGCGGCGGTTCAAGTCGCCGTAACTCAGACTTTCGCCGGCGAAGCTCACCGCAATGGCCTGCGGTGCATGGGCGGCCTGCGCCTCGATCCGTTCATGGATACACGCCGTACTCGCATGGTCGGCAACCGCTTGCAGCGGTAGCGCCGGCAGCGTGACCTCACCCAGTGGCCGCTGAGCAGCGTCGGGCAGTTGCAGCAGCAGGTGCTGGAAATGCGCGGCCAGCTGCTCGATGGCAGGGGCGTCGAAGCAGGCGCGATCAAAACCAAAATCCGCCTGCAAATGCTCGCCCACCTGTACCACCACCGTCAGCGGATAGTTGGTGCGCTCCTGCACTCGGACCTCACCGAAGCGCAAGCCGGCCGGGGCGGCCTGCTGCAGCGCATCGGCCACCGGATAGTTTTCGAACACCAGAATGTTGTCGAACAGAGGCTCGCCACTTCGACCGGCCCAGCGCTGGATGTCATAGAGCGGGGTATGTTCATGCTCGCGCAGCGCCAGGTTCAGTGCCTGCACGTGCTGTACCCAGTCGCCGACGTGCTGCTCGGGTCGAGGGCTGGCCACCACCAGCAGGGTGTTGATGAACAGCCCCAGTTGCTCTTCGATACCCGGCAGCTCTGCCGGACGCCCGGCCACGGTGGCGCCGAACGCCACGCAGGCCTGGCCGGTGTAACGCTGCAACAGCAGCAGCCAGGTCGCTTGCACCAAGGTATTAAGCGTGACCCGCTGCTCGCGGGCGAATGTGGCCAGGCGCTGGGTCTGAGCAGCGTCCAGCTCCAGTGCACACAGGCCCTGACCCGATTCGAGTACATCGCTCTTGAGCGCCTGGGCCAGGCGCGTCGGTTCGTCCAGCACGGCCAGTCGCTCACGCCAGAACGCCTCGCTGGCGTCGGCATCCTGGGCATGCAGCCATTGGATGTAGTCGCGGAAACGGCCCTCACCCTGCACCGGCGCCATGCCCGCATAGCGCTGCAGGACCTCGCCGAGCAGCCGCGAACTGCTCCAGCCGTCCATCAGGATGTGGTGGTTGGTGTAGATCAGGTGATGCTCGCCGTCACCGGTGCGCACCAGGGTCAGGCGCAGCAGCGGGCCTCTGGCCAGATCGAAGCCCGCCTCGCGTTCGGCGAGGGCCAGGGCGTCGAGCTCTGTGCCGAGCGTCGTCGAGTGACGTCGATCATGCTCGACGAATGGAATCCGCACCTCGCGCTGCACCACCTGCAATGGGGTGGACAGGTCCTGCGGGAAGTGGCTGCGCAGCACCTGGTGTGCCTGCACCGCCGCCTGCCAGGCTCCACGGAAGCGCTCGACGTCCAGCCCGCGCACATCCACCCGCAGTTGATTGATGTAGTGACCGGCCTCCTGGGCATAGAGGCTGTGGAACAGCATGCCCTGCTGCATCGGCGACAAGGGGTAGAGGTCTTCGATCTCGGCCGCAGGCAGCGCCAGCGCGTCGAGTTGAGTCTGGCTGAGCCTGGCCAGCGGGAAGTCCGAGGGCGTGAAGCCTTGATGGGGCGCGCGGGCGCAATGTTCGACCAGCTCACCCAGCACTTGCTGGTAGCGCTGGGCCAGGGCCTGGATGGTTTCAGGGCGGAATACCGCATGGCTGAAACTCCAGTCCAGTTCCAACTCGCCGTTGTAGACCTGGCCGGTGATGCTCAACAGGTTGCTCAGCGGGCTGTCCGGCGCTTGGGTGGCGCCGGTCGGTTCGCTGGCCGGGACCAGCAGCGCGCCCTCGGCCTGGTCGAAACTGCCGTCGAACTGACCCAGGTAGTTGAAGGTGACCTGCGGTTGGGCTGCCGCCTGCAAGCGCGCGCGCAACGACGGCTCGCCCAGGTAACGCAGGATGCCGTAGCCGACACCCTTGTTCGGCACCGCCCGCAGTTGCTCCTTGATCGCGCAGAGGCCGGCGCCCGGTGTTTCGCCAGGCGTCAGGCGTACCGGGAACAAGCTGCTGAACCAGCCGACTGTGCGGCTCAGGTCGAGGTCGTCGAACAAGTCTTCGCGGCCATGGCCTTCGAGCTGGATCAACACTGAAGGGCTGTCGGTCCAGTCGCACAGCACCCGCGCCAGGGCGCTGAGCAACAGGTCGTTGACCTGGGTGCGATAGGCAGCGGGCGCCACTTGCAGCAAGGTGCGGGTCAGGTGGGCGTCCAGCCGTGAGGTCGCATGCGCGATCTCACGCTGTGTAGATGCACCGTGCACGTCATCGCATGGCAGGCTCGCCGACGGCGCCTCCAGGCACGTCAGCCAGTGATCGGCTTCGGCCTGCATCGCTGGGGTCCGGGCATGGGTGCTCAGGCGCTCGGCCCACACCTTGAGCGAACTGCTCTTGGCCGGCAGGTTCAGCGGCTGCCCGCCCGCTAGGGCGCGGTAGGCCTGCTGCAGGTCTTCGAGCAGCACGCGCCAGGAAACGCCGTCGACCACCAGGTGATGAATTACCAGTAACAGTCGCTGAGTACCGTCGGCCAGGTCCGCCAGCACCGCGCGCAGCAGCGGGCCCCGTTCGAGGTCGAGGCTGCGCTGGGCAGTCTCGGCCAGCTCGTTCAAGGCTTCGAGCGTGTCGAGTCGGCGGGTCCACAGCAGGTCGGCCTCGATGCCGGCCTGGAACTGGCCTTGCCACCCATCACCTTTGACGAAGCGCAGACGCAGGGCGTCATGGTGCCCCACCAGCGCCTGCAAGGCGGCTTTCAGCGGCTCGGCACCCAGGGGCTCGACAGGCTGGAGCATCAGCGCCTGGTTCCAATGGGCGGGTTGAGACAGGCCCATGTCGAAGAAGCGCGCCTGGATCGGCAACAGCGCCAGCGTCCCGCTGACCTGCTCGACGGCGGTGGGGGCGGCCTTTTTCTCGATGACCTTGGCCACTGCCGCGAGCTGGGCGATGGTCTGCTTCTCGAACAGCTGCTTGGGGCTGAGTTTCAGGCCCTGGCGCTTGGCCCGGGCGATGATCTGCAAGCTGAGGATCGAGTCGCCACCCAGCTCGAAGAAGTTGTCCGTGCTGCCCACCTGTTCGAGCTTGAGGACTTCGCACCAGATCGCCGCCAGGGCTTGTTCGATAGCGCCCTGGGGCGCGACGAACTGTTGGCGCGGCGCACCCGGGGCAGGCAATGCGCGTTTGTCCAGCTTGCCATTGGCGGTCAGGGGCAGCCGCTCCAGCGGCAGGATTTGCGCCGGTACCATGTAGTCTGGCAGCAGCGCGAGCAATTGCTGACGCAAGGCCTCCCCTTCCAGCGCCCGACCAGCCTGAGGCACGCACCAGCCTACCAAGTGCAGGCGCTCGGCATCGCCGTCCACCGGCAAGGCCAGCACGACGGCCTCGGCGACGCCTGGCAGGCCACGCAGCACCCGGCTCACTTCGGCCGGCTCGATCCGATAACCGCGCACCTTGACCTGATCGTCGGCGCGGCCGATGAACTCCAGCAAGCCCAGGCGATTGCGTCGCAGGCGGTCGCCGCTGCGATAGAGTCGCGCGCCCGGCCGTGCCGGGTCGGGCACGAAGCGCTCGGCGGTGAGGCCAGGCTGGCCCAGATAACCCTCGGCAACGCTGGCACCGCCGATGTACAGCTCGCCAGCCACCTGGTCGGCCACCGGGTTGAGCACGTCGTCGAGCAACAGCACGTGTGCGGCCGGCAGGGCCTGGCCGACAGGAATGCTACGCGCATCGGCCGGCAGCGCACCGATCTCGTGGGCGAGCACGCCGACCGTGGTTTCGCTGGGACCGTAGTGGTTGATCAGGCGACAGCCAGGCTTGAGCCGGCGCACCTGCTCCACCAGCGACGGCGGGCAGGCTTCGCCACCGAGAATCAATGCCTGCTCAGGCAGTACATCCGTCGGTTCGCTGGCCTGCAGCAATGCACCGAGGTGACCGGGCACGATCTTCAACACACCCACCTGGTGCTCGGCCATGTAGCTGCCGAAGGCGTCCGGGTCGAAGCCCAGGGCCTCGGGCAGCACGTGCAGCACGCGCCCTGAATACAGCGCGCCGAACAGCACCGTGTGCCCCAGGTCGGCGGCGATGGTCGAAACCAGTGCCATGCTCGCCTGCGGCGCCAGCGCCAGGCGTTCGAGCAGACCGCTCACGTAGCTCGCCAGGGCGCCATGGCTGACCAGCACACCCTTGGGCTGGCCGGTGGAGCCAGAGGTGTGGATGAGATAGGCCGGCGACTCGGCCCACAGGGTGAGCGCTGGCGCCGTGTCGGGATGGTGCTGCCAGCTCGTCGGCGCGAAGGCCAGACCCTGGCAGCCTGGCACATCCAGGCCGGATAATCGCGCATCATCGGTCGCGCCCACCAGGCATCTGGCCTGGGCGGCGGCGAGCATCTGCTGCAAGCGCGCGTCTGGCGCCTTGGTGTCCAGGGGCATGTAAATGCCGCCAATCTTCAGAATGGCGAGCATCGCAGTCAACCAGTCCAGGGAGCGCTCCATGAGCACCGCGACCGGCTCGCCCTGGACGATGCCCAGACCGCGTAGGTGATGGGCGAGACGATTGGCGGCACGCTCCAGATCGACGAAGCTCAGGCTGTGGCCTGGGCTGCGTGCAGCCAGCGCGTCGGGGCGTTGTTGCACATGATGGTGCCACTGCGTGAGCACCAGAGGCTGAGGCTCGACCTGCGCCCCCCGCATCACCGGCGGCGCCAGAACGGGGAACGGGCACAGCGGCGCGG
>NZ_JACVTO010000036.1 GCF_016518545.1 Pseudomonas sp. S30
ACCCCCAAGCCCCCCAGCCTCGCCCAGGAAACCCTGCGCCTTCTCAAGCCATTCGGGTTGCTGGTAGCCCTGTCCGCCGCCCTGGGCGTGATCAGCGGCCTGAGCGTCACCGCCCTGCTGGCCACCATCAACCGCGCCATGAACGCCGCAGACGGCCCAGGCACCGATATCGCCCTGCTGTTCGGCGGCCTGTGCATCCTGACCCTGGCCTGCTCCACCGGCTCCAACCTGCTGACCAACTACGTCGGCCAGAACGTCGTCGCCAGGCTGCGCCGAGAACTGTCGGCCAAGGTCCTGGTCGCCCCCATCGCGCAATTGGAACGCTACCGCGCGCATCGCCTGATCCCCGTGCTGCTCAACGACGTCAGCACCATCAGCGCCTTCGCCCTGTCGGTCGCGCCCATGGTCATCGCCTTCACCGTCACCCTCGGCTGCCTGGCCTACCTCGCCCTGCTCTCCTGGCAAATCCTGCTGATCACCGCTGGCACGGTGATGGTCGGGGCCGGCGCGCAGTTTCTCGCCCATCACTTCGGCATGCGCAAGATCCACCAAGCGCGCGATGCCGAGGACGAACTGCAGAAGCACTACCAGGCACTGTCCGGCGGCGCCAAGGAACTGCGCATCCAGCGCCGTCGACGCCAGCACATGCACGACCAGTCGATCCATGGCGCTACCGACCGCATCTGCCGCGCCAATATTCGTGCTGCGAACATCTTCGTCAGTGCAGAGACCTTCGGCTCCATGCTGTTCTTCGCGGTGATCGGCGTGGCCATCGCCTTCCAGGCCCTGTGGCCGCACACCGAACGTACCGTGCTCGGCGGCTTCGTGCTGGTGATGCTGTACATGAAAGGCCCGCTGGAGCAATTGGTGAACAACCTGCCCAGCATCAGCCGCGCACAGATCGCTCTGCGCCGGATCGCCGAGCTGTCGCAACGCTTCTCCTCCCCGGAACCCCACCTGCTGGTCAGCGACCGCACCCCGCGCGTCACCCAGGTGGATACCCTCGAGCTTCGCCAGCTGCGCTACGACTACCCGCCGGTCGAAGGCAGCCAGCCGTTCCATCTCGGACCAGTGGACCTCACCATCAAGCAGGGCGACATCGTCTTCATCGTCGGAGAGAACGGCTGCGGCAAGACCACCCTGATCAAGCTGTTGCTGGGTCTGTATACCCCACAACAAGGCGAGGTGAGGCTCAACGGCGAGGCCGTGACGCCCGAGCGACTGGATGACTACCGCCAACTGTTCACCACCATCTTCGCCGACTACTACCTGTTCGACGAGCCCCTGCCGGGGCAGGCGGAACTGCCGCCCGAGGCGGCCAAGTACCTCGAACGCCTGGACATCGCCCACAAGGTCGGCATCCGCGACGGCAGCTTCACCACCACCGACCTGTCCACCGGCCAGCGCAAGCGCCTGGCGCTGATCAATGCCTGGCTGGACCAACGCCCGGTGCTGGTCTTCGACGAATGGGCCGCCGACCAGGACCCGGCGTTCCGCCGCGTGTTCTACACCGAGCTGCTGCCCGAGCTCAAACAACAGGGCAAAACGCTCATCGTGATCTCCCACGACGACCGCTATTTCCCGGTGGCGGACCAACTGGTCCGGCTGCATGCCGGGCAGATCATGGTCGAGCGCAATCCAAGCACGGCCGTACCGGCCTGATACACCTGCGGACGGTGCTCTCGCATCGTCCTGCTCACCCGCTAAATTCCCTCCTCTGCGGCTCGTTCTCCCTGTGCCGCACGCAGAATCCGCTCACTCGACGGCCATTACAAAAAAAATCGTCGCCCGAGCATTTCTTCTTTCCGGTTTCGGCCTGCGCACGCGTCTCACTCGCAACGGAATAATTTTCATTTACTTGCGTACCTTGGATCGAGCCGATAAAAATGCCAACACCAGACATCACACTGAGCCCCTTGAGCAAAGCCCTGATGCTGCGCAAGATGCTGCGCGGCGCGCCAGCCATGACCGCGCTGGGCCTGGCCCTGACGCTGCCGATGGCCGCCCAGGTGCAGGCTCAGGAGCAGGACTTCGACATTCCTGCCCAGTCCCTGTCCGCCGCCTTGCAGCAACTGGGGCGCCAGGGCAATCTGCAGGTGCTATTCAGCCCGGACAGCGTGCAGGGGCTGCGCAGCAACGCGGTCAAGGGCCGCTACACCGCCACCCAGGCAGCTGGGGAGCTGCTCAGGAACAGCGGGATCCGCTTCAGCGTACAGGGCAACACCCTGATCATCAGCGGCGCGGCCGACTCCAGCGCGGCCATGACCCTGGATGCCACCACCATTTCCGGGCAGAGCCTGGGCGCTACCACTGAGGGTAGCAACTCCTACACCACCGGTGCCGTGACCATCGGCAAGACGCCACAGACCCTGCGCGAAACGCCGCAGTCGGTAACTGTGGTCACACGCAAGCTCATGGACGACAAGAACCTGGTTTCGCTCGATCAGGTCATGGCCCAGACCACCGGTATCACCCGCGCCAACCGTGGCTACGGCAACCACCACTTCAGCTCGCGCGGCTTCGACCTCACCGACGAAAGCTACCTGGTCGATGGCGTCCCTGGCCAGGCCTATGCCTATACCGGCTGGATGATCCCGGATATGGCGCTGTTCGATCGCGTGGAGGTGCTGCGCGGTGCTTCGGGGCTGTTGGTGGGGGCTGGCAACCCGGGTGGCGCAGTGAACCTGGTGCGCAAGCGTCCCACCGCCGACCCCAAGTTCTCCGTCACCACGCGGGCAGGTTCCTGGGACAACTACCGCCTGGACCTGGACGCCAGCGGCCGTCTCAACCCCGAGGGCACCCTGCGCGGGCGCATGGTCGCGTCTTACGAGGACCGTGGCTATTTCACCGACGTGACCAAGTCAAAGCGGCCACTGCTGTACGGCATCCTCGAAGGTGATCTGAGCGACGCCACCACCGTGGCGGTCGGCCTGCGCCGCCAGACCTCGCGGATCGACGGCTACAGCGTCCTGGGCCTGCCCAACAACCCCGACGGCACCAACCCGCACCTCAAGCGCAGCACCTACCTGGGCCAGGACTGGACCAAGATGCAGACCAACATGGATGAGGTGTTCACCGACCTCACCCATCACTTCAACGAGAACTGGAGCGCCAAGCTGGCGATGTCGCACTCCGAGGGTGGGTACAGCAACAGTGCGCTGGGTTGGGGTATAGGCGACACGCTCGAATACGGTGCAGATGGCGGTCCTACCGTCAATTCAGTGCTGTATCACAAGTTCAGCATCATCTCCAACGCCTTCGATGGCCATCTGGACGGGAGCTTTGATGCCTTCGGCCAGACTCACCAGGTCACGCTGGGCGCCAACTGGTCCAAGCGCAAGATAAACGACAAGGATGCGACCGTCGCGCTGGCGTCTCCCCTTCCACTCAACGTGTTCGACCCCAGCCACAGCAATGTGCCTGAGCTGGAACGCAGTGGCTGGGATTCGGACAACGACAGCACCGACACCCGCTACGGTGTGTACCTCACCAGCCGTCTGCATGCCACCGATGACCTGAGCTTCGTGCTCGGCGGCCGCCTGAGCTGGTACAAGAACGAAGTCTGGTCTGGCTCGACGCTCTACACCAACCGTCAGGACGAGGAGTTCACACCCTTCGTCGGCGCCATCTACGACCTCAACGATCAATGGTCCTGGTACGCCAGTTACGCGGACATCTTCATGCCACAGTCCGACTATCGGACCTCCAGCGGCAGCCCACTGGACCCGTCGATCGGCTCCAACTACGAAACCGGTATCAAGGGCGAGTTGTTCGACAAACGCCTGAATGTCTCGTTCGCCGTGTTCTATATCGAGCAGGAAAAGGTAGCGGTCAGAGACCCGAATGCCCGCGATCAGTGCGACAACGACTCGTCGGGACAATGCTGGCTCAATGGCGACGGCATCAGCCGCAGCAAGGGCTTCGAAGCCGAAGCTACCGGGGAGGTACTGCCGGGCCTGCAAGTGGCCGCCGGCTACACCTACAACACCACTGCCGACTCCAGCGGCGGCCCGATCTCGGCACAGACGCCCAAGCACATGCTGCGCCTGAACACCAACTACACCCTGCCAGGGCAGTGGAACCGATTCAGTGTCGGCGGCGGCGTCTCGGCGCAAACCGGGTACAAGGATGCGGTCAATGAATCGCAGAACAGCGGCCGAGCCATCTTCGACGCCCGCGCCGCCTACAAGATCGACGATCACTGGACCGTCGCCGTGGACGTCGACAACGTCTTTGATCGCAAGTACTTCGCCTCCCTCGGCTACTGGACCCGCGGCACCACCTACGGCGAACCTCGCAGCTACATGCTGAGCCTGCGAGGCGACTTCTGATCGGTTGATCCTGCGCACCTGATGCCCCTGCAACGGGGGCATCGTTGCCTACAGGCATCGGCTGGGCCGCCCGCGGGCCTGTCCACTTTACGGCATCCCCTCTCTTGCATACCCCAGCGCCTTACATGATGGGTGCGCCCGCCTGTCCGACCTGGACCACCCTGGACGGCTGTTGCAGCAATCCGCGCGGCAGGCGGAAGCCTTTGAAAGGTTGTTGGGTAATTGGGTTGAAGGCCTTCTCTGCGCTGAGCCGATAGCGCACCACCCCCTCGCCGGTCCTGAGACTCAGATCCACGCTGGTCGCCGTCCGCCCATTGAGCGAGCCACGACTGAGCAGGCGAAACATGGACCATGGCCCTCGGTACTCAAGGCTGCTGCTGTTACCGTTCTGCTTGAGCAACGTCAAGTTGCTACGCACCTGCTGCCCAAGCGTATTTGGCCAGATGATGCCAGTGATCTGGCTCGGGCCATGGGTATAGGAAATCAGCTGACCGTCCAGATTCAGCAAGCTGGTGCGTTGGTTCGCCGTCAGCCCCAACGGCTCGATACTGAATTGCACGCTCAAGTTGCCGCGCTGATCGAAGAAGGTTTCGCGAATGCGATCTGCCAGCTCCAACTGTTCGATCACATCGCTTCGAATCAGCGATCGACCTTCATGCCCTGCTTGCAATGCCTCGAGGTTGTCCTTGAGAAACACCTTGAGGTACTGGTCATTGAACTGCTGCAGCCGCCCTCTTGGTCCGAAGAACGCCTCGAAATCATCCAGGGATGCATCCGGGCCCCTAGGTACGAAGGGGTAGCGCCCGGCAAGACGTTGCTGGAAGAAGCTGTAGACCTCGGCGTCCCAGCGCCGTTCCAGCTCGCGGAGGGCCTCGATATTCAGCACCTGAGCGGTCTGATCAGCCATTTTTCTGACCTGATGATTGATCGGTTCAGGCAAGCCGGCCGCGAACCGCTGCAAAGTGGCAATGGGGTCATGCCCTGTCATCGAAAAGCGCTGATGCACCGCCTGTAGTGCGGCCTTGCCCCGGTCTGGGCTGCCTTGTATCGCTTTGGCGTACTCGTGCACCGCCGCGATGGCGCTGAGGGTTTCATCGTAATAGCTCGGCCTTTCGCCGACGGGCTGCAACATCGCAGCCAGGCCTGCAAAGGCCCGCGGGATAACCCAGGCCTGTCGCTGCTCAGGCTTGCTGGCCTTGGGCAATACCGCTTTGGTTTCGACCCCCGCGTCTACGACATCAAGGGACGAAAGCGATGTGTTGGCCCTCACCGTATCCAGCAGCCGATGAAGCGGTGCCGCTGGCCCGGTCAACTGCTGCAAGATCGCGACGCCATGGTCCAAATCCCGGAAGTCAGCCACAGAAAAGGCATTCAAAGCACGGCGCCAACTGTCAATGTAATCGGCGCTATACAAATTGCGCAGCCGTTCGCTCAGTGCCTCCCGGTCTGCCTCCGAGTAATCGAGCTGGATACGCTCGCCCAGCGCCCATTGGTCGATCATCGCCATCTCGGCGAAGCTTTGCCTGCGGGGTTCGAAGTACTCCTTGAAGCCTCTGGCCGTGAGCATCGGCGCTAACCGGACATCATCGCCCATGCTGACACCGCTGGACGGCTGGTACACCAGGTCGAAGGCCGGCCCGATCTGATGACGCAAATCCAGCCCGGTGTGCAACTGCTCCCCTGCTTGCTGCTTGAGGCCGGCATACACCCGCTCGGGTAGCGGCACCTTGCGCAACGCCTCCTGTACCAGCGCAATACGCTGGGTGTACTGCGGCAGGTCGGCATCGGCATAGGCCAGGGCGTACTTCAGGTGCCGCATCAGATCGCGTTGCAGTTGACCCTGACCAGGAAATTTCTGCTGCCACTGGCGAGCCATCCAGTCTTCGACCCATTCGGAGCGGCGGCTCTGGCGGTCTTCCAGCATGCGGTAAACCCTTAGAGCCGCCATTTGCTGCTCACTGCCCGGCGGCGCAGCATCCATGGCGTCGATCACCCCACTGGCCAAGGCCGGCAAGAATCGCCTGGAGAGCAAGCTGAGGTAAGCCTCATCGACGCGCGGACCGATGGCGCGTCCCTGGTACAGGCCGAGATCGGAAACACCCGGCCATGCAGCGCGATAGTCGCCAAACACCGACACCGCATCGCGGATCTGATCAAGCGGCTCCAGCAGGTTACGTCCGGTCGGGTCCAGGCGCTGATCAACTGACTGATGGCTGTATTCCCTGCTTTTTGCCAGTACGTTGGCAGCTTTAGCGCCATTGATATCGAAAAAGCGTTGCCAACTGGCGATGGCGACACAACAAGCCAGTATGCCCACTCCAGAGCCGACCCACAGGAGTTGGCGCTTGCTGCGCGCCACCTTGACGTTGTCCCCAGCAAGCCCAGCTTCCTTATAGATGACGCGCCCGAACGCATGCTGGATGAAGTACGGCAGCGCCTTGCCGTGCGCCTTGCCCTCGAGCAGAGGGCGCTTGGTCTGGTAGGGCTGCGCGGCTTCGCGCACGAACGCATTGAACAAGTCACCGTGCTGGATGACCGAGGACCAGTACACACCGCGTACCAAGGCCGGCGTCGTGTAGCGATCACTCTCCAGCGTTTCTTTCAGGAAGCCGAGCAGTATCGGGCGCAACCCGATCAACTGGGCATGCAACGAGAACAGCCGCGCTCGCTGGGCAGCACCGTTCAGCGTATCGAGCCGGTCCACGACCTGTTCGAACAACTGGCCGATCAACTGTTGGTAGTACTCGCCATACTCTTCCAGCCAAGCGTCGAACGTACCGACCGCATCGAGCTTGAACGTGAAGCCGAGCATCTTTTCCCGCTGGGAGGCGGACAGCCCCCCATAGAGCTGGTCGAAACCGTCCAGGAGATCGAACTTGGTCAGCACCACATACAGCGGCAGGCGCGAGCCCAGCTGGCTACCGACCTCGTACAGACGGGTGCGCAGCACATGCGCCAAGGCAACGCGCTGCTCGGGCGTGCCATGCAATAGCGCAGGTAGGTCGACCACCAACAATAGGCCATTGAGGGCTCTCTGGCTGCGGCTGCGCAATAGCCAATCCAGCAGGTGCTGCCACAATCTGGCGGGGGCGGTAGATGATGGGGGCGGTGCGCCTTGGTCGTCGGCGGCCGAGCCTGCTAGCGACTGTTGCCTGATGAACACGCCTGGCGGATCAATGATCACCGCGTCGTTGCTGACCCACCAGCCTATCGGGAAGGCAAGCGCTTGTGCCTGCCTGCCCTGCGCCTGCACCTTATCGATGCGGGTCAGCGAAAAGCTCTGATCCGAGCGGTCGATGAAGCTGGACTTACCGGCATGCTGGTCGCCTATCACCAAGTACCAGGGCAATCGGTACAAGGCACGTCGGCCGCCTGCGCTATCGAGCAATCGCGAGAGTCCTTGGTCCAAGGCTTTATCTTGCGCCTGAACCAGCGGCAATACGCTGTCCAGCTCAGCGGCCACCGCCTGCTTGCGCTCAGCCTGCAGGCGAATGTACCGCCTGCGCAGCACCACCAGCGAGCACAACAGCGACACCAGCACGATTACCAGGCTGGCCAGACCGCGATGTGCCAGGCTGGCCAGTGGGCGCTGGTCACGCCAAGTCCACTGCGGCCCGAGCCACCAGATAGCCACCAGCATCAGCACGGCACCCAGCGCGAGCAGCAGTGGCATGGCCAAGCCGATCCGATTCGCCAGAGGCACAGCCAAACGTTTCAATAGCTTCCATACGTGATTCATGGAGGGTCTTAATCCTTGTTCTGATCAACCAACGCCTGAGGGGCGGCATACGCTTGCAGTCGTTGAAATACCTCCGGTTCCCAAGCACTGGCGGTGGTGTGCTGCATGGTCCGAGCGACGCTGGCGCACAGATCCTGGGCGAGCCAGGACACACCACGTGCGGCCAGTAGATCGGCTGCAATGACAGTTGTATGGCAGCGCTCACGTGGGGCGCGAAGATCCGCCTGCATGGCCTGCAATTTGAGCAAAACCGGCTCTACTCCCCCGGTTTCCAACTGGCTGACCAATTCTTCGCGCAGTCCCGCGAACTCGTGAACAGATTCGGTTCCAGCTTGCTCAGCGGTGCCTTTGAGCCAGGCCATGCTCTGATCATCCACGAACGACCGGCCGTCGCTGAAGCACAACTGTTGGAGCGCTGGCATGCGCTGGACGAATCGGGCAGTTGTCGCGCGGATTGCCTCAGCCACCTCCCCCATCGCCAGCCGTGTCGCCGCACTGGCCGCGAGGAAACTACCGCGTATCCAGAATGGGCAAGCCGTCACGCTCTTTTCGATCCGCTGAAGCAACGCCGCGTCGACCGCGGTGCCAGCCATCCTCTCTTCGTAGTTGCCGGCGATATCCAACGGTACTGCCATGAGCTCCGTGAGGTTGCCGTGCCTGGTTTGAGGCGCCGCCTGGATATGCGCCCACAGGCCGAACCGACGCAACTGATAGCCCGTCGGGTCGTAGGGGTCTTGTTGATTGATCATCTCGGCCATGGCCAGCATGGCCCGTCGTGATTCGCGTTCGCTGCCTAAAGACACGCGGGGCATGGGCGTGGCAATGACCTCGGCCAGCGGTGCAGCCCTGATGGCGGGTGCCTTAGCCGCATCACGATCGCCCACATCGCTCGCCAGCTCCACATGCGTGCGTAGCAATCGCTCCACATCACTCAGAGCGGCTTCATCCAACTGAGCAACGGCTTGCTGTTGTTGCAGCCGCTGCAAGGCTTCGTGAGCGACGGCCGCGCACATTGGACTGAAGGTGAAGCGATCAAGGCGCGGTAGCGCCTCGTTCAGCCGGTGGAGCACTAGACCCACGAGCTTGCGCTTGCCCAGGAAACCCTTGGGACCCGGTCTCGGATGGGCATCTTCCCAATAGCGCTCGACCATGCCGGCAAGTAACGCCACAGTGAATCCCCATCGCTCCCAACAGCCGCTACGAAGCCACGCTGCACTCAAGTGGGCAACGATGCGCATGTGCTTGCACTGCTGCGCCAGATACTGCCTTGACCCTTCCTCGATGTACGCCCAGTCGATGGTGGATTCCTGAAGCCCACCCAGCTTGACCATTTCCTGGTCGATAGCCTGGTAGATTTCGTCCTCCACATCAAACAGACCGGTCGGTGTCTGCGCGTCTATGGGTATGAGCAAACGGGCGATTTCCTGCGCGCCGACCTCTGCTACCAGCGACATGTCTTGCGCGCCTCTCTAATAAGCGGGTCCAGACCTTGCGCATCGAAGACCAGCCCATCGATCGCTGGGTTGTCGCTTTGCACCTGAATACGATGAGCGCCGACGAGGTGCTTGATCTGCTCGATGCCCGGCAAGCCTCGACCAGCGTCTAGCACCTGACCATTCTCCGTGACCTGCCAAGGGGTTGCGGCGGTCGTGCCGCGCTCCCCTTGCAACCGCACCGTCACCCGGCCAGCATCAACGGGTTGCGCGGCAACCAGTTGCAGCCTGGAGATGTTCTGCAAACAGCTGATCACCAGGTAGGGATGCGGCGCGGCCGAAGCGATTGCAGGTGCGGAGATCGTCAGCCCCTCGCCTTCACGTGTAAGCCGAAACGTCAGGTCTTCCGGGTCGCGCCCTGCTTCGTGGGTCAATACGCGGCGTACCGTGGGTGAGTCCTGCTCTGGCACCGACCATCGCGCGGCCACAAGGTGCGCGGGTGCTCCAGCCGACTCATCAAAACACGCCAAGCGTTCCACGTTGGACACGATCCGCCGGCAATCCTGACCGGAATGCACAGGTATTGGCACACCGCCGAGTAACAGCAGAAAACTTACGCCATATGTAGTTTTGCCAAACATTGCAAGTAAATTCCCTCTCAACAGCACTTATGTCCTATGTAGCTCGGCAGATCAAAATCGCTCTCAGGAGCACGCCTGTGTCGTACGCGGCAGAAGCCTACCCCATAATAAAAAGCTGACACAAACAAATATTTTCTAACACTTTCTTGCTCGACGATACATCAAGCATGCAGGCATCTTTTTTAAGCAAACGACAGTACTGCGTGGCTTTCAATAATATTCAAATTTGTGAAATTTCCTACAGGTCATTCAGAAGTCTCAGATCAACTATCAGGAACCACTTACAGTAACCAAGGAGAGATTCTGCGATGGCAAATCCCACAGGATCGGTTGCACCTAAAGAACGCATCAATATCAAATACGTTTCAGCCACAGGTAGTGAACAGGCCGAAGTAGAGCTACCGCACAAGATGTTGGTGATCGGTGACTTCGGCCGGAATGACGACCGAGTGCTGGAGGACCGATCGGTCATGCGTGTGGACAAGCACTCCTTCAACAATGTCTTGAACGACGCCGATGTCAGTCTCGCCATGTCGGTGCCCTCCATGCTCAGCACGGCCGCCGACGCAGAGCTGGCTCTCAACCTGCAGTTCAGATCGATAAATGACTTCGGGCCAGACGGCATAGCACGTCAGGTACCGGAGCTCAGCAAGCTTCTGGAGCTACGTGAGGCGCTAGTGGCACTGAAAGGCCCGCTAGGTAACGTGCCCGCCTTCCGCAAGCAATTGCAACACCTGTTGAACAACGAGCAGGCCCGCAAACAACTCGCCGAAGAATTGGACCTGGTGCTTGAGGCGCCAAAAGAAGACTGAGACAACGGAGCGTCCCATGCCAAAGCCAACCCGCACTTCCCTCGCCGTGGAACTCTCCGGCGAGACGTTGAGCAATGCCACCTTGCTCGACCAGATCATGGCCGAAACAAAACTGATGCCCACGCAAGAGGGCTATCAAATCGCTCGCCAAGGAGTATCGGCCTTTATTGCAGACATACTCAAAAGCGATGATCCAGATCAACTAATCAACAAGCACCGTGTCGACCAGATGATTGCAGAGCTGGATCGAGTGCTCAGCAAGCAGATGGATGCCATTCTTCATCAACCGGAATTCCAAACGCTCGAATCCTCGTGGCGCAGTCTCAAACTCTTGGTGGACCGTACGGATTTCCGCGAGAACATCAAGCTTGAAGTCCTGCATGTCAGCAAAGAAGACTTGCTTGACGACTTCGACAATGCGGCCGACATTACTTGCAGCGGTATGTATAAACACGTTTACACCGCCGGCTATGGGCAGTTCGGTGGTGAACCGGTCGCTGCCATCGTGGGGAATTACAACTTCGGCCCCTCTTCGCCCGACATCAAGTTGCTGAGTTACATGGCCTCCGTGGGCGCTATGTCGCATGCCCCGTTCCTGGCCGCGCCCTCCCCCGACTTCTTCAACCTGAGCAGCTTTGAAGAGCTGCCCAACCTGAAGGAGATCAAAGACATCTTCGCAGGGCCACGACACGCCAAGTGGCGTGCCTTCCGCGAAAGCGAGGACGCTCGCCACGCTGCACTGACCGGGCCACGCTTCATGCTCCGTTCGGCCTATCACCCCCAGGAGCAGCCGATCAAGAGCTTCAACTACGAAGAAAACATCGACGGGCGGCACGACAACTACCTGTGGGGCAACTCCGCCTTCTTGCTGGCCAGTTGCATCAACGACAGTTTTGCCCGCTACCGTTGGTGCCCGAACATCATCGGCCCGCAGTCCGGCGGCGCCGTCGAGGATCTGCCGGTGCACCTCTACGAAGCGCTAGGGCAGTTACAAGCGAAGATCCCAACCGAGGTACTGATCTCCGATCGCAAGGAGTTCGAGCTGGCCGAAGAAGGCTTCATCGCCTTGACCATGCGCAAAGACAGCGACAACGCCGCGTTCTTCTCGGCCAATTCGGTACAGAAACCCAAGAACTTCCCCAAGACCCCGGAAGGCTTGCAGGCCCAAACCAACTACAAGCTCGGGACGCAACTGCCCTACCTGTTCATCGTCAACCGGCTGGCCCATTACATCAAGGTGCTGCAGCGCGAGCAGATCGGCAGCTGGAAGGAACGCCGTGACCTCGAGTCCGAACTGAACAAATGGATCAAGCAGTACGTCGCCGATCAGGAGAATCCCTCCGCCGATGTGCGCAGTCGCCGTCCGTTGCGTGCCGCGAGAATCGAGGTTTCGGACGTCGCTGGCGATCCGGGGTGGTATCAGGTCTCGCTTGCCGTGCGCCCGCACTTCAAATACATGGGTGCGAACTTCGAGATCTCGCTCGTGGGGCGACTCGACACTCAATGACCGGCTTATTCGACCGCTTGGTTGCCGACCAGTCCATGACCAGGGAGCCATCCAGGCAAGAGAGCGCGCCTCACAAGTTCGCTACCATCAAGCGCCACCTGGAAACGCTGCTCAACGCTCGTGAGGGTTGCTCGCAAAGCAGCCCTGGATTGGGCCTGCGCGATTTCAACGGGCATGACGTGAGTGGCGGCGACCTCCTGAAGCAAGTCAGCGCCGACATTCGCCGCACCCTCCAGCGTTTCGAGCCTCGCGTGCAGGTGCGTTCACTCAAAGCCGTGCCCGACTGCCACGCCCCTCAGGAGTTGCATTTCAGGCTGGACTGCCAGGTGCAGGTGAACGACCACACGGAGCAGCTGCAACTGGAACTGCTGGTCAACGGCCATAACCGCCACACCCGAGTGAGGTGATCCATGTCGCTCAAGGATCGATTCAGCGAAGAGTTGCGTTACCTGCAGGAATTGGGGAGCGACTTCGCTCATGACAATCCACAACTTGCTCGGCTGCTGGGCAAGGGTGGCAGCGACCCCGATGTGGAGCGCTTGATGGAAGCCTTCGCGTTCCTGACGGCCAAGCTGCGCCTGAAGCTGGAGGATGACCTGCCAGAACTGACGCATCCCATGTTGCAGCTGCTGTGGCCCAACTACCTCCGGCCACTGCCAAGCGCCACGATCATCCAGTTCACGCCACGCAAACAGGCGCTCAGCCAGTCGCAACAGGTGCCAAAAGGGGCGCGTCTGTTCTCAAGGCCTGTCGACGGAACTCCCTGCGAGTTCCGCACCTGTACCGCCGTGGACATCCATCCGTTCGAGATAGATGTCGTGGGCTCAACCCAAACCCTCGACAGTTCAATGGTACGCATAGACCTGCACACCCTGGTCGAGCGCCCACTGAGCACTCTGGGCTGCGCCAGACTCGACTTCCATCTCAGCGGTACCACCCAAACAGCGCGCACGCTGTATCTCTGGATCGCTCAATATCTCAGCCATGTCAGCGTGACCATCAATGGGCAGGCTCGTCGGCTGCCGGCCAGCAGCATCGTCTTCCCGGGCTTCAGCCCGGACGACGCGCTGTTGCCTTATCCGCAGAACGTCTTCGACGGTTACCGGATCCTTCAGGAATACTTCATTTTTCCTGAGCGCTTTCACTTCTTCGCCCTAACGGGCCTGGAACAGATCTGGCCTGACCAGATGACCCAGCAGGTCAGGCTGGAACTCCACTTCACCCGTCAACTACCGGACTCGCTGCGCATTGGCAAAGCGGATTTCAAGCTTTTCTGCGCGCCTGCGGTAAACCTGTTCAAGCATAGCGCCGAACCCATTGATCTCTCCAACGAAACAGTCCAGGTCGAACTGACCCCAAAAGGCGCCGAGCGCCACGCCTACGAAATCTTCAGTGTCGATCAGGTCGTCAGCACCCGCACGACAGCCGACGGCAGCACCGGCAAGCACCTGCGAACCTTCCGTCCCTTCGAGTCGTTCGCCCATGAGATCGAGCATGCGCAAGGGCGCACGGCGTTGTACTACCGCTACACCCTCCAGGACTCACTGCGGGGCGACGGCATCACGCACCGTATCGCCTTCGTGCGTGCCGACGCCAATGCCTACATCGGCGAGCTGGAAACAGCGTCCATTGACCTCACCTGCACCAATCGCGATCTGCCCATGGCGTTGGGCATCGACGACATCAATGTGCTCTCAGAAGTCACCCCACCGCTGACCACCTACACCAATATCTGTGCACCGACCCGCCCCTGTCGGCCGGTGCTGGACGGCCAGTTGCAATGGGCCTTGATCTCCAATATGTCGCTCAACTACCTGTCGCTGCTCTCGGCTGAACCCTTGAAGGCGGTCATCCGCGCGTATGATTTCGCCGCCCTTCACGACATCCAGCAGACACGCACCACCCGCAAACGCCTCGACGGCATCCGGGATATCCAAACCGCGCCTCTGGACTGGCTGATCAAGGGGCAACCCATTCGCGGCCTGCGCACGCAACTGAAGCTCGATCAGACCGCGTTCCTCTGCGAGGGCGACCTCTACCTGTTCGGTTGCGTGCTCGCGCACTTCTTCGCCCTGTACGCCAGCATCAACTCCTTTCATCAACTGGAAGTGATCAACACTACCAATAACGAGCACTACACATGGCCCATCCAGACCGGCAAGCAGCCGCTGATCTAGCTGACAGATTGCTCACGGGCGCCCACCGATACAACTTCTACCAGTTGCTGGAGCGCCTTCACGGGCTTCACGGAGACGACCTCGAGCCGCGCTGGCCCAGCGAACAAGCCCGCCTGCGCGTGCGGCTGGCCAGCGACCCGCGGCTGAGCTTCCCGGTTTCTGATGTCGTCAAAGCCGAACGCATACCCAACGCAGAAGATCGCTACCGGGTGTGCACCACGTTCATGGGTCTGCATGGCACCGACTCGCCTTTGCCTTCGTATTATCTGGAGCAAGTGGCCTACGAGCATGCCCAGGGTATCGGCGTGCGCCCAGCGTTTTTCGACTTCTTCAACCACTACCTGCTCAACCTGCTACACCGCATCTGGCGCAAGTACCGCTACTACATTCGTTTCCAGCCGGGTGCCCGCGATGGGTTCTCCCAGTACATCTTTGCCCTGCTCGGGTTGAATGACAAACAGCTACGCGGCGACACGGCGTTGCCCTGGAGCCGACTGCTCAGTTTCGCAGGCCTTATCGCCAGTCGCAGGCGCGCACCGGGCGCTGTCGCGGGCATCATCGCGCACTGCTTCGACTTGAAGCAGGTGCAGATCCGGGAGTTCGAAACCCGCTCGGTCACTACGACCATCCAGCAACAGGTAAGCCTAGGCCGCAGCAACGGCGAGGTGGGCAGTTCCTTCATGGTCGGCAGCCGCACGCGTACCCGCAGCAGCAAGTTCACCATCGTGATCAGCGAGCTCGATCAGGCACAGTTACGTGACCTGCTGCCCAGCGGCATCAACTTCAATCGCCTGCGTGCCCTCATCGACTTCCTGTTGCGCGACGGCCTGGCCTATGACCTGGAACTACGGCTTAAGCAGAACGCGCTGTCGCCCTTCTGCCTGCACCCCAGCCGAGGCGCTCATCTGGGCTGGACCAGCTTCGTCGATGACCGCCACGGCCAGATCAGCCCCATCGTGCGGTTCCGGGGGCGCTCATGAGCACTTTGATCTTGAGCATCACCAACCTCGACCAGTTGCAGCACAACGTTACCGCCCGGCACGAGTTCGATCGTTCGGGTGGCACCGTCGGCAGCGCGGGAGCCACGTGGCTGATCGATGATCGTGAACACGGCGTGGCGCCGATCCATTGTGAAATTCGGTGGATCGAAGGCAGCTTCTGCGTGATCGACCGCTGCGAACGCACCTACCTGAACGACAACCTCGAAAGCCTGCGAGCGCGGTCACCCAGGCGGTTGCGCGAGGGTGACCGGCTAGATGTTGGTGCTTATCGACTGTTGGCTGAGCTTTCACACGCTGATTCCCGTTCACTTGAAGAATTGTTCAACGCGGATTTGCGGGTACTCGACCGACTCATCCTGGATACACCCGCGCAGCTTTGGCTGCCCAAGCCCACAGCCACCGCGGAAGTCTTCGAGATTTGCTCGGTATTCGATCCGGGCATGGGTAACGATCCCTTGGCTGCACTGGAAGCGGTGCCCCGGCCCTTGCAGGAGAGTCCAGTTGATCGCCTGATCGCAGGAGAACCCTCATGACGCGTCATTCACTCGTGCTCGGGCTTCTGGCAACACTGATCGGGCTCTCGGGCTGCACCGCCCTAAGCAAAATGGGGCAAGTGGCGATGAACCCCTCGATGCCCATCGGTGCAATCAAGGATCAGCCAACTGAAATCGCGTTCAGCATCAACGCCAGCCCCACGCTCAACAGCAACCCCAACAGCCTGCAAGCAGAAATCGAGCAGACAAGCCGCCTGGAACCGAGCCCCTACGCAGTTAGCTTGAGTGCAAGCGACCCCTATGCCCTGACCGAGAAGGTCGGGACTCTGCTGGAGTTTCTACACGAGCAATTTCCGCCCGCCTCGGCCGCCGAACCGTTCGAGGGAGACATCGATGAGCCGACGCGTTCTCCCTTGGAGGAAAGCACACCGGGCCACTACGAAGACTCCAATGTAATGCTGACCTTACCGCGCGCGACCGCGGCGACCCCCGAGCCTATAGCCACCCCGATGGCGATCAAGATCCTGCAATTGCGCGACGACTCACTGCTGCGCAACAGTCTTTATGAGTTGTTGGACAAGGACCCCGCCAAGGCGCTGCGCAGCACCTATATCCGTGATGACGACTACCTGCTACGCCCTGGGCAGTTCAAGTTCATCCCCTTCGCCGCCATCGAAGCCGAGACCCGATTCATCGCGGTGATCGCCGATTACCGCAACCAGGATGACGCGACCTGGAGTCAGGTGCTGCGCATTCCACCCCGCGGGCAACGGATCATTTTGTCGGTATTGCTCAACGACAAGCAGATCCTGCTCAAGGAGGAGGACTGATGGAGGCTGCAAGCCTGTCCTTTTCGCATACTCACGCTGACACGGAGTGCTCATGAGTTCACGTAACCCCGTCCTGTGGCCTGAGGGCCTGTTCGTCAAACCGCAGCATTTCCAGCAGGCTGCGCGCGCCGCTGAAGCGACGCTCCATCAACGTCTTGGTAGCCTGAACGCAGCCTTCTATGGCTTCAGCGAACTGCAACTGAACGACGAGTATCTGAGCCTGGGCAAGATCGCCATCACCCGCGCACGCGGCATCATGCCCGACGGCACGGTGTTCGATATCCCGGCAGATCTACCGCCGCCGCCGGCGCTCGAGATCGAGGACGATGGTGCGAACGACAGCGAAATCTATCTCTGCCTCCCGCTACGCACCGAGGGTGGCCGAGAAGTGAGCTGGCCCGACAATGTCGCCAACTTCCGCTACAACGCTCAGACTCAGGAAATCAAGGACACCCATAGCGCCGACGGTGACTTGGCGCAGGTGGATCTGGCAGTGCCCAATCTGCAGCTCAAACGCAAGGCCGATGACAGCAGCGCGTACACGCGCCTTGCCATGGCACGTATCCTGGAGCGCCGGCCCGATGGCAGCCTGCAATTGGATGAGGGGTTCTACCCGACCAGCGTCTCGGTACGGGCGGTGCCGGCACTGCAACGTTACCTCGAAGAACTCACCAACACCCTGCGCGAACGTGCACGCAACCTGGCCAGCCGGATTGGCGCCTCGGGTCAGTCCAGCATCGCCGATATCCGCGACTTCAACCTGCTGCAGGCCATGAACCGCTGGTGGCCGTGTTTCCAGCACCTGGCCCGGCAGGGGCAGACTCACCCAGAGCAGTTGTACCTGCACCTGAGCCAGGCCTGTGGCGAGTTCGTGACCTTCACCGACGAGAGCCGGCTGCCGCCGGAATTCCCCGCCTATCAGCACACGGCTTTACGCACGTCGTTCAAGCCCCTGCAGGACAACTTGCGCCGCGCCCTGGGTACGGTCCTGCAACCGCGCGCTGTCTCGCTACCGCTGGATGCGCGAGATTACGGCGTGATGACGGCCACACTCGAAGACCGCCGCTTGATCGATGACGCGGACTTCATTCTCGCCGTACGCGCTGACTTGCCACCGCCGACATTGCGCCAGCTGTTCTTGCAGAAAGCCAAGGTCACCTCGCTTGAGACCTTGAATGACCTGGTACATAAGCAGTTGCCCGGCATTACGCTACATGCGCTGCCTGTAGCCCCTCGCGATCTGCCCTTCCATGCAGGGTTCAGCTACTTCGAGCTCGACCGGCGCGACCCGGCCTGGGCCTGCATGAACACGGCCAACGGCTTTGGGATTCACATCGCGGGGGAGTTCCCTGGGCTCGAGCTGCAGTTCTGGGCAATCAGGGGGGAGTGAGATGCAAGAACGCCAACTCACACGCACTGCAACCGCCGCTGCAGGGCCTGAGCAATTTCAATCGAGGCTCTGGACGTCTCCAGCCACTGGTGCCACAGCACCTGGGAGCGATTCCAATCCAGGAACCGCTTTCGAAGGCTATCCTGCGGACCCGGACTTTCAGCTACGAGGCGGCTACAGCAACCTGATGCTGGACGCTGCCGCGCCGCTGTTTGGCCTGGTCATGCGCCTGCGCACACTCGATACGTTGCCCAACATCGAGCAAGTGCACCAGCAGGTGCGCAATCAGCTTGAAAACATCAAGCAGGAGATGCGTCAGCACGGTTACGAGACCGCGCAGCTTCTGGCGTATTCCTACGGCCTGTGCCTGTTCATCGATGAAGCCGTGATGGAGCGGCCCTGGGGCCAGACCAGCCTCTGGAGTCAGGAGCCTCTGCTCAGTATTTTCCATAGTGAAACGTTCGGCGGCGAAAAAATCTTCACCGTGATCTCGCGCCTGATGCAAGAGCCCCAGCGATACAAGGACGTGCTGGAGTTCATGTACTTCATTCTTTGTCTAGGCCTGAAGGGCAAGTATGCCCTCGCGCCCAGAGGCGCAGAAACGCTGAATGCCCTCATCCATCGACTTCACGGGATCATTCGGGAGCTGCGAGGGCCTACGCCGACAACGGTCTGTGACCCCTACACCAACGTTGCCACGCGCAACTTGCGCATGAATCGGCAGTGGCCCTGGTGGAGTCCCTTGGTGATTTCTGCCATGGCCATGGCCACGGCGTATGCCATTTACAGCTATCGCCTGCACCTGATCACCAGCGAAGTGCTGCAGTCGCTCAGCGGCATCTTGCAGCAGTAAACAGCCGCCAGCCCGCACAGCCAACATCGCCGAATCCACGGGGCTATCACCTCGTTAAAAGCCCATCGATTCCGATGGCCACGCGACCACTTGTGCGCGTGCTTATCCACATGGACGCAGGAGACACTGCCATGCCAACACCCGCTTACATCAAGATCGAAGGCCAGACCCAGGGCAACATCACGGCGGGCGCCTTTACCTCAGATTCGGTCGGCAACGTGTTTGTCGAAGGCCACGAAGACGAGATCCTCGTACAGGAAATCAAGCATCGGGTGACCGTACCCACCGACCCGCAGAGCGGTCAGCCTGCAGGTCAACGGGTACATAAACCGTTCACCTTCACCAGCGCACTGAACAAGGCAACCCCCCTGATGTATCAGGCCCTGTCCAGTGGCGAAATGCTACCGACCGTCGAAGTCAATTGGTACCGCACTTCCGTTGAAGGCAAACAGGAGCACTTCTTCACCACCAAGCTGGAGGACGCCACGATTGTCGACATCAACACCACGTTGCCCCATGCGCAGAACAAGGAGAACGCCGACTTCACCCAGTTGATCGAGGTCTCGATGTCCTACCGCAAGATCTCCTGGACCCACGTCACCGCGGGCACCGAAGGCTCTGACGACTGGCGCAAACCTGTCGTCTGACCCGGCTGAACCTCCCTGGTAGGCACGCCCTGCCAGGAAGGCTCGAACTCTCGAACGGCGGAAGTACTTTTCATGCCCAGCCAATCTGATTTGCGATACACCTTCAAGCCACTCATTGGCAGTGCCGAATTCGAAGTGGTGTCGTTCGAACTCGAAGAAGCGATCAGCACGCCCTTCACCCTCGAACTGGAATTGGTCAGCTTCGAAGCCAACATCAATTTCGGCCAGTTGCTGGATAAGCCCATCGTCTTCACGATCTGGAACGGCGAAAAACCGGTGCGTTACGTGCACGGCCTGGTCAGCCGTTTCAGCCAAGGCGAAAGCGGCTTTTACCGCACCTACTATCACGCCTTGGTCGAGCCTACCCTGGCCCGCGCCGCGTTGCGCTCGAACTGGCGCATCTTCCAGCACAAGAGCGTGCCGCAGATTCTCGAGCTGATGCTCAAGCGTCAGGGCATTGATCAATACGAGCTTCGCGCGAGCGAGGACCATCAGGTGCGCGAGTTCTGCGTGCAAGCGGGTGAGACTGACCTAGACTTCATCGCCCGCCTGGCGGCTGAAGAGGGCTTCGTCTATCGCTTCGAACACGGCGAGAAACTGCACAGGTTGATCATCACGGATCAGTTGCTGTCCCTCGGGCCGATCAGCCAGGGGACGTCCAAGACCAAGGACGACGACGAAGGCTTCGTGGATAGCGAAGACGCGATGCCCCCCAACACCGTCCTGTATCAGTCCAACAGCGGCGGTGATCAGGCCAAGCCTTGCCTGCGGCGCTTGCGCTACAGCGAGCAGGTACGCACCTCACGCCAGGTTCAGCGCGACTACACCTTCACCCATCCAGCATATCGCCAGGAGCATCGTGCTTCGGGCCCTTTCCTGGAACACCAGTCCACCGACTACGAGCGCTTCGACTATCCCGGCCGCTACAAGCGCGATGCCGTGGGCAAGCCGTTCACCGAAAACCGCATCACCGCCCTGCGCCATGACGCGCGCCTTGCAGAAGTCCAGGGGGATGACGTCAGGCTCCAGCCTGGGCTGAGCTTCACCCTCACAGGCCACCCACGTGATGATTTGAATGCCCACTGGCGCGTGAACCGTGTCGTGCACAAGGGCAGCCAGTTCACCAGCCTGCAGGAGGAGGCCTCGGGCGCCGACCAGAGCACGCGCTACGAGCAAACGGCTCAGCTCGTTCCTGGCAGAACCGAGTGGCGCCCTGCTCCGCTGGACAAACCTCGCGTTGACGGACCGCACATGGCCACCGTCGTCGGCCCGTCCGGTGAAGAGATCTATTGCGACGAGTGGGGCCGGGTGAAAGTCAGCTTCCCCTGGGACCGGGAGAGCAACGACAACGAGTTCAGCTCCTGCTGGGTGCGGGTGTCGCAAGGCTGGGCTGGGGGTAGTTGGGGCTCGATGGCCATCCCGCGTATTGGCCAGGATGTGATCATCCAGTACGTCAATGGCGACCCTGACCAACCGATGATCACGGGGCGCACCTATTGCGGTAATCAGTTGCCGCCCTACGACCTGCCCGAGCACAAGACCCGCATGACCATCAAGAGCCAGACTCATAAAGGCGAAGGCTTCAACGAGCTGCGGTTCGAGGATGAGCTGGGTCGCGAAGAGGTGTTCATTCATGCGCAGCGGGATCAGAACAATGTGGTTGAACATGACGAGACCACACAGATTGGAAATGACCGCTTCGAACGTGTAGCGCGAGATGAACAGATCGATATTGGCCATGACCGAAGCGAAGAAGTAGGCAATGATGAAAAGCTGACAGTGGGGAGAGACCATCATCGCCAAATTGGCCAGGATGACATCTTACAGGTTGGCCGCCATCGAATGATCGCCACGACGCAAGATCGCACGGAACAAGTTGGCAATAACAGACATGACCAAACTACAGCGAATCACTCGATAGAGATTGGAGGTCACCTGGAGCAGCACGTGGTCGGAGATGTCGCACTACGGGCTGGACAAACGATTCGCCAAGAAACACAGGTCATGGAACTTCAGGCATCACAAAGCCTAACCATCAAGGCGCCGGGAGCAACACTGAGGCTTGACGCCAGCGGCATCACACTCGATGCCGTTGCAATCAAGATCAAAGGTCCCATAGCACAGAGCCCAGTAGGCAGTTCACATAACCTGGCTATCAGCTCCACTCCAGAGCCTGCGCAAGCAGTCTGCATCAGCTGTTTACTCAAGGCCATTGCAGAAGGTCGCAATGTCGTTCGCATGGAAGGGGAAGCCGAATGAGAAACCTCTTCACCGAAAGACTGCTTTCCCCTTTACGACAAGCAGAACACTATCGACTTTCCGCTGTTCTCGAACTTTCCCAACTCAGCGCTGAACAGCTGGAAAGCCTCGGACAACGAGAGCACGGCACATTGTATCCATTGATGCAACAATATGAACTCAACAATCTTCGCCAGATAGGCGCCGCTTTATATAACGTCAATACCAGCACATTGCAGGGCCAATCCGACTTTTTCTGGGAGTTGAGCGATTGCGCAGCCGATGCACTCTGCGGCTGGATCATCAGCTCGTTACCGACCGCTGCATTAGCCGCGCATCTAGCACAAGCCAACACAGTTCGTGCACCTGACGGCCAACGCTACTTGCTGCGCTATCACACTGAACAATGTCTGCGTGTGCTGCACGCCCGAACGGATCTGCCCGGAATCACCGAATGGTTCGCGCCCATCCATAGCTGGTGGGTGCCCTATCCAGATGCCAACGAAGAAACCTGGTGCTGCGTGATGGGAGGCGGCACATCTGAAAGCGTAGAAGTCAATGGTCTGGCACTGGACCCCGCGTGCTGGGAGGCACTGGCTGCAGACCCTCTTGAACATCGACTGGCCGATCAATTGAAGGGCTCGCTGAAGGCAAGTAGACAAACCGCACACCGCCACAGCGTGCGTCTGGGTAGGGTGCGCAAATACCTTGCTGCTGCGCGAGAAGCAGGATTCGTCGAGCAACAAGACCTGATCACCTACGTCACCTCTCTGGCGCTTCTTGGCGACGGGTTGACAGTCGATCCCCGTTGGCAAGCCGCCATCGATGAATCACTCGAGCAGGGACAGCCCCTTGCCCAACACCTCCACACACACCTGAACCACTCACTTCGCTAGGGACCTCTCATGCTCGACCTGAAAACCCTGCTGGAAATCAATCGGCAGAACTGCGAGGCCCTGCAAGAGCCCCTTCACAGGGGGCCG
>NZ_JACVTO010000037.1 GCF_016518545.1 Pseudomonas sp. S30
TGGTAGTGTGGGGTTTCCCCATGTGAGAGTAGGTCATCGTCAAGATTCATTTCGCAAAACCCCTATCTGCGCGAGCAGATAGGGGTTTTGTCTTTCTGGTACAGGGTGCCGATCAGCTCAGCAGGTTACGCACGTTGCTCATCGCGTCGTCGGCGAAGCCCTGCAGAAACGCCTGGAACGCCGGCAACGTGTGTGGCTCCCCTTCCCAGGGTTCTGCCTGGATGGTCCAGGTCGCGCGGCTGCTATTTGGGCCCGTCTTCTCTACCTGCATCGCCGCCCACAAATTGCCGATGTTGAGACTGGTATAGATCAGGCTCCAGGTCATCTGCATCATGTCTTCGTCCCGTGAGTTCAACTGCTCGATGACGACGTTGCCGTCCTTGAACAGCTTCTTGCGCACCGAGCGCACGCCGCTTCCGGTCATCTCGATATGGGCCAGGGCCGGAATGAAGACCGGGAAACCGGCAAAGTTGCCGACGATGTTCCATACCGCGCCTGCCGCTGCGGGTACATCGACACTGGAGACGACCCGGCAACCTTCAGGATGGCGGATCAGGGTGTCTGGGGTGAGTGCTTGCATGTGGTGTCGCTCCTGTCGTGGTGAATGATCAAAGAATCAAAGGAAGCCGATGTCGCTGAGATAACGGCAGCCGCGATGCAGCAGCGCCGTGTTCTTGCTCGGGTAGCAAGTCCCCATGCGGCGCACGCCTTCTCTGGCGTTGCCGTGTTCGATGTGCGAGATATCGCCGATGTCTTCCTCGAAGCCTTCCAGGTAGAAGCCCAGGACGTCGTACAAGGCGTTGTCGCGATCGACTCGTCCCAGCTGACGCTGCCACTGCGCCACGTCCACCACCTCGAAGGCATGGCCGTATGAGCGCAAGGCCGCCAGATAGTCCTGCCAACGCAACGGCTCGGGGTTGTGCAAGTTGAAGACGCAACGGGCTGGGTCATAGCGAACGCTGTGGAACGCCATGAAGCGCGCCAGAAAGTCCACCGGCATGAGGTCGAAGTCGATATCCAGGTGCGGAACCTGCCCGAGTTGCAGCGAGCCCTTGAGCATCAGCATCAGGCGATTGCGCTGTGGCTGGCAGACACCCGTGCGGCTGTCGAAGCTGATGTTGCCGGGTCGGAACAGGTTGACCCGTACACCTGCCAGCCGCGCGCGCTGCAGGATTCGTTCGCCGACCCATTTGCTGAGGTTGTAGCCATTGCGCAGATAGATCGGCGCGCAAGGGCTCGGGTCCTGTTCCAGCACCCGGCCGGCGTCGTCCACTGCGCTACAGGCCGAGAGGGTGGAGACGAAATTGAAGACCTTCTTGCGGCGGCCCTCGCAGAGTCGCAAGCACTCGAACAAGGGCTCGATGTTGTCCAGGGCCAGCGCCTGGTAATCGAGCACGTGGTTCACCTGGGCGGCGTTATGCAGCAATGCGCCGTAGTTCAGGTCCAGATCGTCGTAGTCCGCCTCGCTCAGCCCCAGGCGTGGCTGGCGTAGATCGGCGTCCAGCACCCGCACCCGCGTCGGATCGAGTGCCAGGCGATTGTCCGCGACTGCCTGGGCGAATCGTTCAGTGGCCGAATGCTTGGCATCCTTGCGCACCAGGCACGCGACTTCCGTGGCGCCCCAGTCGAGCAGGGCTTCGACCAGGTGAACTCCAAGGAAGCTGTTGGCACCTGTCACGATGACCCGGTGCACATCACCCATCGCCTCTAGCGGTAGTACCTGAAGGTTCAGCGCACGATTGGCATCGTGCTCCAGGCGCTGCAGGTCAGTGCGCAGATCGTCAGCCTGCCCCTCGAGCAGTGCTGCCAGGCGTTGCAGGGTAGGCTGCTCGATGAAGCGGTTGATGATCACGCCACGACCGAACTGCTGGCGAATCTCCAGCAGCAGGCGCGACAACAGGATCGAGTGCCCGCCAAGGTTGAAGAAGCTGTCGTCGGTGGAAATGTCGGTCTCGGGCAGTTCGAGCAATTCGCTCCACAGGCTCACAAGACGGTGCTCGGTGGCCGTGGTCGGGGCGATGCGTGAAGCGGCTGGAATGTCCAGCGGTCGTGTGCGCAGCGCTTGCCGATCGACCTTGCCGTTGACTGTGTAGGGCATTGAGTCGAGCACCTGGTAGAACACCGGTTGCATGTAGTCGGGCAACTGCGCCCGGGCATGCTCGCGCAAGGCGGCCAGGGCGTCGTCGTGCAAGGGCTGCGCCGCGAACGCGAGCACTCTCTTGCGCTCATCGATGACCACGGCGAGCTGGCGGTAAAGGCCGCTGGCGCGCAGGCAATGCTCGATTTCCTCGGGCTCGACGCGAAAGCCGCGGATCTTCACCTGGTTGTCCCGGCGACCGCACAACTCGATGCCGTGTTCGGTCCACTTGCCGATGTCGCCGGTGCGGTAGGCGCGCAGCGCGCGTCCATCGGGCAGGACGAGGCTGACGAAGCGCTCGTCGGTCAGCGGTGGATTGTTCAGATAGCCCAGCCCGACACCCGGTCCACACAGGTAAAGCTCGCCGGGCGTTTCCTCAAGGACGGGCGTCAGGGCCTCGTCGAGGATGAACACCTGGGTATTGGCGATCGGCTTGCCGAGGCGACGATTGCTTGCCTCAGGTTCGAACGTACAGGTGCTCGCCAGTACCGTAGCCTCGGTCGGGCCGTAGATGTTATGCATCCGGCACTGTCGACTGTAGCGGGCGATCACCTGCGGCTCGCACACATCGCCACCGGTGATCAGGTGTCGCAGACCGATGGGCGAGCCGGCGGGCAGGATGCTCAGCAGTGCCGGGGGCAGGAAGGCATGGCTGACGGATTGGCTGTGGATAAGTTCGAGCAACCGTTGCGGGTCGCGCCGTTGATCCTCGTCGGGGATCACCAACTGCGCGCCACACAGGAAGGTCGGCAGAATATCCAGTAGAGAGGCGTCGAAGCCGATGGTCGAGAACTGCAACACACGGCTGCTCTCCTGCAGATCGACATGCCGGCGATACCAGGCGGTGAAATGCATGAGGTTGCGTTGGCTGAGCAGCACGCCCTTGGGCTGGCCGGTGGTGCCGGAGGTATAGATCGCCACGCATGCTCGATCGGGCTCGGCGGGCCATTGTTGCAGCGAGGGCAATGGGCCTTCGATCGGAGGCAATTCACGCAGGTCGAGCGCCGCCCCCTGCGCGGTCATTTGGCCGTCGTGCAGCAGCACGGGGGCTCCGGCATCTTCCAGGATGCGCCGACGCCTATCGGCGGGTGTTCCAGGATCCAGCGGCAGGTAGATGGCCCCGCATCCCAGGATTGCCAGGAGACTCGCATAGAGCAGCGGCGACTTGCTCATGCACACGCCGACCACCACAGGCTGTCCTGGCTCGGCGTTCAACCAGGGCCGCAACGCCTGCTGCACCGCTGCGGCCTGAGCGTGCAACTCGCAATAGCGGGTGAGCTGGCCGTTCTGGTTCAGGGCCGAACCCTCGGCCCAGTGACGCAGGCTCCGCTCGAGGCTTTCCATCAGCCCGCAGTCGGCCTGGTCCAGCAGATCGGCATCGTACGTACCGTTGAAGGGATGATGGAAGGCCAGTGTCTGCAGCCAGTGCAGGTCATGTTCGCGCTCGTGCAGTCCGGCAGCGACCGTGGGCAGGTCGTCCAGGGCGCGAGCGTCGCGGGCCAGTCGAGCGAGCAGCAGGATGACCTGTTCGATGAGAGCGCTTTGGGCCTCTTGCACCAGTTCCTGGCCATTGCCCGAAGCAGGCGAGGCGATCGCCGTGCTGACGATGAGCCGTTGGGCGTTGGCGGTCCCCCATCCGCACAACAGTTCGAGAAGTGGCAGGGGTTGGGCGTGGCGGGTACCCAGGCGCAGCCTGAGCACGGGGGTAGCGCCGAGTCCTTGCCAGTCGCTGGCGCAGAGCGTCAGGCTGCCGTCCTCCAGTACCACTGAATGCACGCCGTCCAGCGCTCTGTGCAGCGCGGTCGGTGCTTCGGCCAGCAGGACTGCATGGCCGTGTTCGTCGAGCAGCCGGGCCATTGCGCGCAGCGCAGCGCTGGTGCCGACCATCACTATGTCCAGACGTCGCATGGGGCCTCTCCTCAGGGCAGATAACCGCGCAGGGCGTGTTGCACACACGGCGATTCGAGCATCGAGCTGGCGCGAAAAAAGCGCAGGATGTTGCTCAGCAGCGGATGCTGGTGGTTGATCGGATAGGCCAGGCCGAGGGTTTCCTCGCGCAGGGCGTGACGCAGGGGTTCGGCGACTGGCAAGGCCTCGATCAGGCTGAGGTCGAAGGCCTGCTGGATATCGTTGGTCAGGTACTGCTCGAGAAAATCCGGCAGCACGTCTGCCAATGCCTGGCGCTCGTGCTCGGCCGCCGCCTGCCAGTAGATTCGGGTCAGGCGTGACCAAAAGCTTGAGTGGCGTCCTTCGTCCAGCAGGTGGTCGGCCATCAGCCCCTTGACCGAGGGCTTGACCGTATCGTCGCGGGCGAAGGCGGCCACGTCATCGGTCAGGGTGTTCTCGGCGATGCCCACGCAAATCAGCTCAAGCGGGTCGCGCAGGCTTTCTGGCACCTGGGACAGCACGGCGGGAATGGCGCGGCTGAGTTCGATCTCGCCTGGCAGGGCGATAGGCTCGATCCCGGTCAGGGCGATGGTCTGTTGCAGGAAGTCCATGGCCACCAGCGCGTGGTAGTCCTCGTCGACCACCACGGTCATGGCGTCGTAGCGGCAGGCGAAGGGAAACCGTACGGCGAAGCGGTCCTTGGCGATGCGCCGGGCGGTGCGGTCGACGATCTCGGTTTCGAAAATCACCACATCATTGATGAACTTGTAGAGGCTCTGCACCAGCACGAAATCGCGCAGGTGCGCACAGCCCTCCTGAAAACTGGCGCTGAGCACCAGGGGTTGACGGCTGAGCGGGTAGATCAGGCGCTGGTCGTTCTCCACCCGGCGTCGTGGTCGAGTGCGGATGGTGGCGCGCTCCTCCCAGGCGTCGGCAAACGAGCGATAGTCGAGAGCGTTCATGGCGCTACCTCGACGGCTGGCACTTGCAGCGAGGCGCGCAGGCCATCCCACAGCGCCATGCGGCTTTGCACTGCGGCGATCGCGGCCTGGTAGACCTCCTGCTGACGCTGCGCGTCGCCGGCCACCAGGCGCGCCAGCAATGCCTCCGCGGCCGGGCCGTGATCTTCCGAATCCACTTCGATGTGCCGCTGCAGGTAGTAGCGGAAGGTCGGCGCCTGGGTGCGATCGATGCCCCAGGCGTCGAGAATCTGCTGGAACATCGCCGGGATGACGCTCTCGCGTCCATGCAGGAAGGCAGCGGCGACGCGATGCGCCGGTGCTTTCAGCGCTACCTCGAGCGTGTCGCCGACGAAGCGCCGGGCTGCCTCGCTGGCGCCTGACTGGCGCAGGGCCGTGGCGTGATCGACACCCTGCTGCTGCAGGCTGACGAAGCGCTCGATGGCCTGGGTGCTGGCACCGACCTCGCGCATGGCGTCCAGATAGAGCTCGAAGTGGCTGTAGTGCCCCTCTTGCAAGCCATCGTCGGACTCCTCACCCAGTACGATTTCATTGATCAGGCGGGCGGCGGCTGGATCTGCCGGTGGCAGCCAAGGCAGACGTACGCACGTCAGCTCCTGTTGCAGGCGCTTGGTCAACGACATGAAATCCCAGACAGCGAATACATGGGTTTCCATGAATCGCCGCAAAGTTTCCAGAGAATCGATCTCTGAAAAGATCGGGTGCCGGGAAAGGGAGTGTTTGCACTCGTAGAGCGTATCTTTCAACAGCTGCATGGTTGATACCCTTCATGAAAGTTCGACGGCGTGTTACCGCGCTGCCAATCATTCGGCCAAGTAGCGGGCGAACGAAGCCCCCGAACTGAATTCGGTGATTGAGCAGCGTCGGTGGTCTGGCCGCGCCCGACATGACTGATGTGTGGTGAATCTCATAGGTTTCGGGCGTCGGCGACATGAAAGTTAGATCAACTTAGAAGTTTCCGGCAAATATTTTTTTATATATTTTTGATAGTTGAAAACTGCTGGGCGCAAGGGCCTGAACAAAACTTTTCTCAAGTTTTATTTAGGCAATAAGTGCTCCTTCCAATTGCTAGAATCGAAAAACTTTAGTTGAGTGAATGCCTCACTCGAAGCACTGATGAATGGCCCTGCGGAATATGTTCGCTGTCCAGGGGCGGCTGATCGCCACGCGGCCCATTGCCCCGGTATCAGACTCCTTCTGCGGGTGTATGGAAGGTCCGCGACCTGGCCCTTGGCAGGACGATCAGCAGTCGCGGCGCGACTAGATTGGGGCCAAACGCCGCGCACTGCCACGGCCTTTGGCAGCGCGCTGGAACGAAGAGGGGAGGAAGGGGTGGCTCAGAGGAGCGCGAGCGCTCAGAAACTGAGCAGGCCGAGGTGAGTATTGAAGATTCGCACCAGCCTCTGATCCAGGAACGAGGGATCGGCCGAGGGTTCCGGCAGCTCGATCAGTTCCAGCTCGCGGCGCACGAAAGCATGCCATCCCAGCGTTCCTGGCAGTGAGCCTGCTGGATAGAGCACGGTCATCGGCACGTGGATGGCGTGGTTGCTGGCACCGGGCTCGGTGACCTCTGGGCTGTCACAGCTGGAAACAAACAAATGGCGAGTCTGACCGGGATATTCCCGCTCTGCCAACTGCACGAGTTCGAATGCCCTGTGCGCGCCGAGTCGTTGGCCGAACACGGCGTGGGGTTCGCCCAGATACGGGTGCAGGTACTCGGCCAGGGTGCGGGTAAGCGCGGAGGGGCCTTGCAGCGGATCGCAGGGGGCGCACTCGGCCTGGCGTTGGATGTCCACGGCGATCAGTTCGACCGGTTCGCTCAGGGCATAGGCCCAGGCCCGGTACTGGTCCAGATGCTGCTGGCTGCAGGCGAGGCAGATCAGGCGAATTCTCGGGGTCGACCCGGCGTGTGCGGGTGCCGATGGGTTCTGGACGTGCACTGTCTGTCCTTGATCCCGGTGGGTACCGGGTCTGCTGACCGGTTGGGCGTGTGGCCGTGACGGTAGGGGGTTCACTTGGCGACTTGCGCGCTCAGGTAACGCCTGATGGTGAGCGCAGCCGTGTTCAGATGCTTTTCCAGAACCTCGATGGCCTGTTCCACCTGCTTGTCACTGGCGGCGTTCACCAGGGCGATGTGATCGTCCTGGGTCAGCTTGCCCAGCCCCATGGCCGAGAGGTGGAAGCGCAGGAAGCGCTCTTCCTCGTTCAGCTCGATTTCGATCATGCGCAACAGCTTTTGATTGGTCGCCTTGCAGTACAGCGACAAGTGAAACAGGCGATTCAGGCGGCCGATTTCAGCATGCGCGGTCTCGTTCTCGAGCTGTTCGATGTAGCTGCGAGCCAGCGCGATGTCCGCCGCGTCCAGGTGCGGGATCGACTGCCGCAGCGCCTCGGTTTCGAGCAGCACTCGCAAGGCGTAGGTGTCGACGGCATCTTCGCCGATCAGGGGCGCGACGACCGCCCCTTTGTGGGTGATCACCTTGAGCAGCGATTGCGCCTCCAGCTGACGCAGCGCTTCGCGGACCGGCATGCGACTGACGCCGAAAAGCCCCGCCAGTTCTTCCTGACGCAGGGCGGTGCCCGGCGGCAGGCGGCCGTCGAGTATGGCGCTGCGCAAACGCTCCTCGATGACGCTCCGGGCAAGATGGGCGGGCACCTGCTCACTGCCGAGCACGGCGCTGAGGAGTCTGATTTTCTCGGCCACGCAGAGTCTGCCTCGATGGAAAGCGATGATTGGATCCAATAACCCTAGTGAGCCGCGCTGTCGGTTGTCAAACCGAGGCGATGGAATGCTGCGTCCCAGGAATCCGGCTATCGTGAATGAAGTCACCGGGCAAGGGAAGTCAGACCTTTCCTGGGACGCAGTGCCGGCGAGTTCGATCGTCCGTCGCTTCATGGCACATTGATTGTAAGGTGCCATTGTCTTTTAAGTGGGCAGGCCGCACCATCGCGGCTTTCGAGGGTTCGGGATGGGTGTTCGCAGTGGCGATACCTGAAGTGCTAACGCGGTTCGTGCATCACCTCGGTCTCGCCGTGCTGGTAGGCTGCTTGCTGCTCGGTGGCCTGCACGCCGATTGGGACTTCGCCCAGATCAGCCGCCGCGCGCAGCAGTTGTATGGGCCGCTGGGCGCTGGGCAGGTTCGGATCGATGCCTGGCAGCACCTCATGGCGACTCAGAACCAGGGGAGCGAGCTGGACAAATTGCAGGTGGTCAACCTGTTCTTCAACAAGCAGATGCGTTATGTCGAGGACATCGACCTGTGGCACGAGGTCGATTACTGGGCAACGCCCGTGCAGTCGTTGATCAAGGGTGCCGGCGACTGCGAGGACTATGCCATCGCCAAGTACTTCAGCCTTCGTCGCATGGGTGTGCCGGCCGACAAACTGCGCATCACCTATGTCAAGGCGCTGCGCCTGAACCGCGCGCACATGGTGCTGACCTACTATGCCAATCCGCAGGCACAACCTCTGGTGCTGGACAGTCTGATGGATGCCATCAAGCCGGCCAGCCAGCGCAACGACCTGCTGCCGGTGTACGCTTTCAACGGTGAGGGGCTGTGGATCACCGGCGCGAGCGGCAACAAGAAGGTCGGCGATACCAAGCGTCTGTCGCGCTGGCAGGACGTGCTGAAGAAAATGCAGGCCGAAGGGTTCCCGGCCGAACCGGTCTACTGAGGAGCACAGATGTCACTGTTCAAACAATTGCTGCTTGCCATATGCCTGCTCCTGACCATCGCCTTCACTGGTAGCTTCATGGTCAGCCTGGAGAGCTCGCGCACCCAGTACGTCAATCAGCTGCGCTCCCACGCCCAGGATGCCGCCACGGCGCTGGCCTTGTCGTTGACACCGAACATCGACGACCCGGCCATGGTGGAGCTGATGGTCAGCTCGATCTTCGACAGTGGTTACTATTCGAGCATCAAGGTCGTGGACCTGGATTCCAGTGCAGTACTGGTCGAGCGCCATGCCGAGCCTGGCAGCAATGGCGTGCCGGGCTGGTTCATCGCGCTGATCGGGCTCGAGCCTGCGGGGGGCGACGCCATCGTCATGCGTGGCTGGCAGCAGGCGGCGCGGGTCGAGGTGGTCAGCCATCCGATGTTCGCGCTGGCCAAGCTCTGGGAGAGCGCCCTGGGCAGCCTGGTCCTGCTGCTGCTGTGTGGGGTGGTCAGTGCGGTGCTGGGTGCGCTGCTGCTGCGCCGTCAGCTGCGTCCACTGGACTACATGGTGGAGCAGTCTCACGCCATCGCCCGTCGGGAGTTCCTCAGCCTGCAGGAGCTGCCGCGCACGCCGGAGCTGCGCCGTGTGGTGCAGGCGATGAACCAGATGGTGGAGAAGCTCCAGGCATTGTTCACCGAGCAAGCCGAGCGTAGCGAGAAGCTGCGCGTCGAGTCGTACCAGGACAGCCTCACGGGGCTCGCCAACCGTCGCTACTTCGAAATGCAGCTCACTGCGCGGGTGAGCAACCTGGAAGAGGCGCGTGCAGGCTATTTGCTGTTGCTGCGCGTTCAGGACCTGGCCGGTCTCAACGCACGCCTGGGCGGTCAGCGCACCGACCAGTTGCTGCAGGCGGTGGGTGAACAGCTGCGCCGTACCTGCGCGAGCTATCCGGAGACCAAGGATCTGATCACCCGCAGCCGTGGTGGCGAATTCGCTGTGCTGGCGCCGGGCATGGTCCATGAGGAAGCGGTGCAGCTGGCGCAGGCGCTGGAGTCGACCCTGCAGAGCCTGCACGTGACCGGTGCCAGCGACGTGGACCCGGTGGCCTGCATCGGGCTGGCGCCGTTCAACCCGGGGGACGCGCCCCAGGCGCTGCTCAAGCTCGCCGACGAGGCACTGGCCCGTGCAGAGAGCCAACCGGAGCCGGGTTGGGTGTGCCTGGAGCAGGGTGCCGCAGCCCAGGCGGCCGACAGTCATCACGCCTGGCATTCACGCCTGGACCAGGCACTGAACGAGGGTCGCTTCGAGCTGTTCTTCCAACCGGTGGTGGACTGCCAGTCGCTGGAGCGAGTGCTTCACCACAAGGTGATCTCGCGCCTGCACGACGAGCAGGGCGAGGCCCTGGCAGCCGGACGCTTCCTGCCCTGGCTGGAGCGCTTCGGCTGGATGCCGCGGCTCGATCTGCTGGTGCTGGAGAAGGTCCTGGGTCATCTGCATACCCACCAGCAATCGCTGGCACTGAACCTGTCGGCTGCCACGCTGGCCGATCCGAAGGCGTTGCAGCGGGTCTTCGAGCTGCTGGGGCAGCACGCTGCACTGGGCGAGCGCCTGACCTTCGAGATCGGCGAGGAGCAATTGCCTGATCAATCGCAACTGGAGAAGCTCAACCGGCGGCTGCACGAACTGGGCTTCGGCCTGGCGCTGCAACGCTTCGGCGGACGCTTCAGCATGATCGGCAACCTGGCGCACCTGGGCCTGGCCTATCTCAAGATCGACGGTGGCTACATTCGCAGCATCGACCAGGAGCGGCACAAACGGCTGTTCATCGAGGCCATCCAGGGCGCTGCGCACAGTATCGACTTGCCGTTGATTGCCGAACGGGTGGAAACCGAGGGTGAACTGCAGGTACTGCGCGAAATGGGTGTGCAGGGTATCCAGGGACAACTGGTGGGCGAGCCGACCCCCTGGAAGTGACCATGGCGCCAGCCGCACCCGCTCCGGGTGCGGCAGGACTCAGATCAACCCGCCTTCTTCCTCTTCCTCGATCAGGTTGTTCAGACTCCCCAGCGCCTTGCGCGCCGTAGACCGGTTCAGCAGCTTGGCTTGAGCGCCCGGTGGCAGGTCGGTGATGCTGAATACGCCCTTGGCGGTCAGCACTTCGATCAGGTCCTCGAGTACCCGTATCATGTCCAGGTCGCTCTGCTTGAGCTGCTTGAGGCTGTTTTCCACCACATCGTCGGCGAACCACTCCTGGATCTCGGCATGGTCGGCGGGAAGCGATTCGGTGTGCTCGTCAAAGGGGGTAGCTTCTACCCGCAGCAACTGGCCGTCGGCGTCGCGTTGCACGTAGAACATGGCATCGACCCTCGTCACGATGATTCCTTTTGGTTGTCAGGAGCCTAGGCAAAGTTCAGCGCTTTTGCCGGGGCGGCCCTGCGAGTATGCGCCGCGCACGGCACACATGAAAGCATCGATCCCTGACGGCCGGTGAGGGCCGCCAGGGGCGGGCGTCAGCTGTTGGCGTTGTCGATCTTGATGGTCGGGTCGGCACCGGTGATCAACGAGTTGATCGAGGTGTGCGACCAGTCGACGCCCTGGAGCTTGATGCTGACGTCGGCATTGGCCAGGCCGCCGCTGGCGTTGAGCTTGCCCTCGCTGCTGACCTGAAGGGTCGACTCGCCGTTGACGGTGGTGATCTTCAGGAAGTTGTCGATGGTACTGGCCTTCTCACCCTGCAGCAGGTCGCGCAGGTCCAGACGGTCGCCTTCGCTGCTCTTGAAGTCCTTGACGATATCGTTGCCCAGGTCTCCGGCCTTCCATACGAAGGTGTCCGCACCGCTGCCGCCGATCAGGATGTCGTCGCCCTTGCCACCGATCAGGATGTCGTTGCCGGCACCGCCAATCAGCAGATCGTTGCCTTCACCGCCGATCAGGGTGTCGTTGCCCGTGCCACCGATGAGGATGTCGTTGCCGCGTCCACCGTCGATGTAGTCGTCACCGCCCTGGCCGAAGATGATGTCGTCGCCATCGCCGCCCATGAGCGTGTCGTTACCGTCATTGCTGCGGGAGATGTCGAACTCGGTGTAATGCTCGGTGACGTACTGGTGCATCATCCGCGCATCCACATCGCCCACATCCACGCCCAGCTTGTTGGCCACATAACCCTGGATCGCTTCCACGCCGGTTCCGGGCACCGAATCGAAGGTCACCAGGTCGCCGAAGATGATGTCGTTGCCGTCGCCGCCATTGACCGTGTCGTTGCCCGGGGTGGTCGCCTCGGTGTGGCCCAGGATGGCCTCCGCCAGCTTGCTCGGGTCGATGTTGGTCTGTGGCGTGCCGTCGGAGTCATAGGGCTTCAGGTCGCTGGCATTGACGTCGCTGTTGAGGCCGATGGCTTCGACATTGGACAACCCCGACAGCAGCTTGAACGTGTCCTTGGAGTTGGCCAGGGTCGAGGCGTCGGTGCTGTAGCCGGTCCCCGCGAGGGTGGACAGCTCGTAGGTACCATCGCCTTGGGCATGAATGTTCCCCGAACCGTAGTTGTACCAGTACGCACCATATTTGTACTGCACGGACATGTACCCATTGGCATCGATATCGACCCGGGTACTGCTGTCAACGGCACCGCGCGAGACCACGTCGCCGATCTTGTAGTTGATCGAGGACAGGTAGGTGTCCAGCGTCACGCTGCCGTAGCCCAGGCGCGGGTTGGTCTGCTCGCTGGTCTGGTAGTAGGTAGGCTGGCCGTCGGTGATGAAGTACGTCTGGTTACTGCCTGCACTGCCTGCGCTCTTGAGTGCCTGGAACCAGTTGGCCGTGGTCTTGAACGCGTCCTCGTAGTTGGTACCGCCACCGGCGCTGAGGGTGCTCAGCTGGCTTTGCAGCTTCTGCAGGCCGGCATCGTTGAGCGTCACCGACACCGACGACTTGACCTGGGTGGCGAAGTCCACGAGCAGGATGTTCACGGTACCCGACTGGGCGCCCTTGACGCTGGCCGCCAAGGTCTTGAACACCGATTCCAGCGACTTCTTCGCGGCGTCCACGCCCGAGGAGCCCATGCTCCCGGAGGTGTCGACGATGAAGGCGATGTTGTAGTCCTGGCCAGGTACCACGTGCAGGCCAGCGACGTCGGAAACGATGATGTCGTTGCTATCCGTACCGGTGAAAGTGTCCGAATTGGCGGTCAGGTTGGTGGTGCTGTAGCTCTGCGGGTAGACCGTGACCTTGAAAGTCCCTTCATTGGTGGCCGTGCTGCCGCCAACGCTCTCGCTGGAGATCGAGCTGACCTTCACGTCGAACTGGCCGTTGTAGTAGGACGGCGGCTTGATCGCCAGGCTATTGAGGTTCCAGCCGGTGACGTCCACCGCCGAGGTGCCGACGGTGAAGCTGTGGCCGGCATTGTCGGTGACCACGGAGCCTGCCGGGATACCGCTGAGCTTGACGCTCAGGGTCTCCGACCCGTCGGTGTCGGTCAGATTGGTGCTGATGCCCACCAGCTTGACGGCGGCACCGTTTTCACGGCCTTCGTTGAGCTTGTAGCCGTCGTAGTAACCCTGGCCATTGCTGCCGTGCAGATCGGACACGGTCAGGCCGGCGCTGGCCATCGATGCCAGGTTCGGATACAGCGCCATGTTCGAACTGCTCAGGTCGGTGACCGCGCCGTTGCCGACCTTGATGTTCACATCCAGGCTGCCAGGACCTGCCTGGTTGGCGCTGTAGATCTCCAGGGTGTAATAGCCGCTGGTGGTTGGGGTGAAGCTGCCGCTGATGGCGCCGCTGGCGTTGCCCCAGGTACCGCCGGCCACGTTCTTGCCGCCGACCACGATCTGCAGGCTGTCGTCTGCCGTACCGCTGAAGGTGTAGGTCTTGCCGGCCTCCATGTAGATCAGGCCCGACGTTTTCGAACCGGTGCCGGGGCTGATGTTCGACGCGCTGTCGACCGTCGTGACCTGCTCGCTCTTGTTCGCGCTGCCGGAGTTGGCGAACACGCTCTTGAGTTGATCGCCGGTGATCCCGTTGCCGTTGGTGCCCAGGCCGGTGAGGCTGTTCCAGGACTCCTTGGTCAAGCCGATCGACGGCACATTGTTGTTGCCGATGGACAGGTCCGGCTTGTCGGCGACCGGGGCGATATCGACCTTGAGGGTGACTTCGCTGCCGGTGTTGGTGCCGTCGTTGGGCTTGTACTTGATCTGTGCGTAGTCGGCTTGCTGGTTGCCGACACCGGTGCCGCCATAACCGTCCACGCCGGACTGGTTGGCCAGCGGGACGAACTTGAGCTTGCCGGCGGCGATGTCGGCCTGGCTGACGGTCTGGTTCAGCGAGACGTCGACCCAGGCGCTGCCGTTGAAGAACTTCAGGTTGCCCAGGTCCGGCAGTTTGCTGATGACCACTGCCAGGCCGGTATTGCCATCGGCATCGGTGACGTTGAAGTCGCCCCACTTGAACACGTAGTCGGTGTCCTCGGTACCGGTAACCGCGCCACCTGTCGACTCGGGCATATGGTCGTTGTCGATGATGGTGGTGGTCACGCTGCCCTTGCTGGCATCGACCTGCAGGTTCTCGAAGCCGCCGCCACTGGTGCCGGTGATCTTGATGGTGAAGTTTTCCGAGCCTTCGACGAGCTGATCGTCGATGGTCTTGATATCGAAGTTGGCGGTGCTGCTGCCAGCCGGAATCTTGACCGTGGCCACGCCAGTGTAGTCCTGGCCGTTGGTCGCGGTGCCGCTGTAGCTCAGGGTCACGGTGACGTCGGTCTTGGACGGGCTGGTCAGGGTCAGGGTGTAGTGCGCGGTCGCGCCCTCGATCACCGACGCGTCGCCACCGATGCTTACGGTGGTGAGGTCGCCCTGGCCACTCGGCTCATCGGTCACGGTGGTGGTGAGTGTGTTGCTGCCCAGTGTCAGCTTCTCGAAGTTGTCGCCGCCGGCGACGGCTTCGAGCTTGTTAACGATGGGCGCCTGGCCACCGACGTAGACATCGTCCTTGGCGGTGATGGTCGCGGTGCCGGTGGCGCTGCCTGCGGCAATATTGACCTTGGTGCCATCGGTCAACGTGAAGGACAAGCCGTTATGACCGGTCACCGACAGGCCCTGGGTGTTGCTCAGGGTCACGGTGTAGGTGACGGTGCCGCCCTCGGTGACCGTGGTCTTGTCGGCCGTGAGCGTAGCGACCACTTCGCTGATGGTGTCGCTGATCTGAAGAGTCGCCGGGCTGCCGAGCTCGAGGTTCTCGAAGGTCTTGCCTTCGACGGTGGCGCTGTTGATGCCGACGGTGAGCGAGCCGGCGTCCTTGAAGACGTCTTCACCCTGGGCCGGAGCTTTGTATTCGACCTGGGTCTGGCCTGCGGCTATGACGACCTTGGCACCGTTGCTGAGGTTGACGGTGAGATCGCGGTCCAGCACCTGGCTCACCTTGACGGTGAAGCTTGGTTGCTGGGCTTCGTTGACATCGCCATTGCTGACTATGGTGACGGAGACCTTGTCACCCTGGTTGTTCGAGCCAGGCGTGCCCGAGCCGGGCTCGTCGGTGACCGTGGTGGTCACGCTGTTGCTGCCCAGGGTGAGTTTTTCGAATCTTTCACCGCCAGTGACGGACTCGATCTTGTTGACGATGTTTGGCTGGCCGCCAACGTAGACGTCGTCCTTGGCGGTGATGGTCGCGGTGCCGGTGGCGCTGCCAGCGGCCACGTTCACCTTGGTGCCATCGCTCAGGGTGAAGACCAGGCCTTGGTGGCCGGTGACCGACAGGCCTTGAGCGTTGGCGAGGGTAACGGTGTAGGTCACCATGCCGCCCTCTGCGACGCTGGTCTTGTCGGCGGTGAGCGTGGCGACGACCTCGCTGATGGTGTCGGCGATCTGCACCGTCGCGCTACCACCGAGCTCCAGGTTTTCGAAGGTCTTGCCGGATACGCTGGCGTCGGTGATCCCTACGGTGAGCGAGCCGGCGTCCTTGAAGACGTCTTCACCCTGGGCCGGGGCTTTGTACTCGACCTGAGTCTGGCCGGCGGCGATGGTGACCTTATCACCGGTGCTGAGCGTGACAGTGAGCGCGCGGTCCAGCACTTGGCTCACCTTCACGGTGAAGCTTGGCTGCTGAGCTTCGTTGACGTCGCCATTGCTGACGATGGTGACGGAGACCTTGTCGCCTTGGTTGCCAGAACCTGGAGTGCCTACGCCCGGCTCGTCGGAGACGGTAGTGGTGATCGAGTTGCTGCCCAGGGTCAGCTTCTCGAAGTTATCAGCGCCGGTGACGGACTCGATCTTGTTGACGATATTTGGCTGGCCGCCGACGTAGACGTCGTCTTTGGCGGTGATGGTGGCGGTGCCAATGGCGCTGCCCGCGGCGATATTGACCTTGGTGCCGTCGGAAAGTGTGAATGTGAGACCTTGGTGACCGGTGACCGACAGGCCTTGAGCATTGCTCAAGGTAACGGTGTAGGTGACGGTCCCGCCTTCAGTCACTGCCGTTTTATCAGCGGTGAGAGTCGCGACCACTTCGCTGATGGTGTCAGCAATCTGAACGGTGGCCGCGCCACCCAATTCGAGGTTCTCGAAGGTTTTGCCAGCAACGCTGGCGTCGGTTACACCAACAGTGAGTGAACCGGAATCTTTGAACACGTCGTCGCCCTGCGCAGGCGCCTTGTACTCGACTTGGGTCTGGCCCGCAGCGATGGTGACTTTCGCGCCATTGCTGAGGGTCACGCTGAGGTCGCGGTCCAGCACTTGGCTGACTTTGACGGTGAAGCTCGGTTGCTGGGCTTCGTTCACGTCGCCATTGCTGACGATGGTGACGGAGACCTTGTCGCCCTGGTTGCCAGTGCCAGGAGTACCCGAGCCCGGCTCATCGGAAACGGTGGTGGTGATCGAGTTGCTGCCAAGGGTCAGCTTCTCGAAGTTGTCGCCACCGGTGACGGATTCGATCTTGTTGACGATGTTCGGCTGGCCGCCGACATAGACGTCGTCTTTGGCGGTGATTGTGGCGGTGCCGGTGGCGCTGCCAGCGGCCACGTTGACCTTGGTGCCGTCGCTCAGGGTGAAGACCAGGCCTTGGTGACCGGTGACCGACAGGCCTTGGGTATTGCTCAAGGTGACGGTGTAGGTAACGGTCCCGCCTTCTGTCACTGCCGTTTTATCAGCGGTGAGGGTGGCGACCACTTCGCTGATGGTGTCAGCGATTTGCACGGTCGCCGCGCCACCCAATTCGAGGTTTTCGAACGTCTTGCCGGATACGCTGGCGTCGGTGATCCCTACGGTGAGCGAGCCGGCGTCCTTGAAGACGTCTTCACCCTGGGCCGGGGCTTTGTACTCGACCTGAGTCTGGCCCGCGGCGATGATGACCTTGTCACCGGTACTGAGCGTGACAGTGAGCGCGCGGTCCAGCACTTGGCTCACCTTGACGGTGAAGCTTGGCTGCTGAGCTTCGTTGACGTCGCCATTGCTGACGATCGTAACGGCAACTTTGTCGCCCTGGTTGCCAGTACCTGGAGTACCTGAGCCCGGCTCATCGGAAACGGTGGTGGTGATCGAGTTGCTGCCAAGGGTCAGCTTCTCGAAGTTGTCGCCACCGGTGACGGATTCGATCTTGTTGACGATGTTCGGCTGGCCACCGACATAGACGTCGTCTTTGGCGGTGATGGTCGCGGTGCCGGTGGCGCTGCCAGCGGCCACGTTCACTTTGGTGCCATCGCTCAAGGTGAAGACCAGGCCTTGGTGGCCGGTAACCGACAGGCCTTGGGCGTTGGCGAGGGTAACGGTGTAGGTGACGGTGCCGCCTTCAGTAACCGCTGTTTTATCAGCGGTGAGAGTCGCGACCACTTCGCTGATGGTGTCAGCAATCTGAACGGTGGCCGCGCCACCCAATTCGAGGTTCTCGAAGGTTTTACCGGCAACGCTGGCGTCGGTTACACCAACAGTGAGTGAACCGGAATCCTTGAATACGTCATCGCCCTGAGCGGGTGCCTTGTACTCGACTTGGGTCTGGCCCGCAGCGATGGTGACTTTCGCGCCATTGCTGAGGGTCACGCTGAGGTCGCGGTCCAGCACCTGGTTCACCTTGACGGTGAAGCTTGGCTGTTGAGCTTCGTTGACATCGCCATTGCTGACGATGGTGACGGAGACCTTGTCACCTTGGTTGCCAGTGCCAGGAGTACCCGAGCCCGGCTCGTCGGAAACGGTAGTGGTGATCGAGTTGCTGCCCAGTGTCAGCTTCTCGAAGTTATCGCCACCGGTGACGGACTCGATTTTGTTGACGATGTTTGGCTGGCCGCCGACGTAGACGTCGTCTTTCGCGGTGATGGTGGCGGTGCCGGTGGCACTCCCAGCTGCGACGTTCACCTTGGTGCCATCGCTCAAGGTAAAGACCAAGCCCTGGTGACCGGTTACCGACAGACCCTGGGCATTGCTCAAGGTAACGGTGTAGGTAACGGTGCCGCCTTCAGTAACCGCTGTTTTATCAGCGGTGAGAGTCGCGACCACTTCGCTGATGGTGTCAGCAATCTGAACGGTGGCCGCGCCACCCAATTCGAGGTTCTCGAAGGTTTTGCCAGCAACGCTGGCGTCGGTTACACCAACAGTGAGTGAACCGGAATCTTTGAACACGTCGTCGCCCTGCGCAGGCGCCTTGTACTCGACTTGGGTCTGGCCCGCAGCGATGGTGACTTTGGCGCCATTGCTGAGGGTTACGCTGAGATCGCGGTCCAGAACCTGGTTCACCTTGACGGTGAAGCTCGGTTGCTGGGCTTCGTTGACATCGCCATTGCTGACGATGGTGACGGAGACCTTGTCTCCCTGATTGCCAGTGCCTGGAGTACCCGAGCCCGGCTCGTCGGAAACGGTAGTGGTGATCGAGTTGCTGCCCAGTGTCAGCTTCTCGAAGTTATCGCCACCGGTGACGGACTCGATTTTGTTGACGATGTTTGGCTGGCCACCGACGTAGACATCGTCTTTCGCGGTGATGGTGGCGGTGCCGGTGGCACTCCCAGCTGCGACGTTCACCTTGGTGCCATCGCTCAAGGTAAAGACCAAGCCCTGGTGACCGGTTACCGACAGACCCTGGGCATTGCTCAAGGTAACGGTGTAGGTAACGGTGCCGCCTTCAGTGACCGCTGTTTTGTCAGCGGTGAGAGTCGCGACCACTTCGCTGATGGTGTCAGCGATTTGCACGGTCGCTGCGCCACCCAATTCGAGGTTCTCGAAGGTTTTGCCGGCAACGCTGGCATCGGTCACGCCGACGGTGAGCGAACCGGAGTCCTTGAAGACATCATCGCCTTGAGCAGGTGCCTTGTACTCGACTTCAGTCTGGCCGGCAGCAATTACAACTTTCGCGCCGTTGCTCAGGGTAACGGTCATGTCACGATCAAGCGGCTGGTTCACCTTGACGGTAAACGACGGTTGTTGATCTTCGGTGACATTACCGTTGCTAGCGATGGTGACGGAAACTTTGTCACCTTCGTTGCCAGTACCAGGAATGCCTGAGCCCGGCTCGTCGGAAACGGTAGTGGTGATCGAGTTGCTGCCCAGTGTCAGCTTCTCGAAGTTATCGCCACCGGTGACGGACTCGATTTTGTTGACGATGTTTGGCTGGCCACCGACGTAGACATCGTCTTTCGCGGTGATGGTGGCGGTGCCGGTGGCACTCCCAGCTGCGACGTTCACCTTGGTGCCATCGCTCAAGGTAAAGACCAAGCCCTGGTGACCGGTTACCGACAGACCCTGGGCATTGCTCAAGGTAACGGTGTAGGTAACGGTGCCGCCTTCAGTGACCGCTGTTTTGTCAGCGGTGAGAGTCGCGACGACTTCGCTGATGGTGTCAGCGATTTGCACGGTCGCTGCGCCACCCAATTCGAGGTTCTCGAAGGTTTTGCCGGCAACGCTGGCATCGGTCACGCCGACGGTGAGCGAACCGGAGTCCTTGAAGACATCATCGCCTTGAGCAGGTGCCTTGTACTCGACTTCAGTCTGGCCGGCAGCAATTACAACTTTCGCGCCGTTGCTCAGGGTAACGGTCATGTCACGATCAAGCGGCTGGTTCACTTTGACGGTGAACGACGGCTGTTGGTCTTCGGTGACGTTACCGTTACTGGCGATGGTGACGGAGACTTTGTCGCCTTCGTTGCCAGAACCTGGAGTACCCGAGCCTGGTTCGTCGGAAACGGTGGTAGTGATCGAGTTGCTACCCAGTGTCAACTTCTCGAAGTTGTCGCCACCGGTGACGGACTCGATTTTGTTGACGATGTTTGGCTGGCCACCGACATAGACGTCGTCTTTAACGGTGATGGTGGCGGTGCCGGTGGCGCTGCCAGCGGCGACATTGACCTTGGTGCCGTCGCTCAGGGTGAAGACCAGACCTTGGTGACCGGTAACCGACAGGCCTTGGGCATTGCTCAAGGTGACGGTGTAGGTAACGGTGCCGCCTTCAGTGACCGCGGTTTTGTCAGCGGTGAGAGTCGCGACCACTTCGCTGATGGTGTCAGCGATCTGGACCGTCGCTGCTCCGCCGAGCTCCAGGTTCTCGAAGGTTTTGCCAGAAACGCTGGCATCGGTCACGCCGACGGTGAGCGAGCCCGAGTCTTTGAATACGTCGTCGCCCTGCGCAGGTGCCTTGTACTCGACTTCAGTCTGGCCGGCAGCGATTACAACTTTCGCGCCGTTGGTTAGGGTGACGGTCATGTCACGATCAAGCGGCTGGTTCACCTTGACGGTGAACGATGGCTGCTGATCTTCGGTGACATTGCCGTTGCTAGCGATGGTGACGGAAACTTTGTCGCCTTCGTTACCAGTGCCTGGAGTGCCAGTACCGGGCTCATCGGTGACATCAGTTCTGACTTCGGACTGACCCAAAGTCAGTTTTTCGAAGTTGTCTGCGCCTGTAACCGACTCGAGCTTGTTGACGATGCTTGGTTGACCGCCGACGTAGACGTCGTTCGGGGCTTGGATGGTGAACGTGCCAGAGGAAGACCCAGCGGGAACAGTGACTTTAGTACCGTCCGAAAGCGTGAACGTCAGGCCTTGGTGGCCAGTGACATCAAGGCCTTGGCCGTTGGTCAACGTGACGGTGTAAGTGATCTGGCCGCCTTCGGCCACAGTTGGTTTGTCAGCAGTAAGAGTCGCGACCACTTCGCTAATGGTGTCAGCGATCTGTACAGTAGCCGCACCGCCGAGCTCCAGGTTCTCGAAGGTTTTGCCGGCAACGCTAGCATCGGTTACACCGACGGTGAGCGAGCCGGAGTCTTTGAAGACATCGTCGCCCTGCGCAGGCGCTTTGTACTCGACTTCAGTCTGGCCGGCAGCGATTACAACTTTCGCGCCGTTGCTCAGAGTCACGGTCATGTCACGGTCAAGCGGCTGGTTCACTTTGACGGTGAACGACGGCCGTTGATCTTCGGTGACGTTACCGTTGCTAGCGATGCTGACGGAAACTTTGTCACCTTCGTTGCCAGTACCTGGAGTGCCAGTGCCTGGTTCGTCAGTCACCGTGGTGGTAACGGAATTATCGCCCAGGGTGAGTTTTTCGAAGTTGTCTGCGCCGGTGACGGATTCCAGCTTATTCACGATCGAAGGCTGACCACCGACATACACGTCGTTCGGCGCTTGGATGGTGAAGGTGCCGGAAGCAGAGCCAGCCGGAACGGTGACTTTAGTACCGTCCGAAAGCGTGAACGTCAGGCCTTGGTGGCCAGTGACATCGAGGCCCTGGCCATTGGTCAACGTGACGGTGTAGGTGATCTGACCGCCTTCGGCGACAGTAGGTTTGTCGGCAGTAAGCGTCGCGACCACTTCGCTGATGGTGTCAGCGATCTGAACCGTCGCTGCGCCACCCAATTCGAGGTTCTCGAAGGTTTTGCCGGCAACGCTGGCATCGGTCACGCCGACGGTGAGGGAACCGGAATCCTTGAATACATCGTCACCTTGGGCAGGCGCTTTGTACTCGACTTCAGTCTGGCCAGCTGCGATGACCACTTTGGCGCCATTGCTCAGCGTGACAGTCATATCGCGATCGAGCGCCTGATTCACTTTCACGGTGAACGACGGCTGTTGATCTTCGGTGACATTACCGTTGCTGGCGATGGTGACGGAAACTTTGTCACCTTCGTTGCCAGTACCTGGAGTACCAGTGCCTGGTTCGTCAGTCACCGTGGTGGTAACGGAATTATCGCCCAGGGTGAGTTTTTCGAAGTTGTCTGCGCCGGTGACGGATTCCAGCTTGTTCACGATCGAAGGCTGACCGCCCACATACACGTCGTTCGGCGCTTGGATGGTGAACGTGCCGGAAGCAGACCCAGCCGGAACGGTAACTTTAGTGCCGTCCGAAAGCGTGAATGTCAGGCCTTGGTGGCCAGTGACATCGAGGCCCTGACCGTTGGTCAATGTCACGGTGTAAGTGATCTGACCGCCTTCGGCCACAGTGGGTTTGTCAGCAGTAAGCGTCGCGACCACTTCGCTAATGGTGTCAGCGATCTGTACGGTGGCCGCACTGCCGAGCTCCAGGTTCTCGAAGGTTTTGCCGGCAACGCTGGCGTCGGTCACGCCGACGGTGAGCGAACCGGAGTCCTTGAATACATCGTCGCCTTGCGCAGGCGCTTTGTACTCAACTTCGGTTTGGCCGGCAGCAATGACCACTTTGGCGCCGTTGCTCAGGGTAACGGTCATATCACGGTCAAGCGGCTGGTTCACCTTGACGGTGAACGACGGCTGTTGATCTTCGGTGACATTGCCGTTGCTGGCGATGGTTACGGAAACTTTGTCGCCTTCGTTGCCAGTTCCAGGAGTGCCAGTACCGGGCTCATCGGTGACATCGGTTTTGACTTCGGCCTGACCCAAGGTCAGTTTTTCGAAGTTGTCTGCGCCTGTAACCGACTCGAGCTTGTTGACGATGCTTGGCTGACCGCCCACGTAGACGTCATTCGGCGCCTGGATGGTGAAGGTGCCGGAAGCAGAGCCCGCCGGAACAGTGACTTTAGTACCGTCCGAAAGCGTGAATGTCAGACCCTGATGGCCAGTGACATCGAGGCCTTGGCCGTTGGTCAGGGTGACGGTGTAGGTAATCTGGCCGCCTTCGGCCACTGTGGGCTTGTCGGCAGTAAGAGTCGCGACCACTTCGCTGACGGTGTCAGCGATCTGTACGGTGGCCGCGCCACCCAATTCGAGGTTCTCGAAGGTTTTGCCGGCAACACTGGCGTCGGTCACGCCGATAGTGAGCGAACCGGAATCCTTGAATACATCGTCGCCCTGCGCAGGCGCTTTGTACTCGACTTCCGTCTGGCCAGCTGCAATAACCACTTTCGCGCCGTTGCTCAGGGTAACGGTCATGTCACGATCAAGCGGCTGGTTCACCTTGACGGTGAACGACGGC
>NZ_JACVTO010000038.1 GCF_016518545.1 Pseudomonas sp. S30
CCGCCCTTTCACGGCGGTAACAGGGGTTCGAGTCCCCTAGGGGACGCCATTTTTACCCGTGTCTTGCGGGACTTCAAAGGCTCATTCGATTATTGAATGGGCCTTTTGTTTTTCTGCACGGCGGCTTTGGGTAGACTGGCCTGGTTCATCGATTCAGGAGCGGGCATGGGCTGGGATCTGGCAACGCCTTTCATCATCGACCTCCAGGTCGGCAGCGAAGACATCGACGGGCTGGGACATGCCAACAACGCGGTCTACGTCAGCTGGTTGGAGCGCTGCGCCTGGCGCCATTCCCAGCGCCTGGGGCTGGACTTGACCGAGTACCGACGCCTCGATCGGGCCATGGCGGTGGTGCGTCACGAGATCGACTACCTGGCGGCCGCGTACGAGCATGACGAACTGCAACTGGGCACCTGGATCGTCGATTGGGATCAGCGCCTGCGCATGACCCGCCGTTTCCAGCTGCTGCGGCCGCGCGATGGGGTGACCCTGCTCAGAGCCCAGACCACCTTCGCGTGCATCGAGCTGTCCAGTGGCAAGCCTCGGCGGATGCCGACCGAATTCATCGAGGGCTACGGGCCGGCACTGCTGCAGAGCTGACCGTTCGGCCTTTCCCTTACCTACGCCTTTTTCCGAGAGCCTGCCATGCAAATCGCTCTGGCCCCCATGGAGGGACTGGTCGACAACATCCTGCGTGACGTCCTGACGCGGGTCGGTGGCATCGATTGGTGCGTCACCGAGTTCATTCGCGTCTGTGACCGTCTGCTGCCCGCGTCGTCGTTCGACAAGCTGGCGCCGGAGTTGCGCCAGGGCGCTCGCACGGCGGCGGGCACGCCGATGCGGGTGCAACTGCTGGGCTCGGATCCGGTGTGCCTGGCTGAGAACGCGGCCCTGGCCTGTGAGCTGGGTGCGCCGGTCATCGACCTGAATTTCGGTTGCCCGGCCAAGACCGTCAACAAGTCTCGTGGCGGCGCCGTGCTGCTCAAGGAGCCGGAGCTGCTGCACGCCATCGTGCGCGAAGTGCGGCGCGCGGTGCCGGGGCACATTCCTGTCACCGCCAAGATGCGCCTGGGCTTCGACAGCCCGGATGGAGCCTTGGAGTGCGGCACGGCACTGGCCGAGGGCGGCGCCGCGCACCTGGTGGTGCACGCCCGAACCAAGGTCGAGGGCTACAAGCCTCCGGCGCATTGGGAGTGGGTGGCCAAGGTCCAGGATGTGGTGGCGGTGCCAGTCTTCGCCAACGGCGAGATCTGGACGGTCGAAGACTGGCGACGTTGCCGCGAGGTCAGTGGTGCCGAGCACATCATGCTGGGGCGCGGGCTGGTTTCGCGACCGGACCTGGGCTTGCAGATCGCTGCGGCTCGGCAGGGCAGGGCGTATCGCCCGCTGGGCTGGGACGAGCTGATGCCGCTGCTGCGCGAGTTCTGGCGCCAGGCGCAGGCGAAGCTGTCGCCACGCTATGCGCCGGGCCGAATGAAGCAGTGGCTGGCGATGCTGACCCGCAGCTATCCAGAGGCGGTGGCGTTGTTCGCCCAGATGCGGCGCGAGGACGACTGCGCACGTATCAGTCGGTTGCTCGGCCTGGAGGGTTTCAATGCAGACCCTGACCTGGATGTCGCCTGACCGCTCGTCGCCCATCCTGAAAAAAATCAGTTGTCGTCCCTTGAAAGCCACATCGGGGACCTTATCTCTTGAGTACGCGATGCCGAAGTCGGGTCGCGGAGTGACTTACTTGCTGAATCTCAGGAGTTAATGACCATGACTACCGCTTTCTCTCTCGCTCCACTGTTCCGCCATTCCGTCGGTTTCGACCGTTTCAACGACCTGTTCGAATCTGCGGCGCGCAACGAGGCCGGTAGCAGCTACCCGCCCTATAACGTTGAAAAGCATGGCGATGATCAGTACCGCATCGTGATCGCGGCCGCCGGCCTGCAACAGCAGGATCTCGAATTGCAAGTCGAGAAAGGTGTGCTGACCGTGTCCGGTGGCAAGCGTGACAAGGCCGCCACCGAGGTGACCTACCTGCACCAAGGTATCGCACAGCGGGCCTTCAAGCTGTCGTTCCGCCTGGCCGATCACATCGAAGTCAAGGCTGCCGACCTGGCCAACGGCCTGCTCAGCATCGACCTGCTGCGTGTGGTGCCGGAAGAGGCCAAGGCCAAGCGCATCCCGATCAACGGTGAAAAGCCAGCGCTCAACTGAGTGCGTCGGGCATAGGAAAGGGCACCTTCGGGTGCCCTTTTTCGTGGACGGCGTTCAAGGCGCAGGATTGCGGGTCATCGAGTCCTGGGGTCGTGGAAGGTCGCCCAATAATCCACGGCCACACCCCCAGCCGCCGTGCGATCAGTGGGGCTCGGCATGGCTGTCGAGCAGGGCCATGAATGCCTTCGCGGCGTTCGACAGCGTTCGCTCGGTGTGCAGGATGTAGCCCAGTTGGCGGGACAGCCCGATGCCGGGCAGGGCGATGGAGGCGACCTGTTCGTCGAGCATGGTGCGCGGCAGCACGCTCCAGGCCAGCCCGATGGCGACCATCATCTTGATGGTTTCCAGATAATTGGTGCTCATGGCGATGTTCGGCGTCAGCCCCTGGCTTTCGAACAGCCGCTGGACGATGTGATGGGTGAAGGTGTTGCCGCCGGGAAACACGGCGGGGTGGCGGGCGACGTCGGCCAGGTTCACCTGGCCATCACGGGCAAGGGGATGCTCGGGAGCGGCGACGAAGTCCAGCGCGTCGTTCCACACCGGTACTGCCCGGATCAGATGGTGAGGCTCCGGGGCCAGGGTGATCACGGCGATTTCGGCGCGACCATGCAGCACCTCGTCGTAGGCGGCTTCCGAATCCAGAAACTGGATGTCCAGGGCCACCCCGGGAAAGGTCCGGGTGAAGGTGCGCAGCACGGGCGGCAGTCGGTGCAGGCCAATGTGATGGCTGGTGGCCAGGGTCAGGCGTCCACTGACCTCACCCGTGAGGTTGGTCAAGGCGCGACGGGTGTCGTCCAGCACGTTGACGATCTGGTAGGCCCTGGGCAGCAGCGCCCGGCCGGCCTCGGTGAGCGTCACTTCGCGACCGAGGCGATCGAACAGGCGCACGTCGAGCTGCTGTTCCAGCCCAGCGATGCGTTTGCTCACGGCGGGCTGAGTGAGGTGCAGACGTTCACCGGCGCTGGAGAAGCTGCCGGTTTCGGCAATGGCGATGAAGGCGCTGAGATTGGCCAGGTCCACCTGATCGAATTCCTTTCGGTTATCCAAAGTATGAAAATTATGAATTTGAGTTATTCAATCTAGCGCTTTAGCATCGTCCGTACAAGCCAAGGGGTTATTGGCACAGAAAGTAGCTGATGAGGAACAGTCTGATGGCTGGCAAAACGCTCTACGACAAGCTCTGGGATGCTCATGAGGTCAAGCGCCGCGACGACGGTTCGTCGCTGATCTACATCGACCGTCACATCATCCACGAAGTCACCTCGCCCCAGGCCTTCGAAGGCCTGCGCCTGGCCCGTCGGCAGCCGTGGCGCATCGATGCCAATATCGCGACGCCCGACCACAACGTGCCGACGACCCCGGAGCGCAAGGGCGGCATCGAGGCCATCGCCGACCAGGTGTCGCGCCTGCAGGTACAGACCCTGGACGAAAACTGCGATGAGTACGGCATCGTCGAATTCAAGATGAATGACGAACGCCAGGGCATCGTTCACGTCATCAGCCCCGAGCAAGGCGCGACCTTGCCGGGCATGACCGTGGTCTGCGGCGATTCGCACACCTCGACTCACGGCGCCTTCGGTGCCCTGGCCCATGGCATCGGCACGTCCGAGGTCGAGCATGTGCTCGCGACCCAGTGCCTGGTGGCCAAGAAGATGAAGAACATGCTGGTGCGCGTCGAAGGCCAGCTGCCTGCCGGCGTCACTGCCAAGGACATCGTACTGGCGGTGATCGGCAAGATCGGCACGGCCGGTGGCAATGGCCATGCCATGGAGTTCGCCGGCAGTGCCATCCGTGCGTTGTCGATGGAGGGCCGCATGACCATCTGCAACATGTCCATCGAAGCGGGCGCCCGCGTCGGCCTGGTGGCCGTGGACGAGACCACGGTCGCCTATGTCCAGGGTCGTCCCTACGCGCCCACCGGCGAGCAGTGGCCTCAGGCGGTCGAGGCCTGGAAACACCTGGTCTCCGATGCCGATGCCGTGTTCGATACCGTCGTGGAGCTGGATGCGGCGCAGATCAAGCCGCAGGTCAGCTGGGGCACCTCGCCGGAAATGGTCCTGGCCGTGGACCAGCGTGTGCCGGATCCGGCCGCCGAGCCGGACCTGATCAAGCGGGGTTCGATCGAGCGCGCGCTGAAGTACATGGGCCTGGCGGCCAACCAGGCGATTACCGACATCAAGCTCGACCGCGTGTTCATCGGATCCTGCACCAACTCGCGGATCGAAGACCTGCGCGCGGCTGCCGAGATCGCCAAGGGGCGCAAGGTGGCGGCGAACGTCAAGCAGGCGCTGGTGGTGCCGGGCTCGGGCCTGGTCAAGGCCCAGGCCGAGCGCGAGGGGCTGGACAAGATCTTCCTCGAAGCCGGTTTCGAGTGGCGTGAACCGGGCTGCTCGATGTGCCTGGCGATGAACCCGGATCGGCTGGAAAGTGGCGAGCACTGCGCCTCCACCTCCAACCGCAATTTCGAAGGTCGTCAGGGGGCCGGTGGCCGCACCCACCTGGTGAGCCCGGCCATGGCCGCCGCCGCCGCGGTGACCGGCCACTTCATCGATGTCCGCGAGTTGATCCAAGGGAGCGCAGCATGAAAGCCTTCACCCAGCACACTGGTCTCGTCGCGCCGTTGGACCGTGCCAACGTCGACACCGACCAGATCATCCCCAAGCAGTTTCTCAAGTCGATCAAGCGCACCGGCTTCGGCCCGAACCTGTTCGATGAATGGCGCTACCTGGACGTGGGGCAGCCCTACCAGGACAACAGCAAGCGGCCATTGAACCAGGAGTTCGTGCTCAACCACGCACGCTACCAGGGCGCCAGTGTGCTGCTGGCCCGCGAGAACTTCGGTTGCGGTTCCAGCCGCGAGCACGCCCCATGGGCCTTGGACGAATACGGCTTTCGTAGCGTGATCGCGCCGAGCTTCGCCGACATCTTCTTCAACAACAGTTTCAAGAACGGCCTGCTGCCGATCATTCTCGCCGACGAGGAAGTCGATGAACTGTTCAGCCAGGTCGAGGCCAACCCCGGTTACCAGCTGACCATCGACCTGCAGGCCCAGGCGGTGACCCGCCCCGATGGCAAGGTGCTGCACTTCGAGATCGACGCCTTCCGCAAGCACTGCCTGCTCAACGGCCTGGACGACATCGGTCTGACCTTGCAGGACAGCGAAGCGATCAAGGCCTTCGAAGGCCGGCACCGCGCCTCTCAGCCCTGGTTGTTCCGCCAGGCCTGATTCGTGCCGGTTGCATTCACCGACATTCGAGGATCGATCCATGACCCGCAGCACGCACACCGAGGTGGTCCAACGTCAGTTCGGCGAGCAGGCCAGTGCTTATCTGAGCAGTACCGTCCATGCCCAGGGGACCGAGTTCGCGCTGCTGCAGGCCGAACTGCAGGGGCAGAGCGCTGCGCGGGTGCTGGACCTGGGCTGTGGCGCCGGACACGTGAGCTTCCAGGTGGCGCCCCTGGTGGCCGAGGTGGTGGCCTACGACCTGTCGCAGGCGATGCTGGACGTGGTGGCCAGCGCGGCGGCAGTTAGGGGTCTGGACAACATCGTGACCGAGCGGGGCGCGGCTGAACGTCTGCCTTTCGCCGATGGCGCCTTCGACTTCGTCATCAGTCGCTATTCAGCGCATCACTGGAGCGACCTGGGGCTGGCTCTGCGTGAGGCGCGCCGCGTGCTCAAACCAGGCGGTGTGGCAGCGTTCATCGATGTGATGTCGCCGGGCAGCCCGCTGCTCGACACCTACCTGCAAAGCGTCGAAGTACTGCGCGACACCAGCCATGTGCGCGATTATTCTGCGGCCCAGTGGCTGCAAACGGTCAGCGACGCCGGCCTGTCGGTACGCAGTCACAGCCGCCAGCGCCTGCACTTGGCCTTCGCGTCCTGGGTCGAGCGCATGCGCACGCCCGAGCCGATGCAGGTCGCCATCCGCCAACTGCAGCAGGCCATGGGCGAAGAAGTACGGCAGTATTACCAGATCGAGGCCGATGGCTCGTTCAGCACGGATGTGCTGGTGCTGTGGGCCGAGCGATAGCCTTTCGGCGCGGCGAATGCTGCCGCGCCGCTTGAACGACTAGAGGAAAGCATGAGCAAGCAGATTCTGATTCTTCCCGGTGACGGTATCGGTCCGGAAATCATGGCCGAAGCGGTCAAGGTGCTGGAGCTGGCCAACGACAAGTTCGCCCTGGATCTGGTCCTGGAGCACGACGTCATCGGTGGCGCTGCGATCGACCAGCACGGTGTGCCGCTGGCCGACCAGACCCTGGCGCGTGCCCGTCAGGCCGATGCGGTGCTGCTCGGTGCCGTCGGCGGGCCGAAGTGGGACAAGATCGAGCGCGACATCCGCCCTGAGCGCGGGCTGCTGAAGATCCGCTCGCAATTGGGCCTGTTCGCCAACCTGCGCCCGGCCATCCTCTATCCGCAGTTGGCCGATGCGTCCTCGCTCAAGCCCGAGATCGTCTCCGGTCTTGATATTCTCATCGTCCGCGAACTCACCGGCGGCATTTATTTCGGCGCGCCGCGTGGTCAGCGCGAGCTCGAAGGCGGCGAGCGCCAGGCCTACGACACGCTGCCCTACAGCGAAAGCGAAGTGCGTCGCATCGCCCGTGTCGGCTTCGACATGGCCCGAGTGCGGGGCAAGAAGCTGTGCTCGGTGGACAAGGCCAACGTCCTGGCCTCCAGCCAGCTGTGGCGCGAAGTGGTCGAGGACGTGGCCAAGGACTATCCGGACGTCGAACTCAGCCACATGTACGTCGACAACGCCGCCATGCAACTGGTGCGCGCGCCCAAGCAGTTCGACGTGGTGGTCACCGACAACATGTTCGGCGACATCCTTTCGGACGAAGCCTCGATGCTCACCGGCTCCATCGGCATGTTGCCTTCGGCCTCGCTGGACGCCGACAACAAGGGCATGTACGAGCCGTGCCACGGTTCGGCGCCGGACATCGCCGGCCAGGGTATCGCCAACCCGCTGGCGACCATCCTGTCGGTCTCGATGATGCTGCGCTACAGCTTCAACCAGCAGGCTGCGGCCGAGGCCATCGAGCGTGCCGTGAGCCTGGTGCTGGACCAGGGACTGCGCACCGGTGACATCTGGTCGAACGGCTGCACCCGCGTCGGTACCCGTGAAATGGGCGATGCGGTAGTCGCCGCGCTGCGGAATCTGTAATCTCTCTGGCCCGCCGTCGTTTCCCTTCGACGGTGGCCCACTTTTTAGCAAAGGTGTAGTTGCGATGAAACGTGTAGGTCTGATCGGTTGGCGCGGCATGGTCGGTTCCGTGCTCATGCAGCGGATGCTGGAAGAGCAGGACTTCGACCTTATCGAGCCGGTGTTCTTCACCACCTCCAACGTCGGTGGCCAAGGCCCCAACGTCGGCAAGGAGACGGCGCCGCTCAAGGACGCCTATTCGATCGAAGAGCTCAAGACCCTCGACGTGATCCTGACCTGCCAGGGTGGCGACTACACCAGTGAAGTCTTCCCCAAGCTGCGCGAAGCCGGCTGGCAAGGCTACTGGATCGATGCGGCCTCGTCGCTGCGCATGCAGGACGACGCGGTCATCGTCCTCGATCCGGTCAACCGCAAGGTCATCGACCATCAGCTCGATGCCGGCACCAAGAACTACATCGGCGGCAACTGCACCGTCAGCCTGATGCTGATGGGCTTGGGCGGGTTGTTCGAAGCCGGTCTGGTCGAGTGGATGAGCGCCATGACCTACCAGGCCGCCTCCGGCGCCGGTGCGCAGAACATGCGCGAGCTGATCCGCCAGATGGGCGGCATTCACGCCGCAGTCGCCGATGAGCTGGCCAGCCCGGCCAGTGCCATCCTGGACATCGACCGCAAGGTGGCCGAGGCCATGCGTGGCGAAGGCTTCCCTACCGAGAACTTCGGCGTGCCGCTGGCCGGCAGCCTGATCCCATGGATCGACAAGGAATTGCCGAACGGCCAGAGCCGTGAGGAATGGAAGGCCCAGGCCGAGACCAACAAGATCCTCGGTCGCTTCAAGAGCCCGATTCCGGTCGACGGGATCTGCGTGCGCATCGGTGCCATGCGCTGCCACAGCCAGGCCTTGACCATCAAGCTGAACAAGGACGTGCCGCTGGCCGATATCGAAGGGCTGATCAGCCAGCACAACCCTTGGGTGAAGCTGGTGCCCAACCAGCGCGAGATCAGCATGCAGGAGCTGAGCCCGACCCAGGTCACCGGCACCCTGAACGTGCCGGTCGGCCGCCTGCGCAAGCTGAACATGGGCTCCCAGTACCTGGGTGCCTTCACCGTCGGCGATCAGTTGCTGTGGGGTGCCGCCGAGCCGCTGCGGCGCATGCTGCGGATCCTGCTGGAGCGTTGATCGCTTCGCGTTCTCGAAAAGCCCGTGCTGGCAGCAGCACGGGTTTTTTGTTTTCACGGCAATCGAGTAAAGTGCCGCCCCCGCCGTTCCCGCAAAAGGTCCCAAACCATGAACCAAGCCCTTGATATCGCTGTTGTCGGTGCCACCGGCAGCGTCGGTGAAACCCTGGTGCAGATCCTCGAGGACCTGCAGTTTCCGGTCGCCACCCTGCACCTGTTGGCCAGCCCGGAGTCGGCGGGCAGCAGCGTGATGTTCGCGGGCAGGAAGCTGCGTGTGCGTGAGGTCGACAGCTTCGACTTCGCCCAGGTCAAGTTGGCCTTCTTCGCCGCCGGTGCCGCGGTCAGTCTTCGTTTCGCACCCAAGGCGCGCGAGGCAGGGTGCTCGGTGATCGACCTTTCCGGCGCTTTGCCCGATGCGCTGGCGCTGGTGCCCGAGGCCAATGCCCATCAGCTGGACGACCTGGCCCTTCCGGCCCTGCTGTCGAGCCCCGGTAGCGGTGCGATCGCCTTGGCCGTCGCCCTGGCGCCGCTCAAGGGGCTGCTGGACATCGAGCGCATTCAGGTCATGGGCTGCCTGGCGGTGTCGGCCCAAGGGCGCGAGGCGGTCAACGAGCTGGCACGGCAGACGGCCGAGTTGCTCAACGCCCGTCCGTTGGAGCCGCGTTTCTTCGACCGGCAGATGGCCTTCAACGTGCTGGCGCAGGTCGGCGACAGCGACGGGCATGGGCACACGGTCGTGGAGCGCCGCCTGATGAGTGAAACCCGCGTGCTCATGGGCTTGCCCGAACTGAAGATTTCCGCGAGCTGCGTTCAAGTCCCAGTGTTTTTCGGCGATAGCTTCAATGTGTCCGTGGTCAGCCGCCAGCCGGTGGACGTGCAGGCGATCAACCAGGCGCTCGACAGCGCAGCGAGCGTCGAGCGGGTGGAAAATGACGACTATCCGACACCTGTAGGGGACGCAGTCGGCCAGGACGTGGTCTATGTTGGTCGTGTACGTCAGGGAATCGGCGACCCTCGGCAACTCGATCTGTGGTTGACCACCGACAACCTGCGCAAGGGCGCCGCGCTCAACGCCGTACAATTGGCGCACTTGTTGATTAAAAAAATGGCGTAAAAGATACTGACCGGTAATTTGTCCTACACCAATGGCATGTATTGGGACGATTCATACAAGGGAACAGGTCCATGCTTCGAATTCGCAAACTGGTTCTGGCTATCGCGGCTGCTTCGGCGCTGTCGTCCGGCATGGCCCACGCACTCGGCCTCGGGGAGCTGACCCTCAAGTCGGCGCAGAACCAGCCCCTGGATGCGGAGATCGAGCTGCTCGACGTACGCGACCTGAAGCCTGCGGAGGTGGCGCCGAGCCTGGCGCCCGCCGAAGAATTCGCCAAGGCCGGCGTCACCTTGCCCGCCTACCTGCAGGACCTGAGCTTCACCCCGGTGATCAATCCCAACGGCCGCAGCGTGTTGCGCGTGACCTCCAGCAAGCCGTTGCCGGAACCGATGATCAAGTTCCTGGTTCAGGTGATGTGGCCCCAGGGCCGGCTCCTGCGCGATTACAGCGTAGCGTTGGACGCCGCGCCGCCGGCCGCCGCCGCACCCGTACAGGGCGCGGTCAGCCCAGCCACCACGGGCGCCAGCTACACCACTCGCCAGCGCGACACGCTCTGGCAGATCGCTGCGCGCAATACCCAGGGCGGCTCGATCCAGCAGACCATGCTGGCCATCCAGGCGCTGAATCCGGATGCGTTCATCGGCAACAACATCAATCAGCTCAAGACCGGCCAGGTGTTGCGCCTTCCCGACCAGCAGCAGGTCCGCAGCATCCCGCAGGGTGAGGCAATCCGCGAGGTGGCCGAGCAGTACGCCGCCTGGCGCGAGGGGCGTCGTCTCGGACCACGTGCGCGGCAGCTGGATGCCACCCGTCGCGGCGCTGCCGATGCTGCGCCGGCGCGCATCGCCCAGGGCGACAACCTGCGCCTGGTCGCGCCGGGCGACCAAGGCGCGGCCAACGATGCCAAGGCGTTGAGCGACAAGCTCGCGGTCGCCCAGGAAAGCCTCGACACCAGCCGTCGGGACAACGAAGAGCTGCAGAGTCGCATGACCGACCTGCAGAGCCAGCTGGACAAGCTGCAGCGCCTGATCGAGTTGAAGAACGATCAGCTGGCACGTCTTCAGGCCCAGGGCGCTGCCGAGCCAGATCCAGCCAGCGCGCAGCAGCCTGCCGCTGCCGTGGCGCAACAGCCGGTGGAGCCGCCGATCAACGCGCAACTGGCCCCGGCCGAGCCTGTAGTCACACCGCCGCCCGCCGCGGTCGATACCGCGCCAGTGCCTGAGCCTGAGCAGCAGGTCGCTGCGCAGCCTCAGGCAGAGCCCAGCCTGCTCGATGATCTGCTGGGCAACCCGCTGTTGCTGGCGTTGCTGGCCGGCTCTGCGTTTCTCGTGTTGCTGCTGTTGCTGTTGCTACTGGCGCGCAAGCGCAAAGCCCAGCAAGAGGCCGAGAAACACCTGCGCATGGCCCGTGCATTGGCCGAGGACGGCGATCGTGGTCCTGATCCGGACCTGCCACCGGGCAGTTTCGAGGGTCTGGATGTGTCCGCGCCCACGGTGACCCTGTCACCAGCGGCCCTGGCGGCATCCGTCGCCGGTGCCGCGGCCGCGCAGAAACCGGCTGCCACCGTGCCTCCCGCTGCCGACCCCTACGCCGCGCTGCTGGCCGACGTGGACGAGAGCGTGGCCAAAGGTCGCCTGAACCATGCCGCTGGCCTGCTCGAGCCGGTGGTGGCCGCCGAGCCGCAGCGCAGTGATTTGCGCCTGAAACTCATGGAAGTCTACGCCCGCCAGGGGGACCAGCAGGCGTTCGCCGAGCAGGAGTCGCAGTTGGCCGCCAGCGCGGACAACCTGGGTAAGGTCGAGGGCCTGAAGCAGCGCTATCCAGCCATGGTCGCCGTCGCGGCTGCGGCCGCCATCGGTCTGGGTGCTGCCGCGCTGGCAGCGGAAAAGGACCAGGCCTATGTGCAGGCGCTGCTGCAGGACAATCCGCAGTCGCCGCCAGCGCCTGAGGAAGAACCACTTGCCGCCTCGGACGCCGAGCCCGAGCTGGAGTCGCTCACCGCCACGCCGGGCGTGGACGAGGACTTCGACCTGAGCCTGGACGACGACCTGGTGCTCGATGATTCGCTCGATGCGCCGGTGTCGAACGCCGGGGATGTGGCGAAAGCCGAAGCCGAGCCGGCCACCTCGGGTGCGGACGATGCCGACGCCGACTTCGAGGCCCTACTGGCCCAGGCCCAGGCGCAATCCGCGCAGCAGGATCTGGACGACCTGTCGGACTTCGATCTGGACGTGGGCGATGCGACGCCCGCAACCCCTGCAGCGGACGGCGAGACGCCGGTGAACGTGGCGGCCGAGCTGGCGGCGTTCGACGAGATCCCCGAGTACGACCCGCTCTCCGAACTCGAACTGCCGGAAGACTTCGATCTGTCGCTGTCGCTCGAAGACCAGACGCCCGGCGACAAGCAGTTCGCGGCCGAACTCGACGATGTCAACGCCGAACTGGGCAAGCTGTCCCAGAGCCTGTCCGAGCCAGCACCGGAGCCGCGCTTCACCGCCGAGGACGCCGCGCTGGAACCCGAGGCCCTGGATGACCTGGACTTCGACTTCTTCTCCGGCACCGATGAGGTGGCGACCAAGCTCGATCTGGCGCGTGCCTACATCGACATGGGCGACCACGATGGAGCCCGTGACATTCTCGATGAGGTGGTCAAGGATGGTGACGATACCCAGCGCCAGGAAGCCGAGGACATGTTGTCGCGGCTGGTCTGAGGCGCTACGGCAAGGCGGTGGACGACGGCAGCCCAGCAGGCTGCCGTTTTTCTTTATAATGGCGGCCTTTCGATCGGCTCCACAGGTTTGGCTTTCTTGGACATCAATGACATCGAGGCGGCCGAATCGGCGGCCGAAGGCTATTCGCGCATCGCCCTGGGCGTTGAATACAAAGGTTCCCGCTACCGGGGCTGGCAGCGTCAGGCCAGCGGCGTGTCGAGTGTCCAGCAGGCGCTGGAGCAGGCGCTGTCCAAGGTCGCCGACGAACCCATCGGCGTGATCTGCGCCGGGCGCACCGATGCCGGCGTGCACGGTTGCGGCCAGGTGGTGCACTTCGACACCCGGGCCCAGCGCGATGAGCGGGCCTGGACCCTGGGCAGCAACTTCAACCTGCCCCATGACATCAGCGTGACCTGGTCGAAGCCCATGCCGGCGCATTTTCACGCCCGCTTCAAGGCCTGCGCCAGGCGCTACCGCTACGTCATCTACAACGACCCCATTCGTCCGGCGCACCTGGCCGAGGAAGTGACCTGGAACCATCGGCCACTGGACGTCGTGGCGATGGCCCAGGCGGCCGAGCACCTGCTCGGCACCCACGATTTCAGTGCCTTCCGTGCCAGCCAGTGCCAGGCCAAGTCGCCGATCAAGCATATCCATCACCTGCGCGTCACCGGTCATGGGCGGATGATCGTGATCGACGTGCGCGCCACCGCATTCCTGCATCACATGGTGCGCAACATCGCCGGAGTGCTGATGAGCATCGGTGCCGGCGAACGTCCGGTGGCCTGGGCCAGGGAGGTGCTGGAGAGCCGCAACCGTCGCCAGGGCGGGGTGACCGCGCATCCCCACGGGCTTTACCTGGTGCAGGTGGAGTACCCCGACGAGTTCGCCTTGCCGCAGCGTTACATCGGCCCACACTTTCTCAGCGGTTACGAGTCGCTGCTCGACTGACGGGCTGCGGCTCATTTGCTAAGATCCGGCCCTTGATCGATTACCCGGGAGTGTCGCCATGAGCAACGTGCGCACCAAGATCTGCGGCATCACCCGCATCGAGGACGCCCTGGCCGCCGTCGAGGCCGGCGCCGATGCCATCGGCCTGGTGTTCTACGCCAGGAGCCCGCGGGCGGTGGACGTACGTCAGGCGCGGGCGATCGTCGCCGAGCTGCCGCCATTCGTGACCAGCGTCGGGCTGTTCGTCGATGCCCCGCGCTGCGAGTTGGCCGAGATACTCGAGGCGGTGCCGCTGGACCTGCTACAGTTCCACGGCAACGAAAGCCCGGCCGACTGCGAGGGCCATCACCGGCCCTGGATCAAGGCCCTGCGCGTGCGGCCGGGGGACGACCTGGAACGGGCTTGCCAGCAGTACAGCAGCGCGCGCGGCATTCTGCTCGACACCTATGTGCCAGGCGTGCCGGGAGGCACCGGCGAGGCGTTCGACTGGTCGTTGGTGCCGCCGCGGCTGAGCAAGCCGATCATCCTCGCTGGCGGCTTGTCCCCGGACAACGTCGCCCAGGCGATCCGCCAGGTGCGTCCGTATGCGGTGGATGTCAGCGGCGGTGTCGAGCGGGCCAAGGGCATCAAGGATGCCGACAGAATTCACGCCTTCCTGAGTGCGGTCAGGCAGGCATGAGCGTGGATGTGACGGTTGGCCGTGCGCCATCGTCCATAGCTATCGCAGCTCGGTGCTGCCCGGTCGGCTCCATGGGGCTGGCCATCAGAACACGCGGCGCCGCGGGCGTCGGCGTACAGGTTGAAGGTGGAGCGGTGCTCGGGAAGTGCCCGTGGCCGATCCATCGTCGTATCGAACATGATTTTGAGCTCAAGGGCCGGGGCAGGGCGGGTGAACGCCAGCCCGCCACCGGCCGGAACGGGAGAATTAGAGCATGAGCAACTGGTTGGTAGACAAGCTGATCCCTTCGATCATGCGCTCCGAGGTGAAGAAGAGCTCGGTGCCCGAAGGCCTGTGGCACAAGTGCCCATCCTGCGAAGCCGTGCTGTATCGTCCGGAGCTGGAAAAAACCCTCGATGTCTGCCCCAAGTGCAATCATCACATGCGCATCGGTGCCCGCGAGCGTATCGACATCTTCCTCGACGCCGAGGGGCGTGAAGAGCTGGGCGCCGACCTGGAGCCAGTCGACCGTCTGAAGTTCCGCGACGGCAAGAAGTACAAGGATCGCCTCACCGCTGCCCAGAAGCAGACCGGTGAAAAGGATGCGCTGATTTCCGTCAGCGGCACCCTCATGGGCCTGCCGATCGTGGTCAGCGCCTTCGAGTTCTCGTTCATGGGCGGCTCGATGGGCGCCGTCGTCGGTGAGCGTTTCGTGCGGGCGGCCAACCATGCGCTCGAGCACCGCTGCCCGATGATCTGCTTCTCCGCCTCGGGCGGTGCGCGCATGCAGGAAGCGTTGATCTCGCTGATGCAGATGGCCAAGACCTCGGCGGTGCTGGCGCGCCTGCGCGAAGAAGGCATTCCGTTCATTTCGGTGCTGACCGATCCGGTCTACGGCGGCGTTTCGGCCAGCCTGGCGATGCTTGGCGACGTGATCATCGGCGAGCCGAAGGCATTGATCGGCTTCGCCGGCCCACGCGTGATCGAGCAGACCGTGCGCGAGAAGCTTCCCGAAGGCTTCCAGCGCAGCGAGTTCCTGCTGGAGCACGGGGCCATCGACCTGATCATTTCCCGTCAGGAGCTGCGCCCGCGCCTGGCACGCCTGCTGGCACAGATGACCGGTCAACCCACGCCCGAACAAGCCAAAGAAGCGGCCGTCGTCGCGTGATGAACCCGCGTACCCTGGACCAGTGGCTCGCCTACCTGGAGCAGTTGCACCCTTCGGCCATCGACATGGGGCTCGAGCGTTCCCGCCAGGTGCTGGAGCGGCTCGACCTGGGGCGCCTGGCTGAGCGGGTGGTCACGGTCACCGGCACCAACGGCAAGGGTTCGACCTGCGCGTTCGTCGCGAGCCTGCTGCGCGCCCAGGGCCTGAGGGTCGGCGTCTACAGTTCGCCGCACCTGCTGCGCTACAACGAACGGGTGCTGATCGAGGGCGACGAAGCCAGCGATCAGGACCTGTGTCGTGCCTTCGCGGCCGTGGAGGCCGCCCGTGGCGATATCTCGCTGACCTACTTCGAAATGGGGACCTTGGCGGCGTTCTGGCTGTTCAGCCAGTCCGGGCTCGATGCCGTGGTGCTGGAGGTCGGGCTGGGCGGGCGCCTGGATGCGGTCAACCTGATCGATGCCGACTACGCCCTGATCACCAGCATCGGCGTGGACCACATCGACTACCTGGGTGATACCCGCGAGCAGGTCGCCTTCGAGAAAGCGGGCATCCTGCGACCGACCAGACCTGCCTTGTGCGGCGATCTCGATCCGCCGCAGCCGCTGCTGGACAAGGTGGCCGAACTGGCCTGTCCGTCGTTCCTGCGTGGGCGCGATTTCGACCTGGCCAGTACCCAGAGCCATTGGCAGTGGCGCGGCACCACCCCGGGCGGCGACGTGGTGGAGTTGGCCGATCTGCCCCTGCTCGACCTGCCGATGGAAAATGCGGCCCTGGCCTTGCAGGCCTACCTGTTGATGGGCCTGCCGTGGGTGCAGGGCGATATCGTCCAGGCGCTGCTGGACACGCGCATCACCGGGCGCCTCGACCGGCGTGTGGTGCACTGGCGCGGCAAGGCAGTACAGCTGTTGCTGGATGTCGGCCACAATCCCCACGCCGCGCAGTACCTGGCGCGTCGCCTGGCGACACGGCCCGTGGCCGGCCGGCGCCTGGCGGTGTTCGGGCTGCTGGCCGACAAGGACCTGGAGGGCGTGCTCGCGCCGCTGTTGCCGCTGGTCGACCGCTGGGCGGTGGCGCCTCTGCATACCCCGCGCAGTCGCTCGGCCGAGGAACTCGCTGACGCACTGACGAACCACGGCGCGACGGTGAAGTCATATGCCGGTGTCGCTGCTGCCCTCGAGGGGCAGTGCGCCGAGGCAACGGCAGATGACCAGATCCTGCTGTTCGGTTCGTTTTTCTGCGTCGGCCAGGCCCTGGAGTGGCTAGCGGGGCAGGTCCTGGAGGATGGAGTAGATGGCTGTGCTGGATAAGGGCATGAAGCAGCGGATGGTGGGGGCGTTGGTGCTGGTGGCGCTGGCGGTGATCTTCCTGCCGATGCTGTTCACTCGTGAAGACGAGATGCGCCAGGTGCACGTCGATGTGCCGCAGGCGCCGGCCATGCCGAGTCCGTCCGAGATCAAGGTCGAGCCAGTCCAGGTGCCCCAGCCCCAGCCGCTGCCCGATCTCTCGGAGCAGGCCCCGGTGGTGGTCGATGAGTCCACAGCGCCGCCGTCCACGCCCACCCAGCCGATCGCACCGGCGCCTTCGCAAACGGCTCAGACTCCTGTCGCGAAAGCCCAGGCGCCGGCCGTCGAGCCCAGGACAGATTCGCGTCCGGCCCAGCCTGTGGCGCAGGCGCCCGCTGCCAGCGCTGCCTCCAGTGCGGCCAGCACTGCGAGCAAGTCGGCGACGTCCAAGATCGATGCCAATGGCCTGCCGGTCAGCTGGTCGATCCAGTTGGCCAGCCTGTCCAATCGGACAGGTGCAGACAACCTGCAGAAGACCCTGCGCAGTCAGGGCTACAACGCTTACATCCGCACCACCGGTGGCCTGAACCGGGTCTTCGTCGGTCCGATCATCGACCGCACCGAAGCGGAGCGCCTGCGCGATGCGATCAATCGCCAGCAGAACCTCAAGGGTATCGTCGTACGCTTCCAGCCCGAGCGTGAGTGACGCCCTGCGATCCGCTCCATCGCGCTGCCCGAGCGCTTCGCGCAGGGCGGCGGTGGCGGTCCGGACCCCTCTCCCAGGCGCTTGAAGTTGTCCTGGGAGTCAGGCTGCAGGCCTGCAACGGCCTGACATTCCGCTTACCCCAAGCCCTTCGCTCTGCTAAAATGCGCCGCCTCGAATGTAGGCAGGCCGCACCGTGTCATTTACCTGGGTCGATTGGGCGATCGTTGCAGTTATCGCCATTTCCTCACTGATCAGCCTCAAGCGCGGTTTCGTCAAGGAAGCCTTGTCTCTGCTCATCTGGATCGTCGCTGGCGCAGTCGCCTGGATGTTCGGCGGTTCCCTGTCGCAGTATCTGGAAGGTTACATCCAGACACCTTCGGCTCGGGTCATCGCCGGCTGCACCATTCTGTTCATCGCCACGCTGCTGGTGGGCGCGATGATCAATTTCCTGATTGGCGAGCTGATCCGGGTGACCGGGCTGTCCGGCACCGACCGGTTCCTGGGCATGGCTTTCGGCGCCGCACGAGGAGGCTTGCTGGTGGTGGTGGCTGTCGGGCTGCTGAGCCTGGGGCCGGTACAGCAGGATGCGTGGTGGCAGGAGTCTCGCCTGATACCTCAGTTTCTGCTGGTCGCCGACTGGTCGAAGAACCTGATCCTGGGCCTGGCCGGTCAGTGGATGTCCAACGGGATCAGCGCTCCGGTCGATCTGCCGTTCAAGGAACAGTTGCTCGGGCCTTCCCGGCCCTGAGCGCTTTTCACTCAAGATTCATCAAAGTAGGGGTTGCGTCGCATGTGTGGCATCGTCGGTATCGTCGGTAAGTCGAACGTCAATCAGGCGCTGTATGACGCGCTTACGGTCCTCCAGCACCGCGGCCAGGACGCTGCCGGTATCGTGACCAGCCATGACGGCCGGTTGTTCCTGCGCAAGGATAACGGTCTGGTGCGCGACGTGTTCCAGCAGCGCCACATGCAGCGCCTGGTCGGTCACATGGGCATCGGCCATGTGCGCTATCCCACGGCCGGCAGTTCCACCTCTGCCGAGGCGCAGCCGTTCTACGTCAACTCGCCGTACGGCATCACCCTGGCACACAACGGCAACCTGACCAACGTCGAGCAGTTGGCCAAGGAAATCTACGAGTCCGACCTGCGCCATGTGAACACCAACTCCGACTCGGAGGTGCTGCTCAACGTCTTCGCCCACGAACTGGCCGTGCGTGGCAAGCTGCAGCCGACCGAAGACGACGTGTTCGCCGCGGTGTCGCACGTGCACAGCCGTTGTGTCGGTGGTTACGCCGTGGTGGCGATGATCACCGGCTACGGCATCGTCGGCTTCCGCGACCCCAACGGCATTCGCCCGGTGGTGTTCGGCCAGCGCCATACCGACGAAGGCGTGGAATACATGATCGCCTCCGAAAGCGTGGCCCTCGACGTGCTGGGCTTCACCCTGATTCGCGACCTGGCTCCTGGCGAGGCGGTCTACATCACCGAAGAAGGGCAGATGTACACCCGCCAGTGCGCCCAGGCACCCAAGTTGCAGCCGTGCATCTTCGAGCATGTCTACCTGGCACGCCCCGACTCGATCATGGATGGCGTGTCGGTGTACAAGGCGCGTCTGCGCATGGGCGAAAAGCTTGCGGACAAGATTCGCCGCGAGCGGCCCGAGCACGACATCGACGTGGTCATCCCGATTCCCGATACCAGCCGCACGGCGGCACTGGAGCTGGCCAACCATCTGGGCGTCAAGTTCCGCGAAGGCTTCGTCAAGAACCGCTATATCGGTCGCACCTTCATCATGCCCGGCCAGGCCGCGCGCAAGAAGTCGGTACGCCAGAAGCTCAACGCCATCGAGCTGGAGTTCCGCGGCAAGAACGTGATGCTGGTGGACGACTCGATCGTGCGCGGCACCACCTGCAAGCAGATCATCCAGATGGCCCGCGAAGCGGGTGCCAAGAACGTCTACTTCTGCTCGGCGGCCCCTGCAGTACGCTACCCCAACGTCTACGGCATCGACATGCCGAGCGCTCACGAGCTGATCGCCCACAACCGTACCACCGAGCAGGTGGCCGAGTTGATCGGCGCCGACTGGCTGATCTACCAGGACCTTTCGGACCTGGTCGACTCGGTCGGGGGCGGCAAGATCAAGATCGAGCATTTCGATTGCGCGGTGTTCAACGGTGAATACGTCACCGGCGACATCGACGATGCCTATCTGGAACGGATCGAGCAGGCGCGCAACGATGCCGCCAAGGTCAAGACCCAGGCCGTCAGCGCGATCATCGACCTGTACAACAACTGATCTGCACTTTGTGAGGACTACGGCATGACGGATCAATGGGATGCCGGGCGACTGGACAGCGACCTGGAGGGTGTCGGTTTCGACACCCTGGCCGTGCGCGCCGGTCAGCACCGCACGCCGGAGGCCGAGCACAGCGAAGCGCTGTTCCTGACCTCCAGCTACGTTTTCCGCACGGCGGCCGATGCTGCCGGGCGCTTTGCCGGTCAGACGCCCGGCAATGTCTATTCGCGCTACACCAACCCCACCGTTCGCGCATTCGAAACGCGGCTGGCGGCGATGGAAGGGGCCGAGCAGGCCGTGGCCACCTCCACCGGCATGTCGGCGCTGCTGGCCGTGGTCATGTCGCTGTGCAGCGCCGGCGATCACGTGCTGGTGTCGCAGAGCGTATTCGGCTCGACCATCAGCCTGTTCGAAAAGTACTTCAAGCGTTTCGGCCTGCAGGTGGATTACGTGCCGCTGGCGGACCTGGCCGGCTGGAAAGGCGGCCTGAAGGCCAATACCAAGTTGCTGATCGTCGAGTCGCCGTCCAATCCCCTGGCCGAGCTGGTGGACATTCGCGCGCTCGCCGATATCGCCCACGAAGGTGGCGCGATGCTGGTGGTGGACAACTGCTTCAGCACCCCGGCCTTGCAGCAACCGCTGAAACTGGGTGCCGACATCGTCTTCCATTCGGCCACCAAGTTCATCGACGGCCAGGGTCGCTGCATGGGCGGTGCCGTGGCCGGTCGTGCCGAGCAGATGAACGAGGTGGTGGGCTTCCTGCGCACTGCGGGGCCGACCCTCAGCCCCTTCAACGCCTGGGTCTTCACCAAGGGCCTGGAGACGCTCAAGCTGCGCATGCGCGCCCATTGTGAAAGCGCCCAGGCCCTGGCCGAGTGGCTGGAGCATCAGGACGGCGTGCAGAAAGTGCACTACGCCGGGTTGCCCAGCCATCCGCAGCACGAGCTGGCCAAGCGCCAGATGAGCGGGTTCGGCGCGGTGGTCAGTTTCGAGGTCGAGGGTGGCCAGGAGGGCGCCTGGCGCTTCATCGACGCCACTCGGGTGATTTCCATCACCACCAACCTCGGCGACAGCAAGACCACCATCGCCCATCCGGCGACCACCTCCCACGGGCGTCTGACGCCTCAGGAGCGCGAGGCCGCAGGCATTCGTGACAGCCTGATCCGTGTAGCGGTGGGGCTGGAAGACGTGGCCGACCTGCAGGCCGACCTGGCCCGTGGCCTGGCGGCGCTGTGATCGACTGGTCGGTCGGCGAGCCTGAGCACAACGGTCGGGTGGCCTTGGTCACCGGTGCCGCGCGCGGCATCGGCCTGGGCATCGCCGCGTGGTTGATCTGCGAGGGTTGGCAGGTGGTACTCAGTGACCTGGACCGACCGCGTGGGGCCCGGGTCGCCAAGGCCCTGGGCCCGCATGCCTGGTTCATCGCCATGGATGTGTCGGATGAGGCTCAGGTGAGCGCGGGTGTGGCCCAGGTGCTCGGCCAGTTCGGTCGTCTGGACGCGCTGGTATGTAATGCGGCAGTCGCCAATCCGCACAACAACCCCCTGGAAAGCCTTAGCCTGGCGCAGTGGAATCGGGTGTTGGCGGTCAATCTCAGTGGTCCGATGCTGCTGGCCAAGCACTGCGCGCCTTATCTGCGCGCCCATGGCGGCTCGATCGTCAACCTGGCTTCGACCCGCGCCCGCCAGTCCGAGCCGGATACCGAGGCCTATGCGGCGAGCAAGGGCGGCCTGGTTGCCCTGACCCACGCGCTGGCCATGAGCCTGGGACCGGAAATCCGTGTCAATGCGGTCAGCCCTGGCTGGATCGATGCCCGTGACCCGTCGCAGCGCCGCGCCGAACCCCTGTCCGAGGCCGACCACGCCCAGCACCCGACCGGCAGGGTAGGGACGGTGGAAGACGTCGCTGCGCTGGTGGCCTGGCTGCTGTCACGCCAGGCGGTCTTCGTGACCGGCCAGGAATTCGTGGTCGACGGTGGCATGACGCGCAAAATGATCTACGGGTGAGGCCACGGCCGTAACCCAAGCCTTGAGTTTCGAGCTTGGATCCGGACGAGCAAGCCTGTGCTGCCAGTGCGTCCACGATGGGCCGATTGCTGCGACCGAGAACACTGCCCCTGGAGCGGTTTTTCAAAAAAAATTCAACGGGGGTATTGACTTAGCATCGGTACCTGCGTAAATTTCGCGGCCTCAGCGAAGCAAACGCAACATGCAACATCGCGGGGGTGATTAGCTCAGCCGGGAGAGCATCTGCCTTACAAGCAGAGGGTCGGC
>NZ_JACVTO010000039.1 GCF_016518545.1 Pseudomonas sp. S30
GTTGATCAGCACGCCCATCGACCAGCCGTCGGAAACGATATGGTGCATCGTAATCAGCAGCAAGTGCTCGTCCACATCCAACCGTACCAGGCGGGCACGAATGAGTGGCCCCTGTTCAAGATCAAAGGATGCCAACACCTCACCGGCCAGCAACGCTTGCGTCTCCCTCTCCCGCTCGTTAGCGGGCAAGGCACTGAGATCCAGATACTTGAGCAACCCCTTGGCCGCCGGCGTGATCACCTGGACAGGACTATCATCGACGCATGGAAACACGCAGCGCAGGGTTTCATGCCGCTCGACAAGCGTATCGAATACTGCCGAAAACACCTCCAGACGCAATGGGCCCTTCATCAATACCGCCGCCGGTATAGAATAGGTGCTGCCCAGCCCCTCGAATTGATTCAGAACCCACATTCTTTGCTGGCTGAAAGAAAGCGGTAGTGGATGCTCCCGCTCGATGACCGCTATCGACAGCCCACAAGGATGGGTGGTCTTATGAAGACGAGTGGCCAAACGCTCGATCGTCGCGTACTCGAATACGTCCTTGAGCCTGACCTCATGATTGAGTTTCTGGCGGATCCTGCCGTTCATCTGCATGGCCAGCAACGAATGACCGCCCAACTCGAAGAAATCATCGTGACGGCCGACTTTCTCAACCCCTAGAATGTCTTGCCAAACTTCAGCCAGGGCAATTTCCAGACCGCCCTCCGGAGGGACATAAGCAGTGACCTGCAGGTCCGAAAATGCCGGAACGGGAAGCGACAGACGATCGAGCTTTCCACTGGGCGTCAGTGGCATCCTGTCCAGCAGAACGTAGGCAGAGGGCCGCATGTAGTCCGGTAGAATCGATTTGATTGCCGTGCGCAGCGACTCGATCTCAATGGTCTGCCCATCATCGGCGGTGATGTAGGCGACCAGTCGCTTGTCACCCTGATGATCTTGACGGGCAATCACCACCGAAGCTTTCACATGGGGGAAACGGTTCAATTGCGCCTCGATTTCGCCCAACTCGATGCGAAACCCGCGGATTTTTACCTGATGGTCGTCGCGGCCCTGGTAGACAATGGCACCATCGGCTTGTCGATACCCTAGGTCACCCGTTCTGTATAAACGTGAACCTACCCGTCCAGAAAAGGGATCGGCGATGAAACGGTCTTCATTGAGGACCGGCCGGTTCAGGTAACCACGCCCAACACCGTCCCCCCCCACGAGGATCTCGCCGCTGACGCCAATGGGCAGCGATTGCCCATGCGAGTCGAAGATATAGAGTTGGGTATTCGCAATCGGCTGACCAATGGGCAGCAATGCGTTGCAGTAACGGCGCCAGTCCGGATCCAGGCGATAGAACGCGACGACATCGGAGCACTCCGTTGGCCCGTAGGAATTGATCAGCTCCAGCTCGGGATAACGTTCGCGCAAGCACAGCAGGCGCGACATGTTGATCGGTTCACCACCCAGGAACACCCGGCGCAAACTTGGCAACCGGCCAACTGCCGAATCGGCCTCCACAAGGGCGTAGAACGCACTGGGGGTCAGGTTCAACGTCGTGACCTGCAGGGACTCGACCTCAGCCAGGATTACGTCCGGGTCGAAAGGCTCTTCACTCAAACAGAGCCGCCCACCACAGAGAAGGCTCGCGAATAGATTCTTCTGGGTCAAGTCGAAGCTGAAGGAAGTCACGACCAGGAATCGATCGTCCTGATCCAGGGCGAAGTCGCGGGCGTACCAGCTCAGCAGGTTCACGACGCCTTGATGGTGAACACCGGCCCCTTTCGGCTTTCCGGTTGAACCAGAGGTGTAGATAACATAAGCCAGGTGATCTGGCATGGTGAGCGACGGCAGGTCAGCCAGGTCGTCGGCGGCGTACGACTCAACGCTGGCCCATTGCGTATCAAGGACCAGTATAGGAGGCAGGTTGGCAGGCAAGGCAGCCCGATGTCGCTCCTGGGTCAGGATGACCTTGGGAGCCGCGTCTTCGAGCATGTATGCGATGCGCTCGAGCGGATAGCTCGGATCCACTGGACAATAAGCGCCCCCCGCTTTCAAGGTTCCAAGAATCGCAACCATCATCTCGATGCTGCGGTCCACGAAAACCGCCACTAGGCTGTCGGGGCCGACCCCCTGGGCCCGCAGGTAGCGAGCCAGGCGGTTGGCACGGGCATTCAGCTCGGCATAGGTGCACGTCTGCCCTGTGCAAACCACCGCGACCTGATCAGGCGTGCGCGCCACCTGCCGCTCGAACAGCTGGTGAACCAACTGGTCATCCGGATAACCACGTTCGGTCTTGTTCCAGAGGGCCAACTGGCCAAGCGATGCATCGTGATCCTGCAGGCGCAACGACGAACAATGACTTTGCGGGCGCAGGCTCGCGTCCAGCAACAGGTTGTTGAAGTGCTCTGCAAAACGCGCAATGGTGCTCGAATCAAACAGGTCCGTGTTGTACTCGAAGTGGCAGACCACCGAGCCCGGCGCTTCGTCAACAGACAGTGTCAGATCGAATTTTGCCAATTGCGCGTCAAAATTCAGCGCCTCGAAAAGCCCGGACTGCGCAGTGGCAGGACGGCTGCTCACCTGGTGGGTAAACATCACTTGATACAGCGGAGAGTAACTCTTGGAGCGCACCGGTTGCACCGCATCGACCACAGCATCAAATGGTAGGTCCTGATGTGCGAATGCTCCCAGGCAGACCTCACGCACGCTTTTCAGGTATTCATTGAAGCTGGTGTCGGCATGCTGTTCGATGCGTAGGGCGACGGTATTGACCATCAGCCCCACCAGCAACTCATATTCCTTTCGTGACCGACCTGATACCGGGGTACCAATGACCACGTCATTCTGCGCAGCGTACTTGGATAGAAACAACGCGAACAGGGCCAGCAGCGACATGTATCTCGAGCACCCCTGCTGTGCCCCCAGGGTAGCCAGACGATCGACACTTTCGGGTTCCAGGACAAATCGATGACGTGCCCCCCGATAGGTCTGCACTGGCGGTCGTGCGCGATCCCAGGGAAGGTCCAGGGTGGCCGGAGAGTTCGCGAGAGTTGCAGTCCAGTAATCCCGGCAGGCCTGCAGATGCTCCTGATCCCCTCCCTTCGCATCTTCATGCGCATAGTCGATGAAGCTGAAGGGAAGTGAAGGCAAGGGAGAACCTTTGCCACCACAACAGCGACGCCGGTAAGCCTCCACCAGGTCACTGGCGATGATGCTGCCCGACCATCGATCTGTGATGATGTGGTGGAACACGAAACACAGCAGATAAGTGCTGTCTTTGAGTCGAAATAACTTCACTCGAAACAACGGTGCAGCACTCAACTCGAATGGCCGTGCAGCCAGATCTCGCACCAGCCCCTTGAGGGATGGGCGTTTGCGCCCCACGGCAAAACGCAGATCGATCACCTCAACCACCTGTTGCCCGGCCGCTTCAACTACAGCGTTGACCTCAGTGGCATCCTGCTCGAATCGGGTACGCAAGGCCGCGTGTCGGGTGACCACATCATCGAGTGCCTGCTCGAATTGCGGAATATCCAGTGGTTCTCGGCACAGGAATAACGACGTTTCGTTATAGGGCGTACTGTCGCTGCCCATCATTTCATGCATCAGCCACAGACGCCGCTGGGCAAACGTCACAGGAGAGATCGTTGAAATCCCGCTCCGACCTCTTTCCTCCCAAAACTCCAGGCCGACCCAACGCCCGGCCGGGATGAAGTTGATAATGCTCTTCTTGTGCTGTCGTATTTTAGGAAGCCATTGATTGAGAACATCTTCTTGTCCACAACGAATATTGAGCTGTTCCGATTGCGAGCGAAGCTCAACACCGAGGTGAAAGAGGCTTTCAAGCAAGTTTTCCATTCGTCGATCCTTCCTGATCAGCCCGATAGGCACGAGATAATTGTGGAAATATCCAGGCAGCAGGCGCCCACGGATATACCAGCCATTAGATGATGAGGGCATGACCACGCACCGCGCTGGGCGGGTACGTGGCATGCGCTGTCGTACTGTCCTAGATGCTCAGGTGTATGTACCCGCTGGTGTCAGAACTGGAAACCAGGTGATCAACCTGCGGCGTGGCGCCCGCCAGAATGGTGTGCAGCAATAGATGTCGAGAGGACAACTGCAGTGCCTCCCGGGCATCGTCAAAGACACACCCGCCAATGGGCCTCAAACTGACTCCGTGGCTCTCGCAATCCATCATCAACAGCTGCAGCATGGCTCCCGCCTCGATCAGGCTCATGTCCCTGCTGGCGTCGCCATACAGGGGGCTGATCGCCGACAGGTCGGCCACCAGGAACACGGTGAACGACGCAGCGGCTGCCATCGGCTGGTTCGCAGGATAATGATTTTGCGCAGAGATAGGCGTGTCCTGGCTCAGCCGGACCAGTTGCTTGTTGACCGGATGAAAGTAATAGGCCCCCTCTTCAAAACCTGCGACCCGACCGCGCTCTATCTGCACATAGACCTGCACGGGGTAGAGTCCTCCGGCGGAGGGGTAAAGCGCACGTAAGGTCCCACCCTGCTCGACGAAAGAAAGCATGTTGAGCAATGAGGTGAACGCATCGAAGCCCACTGGCCGTTCGCCAAATTCATTGGCTGTCTTTCTCTGCATCAAACGCTGGATATGCGCAGACTCGGAAAAACCGCTGCCGTATTGAAACGAGGTTCTTTCACCGGCGATTCCCACTTCCCGCAAGTATTTGCATGAACGCTTAAACGCATCGCGCTGCTCGGGAAGCACCAGCAACTCGTCACCGCTTTCCACCGCCACCGTCTGATCGACGTCCCCCTGGTGCTTCTCGATGCTCGAAACCAGCGTCATGATCCGAGGGTCACGATAGAGTTCGGCAATATCCGGACGAATTTTGTAGCGTTCCTCGATCAGGTTGAAGACCCGAATGAACTCAAGGGAGGTCATGCCCTTCTCTAACAGGTTCTCATCAGGTTCGACGCTGTCGAGGGCGAGAACACCCGCCACCATCCGGGCAATATCTCTGGCCGTCGAATTCTCACGGGCAGTGAAGTGGTCATCTGACACCTGGGAGGTACTGGTCAGCACGCTGTCATACCGGCGGGCCAGCATCTGTCGATCGACCTTGCCGTTACCTGTCAGCGGGACACGGTCGATAAGGATGATCTCCTTGGGCACCATGTAGCTGGGCAGGCTGGCCAACAGATGCTTGCGTATCCGTGCCTTGAGTTCACTAGCGCCAGCTTCGTCCAGGCCACCCGCTTCTGTCGAGGCAACCACGTACGAGACCAGTGCATCCACTTTGCCAGCTCTCTTCTCCAGGCATGTGATGCACTGGCTTGCTAGCAACGGAGCGACGGCCGAGTCGATTTCCCCCAGTTCGATTCGATTACCGTGCAGCTTGACCTGGGTATCTTTCCTCCCGATGAACTCAATCAGTCCTTCGGGACGGAAACGTGCCAAGTCACCGGTCTTGTAGATCCGCTCTGCAGTATGAGGATGCTGGATGAAGCTCTTCGCTGTTTTTTCCGCATCTCCCCAGTATGCCTTGGCCAAGCCACGCCCACCGATGTAGAGCTCACCCGTTACCCAGTCGGGGCAGTCATTGCCCTTGTCATCAAGGATGTAGCAACTTTGGTTTTCCAGCGGGCCACCATACGGAACGCTCAGCCAGCCCTGCGGTACGGTTTCCACCGGGTAGAAAACCGACCAGATGGACACTTCCGTGGCCCCTCCCAGACTGATCAGTTCGGCGCGCGGCAATGCATTGCGTACCCGCGTGACGAGCGGCAAAGGAATCCAGTCGCCACTGAGCATGACAAGGCGCATCGTCGCGGACACATCAAGCTTGCGGTCATGGGCGTAGTCGACCAGTAGCCCCATCAACGCTGGTACCGAGTTCCAGATGGTGACACCGTGCTCGACAATGAGCCTGCACCACTCGCTTGGATTGTGCGTGGCCTTTTTCCCGGGAATAACCAACGCTGCACCGGCTGCCAGCGTACCGAAGATATCAAAAACGGAGAGGTCAAAGCTCAACGACGAGAGACCAAAGACACGGTCCTGTGCGTTCACGGCAAAGCGATTGTTCAGATCGAGCAGCGTATTGCAGGCCCCCTGGTGATCGATTGCCACCCCTTTGGGTGTACCAGTGGAACCGGACGTGAAGATGACATAAGCCAGGTCATCCTGTCTGGGCTCCGGCAAGGGAACCGCCACCACCGATGCTTCAAGCAGTGTATGGAGCGACAGGAACTGCACATCCACTTCCATCCGCTCCACCGGCGGTGCCGCGACAATCGCCAGACGTACACCTGACTGCACGACCAGAGCAGATTGACGCTGTGGCGGCAGGTCCGGGTCGACAGGTACGTAGGCGGCCCCAGCCAGCAGGATGCCGAGGCAGGCCACCGATTGCTCCCAGCCCTTTTCCAGGCCCACGGCAACCAGCTCATTTCGCCCATCGGTCATGCCACGTATTTGCTGCGCGACCTTTATGGCAGCCTGATAAAGTTCCTCATAGGTGAACGTCCGGTCAGGCGCAAGGAGCGCCACGGCCTGCGGCTGCCGAAGCACCGAGTCGAGGAACAGCCCTGAAAGCGTAGTTTCCTGGCGGGGGACGCCCGTCGTATTGAACTGCTCACGTACCGCCCGTTGGCTGGCAGGCAAGACATTGCCAAAAGGCGCTTTCCAGACCGAATCATCACTTGCCAAGTTTTCCAGCAACTGCCGGTACATCTCGAACATCGCATCGAGCATGCCTTCGGGGAAAAGCTCCTCGACAGCATCCCAGCACAGGTACAGGCGCCCCTGCGCCTCACGTACCGTATGGTCGAGCCATACCTGAGGGGTCTGGCTGATCTGGTAGTCGATATCGGCACCAATCCGGTGCAGCAGCCCTTCGGCATCCAGATCGTCGACCTGAGCCGAGCCAAAGCCAATGGCACTGGTAAAGACCACCGGCATCAAGCCCGGATTACCGTCGGAACTGCGCTGGGCCAACGCCCGGATAACATCCAGGCCACTGAAGGCGACATGCTCCAGGTCCGCCCAGAGTTGCCTCTGCATGGCCATCGCCCGGGCATCAAGGGCATCAGCCAAGCCCCCCACTTCAAGCAGGGTCGTCGATGTGAAGTCACCAACCAGTTGATTGATCTGGGGGTGCAGGGGGGGACGATTAAACAACGTCAGATTGAGGACGAAGGCCTCATCGTCGCTCCAGCGCGACAACACTTGGGTAAACGCGGTGAGCAATACCACTGTCGGGGTGACATTGAGCTGTTGCCCACGCGCCTGCAAAGCTTGCCATTGGGCGGCACTGAGGTAACAGTCACGGCGCTCGAAACGCGGCTTGCTGATTTCTTCAGGCCGTTTCACCAGCGGCAGGTTGGGGGCCGCCGGCAACGTGCCGAGCCTGTCCAGCCAGTAACGCCTGGCTCTGCTGAAACCGGAGGTTTCCCTGGCTTTCTCCGTCCATGAAACATAGTCCCTGAAAGACAACGACAACGGCTCGGGCTCGAACTGCAAGTCTTCGTAGCTGGCCACAACATCGGCAAGAAGGATCTGGTAACTCCAGGCATCCATGATCAGCGCGTCGATACTGGCGAACAGCCTGAACTCCTGGGCATTTCGCAACACCTTGAGTTCGAACAAGGGCCACACGTGTGGTTCGAACACCTGGTGCGACATGCTGGCACGTAGTGCCTCGCACTCGCCTGCCGAGTCCTGGAGAGGTACGTCACTCAGGTCCTGGTAGATAATCTGGTAGGTGCCAGGGTCCCGAAGGATCTGCTGAGTGCCGTCTGCCAGGAAGACACTGCGCAGTGCCGGATGACGTTGAATCGCCCGGTTCCAGGCAATGGCCAGCCTGGCCACATCCAGTTCGGCAAAGGTGATTTCGGAGTACACATGGGTGGCGATGTTGCCCATCACCATCGACGCCCGACGCCCGACCCAATAGGCCTGCTGCACAGGCGTCAGGCTGAATGGCTGCTCAAGCAGGTCAGGCTCGCTGATCAGTTGCGGAACGTCGTCGCTGATCACCTGTCCCTGAGTGTCAATTGCGTGAGCCAGTGTCCCCAGTGTCGGATTATCGAACAACGCCAGCAGTGGCAGCTCGATCTCGAACGCCTCCCGTATCCTCGAGATCATCTGTGCAGCCAGAAGCGAGTGGCCACCCGACTCGAAGAAGTTGTCCTCGAGCTTGCCCACATCGCGCTTGAGCACTTCGGTCCAGATCGTGGTCAGGCGCTTTTCGGTATCGGTACCGGGTACGGAACATACCTGTTCGGCCAGTTCAGGTTGCGGCTCCACAGCGACCAACGCCAGGCGGTTGACCTTCCCGTTGGGCGTAAGAGGCAAGCTATCGAGGAATACATACAGCCCCGGTAGCATATAGGCAGGCAGCCGCTGTCCCAGGTACTGACGCAGGAAGGCGGTTTTCACCTGAGCCTGTTCTTCAACGACCACGTAAGCCACCAGCCGTGCGTCACCCTCCTCCTCGGTGTGCACCTGCACCACCGCTTCGCTGACACCTGGAGCGCCGTTGAGCACCGACTCGATCTCGCCCAGCTCGATACGGAAACCCCGCACCTTCACCTGATGATCGGAACGCCCGACGAAGTTGAGACACCCCTCCTCCGAGAGGAAACCCAGATCACCGGTCTTATACAACCGCTGCCCTGCGCAGGTACTGAATGGATCGGGAACGAAGCGTTCAGCCGTGAGATCCGGCCGGTGCAGATAACCCCGCGCCAACCCTGCACCACCAATGTAGATTTCACCTATTGTCCCTGTGGGCACAAGATTCATCTGGGCATCGGTGACGTAAATGACCGTGTTGGCCAGCGGGTAGCCGATGGGTACCGTCTGGGGTTCGTCGCCAGACACGAGTGGATACATCGAGGACCAGATGGTCGTTTCGGTCGGGCCATACACGTTGTAGACACGGACACAGGAACGAGCCAGCTCCTGCGCCAGGGTAGCGTGCAGCGCCTCGCCACCACACAGGATAGAGAACGACGAGGTCTGACGTTGCCAAGCCTTCTGCTCCAGCAACATTCGCCAGGTGGCAGGTGTCCCTTGCACCAAGGTCAGATCGCCACGGTTTAACAGCTTGGCCAACGCCTGGAAGTCAGCCACCGTCGTTGAGGACGGCTGGACCAGCCGGGCACCGCACACCAGCGGCAGCAGCATCTCCAGGTACGCGATATCGAAAGAGAACGAAGTCAGCCCCAGTACCACGCCCTGATGATCAAGAGCGGTTTTCTCCTGCATGGAAAGCAGCAGGTTGGTCAGTCCCTCCTGCGTCACCATCACGCCCTTGGGGTTGCCCGTAGACCCGGAGGTGTATATCACGTAGGCCAGGTCAACCGGTTGCGTCACCGTTACCGAGCGCTGTTGTAGGGTATCGGGCCATGGTTCATCCAGGCAGACCTGACGCGCCGGGGTTTGCGGCAGCTCGGCCAGCAGGTGCTTCTGGGTCAGGACCATCTGCGCACCGGCATGGGTCAGCGCGTAGCGGGTGCGGGCGGCGGGATAGCCGGGATCAAGCGGGAGCAGCACTGCCCCGGCCTTCATGATCCCCAGTATGCCGGCAATGAGCAGGAACGATCGCTCGACACTGAGTCCTACGATAGCCCCCTTCTGGACGCCTTCCCCGAGAAGAAAATCGGCGATTTCCTCTGCCTTGGCATTCAGGATCTCATAGGAGATCTGCTGGCCATCATCCAGTTCGAGGGCAACCGCCCCCGGCGTTCGCATGACATGCTGCTCGAACAGTGCCACGGCGCTCATTGCCCGCTCAGGATAGGCAACTGCGGTAGTCTGGCGGCACTCAAGTTGTCGGTCCTGCTCTTGTCGATCCAGAAACTGAATATTGCCGATGCGGATTTCCGGAGCCGCCACGACGATTCTCAGGATCTGCTCGAAGTGTGCCGCCATCCGGGCGACATGAGTGGCATCGAACAAATCGGTGTTGTACTCGAAGCCCATCTCCAGGCCGAGTGGCGACTCATACGCTGTCACATTGAGATCCAGCTTGGCGATACCGATATCCAGATCGATCCTGGCAAAGGACAATCCGGCGATATCGGGCATCTGTTGCGAGACATTTTGCAGCGCGAACATGACCTGAAACAGCGGTGAACGCGCTTGCGCCCGTGAAGGCTGTAAGGCATCGACCAGTTTTTCAAAAGGCACATCCTGATGCATGTACCCTTCCAGGGTCTTTTGCCGGGTCGCAGACAGCAGTTCGGTAAAGCACTGTCGTGGATCTGGCTGGGTCCTCAGAACCAGGCTGTTGACGAACAGGCCCAGCATGCTCGAAAGATCATCGCCGCCACGGTTGGCGATCGGGTAACCGATGCACAGGTCATCCTGTCCGCTGTAGCGAGCCAGCAGCACGCCGAAAGCACTCACCAGGGTCATGAACAGCGTTGCACCCTGCTCCTGGCTTAGACGATTGAGGGCATCAACCAACTGCGTGTCCAGCTCATGGGCATGCACGGCGCCGCGATAGCTCTGTTTCGCCGGACGCGCAAAGGAAGTCGGTAGATTAAGAGCTGTAGGTGCATGGGCCAGAGACTCACGCCAGTACTGCAACTGATGATCCAGCTCACTACCCTGCAACCAGTCGCGCTGCCACGCTGCGTAATCGGCATACTGCAGCGTGATCTCGGCAAGCCCTACCGGCGTATCGTTGCAATGCGCCCGATAGAGCACACCCAGTTCCTGGACCATGACCCCCAGCGACCAACCATCGGTAATGATGTGATGGAGGGTGACGTTGAAAATGAACGTCTGCTCCGACAACTGATACAGATGCGCCCTGATCAGGCGTTCATCGGCCAGTGTAAAAGGCACTGCGGCCTGCTCGCGACACAATGCCAAGGCTGAACGCTCTCTCTCCGGCTCGGGCAGATGCTCGAGCCGGGTGACCGACAGACGCATCAGTGTTGGCGCAATGATCTCCTGCAGCGGCTTGCCTGCCTGCTCGACAAAACGCGTGTGCAGGATTTCATGACGTGCTACCAGTGCATTCAGCGCCCGCTCCATGACTAGCGTATCCAGGGGACCGATGATTCTTAGCGTCACTGGGACGTTGTAGGCCCCACTCTCGGGTTCAAGTTGGCTCAGGAACCAAAGTCTTTCCTGCGCAAACGACAGTGGCAACAACGCACCACGAGACACGCCTTTCATGGGCGGCAGTTGCCGGGCCGGCGACTCTACCCTGGCTATCGTGTCGGCCAACCCGGCAACCGTTGGCGCATTGAAGAAGTCGAGCAGCGAGATTTCTAGCCCCATGGTTTCGCGGATCTTAGACAGAAGCTGAATGGCCAGAAGGGAATGACCACCCAGGTCGAAGAAATTGTCTCGTGAGCCTATCCGGTCAAGCTTGAGCAACCCGCCCAGAAACGCGGCCAACTCGACTTCGACGTCTCCATGAGGTTCGACATAACTGTCGCGTCGGTTGACCCGTATATCCAGGGGAATGGGTAACTGCTTGCGATCTGTCTTGCCGTTGGCGGTAATAGGCATCGCCTCGAGGAACACGAAAACGCCCGGCACCATGTACTCCGGCAGTTTTCTCGAAGCCGCTTCGCGCAAGCGATCCGCATTCAGCTCGCGTCCAACTACAGGGACAGCAAATGCCAGCAGTTTCTTATCGCCATCGGCGTCTTCATGCAGAAGGACCGCTGCGTCGCTGACATCCTCCAGGCCGCCGAGCACCGCTTCGATCTCACCCAGCTCGATACGAAAACCACGAATCTTCACTTGGTGGTCGACTCGACCGACATATTGAATGTTACCGTCAGGCAGGTAGTGTCCCAGATCCCCGGTGCGATAGAGCCGTCCTCCTTCCTCCAAGTCGAAAGGATCGGGCACGAAACGCTCCGCAGTGAGGTCGGGGCGCTTCAGATAGCCTCTGGCCAGACCGCTGCCGGCGATATGAATCTCTCCTTTGGCCCCCATCGGCAGGAGATTCATCTCGCTGTCGAGAATATAGATTCTGGTATTGGCGATCGGCCTGCCAATGGGGACACCGAAGTGGCCCTCGGTAGGCATGCACTGCCAGTAGGTCACATCGACGGCAGCTTCCGTCGGGCCATAGAGGTTATGCAGGGTGCAGTGCGGCCAGAGCTTCAGGGCCCTGCACATGGTTGCAGGCTTCAGCGCCTCGCCGCTGCAGAAAACGTAGCGCAGCTTCTCTCCCGTCCAGTCCAGGCCACTATCCAGTATCCCTTGCAGCATGGCGGGCACAAAATGGAGCACGGTAATGCCGGCTTTTCTGACAAGGTCGCGCAGATAGACCGGGTCACGATAGGCGACCGGGTCGGTCATCACCACGGCCGCGCCCGTCATCAACGGCCAGAAAAGCTCCCACACTGAAACGTCGAAGCAGAATGAGGTCTTCTGCAGGACACGATCGTCGCCTCCTATCGGGTAGGCTGCCTGCATCCACTGCAGGCGGTTTAGAATCGCGCCATGGGTATTCATGACCCCCTTAGGCTCTCCCGTGGAGCCCGAGGTGTATATGCAGTAGGCCAACTGCTCGCGGCCTATTGCCCGATCAGGATTCGAGCCAGGTTGAGCGGCCCAGTCACCCGGATGATCGAGCAGTACCACGATGCCCTCGTAGCCGCCGAATCGAGCTGCCTGCCTACTGTCGCAAACCAGCAATCCGGGGGCTGCGTGACCAAGCATGTAGTCGAGCCGTTGCTGGGGATATGAGGTCTCCAGTGGCAGATAAGGAGCACCTGCCTTGAGAATTGCGAGCAGCCCTACCATCATGTGTGTCGAGCGCTCGATGCAGATCGCAACCGGCTGGTCCGCGCTGGCACCGAGCTTGATGAGTTGGTGCGCCAGGCGATTGGCCTGTTCGTTCAGCTGTTGGTAAGTCAGCTGGTCCCCCCCTGAAATGACAGCCGGTGCCTGCGGGTGCCTTTCAGCCTGTTGCTCGAAGCAGTGATGAATAAGGTGCTGCCCCGGGTAGGTCACCTGCGTCTGGTTATACTGCTCCAGCTGTACCGCCTGCTCCTCATCGGCCAGCATGGGCAGGAGTCCGATCGGTTGGCGTGGCCGCTCGATGACACTCTCCATCAACCGCATGAAATGCTGCGACAGCAAGGATATGGTTGGCCTGTCGAAGAGGTCGGTGCTGTATGTCAGCCTCAGTTGAGTCTCTTCATTCATCTGCACGATGATAAAGCTGATGTCATTCGCCGCCCCCCTGACCCGAGAGACATCCAGGACCTGGCTGTACAGTGCGTTGTCAGTCGGCACGCCACCCTCTGCCAGCCCCTCGAAGTCACCCTGGTGCCAGATATATGACACCTGGAACAAAGGCGAGGCCCCTGCCAAACGTGGCGGGTTCACAGCCTGGACCAGAGAAGAGAATGGGTAAATACGATTTTCCAGGGCCCCCAGCACTGTATCCCTGACTTTGCTCAGCAACACTTCAAAGTGCTCGTTGGGCTGGAGATCGGACGTGAATATCACCGGATTGACGAAATCACCGATGGCATCCTGCGCAGCCATCATGTCCCTGTTGGAAACCGGTGAGCCAATCAGCAGGTCCTTCTGCCCTGTGTAGCGATAGAGCAGAATTTCGATCAATGCCAGGGTCGCAATATAGGGTGTTACACCGCACTTCTTTGATAATGCCGAAAAACGCTGCCAGATCGCCGGATCGATCGGAATGGAATGGCACTCACCAGCCCCCGATGAGACAGCCGGACGTGGACGGTCACTCGGCATCTCGAGTGTCGGCAGGGATTCGGGAATTCGCTGTGTCCAGTACTCGGCGAGCGCCTCGCCCCTGATGTGCAACTGCTCAGCTTCCCAACGGACAAAATCCACGTACTGGGCATGCCTGCCTTCAGGCGTCTGCTGTACGCCCTGCCCCAGCTCGAAATAGATCCGTGAGAGGTCCCGGGTCAGTATTCCCAATGAAACAAAGTCGGCAGCAATGTGGTGCACCGTCAGGGTCAGGAAAACGTCCCGCTCACCAGTCACAGGCAAGGCATGCTCCAGGATCGAGGCACGGATCGGAGAGCAGTGCTTGAGATCAAACGCCCGATCGGACTCGCTCTCCAACAACTCATTGACCTGGCCGGCGTCCAGGCCGCTGGCCGAATGCCTGGCAACCTGGGGAGCCAGTCTTTCATCGAATGCCTGGAAAGGTACCCCTGCCAGTTCGACAAAGCGCGACAACAGGATTCGATGGCGTGCCAGCAACATGGAAAACGCCCTGCACAACCTGACCAGGTCGACACCCGGCTGCAGCCTTGCCGAAAATGCGATATTGTAGGCCGCACTGACGGGGTTGAGTTTCCAGACAGTCCACATGTCACGCTGCCGATGCGACAGAGGCAGAACCGTACCCTCTCCTATCTCGCTGTAGATGATGGCCCTGATCGCAGCCTTGTGGACCCTCAAGGCCTCAATGTAGGCATCGGTCAATGCATGCTCACCACTGTCCACGAACAACTTGTCGCCACTCACTTCAAGTTCTGCGTTCGCGTCTGACAGGCCCTGCAGAAGTTCATTAGCATTCATAGTTCAATTCTCACGCGACGAGTCGCGTTCTGGGGTTGGTGGGCATCGCCCGCCTGTTCAATCGGGGCAACCTGAGACGAGATGAGCGTGCAGAGAAAGTCGATGGAAGCGCCCTCCAGCAACTTCAAAATCGGGATATCCACGCCTGTATCGTTTTTTATGCAGGTCTTGATTTCCAAAGCCATCATCGAGTCAAGCCCCAGAGACACCAGCGATTTCTGATGCTGGGATACGTCGATCGCCTCCAGCAACGTAGACGCCATCAGACTCGTCAAATAGCGCCTGATTCCTGCCTCATCGAGCTCAACGGCCATGTCGCCGGCACGTTGTACGTCACGTGTTTCACCAGAAGCCATGAGCGAGCTGGCCAGGAAGTTCATACGTTTGAGCACGAGTGGGAAATCAGCCCGCTGCACATTGGCCTTGATCTTCTTCTCGTTCAGCGAGGCAACGATCCATTGCTCGTCGACAGTGCCAAGCATCTTCTTCATCAGGGCAAATCCGGACTCTGGCTGCAGCAGTTCGATACCGACTTTCTGCATGCGATCGATATTGCGCTGGCTGACCCTTGCCATCATGCCGGTAGCCGACCAACCGCCCCAGTTGATGCTCAGCGCAGGGGCACCCAGCGTATGCCGGTATTGAGCCAGAGCGTCCATGTAGCCGTTCGCGCTGGCATAGGCTGCCTGCCCTGCCGGGCCGAGAATCGACGCGATCGACGAATAGAGAATGAAAAAGTCAAGTTCATGGGAATGGCTCAGCTCATGCAGATTCCAGGCGCCGGCCACCTTTGACTGAGCGACCTGCCAGAAGTGCTCCCAGGTCTCATTGAGTACCAAGGCATCGTCGTTGATACCCGCCGCGTGCACGATCCCCTTGAGCGGAGGAAGCGCTGCCAATGTCGGTACCAATCCCAGCTCCAGACCCTGACTGTCACCGATATCACAGCAGTAGGTAACAATGTTTGTACCCGGCCTGACCATCGAATCCAGACGCGCCAGTTGCTCGGTAGTTGGCGCCTTGCGGCCTATCAAAAGAATATGCTCGGCCCCCTGCTCAATCAGAGCCTGTGCAGTGAACATGCCGAGGTCACCGAAACCACCCGTAACCAAGTAGGTAGCGTCCGGTTTCAGCACACTGTCTTCCATCGAGGCGTTGGCACTCCTGGCGACCAGACCGGGCACATACAACGTTTCTTCCCTGATCGCGTACTCCTCCTTGCCGGTCGAAGTACTCATGCAATGCGCCAGAAGCGCGATATCCGCCTCGGTTGCCGAGATGCCGAGATCGATGGAAAGTGTCGACAAGGAAGTCTGTTCGTTAGCCGCAACGCGTGCCGCACACCAGAGCGAGGCCGGTAGCAGCGAGTCGACAAGCCGAGACCCATCCAGGGTCTGCGAGGCACGCGTCACTATGACGACTTTCCTGATCGCCTCAGCTTGCTCGTACTCGGCACACTCGCGCACGATCCTCAGTAGTGGCTCCAGCAGGTGCTGTGCTGCCTGTTCCATTGAGCTCACGGCGTCAGGTGCATCCACGCCCCAAAGGTAGGCCACGCCAACGCGCTTGCCAGTGGCAGGCACACGGGCTAGCAGTGAGGCAATGAGCGATGGGCGAACCGAGTCCGCAGCAAGCGCATATTCGGCCGCTTCCTCCCGGCGAATGAGCAGACATTCAGCCCCACCCTTGCGCAGCAATGAAACCAGCTGAGAGGCGACACCATTGTCGTCACCAAAGATCAGCCAGTAGTTCGGCTGCTCCTGGAGTTTGTCCTGGGTGGCCCGCTCGATGCGTTTCCAGACTGTGTGATAGAGCAGCTTGGTGGCTTCGGAGCGAGGCGATTCAGGTACGAAACCCTCGACCTTCTTCGCAGAAAAACCTTGGATATCGAAAATCGGCTCGTCGTGGCTGCTTTGCAGTCTGATCGTGCCACACACCTCGTTGCTGCGCTCATTACCCTGGGTCACGCGAGCCTGGCTGATCAGGCTACCGGGAGAGAGTTCAACAGGGTGAACCGTGATGTTTTCAATATGAAAGGGGATGTAGATATCACCGGTTTCCATGATCGCGGTATCGGCCGTCAGGCTGACACCTATCATCTGGAAACATGAGTCGATCAGGCCTGGCGACAGCGGATACTCGCCAGAGGTATTCGTAGCCAGGGGATTGGCCAGCGAACAGATGCATAAGTGGCGATTGAATGTGCCCTGCTGCAGCCAACGATACTCCTTGCCAAGGTCATACCCCCGGTTCTTGAAGTCCTGATAGAAAGCCCGCGGATCGAACTGACGCGACTGCTGGAACAACGCTGCAGTGAGTGGTTCGACCCACTCTGCCTCCAGCCCAGCCGCATCATCGGACACGGCATACCCTTCCAGGTGGGTCATCCAGCCCTGGCAGGAGTCGGCCGCTGCATCCTGCTGGAGCACTCTGCGACTGGACAGGGTGTAACGCACCGTCGCCTCAGTGCTTGGGTGAATCTCCACCTTGATCTCACGTTCCTCATCATCCTCAAAACGCAAGGGTTGAAGGAAAATAACGTCCTTGAGTGAAAACAGCCGGTCGTTATGGAAATCCTTGAAGACAGCAATCAGCATTGCCACATGCATCGCCCCTGGGGCGACAATGTGACCGAACAGACGATGGTGCTCCAGATAAACATCATGACTGGCCACTAGCCTTTTCAGATAGCGGATCTGGCCGACATCCCCGGTATCCTCTCTCACGAAGCATTGGGCAGCGACATTTGCACTGTTCGAGAGGTATGGGTTGGTCGATACCGGGCCCGTCGAAAGCGCAACAGGATGGTCCCAGGCATAGATCGGCAGCTTGACCCGCTGCGCACCGCTGCTGGCATGAAATGCTTTCCAGTCGGGCTGGTAGCCCCGGCTGTAGAGAGCGCCAAGGGTGTCCAGCGTCTGCGTCCAATCATCGCAATGCCGACTCAGCATGGCCATCACGTTCAGGCCGCTCGGCAGTTGTGCCGCAACCTGGTCCATGAGCACCGGAGATGGACCCACTTCCAGACAAACAGTGCAGTTGAGCGATACCAGCGCATCAGGACTACATGCAAATTCCATGGCTTGGTGGGCATGCTCACGCCAGTAGCGCGCACATGGCACGAACGGCTCAGCACTCAGGCTGCTGACAAGAGTGATCCGCGAGGGGTGGTATGCGACTCCTGCAGCGACCTGCTCGAATCTTTCGAGAGCGAATTCGGGAGCGACGGCCAGCCCCCCCCCAGCCGGCAGGGACTGCATCAGACGCCCGCGGGCCAGGACCAGTT
>NZ_JACVTO010000003.1 GCF_016518545.1 Pseudomonas sp. S30
AATCTTTCAGATCGCGGAAAACGCAGCGGGGAGGCCTGTCGGCCTCCCCGCTCTACGCCAGCCGATCAGAGGCTGGGGAAGGCGAACTGCGAGGCCTCGTGGCTCTTGCGCTGCGGCCAGCGCTGGGTGATGGCCTTGCGGCGGGTGTAGAAGCGCACACCGTCCGGCCCGTATGCATGCAGGTCACCGAACAGCGAACGCTTCCAGCCGCCGAAGCTGTGGTAGCTCACCGGCACCGGCAGCGGTACGTTGACGCCGACCATGCCGACCTCGATCTCGTCGCAGAACAAGCGCGCCGCCTCACCGTCGCGGGTGAAGATACAGGTGCCGTTGCCGTACTCGTGATCGTTGATCAGTTGCATGGCCTCTTCCAGGCTCTTAACCCGCACCACGCACAGCACCGGGCCGAAGATTTCCTCTTTATAGATGCGCATGTCGGGCGTCACGCGGTCGAACAAGGTACCGCCGACGAAGTAGCCGTCTTCGTTGCCCGAGACACGCAATCCGCGACCGTCGACCACCAACTGCGCGCCGGCCGCCAGGCCGTCGTCGATGTAGCCGACCACTTTGTCACGCGCAGCCGCGGTGACCAACGGCCCCATGTCCAGGCCGCAGGAGGTGCCGGCGCCGATCTTCAGGGCCTTGATCTGCGGCTCGAGCTTGGCGATGAGCGCGTCGGCGACCTGATCGCCCACGCAGACAGCCACCGAAATGGCCATGCAGCGCTCGCCACAGGATCCGTAGGCTGCGCCCATCAGCGCGCTGACGGCGTTGTCCAGTTCCGCGTCAGGCATCAGTACCGCATGGTTCTTCGCCCCGCCCAGCGCCTGCACGCGCTTGCCGCGCTTGGTGCCTTCGGCATAAATGTACTCGGCGATCGGCGTGGAGCCCACGAAGCTCAACGCCTTGACCTCCGGCGCTTCGATCAGTGCATCCACCGCTTCCTTGTCGCCATGCACCACGTTGAGGATACCTTTTGGCAGACCTGCCTCGTGCAGCAGTTGGGCGATGTACAAGGTCGAGCTGGGATCGCGCTCGGACGGTTTCAGGATGAATGCGTTACCGCAGACGATCGCCAGCGGATACATCCACAAGGGGACCATGGCCGGGAAGTTGAACGGCGTGATGCCGGCGACCACGCCCAGAGGCTGGAAGTCCGACCAGGCATCGATGTTCGGACCGACGTTACGGCTGTACTCACCCTTGAGCAGTTCGGGGGCTGCACAGGCGAATTCGACGTTCTCGATGCCGCGCTTGAGCTCGCCGGCCGCATCCTCGAGGGTCTTGCCATGCTCTTCGCTGATCAGCTGGGCGATGCGGGCTTCGTTCTGCTCCAGCAACTGCTTGAAGCGGAACATCACCTGGGCGCGCTTGGCCGGTGGCGTGTTGCGCCAGGCCGGGAAAGCTGCCTTGGCCGAATCGATGGCGTCCTGGATGGTGGCGCGGCTGGCCAGTTCGACCTTGCGGGTCGACTGGCCGATGGAAGGGTTGAACACCTCGGCGGTGCGACCGCCCTTGGAAACCAGCTCACCGTTGATCAGGTGTTGAACGACGCTCATGGAAGACTCCGAATGAAGAGGGAGAAAACAGGCGCACATGGCGCCTGTCGCACTATCGGGATGATCAGTCGATCTGCTGCAAGGTCTCGCCGACCGCATCGAACAACCGATCCAGCTCCTGCGGCTGGGTATTGAAGGTGGGGCCGAACTGCAGGGTGTCGCCGCCGAAGCGCACATAGAAGCCTGCCTTCCACAGCTTCATTGCGGTTTCGTAGGGACGCACGATGGCGTCGCCGTCACGCGCGGCGATCTGGATCGCGCCGGCCAGGCCGTAGTTGCGAATGTCGACCACGTTCTTGCTGCCCTTCAGGCCGTGCAGCAGGGTCTCGAAGTAGGGAGCGAGCTCGGCGGACGCCTGCACCAGGTTCTCCCGTTGCAGCAGGTCCAACGCCGCGATGCCGGCCGCGCATGCCACCGGGTGCGCCGAGTAGGTGTAACCATGAGGGAATTCCACGGCGTACTCGGGCGTGGGCTGGTTCATGAAGGTCTGGTAGATCTCGCTGCTGGCCACCACTGCGCCCATGGGGATGGCGCCGTTGGTGACCTGCTTGGCGATGCACATCAGGTCCGGTGTCACACCGAAGGCTTCGGCGCCGGTCATCGCGCCCATGCGCCCGAAACCGGTGATCACTTCGTCGAAGATCAGCAGGATGTTGTGCTGGCTGCAGATCTCGCGCAGACGCTTGAGGTAGCCCTTGGGCGGTGGCAGGACCCCGGCCGAGCCCGCGAGGGGTTCGACGATCACCGCCGCAATGTTGGACGCGTCATGCAGCTCGATCAGCTTGAGCATCTCCTCGGCCAGCGCCACCCCGCCCTGCTCGGGCAGGCCCTTGGAGAAGGCGTTGACCGGTAGCACGGTATGGGGCAGGTGATCGACGTCCAGCAGCTGGCCGAACATCTTGCGGTTGCCGTTGACGCCGCCCAGGCTGGTGCCGGCGATGTTCACGCCGTGGTAGCCACGGGCGCGGCCGATGATCTTGGTCTTGGAGGCCTGGCCCTTGAGGCGCCAGTAGGCACGGACCATCTTCAGCGCGGTGTCGGCACATTCGGAGCCGGAGTTGGTATAGAAGGTGTGGTTGAGGTCGCCTGGCGTCAACTCGGCGATTTTTTCTGCCAGCTGGAACGACAGCGGATGGCCGAACTGGAACGCCGGCGAGTAGTCCAGCACGCTCAACTGGCGGGCCACTGCGTCGGCGATTTCCTTGCGTGTATGGCCGGCGCCGCAGGTCCACAGGCCGGAGAGCGCGTCGAAGATCCTGCGACCCTTGTCGTCCACCAGGTGATTGCCGTCGGCTGCGACGATCAACCGCGGATCACGATGGAAATTGCGGTTGGCGGTGTAGGGCATCCAGTGGGCGTCCAGCTTGAGCTGGCTGGCCATACCGGTGGGCGCGGCTTCAGGCATGTTCATCGGCGGTTCCTCGGCAAACGACTAGGCAACGATGGGTGTTGTTGCACGCTAAGGTGGCATGGGGCTAAAGTCGGAAAAACCCAACATTTCTAACCTTCAGTCAGAGGCTGACTAAACTGATGAGCCGACGCCCGGATCCCCTCGCCCAAGTCAGCGATTTCGACATCCGCCTGCTGAAGATCTATCGCAGCGTGGTGGAGTGCGGTGGTTTTTCGGCGGCGGAAAGTGTCCTGGGTATCGGTCGCTCGGCCATCAGCCAGCAGATGAACGATCTTGAACAACGCCTCGGCCTGCGCCTGTGTCAGCGGGGGCGCGCAGGGTTCTCGCTCACCGAGGAAGGCCGCGAGGTCTATCACTCGGCGTTGCAGTTGCTCAGCGCCCTGGAGACCTTCCGCACCGAAGTCAACGGCCTGCACCAGCACCTGCGCGGCGAACTCAACATCGGCCTGACCGACAACCTGGTCACCTTGCCCCACATGCGCATCACCCACGCGCTGGCCGAACTCAAGGATCGCGGCCCGGACGTGCGGATCCAGATCCGCATGATCGCGCCGAGCCAGGTGGAGCAAGGCGTGCTGGACGGCAGCCTGCACGTGGGCGTGGTGCCGCAGACCAGCCCGCTCTCGGGCCTGGAGTATCAGCCGCTGTACAGCGAGCGATCCCTGCTCTACTGCGCGGTGGGTCATCCGCTGTTCTACGCCGAAGATGGGCAGATCGACGACGCCCGCCTCGATGCCCAGGAAGCCATCGCGCCGACGTTCCGCCTGCCGGCCGACGTCCAGGCCCATTACCAGGCACTGCACTGCACGGCCAGCGCCTCGGACCGCGAGGGTATGGCGTTCCTGATCCTGACCGGCCGCTACATCGGTTACCTGCCGGACCACTATGCCGCGTTCTGGGTGCAGCAGGGGCGACTGCGGGCCCTGAAACCGACTCGCCGCCACTACGATCTGAGCCTGAGCTGGGTCACTCGCAAGGGGCGACGGCCGAACCTGGTCCTGGAAAGTTTTTTACAAAGCCTGTCGACGACTCGCTAGTGCTTGTCACTTCAGCAGAGGCAGGTACTCTGTCCGACAGCCGTTGCCCACTGACACCGTACGGAAACGTCCATGACACTTGAAGTCCCCGCGCATCGCCTCTCCGCCTCGGGCAAGCCCGCCGGGCGCATTCGCCAGAAGAACGAACAGGCCATCATCCAGGCCGCAGAAGACGAGTTCGCCCGGCATGGTTTCAAGGGCACCAGCATGAACACCATCGCGGTAAAGGCCAACCTGCCCAAGGCCAACCTGCACTATTACTTCACCAACAAGCTCGGACTCTACATCGCAGTGCTGAGCAACATCATCGAGCTGTGGGACAGCACCTTCAATGCCTTGAGCGTGGAGGACGACCCTGCACAAGCGCTGAGCCAGTACCTGCGCACCAAGATGGAGTACTCGCGGCGCAACCCACAGGCCTCACGGATCTTCGCCATGGAAGTGATCAGCGGCGGTCATTGCCTCACCGACTACTTCAATGCGGACTACCGCGAATGGTTCCGGGGACGCGCGTCGGTGTTCCAGGCCTGGATCGAGGCCGGCAAGATGGACCCGGTGGACCCGGTGCACTTGATCTTCCTGCTCTGGAGCAGTACCCAGCACTACGCCGATTTCGCCACGCAGATCTGCCAGGTCACCGGCCGCAGCCGCCTGACCAAGCAGGACATGGAAGTGGCGGGCGACACCCTGATCCACGTCATTCTCAAGGGCTGCGGTATCACCGCGCCGGCCTGATCACGACCTATGCCCTACACCCTGCTCGAGCGCTGCGAATGGCGCGAAGAAATCCGCAAGAGCCGCTTTGTGACACTCGCCGGCCCCATCTCCAGCCCAGCCGAGGCCATGGAGTTCATCGAACGTCACGGTGATCCTGCGGCAACGCATAATTGCTGGGCCTGGAAGCTGGGCGCGCAGTACCGCAGCAGCGACGATGGAGAGCCGGGAGGTACGGCTGGCAGGCCGATCCTGGCGGCCATCGAGGCGCAGGATTGCGATCAGGTGGTGGTGCTGGTGATCCGTTGGTACGGTGGTATTCAACTAGGTACCGGAGGGCTGGCGCGCGCCTACGGTGGCGGTGCGAACAAATGCCTGCAACAGGCGCCCAAGCGCTTGCTGGTGGAGCGCAGCGAGTTCGTCTGCAGCTGCAGCTTCAGCGAGTTGGCGCTGCTCAAGTTGCGGCTGGCCGAAGCCGACGCACTGGTGCTGGACGAACAGTTCACCGCCCATGGGGTCGACCTGCGCCTGGCCCTGAGTGCCGAGCGGCTCCCGCTGTTGTCACAGCAACTGGCGGACCTCAGCCGTGGACGAATCCACCTGCGAAGCTCGTCTTAGCTACGCACAGATACTGTGGGCCTGCCTGTGGATAAACCTTGAGTAACAGGCTGTAGCCCAGGCGCCGCCAGGCGTCGCCGTAACTGTACAGTTTTTGATCACAACTCGATGACACGTCTAACTACCTGAAGAGGCGGCATTTATCCACACACCCTGGCTCAGGCGCAGACTGCAGTGCAAACAGATGCTTGCACACAATAACTGTGGAGCAGCTTGTGGATAACCCGTGTGCCAATACCGTCTGGGCCTTCGAGTACGGGGGTTTCAAGCAGGCGGCTATTTTTTGATCAGCCGCTGGCGGGCGCCCATGGATCACTGCATGGGTTATGCTCCAGAGCCCTCACTTTCCTGGAGCACTCACATGACCACCCGCAAGCATGCCCTCATCATCGGAGCTTCCCGCGGACTAGGCCTGGGCCTGGTGCAACGTCTGCGCGAGGATGGCTGGAACGTGGTTGCCACGGTGCGTGACGCCCGCACGCCTGGAGCCCTGGCTGAAGTCGAAGGTGTACGCGTCGAGTCACTGGACATGAATGACACGGCGTTGCTCGACGCGCTGAAACAGCGGCTGCAGGGCGAGACCTTCGACCTGGTATTCATCAACGCCGGGGTAATGGGACCACTGCCGCAGGATCTGGAAGCCGTGCGAAATGACGATATCGGCGCGCTGTTCATGACCAATGCCGTCGCGCCGATTCGGGTGGCCAGCCGTCTGCTCGGGCAACTGCGCCAAGGCAGCGGTGTGCTGGCCTTCATGAGTTCGGGGCTAGGCAGCGTGACCAGCCCGGACGGCAACGAGATCTGCTTGTACAAGGCCAGCAAGGCCGCCTTGAACTCGATGATCAACACGTTCGTGGTGCAGGTGCAGCGCCCGGACCTGAGCGTGATCGCCATGCACCCGGGTTGGGTGAAGACCGACATGGGCGGGGAAAACGCCGAAATCGACGTCTTCACCAGCACCCGCGGCATGCTCGACCAGATCGTCCAGCAGAGCGGCCGGGGTGGCTTGCACTTCATCAACTACAAAGGCGACACCTTGAGCTGGTGAATTGAAAGGCGCCGGGCGGGGCAGTAGACTCGGTACCTCGCCCCTGGCGGACCTGGATCAGCAGACAGGACAACACTGAGCTGGCTAACCCTGAACACGAATCTTCAGAGGAGCCGGCACCATGCCTGCCATCCGTACCTGGTTGAAATCCCCCCTGGCCATTTTCACCGCCAACGCCGCCGATGCCCGCGGTGGGCTGGTGGTGCAAGAGGGTCGCATCCGCGAAGTGCTTGCCTTGGGCGAACGACCCCGCCACCCCTGCGAGCAGATTTTCGACGCCCGTGACCACGTGCTACTGCCGGGGCTGGTCAACACCCATCACCATTTCTACCAGACCCTCACCCGTGCCTGGGCACCGGTGGTCAACCAGCCGTTGTTTCCGTGGCTCAAGACCCTTTACCCGGTATGGGCGCGCCTGACGCCTCGCAGCCTGGCGCTGGCCAGCGAAGTGGCACTGGCCGAGCTGCTGTTGTCCGGCTGCACCACGACCGCCGACCATCACTACCTGTTTCCGGACGGGCTGGATCATGCCATCGACATTCAGGTCGAGGCCGTACGCAAGCTGGGGATGCGCGCCATGCTCACGCGGGGCTCGATGAGCCTGGGTCAGACCGACGGTGGACTGCCCCCGCAGCAGACGGTGCAGCAGGGCGAAACCATCCTGGCCGACAGTCAGCGGCTTATCCACAGCTACCATGAGCGTGGCGAGGGCGCCCGCATCCAGATCGCCCTGGCACCCTGCTCGCCGTTTTCCGTCACGCCGCAGATCATGCGCGCCAGTGCCACGCTGGCCGAAACCCTGGACGTGCGTTTGCATACCCACCTGGCCGAAACCCTCGACGAAGAGGATTTCTGCCGGCAACGCTTCGGCCTGCGCACCGTAGATTACTTGGACAGCGTCGGCTGGCTCGGCCCGCGCACCTGGCTGGCCCACGGCATTCACTTCGACGCCCAGGAGATCGCCAGGTTGGGCGCTGCCGGTACGGGGATATGCCATTGCCCCACTTCGAACATGCGCCTGGCCTCGGGCATCTGTCCGACCGAGGAACTGGAGGCCGGCGGCGCCACCATCGGGCTGGGCGTGGACGGATCGGCTTCCAACGATGCGTCCAACCTGCTGCTCGAAGCACGTCAGGCGCTCTACTTGCAGCGCCTGCGCTACGGCGCCGAACGGATAACGCCCCAGCGCGTGCTTGGGTGGGCCACTCAAGGCTCGGCACGTCTGCTGGGCCGGGACGACATCGGTGAACTGGCCGTCGGCAAGCAGGCCGACCTGGCTTTGTTCAAGCTCGACGCATTGCGATTTTCCGGCAGTCACGACCCGCTGTCAGCCTTGCTGCTGTGCGCAGCGGACCGGGCTGATCGCGTGATGGTGGCGGGGCAATGGCGGGTGATCGACGGTCAGATCGAAGGGTTGGACGTCCAGCGACTGATCGCCGACCATCGCCAGGCAGCAGCGGCCTTGATCGCCGGCTGAGCCAACCGGGGGTCAACCGCCCCCCGGCCTGTCGAATGCCGCTCAGCCCTGTAGAATGTCGGCCAACCGTGATTGATTCGAGATATTTCATATGTACGACTGGCTCAACGCCCTGCCCAAGGCCGAATTGCACATGCACCTGGAAGGTTCCCTGGAGCCGGAGCTGCTGTTCGCCCTGGCCGAACGCAACAAGGTGGCCCTGCCGTGGAACGATGTCGAGGCGCTGCGCAGTGCCTATGCGTTCAACAATCTGCAGGAGTTCCTCGACCTTTATTACCAAGGGGCCGATGTACTGCGCAGCGAACAGGACTTCTACGACCTGACCTGGGCCTACCTGCAACGCTGCAAGGCGCAGAACGTGGTGCACACCGAGCCGTTCTTCGATCCACAGACCCACACCGATCGCGGCATTCCCTTCGAGGTGGTGCTCGGTGGCATCGGCCAGGCGCTCAAGGACGGACGTGAACAGCTGGGCATCAGCAGTGGCCTGATCCTGAGCTTCCTGCGTCACCTGAGCGAAGACGAAGCGCAGAAGACACTGGATCGCGCCCTGCCGTTTCGCGATGCGTTCATTGCCGTCGGGCTGGACAGCTCGGAGCAAGGTCACCCTCCAAGCAAATTCCAGCGCGTGTTCGACCGTGCCCGCAGCGAAGGGCTGGTGGCGGTTGCCCATGCGGGTGAAGAGGGCCCGCCCGAATACATCTGGGAAGCGCTGGACCTGCTGAAGATCAAGCGTATCGACCATGGTGTGCGTGCCATCGAAGACGAGCGGCTCATGCAGCGTATCATCGAGGAGCAGATTCCGCTGACCGTCTGCCCGCTGTCCAATACCAAGCTTTGCGTATTCGAACACATGGGCCAACACAACATACTGGACATGCTCGAGCGGGGCGTGAAGGTGACCGTCAATTCCGACGACCCGGCCTACTTCGGCGGATACGTGACGGAGAATTTCATGGCGCTGCACGAACACCTCGGCATGACCCAGGACCAGGCCCAGCGCCTGGCGCAGAACAGCCTGGATGCACGCCTGGTCTAGGCCTGCCACGCGGCCCTGCAGATCATCCGACCTGCAGGGCCGGCACATTGGCGATGCGGTTGATTTCCTGCACGCCCAAGGTCGAGATCTTCAGCGTTCGCGTCCCCTCCTGCTCGCGTATCCACCCCGATTGCAGGAACAGTCTGAGCAGCGCATGGCCCACTGCGCCGCCGAGATGGGCACTGGTATCGCTCCACTCACTGCAGTGGCAGATCTCGCAGCGTCCCCGTTGGCGCGGGGCCAGCGCCTCGATGTAGACGCCCAGTTGCCCGAGTTGCGCGCACCCTTCGGCGCTGACGCTGGGGTGCAGCTGGTTGCCCTCCAACCAGCCGGCGCAGACCATGCGTCGGTACAGGTCCGCCGCGATCTCGCCACCGAGATGATCGCCGCAGCGGCGCGCTCGGCGCAACGACAGCGGGACCTGCAAGGGTTTGACCGACGTGCGGCTTTCGCCACGACGGCCCAGCTCGACGCTGGCCAGAGCTTCGACGGCAGCCACCACTTCGGGAGTGGCCAGGCGGAAATAGCGCTTGCGCCCCCGGGCCTCCAGACGCAGCAGGCCTGCAGAGGACAGCAACGAAAGATGGGCGCAGGCCGATGAGGGGGTGACGCCGGTCATCGAGGCCAGTTCGTCGGCGTGCCGCGCCGAGCCGTCGATCAGGGCCCAGAGCATTGCGCTGCGCTTGGGCTCGGCCATCAGGCCGGCGATCTGGCTGATACTGCAAACTGCTTTCATGCTCCATTCACTCCAGGCAAAGTCGTGTCCTCGTCCATGGCCATCCATGGCAGCAGGCGTTGCCAGCGCGGCAGCTTCTGCGACGATGGAACCCTGACGGGTGCGGGACGCATCGCTGCAAGGGAAGCCGCTCTAACTGCATCGCCCGCCCGATCCCAGTATAAGCCGCCGAGCCCCCTGCACTAGGGGGCTCGAAGGGCTATAGGGAAGCTCGGGCAACGAGGGTGGCACTACCCTCAGCAATGTAGGAGATGTCTGGTCCATGCTCGTTTTTCGGCCACTCGTTCTGTTTCAAAGGACACAGACCGGCACGTTCAGCAGAATGCCAGGCAAGTCAGACGGTGACCGACATTCAGCTTCCTTGAATAGCGCATGACAATCAGAATACTCATCGAGTCATGACAGGGGCCAGGCAGGTGCCTGTCGCGCCTCAGGCCGCCATGCGCGTCTGTCGACGTCGGGTCGAAAGCGCAGCACCGACCACCAGTACGCCGCACAACGTGATCACCAGCGACATGGGTACGGCACTGCCGTCATGCAGTGCGCCGACCAGTGCCGCGGCACCGGCGGCCACGCTGAACTGCAGACTGCCCAGCAAGGCCGAGGCGCTTCCTGCCCTGGCGCCCTGCCCGTTCATCGCACAGGCCGAAGCATTGGGAATGATGCAACCCAGGCTGGCGATGCAGACGAACAGGGGGATCAGCAACGGCCAGAGCGCGGCGGGATGCAGGGTAGCCAATGCCAGCAGCAGCGCCCCGGCCAGCAGGTAGACCCAGACGGCCCTGACCAGCAACCACCCGGGCTGGCGCCTGGACAGCAGCCGTGCATTGAGCTGAGCCACCAGGATGAATCCGGCAGCATTGGTGCCGAACAGCCAGCCGTAGTGCTCGGCCGGCACGCCATAGAGCTTGATGAACACGAAGGGAGACCCGGCGATATAGGCGAACATGCCGGCGATGGCGATGCCGCCGGTCAGGGCATGGCCGATGAACACCGGATCGCGTGCCAGGCGCAGGTATTGGCGCAAGGCGCCCGCGAGCGGTTGCCGCGCAACATGCGCCGGCAGGCTCTCCGGCAGGCCGAGCGCCACGGCCAGCAACGCCGCGGCACTGAACAGGCTCAAGGACAGGAAAATCGATTGCCAGCCCGCGACGTTCACCAGCAGCCCACCGAGCATGGGCGCCAGAATCGGCGCCAGCCCCATGACCAGCATGAGCTGCGAGAACACTTTTGCCGACGCCACTGCATCGCATTTGTCGCTGACGATGGCCCGAGACAGGACCATACCTGCGCAGCCCCCCAGCGCCTGTACGAAACGGGCGAGGATCAGCACCTGCAGGTTGGGTGCATAGGCGCAGGCCAGGGAGGCCAGGGTGAACAGCGCGACGCCGAACAGCAAGGGCGTACGCCGCCCGAAGCGGTCCGCCGCCGGGCCATACGCCAACTGGCCAATCGAAAGGCCCAGGAAATAGACCGCCAGGGTGGTCTGGATCTGGCGTTCGTCGGTGGCGAAGGCATGAGCCATGGCCGGAAAAGCAGGCAGGTAAAAATCGATCGCCAGGGGCCCGAACGCACTCAGGGCGCCGAGGATCATCACCATTCGCAGGTTCATCTAACATCCGTAGCAGGCTAAGTAAACCGCCAGTCTACAGACCTCCTCGTCCCCTGCCATGGAAACCTGACAACACGTCACTCTATTTCGCATGCCTGATAAAAGTGCCAGGTTACAGTGAGGGTGGCCAGCCTTAGCATCTTGATCGAGAGCGATGAGTGGCACCGGCGCTACGCGGTCGATGCCCGCCGTCCATCGTGCAATCGAGACCGATCCCACGATCAGGAGCACGGCATGACATCTTCCAGAAATGGGCCAGGAAAACTAGGTTTGCCCGAACTCTACTTCACCGACCTAAACGACTCTGCGACCAATCCACGACTGGGTCTGGGCTATGACTTGCTCAAGGCGCCGGTGCGTCTTCACGCCTCCATGGTCACGCTGCCCAGGGTGAACGACGAGGCGGTGCTGTATTGGAACGATGTTCCCGTCGACAAGATCATCATCGATCCAGTACATGTCTCGAGCCTGAGGCTGGAGTTCACGGTCCCGGTGCGCTTCATCCGGCCACCCTCGGGCCGGGTTTACTACACCTACGAAGACACACTCAGCGGAGCGCCTGTGGAGCGCAGCCCCGAGCGCACCATCGCAGTGAACACCCTGGTGCCGGGCGGCAGCGGTCAGGGTCCGGACCCGCAGCCACCCTACAACAACGCTCTGGCACCCTGTATCGTCCAACCCAACCCGGTCACCCATCTGGGCTCACCTGTCACGGTGCAAGTCCCCCGCTGGATCAACAAGGAAATAGGTGACGAGTTGACGGTACGCTGGGGCAATCTCGAGGTCTCCCATCCAAAGGTCACCGATCCGGCGGCTGTCGAGTGGGTATCGATTCCTCAGCAGGTACTGCTCGAAGCAGGCACCCATCCCTCGGTGCCGGTGACATACTACATACGCGACCTGGTCGACAATTTCTCGCGACTGGCTCGGCCTGTTCAGGTCGCTGTGCAGTTGTCGCCATCGACGCTGCGGGCGAACGGCTCGCGGGTCGACCTCATCGACCTCAGGGGCCTGACCCAACTGGACGTCCAGGTGCCGGACTACGGCATGCAGCCGGGCGATCAGGTCACCGTGCTCTGGCAGGGAGCGACCCCGCGCCAGAAGACCGAACCTGTGATAGGCAACGGGCCGCTGACGATCCCGCTGGACCTGGCGTGGGCACGTGAAAGCAAGGATCGGCAGGTGACTGTCAGCTACAGCGTCGCTCGGGTGAACGGCACATTGACTTCCAGCGCGGTGGTGGCGCGGGTCAAGGAGTCCGAGGAGCAGGTGTCGCTGCCTGCTCCCACCGTCCAGGACCTGCAGAATGGCATGCTCGACCAGCGCTGGTTGCGCAAGAACCGCAACGGCGAGGCTACCGTGGTGGTGCCGGCCTACACGGGCATGCGCGTTGGCCACTCGGTGCGGGTGACCTGGTCCAACAACATCAACTGGAATACGCCTGTGCAGACGGTACGTGCCATTGGTCCGATGGAGTTCAAGATCCAGTACACCGAGATCATCGACACCATTGGCGGCACCGCGAATGTCAACTACACCGTCCTCACCGAACCCAACGGTCCGGTTCACGCATCGCCCTTCTATCGCTGCCGGGTGAAGGACAATCCCGCGCCCTTCCAATCGATGCCCCCACCGATCATGGCGCGTGCCAATCAGGTACGGATCGCCAAGACCGGCAATACGGCCTGGCGCGTGAAGGTACTCTGGGCGCATCCCGAGTCGGGTTGGGCACAGGAGTCTCCCCTGCTGCGCTATTCCAGCAATGGTCAAGCCGCGCTGGAGTGGACGGTACCGGCGGCGTGGATCGCAGCGAACCGTGGCCGCAGGGTCTATGTGAACTACTCCATGAGCCAGGACGCCAGCGGAGGAACGCCGGATACGGGTATCTGCTTCTCGCGCTACCTGCACTACGACGTCCCTGCCTGAACTGAGGGTGCGGCGGCCTTCGAGCGCCGCCGCGCATTCAGGCGACCTGTGCCTGATAGCCTTCCTCGCCCAGCGCCTCGACGATTCGCTGCGCCGACGCAGTGCCTTATACCTTCACCTGACGCCCGGCCAGGTCGACTTCGACCTGGGCACTGCCATCGAGCGCCTGAATCGCCTTGGTCACCGCCTTGACGCAATGGCCGCAGGTCATGCCTTGAACGTTGAACACTTGCATGGTGCTACCTCCTTCGGGGTTTGCCGCAGTTTCAACCTTCCCTCCGTGACAAGGTCAAGTGCTTCTCGCAACGACCGGGCTGGCATTCCGAGCCAAGCTCGGCCAAGCTGCGGCTTTGCGGATCGTCAGCAACAAGGAGACTCTCATGTTCAGGGTAACGGCGGGCGTTGTCGGGCTTTTGAGCGTGCTGGCCGCAGTGCCGCCCGCCAGCGCCGAGGGCAATGCGCAATACGGTGTGCTGATCATTTCCCGTGAGCGCCTGGAAGTGGCTACCAGTTGCGAAATCGGTGTCTATCTCAACGACCAGCTCTCAGGACGCGTGTTTCAGGAGCAGTCGACCTCGTTCAACCTGCCGCCTGGGCCGGTGGATGTGCGCTTGCGCCAACTGCCCGGGCAGATGCCGGGCTGCGCGTCGGGCGTGGAGGACCAGCGCAGCACTCGACTGCTCATGAAGGCCGGCGAGATCAGCAAGTACCGCATCACCTTGGGGCAGAACGGGCTGGGGCTCACGCGAGCGGACCTGGGGTATTGACCTTACCCAGGTGGTAAGGTTGATGCTCATGGCCTGATCAAGGAGAGACGCCATGCCCGCATCCATCACCTTCGACCTGCCGATCGACGGCATGACCTGCGCCAGCTGCGCCGGGCGTGTCGAGCGCGCGTTACGCAAAGTCAGCGGCGCCGAGCAGGTCAGTGTCAACCTGGCGACCGAGCAGGCGCGAGTCCAGGCGCCTGCCGCCAGCCTGACGCAACTGGTCGAGGCCGTGCGCCAGGCCGGTTACCGCGTGCCGACCCGCATGCTGGAACTGCAGATCACCGGCATGACCTGCGCCAGCTGCGCCGGCCGGGTCGAGCGCGCCCTGGGCAAACTGCCAGGGGTGGAACAGGTCAGCGTCAACCTCGCCAGCGAGCGTGCCCATGTCGAGGTGCTGGGCAGTGTCGCCGACGCATCGCTGATCGCCGCGGTGCAGCAGGCAGGCTATGGTGCCAGCCTGCCAGGCAGCGGCGATGAGCTGCGCCGGGATGCCCAGCGACGCCTGCGTCATGAGCGCCTGGCCGTGGTGATGGCGCTGCTGCTGGCCTTGCCGCTGGTGCTGCCCATGCTGGTCCAGCCCTTCGGTCTGCACTGGATGCTGCCGGCCTGGGCGCAATTCGTGCTGGCCACCCCTGTGCAGTTCATTCTCGGCGCGCGCTTCTATCGGGCGGCGTGGAAAGCCGTGCGGGCCGGCGCTGGCAACATGGACCTGCTGGTGGCGCTAGGCACCAGTGCAGGCTACGGCTTGAGCCTGTACGAGTGGGCGCAGGCGCCTGCCGGCATGCAGCCGCACCTGTACTTCGAAGCCTCGGCGGTGGTGATCGCCCTGGTGCTGCTGGGCAAGTACCTGGAGAGCCGAGCCAAACGCCAGACCGCCAGTGCCATCCGCGCGCTGGAAGCTCTGCGACCGGAGCGCGCGGTACGTGTGGTCGAGGGGCGCGAAGAGGATGTGGCGATCAGCCAGTTGCAACTGGGTGACACGGTGCTGGTCAAGCCGGGCGAACGCTTCCCGGTCGATGGCCAAGTGCTCGAAGGCAGCAGTCATGCCGACGAGGCGCTGATCAGCGGTGAAAGCCTGCCGGTGGCCAAGGCACCTGGCGACCCGGTCACCGGGGGCGCGATCAACGGTGAGGGACGATTGCTGGTGCGCACCCAGGCACTGGGTACCGAAACCGTACTGGCGCGCATCATTCGTCTGGTCGAGGATGCCCAGGCCGCCAAGGCACCTATCCAGAAGCTGGTCGACCGGGTCAGTCAGGTGTTCGTGCCGGCGGTACTGGTGCTGGCCGTGATCACGCTGGCCGGCTGGTGGCTGGCCGGTGCGCCTCTGGAAAATGCGTTGATCAATGCAGTCGCCGTGCTCGTCATCGCCTGCCCCTGCGCGTTGGGGCTGGCCACGCCAGCGGCGATCATGGCCGGCACCGGCGTGGCCGCACGCCACGGTATCCTGATCAAGGACGCCGAGGCCCTGGAACGTGCCCATGGGGTGAGCGGTGTGGTGTTCGACAAGACCGGCACCCTCACCTCCGGCAGCCCGCGCATCGTCCATCTCCAGGCGGCGGCAGGCGATGAACAGGCCCTGCTGCGCCTGGCCGGCGCCCTGCAGCGCGGCAGCGAGCACCCGCTGGCCAAGGCGGTACTCGACGCCGGCGCCGAGCAGGGGCTGGACATACCCCCGGTGAGCGACAGCCGGTCGCTCACCGGGCGCGGTATCCAGGGCGAGGTTCAGGGTCGGGTCATGGCGCTGGGCAACCGCCGCCTGCTCGACGAGAGCGGATTGCAGCCCGGTGCGCTGCAGGCCAGCGCCCAGGCCTGGGAAGCCGAGGGGCGGACGCTGTCCTGGCTGATCGAGCGCTCGCCACAGCCTCGGGTCCTGGGCCTGTTCGCCTTTGGCGACAGCCTCAAGCCGGGCGCCGAAAAGGCGATCGCCGCGCTGCACGCCCAGAGCATCGCCACCCACCTGCTGACCGGCGACAACCGTGGCAGCGCCCAGGTGGTGGCCCAGGCGCTGGGAATCGACGACGTGCATGCCGAGGTGCTGCCGGCCGACAAGGCTGCGACCGTCAACGCGTTGAAGCAGCAGGGCGCGATCGCCATGGTCGGCGACGGCATCAACGACGCGCCGGCCCTGGCCGCTGCCGACATCGGCATCGCCATGGGCGGCGGTACCGACGTGGCCATGCAGGCCGCCGGTATCACCCTGATGCGCGGCGACCCGCGGCTGGTGCCGGCAGCCCTGGAGATCAGCCGCAAAACCTACGCCAAGATCCGCCAGAACCTGTTCTGGGCGTTCATCTACAACCTGGTGGGCATTCCCCTGGCCGCGTTCGGCTATCTCAATCCGGTGCTGGCCGGTGCGGCCATGGCGTTGTCCAGCGTCAGCGTGGTCAGCAATGCGCTGTGGCTCAAGACCTGGAAACCCGCCGACAATGCCCCGCAGGAGACCCCATGAACATCGGTTAGGCCGCGCGACGCACCGGCCTCAGTGCCAAGATGATTCGCTATTACGAGTCCATCGGCCTGCTCAAGCCGGCGCTGCGCAGTGACAGTGGGTATCGCCTCTACCAGCAGGATGACCTGCATCACCTGAATTTCATCAAACGCTCACGAGACCTGGGCTTCTCGCTGGAGGAGGTGGGCCGGCTGCTGGCGCTGTGGCAGGACCGCCAGCGCGCCAGTGCCGACGTCAAGGCGCTGGCGACCCAGCACATCGATGAGTTGAATCGGCGGATCGAGGAAATGGTGGGCCTGCGTGACACCCTGAGCGAGTTGATCGCTCACTGCCAGGGTGACGATCGGCCGGATTGCCCGATTCTTCAGGGCCTGGCCAATGAGGGTGATTGCTGTGGATAAGCAGCGCAGCAGGGCTCGGCGGTAGGCCACATGAGCCAAAAACGACCGAAAGCGTCTTTAACGTAGATTTCATCTGCAATTCCTACGAGTCTTCCTTCAGAAATGTTCGCGTTCTGCCGATGCTCTTCATATCGGTTACCTGCCTTGACAAAAACAACCCAGGAGCGCGAATGAACATCAAGCAAAAACTTACCTGGGCCTTCGCGGTGATCGCCGGTTTGCCCATCGTCATCGTCGCCACCCTGGTGGTCATGAACCTGCGCGAAGATGCCCGCGAAGATTTCCTCGATGGCAGTACCCGCGAGATTCGCCAGATCGTCAACGCGATGAACATCTTCTTCCAGGCCATCGACGAAAACGTCGACTACCTGGCATCGCTCCCCGAACTCGCGGCCTCCGGCAGCGACCTGACCAAGTACATGGGCGCCTCGGCGCCTGCCGAGCGGGGTACTCAGGACGAGGCGATCATGGTGAGTCTCACGCGCCTGGCCCAGACCCACCCGGCCTATGCCTACGTCTCCTATGGCGTGGCCGACGGCGGCTACGTGAGCTGGCCGCCTGGCCAGAAGTACACCAGCTACGACCCACGCGTACGGCCCTGGTATCAACTGGCGATGGCCAACCCCGGCAAGACCGTGCGCAGCGACGCCTACTATTGGGCCACCGATGACCAGGTGCTGATCAGCACCGTGCGGGCCATCGGCAACCAGCTGGGCAATCCGGGTGGGGTGATCAACATCGATGTCTCGCTCAAGGCCCTCACCGAGATCGTCAAGAAGATCAAGCTGGGTGACAGCGGCTACCTGATGCTGGTGGAAAAGAACGGCAACGTGCTGGTGGATCCTCGCGACCCCGCCCACAATTTCAAGCAACTGGAAAGCTTCGGTGGCGGCTATGCCGACCTGGCCAAGGCTGGCAAGGGCCTGGTGAAGGTGAAGATCGGCGACGAGTCGTACATGGCCAACGTCTACACCGACGACCGGTTGGGCTGGACCTTCATCGGCCTGATCCAGGAAACCGAAGTGATGCAGGCCGCCACGCGGCTCACCTGGCTGATCGGCAGCATCGCGCTCGCGCTGGCAGCGCTGTTCGCCGTGGTCGGTGCCACTTTCGCCAAGCTGATCGTGCGTCCGATCAATGGCGTGACCCGCGGGCTGGAGGACATCGCCCAGGGCGAAGGCGACCTGACGCGCAACCTCGATGTACGCGGCAATGACGAAACCGCGCAACTGGCCAGCTGGTTCAACCAGTTCCTGGGGGCGATCCGCGGTCTGATCCAGCACATTGGCGGCGCGGCGGGGAAAATCCTCAGCACCTCGGCCAGTTCGACCCGGGTCTCCGGTGACATGGCCGAGGCGGCCGGTCGTCAACGCGAAGCCGTGGACATGGTCTCCACTGCCTTCCACGAGATGGTCGCCACCGCCAACGAGGTGGCCCGTTCCTGCAGCCAGGCTGCGCAGTCGGCCGACAGCGGCCAGCAACAGGCGCGCGAGGGGCAGCAGCAGATCGATGCCGCCGTGCAGAGCGTCGACCGCCTGAGCCACGAGATCGAACAGTCCGCCCAGTCGATGCAGCAACTGGAGCGCGACAGCACTTCGATCCAGTCGATCCTCGGCACCATCCGCTCGATCGCCGAGCAGACCAACCTGCTGGCGCTCAATGCCGCCATCGAGGCGGCGCGCGCCGGTGAACAAGGCCGCGGCTTTGCGGTGGTGGCCGACGAGGTCCGTGCGCTGGCCAAGCGCACCGCCGACTCGACCGCGGAAATCGACGGGCTGCTCGGCACCCTGGCCAACCGTACCGCGCAGGTGGCCGCGCAGATGCACGCGAGCCTGGAAGTGTCGCAGCAGTCGGTCAGCCGGATCGGCGAGGCGCGCGACAGCTTCGGCCATATCCGTGAGTCGGTGGACGTGATCCGCGACATGAATACGCAGATCGCCACGGCCGCCGAGGAGCAACACCAGGTGGCCGAGGACATCAACCGCCACATCAGCCAGATCCATGGCGATGCCCAGTTGGTGGCCGAACTGGCGCAGGCGGCGCGGCAGGATTCGCAAAGCCTGGAGGGCTTGTCCAACGAGCTGGACGCCTTGGTGCGGCGCTTCAGAACCTGAGTGGGGGCAGGCGCTTCGCTAAAGGCGCAATTCGCCGGGCGTGGCGCCGAACAGTTGCTTGAAGGCGGCGATGTAGGCCGACGTGGAGTCGTAGCCACAGCCCAGCGCGGCGTCGGTCACGCTCTGCCCGGCCTCCAGCAGCGCCAGCGACGACAGCAGGCGCATGCGCTGGCGCCAGTTGCGAAAGCTAAGGCCCGTCTCGCGCTGGAACAGGCGCATCAAGGTCTTCTCGGAAACGCCCAGCTGCAGGGACCACTGCTGCAGGGTCTGGCTCTGGTCAGGCGCCGCGATCAGCCGATTGCACAAGGCGAGCAGGCCCGGGTGGCGCGGCAGCGGCAACGAGAAGCCCACCTGGGGCAGTGCCTGCAACTGATCGAGCAGCACCGCCACCAGACGCGCTTCGGCCGTGTCGCCCTCAGGGTAGGTCGCGGGCATGTGGCAGAACTGCTTGATCAGCTCGCGAGCCAGGGGCGTCACCTCCAGGACTCGGCAGGCCTCGTCGGCCCAGGCGCAGGCATCGCGGCGCACGTAGAGGCTGCGCATCTCCGCCTGCATGGAAGTGACCACCTCGTGCTCCAGCCCTGCGGGAATCCACACCCCCCACTGCGGCGGCGCGAAATAGCTGCCGTCGCTGGTATAGACCCCCAGGACCCCGCTGATGGCGTAGGAAAACTGCGCCCAGTCATGCTGGTGGCGGGTAGTCCAGGAGCCGGCGCCGAGGCTTTCGGCGCGCGCGTACAGCGGCCGCGGCAACTGCTGCAGATCGGGAATGGCACGTGGCGGAGCGAGGCTGACGGAAGACGGCATGGCACGGGTCATCGAGACGAGTGCCGCAAGGTTATCACCTCAGCGCTCGATGATCGCCGTGATCCCCTGCCCGCCCGCTGCACAGATGGAAATCAGCGCCCGTCCCTTGCCGGCCGTGGCCAACAGCTTGGCGGTATTGGCCAGAATGCGCCCACCCGTGGCGGCGAACGGATGGCCGGCGGCCAGGGAGCTGCCCTTGACGTTGAGACGGTCGCGGTCGATCGCCCCCAGCGGCGCGTCGAGGCCCAGCACCTCGCGACAGTAGCCAGGGTCTTCCCAGGCTTTGAGCGTGCAGAGCACTTGCGCGGCGAAGGCTTCGTGGATCTCGTAGTAGTCGAAATCCTGCAAGGTCAGGCCATTGCGCGCCAGCAGGCGGGGTACTGCGTGAACCGGAGCCATGAGCATTCCCTCGCGGCCCTTGACGAAATCTACCGCCGCCGTTTCGCCATCGACCAGGTAGGCGAGTACCGGCAGGCCATGCTGCTCGGCCCAGGCCTCACTGCCGAGCAACACCAGGGCGGCGCCATCGGTCAGTGGCGTGGAGTTGCCGGCAGTCAAGGTGCCCTGGGCGCTCTTGTCGAACACTGGCTTGAGCCTGGCCAACTGCTCGGCGCTGAGCGCCGGGCGCAGCGTGTTATCGCGGGTCAGGCCCAGGAAATGGGTGAGCAGGTCGTCCTGCCACCCCTGTTCGTAGGCGGCGGCCAGATGGTGATGGCTGAGCAGTGCCAGCGCGTCCTGCTCGGCGCGTTCGATCTGCCAGGTGCGCGCCATGCGCTCGCAGTGCTCGCCCATGGACAGCCCGGTACGCGGCTCGCCATTGCGCGGAAACTCGGGCTTGAGGAACCCTGGACGCAACTTGAGCAGAGGCCTGAGGCGCTCGCCCAGGCTGCGCCCCCGGTTGGCCTGCAGCAGCACGCCACGCAGTCCTTCGTTGAGGGCGATCGGCGCGTCCGAGGTGGTGTCCACGCCACCGGCGATGCCGCTGTCGATCTGTCCCAGGGCGATCTTGTTGGCCACCAGCAAGGCCGCCTCCAGGCCAGTGCCGCAGGCCTGCTGGATGTCGTAGGCCGGGGTCTGCGGCGACAGCCGCGAGCCGAGCACGCATTCGCGCGTCAAGCTGAGGTCACGCGAATGCTTGAGCACCGCGCCAGCGACCACTTCGCCCAGGCGCAGCCCATGCAGACGGTAGCGCTCGACCAGCCCTTCGAGCGTGGCGGTGAGCATGGCCTGGTTGCTGGCCGTGGCGTAGGCGCCGTTGGAGCGGGCGAAGGGAATGCGATTACCGCCCAGGATGGCGACTCGACGAGGTGACTGCATGGGCGGGTTGCTCCTGAAACAATTGGATTCGATTTCACTCAAGCACCGCAGCGCGCGCCTTGGCCAGGTTATAGCCTAGGTGCTTTCGCAGGATTCGAACGCACCTAGGGCAAATAAGGTCCACACTTGACGCTTGCCTCCAGGGAGACCCACATCATGAGCGACCGTTACCTCGGCTTCGCCAACTCCAACCTCGGCCGCCGCCTGGTCGACGCCCTCGGCCTGCCGCGCCCGGCTGCGCTGGAACGCTGGCAGGCCGGACGCCTGCGCCCGGTGGAGGGCGCCCTGCTGATCGGCGGCGGCCCGTTGGCCAACCGGGTGGAGCGGGTATCCGCGGCGCTCACCGACGAGCGCTACAGTTGCCTCGGCGAGGGCCTGGAGTCGCCAGCCTGGGTCGCGGGGCTCGGTCCGAAACTCAAGGCGGTGGTGTTCGATGCCAGTGCCCTTTCGGACAGTCGATCCCTCGGGCAGTTGCGCGAGTTCTTCCAACCCGTGCTGCGCAGCCTGGCTCCTTGCGCCCATGTGGTGATTCTCGGCCGGCCGCCCGAGCAGCTCGACGACCCACAGGCCAGGGTGGCCCAGCGTGCCCTCGAAGGCTTCAGCCGCTCCCTGGCCAAGGAGCTGCGCAATGGCGCGACCGCACAGTTGCTATATGTGGCACCCGACGCAGAGGATCAGCTCGAAGGCGCCCTGCGTTTCTTTCTGTCGCCCAAGAGCGCCTTCGTTTCAGGCCAGGTCCTGCGCCTGCATGCGTGCGCCAGTTCGGTACAGGACTGGACCCGCCCGCTGGCAGGCAAACGCGCCCTGGTGACCGGTGCCGCACGCGGCATCGGCGCCGCCATTGCCGAGACGCTGGCCCGCGACGGCGCCGAGGTGATCCTGCTGGACGTGCCGGCGGCGCGCCAGGACCTCGACGCGCTGGCCGGTCGTATCGGCGCACAGGCCCTGACGCTGGACATCTGCGCCAGCGACGCAGCGCAGCAGTTGCTCCAGGCGCTGCCCAACGGGCTGGACGTGCTGGTGCACAATGCCGGCATCACCCGCGACAAGACCCTGGCGAACATGACTCCCGACTACTGGGACGCGGTCATGGCCGTCAACCTGCAGGCGCCCCAGCTGCTGACCCAGGCGCTGCTCGACGCAGGGCACTTGCATCAGCATGCACGCGTCGTACTGCTGGCCTCGGTGAGCGGCATCGCGGGCAATCGCGGACAGTCCAACTATGCGGCGAGCAAGGCCGGGCTGATCGGCCTGGCCGAGGCCTGGGCGCCACGCTTGTCCGAGCAAGGCATCAGCATCAACGCCGTGGCCCCGGGCTTCATCGAAACGCACATGACCGCCGCAATGCCCATGGGCTTGCGCGAGGCTGGACGGCGCCTGAGTTCGCTGGGCCAGGGCGGCCGTGCGCAAGACGTGGCCGAGGCCGTGGCCTGGCTGTCCCAGCCTGGTAGCGGCGCGGTGAGCGGGCAGGTTTTGCGTGTGTGTGGACAGGCACTGATGGGGGCGTGAACATGAACCGAAGCTGGCTCGATCTGCATGCCCCGCAAGGGCGCAGCGGCCTGTATCTCAAGGCGCTGGGCAAACGCGCGATCAGCGGCAGGCAACTGCCCGACCGCGGCCTGCGCTGCTTCCTGCGCGTGGACCCGAAGAACCTGGCGCAGTACCGAAATCTCTGCCGCTTCAGCGACGAGGGCCGCCTGCCGCCCACTTATCCACATGTCATGGCGTTCAACCTCCAGTTGCAGTTGCTGACCGCAGCGGACTTTCCGTTTCCCCTGCTCGGGCTGGTGCACCTGCATAACGAGATCGAAGTGCGTCGCCCTCTGGGCGCTATCGAAGGGCTGCGCTTTGCGGTGTACGCCGACAACCTGCAGGCCCACGCCAAGGGCGGCACCTTCGATCTGATCACCGAAGCGCAAGACGGCCTGGGCCTGCTCTGGCGCGAGACCAGTCGGATGCTGGTCAAGGGACTGAAGCTCGACGTCCCCCAGGCAGCGTCTGCGGCGTTCCCTACCCGCCAAGACTTGCCGGAGGTCACCCGCTGGTACGCGGACGCCGATATCGGTCGGCGCTACGCGAGGATCTGCGGCGACTACAACCCTATTCACCTGAGTGCAGCCAGTGCGCGGCTGTTCGGCTTTCCCAAGGCGATCGCCCATGGCCTGTGGAGCAAGGCGATGGCCCTGGCCAAGCTGCGCGGGCACCTGCCGGTCGCCGGCTACGCCTTCGCGGTCGACTTCCACAAACCGGTGCGCCTGCCGTCGCAGGTACTGTTGGCCGCCAGTGCCGCGGGGCCGCAGGGGCAACTGATACTCCGTGCACAGGGGGCCGACCTGCTGCACATGACCGGCCACTGGAGAGCCCTCTAGCACGCTCGCAATTCACTTGCTTTGCTCTCTGGCCCGTCCGAAGCTATGGGCCAGAAGGAGAGCCTCGATGAATCTGCAAGAACTCACGGCGCGTCTGCACCGTATCCGCGACGACAACGACTGGCGCGGCTTCCACAGCCCGAAGAACCTGGCCATGGCCGCCAGCGTGGAGATGGCCGAGCTGGTGGAAATCTTCCAGTGGCTGACCGAAGCGCAGTCGCGCCAGCTGTCACCGGAACAACTCGAACATGTCGGCCAGGAGGTCGGCGATGTGGTGCTGTACCTGCTGCTGCTGTGCAGCGAGCTCGGGCTGGACATGGACGCGGTGGTCCGCGCCAAGCTGGCCCACAGCGAAAGGCGCTTCGCCCGATGAACGATCGGCATTTCGATGAGCTGGCCAGCCGCTTCGCGGAGAAGATCTATGGCGGCGCCAAGGGCGCGATCCGCCTCGCCGTGCTGCAGGCCGACCTGGCCGAAGCCCTGCCCCAGCGACCGCTGCGCATCCTCGACGTCGGCGCAGGCCTGGGCCACATGGGGTTGTGGCTGGCCCAGCGCGGCCATCAGCTGACCCTGGCCGAGCCTGCCGCGCCCATGCTCGACGGCGCCCGGCAACGCTTCGCCGAGGCCGGACAGACAGCGACCTTCGTGCAGGCGCCCTGGCAGGATCTGTGCGGCCAGCTCGACGCGCCGTTCGACGTGGTGGTGTGTCACGCCGTGCTGGAGTGGCTGGCCGAACCCCATAGCATTCTGCCCACGCTACACCGCTTGACCGCTGCCGATGGCTGGTTGTCCCTGGCGTTCTACAATCGTGACGCGCTGGTGTACCGCAACTTGCTCAAGGGGCACTTGCGCAAACTGCGCAGCGACCGGCTGGCAGGCGAAAAGCACAGCCTGACGCCACAGATGCCCCTGGACCCGCGCGAATTGCGCGCGCAACTCCAACCGCAGTGGCAGGTCGAAGCAGAGAGTGGCGTCAGGGTTTTCCACGACTACATGCCCCGGGAATTCCAGGCCAAGGCGGCATTGCACGATCTGCTGGAAATGGAGCTCGCCCACCGCCGGCACCCGACCTTCGCCGGGCTCGGCCGCTACCTGCACTGGATCTGTCGTCCACGTTGATGCCGCTCGGGAGGAGGAGCACATGCCATACCGTCCGTTGTGCCTGGTCTGGCTCTGCGTAGCCCTGGTGGGCTGCCAGAGTCGCAATCCCTACGTCGCCAGTTCGCTGCCGCTACCGCCGGCACCGCCCCAAGCGGCGCGCACCTTCGACGCCAGCGCCTATCCCACCCCGGCACGCGACTATGGCCGCTATCGCAGCTGGAGCTGGCGCAACGGCCAGCTGCCCGGCGGTTTCGCCAATGCCGATCCGGCGCAACTGGCCGATGCCATCAGCGGTGTACTGGACCAGCACGGCCTGCGCCCGGCCCATGGCACCACCGGCGACCTGCTGGTGAGCGCCGACCTGCGCCTGGAGAAGCGGCTGCGGCAGGCACGCGACTACGACTATGACCCCTACCCCTACGGTGCAATCGGCTATGGCGGCTATCGCAACGGCTACGGCGGCTACGGCAGCGTACCGATCGTGCGTACCTACCAGGTGGACGTGATGGTGGTGCGCATCGATCTGTTCGATGCTCGCAGTGGCCAGGCCGTGTGGAGCGCCAGCGCGGAAAGCGGCAGCGATCGCGGCTCGCCGCGCGAACGTGAAGACGCACTGCGCGAGGCTGCAAGCAAGGCCCTCAGCGGTTACCCGCCGCGTTAATCCCCCAGGAGCATCGATCATGATCCGTCGCCTCGTGGTGTTGTCATTGGCACTGTTGCTGACCGCTTGCGCCAGCAACCAGGTTACCCAGGATTTCGATGCCGGCCGCGACTTCGCCGGCTATCGCAGTTGGAGCTGGCAGGAGCCGGCGCTGCAGTACCGACCGGAGGATCCGCGGATCAAGAGCGACCTCACCGAGCAGCGCGTGCGTCAGGCAGTCGCCGCCCAGCTCGACCAGCGTGGCCTGAGACCTGTCGCGGGAGGCGCCCCTGCAGACCTCAAGGTTCGCGTGTACCTGATCGTCGAAGATCGCCAGCAACAGGTCACCATCCCTTACGGCGGGGCCTGGGGTGGCGCCTGGGGCCCGTACTGGGGTGGGCCGATGTACAACGAGACGCGCAGCGTGGACTACAAGGTAGGGACCCTGCAGATCGATCTGCTCGATGGCCGTGACGGCAAGCTGGTGTGGCGTGCAAGCGCCGAACATGCCATTGACGACTACCCAGCGACCCCGCAGGCGCGTACCACGGCGATCCAGAAAACCGTGGCGCAGCTACTGTCCCACTACCCGCCTCGCTGAGCGCTGACCAGTCTATCCGGCAAGATGCCACTATTCTGACTACACTGGACTGAAACCGTCATGAGGGCGACGTGACCTGTTGAGCTCGTCCTCGGGCAAGCAGAATGGACAGCGCGTACGCCCGCCGTCCAACGATGAATCTCCTGTAATGGCAGGATTCGTTTCACAAAGATGGATGGCCATTTGCCCGATGCACAGCATTGTTCTCTTGATGTGGCTAGCGTTGTGCACCGAACAAGAGGTTCGCGAACGACAGATTTCCAACCGCCTCACACTTGGCGCGGCGGTTTGCGCACTGATCTGGCTGTTCGCCACAGGTCATAGCTGGATGGGCGCTGATCCGGTTGATGCCGGCTGGGCGCTGGCGATCGTCATGTTGCTGACCCTGCCGGGCTACTGGTCGGGCCGGTTCGGCGCCACCGACGTCAAGCTGCTCGGCGCGCTGGCCCTGACCACCGGCTACGTGCACATGCTGGGCACCTTCATCGGCGCCGGTGTGGTGCTGCTGATCTGGCTGATATGCCGCCGTCGCCTGTGGCGCTCGTCCAACCCGAAACTCAGGAGGGTGCTGCGAGGCCTGACCGAACAGGTGGGTGACCATCAGCCCCTGGCCCCATTCGTGCTGGGCGGCGCGCTCCTGACCTTTGCATGGATCCAATAAATGACCCTGCGGTCCAAGTCACAGTGACAGGGATACGCTGAATATGCAGGATCTGCACGTGTATCGGCCGGTTTGGCCACGGAGCATTACCCGTACCGACAGGGAGTTGAGCGTGAACAAAGGTGCAAGTGAAACAAAGGTGCTGATCGTGGACGATCAGCCAATGATCGTCGAACAGCTCTGCGACTATTTCGAAGGCGAAGGCTACGGCTGCGTTCCGGCTCATTGCGCGGCCGAGGCCATCGAGTGCTACCAGGCCGATGAATCCATCGGGTTGGTGGTCTGCGACCTGCGCATGCCCGGCCAGGATGGCATCGAGCTGATGCGCGCCTTGAAAGCACTGAGCGGCGAGCAGCGGATGTTCGAGGCGATCATGCTGACTGGACATGCCGACAAGCAGGATGTGATTCGCGCGCTGCGCGAGGGCTTCTCCGACTATTATCAGAAGCCCATGAACCCGGCCGAATTACTCGAGGGGCTGCGGCGCCGCGAGCAGGCCCTGCAGGAACGTCGCAACGGCGTCCAGCAACTGGGCACGCTTAACCAGCGCCTGCAGGAATTGGCCGAATCCATCGACACCCTGTATCAGGATCTTGAGAAAGCCCGTGGCCAGGGCGTTCACCGCCGTGCCGACGATGTCGAGGAACCGATGAGCGAGCTGCCACCCTCGTTCGAGAAGCTCTCGCCGCGCCAGCTCGAAGTGGCCAGACTGGTGAGCCAGGGCAAGACCAACTACCAGATCGCCTGCGAGCTGGGCATCACCGAGAACACGGTGAAGCTCTACGTTTCCCAGGTCCTGCGCCTCACTCGGTTGCACAATCGAACTCAGCTCGCCCTGGCCCTGGCGCCTAGTAACTCGCCCGTGAACCAGCGCTTCACCGCGCATTGACGGCTGGCCAATGGATGAGGCAACGGGGCGATGCAGGTTCGGTATCGATCCGATCCAGCGCCTGCGCGACCACACCGCGCGTCAGCATCTGCCGGTGATCGTCATGTCTGGAGACCCTAAACACCCTGTTTCCCAGGGCTTGCGCATACGCCGGCCGGCGCTGACGATGAAGGGGCGCTACTGGCCCACCTCGAACTCCACGCGCGCGGTCTCGCCGCTTTCATCCAGGGCACTGAGCTGCATGCGGCCGATCTGCTCGAAGCGCAGTGTCAGGTTGTCCTGTCCTTGGGTCTCGCCCAGAGGGTGGCCATTGAGAAACCACCAGCGTCGCCCGGCCCCGCCGAGCGCCGACACCTGGACCTGCAAGGGCTCGTGGCTGGTTAGCGGCTGACGCAGGTGATCGCCGCCGCGCACGCCGACGATCGTCAGCGGTGGGGCACTCGGGGGCGCCTGCGGCGGGCAGGTCGGATCGACTGCCGGCAGGCGCGCGCTGCGCCGCTCGGCCCGAGGCAGCCAGGGTTCCAGCGGCGCAGGCCATAGCGCGATGTCCTGCGCGCGAGCGCCGGGACAACGAGCGTCGACGCGCAGCCCTTGCCCGTTAAGCCACACCGTCTCACGCAGGCCCAGGCCCAGCGGCTGATCGGCGGCCAGCAAGGTGGGCGGCGTGGTGCCCTCCAGGGTCCAGGCGAAGCGTTGACGTCGACACTGCGGGTCCTGTCGCTTCATCGGCTGGCCCAGCGGCCAGCAGATCGCGGCCACGCCGACGCTGGCCGGCACCTGCTCCACCGGGATGGCGACGCCCTGCTGACGGTCGCGGTTGCTCAGCAGGTCGTGCACTTGCAGCATCAGGGGTGCGGCCGAGGCCAGGCCGAACTGCCCCGGTACGGGCGTACCGTCGGGCCGACCGATCCATACACCGATCAGGTAGCGCGGACCGACGCCCACTGACCAGGCATCGCGGAAACCGTAGCTGGTGCCGGTTTTCCACGCCAATTGCGGGCGCGGCACCAGTTCGGCCCGAGGGTCGCGATCGGGGCGCGCCTGACCGCTGAGAATGCGCCGCACGATCCACGCCGCGCCGGGCGATAGCAGGCGCTGTTCGATCAGCGGGTCCTGCGGCTGCAAGCGGATGCGCGCGCTCCTGCCCTGGCGCGCCAGCGCGGCGTAGCCGCCGACCAGGTCCTCCAGGCGGCTGCCGGCTCCGCCGAGAATCAGCGACAGGTTCGGCTCTGCCAGCGGCGGCAATGCCAGCGGCACGCCCCCTATGCGCAACTGCGCGGCGAAACGCTTGGGTCCATAGGCTTCGAGCAACTGCACTGCCGGCAAATTGAGCGACAACGCCAGCGCCGAGCTGGCCGAAACCGGTCCGCTGAAGCCTGAGGAGAAGTTGCCGGGGCGATAGTCCCCATAGCGACGAGGCACGTCCTGCAACAACGATTCGGAGTGGATCAGGCCATCGTCCATGGCCAGGCCATAGAGGAACGGCTTGAGGGTCGAGCCGGGCGAGCGCAAGGCATGCACCATATCGACGTGGCCGAAGCGGCGCTCGTCGCCCAGATCGACCGAACCCAGGTAGGCGCGCACCGCCATGCTCTGGGTTTCGACCACCAGGATCGCTGCCGAGGTGCGTTCGGGCAGACGGGCGCGCCAGCCCAGCAGCAGGTCTTCCAGGCGCCGCTGCAAGGACGCATCGAGCGTGGTGCGGATCGCCGGCGGGCTGTCGGCGGTGTTCAGGCGACGAGCCAGCAGGGGCGCCAGCGTCGGCTCCTGCCGCGGCGCCAGTAACAGCGGCTCCTCACGGGCTTCGCGGATGCGCTGGGCAGGCCACACCTGGTAGTCGGCCAGGCGCTGCAACACCTTGTCCCGGGCCTGCTGGGCACGTTCGGGATGACGGTCGGGACGCAGGCGGCTGGGCGCCTGGGGCAGCACTGCCAACAAGGCGGCCTCGGCCGGCGTCAGGGCTTTCGGCGACTTGCCCAAATAAGCCCAGCTGGCGGCGGCGACACCCTGCAAAGTGCCACCGAACGGCGCACGGTCGAGGTAGATCTGCAGAATCTGAGGCTTGGACAGGTGCCATTCCAGCTGCGCCGTGCGCCACAGTTGGCGCAGTTTGCCGGCCAGCGTACGGTCATGGGGATCGAGCAGGCGCGCTACCTGCATCGACAGCGTACTGCCGCCGGACACCACCCGCCCGCCACGCAGGTTGAGCCAGGCGGCGCGCACCAGGGCCAGGGGATTGACCCCCGGATGGTCGTAGAACCAGCGGTCTTCGTAGGTGAGCAGTGCCTCCAGGTACAGCGGCGAGACCTCCTCGGGGCTGACCGGATAACGCCACACGCCATCGGCATCGGCGAAGCGCCACAGCGGCGTGCCATCTTCGGCCAGCACCACCCGCGCCAGGTCATCGCCCGGCATGGGCAAGGGCCACAGCCGATCGGCCAGCGCCAGCAGGGCCACCACCACCAGCCCCGAGATCAGCGACCCGAGCAGCCAGCGACCCGCGCGGGTGCGCGGACGGGCTATGCTTGCGCGCAGCATCGGGAACCCGCGCGCCGGGACAATGGCCAAAGGCTTGGAACGATCATCAGGAAGCGACTATGCATGTAGAAGGTTTTTTCGAGTGGCTGGGGCAGGCGCTGGGTGCGGTGATCAAGTTCATCGTCGATCTCATGAGCGGTCTTTTCAACCTGCTGGCCAACGCCGGCAGCAATTTCATCGACGGTTTGTCGCGGACCCTGGGCATGGATACGTCGCTGGTCAGCATCCTGGCGCTCATCGTCGGGCTGATGCTGCTGTATTCGGCGATCCGGGCCTTCATGCGAGCGTCGATCATCGCAGGGATCATCTGGCTGGTGCTGGGATTGTGGGTGCTGAGCTGGATCATCCACTGAGCCCTGGCTGAGGGGACGTGACCTGGCATGAGAGCGGGGTCGACCGTACCCGCGATGACGATGGCGAACAGGCCAGCGCATCGCGGGTGAACCCGTCCTCACGAGGACGAACGGGGCTCAGCGGCCGCGCACCACCATGTCTCCCTGACTTTCCCCGACCGCCTGGAGGTTCGGGCGGTACATCGACTCCACCTGGGGCGGTGGAACTCGGTAGCTGCCGGGGGTGACCGCACGCGCCAGGTACAGCAAGTGGGTCGTGCCGTAGCCGTCGAGTTTCAGCGCGGCGACATAGCGGTCATCACGGTACTCCTGGTGCACCACGTTGGCGTTCTGCATCGACTCGCGCCATTGCTTGACCGCACTGCTGGCGTTGTCGAGGCTGGCAGCGCTCTGCGCCAGGTTCTGGTTTTCCAGTTCCAGACCTGCCGGCAGCAGGTCGACCACCAGTGCATCCGGCACGGCCTCCTGCGCCTTGAGCGCCAAGTGCACCAACACCAGGTCGCCACTGCGCAGGCTGCGCAGATCCAGAGGCTGGCCATTCATGCCCAGGTATTCGCGGCGAATCTCCAGGCCGTTGCTGCGCGGTGCCGGCGCCTGACGTGGGTAACCGGAGAGCGTCAGTTGCTGGTAGAGGGTTTCGCTGCTCTGGTTCTGCACGGTCAGGGGCGAGGCCAGCAGCGGGCCGTCGAGCAGCATGCCCGAATCGCTGTTGTCGAATTGGCGGACCTCTCCGGCGCTGTCCAGCCGCGCCTGCCACGGGCCTTCCGGCTTGCCCAGCAGGCCGCGACCGGCGAGGAACAAGGCGTTGCGCTCCTGAGTCGAGAGCCAGCGGTTAGCGGCCAGTTCGTCGGACAACGCGAACAGCCGCTGGTCGACCTGACCGCTGGCCAGCTGGTTCTCCTGCAACAGCGCCAGGATCAGGGCCTGGTCGCGCACCGGGCTGCCGTAGTCGGCCAACCAGCCCTTGCCGCGCCCGATCGCCAGACCGGCCTTGAGGGCATCCTGCGAACGGGGCTTGTCGCCCATCTTGTCCAGCGCCACCGCCAGTTGTACCAATGGCAGGCCCGAGCGGGCGTCACTGCGCCGCTCGAACAGGCTGCGCAGAGCGCCGAGCGGCGCCTGCTGGCTACGCGCCAGAACCAGACCGGCATAGGCCTGCACGGCGAAACGCGTGTGCGCCGGGTCCTGGCTATAGTCGACCTCGATCAGGTTGCTCTCCTGCAAGTAGCGCAGCAGGCGCTCGTTGGCCTTCTTCAGAGCCTCGGCCGGTACGCCGAAGCCCTGTTCGCGGGCGCGCAGCAGGAAGTCGGTGACATAAGCGGTCAGCCAGTATTCTTCCTCGCTGTCCGAACTCCACAGGCCGAAGCTGCCGTTGTAGCGCTGCATGCCGAGCAGATGCTCGATGCCCATTTCGATCTTGCGCTTGCGCACATCGGCCGGCTCGCCCTTGATTCCCAGGCGCTTAAGGCTGTCGGCATCGGCGTAGAGCGAGGGGTAGAGGCCGCTGGTGGTCTGTTCCAGGCAGCCATACGGATAGGCCTCCAGCGCGCGGATCTGCTCGGCCAGGTTCAGCGGCGGACGGCTGGACAAGGCCAGCGTCGCCTCCAGGCCAGCCGGCTCGAATTCGGCCAGTTCGTTGTCGGGCAGAGTCCAGGGTTGATCCTTCAGGGCTACGCGGTAGTGCTTGAGCATCGCCGGATAGGCCGGGCGCACGCCCAGGGTCCACTCACGCTGGAAGCCGTCGAGGTTCTCCCCCGGCAGCTGCAGACCGCTCACCCGCACCTGCACCTTGCCCTGGCCCAGACCACCCCGGGCCTGCACTGGAATCATCAGGGTGGTGCGCTGGCCTTCGCTCAGGCTGACATGCTGCTGGGCGGGCCCTGCGAGGTCCAGCTGACCTTCGGTGCTCAGCTGCACGTCGAGTTGCTGGGCACGGCCGGACAGGTTGGCCAGGTCCAGCGCCAACCGGGTCTGGTCGCCGCCGGCGAGGAAGCGCGGCGCCGACAGCTCGGCGATCAGCGGTGCGGCGACCACCGTCTTGCCTTCGGCCATGCCGAAGTGCTCGTCGGTCCAGGCCTGGGCCATCAACCGCAACTCGCCGTTGAAGTTGGGGATGTCCACCGTGGCCACGCCTTCGCCCTTGTCGTCGAGGGTCACCGGCAAACTCTGCTGGGCGACGATGGTCACCGTGGTGTTGGGGCGCTTGCCGCCCTTGGCCATGGCCGCGTCACCGCCGAAGGCCAGGCTGGCCAGGCGGCCCTGACCGGCTTCGATCAACTGGCCATAGATATCCAGCTGGTCGGCGCCGTAGGCCTTGCGGCCGAACAGGCTGGCGAAGGGATCGGGGGTCTTGAAGTCGGTGATGTTGAGGATACCGACGTCCACTGCCGACAGCAGTACATGGACCTGCTTGGGCACGCTGCCATCGGCGTTGAGTGCCTTGATCTTCACGCTCAGCGGCTGCTTGGGCCGCATCTTCTCCGGCGCCTGCAGGCTGACCGCCAGCTTGCGCTCGGCGCGGTCCAGCGGCAGGTGCAGCACGCCCACGGCACGCTTGGGCGTGGCATTGGCCTTGCGCTCGCCAGGACGGATCACCAGGGCACTCACGTACAGGTCATGGCGCGCCCACTGCTTGTCCAGTTCGACCTCGAAGGTCTTGCCCTCGGCCGGCACATCGATCTCCTGCCACCACAGCGGACCGTCACTGGATTCGATCATCAGGTAGCCGCTGCCGGCGGCCGGCGGGGTCACGGTGATCTTCGCGGTGGCTCCGTCGGCATAGGAGGGCTTGTCCAGCGCCAGCTTGACCTGGTCGGGGCGCACTGCGCCGCCCTCGGCGTTGTCCTGCGCGCGGTAGCCGGCCCAGAAGCGCTCGCTGGAGACGAGCCCGGTTTCAGGATCCTCCACCTCGACGCGGTACGGCCCCCACTCCACCGGGAAGCTCAGCTTGGCGGTGGCGCCAGCGGCGATGTTGACGGTTTCCTCGCTCTGGGTGAGGAATTTCTCGTTGTAGTTGTAGCTCCAGCCATCGCTCTGCGAGTAGTTCCAGTAATAATCGCGACGCTCGCGGATCAGGCGGACCTTGAGGTTGTCCACCGCCAACTTCTTGCCCTCACGGTCGGCGACCAGCACTTCGAATTGCACCGGGGCGTCGCTGTCGGTTTCGTCACCGTCGAACAGACCGCGCAGGCCCGGCAGGCGCTCGGCTGGCCAGATCGGCTGCTCCAGGCGGCGGGTGATGGGACGACCGCCCGACTCCTGGAGGCTGGCCTGGACGGTCAACTCCAGCGGCGAGCGAGCTTCGGCCCAGCGGCTGTCGAGGGTCAGGGTGGCCTTGCCGGCCTGGTCGAGGGTGACCTCGTCCAGCTCCAGGTCCTGGCTCAGCTCCTGCTCGGTGACCGAGCCGAACTGGTAGCCGGGCAGCGCCGGGACCGCTTCGCGCAGAGGGCGCAGGTAGGCCTGACCGCTCAGGCGGTTGCCGGCTGCGGGTGCGCCGTAGAGGTAGCGGCCACTGACCTGGATGCGCGCGGCGTCTTCAGGGCTCAGCGGCGTGGCGCTGCCCTTGAGCTCCAGGGCCAGGCGCTCGGGGAGGAAGTCCTCGACGAGGAATTCGTAGACCTGCTTGCGGCCGCCCCCGAGGTCGAGCAGCAGTTGCCAACGACCGGTCGGCGCTTCGCTGGCCAACTGCAGTTGATACTGGAACAGGCCGTTCTGGTCGGCTTCCCATACGAACTTGCGGCTGACCTGCTCGTCCGGACGACGCACCTCGACGCTGATCGGCTGGGCCTTGACCGGCTTGCCGTCCTGGTCGCGCAGCAGGCCGTTGAGCAGCACGGTTTCACCCGGACGATACAGGTCGCGCGGGCCGAAGATGAAGAATTGCAGGGGATTGGCCTGCGGGCCGGTGATATCGAACTCGGCCAGGTCCAGGGCCGCGCCGTTCAGGCGCAGCAGCGTGGTGTTAACCCCCTGGGTGGCGATCAGGGTGTCGGCCTTGGCGGTGATGGGCAGCTCGGCGTGACCCTTGCCGTCGGTCTTGGCCTGGGCCAGCACCTTGCCTTTCTCGTCGTGCAGCTCCAGGGTCACGTCGCTCAGCGCCTTGCCGCCCTCCAGGGCCTGGGCGAACACGTCCAGGCGATCGCGGTAGCGGTGCGCGGACACGCCGATATCGCTCAGGGTGAACAGTGTCGCAGGCTGCGAATAGTCGTAGGTGCCCGAGGCGCGCATCACCGCCAGGTACACCCCCGGCTCCTGCAACGGCTTGACCCCGGCGATGGGCAGCAGCACGGTCTCGCGGGTGTTGCGCGCGGGGTTGAGGTCGAAGCGGCCGCTGTAGACCAGCTCGGCCATCTTCAGGGTGTCCTTGGACTCGTAGGCGTACATGCTGCTGTTGCGGCCCCAGCTGGCCAGGAAGCTGGAAAGCTGTTCGGGCTTGACCCGGAAGAAATCCACATCGACCTTGTCGACGTTCAGGGCGATGATCGGCAGGCCTTCGGCCAGGCGGGTGGGCAGCAGCGAACCCCGGCTGGCGAAGCCGACGGTCGCCTGCATGTCGCGGGTTTCCAGGCGACTGACCGACTCGCTGGCCAGCGCCTTGCCGTTGACCGCCAGCAGGCCCTTGTCGACGGTCAGCACCAGCTTGCGCTGCGGATCCAGATGGCGCATGCGCAGCTCCATCTGGTTGTCGGAGAGTTCCCAGGCGCCGTCGAGCTTGCCCTTGACCGTGTCGACCAGGTGTACCTTGGCGGCGAAGTCCTGGTTGGCGTCCAGCGGCACCGAGAAGCTGATGGACAGCGCGCTGGCGCCCTCGATCTGCACTTCGGAGACGTCCAGCACGTTCAGCTCGCGATCGGCGTAGCGCTTGGCCAGCACCGCCGGATCTTCACGCTTGGCCGTGCGGGCTTCGGCAGGCGCGCTGGCGGCAGCCTTCTCGGCCGGCGGCGGGGCGTCCTTGGACGAGGAATCACAGGCGCTGAGCAAGGCCAGCACACAGGCCAGCAACATTCCTTTGTTGAACATGGAAAGGGACTCTTCGGCAACGGGGTGATGAGGGCAGCAACTATAGCGCAACGGCGCGCATCGCAGTTGATGGCGATCGACAAGTCAGACCCTGTTCGCGTGCAATGGTTGCTGGCGAGGTAGAATCCCACCCTCGCACGCCGCGCGGCGCATCGAGCCGCCTGCACCGCCCCCGATCCGGTACCTTCCATGACCGCACTGTTCACCGACTGGCAGCATCGCCTCACCCACCGCAAGGTCTGGGCACTGGCCGCGCCGATGATCCTGTCCAACGTGTCGGTGCCGCTGGTGGCGCTGGTCGACAGCACGGTCGTCGGCCATCTGCCGCACGCTCACCAGTTGGGTGCGGTGGCTGTCGGCGCCACGCTGTTCACCTTCATGGTCGGGCTGTTGGGCTTTCTGCGCATGGGCTCCACGGGCTTCGCCGCCCAGGCGGCCGGGCGTGCCGACGGCGCCGCGTTGCGCCAGGTACTGGTGCAGGGCCTGCTGCTGGCACTGGGCTTCGCCGTGCTGATCGGCGCGCTCGCCCTGCCCTTGAGCCAGTTGGCCTTGCAGGCGATGCAGCCCAGCCAGGCGCTGCATGCCGCGACCGAAACCTTCTTCCACACCCGCCTGCTGGGCCTGCCAGCGGCCCTGGCCAGCTACGCCCTGGTCGGCTGGTTCCTGGGCACCCAGAACGCCCGCGCGCCGCTGGCGATCCTGCTCACCACCAACCTGCTGAACATCGCCCTGAACCTGTGGTTCGTGCTGGGCCTGGACTGGGGCGTGCTCGGTTCGGCGCGGGCTTCGGTGATCGCCGAATGGTCCGCAGCGCTGCTGGGCCTGGCCATGACCCGCCCGGCACTGCGCGCCTGTCCGGGACGCGTCGACTGGTCTGCACTCAAGCGCTGGGGCGCCTGGCGACCGCTGCTGTCGGTCAACCGCGACATCTTCCTGCGCAGCCTGGCGCTGCAACTGGTGTTCCTGCTCGTCACGGTGCAGGGCGCGCGTCTGGGCGAGGCGACGGTGGCGGCCAACGCGCTGCTGCTCAATGGCCTGCTGCTGACCGCCTATGCGCTGGACGGGTTGGCCCATGCCGTGGAGGCGCTGTGCGGGCACGCCATCGGCGCGCGGGATCGGGACACCTTGCGCCGCGCTCTGGTGGTGGCGGGCGGCTGGTCGCTGATCGTCAGCCTGGTGTTCGCCGGACTGTTCCTGGTCGGCGGGCACCTGTTCATCGATCTGCAGACCGACATCGACAGCGTGCGGGCCGCAGCCTACCCCTACCTGCCTTACCTGGCGCTTTTGCCGCTGGTGGCGGTGTGGAGCTATCTGCTCGACGGGTTGTTCATCGGCGCGACCCGCGCGCGGGAAATGCGCAACGCGATGCTGCTGTCGGTGGCCCTTGCACTGCCGGTGGCGTTGGCCCTGCGCGGGTTGGGCAACCACGGACTGTGGCTGGCCTTCCTGGGGTTCATGGGATTGCGGGCGGTGACGTTGGGATGGGTGGGGTGGAAGTTGCGTCTACGTTCGCAGTGGGTCCGTTGAGCTTCAGATCGTACAAGGTCTTCATGATCCGGCGGTGGAATCAGCGTTTGAGGGCCAGGGCTTGAGGTACTGTTGAGCGTCTTCCTGTTGCGAGTTGATGCGTGTCGGCATGCAACATGCCTGGCGTTTTCCGTAAATTTGTCAGTCGTTGATAAGCCTTGTGATCTTGCTCAATCCAGCGCGCTTGGCAACGGGTTTGCCGGGCGTTTTCCTTAGTCGTTTACCGGATTACTCAATCAAAATGAAAACCATCCCAACCAGTCCGATAGGCATTTGTTTCGTTGCAGGTTTGCTCTTTGCCTCCAACGCTTTTGCGCAATGCGCTACCGGCGTAGACACAGGAGGCGGAAATTGCATTCCTCCTGATGCGGCAGGCATGCCTGGCTACAACGAGGGAGGCAACTATCCGCAGCCCCCCAAGGCTGTTTGGGTAGATACATGGGGTGCTATTTCAATCGACAGTGATTCGGGAAAAGCCGGAACTGTGACTGATTTCGATAGTAAATCAGCCGCTGCCGAGACTGCGATGCACGACTGTAGAGCGAGAGGTGGCAAGCGTTGCCAGTTGGTGCTGACCTACAACAATCAGTGTGCAGCGGTTGGCTGGGCATCGGATGGCTACGGCGTCGCCAGTGGGGCTGATGTCGCCGTGGCCGAGAAAAGTGCGCTGAGTGAATGTCGCAAGGCTGCCAGAAGCGAATGCCGAGTTGTCTATAGCGCCTGCAGTCTCGCCAGAAGGGTCAAGTAACAGGCATGAGTTGATGCCCGTTCAACGGGGGCTGCACTCGGCCTGCCGTTGTATTCGTCGCAGCCTTCGGCCTTGAAGACCAGTCCGGCTATGTCGTCGGCCTAGGCTCTTGGACGCTCGCTTAGTGGATCGCACAGTTCGTTCTTCCATCCATACACCTCGCCTTCCCACACCAGCCCGACACCGCCAGGGTATTGCTGATGACCTGTCTGCCAACCGCTGGGCCAACCGCATGAAGCTGCGGGTACATGATCCGGCTAGCTCCGTCATTAGCGTGGGGGCGAAAGCTCCCTGCTCACAAATTCAGTCCTAATTGCTCAACCGCGAGATCACGTCGTTCAATCCCACCGACAACACATGCAGATCCTGGCTCGCAGTCTGGGTGCGCTGGACGTTGCCCTGGTTGGTGGTGGCAATGGCGGTGATTTCGGTCAGGTTGCGGGAGATGTCTTCGGCCACGGACGTTTGCTCTTCCGCGGCCGTAGCGATCTGGCGGTTCATTTCGCGGATGGCTTCCACGGCGCTGGTAATGCGTTCCAGCGACGAGCCTGCCAGCGCCACCTGATCGACGCTTTCCTGACTGCGGGCCTGTCCGCTTTCAATCGCCTGTGCAGCATCGACGGCGCCGGTCTGCACCGAACTGATGATCTGGTTGATTTCCGCCGTCGAGGCCGCCGTGCGCTGGGCCAGTGTGCGCACTTCATCCGCGACCACCGCAAAACCGCGCCCGGCATCGCCGGCACGGGCCGCTTCGATGGCCGCATTGAGGGCCAGCAGGTTGGTCTGCTCGGCGATGCCACGAATCACTTCCAGCACTTTGCCGATCCGACCGCTGTCGGCCTCCAGACGCCGAATGACGTTGGCGGTGTTGCTGATCTCGGTGCGCATCTGGGTGATCGCGGCAATGGTCGCGTCCATAACCTCGCTGCCTTCCTTGGAACTACGATCTGCTTCGTCAGCGGCCTGTGCAGCCTGAGCCGCATGGCGGGCAACTTCTTGGGCAGTGGCGGACATTTCGGTCATCGCCGTCGCCACCTGATCGGTGCGCTCGAATTGTTCGTGGGTGCCCTGGGCCATCAGCGCGGCAATCGCCTTCAGCTCGCCGCCGGCGCTGTCCAAGTCCTTGGTGCTGCGCTTGAGGCGGGTGAAAGTCTCGGCGAGGAAATCCCGCAGTGTGTTGGCGGCAACCGCCAGATGCCCAAGCTCATCATGACGGGTGATGCTGACGCGGTCGCTGAACTTGCCCTGGCTCAATTGCGCTACATATTCGATCAGCATGCGAATCGGGCCGACGATGTTCCGGTTGACCATCCACAGGGTGAGCACGCCGACCAGCAACGCCGAGGCGAGCATGACTAGCGTGCCGACGAGAATGGTCCGGTCGGCGGTACTGCTGAGAATTTTCGACCGCTCATCACTCTGCTTGCGTAGGTCGGTCACCAGACCGCTCATCTGCTCGCTGGTAGCACGGTCAACGCCCTTCACGGCGGTGTCACCGGCGACCGGCTCATTGCCGGAAGCGATGTAAGCATCACGGCCTTTTCGATAAGCGACTCCCAGTGTGCGGTGCTCGGTGCGAAGCGCGTCGACTCGAGCCTTGGTCGTGGGGTCCAGGCCGTCCATTGCACTCAGGCTACTAAGGGTATCCTGCACCTGACGTTCCTGGTCTTCGAACTGCGCCCAGAACTTGTCGCGATCTGCCGGCTGCTTGCCACGCAGCAGCACGTTCTTCCACTCCTGGACCTGAATCTTGAATTGCAGGTTGGCCTGATCGACCAGTTGCGAGGCATGCAACGGGCCGTCGAGCAGACCGCGATAGGCGTGCACGTTGCTGGATAGAAACTGGAAACACGCCAAGGCAATGAGCACGACCAGCACGAGGCTGCCGCTGACCAGCGTGAGAATCTGCAATCTCAGGGATTTCGACATACGAGGACCTCAAAAGGGAGGACAACTTGCTCCGAGTACCACTCGGAGTTTTGTGTGGCTTGCCACATCCCTGTGCCTTGGCTTCAGATCGAACCGAAACCAGGGCCTACTAAATCTAATTCGGCGTCTAGCGGTGATTCTAAAATGCTATCTTACTGCGACCGACAGGCGGCAATTGCAATCAACAAAACAGCAGTAAGCCCAGCCGCTTTGAAATTTCACAAACGCGAGAACATTGCATTTACTGAAACTCCGATCAAGTCAGCACCGGCAGCCTGACCGCTGCTGAAATAGCGCTCCGTTCATCCACGCCAACACGTCTTGCCCATGAGTCAGATGAGCTTCTCCGCGTTCGAATAGGCCGGTAAGCGCAAACACTACATGAACATACTTTTAGCCAAACAAAGTAACTTTCACACTTGCGATTCAAAGCAGATCTACAAGCGCTTTTGATAGCCCTGTTCCTCGCGGCGCCAAGACAGATATCTGACAGATAGAGTCACGCACTCAAGAACTGGCCAGGTGTTCTACAGCTCGATCTCAACGTATATGCCTCGACCAGAATCTCTTGGCCTTGTCACCAACTGAGCTCAGCGCAACGGTCACTCACAGTTGCGATCAAAAAGCCCGCGATGAACGCGGGCTGTCTGCGGGTCAGGAGGACAGGTAGGAGGACCGAGTCAGCCCCAGGCGCAACGCGTCGAGGAACTGGGTCCGTTCGCGGGCGCTGATGCTGGCGCTGGCGACCTTGTCGCGGTAGTGAGTCATCAACTCCTCCGGCGACAAGTGCACGTAGCGCAGCATGTCTTCGATGGTGTCGTGGGTCTCGATACCGGCGTGGTACACGCTGCCGTCGGCGTTCTGGTAGATGTTCACCGAATCGGTGTCACCGAACAGGTTGTGCATGTCGCCGAGAATTTCCTGGTAGGCGCCGACCAGGAACACGCCCAGCAGGTAGTCCTCGCCTTCGTTCACCGCATGCACCGGCATGCTGGTCTCGATGCTCTGCTCGTCGACGTACTGCTTGATCTTGCCGTCGGAGTCGCAGGTCAGGTCCTGCAGCACCGCGCGACGAATCGGCTCCTCGTCCAGGCGGTGCAGCGGAATGATCGGCAGCACCTGGCCGATGGCCCAGGTGTCGGGCAGGCTCTGGAACACCGAGAAGTTGCAGATGTACTTGTCGGCCAGCTTGTCGTTGAGCTCGTCGAGCACCTGGCGATGGGAGCGCTGACGCGCCTTGAGCGAGTTGTGCAGGCGACGGCACACGGCGAAGTAGCACTGCTCGGCCAGGGCTTTCTCGGCCAGGGTGATCTTGCCGTCGGCATATTGCGCAGCCACATCGCCCATGTAATGGGTGGCGCGCCAGTAGGTCTCGGTGACCATCTCGATGTCGGTCGGCCCGAGCAGGTCCACCAGCCACTGCACGGTCTGCGGCAGGGCGTCCTTGTTCTCGATGGTCGGCACGTCATCGTTGTGGCTTTCCACGTCGGTGACCTGGATCACCAGCATGGCGTGGTGCGCGGTCAGCGAGCGGCCGCTTTCGGAGAAGATGTGCGGGTGCGGCAGGCCCTGCGCGTCGCAGAACTCCTTGAGCATGCCCACCACCACGCCGGCGTAGTCTTCCATGTCGTAGTTGATCGAGCTGGCGTTGCGCGAATGGGTGCCGTCGTAGTCCACGCCCAGGCCGCCGCCGACGTCGATATGATCGACCGGCAGGCCGAGCCCGCGCAGCTCGCCGTAATAACGAATGGCTTCCTTGAAACCATGCTGGTAGTCGGCCAGGTTGGCGATCTGTGAGCCCATGTGGAAGTGCAGCAGGCGAATGCCCTGGTCCAGCCCGGCGTCACGGAAGCGCGTCACCACCGACAGCAGCTGCGCCGCCGAAAGCCCGAACTTGGACTTCTCGCCCCCGGTGTCGGCCCATTTGCTCGAGGCCAGCGACGACAGGCGCACGCGCAGGCCCACCTGGGGCTTGACCTTGAGTTCGGCGGCTTCCTCGATCACCAGGGCGACCTCGGATTCCTTCTCGATGACGATGAACACGTTGTGGCCGAGCTTCTGCCCCATCAGCGCCAGGCGGATGAACTCGCGGTCCTTGTAGCCGTTGCAGACGATGGTGCCGCCCTTTGGGGCCAATGCCAGCACGGCCAGCAGCTCGGGCTTGGAGCCCGCTTCCAGGCCAATGGAGACGTTCTGGGTGGCGATGATGTTCTCCACCACCGCCTCCTGCTGGTTGACCTTGATCGGATACAGGGCGGTGTAGCGGCTCTGGTATTCCAGGCGCGCGATGTTGGCGTCGAACGCGCCGGTCAGCTGGCGAACACGGTCTTGCAGGATGTCCGGGAAGCGCACCAGCAGCGGCAGCGACAGGCCGCTCTGGCGCAGTTGCTCGACCTGCTCGTAGAGGTCGATGGGCGAGCTGTGCGGGCCGTTCGGACGCACTTCGACGCGCCCGGAATCATTGATGGCGAAGTAACCTGCGCCCCAGTTGCGGATCCCGTAAACACGGCGGCTGTCGGCCGCGGTCCATTGGCTGCCATCGTCTTTGCGTGTGCGTCGTACGGACATTCAAGTCCCCTGTCGATAAGTTCTGGATACTGCCCTCGCCCATCGGGCGCGCGCAGTATGAAAGCTGAAGATGACGATTCGTCCGTCTGCGCAGGTAGACCCTGATCACAGGGACGAGTTTAGGCGCTGTGTGAAAAGCCGCGGCGAAGGCTACTGGCTCAACCGCCTGACTTCTTCGCCTTGAAGCCCTGTTTCACCAGTTCGCCGATCAGCAGGTCGACGTGATCGCCCTGGATCTCGATGACGCCGTCTTTCAAGGCGCCGCCGGTGCCGCAGCGGCGCTTGAGGGTGCTGGCCAGCTCCTTGAGCTGATCCGGCGGCAGCGGCACGCCGCTGATGGTGGTGACGGTCTTGCCGCCGCGACCCTTGCTTTCACGTCGCACACGGGCGATGCCGTCGCCTTCGGCGACCACCGGCTGCTTGCAGGCGCATTGGCCCACCGGCTGACTGCAATCGGGGCAATGCCGACCGGCGTCGGTGGAAAACACCAGGCCACCGAGGGCGGAGAAGGAAGAAGCTTTCTTGGCCACTTTTGTTCCTCTGGCTGAGGACAAAAACTGGTCGGCGCCCAGGAGGCTGGACCGACCGCGAAGCCCCACTCTGGCAGGGGCGGCGCTACTGCCGCAAGCATCGCGACAACCCCGCAGGGGCGCGCAGTGTAACGGTAAACCCATCGCTTGCTAAGTATCGGATTGCGCCATTTTGCGCAGGTATTGCGACGCGGCGGCGCCAGGCTCGCGCACTTGCCCGCGCCACGTCCATCGGGCCTTCACAGGTTCGCCTTGTAGCGCTGCAGCGCCGCCAGCGAATCCGGGCAGTAGTCCTTCACCTGGCTCTGGGCCTCGGCCTGGGCCAGGGTCATGAACCGTGCCTCCATCACCTCTTCAGGCTGCAAGCGCAGCGGCGCGTCCGAGACTGCCGAAAACACCGCGCACCACAGGCGGTTGCCCGGTTGATCGAAGTAGAACCGTTCGTGAAAACGCAAGGGCGCATCCGCGATGCCCAGTTCTTCTTCGAGCTCGCGGGCCGCCGACTCGGCATAGCTTTCATGGGCGCCGACCATGCCGCCGGCGGCCACGTCCCAGAAACCGGGGTACAGCGCCTTGCTCAGGGTTCGCCGGTGCACGCACAGCTCGCCCCGGCCATTGAACAGCAGAATGAAGGTGCAGCGCCCGATGAGCCCGCGCTCACGCAACTCGGCCCGCGGCAGAGCACCGAGGTAGCGATCCTCGGCATCTACCCAAGCCACGAGTTCGGCGTCGGAGGCCGCGCGGTGCGCAGCCTCTTCGGGGCTGGGGATCATCCCTGCGAGAGCAACTGGCGCAGGTCGATGACCGCCGCGTTGGCGCGCGAGATGTAGTTGGCCATGACCAGCGAGTGGTTGGCCCACATGCCGAAGCCGCTGCCATTGAGCACCATGGGGCTCCACAGCGGCTCCTGGGACGCTTCCAGTTCACGGATGATCTGGCGCACGCTGACGGTGGCGTTCTTCTTGGCCAGCACGTCGGCGAAGTCCACCTCGATGGCGCGCAGCAGGTGCGACAACGCCCAGGCCTGGCCACGGGCCTCGTAGAAGACGTTGTCGATCTGCAGCCACGGCGTCTCGACGATTTCCTCGTCGACCTGCGGCGCCTGGCCAGCCTGCACGGTTTCGGTCTTCAGGTTGCTATTGAGCTTGACTCGGCCGACGCTGGCCGACAGGCGCTGGGACAGCGAGCCCAGGCGCGTGGCGACGTCACCCAGCCAGTTGTTGAGGTTGTCGGCGCGAGTATAGAAGATCGCGCCCTTGTCGCCGGCAGCCAGGCGCGCCTGGTAGCGGCCAAGGGACTTGATGCCCTCTGCGAACTCCGACTCGCTGGAAGGCAGGATCCAGCTCTTGTAATCGAAGTTGAAGCGCGGCTCGGCCTTGGCCAGGTCGGCGTCTTCGGTGGACTGCGACTGGGAGCGGGCGAAGTCCTTGCGCAGGGCGCGCGACAGGTCGCGGACCTGGACCAGCACGCCATATTCCCAGCTCGGCATGTTGTCCATCCACAGCCCCGGTGGGAAGCGGTCGTTGGCGATATAGCCCCCTGGCTTGTCCAGCAGGGTGGCGGCCACGGTCTTGAGGGTTTCGGTGGTGGTATAGCCGATCACCATCTGCTGGCCATTGCTCTGGGCAGCCGCCTGGGCGTTCTGCTGCACCGGGAACAGCGCCGGTTCCTGGCTCCAGTACCAGCCCAGGCCGATGCAGACCAGAAGATAGAGGCCGACCAGGGTCAACAGGGCGCGGCCCCAGAGACCGCCGAAATAGCTACGGGTGGCGGCGCCACGACCGTCGGCGCGCTCGCGCCGCTCGGCCTTGGCCTCGCGGTTTTTCCAGTCCAGCATGGCGTTGTCCTTAATCAATCATGAAGGTTCAGGGGCTTGGACCGCAGCCCTTGGCCAGGGTGCCACGGCAGGCCCGCACCCTGGCACTATAAAGCAGACGCAAGCATGCGCATAAGCGACTCTGCGGTCGCGAATTGAATGTTCGGGCGCCTCGCTTTGCTGACTCGCGGCACGCACGGGCTGTGTAAGAGGTGATAGCATGGCGCCATCATCGAGCCTGCACCCCAACTTCCTACAAGCAGCCAGGACATGACACAGCCCGCCGAGCACAGCCACGAGCGCTTGCGTCAGCATTTCGCCCAGCGCGTCATTCACCAGGCCCGACAGATGCTGGGGATCTGGCAGCGCCTGCAGGGCGGCGAATGGAACAGCGCCGGACTCGCCGAACTGGGCGATGCCAACCTGTGCCTGCAACGCTATGCCGAACGCTTCGAGCAGCCTGAGCATACCGCTCTGGCCCAGGCCATAGGCACGCTCCTGGCCACCCTCGAGGTCGGCAGTGCACGCCTGGATTCGCCAGCGATCGGCGAGCTCGAGCGCCTGATGCAGCGCCTGTCGCGCACAGGCCTGCGCCAGGGCGACCAGCTTGGCAGCGTGCACCTGCCCGCCGTGGGCAAGCCGGTCTACATCCTTCTGCAGGACATCGACCGCGCCGAACGCCTGGTCCAGCAACTCGCCTTCTTCGGCCTGAGCACTGCGGCGCTGGACAGCAGCGCAGCCCTGCGTGCGGCGCTCAGCGAATGCCTGCCCGCAGCGATCGTCATGGACGTGGACTTCAGCGCACGCGGCGCCGGCCTGGCCCTGGCGGCCGAGGTCCAGCAGGGGCTGAGCACGGCGATACCGCTGCTGTTCTTCAGCCGTCACGACGCCGACACGCCCACCCGCCTGGCCGCCGTGCGAGCCGGCGGACGGGAGTTCCTGACCGGCACGCTGGAAGCGTCGAGCCTGCTGGAAAAGCTCGAGTTGCTGACCAGCGCTGCCCAGTACGAGCCGTACCGAGTCCTGGTGATCGACGATTCACGGGCACAGGCCCTGCACACCGAGCGCCTGCTCAATGGCGCCGGGATCGTCACCCGCAGCCTCACCGACCCGATGCAGGCCATGGCCGAGCTGGCCGACTTCCAGCCCGACCTGATCATCCTCGACATGTACATGCCCGACTGCAGCGGCGCCGAGCTCGCCAAGGTGATCCGCCACAACGACCGTTATGTCAGCGTGCCGATCATCTACCTGTCTGCCGAGGACGACCTGGACAAACAGCTCGACGCCATGAGCGAGGGCGGCGATGACTTCCTCACCAAGCCGATCCGCGCCCGCCACCTGCTGACCACCGTGCGCAACCGGGCGGCGCGTGCCCGCCACCTCAAGGCACGCATGGTCCGCGACAGCCTGACCGGGCTGTACAACCATACCCACATCCTGCAACTGCTCGAAGATTGCAGCTTCCGCGCGAGGCGTGAACAGCGGCCGTTGAGTTTCGCGATGCTGGACATCGATCACTTCAAGAAGATCAACGACCACCACGGCCACCCCATGGGCGACCGGGTGATCAAGAGCCTGGCGCTGTTTCTCAAGCAGCGCCTGCGCAAGACCGACTACATCGGCCGCTATGGCGGCGAAGAGTTCGCCATCGTCATGCCCGACACCGGCCTGGACGCCGCCCACCAGGTGCTGGACAGCATCCGCCAGCGCTTCGCCGAGATCCACTACCCTGCCCAGCCTCGGGACCTGCAGTGCACCTTCAGCGCCGGCGTGGTGCAGTTCGACGAGGCGTTCGACGCGCTGAGCCTGGCCAGTGCTGCGGACGAAGCGCTGTACCGCGCCAAGCATGCCGGGCGCAATTGCGTGATGAGGGTCCAGGCCCAGGCTGCGGCAGATCCAGGGCAGCAAGGCGAGGCTGGGTAGCGCATCAGTAGCGGCACTGTGCCACTTTTTTTTGGCGCCAAGCCGGCGTCGTCATCACCGCGTCACAAAACCGCAATACGTTCAGGCACCTACCTCACCGTTGCCTGGAAGTCTGCGGCTATGCGCCTGAAGTGGCTGACCAATTTCAATACCCTGTTGCTGGTGACCGTCTGCTTCGCGCTCGGCGCGACCTTGTGGTGGTCGCAGCGCGCCCTGGAGCGCCCCTACCAGATGATGGAGCGCTACCTGAGCCTGTCCCAGCAGTTCCAGAACCAGGCGGCGGGCAACATCCAGGCCTACCTGTCCAGCGGCGATGCCCTGCGCCACGCGGCCGCCATGGAGGCCACTGGCCGGCTGCACGAGGCGCTCGGCCAATGGCCGCAGGCGCTGGCCGACCAACTGCGCCCGAGCCTGGACGGCCTGCAGGCGTTCACCGCCAACGAACTGCTGGCGGCCGGCAAGCTGGCCGGGGACCCGCAGGCGCTGTTGCTGCAAGCCGAACGGGAACTGGCGGCCAACTTCGAGCAACTGGCGAGCTATGCCCGGGACAGCGGCAGTACCGACGCACCGCGCTACCTCGCCCCGCTGCTGGAGGCGTCGCTGCACCTGGGGCGCATGGCCTCGGCACGCGACAAGCTGATCAGCAGCGGCCGCGCGGAGCTTGCCGACGAGGTGGAGCGAGAACTTCAGCAGATCCGTACCCAGGCCCAGCAGATCGACGCCCTGCCGCTGCTGGGGGTGACCCGTGCCGCCGAATCCAGCGCCGACGACTTCGCCGCGATGATGGGCCTGCAAAGCCAGGGCGACGAGCACAAGGAAGACGTGGCCGTGGGCCTCAAGCGCGAGCTGCAGAGCCTGCTGGGCCGCTATCCGGCCGAGCTGCAACGCACCCGTCAGCAGATCGAGCGTCGTGCCGCGCTGGCGGCCAGTACCCGCGAACGACTCGACGCGGTGCAGCAGGCCATCGCCGCCCTGGAACCCCAGGTGCGCGGCCAGCACAGCAGGATCGCCGCCGAGGTGCGCTTCACCCAGGGCGGCATGATCGGCCTGATCCTGCTCATCGCGCTGCTGATCGACACCCTCCAGCGCCGCCTGACCCGCACGCTCACCAGCCTGGCACCAGCGCTGTCGCGCTGGGCCGAAGGGGATTTCGGCCAGGCCGTGGAACTGGGCCGCACCAATGTCGAGTTGCGCGAGATCCAGGAGTCGCTCAACCGCCTGCGCCAGTACCTGGTGACGCTGGTCGGGACCTTGCGCCACAACGCCGAGCAGGTCGCCGGCAGCAGCCATGCCCTGGCCGGCATGAGTACCGCGCTGCACGACGGCGCCGAGCGCCAGGCCGGCGACACCGCGCAGATCCGCGATGCCCTGGGTGAACTGGAGGCGACCATCCAGCAAGTGGCCGGCGACGCCAGCTCGGCGGCCGATGCCAGCCGCGATGCCGGACGCGCCGTGGAACACGGCCAGGCGGTGATCGGCCAGAGCCTGTCGGGCCTGCGCGCGCTGGTCGACGAGGTGCAGGGCAACGCGCAACTGATCGAGCAACTGGCGGCGGAATCGGCGACCATCGGCGGCGTGCTGACGGTGATCCGCGCGATCGCCGAACAGACCAACCTGCTGGCCCTCAACGCCGCCATCGAAGCCGCGCGGGCCGGCGAAATGGGACGTGGCTTCGCCGTGGTGGCCGACGAGGTGCGCTCGCTGGCCCAGCGCACCACGGGCGCCACCGGGGAAATCCAGGTGCTGATCGATCGCTTGCAACTGGCCGCGCGCGAGTCGGTCGACGGCATGCGCACCCAGCTGGAGCATGCCGAAGCCACCGCCAGCCAGGCGCAGATGGCCGACGGCGCGCTGGACGAGATCGTCAGCGCGATCCGCACCATTGCCGACACGGCGGTGCGCATCGCCGATGTCACCGCTCAGCAGAGCGGCGCGGTGAGCGAGATCCGCGATCACAGCGAGCGCATTCACCGGCTCGGTGAAGACAACCTGCAGCGTATCGGCGAAGGGCGCCAGCAAGGCGAGCAGTTGCTGCAACTGGGGGGCGAGCTGAATCAGGCGGTTGGCGCGTTCAGGGTGTGAAGCGCTGAGCCAGCCAGGACGCCGCAGCCGCTTTTGAGCACGTCCACAAGCGGCAGGGCGCCGAGTGAGAAGGCAGGCGCGGCAGTTCGCCACGCCTGCAGAAGCCGCGCCGGACAGCCCCTGGTCATCCCCGGAGCCGATCAACTCCGCTATCATGCCCGGCACGTTCCACCTCGCGAGTCCGCCATGCGCCGCCTGTTTTTCCTGCTGTTCCTGTTGCTGGCAAGCCCCGTGTTCGCCTCGGGCCTGCTCGACGATCGCCCAAGCGCCACCCTCGGCGCCGCCTCGCTGTCCAACCAGGGCGATTTCCTCCCGGTCGATCAGGCCTTCAAGCCCGAGCTGCTGCGCGCCGACGCCAAGTCCATCACGGTGCGCCTGATCGCCACCGAGGGCTATTACCTGTATCGCCACCGCTTGCAGTTCCACAGCGACCCGGCCGACATCGCCCTGGGCGAGCCGCGCATTCCCCAAGGCGAGGCCAAGCACGACGAGTTCTTCGGCGACGTCGAGGTCTACCATGGCATCGTCGACATCGAATTGCCGCGCACCGATACCCGCGCCTTCACCCTGCTGGTGGGCTACCAGGGCTGCGCCGACAAAGGCCTGTGCTACCCGCCCCAGAGCGCCCGGCTGAGCATTCCGGGAGACGGGCCGGCGAGCGCCGCGGCAGCCGGCCAGAAGGTGGGCTGGCAGAGCCTGGCCCTGTTCTTCCTGGCGGGCCTGGGGCTGACGTTCACGCCCTGTGTGCTGCCGATGCTGCCGATCCTCTCCGGCGTGGTGCTGCGCGGCCAGGCCGGCGGTTGGCGAGGGCTGGCGCTGTCGCTGGCGTACGTGCTGCCGATGGCGGCCAGCTTCGCCGCCCTCGGTGCGCTGATGGGGTTGTTCGGCGCCGGCCTGAACCTGCAGGCGCGCCTGCAATCGGCGTGGGTACTGGTGCCCTTCGCGCTGTTCTTCGGGGTATTCGCCCTGGCCATGTTCGGCCTGTTCGCACTCAAGTTGCCGCACGCCCTGAGCGAGCGCCTGGACCGTGTGGCGCGCGGCACGCGTGGCGGCTCGCTGCTGGGCGCCGCGGTGCTCGGGGTGCTGTCCAGCCTGCTGGTCTCGCCGTGCGTTTCGGCCCCGCTGGCCGGTGCGTTGCTCTACATCAGCGCCAGCGGCGATGCCCTGGGCGGTGCCTTGAAGCTGTTCGCCCTGGGGCTGGGCATGGGTGCCCCACTGCTGCTGGTGGCCACCGGGGGCGCGGCCTGGCTGCCCAGGAGCGGACCGTGGCTGAACACGGTGAAGAACATCATCGGGGTGCTGTTGCTGGGTGTGGCCATCGGCCTGCTCAGCCGCGTGCTGCCAGGGCCTGCGACGCTGGTGCTGGTCGGCCTACTGGCCGGCGGCGTGGGGCTGTTCCTCGGCGCCCTGGAGTTCGTGGTTAAGCCACCTCGCCAGCGCCTGGCACAACTGCTGGGCCTGCTGTGCCTGTTCTACGCCCTGGCATGCTGGTACGGCGCACTGACCGGTGCCGACGACCCCCTGCGCCCGTTGCCCGATCACCCGACCAGTGCCTCGGCAGAAACGCCGCGCAGCGCTGCCTGGCAGACGCTCACGAGCCCTGCGGCGCTCGACGCCGCCCTCGCCCAGGCCAAGGCGTCCGGCCAGCCAGTGGTCCTGGACTGGTACGCCGACTGGTGCATCAGTTGCAAGGTGATCGAGAAGCAGGTGTTGAGCGCCGCTGCGATAGAAGATGCCCTGGCCGGCTTCAAGCTGATTCGCCTGGATATCACCGACAGCACCACCGAACAGCGTGAGCTGCTCGATCGCTACGGGCTGTTCGGACCTCCGGCGCTGCTGTTCTTCGCTGGCGACGGCCGCGAGTTGACCACTGATCGGGCGGTGGGCGAAGTGAACGTCGAGCAATTGACGACGATTCTGACACGCGTGCGCAGCACGCTCGGGCTATAAGGTCCCAACCTGTGGGAACTTTTCCGCAAGAGTGACCAAAGCAGGGTTCATGGTCACATACTTTGCCCGAACCTCGGTCAACGTGCGGGCTATTGCAGGGAACTGGACACTGCTGCCCACTTGCGGCATAGTCGCCGCGCTATGTCGAATTGCCCTACAAGACCAAGGAAATCGTAGATGGCCACCCTACTGGTGCTGCACGGCCCCAACCTCAACCTGCTCGGTACTCGCGAGCCAGGCGTCTATGGCGCCGTCACTCTCGCCCAGATCAACCAGGACCTGGAGCAGCGCGCCCGAGCGGCTGGCCATCACTTGCAGTTCCTGCAGAGCAATGCCGAGTACGAATTGATCGACCGGATCCACGCCGCGCGCCAGGAAGGCGTGGACTTCATCCTGATCAACCCGGCTGCCTTCACCCACACCAGCGTCGCATTACGTGACGCATTGCTCGCGGTGAGCATCCCATTCATCGAAGTGCACCTTTCCAACGTGCACAAGCGTGAACCGTTCCGTCATCACTCCTACTTCTCCGATGTGGCTGTAGGTGTGATCTGCGGCCTGGGCGCCAGCGGCTACCGCCTGGCCCTGGAGTCTGCCCTGGAACACCTGGCTGCCAACGCACAGCCCCGATGATGCAAGGGCCAGGTCCAGTCACCTGGCCTACGACGCATGACGAATGAACCTATTCGACACGTTTTCAAACTCGAATCCCCGACCGAATCTTGGGAGTTGCCGCTTAATGGATATCCGTAAAGTCAAAAAGCTGATCGAACTGCTGGAAGAGTCCGGCATCGACGAACTGGAGATCAAGGAAGGCGAAGAGTCCGTTCGCATCAGCCGTAACAGCAAGGCGCCTGCCGGCGCTCAGTACTACGCAGCCCCGGCGCCTTTCGCTGCGCCAGTCGCCGCGCCGGCCCCTGCCGCGGCCGCCGTCACGCCAGTTGCCGAAGCTGCCGCCCCAGCGCTCAAAGGCACTGCAGTACGCTCGCCGATGGTCGGCACCTTCTATCGCAAGCCGTCGCCGACCTCGCCGAACTTCGCCGAAGTGGGGCAGACCGTGAAGAAAGGCGACACCCTGTGCATCGTCGAAGCGATGAAGATGATGAACGCCATCGAAGCTGAAGTCAGCGGCGTGATCGATGCCATCCTGGTCCAAGACGGTCAGCCGGTCGAGTTCGACCAGCCGCTGTTCACCATCGTTTGAATCGCGGAGAGCCAACGATGTCTGGGAAGCTCGAAAAAGTCCTGATCGCCAACCGCGGGGAAATCGCCCTGCGGATCCTGCGTGCCTGCAAAGAGCTGGGCATCAAGACCGTCGCGGTCCACTCCACCGCCGACCGTGAACTGATGCACCTGGGTCTGGCAGACGAATCGGTCTGCATCGGTCCTGCATCGTCGAAAGACTCGTACCTGCACATCCCGGCGATCATCGCTGCGGCCGAAGTGACTGGCGCCACCGCCATCCACCCAGGCTACGGTTTCCTCGCCGAGAACGCCGACTTCGCCGAGCAGGTGGAAAAATCCGGTTTCGCCTTCATCGGCCCGAAAGCCGACACCATTCGCCTGATGGGCGACAAGGTGTCGGCCAAGGACGCGATGATCAAGTCCGGCGTACCGACCGTGCCGGGCTCCGACGGCCCGCTGCCCGAAGACGAACAGACCGCACTGGCCATCGCCCGCGAAGTGGGCTATCCGGTGATCATCAAGGCCGCTGGCGGCGGCGGCGGTCGCGGCATGCGCGTGGTGCACAAGGAAGAGGACCTGATCGCCTCGGCCAAGATGACCCGCAACGAAGCCGGTGCTGCCTTCGGCAACCCGATGGTCTACCTGGAGAAGTTCCTCACCAACCCACGTCACGTGGAAGTGCAGGTACTGTCCGATGGCCAGGGCCACGCCGTGCACCTGGGCGACCGTGACTGCTCGCTGCAGCGCCGTCACCAGAAGGTCCTCGAAGAAGCGCCGGCACCGGGCATCGACGAGAAGGCCCGCCAGGAAGTGTTCAAGCGCTGCGTGGATGCGTGCATCGAGATCGGCTACCGGGGAGCGGGCACGTTCGAGTTCCTGTACGAGGACGGCCGCTTCTACTTCATCGAGATGAACACCCGCGTCCAGGTCGAGCACCCGGTCTCGGAAATGGTCACCGGCATCGACATCGTCAAGGAGATGCTGAGCATCGCCGCCGGCAACCCGTTGTCGTTCAGCCAGGAAGACGTGGTGATCCGTGGCCATTCGCTAGAATGCCGGATCAACGCCGAGGACCCGAAGAAGTTCATCCCGAGCCCAGGCACCGTCAAGCACTTCCATGCCCCGGGCGGCAATGGCGTGCGGGTCGATTCGCACCTGTACAGCGGTTACTCGGTGCCACCGAACTACGACTCGCTGATCGGCAAGCTGATCACCTACGGCAAGGACCGCGACGAGGCGATGGCGCGCATGCGCAACGCCCTGGACGAGATCGTCGTCGATGGCATCAAGACCAACGTACCGCTGCACCGCGAGCTGGTACGCGACGAAATGTTCTGCAAAGGTGGCGTGAACATCCACTACCTCGAGCACAAACTGGCCAGCCAGGAGTGATCCGGTAGCACCGATGCGGTGGCGGGCCTGCACCATCACCGTGTCGATGTTCGCCTCGTCGTGCCGGGACTGCCCTGCAGCCCCGGCGCCACTGGCCTGATCCACCTCGGCCAGCCGCCGATCCGGCAACGCCGCCGCACCCTGTGCCAGCCCCCTGCCCCTCTCACGGCCCGTACGCTCGAGCGCCCCTCGCCCATGCCCTCGCTCTACAAAGCTCACGCACTCGCGTAAACTCGCACGCTTTCGTGCAGCCCTGCGCTGCGCCTGTCGATTCAGCACATTAAGCGAAGGTGCCCGCCATGCCCTGGCTGCAAGTACGCCTGGCCATCAGCCCGGAACAAGCCGAAACCTACGAAGACGCCCTGCTCGAAGTGGGCGCCGTATCGGTCACGTTCATGGACGCCGAAGACCAGCCGATCTTCGAACCCGATCTGAACACCACGCCGCTGTGGTCGCACACGCACCTGCTGGCACTGTTCGAAGCCGATGCCGAGCCCGAGCAGGTGTTCGCTCACCTGCGCCTGATCACCGGCCAGGCCTTGCCCGAACACCAGGCCGAGATTATCGAGGACCAGGATTGGGAGCGCAGCTGGATGGACAACTTCCAGCCCATGCGCTTCGGCCAGCGCCTGTGGATCGTGCCGAGCTGGCACCAAGCGCCGCAGCCCGAAGCGGTCAACCTGCTGCTCGATCCGGGCCTGGCGTTCGGTACCGGCACCCACCCCACCACCGCGCTGTGCCTGGAGTGGCTCGACGGCCAGGCCCTGGAGGGCGTCCAAGTGCTCGATTTCGGCTGCGGCTCGGGCATCCTGGCCATTGCCGCCCTGCTGCTGGGCGCCCGCGAGGCGGTCGGCACCGACATCGACGTGCAGGCCCTGGAGGCCTCGCGCGACAACGCCGGGCGCAACGGCATCGCCGAGCAGCGGCTGGCGCTGTACCTGCCCGAACAGCTGCCACCAATGCAGGCGGACGTGCTGGTCGCCAACATCCTGGCCGGCCCCCTGGTCTCGCTGGCCGCGCAGCTGTCCGGCCTGGTACGTCCGGGCGGCCTGCTGGCGCTGTCGGGTATTCTGGCCGAGCAAGGGGAGGAAGTGGCCAATGCCTACGCCGCCGACTTCGACCTGGATCCGATCGCCGAACGCGACGGCTGGGTCCGCATCAGCGGTCGTCGCCGCTGACTCCACCCTGCATCTCATTTGCGCACACACCCGGATCGCCGCATGACCGACAGTTTCGTCACCCAGTGCCCGCATTGCCAGACCCGCTTTCGCATCAACCATCAACAGTTGAGCGTGGCCCGTGGCGTGGTGCGGTGCGGGCAATGCCTGCAGGTGTTCAATGCCGCCCGCCAGTTGCTCGAACAGAGCCAGGCCGCAGCAGTGCCGCCGATGGCCGAGCCTCCCGAGTCGTCGCCCTTGACCGCCGCGACGGACCAGCCGCCCGTGGTGCCGACTGCGCCCGCCGCCGAGCATGACTGGGCGGCCGACTTCGACGCCCTGGACCTGGACCAGGCCCTGGCGAGCCTGGAGCGCCGCGACCCGCAAGGCGAGCGGCCCAGGCCCCATGGCGACGACTCGCTGCAGGCTCGGCGCGACGATCCCAGGGGCGAGCTGCACGGCGACGAGGCCTTCGGCACGGCCAACGACGAGCGCACCATGCCGCAGGCCGAGCCGACGACCGCGCCCGTACTGTTGGAAACCGCCCCATCGGAGCTGGATACGACGCCTGACGAGCGCCTGGAGCCTTCCCTGGGCACGCACCTGGCGCTGGACGACGACCTGGACCCGGTAGTGCGGCGCAACGGCCTGCAGGCCGACGACGAGCAGAGCGACGCCTGGCATCCGGCGAACGATCCCGCCGTCGTCGGCTCCGGGATGTCGGCGCTGGACGATGACGATGCCGCAGTGCGGCTGTCGGCGCGCGATGACGATCCCGTCGAGCCACTCGATGGCAGGGATGGCGAAGGTCGACTCGAACCGATGCTGGCCGCCAGGCCGCCACGGGTGCGCAAGGAACCCTTGGTCGACGTGGTCGACGATCCGCTGCAGCTTGAGTGGCACAAGCCCGCACCCAACTGGCGCAAGCGCCTGCTGTGGGGCGCCCTGGCGCTGCTGGCCGCAGGCCTGCTGGCCTTCCAGTACCTGTATTATCACTTCGACGAAATGGTCCGCCACGACCGTTACCGTCCGTTGTTCCAACAGCTGTGTCCGACCCTCGGCTGCCAGGTGCCGACGCGCGTCGATGTCGCCCGCATCAAGAGCAGCAACCTGGTGGTGCGCAGCCATCCGGACTTCAAGGGCGCGCTGATCGTCGATGCCATCATCTACAACCGTGCCCCCTTCAGCCAGCCGTTTCCGCTGCTGGAGCTGCGCTTCGCCGATCTCAACGGCCAACTGATCGCCAGTCGTCGGTTCAAGCCCAGCGAATACCTGTCGGGCGAGCTTGCCGGACGTGGCGAAATGCCCAGCCAGACCCCGATCCATATCGCCCTGGACATCCTCGATCCCGGCCCGAAGGCCGTGAACTACAGCCTCAGCTTCCGCTCCCCGGAATAGCCCGCGACAGACGGCAGGCCCGAGCCCCCGGCACAGGGGCGCGGGGCTCGCCGCCTGGGGCATGCGGCGCAGGCGCGCAGTTGCTCACTTTTTATCCAGCGCTATCTTTATCCGGTCACCGAGAGCGGGTATCATGCGATCCCTTTTTCGAACTCCACTTGATCCGGCCCCACAACAGGGAACACCTATGTCGGCGGTACGCATCGGCCCATACACACTGCACAACAACCTGATTCTCGCGCCCATGGCCGGCGTCACGGACCAGCCTTTTCGCCTGCTGTGCAAGCGCCTGGGCGCGGGCATGGTGGTATCGGAGATGGTCAGCAGCGACATGAAGCTGTGGAACAGCCGCAAGTCGCGCCTGCGCCGCATCCACGAAGGCGATCCCGAGCCACGCTCGGTGCAGATCGCCGGCGGGGATGCGCAGATGCTCGCTGCGGCGGCACGGGCCAACGTGGAATCCGGCGCGCAGATCATCGACATCAACATGGGCTGCCCGGCGAAAAAAGTCTGCAACAAGGCTGCCGGTTCTGCTTTATTGAGAGATGAAGCGTTGGTAGCCGAGATTCTTCATGCGGTGGTCGACGCGGTCGACGTGCCGGTGACGCTGAAGATCCGCACCGGCTGGGATCGCTCGAACAAGAATGGCCTCACGGTGGCGAAGATCGCCGAACAGGCGGGCATCCAGGCGCTGGCGGTGCATGGCCGTACCCGCGCCGACCTGTACACCGGACACGCCGAGTACGACACCATCGCCGCGATCAAGCAGGCGGTGTCGATTCCGGTGTTCGCCAACGGCGACATCACCTCGCCCGAAAAGGCCTGCGCCGTGCTGGCTGCCACCGGCGCCGACGGCCTGCTGATCGGCCGCGCCGCCCAGGGCCGGCCTTGGATCTTCCGCGAGGTCGAGCATTACCTGCGCACCGGCGAGCATCTTCCCGCTCCCGGGCTGGATGAAGTGGAACGCATTCTGCTAGAGCATTTGGCCGCATTGCACGCCTTCTATGGCGATGTGATGGGCGTTCGTATCGCCCGCAAGCACGTGGGGTGGTACCTGGCAACACGCAAGGGCGGCAGGGAGTTTCGCGCCCGGTTCAATGGCTTGGAGGATACCCAAGCGCAATGCGCCAACGTTCGAGCGTTCTTCGCCGAACGTCGACACAGCCTTGAGACAGAGGACGGACCAGGGGTGGCCGCATGACGATGATGACCGAGACATTAGTGAGTGGAACAACGCCCGTGAGCGACAACGCCAATCTCAAGCAGCACCTGAACACGCCGAGCGAAGAGGGTCAGACCCTGCGCGACAGCGTCGAGAAGGCGCTGCACAACTACTTCGCCCACCTGGAAGGCGCCACCGTCACGGACGTGTACAACCTGGTGCTCTCGGAGGTCGAGGCGCCGCTGCTCGAGAGCGTGATGAACCACGTCAAGGGCAACCAGACCAAGGCCAGCGAGATGCTCGGACTCAACCGAGGTACCCTGCGCAAGAAGCTCAAGCAGTACGATCTGTTGTAAGCCAGAATCCCAACCAGAAAAGGCGGCTCCGTCGAAAGAGGCGCCTTTTTTGCTGACTCCACCGCGTTATGGAATCCGAAATGACCGACCAGACTACCCGCCTGCCGATCCGCCGCGCCCTGATCAGCGTGTCCGACAAGACCGGTATCCTCGAGTTCGCCCGTGAGCTGCAACAGCTCGGTGTCGAGATCCTGTCCACCGGCGGCACCTACAAGCTGCTCAAGGACAATGGCGTGGACGCGGTGGAAGTGGCCGACTACACCGGCTTCGCCGAAATGATGGACGGCCGGGTCAAGACCCTGCACCCGAAGATCCACGGTGGCATCCTCGGCCGTCGCGGCACCGACGACGCCATCATGAACGAGCACGGCATCAAGCCGATCGACCTGGTGGCGGTCAACCTCTATCCGTTCGAGGCGACCATCGCCAAGCCGGGCTGCGACCTGCCGACCGCCATCGAGAACATCGACATCGGCGGCCCGACCATGGTGCGTTCCGCGGCCAAGAACCACAAGGACGTCGCCATCGTGGTCAATGCCGGCGACTACGCCCAGGTGCTCGAAGGCCTCAAGGCCGGCGGCCTGACTTACGCCCAGCGCTTCGACCTGATGCTCAAGGCGTTCGAGCACACCGCTGCCTACGACGGCATGATCGCCAACTACATGGGCAGCATCGACCAGTCCCAGGCGCAGCTGTCCACCGAGGGCCGCAGCCAGTTCCCGCGCACCTTCAACACCCAGTTCGTCAAGGCCCAGGAAATGCGCTACGGCGAGAACCCGCACCAGAGCGCGGCGTTCTACGTCGAGGCGAACAAGGGCGAGGCCAGCATCTCCACCGCCACCCAGTTGCAGGGCAAGGAACTGTCGTTCAACAACGTCGCCGACACCGACGCCGCGCTCGAATGCGTGAAGAGCTTCGTCAAGCCGGCCTGCGTCATCGTCAAGCACGCCAACCCGTGCGGCGTGGCCGTGGTGCCGGAAGAACAAGGCGGCATCCGCAAGGCCTATGACCTGGCCTACGCCACCGACAGCGAGTCGGCGTTCGGCGGCATCATCGCCTTCAACCGCGAGCTGGACGGCGAAACCGCCACGGCCATCGTCGAGCGCCAGTTCGTCGAGGTGATCATCGCCCCGAGCATTTCCCAGGCGGCCCGTGACGTGGTCGCGGCCAAGCAGAACGTGCGCCTGCTGGAATGCGGCCAGTGGCCTGCCGAACGTGCGCCGGGCTGGGACTTCAAGCGCGTCAACGGTGGCCTGCTGGTGCAGAGCCGCGACATCGGCATGATCGGCGCAGACGACCTGAAGGTGGTGACCCAGCGCGCACCCACCGAGCAGGAGCTGCACGACCTGGTGTTCGCCTGGAAAGTGGCGAAGTTCGTCAAGTCCAACGCCATCGTCTACGCCAGCAACCGCCAGACCATCGGTGTCGGCGCCGGGCAGATGAGCCGCGTCAACTCGGCCCGCATCGCCGCCATCAAGGCCGAGCACGCCGGTCTGCAGGTGCAGGGGGCGGTCATGGCCTCGGACGCATTCTTCCCGTTCCGCGACGGCATCGACAACGCCGCCAAGGTGGGCATCCGCGCGGTGATCCAGCCAGGCGGCTCGATGCGCGACGCCGAGGTGATCGCCGCCGCCGACGAAGCGGGCATTGCCATGGTCTTCACCGGGATGCGCCACTTCCGTCACTGATTCATGCAATCGGCCGCACTGGGGCAGGCAGCTGCCGGGTGGGCGTCGGGTGCGCCGATGCACGTTGCCAACCGGCAACCGTGCTCGGCGCCGCCGACCGAGCCTGGCGCCCAGCCGCTTCGGTGCGACCTGGTACAGCGCGCGGTCCGTCCTCGCGCCCGACAGCATTCGAGGTTATGAAATGAACGTTTTGATCATCGGCAGTGGCGGTCGTGAGCACGCCCTGGCCTGGAAAGTCGCCCAGGACCCCCGTGTGGAAAAAATCTTCGTCGCGCCCGGCAACGCCGGCACCGCCACCGAAGCCAAGTGCCAGAACGTCGCCATCGATGTCTGCGCCCTGGAGCAACTGGCCGACTTCGCCGAGCACAACGTCGACCTGACCATCGTCGGCCCCGAGGCGCCGCTGGTCATCGGCGTGGTGGACCTGTTCCGCAGCCGCGGCCTGGCGTGCTTCGGCCCGACCAAGGGCGCGGCCCAGCTGGAAGGCTCCAAGGCCTTCACCAAGGATTTCCTGGCGCGTCACCAGATCCCGACCGCCGACTACCAGAACTTCACCGAGATCGAGCCGGCCCTGGCCTACCTGCGCGAGAAAGGCGCGCCGATCGTGATCAAGGCCGACGGCCTGGCCGCCGGCAAGGGCGTGATCGTCGCCATGACCCTCCAGGAAGCCGAAGACGCCGTGCGCGACATGCTTGCCGGCAACGCCTTCGGTGACGCCGGTTCGCGCGTGGTGATCGAGGAGTTCCTCGACGGCGAGGAAGCCAGCTTCATCGTCATGGTCGACGGCCACAACGTGTTGCCGATGGCCACCAGCCAGGACCACAAGCGCGTCGGCGATCGGGACACCGGGCCGAATACCGGCGGCATGGGCGCCTATTCGCCCGCCCCGGTGGTCACTGCCGACGTACACCAGCGGGTGATGGACCAGGTGATCTGGCCCACCGTGCGTGGCATGGCCGCCGAAGGCAATGTCTACACCGGTTTCCTCTATGCCGGCCTGATGATCGACAAGGCAGGTAACCCCAAGGTCATCGAATTCAACTGCCGTTTCGGCGACCCCGAGACCCAGCCGGTGATGCTGCGCCTGGAATCGAGCCTGGTACTGCTGATCGAGGCGGCCTTCGCCAAGGCGTTGGACAAGGTCGAGGCGCAGTGGGATCCACGGCCGAGCCTGGGCGTGGTACTGGCGGCCGGGGGTTATCCGGGCGACTACGCCAAGGGCGCAGTGATCAGCGGTCTGGACGCGGCGGCCAGGCTGGAAGGCAAGGTGTTCCATGCTGGCACCGCTCTCAAGGACGGTCAGGTGGTCACCGCAGGTGGCCGTGTGCTCTGCGCCACCGCTCTGGGTGACAGCGTAGCGTCGGCCCAGCGCCAGGCCTACCGCCTGGCCGAGCAGGTCACGTGGGACGCCAGCTTCCATCGCACTGACATCGGCTACCGGGCGATCGCCCGCGAGCGCGGTGAACCGTCACGCTGAGCGCCTGCGCGCGGCTCGTCGACAGGGCCCTGCGGGGCCTTGCCTTCGTTGCAGCACGCCGCGCATAGTTGTCGCCCGGCCCCTCAGCCCTGAAAGGATCTCGTCGTGCGTCGGCTTCGGATTGCCACTGCCCTGCTCGTCAGCCTGCTGACCCTGTTCTTGCCGCTGCCGGCTTCGGCCGAACAAGGCTCGGGGTGGTCGATGCTGCTCGACGAGCAGGCCAACCTGCAACTGTCCGACGTGCGCTCCGAGCGTTACCGCAGCCAGTTCAGTCCAGTGGAGCTCGAGGCACTGGACGCCGCCGAGCCCGGCCAGGCGCTGTGGCTGCACTATCGCCTGGAGCCTGGCGAGCAGGCCCGCGTACTGCGCATCTTCGCGCCGGATCTGTCGCGCCTGGACCTCTACGCGCTCGACGACGGCAAGCTGCTGCGCGAGTCGCATCCGGGAAATCACCCAGGCAAGGCCCGCACGGGGGTGAGCAGCAGCGACCAGGTGCTGGTATTGCCCAACGCCACCGCTGCCCTGGACGTCTACGTGCGACTGGTATCCGAGCACTATCTGCGTCCCGCCATCAGCCTGGAATCGGCGGCGCAGGCGGCCAGCGACCAGCGTCAGCCGCTGCTGTTCGGGATGCTGTTCGGCGCACTGGTGATGCTGATCCTGCACAACCTCATCCGCTTTCTCTACACCCGCTCCGGCACGACCCTGGTGTTGGCGCTCTACCATGGGCTGATGCTGCTCAGCGCGTTGATCCTGCTCAACCTGTTCGGGCCCTGGTGGCAGCTGTGGCACAGCGCGCAGACCCCTGCCGCCTACCTGGCGCTGGTCTTCGCCGGCATCGCCGGGCTGCATTTCACCCAGCGTTTCTTCAGCCCTTGCGCCAACCAGCCGTTCAACCGGTTGCTGCAGGTCGAGATGCTGGCCGCGGCGGTGTGCGGCCTGCTGCTGTTGTTCGTCGACACGCTGCCGCTGAACCTTTCGACCTATAGCCTGCTCGCCCTGGGCAGCCTGAGCATGCTGCTGACCAGCGCCTACCACTGGTACAAGGGCTACGCTCCGGCGCGCCTGTTCACGGCGGGGATGCTGGTGTTCACCCTCGGCGGGCTGGTGCTGCTGCCGGCACTGCTGGGCCTGACCCGCACGCCCACCCCCTGGCTGCTGTGCATCCTGCTGGGGCTGACGGTGGTCAGCGGCCTGCTGCTCAACCTGGCGGTGAGCGAGCGCCTGCGCAAGACCGACGAGGAGCGGGTCCGCGCCAGCCGCGCCCTGGCCGCCAGCAACGCCGAGATCAATGCCAAGGCCGAGTTCCTGGCCAAGATCAGTCACGAAATCCGCACCCCCATGAACGGTGTGCTGGGCATGACCGAACTGCTGCTCGGTACACCGCTGTCGGTGAAGCAGCGCGACTACGTGCAGACCATCCACAGCGCCGGCAACGAGCTGCTGACCCTGATCAACGAGATTCTCGACATCTCCAAGCTCGAATCCCGGCAGATCGAACTCGACGACGTGCAGTTCGACCTGCACGCCCTGATCGAGGATTGCCTGAACATCTTCAGGGCCAAGGCCGAGCAGCAGAGCGTCGAGCTGATCAGCTTCACCCAGCCCCAGGTACCGCGCGTCATCAGCGGCGACCCGACGCGTCTGCGCCAGGCGCTGTCCAGCCTGCTCGAAAGCGCGCTGAAGAACGCCGACCAGGGCGAGATCCTGCTGGTGGTCGCCCTGGATCAGCGCGGTGACACGGTGCGCTTGCGCATCGCCGTGCAGGACAGCGGCGAGGCGATGCCCAGCGCCGAGCGCGAGGCGCTGTTGCAGGCCGAACTGCACAGTCACCATTTCCTTTCCAGCAACAAGCTCGGCGGACACCTGGGCCTGGTGATCGCCAAGCAGCTGATCGGCCTGATGCAGGGCGAGTTCGGCATCAAGACCAGCACCAGCCGGGGCAACACCCTGTGGCTGACCCTGCCCCTGGACCCCAGCCGTCTCGAACAGCCGACCGCCGACCTCGACGGCTCGCTGCGTGAGGCGCGGGTGCTGGTGGTGGACGACAACGACACCTGTCGCAAGGTGCTGGTCCAGCAATGCAGTGCCTGGGGCATGAACGTCAGCGCCGTGCCGTCCGGCAAGGAAGCCCTGGCCCTGCTGCGCACCAAGGCGCACCTGCGCGACTACTTCGACGCGGTGCTGCTGGATCAGAACATGCCCGGCATGACCGGCATGCAGTTGGCGGCCAAGATCAAGGAAGACCCCAGCCTCAACCACGACATCCTGGTGATCATGCTCACCGGCATCAGCAATGCGCCGAGCAAGGTCATCGCCCGCAACGCCGGTATCAAGCGCATCCTGGCCAAGCCCGTGGCCGGCTACACCCTCAAGACCACCCTGGCCGAGGAGCTGGCCCAGCGCGGTCGGGAAACAGCGATCGCCGCCGCGCTGGGCAGCGCACCGGCGCCACTGGAGCTGCCTGCGGACTTCCGCATTCTGGTCGCCGAGGACAACAGCATTTCCACCAAGGTGATCCGCGGCATGCTGGGCAAGCTGAACCTGGAGCCCGACACCGCGAGCAACGGCGAGCAGGCGCTGCTGGCCATGCAGCGCCAGCGCTACGACCTGGTGCTGATGGACTGCGAAATGCCCGTGCTCGACGGCTTCTCCGCCACCGAGCGCCTGCGCGACTGGGAGCGCAGCCAGCAACGGCCACGCACGCCGGTGGTGGCGCTCACCGCGCACATTCTCGGTGAGCACAAGGAGCGGGCACTGCAGGCTGGCATGGACGGCCACATGGCCAAGCCCGTGGAGCTGTCGCAGTTGCGCGAGCTGATCCAGTTCTGGGTCAACCAGCGCGACACCGCCCGCGATTGCCCCTGAGCGCGCGCTGGCCGACGAGCCTCAGAGGTCGTAGTCGAGGATGCGCCGCAGGGCCACCTCCACCACGTTCTTCTGCACCTTGGGCAGGTGGCTGTTCTCGAATGCCAGGAGGTTGAACCGCACCAGCTCGGCGCGCACGTTCTTCAGGCTGCGCTGGCGCTTGATGAACCCCGCTTCCCAGGTATCGCGCTGGTCGATCTCATGGTACAGCACCATGTCGACGCGATGCTGCCCCGCAGGGGCACAGGGCAGCAGCTGGAAGTGCTGGCGCTCGCGGGCGTGGCGCTCCAGCTCGGCCAGGGGCCGTGCAGCGTTGGCCAGCCTGGCCAGCGAGACCTGTACCGAGTCGGCGAAATGCCCACCGGCGGTCTTCGAGATCAGGCTCAGCACTTTGTCCACCTGATCGGCACGGGCGCTGTCCGGCCAGTGGATCTGCTCGGCCGTGACCGCGTCCCAGCCCATGAACTTGAGCTGGTTGCGGTAGTAGGCGAACCAGTCCTGCACCAGGCCTTGCTCGAAGGCATCCTGGGTGGCGCGCTCGGCCAAGGCCAGGGCCAGTTTGACCTTGTCCCGCTGGCTTGCCGACACGCCCGACAGGAACGACACCACACCAGCGCCGATCACCGCGGCATGGGCTTCACTCATGGCGACCCCCTTCCACTGCCAGACGGCGTGGTTTGTCGCGCTCTTTCTGCGCGACCAGGGCATGCAGCTCGTCTCGCTGCGCCGCGAACAGCGCGCCGTCGAGTTTCAGCGACAACGCCCGCAACGTCAGCGCGGTGGCCGGCAGCGTGCGCCGCAGCGCGGCGATCAGCGCGGTGCGGTCGATCGGCTGCGGGCTGTGAGTAGAGATGCTGCACAGGTCCAGTGTGGGCCCGGCGCCGAGCAGGCCGAACTCGACGCTCAGGGCATGCGTGGAGCCTTGGTCGTGAACGGCGAAGGTCAGCAACTGATCAAGCGCCTCGGGTCGATCCAACAGCCGCTGGCTGATGGTGCTCAACAGGCCGTCGAAGTCGAGGTGGCGCTGCGTCGTCCATTCGGCCAGGGGCCGCGCGGCAGCGCCCTCGACAGATGCGCCGGTGGTACTCTCGTGGGCACTGGACAGACGAAGCCAGCGCAGCGAGGCGAAGCCCTGGCGATAAGCCATGGCCCAGGCATCTTCGTGGGCGAAGCGCTCGCCGGCCTGCTTGGTGGCGACCAATTGGCAGTAATGCAACGAGTCGAGGGCATCGGCGCGCTGCCGAGGGTCGAGGTCGGGCGGCATCAGCAGTGCGCTGTGGCCGATGAGCATCAGCCCGTGGTCATCGTAGGTCATGATCGAACTCCCTTGCGTGCAGGTCGCAGGTGCGGCGCCCGCAGACGCCGCGCCCCGGATCAGATGTCGTACTGCAGCACGTTTTCGACGCTGCGCACGCCCAGCTTGTCCTCGACGGTGGCGCGCACCTTGTCGTAGACGAAGCTGTTCAAGGTCAGTACCGCCTGCCCGGCGTAGTAGTCGGCGCGGTCGAGCTTGAGCTGCACGCCCAGCACGTCGTCGTCCAGGTTCGGCGCGGTCGACTGCACGCAGCTCATGACCATCACCACGTCCCCTTTCTCGGTTTCCAGGCAGGCCGCCATGCCGATCACGCCACGGTCCTTGCTCTTCTTCTTGTGATGGACGATGCGCGTGTCGTTTTCCACGGAGGTGAGCTTGTCGAAGGCTTTCTTGGCCAGCTCACCCAGCACAGTGCCACCGATCAGCGCGCTGCCAGCAGCACCGATGACCCGCACGGCGACCGCGCCCAGGGTGACGCTCAGCTCGGTCGAGCTTTCCTTTTCGAAACTGCGCTTAGGGGTGGTGAAGCCCAGGTCGCGCATGGCATCGAGGAACTTGTCGTACCAGGCCTTGCCGTCTTTCTCGATATCCAGCGTCTTGTCCGCCGCCAGGGTGGCGAAGTGGAAAGCGTTCTTCACGTCCCGACGGTGCTGCTCGGACATGCCGGCGCCGTAGGCCAGCAGGTTGCCTTCGACCAGCAGGCCGGCGTCGGTGCTTGGGGTAGCGTTGTCGTCGCTCATGGGAATCTCCTTGGTTGTCCCTGACCATCAGGGACAACCACATTAGCCAGAGCGCGCCGGCACGGGCGCTCTGAAGGAGTTCCTCTCAGGTCAGCGGTGCGGGGGGTACCAGCGTGGGGTATAGACCCACGGCGTGCCGCCGGGATGCTGAAACACGCAGGTGGTGGACGAGCCCAGCAGCACCATGGTGCGCATGTCGACCCTTTCGGGCGTCAGTTCGGCCAGCGTTGTTACCGTCAGCGTCTGCCCGGGACGGCCGATGTCGCGGCCCAGCACCACGGGCGTCTGCCCATCGCGATGCCGGCGCACGATGTCCAGGGCCTGGCCCAGCTGCCAGGGACGGGCACGGGAGATCGGGTTGTAGAACGCCAGCACCAGGTCGGCCTGGGCGGCCAGGTCCAGGCGTTTTTCGATGATCGACCAGGGTTTGAGGTTGTCCGACAGCGACATCACGCAGAAATCGTGGCCCAGCGGTGCACCGGCCTGGGCGGCGGTGGCCAGCGAGGCCGAGACGCCGGGCAGTATCTGCAGGTCGACCCGGTGCCAGGCAGGGTCGGTCGATTCGTGCAGCGCCTCCAGGACCGCCGCGGCCATGGCGAACACGCCCGGATCGCCCGAGGACACCACCACCACCGAACGGCCTTGGGCGGCCAGTTCGAAGGCGTGCCGGGCACGCTGCATCTCTTCGCGGTTGTCGGTGCAGTGCAGCACCTGATCGGCGCGGAACGGGCCGGCCATGCGCACGTAGGTTTCATAGCCGAGCACGTCTTCGGCGCGCGCCAGCTCGGCCTTGACCGCCGGCACCATCAGCTCGGCCGCACCGGGGCCGAGGCCGATCACCGCCAGGCGACCACGACCGCGCCCCACCTTCCGGGGCTCGAGGGGCGCATTGGCCACGCCGATCAGCAAGCCGTCGCGCGCTATCAACTGCGCGGCGCTGACCGTGCGCTGTACCGTGCTGGCCAGGCCGTCGGCGGTGGTGAAGCGCAGCGGCACGTCCAAGGCGCGAGCCGCCTCGTGCAGCGCCGGTTCGGCCATGGCCCGTTCATCTGCCAGCAGGCACACCAACGAAGCCTCGGCGAGGTGCTCGGCGGCCAGCGCGGCGCGCACGCGCGCGGCCAGGTCGCCGGCGTGTACGGACTGGGCGCTGGCCGCCTCGATGGCCACCAGCACCGAGCGCGGATGAATCAGCAGCTCGTCGCGACTCGGCGCGCGTGCCGTGCAGCTCACGTGCAGGCTCAGCCGCGCATCGTCGGCCTGGGTGAGGGCGGCCTGGGCCAGCCAGGGCGCGGCGCCTTCGATGCGCAACGCCTCGCCGGCCAGCAGGTCGGAAACGAAACGCTTGCCCTGCTCCAGGTCGGCCAGGGCATAGCCCGCTGGCGGGTTGAGCAGGCAGGTGCCGAACCGCAGCTCGCCGCTGGTGGTGATCGCCGCCGCCACGCCCAGCGCCTCGCCGATCTCGCGGGCCAGGCGGTTGACCCCGCTGAGCCCGCCCAGCAGCGGTACCACTGCACTGCCATCCTCGGCCACGGCCAGCACGGGTGGCTCAGTGCCTTTCTCGTCGAGTACCGACGCCAGGCTACGGATGACGATGCCGGCGGCGCACAGGGCGACGATGGGCACGCCCTCGCGGTACAGGCCGCGCAAGGTGTCGCCGAAGTTCTCATAGAGGTGGTCCACCCCTTCGACGCGGCCGCTCAGGCCATGGATGCGGGCCTGGGGCAAGCGCTGCTGCACGCGCCTGGCGGTGGCCAGGCTACCCGCACCGAGGATGACGATGGCGATGGCGTCGTGGTCGTTCATCCCTGCCATTTTTCCCCCGGCACCACGATCAGCGAAAAATACGGCGAGGATTGCGGATCCACCTCATCGAGGGCGACGATCTTCTGGTTGGCCATGGTCGCCCGTTCCACGTAGAGCGCCCGCCGATCCAGCCCCAGTTCGGCGAGCACCTGGCGCACCTTGGGGAAATTGCGCCCCAGCTTCATGATCACCGCCGCATCGGCCTCGGCCAGACGCCGCTTGAGGTCCTCGTGGGGCAGCACACCGCTGAGCACGGTCAGGGTCTGGTTGCGGTAGACCAGCGGCGCGCCCAGCACCGAGGCGCCGCCGAGCATCGAGCATACGCCCGGTATCACCTGCGCGTCGTAGCGCGGGGCCAGGCGATCGTGCAGGTACATGTAGGAGCCGTAGAAGAACGGGTCGCCTTCACAGATCACCGCCACGTCGCGGCCGGCGTCCAGGTGTTCGGCGACCTGCATGCTGGCTTCGTCGTAGAAATCGCTGATCACCTGCTCGTACGACAGCGGTGCCGGCAGCGCTTCGGTGGTCACCGGGTAGACCAGCGGCAGCAGGGTCTGCTGCGCGTGCAGGTGGCCCTCGATGATGCCGAAGGCATTGCCGCGCTTGCCCTTGGCCACGAAGTAGGCGATCACTTCGGCCTCGCGCAGCAGGCGCAGAGCCTTGAGCGTGATCAGTTCCGGGTCGCCGGGCCCTACGCCCAGGCCGAGCAGACGTCCGCGAGGCTGCATCACTCCACCTCCGTGGCCAGGGCGTTTACCGCCGCCGCCGCCATGGCGCTACCGCCCAGGCGACCCTGCATGATCACGAAGGGCACGCCACGGCTGTCGGCGGCGAGCATGGCCTTGGACTCGGCCGCGCCGACGAAGCCCACCGGGAAGCCGAGGATCAGCGCCGGTTTCGGCGCGCCGGCATCGAGCATTTCCAGCAGATAGAACAAGGCCGTGGGCGCGTTGCCGATCACCACCACGCTGCCCTGCAGATGGCTTCGCCACAGTTCCAGGGCCAGCGCCGAGCGGGTGTTGCCGGCCGCCTTGGCCATCGCCGGCACGCGCGGGTCGCGCAGGGTGCAGATGACCTCGTTGTTGGCTGGCAGCCGGGCGCGGGTGATGCCTTCGGCGACCATGTGCGCATCGCACAGGATCGGCGCACCGCTAGCCAGGGCCTCGCGCCCGGCGCGACCGGCGCCTTCGGAGAATTGCAGGCCGTCGACGGCCTCGACCATGCCACAGGCATGGATCACCCGCACCGCGAGCTTTTCCAGGTCGGCAGGAATACGTTCCAGGCGCGCCTCCTGGCGAATGATGCGGAAGGAATTGCGATAGATCTCCTGACCATCGCGAATGTAGTCAATCATCGAGGTGCTCCGTCGGCAGGTCGAGCATGGCGCCTGCTTCTTCTGGGGTAAGGTCGCACGCGCGCAGGCTGCCGAATCCCGGCAGGCGCGCGTCGCGCAGATAGAGGTCGTAGCGACCCGGCGCCCGGGCCAGCAAGGTGGCGGGCGCGACATGGGCCAGGGCGCAGGAACGTGGGCAGCCGGTCAGGTGCACGCTGGCGGGGGCGCCGCGGTGCAGCAGGGCGGCGACGACCCGTGCGTCGCGCTTGGTGTCGGCCAGACCGCGCGCGCAGCCGTTGGCGCCGGTGCAGGCCGCGACGCGCGCCAACGGGTGCTGCACCTGGTCGATCAGGCCCAGGTGGGCCAGGGCGGCCTGTACCGGCACCCGTCGCTGCGGGTCCAGGTTGGGCAGGACCAGGCTCTGCCAGGGCGTCAAGCGCAGGCTGCCGTCCCCTGCCAGACGAGCCTGCTGAGCCGCGCCGCGCAGCATCGCCGGGGTCAGGCGACCCAACGGCGGGGCCACGCCCAAGGCCATGCCATCACGCTGGGCCAGCAGGCCCAGCCAGGCGGACGTCGCCGGCGCACGACGCCAGCCACACACGGCGGCGTCGCGACGCAGGGTCAGGCCCAGGCCGTCGATGAACACCTGGGTCGAACAGTCCTGCAACAACTGGCGCATGCGCGACTGCTCAGGGCTGGCCAGGGCCAGGAAGCGCTCCAGCACCGCGTGCACCAAGGCCAGGCCCTGCGCCAGCGGCACGGCGCCCAAGGGCGCGTCGTGGCCCGGACAGCCGGCCAGGCCGAAGGCGAGCCAGGGCCGCTGCTCCAGGGTCAGCGCCGACAGCCACAGGTCATGGGGGTGGGCCAGCATCGCCAGGTCTTCGCCGCCGTCCAACTGGAGGGCGAACTTGGCCGACAGCGCGTGCAGCGCCGGAGTGGTTTCCAGCAGGTGCAGGATCTGCCCCGCCAGCGGGCGCACATCGACCACGCTCGCCGGGTCCACCCCCGCCAGGGGGCTGAGCATCAGGTTGCGCACATCGTCGCCGGCCGCCTCGCGCGGGCCGAGGCCGGCGCCGAGCAGGTGGTCGATCAAGGCGGCGTGCTGGGCGCCGATGCCGCGGATCTGCAGGTTGGCGCGGTTGGTCGCCTCGATCACGCCCGAGCCGTAGCGTTCGGCCGCCTCGGCCACCGCCTCGGCCTGCTCGGCCGACAACTGCCCGCCGGGCAACTTGACCCGACAGATACCACCATCGGCCGCCGCGACGATGCGCCACAACCCCGGACAGGCCGAGGGACGGGGTGCAGCGACGGGGGCGTGGGTGGGCTTCAAGCGGGTGTCCGGCAATCGTCAGGGCGCGCGTGGGCAATCGAGGCGCGGTATTATGCCTGCTTTGTCCGTCCGCATGAAAAGCCGGCGGTCGAGCAACCCATCGGGACGGAATCGAGACATGGCCCCCTGGCTGACGGTAGTAGGCATCGGCGAAGACGGATTCAGCGGCCTGGGCAAGCAGGCCCGGCGCGCGCTGCTGGGCGCGTCGATCCTCTTCGGCGGCCCGCGCCAGCTCGCGCTGCTGCCGCGCTGCGTGGTCGGTCAGCGCCAGCCGTGGCCGAGCCCGTTTTCCCTGGCACCGGTGCTGGCGCTGCGCGGCCAGCCGGTGTGCGTGCTGGCCAGCGGCGACCCGATGTTCTACGGCGTCGGCGCCAGCCTGGCGCGCCAGGTGCCCGCCGAACAGATGCGCGTGCTGTCGATGCCCTCCTCCTGCGCCCTGGCCGCTGCGCGCCTGGGCTGGCCGTTGCAGGAGGTGCAGGTGGTGTCGCTGGTGGCGCGGCCATTGGCCGCGCTCAACGCCCAGCTTTACAGCGGCGTGCGCCTGCTGGTGCTGAGCAACGACGGCGACAGCCCCGCCGCCATCGCCACGCTGCTGCGCGAGCGTGGCTTCGGTCCCAGTCGCCTGAAGGTCTTCGAGCACCTGGGCGGCGCCGAGGAACGCTGCCTGAGCGGCACCGCCGAACACTGGCCCCATGCCCGCCTCGCCGCCCTCAACCTGGTGGCCATCGAGTGCCAGGCCACGCCCCACGCGGCGTGCCTGTCGCCGATCTGCGGCCTGCCCGACAGCGCCTTTCGCCACGACGGCCAACTGACCAAGCGGGACGTGCGCGCCATCACCCTGGCGCGCCTGGCACCACAGCCGGGCGAGCTGTTGTGGGACGTCGGTGCCGGCTGCGGCTCGATCGGCATCGAATGGATGCGTGCCCACCCCAGTTGTCGAGCACTGGCCATCGAGGCCGACGAGGGCCGCCAGGGCTTCGTCGAATTCAACCGTGAGCAACTGGGCGTGCCCGGCCTGCACCTGGTGCGCGGCAAGGCGCCCGAGGCATTGCAGGGGCTGGAGCGTCCCGATGCGGTGTTCATCGGCGGCGGTGTCACCGCCGAGGGCGTGCTGGCGCACTGCTGGGCGCAGCTGCGTCCGGGCGGGCGGCTGGTGGCCAATGCCGTGACCGTGCAGAGCGAGCTGGCCCTGGCGCAGTTTCGCGAGCGCCATGGCGGCGAGCTGACCCGTATCCATGTGGCCCAGGCCCAGGCACTGGGTCGTTTCGACACCTGGCGCCAGGCCCTGCCGATCACCCTGCTCGAGGTGGTCAAGCCCGTCGATGCGTGAAGAGACCCGCGAACAGCCCGCGCCCCTGCGCAGCGGCCTGACCACCGGCAGTTGCGCCACCGCCACCAGCCTCGCCGCCGCACGCCTGCTGCTCACCGGCCAGGCGATGGATGCCGTGCAGATCACCTTGCCCAAAGGGCGGCAGGTGCAGATGCGCCTGGAGTTCTGTCGCGGTGACGGCGAGCAGGCCGAGGCGGGCACCCTGAAGGATGCCGGCGACGACCCTGACGTGACCCATGGCGCCCTGCTCTACAGCCAGGTGCGCCTGAGCGCCACGCCGGGCGTGCGCTTCTTCGCCGGGCACGGCGTGGGCACGGTGACGCGCCCCGGCCTGGTGCTGGCGGTGGGCGAGCCGGCGATCAACCCGGTGCCTCGGCGCATGATCGGCGAGCACCTGCAGCGCCTGGCCGAGCACTGCGCCTATGACGGCGGTTTCGAGGTCACGGTGAACGTCCAGGGCGGTGCCGAACTGGCACTCAAGACCATGAACCCACGGCTGGGCATTCTCGGCGGGCTGTCGATCCTGGGCACCAGCGGCATCGTCCGGCCGTTTTCCTGCGCCGCCTACATCGCGTCCATCCACCAGGGCATCGACGTCGCCCACAGCAATGGCTGCACGCACATCGCCGCCTGCACCGGCAACGCCAGCGAAGACACCATGCGCCGGGTCTACGGCCTGCCGGAAATGGCCCTGATCGAAATGGGCGACTTCGTCGGCGCCGTGCTCAAGCACCTGCGCAAGGTGCCGGTGGCACGCCTGAGCCTGTGCGGCGGTTTCGGCAAGATCAGCAAGCTGGCCGCCGGGCACATGGATCTGCACAGCCGCCATTCGAGCATCGACCTGCCGCAGCTGGCCGGCTGGGCGGCCGACATCGGCGCCGACTCGGCGCTGCAAGCCTCGATCGTCGCGGCCAACACCAGCCAGCAGGCGCTGGCCCTGGCCCATGCTGCCGGGGTGGCCCTGGGCGATGCGGTCTGCGCCCATGCCCTGGCCTTCGCCCGCAGCGTGGTGCCGGCGCGGGTACAGGTGGAAGTGTTCGCCATCGACCGCCAGGGCGGGGTGGTGGGTACGGCCGGTGTGGCGCCACGGCCATGGTGACGGGACGTATCCTGCTGCTCGGCGGCGTCACCGAGGCCCTGGCCCTGGCCCGCCTGCTCGGCCCCACCCACGTCTACAGCCTGGCGGGCATCGGCCGCGTGCCCGACGACCTGGCCTGCCAGGTGCGGGTCGGTGGTTTCGGCGGTGCCGAAGGCCTGGCCGACTACCTGCGAGCCGAACGTATCGACCTGCTGATCGACGCCACCCATCCCTATGCGGCCCGCATCAGCGCCAATGCGGCACTCGCGGCGCGGGCCGCCGGCGTGGCGTGCTGGGCCTTGCGACGACCGGCCTGGCAGGCGCAGCCGGGGGACGACTGGCGCGATGTCGAGGATTGGGCCGCATTGATGCAGGCGCTGAGGCCGTTCCAGCGGCCGCTGTTCACCCTGGGGCGCGAGCCGTTGCAGCACCTGGAAGCCATCCCCGCCCATCAGTTCTGGACCCTGCGCGCCCTGCAGGCCTGCCCCGGCAATGCCCGCTGCGAAGTGATCGGCGCCCGCGGGCCCTTTCACCTGGATGACGAGCGTGCGTTGTTCGCCCAACGGCGGATCGACGTGCTGGTGAGCAAGAACAGCGGCAGCGTCGCCACCGAGCCGAAGCTGCAGGTGGCGCGCGAACTCGGGCTGCCGGTGCTGGTGCTCAAGCGTCCGGCGCTGCCCGAGGTGGATAGGCAGTTCGCCTCGGTGGCCGCCTTGAAGGCCGCCTTGATGCTCTGACGCTGCAATGGACGACATCGCCTGGCCACGCCGTGAGAAAAATCTCCAACGGCAGCGGATCGGTCCGGTTTTCCGCAAGCGGCCGGGCGCCGAATGGTCTTGATCGACACAGTGCCGTAAACTTCGTTCTCCCTCAGCCCAAGGCCCTGCCCATATGGAAATGCAATGGTGGATCTGGCTCGTCTTCGGCATCGCCCTGATCCTGCTCGAACTGGTGCTGCCGACCTTCTTCATCCTCTGGTTCGGCATCGGCGCCGTGCTGGTGGGGCTGATCGCACTGGCCGCGCCGACGCTGCAACTGGACCTGCAGGTGCTGCTCTGGGTGATCCTGTCCTCGCTCACCACCCTGGTATGGTTCAAGCTGTTTCGCAACCGCAAGCCGGACGTGCGCTGGACCGCCGACAGCGTGATCGGCGAAGCGGGCCTGCTCACCGCCAGCGTGTCGCAATTCCAGAAAGGCCGCGTGCGGTTCCAGAAGCCCGTGCTGGGCAACGAAGAATGGACCTGTGTCGCCGACACCGACATCGCCGCCGGCGAGCGGGTACGCCTGGCGGCCATCGAAGGCAACATCGCGCGGGTCACCCGCCCCTGAACCCCCGTTGAAAGGAAGCTAGCAATGACCAGCCTCATCGTCGTCGGCGCCATCGCCCTGTTCGTGCTGATCACCGTGTTCAAGGGCGTGCGCATCGTGCCCCAGGGCGAGGAGTGGATCGTCGAGCGCCTGGGCCGCTACCACAGCACCCTCAAGCCCGGCCTGAACATCCTGGTGCCGTACATGGACGTGGTGGCCTACCGCCTGCCGACCAAGGACATCATCCTCGACGTGCAGCAGCAGGAAATCATCACCCGCGACAACGCGGTGATCGTCGCCAATGCGCTGTGCTTCGCCAAGGTGGTGGACCCGCAGAAGGCCTCCTACGGCGTACAGAACTTCTCCTTCGCCGTCACCAGCCTGACCATGACCTCGCTGCGCGCCATCGTCGGTGCCATGGACCTGGACGAGGCGCTGTCCAGCCGCGAGCAGATCAAGGCGCGCCTGCGCGAAGCGATGTCCGAGCAGACCGAAGACTGGGGCGTGACCGTGCGCTCGGTGGAAATTCAGGACATCAAGCCCTCGGAAAACATGCAGAAGGCCATGGAGCGCCAGGCCGCTGCCGAACGCGAGCGAAAGGCCGACGTGACGCGCGCCGAAGGTGCCAAGCAGGCAGCCATTCTGGAGGCCGAGGCGCGGCTTCAGGCCGCGCGCCTGGACGCCGAAGCGCAGATCAGCCTGGCCGAAGCCTCGGCACGCTCCATCTCGCTGGTACGCGAGGCGGTGGGCAACGAGACCACCCCGGCCATGTACCTGCTGGGCGAGCGCTACATCGGCGCCATGGAAAACCTCGCCGGCAGCGGCAACGCCAAGGTGGTGGTGTTGCCGGCGGACCTGCAGGAAACGGTGCGCGGCCTGCTGGGCCGGGCCAAGGGCTGAAGCCGGCGCCCCGCTGCGGCAGATCACCGCACCGGGGCGTTTTTCCCTATACTGCGCCGTACAATAGCCCCCTGATTCCTGACCGGATCTCTCCATGCCCCCACGTCGGCACATCGCCTGGATCGCCTGCCTTGCAGTGCTGTTCAACCTGCTGGCCATGCCGCTGTCTTCTGCCGCGCCCAAGGGCCCGGCCGAGCAGCTGCTGTGGGGGGCCTTCTGTTCCAGCGGCGGCGGCAAGGCCACGCTGGACGTGCAGGGCCTGGCCAAGATCGACCTCGGCCAGCAGGATGCCCATTCCAACATGCAGCACTGCTGGTGCTGCTCCGGTGGTGCGCCGATGCTGGCGCTGGGTGGCCAACCGCTGCGCATGCACGGCCCGCAACCGGTGGCCTTCAGCCCACCCCCGCCGCTCGCCACGCACCAACCCACGCCGCGCCAGCAGTGGCCGGCCCTCAATCCGCGCGCCTCTCCCCTGGCCTGAGTTCCCTGCCGTTCCCGAACCTGATCAGACCGGAGAATCCCAATGCTCAAGCACGCCCTCGTCCTGGCCGCCCTGCTGCTGCCCGGCGCTTTCGCCAACGCCCATGAATACACCGCCGGCGAGCTGCACATCGTCCATCCCTGGTCGCTGCAACTGCCGCCGAACGCGCCGAATGTCGCGGCCTACTTCGTGGTGCATAACAACGGGCCGGTCGATGACCGCCTGCTGGGCGCCGACAGCCCGCTGAGCGACGACACCCAGCTGCACGAGCACGTCAAGACCAGCAGCGGCGCCATGCAGATGCAGCAGGTGCACAGCGTGGTGGTGCCGGCCGGCAAGGACCTGGTTTTCGCCCCCAGCGCCTACCACGTGATGCTCATGCAGCCCAAGGACCGCAGCCTGCTCGGCGACGGCCAGCGCTTCCCGCTCACCCTGCACTTCGAGAAGGCCGGCGACGTCACCGTGCAGGTCGCCGTGCAGAAGCAGGCGCCTGCCGACCAGCCCGCAGGGCACGATCACGCCCACTGATCGCTGATCGGCGCTGGCCATGAGCCTGTCGCGACTGCGCTCGGCCCGCAGCACCCGCCCTGATCGCAGGCGCGTCGGTGGCGGCTGGCTGAGCCTGTTCGCCATGTGGATGATCTTCATCGGACCACTGGTTTCCCAGTCGATGCCGATGGATCATCACGCCGGTATGTCAATGCCCATGGACATGGACATGCGCATGCCCATGGCGCCTGCCGCGCCGGCGGTAATCGACCCTGCTGGTCAGCATGTCGAAGCGAGCACGGCCGAGCACTGCCACGACGGCCAACTGCACGCCGACTGGGAACGCTGCGGCTACTGCAGCCTGCTGTTCAACTGCCCCGCCCTGCCCCAGACCCTCAGCCCGCTCAGCGCCAGCCGTGTGCCGCCGCCGGTGCCGGGTAGCGCTCCCACCCGCCAGGGCCATGCCCTGCACGCCGTGTTCCCCGGTGCGCGCAGTCGGGCGCCGCCACCTTCGATCGTCGTCTGAACCGCCCATTGCATGTCCGAGGCCCACTGGCCTCGCGCTTCCTCACGACTGATCGACTGGAATCATTATGTCCGGCTGCACCCCCATGTCCGCGCTCCCGCGCACCCTCGCCCTGTTCTGCGGCTCGCTGCTCAGCCCCCTGGCACTGGCCGTCGCCGCCGTCCCGCAGGACCACGACAGCGCCGAGCTGAGCCCCACGGTCATCACCGCCGTGGCCCCTAGCTCGCCGCTGACCATCGTCACCAACCCCAAGGACCCGCGCCAGCCCGTACCGGCCAGCGACGGCGCCGACTACCTCAAGACCATCCCCGGCTTCTCCGCCATCCGCTCAGGCGGCACCAACGGTGATCCGGTGCTGCGCGGCATGTTCGGCTCGCGCCTGAACATCCTCACCAACGGCGGCGTGATGCTCGGCGCCTGCCCCAACCGCATGGACGCGCCCACCTCGTACATCTCGCCGGAAACCTACGACCGACTGACCGTCATCAAGGGCCCGCAGAGCGTGATCTGGGGGCCGGGCGGTTCGGCCGGCACCATCCTCTTCGAGCGCGAGCCGGAGAAATTCGGCAGCCTCGGCAGCCGGGTCAACGCCAGCCTGCTGACCGGCTCCAACGGCCGCTTCGACAAGGTGCTGGACGCGGCGGCCGGCAACGACCAGGGCTACGCCCGCTTCGTCGGCAACCAGTCGCGCTCGGACGACTACCACGACGGCCACGGCGACACCGTGCCGTCGCGCTGGGACAAGTGGAACGGCGACCTCACCCTGGGCTGGACCCCGGATGCCGATACCTTGCTCGAACTCACCGCCGGCAAGGGCGATGGCGAAGCCCGATACGCCGGGCGCGGCATGGACGGCTCGCAGTTCAAGCGCGAAAGCCTGGGCCTGCGTTTCGAGAAATCCAACCTGGGTGAGGTGCTCGACAAGGTCGAGGCGCAGGTCTACTACAACTACGCCGACCATGTGATGGACAACTACAGCCTGCGCACCCCCTCGGGCAGCGGCATGATGGGCATGCCGATGGTCAGCAACGTCGATCGCCGCACCCTCGGCGCGCGCCTCAAGGCCACCTGGCGCTGGGCCGACGTGCAGTTGATCAGCGGTCTGGACGCGCAGACCAACGAGCACCGCACGCGCGGCGGCATGGGTATCGATGCGCACAAAGGCCAGCCATGGACCAAGGATGCCGACTTCCATAACTACGGCGTGTTCGGCGAACTGACCTGGTACGCCACCGGCCAGGATCGGCTGATCAGCGGCGCCCGTCTGGACCGCGCCTCGGCACGGGATTTCCGCCAGGCCAGCGCTACCGGCGGCGACACCCGCGCCGACACCCTGCCCAGCGGCTTCGTGCGCTACGAACACGACCTCGCCTCCCTGCCCGCCACTACTTACATCGGCCTGGGCCACGCCCAGCGCTTCCCGGATTACTGGGAGCTGTTCTCGCCAAAGCGCGGCCCCGCCGGCTCGGTCAACGCCTTCGAGGCGATCAAGCCGGAAAAGACCACCCAGCTCGACTTCGGCATCCAGTACCAGGGCGAGCGCCTGGACGCCTGGGCGTCGGGCTACGTCGGCCAGATCCGCGACTACATCCTGTTCGACTACCGCACCGGGATGATGGGCATGAGCAGCTCCCAGGCGCAGAACATCGATGCGCGCATCCTGGGCGGTGAACTGGGCGCCGCCTACCGCCTGGACGAGCACTGGAAGGCCGACGCCACTCTGGCCTACGCCTGGGGCAAGAACAGCAGCGACGGCAAGGCCCTGCCGCAGATGCCACCCCTGGAAAGTCGGCTGGGCCTGACCTACAGCCGTGACGCCTGGAGCGTCGGTGGCTTGTGGCGCGTGGTCGCCGCGCAGCACCGCATCGCCGAGAACCAGGGCAATGTGGTCGGCAAGGACTACGAAAAAAGTGGCGGTTTCGGGGTGTTCTCGCTCAATGGCGCCTACAAGGTCAACGGCAATCTCAAGCTCAGCGCCGGGGTCGACAATCTGTTCGACAAGCCCTACGCCGAGCACCTGAACCTGGCGGGCAACGCCGGCTTCGGCTACCCGGCCCCGGACCCGCAGCCGGTCAGCGAGCCTGGCCGAACCTTCTGGACCAAGGTCGATTTCAGCTTCTGACCCAACCCTTCGGGGCGCGGCCACGACCGCGCCCCATCCTGTTTCGATCGGAGACACCGTGAGCACGCCGAAACCTTCTTTCTACAACCTGGCCTGGCGCTGGCATTTCTACGCCGGGCTGTTCGTCGCACCGTTCATGATCCTGCTGGCCATCACCGGCATCATCTACCTGTTCAAGCCGCAGCTCGACCCGCTGATGTACCGCGACCTGATGGTGGTCGAGGCCGGTGCCCAGCGCCAGAGCGCCGACACCTTGCTGGCCAGCGTGCGGCTGGCTTATCCACAAGCACACGTGGGCCAGTACCTGCCCCCGCCCAGCGCCGAGCGCAGCGCTCAGTTCGTGGTACACGACGCCGGCCGCGAGCTGAACGTGTTCGTCGACCCGTACAGCGCCCGGGTGCTCGGCGCCCAGGACGGCAAGCGCAACCTGCAAGCCATCGCCCGCGCCCTGCACGGCGAGCTGATGATCGGCACCCTCGGCGACCGCCTGGTGGAGCTGGCGGCGGGCTGGGGCATCGTGCTGGTGGTGTCCGGGCTGTACCTGTGGTGGCCGCGAGGACGCAGCGGCGCCGGGGTGCTGTGGCCGCGCCTGACGGCACGCGGGCGCCTGCTGTGGCGCGACCTGCATGCGGTGGTCGGCTTCTGGGGCTCGGCCCTGCTGCTGTTCATGCTGCTCAGCGGCATGACCTGGACCGGCCTGTGGGGCAAGCAGTACGCCGCGCTGTGGAACCGCTTCCCGGCGGCCATGTGGACCGAGGTACCGGTGTCCGACCAGCAGGCCGGTGCGCTGAACACGGCGCATCGCCAGACCGTGCCGTGGGCGCTGGAGAACACGCCCATGCCGGTGTCCGGCGCGCATGCCGAGCACATGGGCCACGGCCAGGCTCACAGCGCGCCGGCCGCGCCGCAGGTCAGCCTGCAACAGGTGCAGGACCTGGCCGATGCCCGTGGCGTGGCGCCGGGCTACAGCATCACCGCGCCGACCACCGCGCAAGGTGTGTTCACCGTATCGGTGTTCGCCGACGACCCGCGTCACGACGCCACCCTGCATGTGGACCAGTACACCGGCAAGGTCCTGGCCGATGTGCGCTGGCAGGACTACGGCACCGCGGCGCGTGCCACCGAGCTTGGGGTGATGCTGCACGAGGGGCGGATGTACGGGCCGGTGCACCAGGCGTTGATCCTGCTGGTGTGCCTGATGATCCTGCTGGGCGCTTTGAGTGGCCTGGTGATGTGGTGGAAACGCCGGCCCCAGGGCGGCCTGGGCGTGCCTCGGCTGCGCCATGACCTGCCACGCTGGAAGACGGCGGTGGGCGTCATGCTGGTGCTGGGCGTCGCGTTTCCGTTGGTCGGGGTGTCGATGGTGGTGATGTGGCTGATCGACGGTGTGGTGCTGCGGCGCAGCCGGCGTGCGCTGACGGCCTGATCGTGTCGAGCGAGTGTTCGCCGCACCGGCACCGGTTCGCGGCGTACGCGGCGTACCCGGCACTGAAGCGGTAGTCATCGGACTATTCCTTGATACCTATCAGCCCTTTCCGACGACCACGCCGCCAGAATCGTGCCGATCTGCCACACCCGCGTTCGGCGTGCAGCGTGGTAGCCTAACCGACTTTCGCTCACAAAAAGACTGACCCTCACCGGAATGCAGCCTATGACCCCAACCTCGCCTCCACCGGCAGACGACCAGCATCTGCAACGTAATCTGACCAACCGCCACATCCAGCTCATCGCCATCGGCGGCGCCATCGGCACCGGCCTGTTCATGGGCTCGGGCAAGACCATCAGCCTGGCCGGGCCGTCGATCATCTTCGTCTACATGATCATCGGCTTCATGCTGTTCTTCGTCATGCGTGCCATGGGCGAGCTGCTGCTGTCGAACCTGAACTACAAGTCGTTCATCGATTTCTCCGCCGACCTGCTCGGCCCCTGGGCCGGCTACTTCACCGGCTGGACCTACTGGTTCTGCTGGGTGGTCACCGGCATCGCCGACGTGGTGGCGATCGCCGCCTACACCCAGTTCTGGTTTCCCGAACTGCCGCAGTGGATCCCCGCGCTCACCTGCGTGGCGGTGCTGCTGTCGCTGAACCTGGTGACGGTCAAGCTGTTCGGCGAAATGGAGTTCTGGTTCGCCCTGATCAAGATCGTCGCCATCCTCGGCCTGGTCGCCACCGGCCTGTACATGGTGGTCACCGGCTTCACCTCGCCGAGCGGGCGCACCGCGCAACTGGCCAACCTGTGGAACGACGCCGGCATGTTCCCCCACGGCCTGATGGGCTTCTTCGCCGGGTTCCAGATCGCCGTGTTCGCCTTCGTCGGCATCGAACTGGTAGGCACCACCGCCGCCGAAGCGAAGAACCCCGAGCGCACCCTGCCGCGGGCGATCAATTCGATCCCGATCCGCATCATCGTGTTCTACGTGCTGGCCCTGGTGGCGATCATGGCGGTGACGCCGTGGCGCGACGTGGTGCCGGGCAAGAGCCCGTTCGTCGAGCTGTTCGTGCTGGCCGGCCTGCCGGCGGCGGCGAGCATCATCAACTTCGTGGTGCTCACCTCGGCGGCGTCCTCAGCCAACAGTGGCGTGTTCTCCACCAGCCGCATGCTGTTCGGCCTGGCCCAGGAAGGCGATGCGCCCAAGGCCTTCGAGCGCCTGTCGCGGCGCGCCGTGCCGGCCAACGGCCTGTACTTCTCCTGCACCTGCCTGCTGCTGGGCGCGGTGCTGATCTACCTGGTGCCGAACGTGATCGAAGCCTTCACCCTGGTGACCACGGTGTCGGCGGTGCTGTTCATGTTCGTCTGGACGCTGATCCTGCTGTCGTACCTGAGCTACCGCAAGCACCGCGCGGCGCTGCATGAACGGTCGAACTACAAGATGCCTGGCGGGCGCTTCATGTGTGGCGTGTGCCTGGTGTTCTTCGCCTTCATCCTGGTGCTGCTGAGCCTGGAGGCCGACACCCGCTCGGCGCTGGTGGTCACGCCGATCTGGTTCCTGCTGCTGGCGATCACCTACCAGTTCGTGCGCAAGAAACGCCAGGCGCGTGGGGCCGTGCGTCAGGGCTGAGCAAGCTGGGGCCGTCTCGCGGCGGCCCCCATGGACGCCTAGGCGGGCTCCAACCCCTCCAGCACCGCCTCGGTCAGGGCCACGCCCTTCTCCAGCGAGTTCTCGGTGGCCGTGAGCAGACTGCGCAGCGGCTCGGCCACCTGTTCCAGCGCCAGGGCGTTGGTTTCATACGCCGCCTTGAGCGCCGCGAGGGCGCAGACCAGCGCATCGGCGCTGTCGATGCCGGCGCGTACGGTGCAGATGGGATCGTGGGCCTGATGGCAGGTGCCGTAGTGCAGGGTGGCCGTGACGGGCCGGTGGCGATTGAATGTCTCGGGCGGGCTCTGCGTCATGGCCGGCCCTCCCGCTGAAGGATTGTGACGGGTGGATCTGGAACGATCTTCTTGAGCATGGTGCTTCTCCTTGCGGCTCTCCGTAATGACGCTCCGCGCCCATACGCCAATATGGGTGGGCGGAGCCGTGCGGGTTGGCGTGCCGGACAGAGAGAACCGGTGAGCCCGAAGGCTCCCACACACGGCCCCGCCCATGACGGGTGCAGCCATGCTGAACACCATCGCAGCAAGCGGCGGTGCTCGGTCTCTCTGTAGGCGGGACGCCAATCCCGAACCGCAGAATCTACTGCGGCACGGCACGGTACTCAACCGGCCGTTATGTGTCAAAAATCTTCAGAAAACTCTGACCCCACCCCCAGCCCCACCCCGGTGCATCCTGTCGCCGCCTGCACCAGCACGGCCCTCGTCCACGCCCCTTATCGAAGCGCAGGCCCTCTGCAACAAGGCTTCGCGCACCACGGCACAGCCTTTGCAATCGCCCTCTGCACCAGCATCACCCCCCATCCAGCGGAGAGAGCACATGAAGCGTCGCAGTCTGATCAAGGCCTTTACCCTCAGCGCATCGCTCGCGGCCATGGGCCTGAGCTGGAGCCTGCACGCCGCCGAGACCATCAAGGTCGGCATCCTGCATTCGCTGTCCGGCACCATGGCCATCTCCGAGACGTCGCTCAAGGACATGGCGCTGATGACCATCGAGCAGATCAACGCCCAGGGCGGGGTCAACGGCAAGATGCTCGAGCCGGTGGTGGTGGACCCGGCGTCCAACTGGCCGCTGTTCGCCGAGAAGAGCCGTCAGTTGTTGACCCAGGACAAAGTGGCGGTGGTGTTCGGCTGCTGGACTTCGGTGTCGCGCAAGTCGGTGCTGCCGGTGTTCGAGGAACTCAACGGCCTGCTGTTCTACCCCGTGCAGTATGAAGGCGAGGAAATGTCGCCCAACGTGTTCTACACCGGCGCGGCGCCCAACCAGCAGGCGATTCCGGCCGTGGAATACTTGATGAGCGAAGACGGCGGCAGCGCCAAGCGCTTCTTCCTGCTGGGCACCGACTACGTCTACCCGCGCACCACGAACAAGATTCTGCGCGCCTTCCTGCACAGCAAGGGTGTGGCCGACAAGGACATCGAAGAGGTGTACACCCCGTTCGGCCACAGCGATTACCAGACCATCGTCGCCAACATCAAGAAGTTCTCCGCTGGCGGCAAGACGGCAGTGATCTCCACCGTCAACGGCGACTCCAACGTGCCGTTCTACAAGGAACTGGCCAACCAGGGCCTGAAGGCCACCGAGGTGCCGGTGGTGGCGTTCTCGGTGGGTGAAGAGGAACTGCGCGGCATCGACACCAAGCCGCTGGTGGGCCACCTGGCCGCCTGGAACTACTTCGAGTCGGTGGAGAATCCGGTGAACGAGAAGTTCGTCGCCGACTGGAAGGCCTATGCCAAGGCCAAGGGCCTGCCAGGCGCCGACAAGGCGGTGACCAACGACCCGATGGAAGCCACCTACGTGGGCATCCACATGTGGGCGCAGGCCGTGGAGAAGGCCGGCAGCACCGATGTGGACAAGGTGCGCCAGGCCCTGGCCGGGCAGACCTTCGCGGCGCCGTCGGGCTTCACCCTGACCATGGACGCCACCAATCACCACCTGCACAAGCCGGTGATGATCGGCGAAATCCAGGACGACGGGCAGTTCAGCGTGGTGTGGCAGACCGAGCAGCCACTGCGGGCGCAGCCCTGGAGCCCGTTCATTCCGGGCAACGACAAGCGGCCTGATCATCCGGTGAAGGGCCAGTGAGACCCGGGGCCGCGCCGCGGCCCATTCGCGGCGGTGCCCGCTGCTGCAGCCTCTGAGGCAGCAGGTTCATCCGCGAAGCTTTTACCGTCGATTTCCAGGACTGCCGCATGCTCAAACTCCTGCTGACCCTCCTGCTGTTACTGCCCCTGGCCGCCCAGGCCAGCGAGGCCGAACTGTTTCTCGCCGCCAAGCCCGCCGAGCAGGCCAACCTGCTCGAGGGCTGGGCCGCGCAGCCCGATGCCGCACGCCTGCCGCTGCTGGAAAACCTGCGCGAAGGTCGCGTCGCCAGCGACGACTCGCGCAAGGTACGGCTGAACAACCGCCTGCGCGGGCTGATCGACAACGCCCTGGCCAGCCATCAGCTGTTCGCCCGGGACGCCGCCGTGCGCCTGGCCGCTGCGCAGCAATTGCAGAAGAGCGCGCAGCCGGCGCAGATGGCCGTGCTCGACCGCGCCTTCACCCAGGAAGCCGACCCTGCGGTGCATGCCGCGCTGGGCCTGGCCCTGGCCAACCTGCAACTGGGCGCCAGCGAGCCGCGCGTGCGCCTGGCCGCCGTGCGCCTGCTGGGCGAGACCGGCGACCCGCTTGCGCGCACCCGACTCGAAGCGCTGCTGCAACCGGATGCGGAAACCGATGCCAACGTGCGCATCGCTGCCGAGACCAGCCTGGCCCAGGTCAAGCGCAAACTGCTGGTCGGCGAGCTGCTCGGCCAGGCCTTCAGCGGCCTCTCGCTCGGCTCGATCCTGCTGCTGGCCGCGCTGGGCCTGGCCATCACCTTCGGCCTGCTGGGGGTGATCAACATGGCCCACGGCGAGATGCTGATGCTCGGCGCCTACAGCACCTACCTGGTGCAGGTGCTGATGCAACGCTACGCACCGGGCGCCGTGGCGTTCTACCCGCTGATCGCGCTGCCGGTGGCGTTCATGGTGAGCGCCGGGGTGGGCATGGCGCTGGAGCGCACGGTCATCCGCCACCTCTACGGCCGGCCCCTGGAAACCCTGCTGGCCACCTGGGGCATCAGCCTGATCCTGATCCAGGCGGTGCGCCTGCTGTTCGGCGCGCAGAACGTCGAAGTCAGCAACCCGGCCTGGCTGTCCGGTGGCATCCAGGTGCTGCCGAACCTGGTGCTGCCCTACAACCGCCTGGTGATCATCGGCTTCGCCCTGGCGGTGGTGCTGCTCACCTGGCTGCTGCTCAACCGTACACGGCTGGGCCTGAACGTGCGTGCGGTGACCCAGAACCGCCACATGGCCGCCTGCTGCGGGGTGTCCACCGGGCGCGTGGACATGCTCGCCTTCGGCCTGGGCTCGGGCATCGCCGGGCTGGGTGGCGTGGCCCTGAGTCAGGTCGGCAACGTCGGCCCGGACCTGGGCCAGAGCTACATCATCGACTCGTTCCTGGTGGTGGTGCTCGGCGGCGTCGGGCAGCTGGCCGGCAGCCTCTGGGCGGCCTTCGGCCTGGGCATCGCCAACAAACTGCTGGAGCCGCAGATCGGCGCCGTACTCGGCAAGATCCTCATCCTTGCGTTGATCATTCTGTTCATCCAGAAGCGTCCGCAAGGCCTGTTCGCCCTCAAGGGACGGGTAATCGACTGATGAACCAGCCACTGCTTGTCACCGCCGCGCGCAAGGCCGGTCCCCGGCTGACCCTCACCCTCGGCACCCTGGTGGTGCTGGGATTGCTGGCATTGCCGCTGCTTTCCCTGCTGCCAGCCGATAACCCCTGGCAGGTCTCGGCCTACACCCTGACGCTGGTGGGCAAGATTCTCTGCTATGCCATCGTCGCCCTGGCCCTGGACCTGGTGTGGGGTTACGCCGGGCTGCTGTCGCTGGGCCATGGCCTGTTTTTCGCCCTGGGTGGCTACGCCATGGGCATGTACCTGATGCGCCAGGCCGCTGGCGACGGCCTGCCCGCGTTCATGAGCTTCCTGTCGTGGAGCGAGCTGCCCTGGTACTGGGCCGGCACCCAGCACTTCGCCTGGGCCTTGTGCCTGGTGGTGCTGGCGCCGGGCTTGCTGGCGCTGGTGTTCGGCTGGTTCGCCTTCCGCTCGCGGATCAAGGGCGTGTACTTCTCGATCATGACCCAGGCCCTGACCTTCGCCGGCATGCTGCTGTTCTTCCGCAACGAGACCGGTTTTGGTGGCAACAACGGCTTCACCAGCTTTCGCACCCTGCTGGGCTTCGACATCGCCGCGCCAGGCACCCGGGCGGTGCTGTTCCTGCTCACCGTGGCGCTGCTGCTGGGCAGCCTGCTGCTGTGCTGGCGGCTGACCCACAGCAAGTTCGGGCGCCTGCTCACCGCCCTGCGCGACGCCGAGAACCGGCTGATGTTCTGCGGCTACGACCCGCGCGGCTTCAAGCTGCTGGTGTGGGTGCTCAGCGCCGTGCTGTGCGGCCTGGCCGGGGCGTTGTACGTGCCGCAGGTAGGCATCATCAACCCCAGCGAGATGTCGCCGACCAACTCCATCGAGGCCGCCGTGTGGGTGGCGCTGGGCGGGCGCGGCACGCTGATCGGCCCCCTGCTCGGCGCGGGCCTGGTCAATGGCATGAAGAGCTGGTTCACCGTGGCCTTCCCGGAGTTCTGGCTGTTCTTCCTCGGCGCATTGTTCATCCTGGTCACCCTGTACCTGCCCAAAGGGGTGGTGGGGTTGCTGAAGAAAAGGAGCCAGCCATGAGAGGCCTGCCTGCGGTGCATCCGGAATTCATGCTGGAGCCGGCGTTCGATCAGTTCGGCAGTGGCCGCGAGGCCATCGGCCTGGGCCAGCCACGCAAGCGCGGGCTGGACACCCGCCACGGCACGGTGCTGAGCCTGGAAGACATCAGCGTCAGTTTCGACGGTTTCAAGGCGCTCAATGCCCTGACCCTGTACATCGGCGTCGGCGAGCTGCGCTGCATCATCGGCCCCAACGGCGCAGGCAAGACCACGATGATGGACGTGATCACCGGCAAGACCCGTCCCGACACCGGCTCGGCGTTCTTCGGCGACACCCTGGACCTGACGCGCCTGAGCGAATTCCAGATCGCCCAGGCCGGCATCGGGCGCAAGTTCCAGAAGCCCACGGTGTTCGAAGCGCTGACGGTGTTCGAGAACCTCGAGCTGGCGCTCAAGACCGACAAATCGGTGTGGGCCAGCCTGGGCGCGCGCCTGAGCGACGAGCAGCGTGCACGCATCGACCAGGTGCTGAGCACCGTGCGCCTGCAGTCCCTGGCCTCGCGCCAGGCCGGGCTGCTGTCCCACGGCCAGAAGCAGTTCCTGGAAATCGCCATGCTGCTGCTGCAGGAGCCGCAACTGCTGCTGCTCGACGAGCCGGTGGCGGGCATGACCGATGCCGAGACCGAGTTCACCGCCGAGCTGTTCAAGGGGTTGGCGGGCAGCCATTCGCTGATGGTGGTGGAGCACGACATGGGCTTCGTCGGCAGCATCGCCGATCACGTGACGGTGCTGCACCAGGGCTCGGTGCTGGCCGAAGGATCGCTGGCCCAGGTGCAGGCCAACGAGCAGGTGGTCGAGGTGTACCTCGGTCGTTGAATTGATCTGAAACGGCGGTGGCCCCTCACGGTTCACCCCATTCACCAGGACCCATGCCATGCTCAACATCGACACCCTGCATCAATACTACGGCGGCAGCCACATCCTGCGCGGCCTGTCGTTCGAGGCCAAGGTCGGCGAAGTCACCTGCCTGCTCGGTCGCAACGGCGTGGGCAAGACCACCCTGCTGCGCTGCCTGATGGGCCTGGTGCCGGCACGCGAGGGCCGCATCGAATGGGAAGGCAAGCCCATCACCACGCTCAAGCCGCAACAGCGGGTCCAGGCCGGGATCGCCTACGTCCCCCAGGGCCGGGAGATCTTCGCGCGCCTTACCGTCGAGGAGAACCTGCTGATGGGCCTGTCACGCTTCCCCGCCCGCGAAGCGCGCCAGGTGCCGGCGTTCATCTACGAGCTGTTCCCCGTGCTCGAACAGATGAAGCAGCGCCGCGGTGGCGACCTGTCCGGCGGCCAGCAGCAGCAACTGGCGATCGGTCGGGCGCTGGCCAGCCGGCCGCGCCTGCTGATTCTCGACGAGCCCACCGAAGGCATCCAGCCCTCGGTGATCAAGGAAATCGGCGCCGTGATCGGCCGACTGGCGCAGCGTGGCGACATGGCGATCCTGCTGGTGGAGCAGTTCTACGACTTCGCCGAATCGCTGGCCGACCAGTACCTGGTGATGGCCCGGGGCGAGATCGTCCAGCGTGGCCGAGGCGAAAACATGCAGGCCGAAGGTGTGCGCGGGCTGGTAACCATTTAATCTGCGGCCTCGACTTCGCGAGACACTGCCATGAGCCACGACATCCGCGATGCCCGCCCCGACGAGGTGGCCGGCATCCTCGACATCTACAACGACGCCGTGCGCCACACCACGGCGATCTGGAACGAAACCCCGGTGGACCTGGCCAACCGCCAGGCCTGGTTCGCGGCGCGCGCCGAGCAGGGCTATCCGATCCTGGTGGCGAGCGATGCCAGCGGCGTGCTGGGCTATGCCTCGTTCGGCGACTGGCGCCCGTTCGAAGGCTTTCGCCTGACGGTGGAGCATTCGGTGTACGTGCGCAGCGACCAGCGCGGCAGGGGCCTGGGGCCGGTGCTGATGCAGGCGCTGATCGAGCGCGCGCGGGACTGCGGCAAGCACATGATGGTCGCGGCCATCGAGAGCGGCAATGCTGCGTCGATCCGCCTGCACGAGCGCCTGGGGTTCGTCGTCACCGGGCAGATGCCCCAGGTGGGCGTGAAGTTCGGGCGCTGGCTGGACCTGACATTCATGCAGTTGAAGCTGGACTCGGCGCAGCAGCCTGGGTAAGACGTCCTTCACTTGCCCAAGCGCTTGACGCCCAAGGCCGCGAAGGTAGCTCTGAGCCGAACCTTCTCGCAGGTGCAACGGCCTAGAGATGCCGGGCCAACAGGGTCTTGGGGCGGTCGATGTCGTAGTAGCCGATCAGCTCCTCGACCTGCTCCCCAGCGCTGAAGATCAATAACGTCGGCGCAGACTGCACCGCATATTTTTCCGCGATGGCTGGACTGTCGACCAATGAAAGGCGGAAGAAGTCCGCGCCATGCTCGCTGGATGCCCACTCGTCTACCACGGTACTCATGCGCTTGCTGGCGTTCTCGACGCCACCGGCCTTGTACTTGAAGAACTCGACCACCACTGGCCGGGTCGCCTTCAGCACCTTGTCATCGAATTGCGCTTGGTCGATCGTCAGCACACTCATGATTGACGCTCCACAGAAAGGACCTAGGGTTCATACCGCAGTCCTCACGCTAGAGTCGCGCCTGGCGCACGTCTACTGACACAATTGTCAGGGTGCGCCGCTCAGCCCTGCACGAAACGCCCCAACCGCTGGCGCAGCATGCTGTTCTCGCTGCGCAACTGCTGCACTTCCTCCAGCAGTTCCAGGGCCAGCGCCACGCCTTCCCACTCCAGTTCCAGCTCCTGATGCAACTTGACCGCCCGCTTGACCTTCACCGGGGCATGGTCGTCGAACAGCCAGTCGTCCGGCGTTCGCCCGGACGGCTCGACGATGCCGTGCTCGACGATCTCGATCACGCACTCGGCCGTGAGGTCGGCTTCCTGGCAGAGGGTTGGCATGTCCAGTCGAACGATCAGGGTGCTGCTCATGGTCACTTACTCCATTGAGTCCTCGGGTCGAACGCGGCCCGCTCGGCGAGCTTGGTCCACAGTTCGCGGGTGGTGGCGTCGGAGCTGCTGGGCATCACCACCTTGAGCTGGGCGTACAGGTTGCCGCGCTCGCCCTGCTTGTTGGTCAGGCCCATGCCCGGTACCCGCAGGCGCTGTCCGCTCTGGCTGTCGGGGCGGATGGTCAGATTGATCTTGCCGGTCAGCGTCGGCACCGCCACCTTGGTGCCCAGCGCCGCCTCCCAGGGGGCCAGCGGCACGGTGATGATCAGGTCGTGGCCTTCGACGTCGAACAGCGGATGCGGGGCCATGCGCAGGGTCAGGAACAGATCGCCGTTGGGACCGCCGCCGGCACCTGGTGCCCCCTGGCCCTTGAGGCGGATGCGTTCGCCGTCGGTGACGCCGGCCGGGATCTTCACGTTCAGCGTCTTGGTGGTGAAGCCGGTGCGCTGCCCGGCCGCGTTGGTCTGCGGCACCTGAAAGCTGATCTGTTTGGACTCCTTGCTCAGGGTCTCCTCGAGAAACACCGCCAATTCCAGTTCCACGTCCTGCCCTCGCCTGCCGGCACTGCGCTGCTGTTGCTGGCCGCGCGCGCCGCCAAAGGGATTGCCACCACGGGCACCGAAGATCGAGCTGAAGAAGTCGGAGAAGTCGCCGCCCTCGAAACCAGCGCCAGCGCCGCCCCCGCGGTTTTCCCAGCCGGGAGGCGCCTGGAACGGTCGGCCGTGCTGGCCGCCGTACTTGCGGATCTCGTCGTACTCGGCGCGCTTGGTGGCGTCGCCCAGCACTTCGTAGGCCTCGTTGGCCTCCTTGAACTTGTCTTCGGCGTCGCGTTCCTTGCTGACGTCGGGGTGGTACTTGCGCGCCAGCTTGCGGTACGCGGCCTTGATCGCCTTCTCGTCCGCCGCCGGATCCACGCCCAGTACCTTGTAGTAGTCTTTGAAGTCCATCTAAGGATCACCAGTGTGAATGTTCGTGTTGCATCTGAAGATAAGGGCCAAGCATAGCCTTTCAAGGTTCGCTTGGGGTTGCGATATGGCAGACGATCGGCCTTGATTCTCCCGGCCACTGGCATAAACTGCGCGGCCGTTTCGCCTCCGGAAGCTTTTCTCCATGTCTGACCTGTCCCCGGCCCGCGCCCTTGGCATCGACTTCGGCACCTCCAACTCCACCGTAGGTTGGCACCGTCCTGGCGTCGAGTCGCTGATCGCCCTGGAAGAAGGCAAGATCACCCTGCCGTCTGTGGTGTTCTTCAACCTCGAGGAGCGGCGCCCGGTGTACGGCCGCCTGGCCCTGCACGAATACCTGGAAGGCTACGAAGGCCGGCTCATGCGCTCGCTCAAGAGCCTGCTGGGTTCCAAGCTGATCAAGCACGACACCAGCGTGCTGGGCAGCGCGCTGCCGTTCAAGGACCTGCTGGGGCTGTTCATCGGCGAGCTGAAGAAACGGGCCGAAGCCAGCGCCGGGCGCAGCTTCGAGCAGGTGGTGCTGGGCCGCCCGGTGTTCTTCGTCGACGAAGACCCGGCCGCCGACCAGGAAGCCGAGGACACCCTGGCCGAGGTGGCGCGCAAGATCGGCTTCAAGGACGTGTCGTTCCAGTACGAGCCCATCGCCGCGGCCTTCGACTACGAGTCGGGCATCGCCCGTGAAGAGCTGGTGCTGATCGTCGACATCGGTGGCGGCACTTCGGACTTCACCCTGATCCGCCTGTCGCCGCAGCGCCACCGGGTGGCCGAGCGTCATGACGACATCCTCGCCACCGGCGGCGTGCACATCGGCGGCACCGATTTCGACAAGCAGCTCAGCCTGCAAGGGGTGATGCCGCTGTTCGGCTACGGCAGCCGCATGAAAAGCGGCGCCCTGATGCCCACCAGCTACCACCTGAACCTGGCCACCTGGCACACCATCAACGCGCTGTACGGGCAGAAGTCGCAACTGGCGCTGGGCAACATGCGCTACGACATCGAGGACACCCTGGGCATCGATCGACTGTTCAACCTGATCGAGCAGCGCGCGGGCCACTGGTTGGCAATGGAAGTGGAAGCCAGCAAGATCGAGCTGACCGAGCGCGACAGCCGCAACATCGACCTGAACCGCGTGGAGGCGGGCCTGGTCGCATCGCTCACCCGCAGCTTGTTCGAAGACGCCATCGACGGGCTGTTGCAGCGGGTGCGCGGCAGCGTCGACGAACTATTGGCCAAGGCTGGCGTCGGCGCCGCGCAGGTGGACACGGTGTTCTTCACCGGTGGCTCCAGCGGCATTCCGGCGCTGCGCGACAGCGTGGCGGCGATGCTGCCCAACGCCCGCCATGTGGAAGGCAATATCTTCGGCAGCATCGGCAGCGGCCTGGCGATCGAGGCGCGCAAGCGCTATGGCGTGATCTGAGACCCAGAGCCTGCGGCGCTGGTGACATGCGCGTCTACACCAGTTCCATGCGCCGCAGCTCGCTCTTGAGGTAGGCGTAGTAGATCGGCCCGGCCACCACGCCTGGTAGGCCGAACGCCGCCTCGAACACCAGCATCGCCAGCAGCAGCTCCCACGACTTGGCGCGGATCTGACCGCCGACGATCCGCGCGTTGAGGAAGTACTCCACCTTGTGGATCACGATCAGGTAGCCCAGCGCGGCCGCCGCCACCCAGATCGACAGCGACAACCCGACGATGGTGATCAGGGTGTTGGACATCAGGTTGCCGATCACCGGCAGCAGGCCCAGCAGGAAGGTCAGCACGATCAGGGTCTTGGTCAGCGGCAGGTGCACGCCGAACAGCGGCAGTACCACCGCGAGGAAGATGCCGGTGAAGGCGGTGTTGAGCAGGGAGATCTTGATCTGCGCGAAGACGATGTTGCGAAACGCCTGCACCAGCAGGCTCAGGCGCTCGAACAGCGCCGCGGCCAGGGGCTTGCGCCGCGACAGGTCGGGCAGGCGCTGCAGGGCGATGATCGCGCCGAGGATCATGCCGATCAGCAGGGTCACGAACATGTGCGCCATGCCCTTGCCCACCAGTTGCAGGTCGGTCAGGTGGCTGCGGATCCACTCGCCGATGGCCACCTTGAACTCGGCCGCGCTGGCCGGCAGATAGCTTTCGATGAACGGCGGCAACTGGCCGCGCGCCTGCTCCACCAGGGCCATGAACTTGTCCAGCGACGCACCGGGGTTCTCGGCCTCGTGCAGCAGGAAGCTGAAGGCGCCGGCGATCAGCACTGCCAGGCTGACCACCACCAGGGTGCCGAGCAGGGCCACCGCCAGCCAGCGCGCCCGCTGCCCGGCGATCAGCGGTTGCAGGCGCGGGGTGAGCATGTTCACCAGCTCGAACACCAGCAGGCCGGCGAGCAGGCTGGGAAGCAACTTCAGGGGCAACGCCAGGAGCAGGCCGGCAATCACGATGATGCAACTGGCCAGGGTGATCTGGCGGGGTGTGAAGGTCATACAGCCTCGGCGGCAGACAGCGGGAAGATCCGCAGTCTGCCAGCCTTCAGGCGACAGGCATAGGCGCCGGTCACTTCTTCTTCAGACAACTGCTCATGAAGGCTTTGCGCTCGTCGCCCTTGAGCGATTGGCCAGTGGCGTCGGCGTTGCAGGTCTTCATTTTTTCCTGCTGGGTGGGCGGCGCTTTCTTCAGGCACTGACTCATGAACGCCTTGCGCTCATCGCCCTTGAGTGACTGGGTGGTGGCGTCGGCGTTGCAAGTCCTCATCTTCTCCTGCTGGGGCGTGGCGGCGAATCCCTGCCCAGCGATCGACATGCCCAGCACCAGTAATGACACATGCAGCAGCTTCATGGAGTGGTCTCCTTGTCTGCGCGCCGAATGCGCGCTCGTGGCCTGAGTGTAGACAAGATTTTTTACAAACTCGCCGAACGTCCCGTTTCAGGGCATCTCGTCCCGTAGCTTGATGAATCGAACTCCTGGCGCGTCATGCGGTTCCAAGTTTCACAGCCACCCGCAACGGACCTTTTGCAAGGAGCGTGACCATGAGCAAAGCGACCCTGGCCATCCTGATCGCCAGCGCGGCCCTCGCCGCCTGCAGCAGCCGCCCGGAAAACCCGGTGGATTACGTGACCTACCGCGACGAGCCGCTGGTCAAGCAGGTCGAGAACGGCATGACCACGCAGAAAGTCATCGCCATCGGCGGCAGCCCGTCGAACATGATCGACCTGCCCAACGGTGGCATCTGCAACGACTACATCCTCAACAAGGATGGCAAGCAGCAGCCCTATTACGTGCGCTTCGATGCCAGCGGGCACGTCGACGCCAAAGGCTTCAAGACCTGTAATCAACGAGAAGAGGACCGCAAGGCCACGCCTGGCGCCTAAGCCTCTCCAATACCCTGACCCGAGAATCTGATTCGACTGGAGAATCCCATGAGCAATACCGTACTGACCGATATCGATACCCTGCGCCAGCGCGCCCGTACCAACGTCGAGCAAGGCGCTATCACCGAAGGCTACCAGGCTGATCGCGAAGAGATCATCCGCCTGCTCAACGAATCGCTGGCCACCGAGCTGGTCTGCACCCTGCGCTACAAGCGCCACTACTTCATGGCCAGCGGTATCAAGGCCAATGTCGCCGCCGAGGAATTCCTCGAGCACGCCACCCAGGAATCGGAGCACGCCGACAAGCTGGCCGAGCGTATCGTGCAGCTCGGGGGCGAACCGGACTTCAACCCCGACAACCTGAGCAAGAACTCCCACGCGCAGTACGTGGCGGGCTCCAACCTCAAGGAAATGGTACTGGAAGACCTGGTGGCCGAGCGCATCGCGATCGACAGCTACCGCGAGATCATCCAATACATCGGCGACAAGGACCCGACCACTCGCCGCATCTTCGAAGACATCCTGGCCCAAGAAGAAGAGCACGCTGACGACATGTCGGACCTGCTCGAAGGCCTGTAAGCGCTTCCAGGGCCCTGTGTGCGACGGGGCTATGGATGACCGCAAGCCGCTCCGCAAGGAGCGGCTTTTTCGTGCCTGAGACAAGGACATTGGCCGGGGTGAGCCAACCTCCAGAGATGGCGAGATAGTCCGGCGTCGCGCACCGCACAGGATACGGTGGACATAGGGCGGTGGTGGTGGCCGGCGCTGCACAGGGCAGCGGCCAGACGCCGTTTCTACACCCTGGCGACAGCTCGCTGCCGCCCCATCCTCACTTCTTCGGCTTCACCGCCGCCGGCGCCTTGCCCGCGCGCATGCGCTCCAGCAACGGCGTGCACTGGTTCGGCTCGCCGCCGCTGGGCGCGATGAGCGCCAGCAACCCGGCCGCCGGCCCGACCGCCACGCCCAAGGCGACCATGCCCGCACCGCGCAGGGCCAACGGCACCGCCTGCACACCAGCGCTCGGCTTGGCGAACGCGCCGCGCACGTACAGCGGCGAACGCAGGGAGAACAGGCGCAGCCCCTTGGATTCCGGCGTGACCTTCAGGTCCAGGCGCTCGTTGGCGAAGTTGGCCGTGCCGTCGATGTAGATGATCGCGTTCTCGGTGTCGAACACGAACAGCCGGGTGCTGGCCAGGCCATCCTTGATACCGACGTCCGCCGCCGCGCAGTTGATCTTCACGTCTTCGTCGCCGAACAGCTTGTCGACGATGTAGTTACCCACGTTCAGCCCGGCGATCTCCATGAGGCTGCGGCTGATCGCACCATCGTTGATCAACAGGCGCAGGTCGCCATTGGAGGTGCCGAGCAAGGCGGCGACCGAGTTGCCGCGCCCGCTGAGGTCGGCATCGCCATTGAGCTCGCCGAAGCTGGTCTGCATCGGGGCGAAGCCGGGGAACAGTTCCTTGAGCTTGAACCCCCGCGCGGTCAGGCGCGCGCGGCCCTGCATCGGCACCGAACTTCCGTCCAGGCGGATGTTGGCGTCCAGGTTGCCGCCGGCCACGCCGAAGCGCAATGGCACCAGGCGCAGCAGGCCATTCTCCAGCACCACATGGGCAGACAGGTCCTTGAACGGCAGCTTCTCGCTATGAACGATCCGCTTGCCATCGAAGGTGACATCGGCATCCATCGCCTGCCAGCGGTCGGTGCGGAACTCCTCCACCGGCAGCACCTTGTCGCCTGGCTGCTTGCTCGCGCCGCCACGGGCTTTCTGCTCGGCATTGGAGTCGGCCCCGATCAGCGGGGCGAGGTCCTTGAACAACAGCTGGTTGGACACCAGCTTGCCCGACAGCTTGGGCCGTGGCTTGCTGGCGGCGAACGCCAGCTCGCCGTGGATATCGCTGTCGCCGATCTTGCCGTTGAAATTCTCGTAGCGGAACCGCGCGCCATCGGGATCGTGCAGGTTCGCCGTGAGGTGACCGTCCGTGGAATAGGCGGGGGTATCGGGCAGGGTCACGCCGGTCAGCGGGTACAGGTTGCCCAGGCTGCTGCCGGAGAGCTTCAGGCGCAGGTCCAGGGCGCCCAGGTTGCGGGGGTCGGTCAGGGTGCCGGCGACTGCTGCGCGGGTGTCGCCGATACGCGCATCGACCTGCAGCGGGAACGGCTGCTGCGCGTCCTGCAGGGCGAGCAGGCCACCGATCTTGCCGGTGGCGCTCACCGCCTGGCCTTTGTAGCGGCCCTCGGCCTTGAGCGCGAAGGCGTAGTCCTGGGCACCGCCTACCTGCTCGGCCTTGGCCTTGCCGACGATCTCGCTGAACGGGATCGGCTTGCCCAGTGGATCGATCTGCACCTTCATGCGGGTCTTGAGCGTCTGGTCATCGAAGCGCACGTTGCCCTGGTCGAAGCCGATCGAGCCGATGTCGAGCACCCATTTCGACGGCTCGGCATTCTCGTCCTTGGGACCGAAGTCGAAGGTCCAGTTGGCTCGACCGTCCGCCAGTCGCGTGAGGCTGGCATCAGGATGGGTGAGGTCGATGCGCGGAATGGAAATGGTCTGCGCCAGCAGCGGCAGTGGCGACAGGCGGAACTCGACGCGTTCCAGGCCGACCATCTGCGGCTCCTTGAGCCACTCGGGGTTGCCCAGGGTCAGGTCCTCGGCAACGAATCGCGGCCAGGGCACCCACGCGCGCCAGCCCCCTTCGTCCGGTTCGCGCTGCCAGTGCACGGCCAGGTTGCCGTTGATGGCGAACGGACGGTGCAAGGCTTCGGAAACCTTCTCGTTGAGCAGCGGCTTGATGCGGTTCCAGTCGAATGTGGCGATCAGCACCACCAGTATCGCCAGCAAGGCAACGAGGCTGGCGAGGATCCAGGTGACAATTCTGGCGGGGCGCGTCATTGCGGGTTCTCCTGACTGCGTGACCTGAAGCGGTACGGCGCTTGGCGCTCTCTGCAATGGGACTGGCGAAAGCTCGCAGGGTTTTATCGATGACGATAATGATAGCGAAGTTTTTCCGCGATCCTGCATCGCCCCAGAGCCGGCGCATGCTCGACGCCCCGCGTCCGGCGACGGGCGCGAGGGTGTGCAGGCCCTGCGCCAGAGCCTCTGGCGGCGAACATCATTGGCGTCGATTGTCACCATTGACCGTATGAACTTCTCTGCGCAGCGCCCGAGCGTAGCATTGCCCTCGTACCCACTTTTTCGCATCCCACGAGGAGCACCGAATCATGAAACGCCCACTGCTGCTTGGCCTTACCCTGTCCCTGCTGGCTGCCAACGCGTTCGCCCTGCCGGCGGCTGAACAACACCTGAGCGCCGAGGCCCGCTCCGGCTCGGCTGTGATCTCCCAGCCCCTGAACACCCTGGCCGAAGGTGGTTCGGATCGCCTGATCGAACGCGACAACCGCGTCGCCGAAGGTGGCTCGGATCGCCTGATCGAACGTGACAATCGCGTCGCCGAAGGGGGTTCGGATCGCCTGATCGAACGCGACAACCGCGTCGCCGAGGGTGGCTCCGATCGTCTGATAGAGCGCAGCAACCGCGTCGCCGAAGGGGGTTCGGATCGCCTGATCGAAAGCCGTCGGCTGAGCTGATGCCCATGTGCCCCGACAGCCCGCGATCGACTGTCCACCCCTCGCCACCAGAGCCCGGTCCATTGACCGGGCTTCGTTTTATTCACTAGAGTGCCCAGCCGTACCGTCTCAGAATCCTGCGCCCATGCTCCCGCGTGCCGAACAGAAGCAACAGACCCGCCTGGCCCTGCTCGATGCGGCCTGCCAGCTCATGGAGAGCGGTCGAGGCTTCGGCAGCATCAGCCTGCGCGAAGTCGCCCGGGCGGCCGGCATCGTGCCCACCGGGTTCTATCGGCATTTCCCCGACATGGACGCTCTGGGCCTGGCGCTGGTCGCCGAAGTCGACGCCACCTTCCGCCAGACCATTCGCCTGGTGCGCCACAACGAATTCGAGCTCGGCGGCATCACCGATGCCTCGGTGCGCATCTTTCTCGACGTGGTCGCGGCTCATCACGCCCAGTTCCTGTTCCTCGCCCGCGAGCAGTACGGCGGTTCGCAGCCCGTCCGCCAGGCCATCGCACGCCTGCGCCAGGACATCAGCTCGGACCTGGCCACCGATCTGGCACGCATGCAGCGCTGGCAGCACCTGAACGCCGCCGCCCTGACGGTGATGGCCGACCTGGTGGTCAAGACCGTGTTCGCCACCCTGCCGGAACTGATCGACACGCCGGACCCGACCAGTGCGCAGACGCTCTCGGCACAGGAAAAGATCACCCAGCAGCTGCGCTTCATCTTCGTCGGCGCCCGCCACTGGCAGGGCCTGGGCAACCCCCTTTGACCACGGCGATACGCCATTGCTGCAAAGGGCTCCTTGCGGGTTTCCCTTCCTACATCCACCCCGCCAACTGTTAACATAGCCCCCTGCCCGACCGTCATGAGCGCTGCGATGTCCGCCCCCTCCTTGAGCTCCTCCGAACTCACCACCTGCCTGGCCCAGGTCCGCGAGCATTTCGCGGCGCGCATCGTGCCCTTGTGGCAAGGTCCGGGCTGGAACGCCGAGCTGGCGTTGCCCTACGAAGCCCTCGACGACGAACACCGGCCCCTGCCCGTGCAGCGCTATCGCGCCATGGCCTGCGCGCGGCAGTTGTTCCTGTTCAGCAGCCGCATCCACGAGCCGGGCGCTGCCGAACGCGCGGCGGCGTTGTTCCGTTCCCTGCAACGGCATTTCCACGATGCCGAGCACGGCGGCTGGTTCTACAGCATCGATGCCGACGGCAAGCCGCTGGACCGTCGCAAGGACCTGTACACCCACGCCTTCATCGCCTTCGCCTGCGCCCACTACTGGGGCCAGGTCCGCGAGCCTCTGGTGGCGTCCACGCTCGATGCCGCCCTGGCCGTGATCGCCGAGCGCTTCGCCCGCGACGATGGCCTGTACGAAGCCGTACTCGATGAGGACTGGTCGGATCTGGGCGCCGGCGCGCTGCAGAACCCGTCCATGCACCTGGCCGAAGCGTTTCTGCAGGTGCTGGCGGTGCGCGAAGATCCCTCGGTGCAAGCCGCCCTCACGGGGTTATGCACAGCCCTGCTCACGCATTTCATCGACCCGGACCATGGCGTGATGCTGGAGAAGCCGCGCACGGCTGTGGATAACTGGTTCGAACCCGGCCATCAATTCGAGTGGTTCTACCTGCTGGAGACTTCACCGTTGCTGCACGGTGGGACACTGCACGCCGCGATCACCCGCGCCTTCGAGCAGGCCGAGCAGCTCGGGGTGAGGGACTCGGCAGTGCTCGCGTCGCTGACGCTCGATGGCCAGGTGGTCGATGCCACCCAACGGATCTGGGCCCAGGCCGAGTACTTGCGCGCACTGGCGCTGCGACCGGGCGGCGAAGCGCAGGTGCTGCGGCAGTTGCGCGCGCTACAAGCGCGCTTTCTGCGCAAGGCCGGATGGTACGAATGCCTGAACGCCGAAGGCGCGGTGAGCCGAGATGACATGCCCTCTACCACGCCCTACCACCTGGCCACCTGCCTGGACGGTCTCAAGCATCTGGGCTGAGCGCCGGGTAGGCAGGCAGCGGGAGTGCCGCCGAGTCAGGCGCCCCGCGATCGATCGATGGCGAAGCCCGCCCAGTCCTGGCTCACCGGCATCAGCTCGAGGTTGTTGATGTTCACGTGGGCCGGCTGGTTCAGCACCCAGAAAATGGTGTCGGCGATGTCCTGCGGCTGGATCGGCTCGGCACCGGCGTAGGTCGCATCGTAGCGCGCCTGATCGCCACCGAAGCGCACCAGCGAGAACTCGCTTTCGCACAGTCCCGGCTCAATGGTGGTGACGCGCACGCCAGTGCCGCGCAGGTCGCAGCGCAGGCTCAGGGAGAACTGGCCGACGAACGCCTTGGTGCCGCCGTAGACATTGCTGCCGGGGTAGGGATAGTTACCGGCCACCGAGCCGACGTTGAGGATGCTCGCCCCTCGGCCATGGGCGATCAGGCGCGGCAGCAGCAGGCGGGTGGTGTACATCAGCCCCTTGATGTTGGTGTCGACCATGGTTTCCCAGTCGTCCAGGTCGCACTGCGGCGCGGGATCGGCGCCCAACGCCAGGCCTGCGTTGTTGACCAGGGCCTGGAGGGTGTCGAAGCTCGGCGGCAGGCTGGCGATGGCTTTTTCCATCGCCTGGCGATCGCGTACGTCCACCACCAGCCCCAGCACCTCGGTCTTGGCCGACAGTTCGGCGCACAAGGCCTCCAGACGCTCCTGGCGTCGCCCGGTGAGCACCAGTCTCCAGCCGGCATCGGCGAAGCGGCGGGCAGTGGCTTCACCAAAGCCTGAAGTGGCACCGGTGATGAATACGGTCGAGGTCATGCGGATCTCCTTGAAAGGGGCTGATACGGGCCTTGCAGCATGCCCGCAGCGTCGGTCGTCGGCAAGACGCAGCAGCATGGATCAAAATATGACCATTTGGCTCCCGGCCCAGCAGCACAAGGGCTGGAGGTGTCTATCCGCACCTTATCCACAGGGCTTTCCCCACGCGTTGGTAATAACTTCCGGCGCTGCATGAGGTGCTCTGTCCCATCGCGCTCCATCGTCGAAAATCCGCGACGCATCGCATCCCGCACATCAAGCGACGCAGGCATTTGTCCAAGGCTTTCCCACAGAGTTATCCACAGCATGAGCTGGCTGCTAAGGATCGGCCATAGAGTCTTGCATCAAGATCGCGAGCACGGGTAGGCCGGCATTGATCAAATATTGATCGAAAGCCTGAAGCCCTTGTACCGCATGGGATAGAGCGAGATATCCGCGTGTTTTCCACAGCCTGATCCCGCGTTTGTGTGGACAACCTCTGCGCCTTCGCAGAGGCCGCTGCAGCAGCGTCGATACACCGATGGACAGCGCGGCGCCGAGCAGTTGTCCACAAAGGCCGAGTGAACGCGACACTACGTCGCGCCCACCCGCCAGACGGCCCCAATGGCAGCCTTCAGTGGCCCCCCAGATACGCGTTGCGCACCTCTTCGTTGACCAGCAGCTCGGCACCGGTGCCGCTCATGCGAATCTGTCCATTGACCATCACATACGCCCGGTCCGACAGTTTCAGCGCATGGTTGGCGTTCTGCTCGACCAGAAAGATGGTCATGCCGGTCTGCGCCAGCTCGCGCAGGATCGAGAAGATCTGCTTGACCACGATCGGTGCCAGCCCCAGGGAAGGTTCGTCCAGCAGCAGCAGCCTGGGCCGGCTCATCAGCGCCCTGGCGATGGCGAGCATCTGCTGCTCGCCACCGGACATGGTCATGGCCCGCTGGTTGCGCCGCTCCTTCAGACGCGGGAACAGCGCATACATGCGCTGCATGTCCTCGTCGGCATGCTTGTCGCCGATGGGGATGGTGCCCATCATCAGGTTTTCCTCGACCGTCATGTCCGGGAACACCCGGCGTCCCTCCGGCGACTGGGCGATACCGCTGGAAGCGATGTAGTGCGACGACTTGCGGGTGATGTCGGTGCCGCGGTAGAGAATCTGCCCCGCCGTGGCCCGAGGCTGGCCGAAGATCGACATCAGCAGCGTCGATTTGCCCGCGCCGTTGGCGCCGATCAGGCTCACCGTCTCGCCTTCCTCGATATGCATCGACACCTGCTTGAGCGCCTGGATCGGTCCGTAGAACACGTCCAGGTCCTTGAGTTCGAGAATGGGGGCACTCATACCAGCTCCTCTTCATCGGCGCCCAGGTAAGCGGCGATGACCGTCGGGTCGTTGCGGATGTCTTGGGGTGCGCCTTCGGCTATCACGTTGCCATGGTCGAGCACCACGATGTGGTCGGAAATGCTCATGACCATCCCCATGTCGTGCTCGATCAGCACCACGGTGATGTCGTGCTCGTCGCGCAGCACCCGGATCATCGCGCTCAGCGCCTCGGTTTCCTGAGGGTTGAGCCCGGCGGCCGGCTCATCGAGGCAGATGATCTTCGGCCGCGTGCACATGGCCCGGGCGATCTCCAGCCGCCGCTGCTGACCGTACGACAGCTCGCCGGCCAGGCGGTTGGCACAGTCGACCAGGTCCACCACCTCCAGCCAGTAGAAGGCGTGGTCCAGGGCGTCGCTCTCGGCCTGGCGATAGCCCCGGGTGTTGAGCACCCCGGCCAGCAGGTTGCGGTTGACCCACATGTGCTGGGCCACCAGCAGGTTCTCCACCACCGACATTTCCTTGAACAGGCGGATGTTCTGGAATGTGCGCGCCAGACCCGCACGGTTCACCAGGTGGGTGCCGCCGAACATCTTGTAGTACAGGCGACTGGCGAAACGCGCCGGCGAAAAGAAGTCCGCGGCCTCGAAGCGCTCGCCCAACAGTTGAATCACATTGGTGCGCCCGCCGCGCACGTTGAGTTCGATGCGTCCGCCGCTGGCCTTGTAGAAGCCGGTGAGGCAGTTGAACACCGTGGTCTTGCCGGCGCCGTTGGGGCCGATCAGGGCGAAGATCTGGTTGCGCCGGACCTTCAGGCTGATATCGCTGAGGGCCTTGATGCCGCCGAACTGCATCATCAGGTTGTCGACCGAGAGAATGATGTCGTCGCTCATGGCGCCACTCCTTTGCGCGGGACCACGCCGGTGCGGCTTATGCGGATCAGTCCGCGCGGTCGCCAGATCATCATCAGCACCATCAGCACGCCGAACAGCAGCACCCGGTACTCGGAGAAACTGCGCAGCAGTTCCGGCGCCACGGTGAGCACGAACGCCGCGATCACCACCCCTACGGTCGAGCCCATGCCCCCGAGCACGACGATGGCCAGGATCAAGGCCGACTCGAAGAAGGTGAACGACGACGGGTTGACGAAGCCTTGGTAGGTGGCGAAGAACACCCCGGCCAGGCCTGCCGTGGAGGCGCCCAGGGTGAAGGCCGAGAGCTTCACCAGCACATGGTTCAGGCCCATCGCGCGACAGGCGATCTCATCCTCGCGCAGCGCCTCCCAGGCCCGGCCCACGGGCATGCGGGTCAGCCGATGCTTGATGTACAGCACCGCCAGCACCACCAGGAACAGCACCGCATAGATGAACAGGAACTTGTAGTTGGCGTTGTATTCCACGCCGAAGAACTCGTGGAAGGGCACCCCGCCATCCTTGGCCCGACGGCCGAATTCCAGGCCGAAGAAGGTCGGCGACGGGGCCGGCATGCCGTTCGGGCCGCCGGTGAACGACAGCCAGTTGTTGAGCACCAGCCGGATGATCTCGCCGAAGCCCAGGGTGACGATCGCCAGGTAGTCGCCATGCATGCGCAGCACCGGAAAGCCCAGGATGCACCCCGCCAGCGCCGCCAGGATCGCCGCCAGCGGGAGCACGCTCCAGAACCCCAGGCCCAGGTACTGGTAGCCCAGCGCCAGGCCATAGGCGCCGATGGCGTAGAACGCCACGTAGCCCAGGTCGAGCAACCCGGCCAGGCCCACCACGATGTTCAGGCCCAACCCCAGCAACACGTAGATCAGGCCGAGGATCACCACGGTCAGCAGGTACTTGTTGGCGAAGATCGGAAAGACCAGCGCGACCACGATCAGCGCCGGGATGATGTAGCGCAGGCGCGACTTGTAGTCCGGCGCCAGCACGTGCACGCCCGAGCCGCCACGGTCGAAGCCTTGTTGCAAGCGTTGGCCGGTCGAGGTCTGCAGGAACAGGCTGAGCACGAAGCGGCCGACCATCACGCCGCCTACCAGCCAGGCGACACGCTGGGGTTGCGCAGTGAAGCTGTAGCCGTCGAGCACCACGCCGACGACCGGTCCGAACACGATGAGCGCCAGCAGGCCGGCGACGAGGGTCTCGATCAGGCTGCGCTTGACGTCGAAGCCCGAATGGGAGGAAACGGAGGCAGTATTGGCAACGGACATGATCACACCTTGGCCACGAGAGGACGGCCCAGCAGGCCTTGCGGACGGAAGATGAGGATCAGCACCAGCAGCGAGAAGCTGAACACATCCTTGTAGTCGGAGTTGATCAGGCCGGAGAACAACGACTCGGAGATGCCCAGGATGATCCCGCCCAGCATCGCCCCCGGCAGCGAGCCGATGCCACCGAGCACTGCGGCGGTGAAGGCCTTGATGCCGATGATAAAGCCGGCGTAGAAGTCGAAGGTGCCGTAGTTGAGGGTGATCAGCACACCGGCCAGCGCCGCCATCACCGCCCCGATGATGAACACGTAGGAGATCACCCGATCGGTGTTGATCCCCAGGATCGAGGCCATCTTGCGGTCCTGCTGGGTGGCGCGGCACATGCGTCCCAGCTTGGTGTACTTGATCACGTAGGTGAGCAGGCCCATGCCGACGAAGGCTGCCACCAGAATGAAGATCTTGGTGTAGGTGAGCTGCACGAAGCCGCTGCCGATGTCCACGCGCCAGGCCCCTTCGAGCAAGGTCGGCACGCCTTGCTGGCGGGCGCCCTGGCTGATCTGCGCGTAGTTCTGCAGGATCAGCGAAATGCCGATGGCGCTGATCAGTGGCGCCAGGCGGGTGGAGTTGCGCAGCGGCTTGTAGGCGATGCGCTCGATGGTGAAACCGTACACCCCAATGACGACCACGGTGAACAGCAGCGTCCCGAGCATCAGCAAGGGGAAGGACTCGACGCCGAAATAGGCCAGCAATGCCAGGCTGATCGCCGCGAGGTACGCGGAGATCATGTACACCTCGCCATGCGCGAAGTTGATCATGCCGATGATGCCATAGACCATTGTGTAGCCGATGGCGATCAGACCATAGACCGACCCCAGGGTCAGCCCATTGATCAGTTGCTGCAGGAAAATCCCATCCATAACGCAATCTCACCTGTCGAGATTGCACGAGCGCCGACCACGGCTCGGACGAGGACGAATCGACCTCGCCGTGCAGGACTGTGCAGATCTACGGATAAAGTACGGATACCGCCGGGCCGGGCCCGATGCCGTGGGGCGATCGGGCCGCAACCGTTATTATTGTTGTTTTTCCAGCTGGTGGTACTTGCCGCTGGCGTCCCACTGGTACATCACGTAGTCGGAAACGGTCAGGTCGCCCTTGGCGTCCCACTTCTTCTCGCCCATGACGGTCTTGACCGGGTTGGCCTTGAGCCACTTGGCGGCGTCTTCGCCCTTGTTCGACTTGGCGCCGTTGAAGGCGGCCGCCAGTGCCTGCAACGAGGCGTAGGCGTACAGGGTATAGCCCTCGGGCTCGGTACCGGCCTTGCGGAACTGCTCCACCACCGTCTTGCTGTCGGGGAGCAGGCGCGGGTCGGCACCGAAGGTCATGTACACGCCGTCGGTGTATTGCGCACCGCCGGCGGTGGACACCAGTTCGTCGGTGACGATGCCGTCGTCGGACATGAAGGCTACGTCCTTCAGGCCCTGTTCGCGCAGCTGGCGAACCAGCGGACCGGCCTCGGGGTGCAGGCCGCCGAAGTACACCACGTCGGCGCCGGCGGCACGGATCTTGGTGACCACCGCGCTGAAGTCCTTCTCGCCGCGGGTCAGGCCCTCGTACAGCACCGGCTTGACGCCACGTTTCTCCAGCTGCGCCTTGGTGGCATCGGCCAGGCCCTGGCCATAGGTGTCCTTGTCGTGCAGCACCGCCACCTTCTTGCCCTTGAGCACGTCGACGATGTAATTGGCGGCGACGATGCCCTGCTGGTCGTCACGCCCGCACATGCGGAACATCGCCGAGAGCCCGCGCTCGGTGACCTGGGGGTTGGTCGAGCCAGGGGTGATGGCGATCACGCCGGCTTCGTCGTACACCTCCGAGGCAGGAATGGTGTTGGATGAGCAGAAGTGACCGACCACGCCGATCACCTTGTCCTGGTCGACCAGGCGGTTGGCCACCGCCACGGCCTGCTTGGGCTCGCACGCATCGTCGCCGGCCACCAGCACGATCTTCTGGTCATTGATGCCACCGTCCGCGTTGATCGCGTCGGCCGCGGCCTGCGCACCTTTCATGTACTGCTCGCCGAACGCTGCGTTGGCCCCGGTCATCGGACCGGCCACGCCGATCTTCACATCGGCCTGTGCATACGAAGACACACCCAGCGCCGTGGCGACGGCCAGTGCTAGAAAACCTTTCCTGTAGAACGTGTGCGACATGTGGTGGTGCTCCTGGAGTTTTTTTAATTAGCACGACGACTTCATCAACAGAATGGTCAGAGCAAGGCTCGTGCCATCGGGATAATCCGACGGGCATGTAGGTAATACGGAAGAATTCGGCAGCGCCACTGGTGGCTCCCTTCGCGGCGTGCAACCGTCTGGAACAGGCAAAGCGCCACCCTTGCGCCTCGCAGGCGCAACCTGCGGGTGCCATCATTGCAACCCTCGTGACCACCTCCGTGCAACCCGCCCGTTACGGCAAGACGTCACCTATGTGCACACGGCTGGTGCAGCAGTGCTACGTCCTGGCACCGACACGAGGCCAATTCGCACGGCAAGGGGCGGTACGCCGGAACAGCCACTGCCCCCTCGCCGGGCAAATGCGTGCAGGAATCCCGCGTCGGGCGAGAACACTGGCACAATGAGCGTCAATCGCCGCCCTGGAGCCTTTCAATGAGCGAGAGCGCATTCGCCGAGCGCATCGTGCACAACCTGCTCGACACCGACTTCTACAAGCTCACCATGATGCAGGCCGTCCTGCACAACTACCCGGATGCCGACGTGGAATGGGAATTCCGCTGTCGCAACGGCGAAGACCTGCGCCCCTACCTGGGCGAGATCCGCCAGCAGATCGAGCAATTGGCCGACCTCACGCTGGACGATGGACAACTGGTATTCCTGGAGCGCATCAGCTTCCTCAAACCGGACTTCCTGCGCTTCCTGCGCCTGTTCCGCTTCAACCTGCGCTATGTGCACCTGGGTATCGAGCATGACCAGCTGGTCCTGCGCCTGCGCGGCCCCTGGCTGCACGTCATCCTGTTCGAGGTCCCGCTGCTGGCGATCATCAGCGAGGTGCGCAATCGACACCTGCATCCGCAGATGCCCTTGAGCGCCGCCATCGACCAGTTGCAGCGCAAGTTCGACTGGCTGCGCAGCAACGCCAGCGACGAGGAACTCGAGCAGTTGCAGGTGGCCGACTTCGGTACCCGCCGCCGTTTTTCCAGCCGGGTGCAAGAGCAGGTGGTGCGCATGATACGCGATGGGTTCCCTGGTCGCTTCGTCGGCACCAGCAACGTCGACCTGGCGTGGAAGCTGGACCTCAAGCCGCTGGGCACCATGGCCCACGAATGGATCATGGCTCACCAACAGCTCGGGCCACGGCTGATCGACAGCCAGATCGCCGCGCTGGACTGCTGGGTGCGCGAGTACCGCGGGCTGCTGGGCATCGCCCTGACCGATTGCGTCACCATGGATGCGTTTCTCGGCGACTTCGACCTGTATTTCGCCAAGCTCTTCGACGGCTTGCGTCACGATTCCGGCGAACCGGTGGCCTGGGCTGAAAAGGCCATCGCCCACTACCGCAAGCTGGGCATCGATCCGATGACCAAGACCCTGGTGTTCTCCGACGGCCTGGACCTGCCACGTGCACTGGGCATCTTCCGTGCCCTGCGCGGTCGGATCAACGTCAGTTTCGGCATCGGCACCAACCTGACGTGCGACATACCCGGGGTGGCGCCGATGAGCATCGTGCTTAAAATGACCGACTGCAACGGCTCGCCGGTGGCGAAGATCTCCGACGAGGCGGCCAAGACCCAATGCCGCGACGACAACTTCGTCGCCTACCTGCGTCATGTATTCAAAGTTCCCAGCAAGGAGTGACCCATGCAAGCCGTCCAGCACGAAATCGCCCAGGCGCTCAACGTCCAGCCGCCCTTCGCCGACAGCGCCGTCCTCGAACAGGATGTGGCCCGGCGCGTGGCCTTCATCAAGGACTGCCTGGCCAACGCTCGGCTCAAGACACTGGTGCTGGGCATCAGTGGCGGCGTCGACTCACTGACCGCCGCCCTGCTCGCCCAACGCGCCATCAACGAGCTGCGCCATGAAACCGCAGATGACGCCTACCGTTTCATCGCCGTACGCCTGCCCTACCAGGTGCAGCACGATGAGCGCGACGCTCAGGCGTGCCTGGCGGTAATCAAGCCCGACGAAGTGCACACCATCGACATCGCCCCGGCGGTCAAGGCCCTGGCGGGCGAAGTGGAAGAACTGAAGAACGGCTCGCCCACCCTGGTGGACTTCGTCGTCGGCAACGTCAAGGCGCGCACCCGCATGGTCGCCCAGTACACCGTCGCCGGTGCCCGTGGGGGCCTGGTGATCGGCACCGACCATGCGGCCGAGGCGGTGATGGGCTTCTTCACCAAGTTCGGCGATGGCGCCTGCGACCTGACGCCGCTGGCCGGCCTGGTCAAGCATCAGGTACGGGCGATCGCCCGCAGCTTCGGTGCGCCCGAAGCCCTGGTGGAGAAAGTCCCGACCGCCGATCTCGAAGACCTCGAACCCGGCAAGCCCGACGAAGCCGCACACGGCATCACCTACCAGGAGATCGACGCCTTCCTGCACGGCCAGCCGGTGCGCCAGGAGGCCTTCGACATCATCGTCGCCACCTACCGCAAGACCCAGCACAAGCGCGAGCTGCCTTACGCGCCCTGACGCCCGCGGTTGGCCAGCCTGTTCGGGGCGCTTGCCGTGAGCCGACTGGCCACTCAGTAGGTCCAGGTCACCGTCAGGGTGGCATTGCGCGGATCGCCGTAGAAGTTGTTGCCACCGCGGTGTCGATTGGAGACCGGGATGTAATAGGCCTTGTCGGTGAGGTTGTTGCCGACCAGGCTGACGGTGGTGTGCGGATCCAGCCGGTATGCCAGGTTGGCGCTGAACAGGGTGTAGCCGCCCTGGTACATGTTGCGGGTGGTGTCGGTGCTGCTCTGGCTGCTCAGGCCACCGCCGACGCTCCAGCGATCGCCGCCTGCGGCCAGGCGGTAGTCGGTGTAGAGGCGCAGCAGGTGCTTGGGGAACCATTGTGCATAGGGATCACCGGCTTTGACACTGGTCGACGAATCGTCCAGATACTCGCTGCGACTGAACGTGTAGCCCGCATAGACCTGCCAACGCTCGCTCAAGGCACCGGACGCCTCCAGCTCCACGCCTTGGCTTCGCACCCTGCCGGACGCTTCGTTGCAGTTGTCCACACAGGCTGGATTGCCGTTCTCGATGCTGCGATTCTCCTGGAGGATGCGATACAACGCAGCCGACACATTCAGCCCGCCCTCGAAGTAGCTGCCCTTGACGCCGGTTTCATAGTTGCTGCCGACGATGGGCTTGAGCGGTGAGTTGGACTCGTCCACCACGTTCTGCGGTTTGAAGATGCTGGTATAGCTGGCGTACCAGGACAGGTGCTCGTCGAGGTCCCAGACCAGGCCGCCATAGGGCGTGAGCTGGCCGTCTTCGCGATACGGCGAGCGCGTCTCACGGCCGGTGGCCAGACTCCTGGAGCGGAAGTTGAAGTAGAACCCGCTGTAGCGGCTGCCCAGGATCAGCTTGAGGTCGTCGCTCAGGTTCAACCGCGTGGCGACATAAGCGGCGCGTTGGTAATTGTCGTACCGATAGCGACTGCGGTACGGCACGTGCGGTTTGGTCAGGCTGGAGGGGTCGAAGCGGTACACATTCACCCGCTCGGTGTTGGCCAGAATACCGACGCGGTTGTCGTAACGCTCCAATTGATAGTCCCCGCCCAGCACCACCTCGTGACTGCGGCCCAGCAGGTCGAAGCGGCCGGCGAGGTTCAGATTGCCAGCGTATTGGTCGCCAGCGTTGTCGCGGTGAATGACGTTGTTCAGCCGCGCCAGACCGTCGCGGCCAACCCCGGCCACATTGTTGCCGAAAACGCCGATGAACTGGCCATCGGCCTGGGTCGCGGTGTAGTTGAGCGACGCGCTGAGGGTCCAGTCCGGATCGAAGTGATGCTCCAGCTCGGCGAAGGTGTTGTGCTTCTCGAAGGTCATGCTGTTCCAGCTCGCACCGAGAAAGATCGAGCGCGACAGCGGCAGGCTGCTGTAGTCGGTGGCCATCGGCACGCCATAGAGGTTGGGCACGATGTGCGACTTCTGCCAGGTGTAGCCGGTGGTGAGGGTGGTGTCAGGGGTGAAATCGTAGGCCAGGGTGCCGAACAGCAATTGCCGGTCAGCGCCCACGTGGTCGATGAACGAGTTACCGTCCTGATACACCGTCACCAACCGGCCGCGCAGGTTGCCTTGTGCATCGAGCGGTCCGGACACATCGATTTCGTTGCGGTAGCGGTCCCAGGAACCGGCGCTGAGGCGGGTCGACATCTGCAACTCTCGGGTAGGCGCCTTGCGCACGAGGTTGACCGTGCCGCCCGGCTCACCGGTGCCCTGGGTCAGACCGGAAGCACCGCGTAGCACCTCGACCCGGTCATAGATGGCCAGGTCCGGAGAGTCGCTGGAGGCTTCGGCCGAACCCATGCCCGGGACGCTGCCCTGAAACGACGAACTGACACCGTTCTCCTGCACGTTGTCCATGGCGAAGCCGCGGGAGTAGAAGCGCACCTGATCGGCGCTCTCATACATCACATTGACGCCAGCCACCTGTTGCAACGCGTCTTCCAGGCGGGTCATGCCCTGATCGTCCATGCGCTTGCGGGTGACCACGCTCACCGACTGCGGGGTCTCGCGAATCGACAGCGGCAGGCGGGTGGCCACGCCCAGGCTGCCAGTGGTGTAGGAGCCGCTGTGCTCGGTGGTGCTACCCAGAACCAGGGGCGAATCCTGGACCTGGATGTCCTCCAGTGTGGTGGCGGCGCGGCGCTGCACGCTGAAATGGCTGCCCTGACCGATCAGTTCAAGGCCGGTGCCGCGTAGCAGCGTGGAAAATCCGTCGATGACCCCGTAGCGCCCGTGCAAGCCTGGACTTTTCAGGCCCTCGGTAAGACGCGTGTCGTAGAGCAAGGTGACGCCCTGGGCCGCAGCGAAGTTCGACAGCACGCGATCGAGCGAGGACGCAGCGATCTGCGTCTGCCGCGCGGCATCCTGCTCACGGGTCGCCGAGGCGGCACGGGCCATTTCGACCGGCAGGCACAGCATCAGGCAGGCCAGCACGCTGCGCCGTAGCGGGGACAAGCGAGCTGGAAAGGGTTTGAAAGGGGTATTCACCGCAAGTGCTCCAATTGATGAGTCGCACTTCCAATGCCAAGCGAAACGGCAAAAGTGTCAGGCGCTGCGCGGCTTTTTTTGCGATTGGCTAACCGAGCGCCTCGACCCGCACCCAATAGCGCGAGAAGTAGCGCACCCGAACCGGCAGGATGTCCGGCAGCTGCGTCAGCAGTCGATCGCTCTGGTCGAGACTGAAGACACCCGACACGCGCAGGCGCCCGGCCACGGCGTCGCAGCTCAACAGCCCCGTGCGGTACGGCGCCAACTGAGCCAGATAGTGCCGCAGCGGCATGCCCTCGGCGAACACCAGGCCCTGCTCCCAGGCCGCCACCTGCGGCTGCAGCGCGCCCACCGACACGCCCCGGCCAGGCAGCAGACGCGCTGACTGACCGGCGCCCAACGCCTGCCAGGGCGCCGCATCCGGTTGCAGCCGTAGCGCCCCCTCGAACAGCGACACCGCCACTCTGCCGGCACGCTGGCTGACCATGAAGCGCGCCGCCTCGGCCTCGATCCGCCCGTGCTCGGTCGTGATCTGCAGCGGCTGCAGGCCAGATCGCTCTGGCACCTGGAACACGAACTCGCCCGCATACAGGCGCACCTGACGCCGCGACCCCTGCAATTGCACGCTGGCCGCGCTGCGGGCATTGAGGTGCAGACGGGTTTGGTCAGCCAGGGTCCAGATGCGGCGCTCGCCGACCCCGGTCGACAGGTCGGCGAAGGTATGTTGGGCCAGTTCGCTGCGCAATCCCGCAGCGGCTGCCCCGCCAATGGCCAGCAAGGTGGCCAGTAGCTTGAGCGCGGCGCGCCGGTCCAGCGCAGGAGCGTTCAGGGTGTGTTGTGCCAGGGCCGGCGGCAGGTTGTGGAAACGTGCCACCACCTCCTCCACCTGACACCAGGCTGCCTCGTGCACCGGCGCGGCCTGGCGCCATTCGAGCCACTGGCGGCGCTCGTGCTCACTGGCCTCGCCGGACGACAGCAGCGCAAACCAGTCGGCGGCCTCGCGCTGTGCCAAGGCCTGATGCGGGCAGGTGGCGACGGTCATGCCGGGCCCATTTGGGGCGCGTGAGTCATGCAATGCAACAAGGCACGGGCGATGTACTGGCGTACCGAGCTTTTCGAAACGCCCAGGCTGGCCGCGATCTGTTCGTGGGACAGGCCTTCGAGTTGACACATCAGGAAGGCGCTTCGCACCTTGGCGGGCAGACCGTCGAGCAGGGCATCGAGGGCCTGAAGCGCCTCGAGCAGTTGCCAGCGCTCTTGCGCAGAAGGCGCGCAGGCCTCGGGGAGCTGGGCCAGTGCCTCGAGGTAGCGGGCTTCGAGCTGGCGCCGACGCAGCAGATTGACGAACAGGCCATGGGCGATGGTGGAGAGAAAGGCGCGGGGCTGCTCGATGCGAGCAGAGAGACTCTTGCTCAGTACCCTGACGAAAGTGTCCTGGGCCAGGTCGGCAGCGACCTCTCGACAACCGAGGCGGCGGAACAGCCAGGTTCTGAGCCAGGTGTTGTGCTCGCCATAGAGCGTACTGAACTGTGAGTGCAATTGGCTTTCTGGCATTGACCCCATTCCTCGAATGCCCGCACAGGCGAGGCCTGAACTGAGAATGAGATGCATTATTCCAGATTGGCGTGCGCGTGAAAATCTCTCTGCGCAGCCCGTAAAACAGCGGGGCCGCATAGCGGCCCCTGGGGTTTCAACGGTAAGGGTGGAGGCTTACTTGACCACCACCTTGCCTTTCATGATCGACACGTGGCCTGGGAAGGTGCAGAAGAAGCTGTAGTCGCCACCGGCTTCGAGCTTGGAGGTGTCGAACTTCACTTCGGTCTCTTTCTCCGGCGCACCGATCATCTTGGTGTGGGCGATGATGGCGGCGTTGTCGGCCTTGATGTAGTCCTTCTCCAGGCCTTGGGTCATGCCTTCGTTGGCGATGGCGCTCATGTCGGCGGTCTTGCTGATCACCAGGTTGTGACCCATCACGTTCTTGGGCAGGCTGCCGGAGTGGGTGAGCTTGACGGTGAATTCCTTGCAGCTCTTGTCGACCGTGAACTCCTTGGTGTTGTAGCTCATCTGGTCGGTGGAATCGACGGTGACCGAGCACTCGGCGGCGAAGACAGAGGCACTGGCGAGGGTCAGCAGGGATACCGCTACAGCTTTCGCGAACATCGTGAATCTCCTTGGCGAGGGTTATCCATTGCAGACTGCCTGAAACCGGTCAAGCCCTTGCTGATATGGGTCAAGGGCGATCATTGGCGGGCGATAGCATTGTTCAATGGATTGTATACAAAATTTCCAACGGCACATCATGCCTGCTTGATAGACGATGAGACAACCCGTCATTTAGGAGCAAGTGTGATGAATTTAGGAAATTTCATGCAAGGCCTGCTGGCTGCCTATGCGTGCGGAACGGCCGGGGCGGCCGTGTGCGAGTTCGCACGCCCTGAGTGAGGCTGGCCGGTACGAACCCCAACGTCTGTGCAGTCGCCAGGACTGCACAACCCCCTGCCCCTGGCTCGGCCGTTATCAGCGTGGAATGACCGGCTGACGTGGCTTCTTCTTGCCCTTGCCGGCCTTGACCGATTCCTTGCGCTCCTTGGCCGCCTGCTGGTTGCGGGCGAACGCCTCGGCCTTGGCCTTCTCGCGCTTGTCCCACGGCTTGCTGCCATCGCTGGCGCGTGGCGGCAGGCCGCTGTGCTGGGTGAGGATCTTCTGTTCCTTGGCCACCTTGTGGCTGCCAGCAGGCGTCGAGTTCTTGCGTCGGGCGCTCTGGTAGGTGTCGCTCTGCGGCTGGTGCAGCGGAATCAGCTGGTGCTTGCCCGGACCGATCAGGTCGGCACGGCCCATGCGCGTCAGCGCTTCGCGCAGCATCGGCCAGCCCTTGGGATCGTGGTAGCGCAGGAACGCCTTGTGCAGCCGGCGCTGCTCGTCGCTCTTGACGATCTCCACGCCTTCGCTCTTGTAGGTGACCTTGCGCAGCGGGTTCTTGCCCGAGTGGTACATGGCCGTGGCCGAGGCCATGGGTGACGGGTAGAACGCCTGCACCTGGTCGGCGCGGAAGCCGTTGCCCTTGAGCCACAGGGCCAGGTTCATCATGTCTTCGTCGGTGGTCCCCGGGTGCGCGGCGATGAAGTACGGAATCAGGTACTGCTCCTTGCCCGCCTCCTTGGAGAACTTCTCGAACATGCGCTTGAAGCGGTCATAGGTGCCGATGCCCGGCTTCATCATCTTGTCCAGCGGCCCGCGCTCGGTGTGCTCAGGCGCGATCTTCAGGTAGCCGCCCACATGGTGGGTGACCAGCTCCTTGACGTACTCGGGCGACTCGACCGCCAGGTCGTAGCGCAGGCCCGAGGCGATCAGGATCTTCTTCACTCCTGGCAGCGCGCGGGCCTTGCGGTACAGCGAGATCAGCGAGCTGTGGTCGGTGTTGAGGTTCTCGCAGATGCCCGGGAACACGCACGACGGCTTGCGGCAGTGCTTCTCGATCTCGTGGCTCTTGCAGGCGATGCGGTACATGTTGGCGGTCGGGCCGCCCAGGTCGGAGACCACGCCGGTGAAGCCCGGAACCTTGTCGCGCATCTCCTCGATCTCGTGCAGGATCGATTCGTGGGAGCGGTTCTGGATGATCCGCCCCTCGTGCTCGGTGATCGAGCAGAAGGTGCAGCCACCGAAGCAGCCGCGCATGATGTTCACCGAGAAACGGATCATCTCGTAGGCCGGGATGCGCTCCTTGCCATAAGCCGGGTGCGGCACTCGGGCGTAGGGCATGCCGAACACGTAGTCCATTTCCTCGGTGCTCATGGGAATGGGCGGCGGGTTGAACCAGACGTCCACCTCACCGTGCTTCTGCACCAGCGCACGAGCATTGCCGGGGTTGGTTTCCAGGTGCAGCACGCGGTTGGCGTGGGCATAGAGCACCGGGTCGTTGCGCACCTTCTCGAACGACGGCAGGCGGATCACCGACTTCTCGCGGGTCACCCGCGGGCTGTCGAGGATCTGGATCACCTTGGCTTCGTTGGGATCTTCCACCTCGCCCTTGGCCTGCTCGATGGCGCAGGCCTGGGTGTCCTGGGTGTTGACGTAAGGGTTGATGATCTTGTCGACACGACCCGGACGGTCGATGCGGGTGGAGTCGATCTCGTACCAGCCTTCGGGGGTATCACGGCGCACGAAGGCCGTGCCGCGCACGTCGGTGATGGACTCGACACGCTCACCGTTGGACAGGCGCTGCGCCACCTCGACCACGGCACGCTCGGCGTTGCCGAACAGCAGGATGTCGGCGCTGGCGTCGATCAGGATCGAATGCCGGACCTTGTCCTGCCAGTAGTCGTAATGGGCGATCCGACGCAGCGAGGCCTCGATGCCGCCCAGCACGATCGGCACGTGCCGGTAGGCTTCCTTGCAGCGCTGGCTGTAGACCAGGCTGGCACGATCCGGCCGGCTCCCGGCCTGCCCGCCCGGGGTATAGGCGTCGTCGGAGCGAACCTTCTTGTCGGCGGTGTAGCGGTTGATCATCGAGTCCATGTTGCCGGCCGCGACGCCGAAGAACAGGTTGGGCTCGCCCAGCTTCATGAAGTCGTCCTTGGACTGCCAGTTCGGCTGGGCGATGATGCCCACGCGAAAGCCCTGGGCTTCCAGCAGGCGGCCGATGATGGCCATGCCGAACGACGGATGGTCGACGTAGGCGTCGCCGGTCACGATGATGATGTCGCAGGAATCCCAGCCGAGCTGATCCATCTCCTCCCTGCTCATCGGCAGGAACGGCGCTGGCCCGAAGCATTCGGCCCAGTACTTGGGATAGTCGTAGAGTGGTTTGGCTGCTTGCATGTCAGTGACCGGTTCTAGGTATTCAGGGAAATCGCGGGCGCGGAGAATAGCACAAATTTTGATCAAATCCGACGGCGGCGGTCGGATTCTCGCCGGCGACCGGCTGCGCCGGGGATCGCCCACGGGCCGCCGCGGCGAACCACCGCGCCCGCAGGCAGCCTGTTCTTATTCGTCGTCGTCGAAGTTGTACATGCCCGGCGCGAGGTTCTCGAAGCGGGTGTACTTGCCGATGAACGCAAGGCGCACGAAGCCGATCGGGCCGTTACGCTGCTTGCCGATGATGATCTCGGCCACGCCCTTGTGCTCGGTCTCGGGGTGATACACCTCGTCCCGGTAGACGAACATGATCACGTCGGCGTCCTGCTCGATCGCACCGGATTCGCGCAGGTCGGAGTTGACCGGGCGCTTGTTCGGGCGCTGCTCCAGCGAGCGGTTGAGCTGCGACAGGGCGATGACCGGGCAGTTGAATTCCTTGGCCAGGGCCTTGAGCGAGCGGGAAATCTCGGAAATCTCGTTGGTGCGGTTATCACCGGCCGAGCCAGGAATCTGCATCAGCTGCAGGTAGTCGACCATGATCAGGGCGATCTCGCCATGCTCGCGGGCCAGGCGCCGGGTACGCGCACGCATCTCCGACGGGCTGATGCCGGCGGTATCGTCGATGAACAGCTTGCGGTCGTTGAGCAGGTTGACCGCCGAGGTGAGTCGTGGCCAGTCATCGTCGTCCAGCTGACCGGAACGCACCTTGGTCTGATCGATCCGACCCAGTGAAGACAGCATCCGCATGACCAGCGATTCACCGGGCATCTCCAGAGAGAACACCAGCACCGCCTTGTCCGAGCGCAGTACCGCGTTCTCCACCAGGTTCATGGCGAAGGTGGTCTTGCCCATCGAGGGTCGACCGGCGACGATCACCAGGTCGGCCGGTTGCAGGCCGCTGGTCTTGCCGTCCAGGTCGGTGAAGCCGGTGGACACACCGGTGATGTCGCTGTCGGAATTGAACAGCGTGTCGATGCGGTCGATGGCCTTGGTCAGCAGCTCGTTGACCCCCACCGGCCCGCCGGTCTTGGGGCGTGCCTCGGCGATCTGGAAGATCTGCCGCTCGGCGTCGTCGAGGATTTCCTCGGCATTGCGGCCCTGGGGGTTGAAGGCGTTGTCGGCGATGTCGGTGCTGATACTGATCAGCTGACGCAGCGTGGCCCGCTCGCGGATGATCGCCGCATAGGCCTTGATGTTGGCCACCGACGGCGTGTTCTTGGCCAGCTCCGCCAGGTAGGCCAGGCCGCCCACCTGGGTGGACAGGCCTTCCTTGTCCAGCTGCTCGTGCAGCGTGACCACGTCGAACGGCTGGTTGGCGTCCACCAGCTTGTGCACGGCGCGGAAGATCAGGCGGTGGTCATGACGGTAGAAATCGCCGTCCGACACTTGGTCCAGCACCCGTTCCCAGGCATCGTTGTCCAGCATCAGACCACCGAGCACGGCCTGTTCGGCCTCGATGGAGTGCGGCGGCACCTTCAGGGCAGCCGTCTGCAGGTCGAGCTGTTCGGGATGAGTGATCTCGTTCATGGCCACGCAAGAATTCTGAGGATTGCAAAAAGACAAAGGGCACGGCCTGCAAGACAGGACCGTGCCCGATGTTAACCGCCTGGCCCGCGAGGAGCCAGCCGGTCGGCGCAGCTTAGGCTGCTACGACGACCACACGTACGGTGGCTTCGACGTCGCTGTGCAGGTGCACGGCTACGTCGTATTCGCCAACCTGACGGATGGTGCCGTTCGGCAGACGCACTTCAGCCTTGGCCACTTCGACGCCGGAGGCGGTCAGGGCGTCAGCGATGTCGTGGGTGCCGATCGAGCCGAACAGCTTGCCTTCGTCGCCAGCGGTGGCAGTGATGGTCACTTCCAGCTCGGCCAGTTGGGCAGCGCGGCTTTCAGCCGACGATTTACGGTCGGCAGCGGCTTTTTCCAGCTCTGCGCGACGTGCTTCGAATGCAGCCAGGTTAGCGGCGTTGGCAACGGTGGCCTTGCCGAATGGCAGCAGGAAGTTACGGCCGTAACCAGCCTTGACTTTGACTTTATCGCCCAGGTTGCCCAGGTTGGCGACTTTTTCCAGCAGGATCAGTTCCATTTGGTAAAACCTCTTAACTTTTAACCTTCACCGTTCGCGGCGTCATTCCCCTTGGGGGTGTGACGGGCGCGAAAATCAATCAGGCTGTCGACAATGGCCAGGACCACGAGCAACGGATAGATCAGCTGCATGAACAGCACCAGCGTGACGTACAACCCCACCAGCCAGAACCTGGCCAGGCGTTTCTGTGCCACCAGCCCATGCAGCAGGGCGATGCCCGCGAACATGAGCGGCACACTGCACAGCGGCGTGAGCAGGGCGACGGCAGAACCGAAGCTCGGCCCGAACACCATGCACGCCAGCAGCACCAGTGCCGGCAACCGAGGAATGCGCACCGCCTGAAACTCGCGGCCGAAACCTCCGGGGTTATACAACGCGGCCTGCCAGTACCGCCCCAGCACCAGGGCCAGTACGCTGACGACCTGCAGCAACGCTGCAATCAGGCCGTTGAGCACCGGTACGATGATCGCCCCCAACTGGGTCCGCTGCTCTACCGACATCTGCTGGTAGAGCCCGTCGAGCATCTGCGGCAGGGCTTTTTCAAGCGCTCGCGCCAGAGCTTCGATCGGTTCGCGGAATACCGAACCGAGGATGACAGCGTACAACAGGCCCAGGGCGATGCTGGACACCAGCACCCGGTTCCAAGAATGCCCGGCGCGCAGCAGCGCAGCCAGCCCCAGCGTCCCCAGCAGCACCATCAAGGTGCGCGGCTCGCCGAAGATCCACCAGGCCAGCGCGGGCAAGATGCCCCATGCGATGACCCAGGATGCGTCCTTGAAACCACGCCGCAGGAACACCAGGCTCCCGGCGGCGGCACTCAACCAGAACAACAGCGGCATCGCCGCACAACCAGCCACCACCAGGGTGGCCTGCACGCGACCGCGCATGATGAAATCAGCCAACGCTCGCATGCCTATCCCTTACTGCTTGTCGACGACCCGGTCTCAGCGGCCGTGGCTGTCGGTGTAGGGCAGCAGGGCCAGGAAGCGGGCGCGCTTGATAGCGGTAGCCAGCTGACGCTGATAACGAGCTTTGGTACCAGTGATACGGCTTGGAACGATCTTGCCGGTTTCGGATACGTAAGCTTTCAGGGTGTTGAGATCTTTGAAGTCGATCTCTTTCACGTCTTCAGCAGTGAAGCGGCAGAATTTACGACGACGGAAGAAACGTGCCATGGGTTAGGCTCCTCTAAAGGTCCGTGGATTACTCGTCAGCGTTATCGCTGGAGTCGCTGTCATTGCTGTCGTCGCCATCGGCGGAGTCAGCATGCTCAGGACGCTCGCGACGCTCACGGCGCTCGCTGCGGTTCTCTTCAGCCTTCAGCATCTCGGACTGACCGGTAACGGCTTCGTCACGACGGATGACCAGGTTACGGATAACGGCATCGTTGTAGCGGAAGTTGTCTTCCAGCTCGGCCAGGGCCTTGCCGGTGCACTCGACGTTCAGCATCACGTAGTGAGCCTTGTGAACGTTGTTGATTGCATAGGCCAGTTGACGACGGCCCCAATCTTCCAGGCGGTGGATCTTGCCACCATCTTCTTCGATCAGCTTGGTGTAACGCTCGACCATGCCGCCGACTTGCTCGCTCTGGTCCGGGTGAACCAGGAAGATGATTTCGTAATGACGCATGAATGCTCCTTACGGGTTGTAGTCTGCCAGCGAATCTGGTCAGACAAGGAGTGAAGGACACTGTGTGTCTCGCCCTGAGGGAAGGCGCATGCGCACCTGCCAGCCTGGCAAGGGGCGCAATTGTAGAGAAGGCCAGGAGGACAAGCAAGGAGGATTGGCGATTATTTGAACAGCCCGCGTCCACCAGACCGCGCCGCCAGATCCCCCCATGCCAGCGCTAGCGTTTGGCCTGACGCTGCCTCACCGCCTCGAACAGGCACACCCCGGTGGCCACCGAGACGTTCAGGCTGCTGACGCTGCCGGCCATGGGCAGCTTGACCAGGAAGTCGCAGTGCTCGCGGGTCAGGCGGCGCATGCCCTTGCCCTCGGCGCCCATGATCATCACCAGCGGGCCGGTGAGGTCCTGCTGGTAGATCTCCTGCTCGGCCTCGCCGGCGGTGCCGACCACCCACAGGCCGCGCTGCTGGAGCTTTTCCAGGGTGCGCGAGAGGTTGGTCACGGCCACCAGCGGGATCACCTCGGCCGCACCGCAGGCGACCTTGCGCACCACCGCGGTGAGGGTCGCCGATTTGTCCTTGGGAATCACCACCGCCGTGGCACCGGCCGCATCGGCGGTGCGCAGGCAGGCGCCGAGGTTGTGCGGGTCGGTGACGCCGTCGAGCACCAGGATCAGCGGAGCGGTTTCGCTGCGCTCGAGCAACTCCTCGAGCATCGCCTCGCCCCACACCTGGCTCGGACTGACCTCGGCCACGACGCCCTGGTGCACCCCTTCGACCCAGGCATCGAGTTCGCGCCGCTCGGCCTGGCCGACCGCGACGCGATTCTCCGAGGCCAGCGCCAGCAGGGCCTGCAAGCGCGGCTCGCTGCGCCCCTCGCTCAACCAGATCTGCTTGACCCGCCTGGGATGGTGCTGCAGCAACGCCTGCACGGCGTGCACGCCGTAGATCTTTTCCAGCTGACTCATGACTTGCTGCTCTTGCCCTTGCGCGGCGCGCCGGACTTCGACGGCCCCTTGCGATGCTTGGTCTTGCCCGACGCCTTGGCGCCCTTCTCGGTCTTGGTGGAAGCGTGCGTGCGGGCATCGCCCATCAGCGCCTTCTTCATTTCACGACTCTTGCGCACCTCGGCGTTGCGCTGCACGGCATCCTTGGGGAAGTAGGCGTCGGCAGCCTCGCTCTTGCGGCTGCGCGGCTTGGGCGAAATGCGCGCCTCGGTCGCCGGCGCTTCCTCGGCCTTGGCGGTGGCCTTGGTGCTGCTCTTGGCGCTGCTTTTACCACCGCTCTTGGCGGCAGCGGCAGGCTCGGCGGTTTCGTTGCGCCCCTTGCGCCCCACCGGCGCCTTGATCGCGGCCTCGGACAGCTCGAAGTCGATCTTGCGCTGCTCCAGGTCGACCCGCATGACCTTCACTTCGATGCTGTCGCCCAGGCGGAAGCTGCGCCCGGTACGCTCGCCGGCCAGGCGGTGGTGCACGGCGTCGAAGTGGTAGTAGTCGCCAGGCAATGCGCTGACGTGCACCAGGCCTTCGACGTAGATGTCGGTCAGTTCGATGAACAGGCCGAACCCGGTCACGGCAGTGATCACGCCGGGGAAGGTCTCGCCGACGCGATCGCGCATGTATTCGCACTTGAGCCAGTTGACCACGTCGCGGGTGGCCTCGTCGGCGCGGCGTTCGGTCATCGAGCACTGCTCGCCCATCTGCTCCAGGGCGTTTTCGTCGTACGGGTAGATACGCGCCTTGGGAATGGTCATGGCCCCGGCGCGCTTGACGTGCGGCGTGTCCATCTTCGAGCGGATCACGCTGCGGATGGCGCGGTGCACCAGCAGGTCGGGGTAGCGACGGATCGGCGAGGTGAAGTGGGTGTAGGCCTCGTAGTTCAGGCCGAAGTGGCCATTGTTCTCGACGCTGTACACCGCCTGGCTCAGCGAGCGCAGCATGACGGTCTGGATCAGGTGGAAGTCCGGACGACCGGAAATGCTCGCCAGCAGCGCCTGGTAGTCCTTCGGCGAAGGCTCCTTGCCCTTGTGCAGGGACAGGCCCAGCTCGCCGAGGAAGGCACGCAGCTTCTCCAGACGCTCCGGCGGCGGGCCGTCATGGACGCGGTACAACGATGGCACGTTGTGCTTCTGCAGGAACTCGGCGGTGGCCACGTTGGCCGCCAGCATGCATTCCTCGATCAGCTTGTGGGCGTCGTTGCGCACGGTCGGACGGATTTCGTCGATCTTGCGGTCTTCACCGAAGATGATCCGGGTTTCCTGGGTCTCGAAGTCGATGGCGCCGCGGGTGTGGCGGGCGTCGACCAGCACCTTGTACAGGGCATAGAGGGACTTGAGGTCCGGCAGCACCGCGCTGTATTCCTCGCGCAGGGCCTTGCCCTCGCGGGTGCGGGCGTGTTCCAGCATGCTGCTGACCTTGTTGTAGGTCAGGCGGGCATGGGAATGGATGACGCCTTCGTAGAACTGGTAGTCGACCATCTGCCCGGACTTGTTGATGGTCATTTCACAGACCATCGCCAGGCGATCCACGTGCGGGTTCAGCGAGCACAGGCCGTTGGACAGCTCTTCGGGGAGCATCGGCACCACGCGCTCGGGGAAGTACACCGAGTTGCCGCGCTGCTGCGCCTCGACGTCCAGGGCCGAGCCCAGGCGCACGTAGCTGGACACGTCGGCGATGGCCACGTAAAGGCGCCAGCCCCCGGAGAACAGGCGCAGCTTGCCGAGCGGTTCGCAGTAGACGGCGTCGTCGAAGTCGCGGGCATCTTCGCCGTCGATGGTGACGAACGGCAGGTGGCGCAGGTCGATGCGCTTTTCCTTGTCCTTCTCTTCCACCTCGGAACGGAACTTGCGCGCTTCCTTGATCACGTCCTTGGGCCAGACGTGAGGAATGTCGTAGCTGCGCAGGGCGACATCGATCTCCATGCCCGGCGCCATGTAGTTGCCGATCACCTCGACCACATCGCCCTGGGGCTGGAAGCGCGGCGTGGGCCAGTGGGTGATCTTGATCTCCACGAACTGCCCGATCTTCGCACCGCCGTTGCGCCCGGCGGTGACCAGCACTTCCTGCTGGATCTTCGGGTTGTCGGGGGTCACGTAGCCGATGCCGCCCTCTTCGAAGTAGCGGCCGACCACGCTTTCATGGGCGCGGGAGATGACCTCCACCAGCGCGCCTTCTCGGCGACCGCGACGGTCCACGCCACTGACCCGGGCCAGGCCGCGGTCGCCGTCGAACACCAGGCGCATCTGCGCCGGACTGAGGAACAGGTCTTCGCTGCCGTCGTCGGGGATGAGGAAACCGAAGCCGTCACGGTGACCGGACACGCGGCCGCAGATCAGGTCGAGCTTGTCTACCGGGGCATAGGTGCCGCGCCGGGTATAGATGAGCTGGCCGTCACGCTCCATGGCGCGCAGTCGTCGGCGCAGGGCTTCGATCTGGTCTTCTTCGCGCAGGCCGAATTCTTCGGCCAGCTCTTCGCGAGCGGCAGGTTCGCCACGGTCGGCCAGGCGCTGCAGGATCAGCTCACGGCTGGGGATGGGGTTATCGTATTTTTCCGCTTCGCGAGCGGCCTCGGGATCGAGGGATTGCCAATCGGCCATCAGAAGGGGTTCACCTTGGGGTATATAGATAGGAATTCTGGCATAGGCGTATTGAAACCGGAAATGTTCGCCTTGGACAGCCCCTGCCAGTCGGCTCGGCGAGGGCAATAGGTCCCTGGAATCAATGACTTGAATTTTTCGGAATATTTTTTGATCCGGGGCTTTACAGCCATCGGAGGCGTCCGTATAGTGCGCACCACGACGACGGACAGCCGACGTTGTAGTTGAGATGAAGCCTGATGTAAAGCATCATGTGACCTCGACAGAATGTGTGCCCAGGTGGCGGAATTGGTAGACGCGCTGGTTTCAGGTATCAGTGACTTAACGGTCGTGGAAGTTCGAGTCTTCTCCTGGGCACCATATAAAAACCCACTAGCTTGCTAGTGGGTTTTTTCTTGCCTGCGATTTGCCCGCCCGGCCCACCTGCATCGCTGCCCTGCCCTGCGAATTTCCCTCTGCCCAGCCACATGAGAAACGATTTCGTTTACCATTGTTTCGAAATATGTAGCCGTAAGCGAGGAAGTACCCGCATGAGGATTCGCCCGAAACCGCTGATGCGCACCCTGACCGCCGCCGTCCTGGGTCTGGTGATCGGCGTACCGGCAGCCCTGGCCGACGCGCCGGTGACGCTGACGATGTACAACGGCCAGCACAAGGAAATCGGCGAAGCCATCGCCAAGGCCTACGAGGCCAAGACCGGCATCCACATCGATATCCGCAAGGGCAGCAGCAATCAGCTGGCCAGCCAGATCATCGAGGAAGGCGATCGCTCCCCGGCCGACATCATCTACACCGAAGAATCGCCGCCGCTGAACAACCTCGGCGAGCTGGGCCTGCTGGCCAGGATCGACCAGCCCACCCTGGACATGCTGCCCAAGGAATACGTCGCGGCCAACGGCACCTGGATGGGCGTGACCGCGCGCACCCGCGTGGTGGTGTACAACCCGAAGAAGATCGACGAGAAGGACCTGCCCACCACGGTGATGGACTTCGCCAACCCGGAATGGGACCGTCGCGTCGGCTTCGTGCCTACCAGCGGCGCCTTCCAGGAGCAGGCCGTGGCCATCCTCAAGATGCACGGGCGTGAAGCTACCGAAGAATGGCTGACCGGGCTCAAGGCCTTCGGCAAGACCTACACCAACAACATGGTGGCGCTCAAGGCCGTGGAAAAAGGCGAAGTCGCGGCGGTGCTGGTGAACAACTACTACTGGTATGCCCTGGAACGCGAGCGCGGCAAGCTCGACTCCAAGCTCTACTACCTGGCCGACGGCGATGCCGGCAACCTGGTGACCATTTCCGGCGCCGGCGCGGTGAAAGCCAGCAAGCATCCCAAAGAGGCCCAGGCGCTGCTCAACTGGATGGCCAGCGAAGAAGGTCAGCGGGTCATCACCCAGACTACCGCCGAATACCCGCTGCACAAGGGCATGGTGTCCGACCGTGGCCTGAAGCCCTTCGAGGACCTGCGTCCGCCGAAGATCAGCCCCGCCGACCTGGGCAACGCCGAGGAAGCGCTGGAACTGGAACGCGAGGTCGGTCTGCTCTGATGACTGCCGCCGTGCCCGATCCGGCCCTGGTGCGCTTCGTGCCACGCCGCAAGCGTCCCTCCGTGTGGGTAGTGCTGCCTGTGCTGTGCCTGGTCGCGGCGAGCCTGCTGCCGCTGTTCTACGTGGCCATAAAGGCCTGGGAAGCCGGCGGGCACGAGGCAATGCGTCTGCTCTGGCGCCCCTTCGTGTGGGACCTGCTGCGCAACACCTTGCTGCTCATGGCCGGCGTGACCCTCGCCTGCCTGGTGGTCGGCGTGGCGCTGGCCTGGCTGCTCGAACGCAGCGACCTGCGCGGGCGACGCCTGTGGGGCGTGGTGCTGTGCCTGCCGTTCGCGGTGCCGTCGTTCGTCAGCAGTTTCACCTGGGTGTCGCTGAGCTCGGACTTCGAAGGCCTTGGCGGGGCGATCCTGGTGATGGCGCTGTCCAAGTATCCGCTGGTGTTCCTGCCGGTGGCGGCGACCCTGCGCAACCTGGACACCTCGCTGGAAGAGTCGGCGCGCACCCTGGGCTGTAGTCGACGTGGCGTTTTCCTCAAAGTGACCTTGCCGCTACTGTGGCCCAGCATGCTCGGTGGCGGGCTGTTGATCGCCCTGCACATGCTGGTGGAGTTCGGCGCCCTGTCGATCCTCGGCCTGCAAACCTTCACCACGGCCATCTACCAGCAGTTCGAACTGGAATTCAGCAATGCCAACGCGGCGATGTTGTCGGCCGTGCTGCTGGCGCTGTGCCTGGCCATGCTCTGGCTGGAACTGCGGGCGCGCGGCAAGGCTCGGCACGTGCGCATCGGCCAGGGCGTGGCGCGTCGCCCCAAGCCCCAGGCCTTGAAGGGCTGGAGCGTGCCGGCGCAACTGCTCTGCCTGGGCCTGGTGATACTGGGCAGCGGCATTCCCCTGGCGATGCTAGGCTACTGGCTGAGCGTGGGCGCCTCGGCGGCGTTCCCGGTGGCGGCCATCGGCAAGGCGCTGCTCACGTCCCTCGGCGTCTCGCTGGGCGGCGCCGGATTCTGCGTGGTGCTGGCACTGCCGATCAGCTTCCTGGTGGTGCGCTACAAGGGTCGCCTGGCGATCTGGGCCGAGCGCCTGCCCTACCTGCTGCACGCCCTGCCCGGCCTGGTGATCGCCTTGACCCTGGTGTTCTTCGCCTTGCGCTACGTGCCGGTGCTGTACCAGACCACCGCACTGCTGATCCTGGCCTATGCGCTGCTGTTCCTGCCGCTGGCCCAGGCGCCGGTACGCACGGCCCTGAACAAGGCCTCGCCGACCCTGGAAGAAGCGGCCCGCACCCTGGGTGCCAGCAGTTTTGCAGCCTTCTGCCGGGTCACCTTGCCGATCATCTTTCCGGCCCTGGCCGCTGCTTTCGCCTTGGTCTTCCTGGACGCCATGAAGGAGCTGACCGCGACCCTGCTGCTCAGCCCTACGGGCATGACCACCCTGGCCACGGAAGTGTGGGCGCACACCGCCAACGTCGAGTTCGCGGCGGCAGCACCCTATGCGGCCTTGTTGATTCTGGTGTCGGGACTGCCGGTTTATCTGCTGACCACGCGGATGTACCTGAACCGGGCGTAGTCAGCGAACGCGCGCCTCAGTACCCGAGTGCGCGCTTGTCCACAGGCGTATCGGCGACAACGCTCGGTGCGCGCAACTGCAGCACCGCGAACATCAGCAGTACCACCGCCAGGCCCCAGAGGATCGGCGTCGCGCCCTGGCTGAGCGCGACCATCTGCAGGCCCACCACGGCCAGGCGCAACAGCGCGTCGAGTCGGCCATTGGCCACCGAGGGCTCGCGCAGGCGTGCCACGCCCCAGCAGACGTAGGCCAGCGCACCCAGGTTGATGAAGAACATCGACGTGGGGTCGAGCACGCCGAAGTGGCTGCCCAGCCCCAGCCAGGCGTCGAGCCCGGCGAACAACTGCAAGGCCCAGGCGCTCAGCACCGGGATGGCGAATGGCAGCGTGGCCACGATGTCGTAGACCGCCCCCAGGCGGACGAGTGTGGCGTAACGGGACTGACTCACGGGCAAACCTCCAGATCGATGCGTTCGAGAAGATGTCTGATTTCGTAGAACTGCCCCGATTGCAGGGCGATGGCGTGACGTTTCGCCAGCAGGTCGACGATCTGCTGGGCGCGTTGCTCGGGGCTGACGATGTACCCCTCCTGCGTCGAGCGCTCGCGCAGCGCCACCAGCTCGGGGAAACGTTCGTCGGCCTGGAGGATGGTCTGGGCGACGGTGGTGTCGACGTTGCACAACCCCAGTACGGCGAAGAACACGTCCGGGTTTTCCAGGTGATACACCTTGGCCAGCGCGTTGAGCGCAGCCTTGGAGACACTGTAGGAGAGCATGCCGGCACGCTGGCGAATGCCCGACACCGAGGCGGAGAACACCACCTGGCGCACGCTCGCCTGGCGGCAGAGCAGCCGATCGAGCACCCACTTGACCGCCACCAGGTTGAGCTCCAGCACCGAGCGGAACGCGTCCACCGAGGTCTGGCTGGCGAGCTCGGGCGCGGCACCGAAGGTACCCGCGTTGAGGTAGGCCGTATCGAAGGCCGTCTCACCGATGAACGCCTGCACCAGCGACTGGCCGGGATCCTCCGCGCACAGGTCCAGGGCACGGAAATGCAGGCGGGGATGGGTGATCAGGTCGATCGGCGCGCGACGCGACACGCCCCAGACCTCGTCGCCACGGGCCAGGTGCAACCTGGCCAGGGCCAGCCCGATGCCGGTGCTGACCCCAGTGATGAATACCTGTGCCATCAGTGCCTCACTCGAACTTGCCGATGTGGTAACCGCCATCGACGCTCAGCACGCTGCCAGTGATGTAGCTGGCGCCTTCGCTCAGCAGGAACAACACGGCGCTGGCCACCTCGTCCGCCTCGCCGAAGCGCTTCATGACGGTCGCGTTGATCTTGCGCTCGGTGCCTGCAGGGTTGGCCGCCAGGCGCTGCGCCGAATTCATGCCACCCAGGATCGGTCCGGGCGCCACGGCATTGACCCGTACCGCATGACGGCCGTCGCGCTCGCGGGCATTTTCCATCGCCACCACCTGGGTCAGGGCATTGAGCCCGGCCTTGCTCGCCACGTAGGCCGCTTGATTGGGCATGGCCATGACCCCGGCGCAGGACGACAGGTTGACGATCGAGCCGCCCGGTTTGCGAGCGATCAGCCGCAGTTCATGTTGCAGGCAATACAAGGGGCCGCTCAGATTGATGCGCATGACGCGCTCCCAGTCCGCGATCTGCAAATCGGCGACTTGCGCGTAAGGCGCGGTGATGCCTGCGGCATTGACCGCCAGGTCGAGCCCGTCGAAGCGTGCTTCGATCTCGCCGAAGGCATCGTGCACCGCACCCGCCTCGGCCACATCGCACGCGATGAAGCAGGCCTGTGCGCCCAACTGCTCCACTGCGGCCTGGCCTTTCTCGACGCTGCGGCCCAGCACCACCACCTGCGCGCCTTGCTGGATCAGCTGGCCGGCGATGCCCAGGCCGATACCGCTGCTGCCACCGGTCACCACCACGGTCTTTCCTTGAAACTGCATCCGGACATTCCTTAGTCGTATCGAATCGAGGCGGGTCGCTTGTAGCGGTCGTTGACGCAGCAATACACGCGATCCAGTTGAGGGTTGCTCTTGTCGCGAAAGCAGTTGCCTTCGAACCGACAGGCGTTGACGCTTCCAGGCCGGCCCTGCAGCGACTTGTTGACCAGATCGTTGTCGGCGAACAGCGCTCGACTCATGCCGACCAGGTCGGTGACTCCCAGCTCGAGCAAGGCTTCGGCCTGGGCGAGCGAGCCGGTGAAGCCGGCGAAGCCGACCGGCAGCGAGGTCAGCTGGCGGATGTGCCGCACGCCGTGCACCAGCATGGCGTGCACCCGTGGGTCGGCGCGCAGCATGTAGTGGAAGGTCTGCTTGATCGCCGCCGAGCACATCAGCGCCGCCGCACCCGCCCGTTCCAGTGCGGGCACCACCTGTTCGAGCAGCGCCGGCTGCTGGCCTTGTTCACCCAGGCAGTCGTCGATGCCCAGCCGTACGGAGATGTCGACACCGCCTTGGGTAGCGTCCACGATGGCGTCCATCACCTCCAGCAGCAGCCTGGCCCGACGCAGGGGCGTACCGCCATAGCGATCCGTACGCCGATTGCTGTAGGGCGAGAGGAAACTGCTCAGCAGGTAACCGTTGGAGGCCTGCAACTGCACCATGCGCGCCCCGGCCTGCTGGGCCAGCCGCGCGGCATGGGCGAACTGCGCGCAGACTCGGCGGGCGTCTTCATGGGTCATGACCTTCATGCCCTTGACGCTGCGTGCGGGCGTGCTGCGACTGGGCGTCAGCAGTACGCCGCCACTGCGCCCCAGATGCCCCTGGTTGCCGTAGTGCTGCAACTGCACCACCACCGGACAGGCGTTGTGCCGTCCATAGTCGATCAACGGCGCCAGGTGCTCGGCATGGGTCGGCTCGTAGAGACACAGCCCCCCTTCGTGCAGGCGCGTGGACGCATCGACTGCCGAGTTGGCCAGCACCACCATCGCGCAGCCGCCGTCGACGATGCCCTTGTAGAAGTCGAACATCGCCGGTGTCAGGCAGCCGTCACGCCCCAGGTCGATGCCCATGGGCGCGAAGTACACGCGATTCTTCAACGCAAGGTGCCGGCCCAGCGCCAGGGGCTGGCGAGTGAGAGGAAATCCGGACGCCACCCCCGTCACCCGCTCACTCGACTGTCGCAACGCTCGCGACCGGCGTCATTGCTCGCCTGAGCCACCACGGCCAATTCCTGCAGCGGGGTGTGGAAGCAGTGGCACTTGATGACTTCCTTGAGCGTGGACAGGGTGGCACGGTCGAGCGAGTCGAACACGGCCACTTGCACCCCCTGTTGCTGCGAGGCCCGGCAGTGGTCGATCGCAAAGCTGATGAAGCCCAGGTCGCGCACATACAGGGACAGCTGCACCACTTCACCCGGCAGGTTGTCCTGCACGCGGAATCTCACCCCGCGCAGCGAGACATGCTCCAGTCGCCCCTCCACCGCCGCACCCTGGGCGGTGTGAAGCAGCACCTGGGGCAAGACACGGTCGGAAGGTGCGAACCAGTGGTTCTCCGGGAAGTTGACCGTGCGCATCCGCTTGAACAGCGGCATCTTTATGGCACTGCCGCGCAGACGCAGGGTGGTGACCAGGTTGCCGTTCTGGAAGAACATCGCCGTCTTGTCCACCGTCCTTGGCAGCGCGCGCTTTTCGCCGGCGCTGTGCTGCACCACCACTTCGACCGGATAGCTGGACTCGGTGTAGTTGCTGAACGACACGTTGAGGTCTTCGATGGAGATGGAGATCTCGCCGCGTCGATGCCCGGAATGGCTGTAGAAGTAGTGGTACATCGCCTGACGCGCCACCTCGATCAGCATCAGGCCCGGGACGTGCTCGTGCGGCTTGTTGTAGAAGAAGTAGTTGTTGGTGTCGTTCATCAGCGCGTAGGACGACAGGTTGGCGCGGTTCCAGCCCTCGAGCGCATGCAGCTGGTCAGCCAGTGCGCTGACCCGCGCACAGTCGGCGGCCGGCAGACCGAAGCGTACCTGCAGGTAGCATTCGACCTGGCGCGGCAACCAGTCGGCGGTCAGCCGGTAGGCCCCCTGGTGTTCGCCATAATAGGGCTGGGCATTGAGCTCGAAACTGCCAAGGCTGTCGAACTGCGTTGCATCCAGGGTGGCTGGCACGCTGGCCAGCACCCGCCCCGCCTGGCCATCGTCGCGGTACAGTTCGTGCAGTGCGGCAAGCCCCTGGGCATCGAGGCGGGCGAGCAGGAAGTCGGTGTCCTCCGGGCTCAGACGGGCCGGCAGGATATCCTGGAATCCTGAGAGCAGTACGTCGTCCACGGTGCCTTTGTGCAAGACCTGTGGAGTCAGGGGTAACTGACGTTCCATGTTGATTACCTAATCGGATTGGACGGGAAAGGCACGCACGGCGTTTTTCAGCATGCGCTTGACGATGGGGCCATGGGCCGGCCCGACCGGGATCATGTAGAGCCGCCCAAAGACGTTGTAGCGCTGTACCGAGGTGGTCACGCTCAGCCGCAGCACGCCCGCGCGCTGCGGGGTGAGGTCCAGGCAGACCATCACTGCCAGATGCGTATCGCGCGAAGTGAGCACCAGCCGGCGCTCGCTCAGCGCCTCCACGGTGAAGAAGTCCAGGCGTTCGCCCGGCGCTGGCACCCGATCGGCCGTCCTGGGCGTGAAGCCCTGGATATCCGCCACGCGGAACCGGCGAGACACGAAATCACGCATGCGGAACGCGGCCGACAGCCAACCCGGAATATGCGCGGTCATGGCGCAGTAGGCCTGCAATGCCGTGACCCCATCGGCGATCTGCACGGCCGCACAGTGCAGAAAGTCCAGCGCCGCGACGTCTGCCACCAGGCAGACGTCCTCGGGAGCCGACGTGCAGGCCGATACCCTCATCTGCACAGGCCTTTCACTGCTGCAGCAAGGCGATGGCCGCGAGCTCGGCCTTGAGCAGCAGTTTTTCATAGGCCTCGTCCGGCGACTCCTGGCGGCTGGTGATCAGGCCGGCGATCTCGCGAGCCGACGCATCCAGCGGCTCGTCGGCCACGAACACCGATTCGAACAACGGGATCGGCGGCAGGTAGTGCCCTTTGACGTAGGCCACGGTTTGCTGCAGCGGCCGCAGCAGTTCGTCCAGGGTGAAGCGGTTGAAACCACCGGCGCGGTAACCCGAAGACGGCGCACCGACCGTGGTGACGATGAGAAACTCCTTGTCCTGCAGTTTGTCGCCGCCGCGGGCATAGGCGAAGCCCGGGGTGAAGACATCGTCGATCCAGCGCTTCATCAGCGCCGGGCACGAGTACCAGTACAGCGGAAACAGCAGCACGATGCGCTGGTGGGCGCAGAGCAGGCGCTGCTCGGCAGCGATGTCGAAGCCTTCGCTACCCAGGGCCGCCGACAGCGGGTGCAGCGTGACATTGCTGCCCTGCAGGGCTTCGACGATGGCGGCGTTGGCCCGCGAACTGCTCAGGTCGGGATGACCGATGACGACCAGGATGTTGTCCAAGAGAAAGTCCTTTCGAATGACGATGTCCATGCCCCAGCCAGGGGCTTCAGGCGGCTCGATCAATTGAACGATAGAGGCTGGCTTTTGTAACCTCCCCTATTGTGCAGGTGGCGCCGCTCACCTCGATCCAGCAGGCGAACAGCTGGTGATCGCCAACCCGCATCGGTGGCGCCGCTCGCTTGGCACGATAACCGGCGCGGCGCAGCAGGCGCTCGATACCCAGGGGCGAAACGGTGATCAGTTGCCGCGCACCCCGTGCGGCAGCGCAGCGCAACACGGCATCGAGCAACTGCGTGGCGATCTGCGACGAGAACTGGCCCTCGCAGGCCGTTTGTGGCTGACCGAAGTCCATGGCGCAAAACCGTGACAACTCCCAGACGGCCGCATCGCGGGGCACGCGCTGCTCGCCCATCAGTTGCGCGAACACCTCGCCCAGCAGGTAGGGCTGATCGGTACGCAGCAGACGCGCAGCGCCTACCAGTTGCTCATCCTCGCCGTACGCCAGCACGTAGAGCGTTTCGTCATGATCGAACTGGTCGCGTTCACGACCGGGCTCGCAGTCCAGATCCCAACCCAGCGTCTCGACGAACACCCGGTAGCGGTAGCGGTCCAGTTGCTGGCACCGCACCGGCCCCAGTTGCTGCAGTGTTCCAACGACGATGTCCATCCCGCCTCCCGCCACGCAATGAAAAGGAGGCGTATTCGACGCGATGTGACAGGTTGGTAAAACTGCACTATTTGGCAGGTGGGCAGGTGTTCGGGCCTTGTCCCTAGCCCAACATGCCCATCAGCGCGGCCCGCGCCACCGCGGCAGTGCGGTTCGCCGCGCCCAGCTTGAGCGCGGCGTTGCGGGTGTGGAACTTCACCGTCTCGATGGACAAGGTCAGGATGTCGGCCACCTCGTTGAGCGTCTTGCCGTCGGCGGCCCAGCGCAGCACCTCGCGTTCGCGTTCGGAGAGCGGAGCCTTGGGCTTGGGTTGCCAGGTGTCGGTCAACATCCGCGAGAAGCCCTGGTGGGCGACGTTCACCAACCAGCGCATGCGTGGCTCGTGGGCGCGCAATTCGGACTCGCCGATGGCCTCGGCCGAGCGCGCCAGGGTCAACATGCCGCCGCCGTTGCGCCCTTCCAGGCAAGACTGCGCCCAGCCGTGATTCAGGCCGGCGTGGCGGGCTTCGTCCCAGAGTTGCGGGGCGCCGGCGAAGACCTCGTCGCCCCACACCACCGGCTCCATGGAGCGCTGGCAATGCAGCACCGTGGGGTCACGAAGCAGGTAGCCACTGGCGTGGTAGTGCTCGCACCATGAACGCTGGTAGTTGCTGAGCATGACGATGCGCGGTCGGGTCACCGGCAATGGCGCGCGCAGGCCGTACGCGCAGTAGTCGAACCCCAGGTGTCGCGCTGCCGCCTGCACCTCGTCGAGCAGGGTCTGTGAATCGTGCGCATCGTAAACTGCCGACAGCAGGTCGCCCATCCATTGCATTTATTGTGCTCTCCATGAGTCTGTATGCGCTGTGCCCGTACCAAGGGGGGCAGGAGCATAGCGACTTTCCAGCAGCGCCGCATTGCGCGATATCAATTCGACATGACTTATGACGAACATCGCCACACGCTGTACAGGTGCGCGGGGCCACCTCTCGTCGCCGCAGTCTAGCGACGACCCTACCCACTCAGCGTTACGAAAAGACGGACACCCCCACAGCTTTTCTCGCTCCCTGGACCCTCAGGCCCTGAACTGTCCCAGACTGGCCCGCAGTTGCGCGGCCAGGTCGTCGAGCACCTTGCTGCTGGCCGTGGTCTGCATCACCACCTCGGCCGAGCGCTCGGCCTGGGCATGAATGATCTGCACCCGTCCGCGTACCGCCTGGGCACCGCTGGCCTGTTGCTCGGCGGCGCGTGTGGCCACGCCGATGGCCGCGTGCACCTGCTCGACGGCCGCCTGCACCGATTGCTGGCGGCGCTCGTTGTCACGCAGCACCAGGAGCCCTTCGCTGGCTTGACGCCCCGCCTGGCCGATGGTCGCCACGGCCTGCTTGGCGCCCTGCTGCAAGGCCACGATATGCGCCTGGATGTCGCCGGTGGAGCTCTGGGTCTTGCTGGCCAGTGCCCGTACCTCGTCGGCGACCACGGCGAAGCCGCGACCGGTTTCCCCCGCTCGCGCGGCCTCGATGGCAGCGTTGAGCGCCAGCAAATTGGTCTGCTCGGCGATGCCGGTGATCACCGTCAGCACCACCTCGATCTGCTCGCTCTGCTTGGCCAGGCGCTCGATCACCTGGGCGCCGCTGTCCACCTCGCCAGCCAGCCGCTCGATCAGGCTGGCCAACTGGGTGGAGGTGCGGCTGTTCTCGTCGGTGGCCTGGCGAATGTCCACCACCTGCTGCAAGGCCGCCTGCATGGCTTGGCTCTCGGCCTGGGCCTCATCGGCCATGCTCGACAGGTCGCGCAGGCTCGCCGCCACTTCATCACGCTGCAAGGCCGCCGCGGCATCGGCGCCGGCCGTGCGTTGGGCCATGCTGCCGATCTCTACTCCCGTGCGCTGGGCCACCTCCCCGGCTTCGCGCACGATCGGCTGCAATTTGTCGACGAAACGGTTCACCGCCGAGGCCATGTCGCCGATCTCGTCCCGGCTGTCGAGCGCCACGCGCTTGGTCAGGTCGCCCTCGCCGGCCGCCAGGTCATCGAGCGCGGCGATCAGCAGGCGCAGCTTGCTGACCACGCGGCGCCCGAGCACCACGGCCACCAGCAGCAGCACGCCAAGACCGACCACGGCCAGCCCGAGGCCGATCCGCCAGCGCAGTTCGCTGGCGGCATCACGCACGGCCTGGGCAGTGTTGGCCTGCATGGCGGCGGCGCTGTGCTGCGCCGTCTCCAGACGCGCCTGCAAGGTTTTGCCACTGTCGGCCGCGGCGGCGCCCAGGCTCTCACCCACCAGTTGCTCGCTACTGGCGATCAATGCCGCGAAGCGCTGGTCGAGGGCTGCGAGCGTCTGCTCCACCGAGGCGGTGGACACCCCCATCAGCACCTTGCCGATGACCACGCCGTTGGGACTGATGGGCGCCTCCACGAAGTACACCGAGGGGTCCTGGCGCGCGGCGTTCAGCACCTTGTCCAGCGCCCGCTCGCCCTGGCCCTTGTCCATCAGGGCCTGGTTGATCGGATTCTGCCGATTGAGGTAGCGGGTCAGGTGCTCGCCATCGGCATTGTCATAGATCACGAACAGCACGTTGGGGTTGCGCTGGGCACGGCGAGCGAAGTCGGACAGGGTCGGTACGTCGTTGTCCCAGATCGCCCTTGGGGCGACCGAGGCCAGCAATTCGGCCATGTCGTTGGCCGAGTCCTTGAGACTCTGCTCCAAGGTGGTGCGCAATTGCTGCTGCTCGCCCTGCAATCGGCTCGAAAGGCCGGCACTCAAGCGCTGGCGGGTACTGGCCGACAGACCGTCGAGTCCCCCTCGTACATCTTGGCCAGCCTGGCCCAGCTCGTCGGCGAGCTTGCGGCTGTCGGCGCCCAGGCGCTGGCCCAGATCGGCCTCCAGCGCTGTGACCGTGGTGCGGGTGAGCATGACCGCGACCAGTACCTGCACCAGCAGGGCGATACCGAGGGCCACAAACACCGGCCGCAAGAGGCGGCTTCGTAACAGAGAGAGGATGGCAGACACGTTTTGAACCCTCGTGTTTCTGGCGCCATTACTTTGATGGCAGCTACAGACGCTTCTTACAGCAAGGGTTATGCCTGTTGCAGCGGGGGAATGCGCCGAGGTGCAGCAGTCCGGGGTAGGACTGGCGCGCTGGAACGCCGACTGGACCGGCGAAGAGGATTCCTCAGGGCTGAAACAGAAACGCCGCAGCCCCTTGCAGGGCGGCGGCGTCGGATCGACCTGGGCGGGCGATCAGGCGAACGGATGGCGCAGCACGATGGTCTCGTTGCGGTCCGGGCCGGTGGAGATGATGTCGATCGGGGCGCCGACCAGCTCCTCGATGCGCTTGATGTAGTTACGCGCGGCCTGCGGCAGCTCGTCCAGGGCCTTCACGCCCAGGGTCGACTCGCTCCAGCCCGGCATGGACTCGTACACCGGCTCCAGGCCGATGTAACTGTCGGCATCGGACGGAGCATCGATCACCGCGCCGTGCTCGTTCTTGTAGCCGACGCAGATGTTGATGGTCTCCAGGCCGTCGAGCACGTCCAGCTTGGTCAGGCAGATGCCCGAGATGCTGTTGACGTCGATGGCACGGCGCAGGATCACGGCGTCGAACCAGCCGCAGCGACGCGCGCGACCGGTGGTGGAACCGAACTCGTGACCCCGCTTGGCCAGGGTGGCGCCGGTCTCGTCGAACAGCTCGGTCGGGAAGGGACCGGAGCCCACGCGGGTGGTGTAGGCCTTGGTGATGCCGAGGATGTAATCCAGGTACATCGGGCCCACGCCGGAACCGGTGGAGATACCGCCAGCGGTGGTGTTGGAGCTGGTGACGTACGGGTAGGTGCCGTGGTCGATGTCCAGCAGCGAGCCCTGGGCACCTTCGAACATGATGTCCTTGCCGGCCCGGCGCAGGTTGTGCAGCTCGGCGGTGACGTCGAGCATCATCGGCTTGAGTTGCTCGGCATAGGCCATGCACTCGTCCAGGGTCTGCTGGAAGTCGATGGCCGGCTCTTTGTAGTAATGGACCAGCTGGAAGTTGTGGTAGTCCAGCAGTTCGCCCAGCTTGGCAGCGAAGCGCTCGCGGTGGAACAGGTCGCCCACGCGCAGGCCACGACGGGCGACCTTGTCTTCGTACGCCGGGCCGATACCACGACCGGTGGTACCGATCTTGGCTTCGCCGCGGGCTTTTTCACGGGCCTGGTCCAGTGCCACGTGGTAGGACAGGATCAGCGGCGCGGCCGGGCTGATGCGCAGGCGCTCGCGCACCGGCACGCCCTTTTCTTCGAGCTTGGTGATTTCACGCATCAGCGCATCGGGTGCAACCACCACGCCGTTGCCGATCAGGCACTGCACGCCTTCACGCAGCACGCCTGAAGGGATCAGGTGCAGAACGGTCTTCTCACCGTCGATCACCAGGGTGTGGCCCGCATTGTGGCCACCCTGGTAACGCACGACGGCGGCAGCATGTTCGGTCAGCAGATCGACGATCTTGCCTTTGCCCTCATCACCCCACTGGGTGCCCAGGACGACGACATTCTTACCCATAACACTTGTCCTCATTCACGCAATCTTGGTTGCCGGCCCATTGCCGGCGAAGAATCTCAATGGGTCAGCGGCAGAACCTGCCAGCGCCCGTCCTGCTGAATCAATTGCCGATCACAATCCGCCTCGAAGGCAGCACTCAGCGGCTGCCCAGGCAGGGCCTGGACGACACGCTGGCCTTCGTTGCGCAACTGGCAGACCTGCTGCCAGAGGGTCGCGTCGCCGCTGTCGGGCATCCAGATGCCCCCAGACGGCAGCGCGACCTCCGCCCGCCCCAGTGTCACCAGGGTCTTCAAATCGGTGGAAAAGCCGGTGGCCGGGCGTGCCCGACCGAAATCGGCGCCGATGTCGTCGTAGCGTCCGCCCTGGGCGATCGACTGACCCTCGCCAGGCACGAACACGGCGAACACCACGCCGGTGTGGTAGTTGTAGCCACGCAGTTCGCCCAGGTCGAAGTACAGCGGCAGTTGCGGGTAGCGGGCGGCCAGACGGTCGGCAATGGCCAACAGGTCATCCAGGGCCGCCAGCACGCTGGCAGGCGCACGCCCCAGCCGCACGCGCGCCTCGGCGAGCACTTCGCGACCGCCGCACAGCTCGACCAGCGCACGCAGCATGTTGCCCAGGTCCTTGGGCAGCTCGGCGGTGAGTGCATGCACTTCGTCCATGGCCTTGCGCTGCAAGGCGTCGAACAGTTGTTGCTCGACGGCGCCGGACAGGCCGGCCGCCCGTGCCAACCCACGGTAGATGCCCACGTGACCCAGGTCCATGTGCAGGTCGGCGACATCGGTGAGCTGCAGGGTGCTCAGCATCAGGCTGATCACCTCGACATCGCTGGTCGGGCTGGCATCGCCGTACAACTCGGCGCCCAGCTGGATGGGGCTGCGCGAGGTCGACAAGGCGCGCGGCTCGGCGTGCAGGACGCTACCGGCGTAGCACAGGCGGCTGGGGCCTTCACGGCGCAGCGTGTGGGCGTCGATACGCGCCACCTGGGGGGTGAAGTCGGCACGGAACCCCATCAGGCGACCGGACTGCGGATCGACCACCTTGAAGGTACGCTGGTCCAGATCCTGGCCGGCGCCGGTGAGCAGCGACTCCAGGTACTCGATATGCGGGGTGACGACCAGTTCGTAGCCCCAACTCTGGAACAGGTCCAACACCTGCCGGCGCGCGATCTCGATGCGCGCCGCTTCAGGTGGCAGTACTTCCTCGATGCCATCTGGCAGCAGCCAGCGGTCTACCGTTGTCATTACGCCATTTCCCCTCTGGTCCGGGCGGCTGCCCTTAGGCTTTGTACGAAAAGTGCCTGCGCGACGATCATTCTGCGTTGAAAACAGGCTCGGAATGCTCATTTGCAGCCAGCAAAGTCGAACGCGACTCCGACCGTTCCTCGCCTGTTTTCGCCTTGTCTGATCGCCGCTCGGCGACTTCTCGTACAAACCCTAGGGTGAGCCGTCTGTGAAGCAGGCATTGGTCACAACAGCAGGCAGCACCGATCCCAGCGCTGCCGCCGTGCCAACACCCTCGAAATCTCTGCGCACTGACCGATCGGTCAAGAGGCGAAGCGCCAATCGACCTTGCAGACGCAAAAAAGCCGGGAATTTCCCGGCTGACTTATCATACACCCCTTTTGATTCGGGATGCACCCCGCCAGGCACTTTAGCTGCCCGGCGGGGGCTTTGACGTTACGGCTTGCTCTTGTCCAGGAAGCGGAAGAACTCGTTCTTCGGATCCAGGACCAGCACGTCGCTCTTGCTGGAGAAGCTCTCGCGGTACGCTTGCAGGCTGCGGTAGAACGCATAGAAATCGGCGTCCTGGCCGTAGGCCTTGGCATAGATGGCCGCCGACTGGGCGTCGCCATCACCGCGGGTTTCTTCCGCTTCGCGGTAGGCTTCGGCCAGCAGCACGCGACGCTGACGATCGGCGTCGGCACGGATGCCCTCGGCCAGCTCGTTACCCTTGGCACGGTGTTCGCGCGCTTCCCGCTCGCGCTCGGTGCTCATGCGGTCGAACACGCTGCGGTTGACTTCCTTGGGCAGGTCGATGGCCTTGACGCGCACGTCGATGACTTCGATGCCCAGCTCCTTGTTGGCCATGCGGTTCAGCGAAGCGGTGATGTCGGCCATCAACGCGTCACGCTCGCCGGAGACCACTTCGTGCAGGGTGCGCTTGCCGAACTGGTCACGCAGGCCGCTTTCCAGACGACGGGACAGGCGCTCGTCGGCGATCTGCTTCATGCCCGAGGTGGCCGTGTAGAAACGCTCGGCATCCTTCACTCGCCATTTGGCGTAGGCATCGACCATGACCGCTTTCTTCTCCAGCGTCAGGAAACGCTGGGTCGGTGCGTCCAGGGTCATCAAGCGGGCGTCGAACTTGCGCACCTGGTTGACGTACGGAACCTTCACATGCAGGCCAGGCTGAACGTCGGCCTGGACCACGCGACCGAACTGCAGCAGTACCGCCCGCTCGGTTTGCGACACGATGTAGAAGCAGTTCCAGGCGACGATCGCCAGCACCACGGCGGCGATCAGGGCGAACAGCGATTTATTGCTCATCAGCGGCTCTCCCTCGTGCGCAGCGGCTGTTGTTGCTGTTGCAGGTCAGTGCTCGAGCGGTTGGCGTTGTCGTTGACCGACGGCGCTGCGCTACTGCCCGACACCGCATTCTTGCGGCTGCCTTCGACCATCTTGTCCAGCGGCAGGTAGAGCAGGTTGTTCTGCCCGTCCTTGGCGGTCACCAGGACCTTGCTGGTGTTGCTGTACACTTCCTGCATGGTCTCCAGGTACAGGCGTTGACGGGTGACGTCCGGCGCCTTGCGGTACTCGGCGACCAGCTTGGTGAAGCGGTCGGCCTCACCCTTGGCGCGGGCGATCACTTCATCGCGGTAGCCATTGGCGTCCTCGATGATGCGCTGCGCCTGACCGCGGGCCTCGGGCACCACGCCGTTGGCGTAGGACTCGGCCTGGTTGCGCGAACGCTGCTCGTCTTCACGGGCGCGGATCACGTCGTCGAAGGCTTCCTGCACTTCACGCGGAGCTGCCGCGCTCTGCACGTTGACCTGGGTGACGGTGATACCGGTGCGGTAGTTGTCGAGGAAGCGCTGCAGGCGCTCGCGGATGTCCACGGCCATCTGCTCGCGGCCTTCGGTGAGCACCTGGTCCATGGAGGTGGAACCCACCACGTGGCGCAGGGCGCTGTCGGTAGCGTGCTGCAGGCTCACCTCGGGCTGGTCGACGTTGAGCACGAAGTCCTGCAGGTTGCTGATCTTGTACTGCACGGTCAGCGGCACCTCGACGATGTTCTCGTCTTCGGTGAGCATCTGGCCCTGCTTGGTGTACGCCCGCTCACGCGTGACGTTTTCCATGTACTTGCGATCGATCGGCGGGAAATAGATGTTCAGACCCGGACCCACGGTTTCGTAGTACTTGCCGAAGCGCAGCACCACGGCCTGCTCCTGCTCGTCGACGACATAGACGGCGCTGTACAGCCAGATGGCCGCCAGCACGGCCAGGCCGATGCCCAGCAGGCCGAAGCCGCCGCCCTTGCCGACGTTGCGGTCACCGCCGCCGCCGCCACCGCGTTTCTTCTTGCCGCCGAACATGCCGTTGAGGCTGTCCTGCAGCTTGCGGAAGGCCTCGTCGAGATCCGGTGGCCCCTTCTTGTCGCCACCGCCGCCATTACCACCGCGGCGGCCGCCCCAGGGATCCTGATTGTTCGAGTTGCCACCCGGCTCGTTCCAAGCCATAGCGCTCTCCATCTGATAAAGCAAAGACGCGCCCACGGCGCGCCGTCCAATGCTACAGAATGCCTGTCACGGCTGCCCGGCGACCTCGACGGGCATTTATTGCAAAGTGTGTTGCGCGATGAACGCGTCTGGCTCGAGCCCTTCGCGGCTGACCATGCGGTTGAGTTCCACCCGTGGCAGACGCACGCTCAGCAGGCTGCTGCCCTCCTCGTCGTGCTCCTCGCCCTGCACGGCCCCCAGCTCGAAGAACTGCGCACGCAGACGTGCGAGTCGCTGCTCCAGACGCAGGGTACCGACGAACAGGTCGTCCCCGAGCAGTTCGGCGACCGCCTGCCCCACCAGTTCCAGACCTCGCCCGTCACGCGCCGAGACCCAGACCCGCTCCGGCTTGCCGTCGGCGTCGCGCTGGATCTGCGGCTCGACGTCTTCGAGCAGGTCGAGTTTGTTATAGACCTCGAGGATCGGCAAGCCTTCGGCACCGATCTCGCCGAGCACCGCCAGCACCTGCTCGATCTGCTCCATGCGCTCGGGCTCATGGGCGTCGATCACGTGCAGCAGCAGGTCGGAGTTGCTCGACTCTTCGAGCGTAGCGCGAAACGCCTCGACCAGCTTGTGCGGCAGGTGGCGAATGAAGCCCACGGTGTCGGCCAGCACGATCGGGCCGAGATCGTCCAGCTCGAGCCGCCGCAAGGTCGGATCGAGGGTAGCGAACAGCTGATCGGCGGCATACACGTCCGAGCGGGTCAAGGCGTTGAACAGGGTGGACTTGCCGGCGTTGGTGTAGCCGACCAGCGACACCGACGGGATATCGGCACGCCGACGCCCGCGCCGGGCCTGCTCGCGCTGGCTGCGCACCTTCTCCAGCCGTGCCTTGATCTGGCGCAGGCGCACCCGCAGCAGGCGACGGTCTGTTTCCAGCTGGGTTTCGCCCGGCCCCCGCAGGCCGATGCCACCCTTCTGCCGCTCTAGGTGGGTCCAGCCGCGCACCAGACGCGTACTCATGTGCTCGAGCTGGGCCAGTTCGACCTGCAGCTTGCCTTCGTGAGTGCGCGCCCGCTGGGCGAAGATATCGAGGATCAGCCCGGTACGGTCGAGCACGCGGCACTCGAAGACGCGTTCGAGGTTGCGTTCCTGACTGGGCGTGAGAGTGTGATTGAAGATGACCAGATCGGCTTCTTCGGTTTTGACCAGGTCGCGCAGTTCCTCGACCTTGCCGCTGCCGATCAGGAACTTCGCCGTGGGTTGGTGCCGGGCCACCGTGGCCAGATGGACGATGTCCGCTCCGGCCGACAGCGCCAGCTCCTGGAACTCCTGCGGGTCTTCGCGCGCCTCAGGGTTCTGACCTTCCAAGTGAACGAGCAGCGCCCGCTCACCACCACCGTGGCGCTCAAAGAACAATGCAGGCTCCTATCAGGCGTTGCCTGGCTCGCTGTCGCCGTGATCCGAATCGGACGGGCTTGGCAGACGAACCGGACGGGCAGGGACGACCGTGGAAATGGCGTGCTTGTAGACCATCTGGCTGACGGTGTTCTTCAGCAGCACGACGAACTGGTCGAAGGATTCGATCTGGCCTTGCAGCTTGATTCCGTTGACCAGATAGATCGACACCGGGACTTTTTCTTTTCTCAAGGTGTTCAAGTAAGGGTCTTGTAGCGAATGCCCTTTTGACATATGCCGCACTCCTGTAAGGATCGATAGTAGAAAGCTGAAGAATTCATTGATTAAGGCCGTCTGTCGCAAGAATAGACGGCATTTGCAGGGACTCAGCTCAATATGGAGGCCGAATCCAGGTATTTCAAGGTGCGGGGCAGATTGTCGCAGGCCAGGCTGTCCAGCCAGTGAACCTCGGACCAACTGCGCAGCCAGGTGAATTGCCGCTTGGCCAGCTGGCGAGTGGCGATGATACCGCGCTCGCGCATCTGCTCGGCGGTCAAAAGACCGTCCAGGTAATCCCAGACCTGCCTGTAACCCACTGACCTTATAGACGGCAGCCCCACGTGCAAGTCACTTCTGGCCCGCAATCCTCGGACCTCGTCGATGAAGCCCTGTTCCAGCATCTGTGAAAAACGTAGCGCGATGCGCGTGTGCAGGACCTTTCGATCGGCAGGGGCTATCGCCAGGCGCGCCACAGTATAGGGCAAATGTCCGCCCGCGCTCGCGTCTGCCGTGCGGCTTTCGCAGGATTGACGCGCGCGGTGGGCGGTCATGCTCTGGCCGCTGACACGGTACACCTCGAGGGCGCGCATCAGCCGCTGGGGGTCATTGGGGTGGATGCGCGCAGCCGAAACAGGATCGACCTGCGCCAGTTGCCGATGCAGCTCGCCCAGCCCCAGTTCGCGCGCCTGCATCTGCAGCTCGGCACGCACCTGGGCGTCGGCCGGCGGCATGTCGGCCAGGCCCTCGACCAGCGCCTTGTAGTAGAGCATGGTGCCACCGACCAGCAGCGGGATCTTGCCGCGAGCGGTGATCTCGGCCATGGCCTGCAGGGCATCGGTGCAGAACCGGGCGGCCGAGTAGCTCTGCGCCGGGTCGAGAATGTCGACCAGCCGGTGCGGGTGAGCCGCCAGCACCTCGGGCGCGGGCTTGGCGGTGCCGATGTCCATACCTCGGTAGACCATGGCCGAATCGACGCTGATCAGTTCGCACGGGAGGGCTTGAGTGAGGGCGATGGCCAGGTCGGTCTTGCCGGCCGCCGTCGGGCCCATGAGGAAGATCGCAGGGGGGTTGGGCTTCATTCATCGACCGCGCAGGAAGAGTTTGTCCAGCTCGTCCAGGCCCATCTGGGTCCAGGTCGGCCGGCCGTGGTTGCACTGCCCGCTGCGCTCGGTGTTCTCCATGTCGCGCAACAGCGCGTTCATCTCCGGGATCGCCAGGCGCCGATTGGCCCGCACCGCTCCGTGGCAGGCCATGGTGCCCAGCAGTTCGTTGATGTGCGCCTGAACCCGGTCGCTGGTGCCGTACTCCATCAGGTCGGACAGCACGTCCTGCACCAGCCGGTTGGCCTCGGCCTGCTTGAGCAGTGCCGGAATCTGCCGGATCGCCAGGGTTTCCGGTCCCAGGCGCTGCAGCTCGAAGCCCAGGCGCTGGAACGTGCTGGCGTGCTCTTCGGCGCAGTCGGCCTCGCGCTGGCTCACCGCCAGCGATTCGGGCACCAGCAACGGCTGGCCGCTCAGGCCCTCGCTGGCCATCGCCAGCTTCAGGCGCTCGTACATGATTCGCTCGTGGGCGGCGTGCATGTCCACCAGCACCAGACCGACAGCGTTCTCGGCGAGGATGTAGATCCCCTTGAGCTGCGCCAGGGCGTAGCCCAGGGGTGGAATGTCGCCCTGGCTTTCAGGCAGGCTGGCAGGTGCTGGCGCTGCGCCTTCCAGCGGCGCGTAGAACTCGCGATAGACCGCCTGGGCTTCGGCAGCGGGCACCGGCTGCGCAGGACGGGGCGAGTACTGGTATTGATAGCCTGCCCCGGCGCCACCGTTTGAAAACGAAGTCCGCGGCTCGGCCTGGGGCGGCTCGAGCATCGAGGCCGCCAGGCGCATCTCGCCCTGGGGACCGAACTCGCCGGCCTGCTGGCCGGTGGGGCGCACCAGCTCGCTGCTGGCCGCTGGTGTGGCCAGCTGGTCTTCGGGCCGCACATCGGCCAGGGCACGGTGCAAGGTGCCGTAGAGGAAGTCGTGCACCGTGCGTCCTTCACGGAAGCGAACCTCGTGCTTGGTCGGGTGCACGTTGACGTCGACGCCCGAGGGGTCGAGCTCCAGGAACAGCACGAAGGTGGGGTGGCGGCCATTGAACAGCACGTCGCGATAGGCCTGGCGCACGGCGTGGGCGACCAGCTTGTCACGCACCGCGCGACCGTTGACGAAGAAATACTGCAAGTCGGCCTGGCTACGGGAAAAGGTCGGCAAGCCGACCCAGCCCCACAGCCGCAGGCCGTTGCGCTCCACCTCGATGGGCAACGCCTGCTCCAGGAAACCCGGTCCGCAGATCGCTCCGACGCGGCGGGCACGGGCGACGTCGTCCGGCGCTTCGTGGAGGCTCAGGATGCTCTTGCCGTTGTGGCGCAGGTGAAAGCCTACGTCGAAGCGCGCCAGCGCCAGGCGCCGGATGACTTCCTGGAGATGATCGAATTCGGTTTTCTCGGCCTTGAGGAACTTGCGCCGGGCCGGGGTATTGAAGAACAGGTCGCGCACTTCCACCGAAGTGCCGACCGGGTGCGCCGCAGGCTGCACACGTGGCAGCATGTCCCGCCCTTCGGTCTCGACCTGCCAGGCCTCGCCCGCGTCGGCGGTGCGCGAGGTCAGGGTGAGGCGCGCCACCGAACTGATGGAAGCCAGTGCCTCACCCCTGAAGCCCAGGCTGAGCACGCCTTCGAGGTCTTCGAGCTCGCGGATCTTGCTGGTGGCGTGGCGGGCCAGCGCCAGGGGCAGGTCGTCCGCGGCGATACCGCGGCCGTCGTCGCGCACTCGCAGCAGCTTGACACCGCCCTGCTCGACTTCGATGTCGATGCGTCGGGCGCCGGAGTCCAGGCTGTTCTCCAGCAGTTCCTTGGCCACCGAGGCAGGGCGCTCGACCACCTCGCCCGCGGCGATCTGGTTGGCCAGCCGCGGGCTGAGCAGCTGGATGCGCACGGCCTGGCTCATTGCTGCGACGCCAGGGTGGTGGCCGGGATGTCCAGGTGCTGGCCGACCTTGAGCTCGTCGCTTTTGAGGTTGTTGCTGCTGCGCAGGCTGGCCACGCTGACCTGGTAACGCACGGCGATCATCGCCAGGGTTTCACCGGGACGCACGTTGTGCTCGCGCGGACCCTGGGCGATCTTGCCGGAGTCGCGCAGCCAGGCGATGTAGGTGCCGGGCGGCGGATTCTGCTGGAAGAACTGCCGCACGCCGGTGTGGATCGAACGCGCCAGGGCTTGCTGATGGCTGCGGTTGGCCAGTTTGTTGGCTTCGGCAGCGTTGGAAATGAAGCCGGTCTCGACCAGGATGGAGGGGATGTCCGGCGATTTGAGCACCATGAAGCCGGCCTGTTCCACCCGCTGCTTGTGCAGCGCGGTGATCCGGCCCATGTTGCCCAGCACCTTCTGTCCCACGTTCAGGCTGGAGCTGAGGGTGGCGGTCATCGACAGGTCGAGCAGCACGCCCGCGAGCATGCGGTCCTTGTCGTCGAGGCTGACATTGCCGGCGCCGCCGATCAGGTCGGAACGGTTCTCGCTGTCGGCCAGCCAGCGCGCGGTCTCGGAGGTGGCGCCGCGGTCGGAGAGGGCGAACACCGATGCGCCGAAGGCGGCGGTGGACGGTGCGGCATCGGCGTGGATCGAAATGAACAGGTCGGCGCCTTTCTTGCGGGCGATCTCGGTGCGCTTGCGCAGCGGAATGAAATAGTCGCCGGTACGGGTCAGCTCGGCCCGATAGCCTTTCTCGGTGTTGATCTGGCGCTGCAGTTCACGGGCGATCTGCAGCACGATGTCCTTCTCGTGCTGGCCACGCGAGCCCGAGGCGCCCGGGTCTTCACCGCCGTGACCGGCATCGATGGCGACGACGATGTCGCGCTTGCCATTGGGCACCGGCGGCAGCTTGAGCGCCGGTTGCGCCGGCGTGACGGGCACTGCAGGCGTGGTCGCCGGCGCCGTGGCGACCGGTGCGGGCGTGGGATTGCTGGCGGCGATGGCGTCGGCTTCCTGGTCGTACAGGTCGACCACCAGGCGATTGCCGTACTGGGCGTTCGGCGCCAGGGTGAAACTCTTGGGCGTGACGGCCTTCTTCAGGTCGACCACCACCCGCAGGTCGGTCGGGGTACGCTGGGCCGAGCGCACGCTGGTGATCGGCGTGTTCGAGGTGGAGACATTCAGCGGCGAAGCCAGCGTCGCACCGTTGATGTCGATGACCAGGCGATCGGGGGCGCTGAGGGTGAAGACGCTGTGCTGCACCGGCCCGGACAGGTCGAACACCAGCCGCGTGTTGTCCGGCGCGCGCCACAGGCGCACGCTCTTGACTTGAGTGACGGCCAGGGCGTCGAAGGTCAGCGCTGTCAACAGCAGCCCCACGACGGCGACCAGTGCGCGGATGCGCGGCATACCTTTCCCCACTTACTGTTTGAATTCGGCAGCCAGAGCGGCACACCAGGCTTCGCCGCGAGCCCCCTGCGGCGACAGGTTCAGCGAGCGGCCGCCCGCCTGGGGGCTTATGGTAATGGTCAGGTCGGGCTTTGGCAAAACGCCCGCACCCTTCTGTGGCCACTCGAAAAGACACAGGGGATCGCCTTCGAAATAATCGCGAATGCCCATGAACTCCAGCTCTTCGGCATCCACCAGCCGATACAGGTCGAAATGGAAAGCGCGGATATCGCCGATCTCATAGGGCTCGACCACGGTGAAGGTAGGACTTTTCACCGCGCCGCTGTGGCCCAGTCCACGGATCAGCCCCCGTGACAACGTGGTCTTGCCAGCGCCCAGGTCGCCCTCCAGGAAGATCACGCCATGGCCGCCGGTGATCCTGGCCAGGGTCGCGCCAAAGGCGACGGTGGCCGGCTCGTCGGCCAGAAACAGGGTTATGCCTGACACGCTGAATGCTCCTCCAACAAATTTCGAATGACCGGAACCAGATCGCTGGCCGCCAGGCCTCTGCCCTGCACACCCAGGCGCTCGCCGGCGCAGGCGTGCAGCCACACGCCCAGCCCGGCGGCCTGCCAGGCGTCCAGACCCTGGGCCAGAAGCGCCGCCAGGACGCCGCTCAACACATCGCCCAGCCCCGCGCCGGCCATCGCCGGGTGGCCCCGCTCGCAGATGCGCAGGCGGCCATGGGGGTCGGCGATCAGCGTGCCGGCGCCCTTGAGCACGCACACACTGTCGTAGCGACGCGCCAGCTTGCGCGCGGCGCCCGCCCGGTCGGCCTGCACCGCCTCGGTGGACAACCCCAGCAGGCGCGCCGCCTCGCCAGGGTGCGGGGTGATCAGGCTGCCATTGGGCAGTGCCAGCGGCGCTCGCGCCTGCAGGTTCAGGGCATCGGCGTCCCACACCTGCGGCACCTGCGCACCGACCACCGCCGACAGCAGGCTGCGCCCCCAGCCGGCCTGACCCAAGCCGGGGCCGACCACCACGACCGAAGCACGCTCGAGCACCGGCATGAGCTGATTGGCCGAGCTCACGCCCAGGCACATGGTCTCCGGCAGCCGAGCAAGGCCGGCAGGCACATGCTCCGGGCGAGTCGCCACGCTCACCAGCCCGGCGCCGCAGCGCAACGCCGCCTCGGCACTGAGCAGCACGGCGCCGCCGGTGCCCAGGTCGCCACCGACCACCAGCACATGGCCGAAGTCGCCCTTGTGGGCGTCGGCAGGCCGCGCAGGCAGGTGCGCGACGCTCAGGCTGCTGAGCGGTTGCGCAAGGTTGTCGGGGTGTTTGGTCTGACGCATGGGGTCAAAGGCTCCGATGTCTGGCAGAATTATACGCACCTGAGCCTGCAATGCCTTGTCCATCCATGTCCGCCTCTCTTCCAGACCTGCCAGCATTGGCCCTATCGATCAAGGATTGGGGTCACGCCCTCGGTTTTGCCCATGTGGGCATCGCCGATGTCGACCTTGGCGAGCATGAACAGCACCTGCAGCGCTGGCTGGACGCCGGGCATCACGGTGAGATGGACTATATGGCAGCGCATGGCACGAAACGTTCGCGCCCGGCCGAATTGATTCCCGGTACGCTGCGGGTGGTGTCGCTGCGCATGGACTACCTGCCGGGCGACACGCGCATGGCTCAACGCCTGGCGCAGCCGGAAAAGGCCTATGTTTCGCGCTATGCGCTGGGCCGCGACTACCACAAGCTGGTGCGCAAGCGCGTGCAGCACCTGGCCGACCGCATTCAGGAGGCCATCGGCCCGTTCGGCTACCGAGCCTTCGTCGACAGCGCCCCGGTCCTGGAAAAGGCCATCGCCCAGCAGGCCGGACTGGGCTGGATCGGCAAGAACACCCTGCTGCTCAACCGCAAGGCCGGCAGCTACTTCTTCCTGGCCGAACTGTTCGTCGACCTGCCGCTGCCGACCGACCCGGCCCAGACCAGCGAACACTGCGGGCGCTGCCAGGCCTGCCTGGACCTGTGCCCCACCGCCGCGTTCGTCGGTCCCTACCAGCTCGATGCGCGGCGCTGCATTTCCTACCTGACCATCGAGCTGCGCGACGCCATTCCGCTGGAGTTGCGCCCCCTGATCGGCAACCGGGTGTTCGGCTGCGACGACTGCCAGATCGCCTGTCCGTGGAACCGCTTCGCCAAGTCCACCGGCGAGGACGACTTCAAGCCGCGCCATGGCCTGGACAACGCCGAACTGGCCGCGCTGTTCCTGTGGGACGAAAAGACCTTCCTGAGCCGCACCGAGGGTTCGCCGTTACGCCGGGCCGGGTACGAGCGCTGGCTGCGCAACCTGGCGGTGGGGCTGGGCAATGCGCCGTCGACCATCGCGGTGATCGAGGCGCTCAAGGCGCGCCGCGAGCACCCCTCGGCGCTGGTCAGGGAGCATGTGCAGTGGGCGCTGGAGCGCCATCGGGTGGCGTGAATGGCGCGCCGGTCAACGCTCGTCGTTGTAGTGAAACTTGGGCATTTCCCAGTGGAAACGGATCGCCAGCAGCCGCAACAGCAAGCCACCGAACAACGTCAGCAGCATTGCCTGCTCGGCGGGCACCTTGAAGTACACGCACCCCAGGTAGAACCAGGCCGCCGCGAACGACACGCTGGCGTACAACTCGCGGCGAAACACCAGCGGGATGTCGTTGCAGAAGATATCCCGCAGGATGCCGCCGAACACCCCCGTGATCACCCCGCTGATGGACGCCACCAGCAGGCCCTGGCCCATTTCCAGCGCGGTCATGCAGCCGATCAGGGTGAAGGCCACCAGTCCCAGCGCGTCGAGCACCAGGAACAGGGTGCGCAGGTGGCGCATCAGCGGCGCGATGAAGATGGTCAGCAACGCGGCGAAGCTGGTGAGCACCAGGTACTCGGGGTGCTTGACCCAGGTCAGCGGGTAGTGGCCGAGCAGCACGTCGCGCACCGAGCCGCCGCCCAGGGCAGTGATGCAGGCGATCAGTACCACGCCGAACCAGTCCATGCCTCGCCGTCCGGCAGACAATGCGCCGGTCATGGCCTCGGCGGTGATGGCGATCAGATAGAGCAACAGCAGCATGGTGCACCTGAGGAGGCAGTGACGCGCGATGAAAGGCCGTAGGCACGCGGAACGTTGAACGCAGGCGCGGCGTCACGCGCTCATTCAAGCGTGTCGCTCATCGCTCGCCGAAACGCGGCCAGCGGCCTGGCGCTCAGACCTTGATGAAATGTTCGCGATAGTGCCGCAGCTCGGCGATCGATTCGCGGATGTCGTCCAGCGCCAGGTGGGTGCCGCCCTTCTGGAAGCTGTCGCGCACGTGCGGCGCCCAGCGCGCGGCCAGTTCCTTGAGGGTCGAGACGTCGAGGTTGCGGTAGTGGAAATAGGCCTCGAGTTGCGGCATGTGCCGGTAGAGGAAGCGCCGGTCCTGGCAGATGCTGTTGCCGCAGATCGGCGACTTGCCGCGGGGCACCCACTGTTCGAGAAACGCCAGGGTCTGGGCCTCGGCCTGGGCCATGTCGATGCGACTGTCGCGCACTCGCTGGGTGAGCCCCGACGCGCCGTGGGTGCGGGTGTTCCAGTCATCCATGCGCGCCAGCACCTCGTCGCTGTGGTGGATGGCGATCACCGGACCTTCGGCCAGGGTATTCAGCTCGCTGTCGGTAACGATGGTGGCCATCTCGATGATGACATCGGTGTCCGGGTCCAGGCCGGTCATCTCCAGATCGATCCAGATCAGGTTCTGTGGGTTGTGCATGCATGAGCTCCTCGAATAGGCCGCCATATTAGCCTAGTGGAGCGTGCTAAACTGCCTGCCGTTTTCTTTCAGCCTCACCACCACGGAACATTCATGGCCAAACGCCAGCTCAACCGTCGCCAGAACTGGCGCATCGAAAAGATCCAGGGCGAACGCGCCGCCCGCGCGGCCAAGCGCGAGCAGAATGCCTTGCACGAGCTGGAAGGCGGCGACCTGGGCCCGGAACAACTGGGCCTGGTGATCGCCCATTTCGGTGTCACGGTCGAGGTCGAAGCGCAGGATGGCGACCGCGCAGGCCAGGTGTTTCGCTGTCACTTGCGGGCCAACCTGCCCGCGCTGGTGACCGGCGATCGCGTGGTCTGGCGCGCCGGCAACCAGGGCAACGGCGTGATCGTCGCGCAGATGCCGCGCAGTGCCGAGCTGTGTCGCCCCAACAACCACGGCCAGCTCAAGCCGGTGGCGGCCAACGTCGACCTGATCGTGATCGTCTTCGCCCCGGCGCCCGAGCCGCAGGCCAACCTCATCGACCGCTACCTGGTCGCCGCCGAGCATGCGGGCATCCGTCCGCTGCTGCTGCTGAACAAGGCCGACCTGATCGACGCGCACAATGCCCCGACGCTCAACGCCCTGCTGGCGGTCTATCGCGATCTGGGCTATCCGCTGCTGGAAGTGTCGGCCCATCAGGGCGATGGCATGCAGCGCCTGCAACAGACCCTCGACGGCCACATCAGCGTGTTCGTCGGCCAGTCGGGGGTGGGCAAGTCGTCGCTGGTCAACAGCCTGCTGCCCCAGGCGCAGACGCGGGTGGGCGATCTGTCGGAATGGTCGGGCCAGGGTACCCATACCACGACCACCGCGCGGCTGTACCACTTCCCCAACGGCGGCGACCTGATCGATTCGCCGGGCATTCGCGAGTTCGGCCTGGCCCACGTCAGCCGGGACGATGTCGAGGCCGGCTTCATCGAGTTTCGCGACCTGCTCGGCACCTGCCGTTTCCGCGACTGCAAGCATGACCGCGAGCCGGGCTGCGCGCTGCTCAAGGCGCTGGACGAGGGCCGCATCTCGGCGCAGCGCATGCACAGCTACCGCGCGATCATCGCCAGCCTGACCCAGGATACCTACTGAGCCCCTCGCACGCCGCCCTGGCGTGCGCAGGCGTCAGTTCTCCTTGACGTCGTCGGTCTTCAGCGCGCCGTTTTCGAAGATGTTCAGCTTTTCGCGCAGCTCACGAGGCTGCATGGGTTGCCCCGGATTGCCCCCAGGCGCGGCGGCGGCGCCCGGAGTAGCCGGAGTGGCGGGTGCGCCCGGCGCCGGGGACGTGGCAGGGGCCGGCGGGGTCGAGCTGCCGGGCGCCTCCGGCTGGCTCTGCTCGCCTTCGATGTCTCGCTGGGCTTTCTTGGTCAGCACGATGATGTCGATGCGCCGGTTGACCGGGTTCTGCGGATGCTCGCGGTCGAACAGCGAAGACGAGGCGTAGCCGACCACCCGCGCCACCTGATCGTCCGGGTAACCACCGGCGATCAAGGCGCGGCGCGCCGCGTTGGCCCGGTTGGCCGACAGTTCCCAGTTGCCGAAATCGCCGGTGCCGGCGTAGGGCTTGGCATCGGTGTGGCCGCTGACGCTGATCTTGTTCGGCACCGCCTTGATGGTGTCGGCCATGGCCAGCAGGATGTCTTCGAAATACGGCTTGAGGCGCGCGCTGCCCAGGTCGAACATCGGGCGGTTCTCGGCGTCCATGATCTGGATGCGCAGGCCGTCCTGGGTGATCTCGAAGAGAATCTGGTCCTTGAACTTCTGCAGTTGCGGGTTTTCCTCGACCTTGTTCTGCAGCTCTTGCAGCAGCAGTTGCAGGCGTTCCTGCTCGACCTGCTCGGCCATGGTCTCGACCTTGTCCTTGTCCAGCTGGATGCTGGTATCGGGCGTCGGTTCGGATTTCTCTTCCGGATTGATGGTCTTGTCCGGGGCCAGCTGGGGCGAGCCGCCGAGGTCGATGACGTACGGCGTGCCGCTCTCGGAAAACCCGATCGGGTCCTTGAAATAGCCGGCGATGGCGATCTTCTGCTCAGGCGTGGCCGTGGACAGCAGCCACAGCACGAGGAAGAACGCCATCATCGCCGTGGCGAAGTCGGCGAAGGCGATCTTCCAGGCGCCGCCATGATGGCCGGCGCCGTAGCGCTTGATGCGCTTGACGATGATGGGCTGGTTGTTTTCCATGACTCAGCGACCGCGTACCGCTTGTTCCAGCTCGGCGAAGCTCGGACGGTGCTTGGGGTACAGCACCTTGCGCCCGAACTCGACCGCCAGCGACGGCGGCATGCCGGAGGCCGAGGCCACCAGCGAGGCCTTGATGGCCTCGTACACGTTCAGCTCTTCCTTGGCATCATGCTGCAGGCAGTTGGCCAGCGGGCCGAAGAAGCCGTAGGCCGCCAGGATACCGAAGAAGGTACCGACCAGCGCCGCGCCCACGTGCATGCCGATGGCCTTCTGGTCGCCCTCGCCGAGCGAGGCCATGGTCACCACGATACCCAGTACCGCCGCGACGATACCGAAGCCGGGCATGCCGTCGGCCACACCGGTGACCGCGTGCGATGGATGCTCGAGCTCTTCCTTCATGCTCAGCAGCTCCATGTCGAACAGCCCTTCGAGTTCGTGGGGTGCCATGTTGCCGGTGGACATGATGCGCAGGTAATCGCAGATGAACGCGGTCATGCGCTCGTCGGCCAGCACCGCCGGGTACTTGGCGAAGATCGGGCTGGCGGCGGCATCCTCGATGTCACCTTCGATGGCCATCATGCCCTCGCGGCGGCTCTTGTTGAGGATCTCGTAGACCAGGCCCAGCACCTCCAGGTAGAAGGTATGGGTGAAGCGGCTGCCGAACATCTTCAGCGACTTCTTGACCACGTGCAGCGTCATGTAGCCCGGGTTGGCCTGCAGGAATGCACCGAAGGCCGCCCCGCCGATGATCAGCACTTCGAACGGCTGGATCAGCGCCGCGATCTTGCCGTGGGAGAGGACGTAGCCGCCGAGCACGCTCGCGAATACGACGATGATGCCGATAATTTTAGCCATAGATTGAAAGCACTTGCTGTCGTGGTCAGGGTCTGGAACGCGAGCTTTGAAACTCTGCTTCTACTTATCGGCAGAACTGCGCCAGACTATAGCCACTGAATGCGAAAAGCCAGTTGGGACTGATGTCAAAATGCCAATCGAAAACAAGGTACCCGCGCAGGCCCCCTCCTCTCTCGACGCCTGGATAAGGCTGCTCGACGGCATCCGCGTACCGGTGCCCAAGGAGAGTCATGACCGCGTGCTGGCGGCGGTCAACGACAACCGCCGCTCGCTGCGAGACATCGCCGAACTGATGCAGGACAGCCCCTCGCTGGTGCTGTGCGTGATGCGCGAGGCCAACCATTCGGCCAACGCCAGCATGGCCGAGCCGGCCGAAAGCCTGGAAATCGCGCTGAATCGCCTTGGCCTGAGTCGCATCCTGCAACTGATGGGACGCCTGCCGGCAGTGCCGGGTGACGACATCCCGCCGGTGCTGCGCCAGTTCCTGCTGATCAGCCAGCATGCGACCCAGCAGGCCAACGGTCTGTTCGCCAGCCGCCTGGCGCGGCTGTGGCAGGAAATCCACTGGGGCAGCCTGCTGTTCCTGGCGCCGCTGTGGCCACTGGCGCTGGCCTACCCCAAGCTGCTCGATGCCTGGGAGCTGCGGGTGATCCACAAGGGCGAGGACGCCGCCGAAGTGGAGCATGCCCTGTTCGGCGTGCGCATCATGGAACTGTGCCGGGCCGTGGCCATGCACTGGCGGTTGCCGGAATGGGTCACCCAGGGCTATCGCCTGCTGCTCGAAGAGCGCGAGCAACTGGCCCAGGTGCTGAACATCGCCCGCGACCCGGACACCCTGAGCCAGCAGCATCGCCTGGACGATGAAAGCGGCCTGCGCCGCTGGTTCAACCAGCCGGCCAACACGGTGCTGCTGGCCAACGGCCTGGCGCTGTCGGCCCAGGTGGGCTGGGACAACCCGCACCTGCTGCGCTGGCAACTGCTCACCGCCCTGTACTTGCAGACCACCCTGGACGATGTCCAGCAGCAGGTCCACCAGCAGGCGGCCGCCAGCGCTCGCCACCATGCCCGCCATGCCCTGTTCCACCCGGCCGAGGCGCTGATCTGGCCCTGGCAGCAACGCCGGCCGCACCCGGACATGCTCACTGCGCCGCCGCCCACCGCCCAGGACCTGGACCACTGGCGCAGCCTGTGCGGCGAGCTGCTGGCCCAGCCCAGCCCGTTCAGCAACACCGTGCATCTGGCCGCCCAGGCCCGGGAGGCGTTGGTGGCCTGCGGCATGCAGCGAGTGCTGCTGCTGATGCTGGACAAGCCCAACAACTGCCTGCGGGTGCAACAGAGCGCCGGCCTGGCGCCGGAAACGGCCGCGCTGAAATTCGAGCTGGGATCGAGCACGTTGCTGCAAAAACTGCTGAGCAAAGCCTCGCAATTGCGGCTAACGCCCGCCAATCATGCCCAGTTCGCCCCGCTGCTGCCCGACACCCTGAGGACGCTGTTCAGCAGCGAGCATCTGTTGCTGCGCTCGCTGGCGCTCAACGACCAGGCGCTGATGCTGATCGTCGCCGACCAGCAGGGCAAGCCGCTGGCCGATGTCAGCGTGCAGGCCTTCGGTAAAACCGCGCAATGTATCGAGCGGGCCCTGGCCAGCTTCGCCAGTCGCAATGGCTGAGCGATGGTTTACAATCGCTGCTTGCCCGCCCCCGGAGACCGTGGATGACTGATTTTTCCGGCTTGCCCCTGGTGATCGAGGCCGATGACCTACTCCCGCGCCTCGACTCGCCCGAGCTGATCCTGGTCGACCTGAGCAACGCCAACCGCTACGTCAGCGGCCACATTCCAGGCGCACGCCTGGTCGATGGCAAGCGCACCCAGCTGGGTCAGCCACCGGCGCCCGGCCTGCTGCCGGCGCTGGCAGACCTGGAAAAGCTGTTCAGCGAACTGGGCCACCGCGACGACGCCGTCTATGTGGTCTACGACGACGAAGGTGGGGGCTGGTCCGGGCGCTTCATCTGGCTGCTCGACGTGATCGGCCACAAGGCCTACCACTACCTCAATGGTGGCATTCAGGCCTGGCCTGCCGACCAGCTCTCCACCGCCGTGCCACCGGCAGCGAACAGCGCGGTACGCCTGCGCCTGCACGGCGAGCCGACGGCCACCCGCGAGTACCTGCAGAGCCGCCTGGGCGCCGACGACCTGGTGGTCTGGGACGCCCGCGCGCCGCAGGAGTTTTCCGGCGAAAAGGTCCTGGCCGCCAAGGCCGGGCATATCCCCGGCGCGATCAACTTCGAGTGGACCGCCGGCATGGACCTCAACGATCGGCTGCGCATCCGCAGCGATATCGCCACCACCCTCAGGCAACTGGGCATCACACCGGACAAGGAAGTGATCACCCACTGCCAGACCCACCGCCGCTCCGGCTTCACCTACCTGGTCGCCAAGGCCCTGGGTTATCCGCGAGTCAAGGCCTATGCCGGCTCGTGGAGCGAGTGGGGCAACCACCCGGACACGCCTGTAGACGTTTAAGGAACCTGCATGAAATCCCGTCTGTTCATCATCAGTCAGTACCTGTTGCCGCATCACCTGTTGTCGCGCCTGGCCGGCTGCGTCGCCGAGTGCCGCGCCCGCTGGTTCAAGAACGCCTTCACCGCCTGGTTCGCCAAGCGCTACCAGGTCAACATGAGCGAGGCGCTGGTCGAAGACCTCACTGCCTACGAGCATTTCAACGCCTTCTTCACCCGTGCCCTCAAGCCCGGCGCACGTCCACTGGACGAGACACCTGGCGCCATCCTGTGCCCTGCAGATGGTGCGGTCAGCCAGCTGGGCAGCATCGAGCACGGGCGCATCTTCCAGGCCAAGGGCCACAGCTTCAGCGCCCAGGAACTGCTCGGTGGCGACCCGGCCCTGGCGGCGCCGTTCATGGGGGGCGAGTTCGCCACCATCTACCTTTCACCCAAGGACTATCACCGCGTGCACATGCCCCTGGCCGGCACGCTGCGCGAGATGGTCTACGTGCCGGGCCGAATCTTCTCGGTCAACCAGACCACTGCCGAGAACGTGCCAGAGCTGTTCGCGCGCAATGAGCGAGTGGTCTGCCTGTTCGATACCGAGCGCGGCCCCATGGCCGTGGTACTGGTCGGCGCGATGATCGTGGCCTCGATCGAAACGGTGTGGGCTGGGTTGGTCACGCCGCCCAAGCGCGAGCTGAAGACCTTCCGCTACGACGAGCAGAGCCGTGCGCCCATTCACCTGGAAAAAGGCGCCGAACTGGGCCGCTTCAAGTTGGGATCGACTGCGATCGTGCTGTTCGGCCCCGATCAGGTCAAGTGGGCGCAGAACCTGGGCGCCCTGTCGCCGGTGCGCATGGGCGAGGCGCTGGCGCTGCCGGCCTGAGTCGGATTGCGGACCCCGCCCCGCTGTCGGCGGGGCGGATCATGGATGTGACTCAGCCGACGACACCGACCAGAGCGAGCCCAGACTGCGCGGCATTGCCGGCGTCGCAGCCTCAGACGTGCGTGCGGCCGGCTACAACCCTTTTACCGCTCACACGCAACCGTTGCGATCGCGCCAGCCCAGCAAGTACAGCACGCCATCCAGGCCCAGCGTCGAGATGGCCTGCTTGGCCGACTGGCGCACCAGCGGCTTGGCCCTGAATGCCACACCCAGCCCGGCCAGGGCCAGCATCGGCAGGTCGTTGGCGCCGTCGCCCACGGCGATGGTCTGCTCCAGCTGCAAGCCTTCCTTGTGCGCCAGCTCCTTGAGCAGATCGGCCTTGCGCTGGGCATCGACGATCGGCTCGACGGCGACGCCGGTCACCTTGCCGTCCACCACCTCCAGTTCGTTGGCGAACACATAGTCGATACCCAGCTTGACCTGTACCTGCCTGGCAAAATATGAAAAACCGCCGGAAAGAATCGCCGTCTTGTAGCCCAGGCGCTTGAGTTCGGCGAACAGGTACTCGGCGCCCTCGGTGAGGCGCAACGACGCGCCGATCTGGTCCAGCACGCCAACGTCCAGGCCTTTGAGCAAGGCCATGCGCTCGGTGAAACTGGCGCGAAAATCCAGCTCGCCGCGCATGGCACGTTCGGTGATGGCCGAGACCTGCTCGCCCACGCCTGCCGCCTTGGCCAGCTCGTCGATGACCTCGGCCTCGATCAGCGTCGAGTCCATGTCGAACACCGCCAGGCGGCGGTTGCGACGGAACAGGTCGTCCTGCTGGAACGCGATGTCGACGCCCTGCTCGGACGACAAGGCGAAGAACTCGGCACGCAGCGCCTGGGCGTCGGCGGGCTCGCCACGTACGGAAATCTCCAGGCAGGCACGGCCACGGTCGGTGTCGGCATCCAGGGCGACCCGCGCCGACAGGCGCTCGATACGCTCGATGGTCAGGCCGTACTGGCTGATCAGGGCACTGACCCGCTGCAGCTGCTCAGGGGTGACCTTGCGGCTGAGCAGGGTGACGATGTGGCGGTTGTCGCCGTGGCCATCGGCCCATTGCTGGTAATCGGCCTCGGAAATCGGCGTGTAACGCGCCTGCAGGTTCAGCTCGTGGGCCTTGGACTGCACGCTCTGCAGCAGGGCGGTGGCTACTTCGTTGTCGGGAATGTCCACCAGGATGCCGAACGACAGCGTGCCGTGCATCACCGCCAGGCCGATGTCGAGAATGTTCACACCGCCCTGGAGCAGGACGCCGGTGAGGGCCGCAGTGAGACCCGGTCGGTCTTCACCAGTGATGTTGATCAGGACGATTTCGCGCAAGACCGTGCTCCAACTCGATGAAAAGTGCGCATTCTACCCACTTTCGGTGACCATCGGGCAGCGCCGATACTTTGCCGACAAAACGCGGCTCGCTATACTGCCCGCCATCAATTCCGCCATGAAGAGCCGCGCTCTGTGAACCGGCCCACGCCCGTCAAAACCGACAACTTCTTTCTGATGATCTTCCGAGCCCTCAGCCAGCGTCGCATTCCGCTGGCCTTGCGCATCGCCAGCCACACCATTTTCCTGGTGGCACTGGCCCTGGTCATCTATGCCTGCGTGATGGGCCTGCAGTTCAAGCAGGCCATGCACGAGCAGGCCGATGCCGTGGGCCAGAGCCTGACCACGCAGACGGCCACCTCGGCGACCGAGCTGCTGGTGTCCAACGACATCCTCAGCCTCAACGTGCTGCTGGGCAATCTGGTGAAGAACCCGCTGGTGGCCCATGCGGCCATCTACAGCCCGGACAACCGCATCCTCGCCGAAGCCGGGCAGCGACCGAAAAGCAGCCTGCTGGGCGAAGCCGAGGGCGCCTACCAGACCAAGATCACCTTCCAGGACGTGACCGCCGGGCAGCTGCGCATCAGCCTGGACATGAGCCAGTTCCAGCAGCCGATGCTCATCAGCCTGCAGAGCATGGGCATCCTGGCCGCCATCCTGCTGGCCCTGGCGCTCACCCTGAGCCTGCGCCTGGGCCGCTTCATTTCCACGCCGCTGCTGCAACTGCGGGTGTGGCTGCGCGATCCGCACCCCTATACACCGGGGATCGAGCGGCAGGACGAGATCGGCGACCTGGCCAGGCAGTTGCACGCCAAGCTGGCGCCGCCACCGCCGCCGGAACCGGAGCCCGAGGAAGACGAGACGCAGGACGATTTCGCCGACTTCGAGGTCGAGCCAGCGCCGCGCAAGGCCGTGGCGAAACCGGCCGTGGCACGTAGCAGCGTGGAGGACGACGCGTCCGACGACGACGCCTTCGCCGACCTGATGGACGAACACGACTCGGCACCCAAGGCACTGGTGGCCGCCGAACCAGACGAACCGAATACCAGCGCTGTGCTGGCCGTGCAGCTGGGCTCGCAGGAGCAGCTGCGGCGCCTGCCCCGCAGTCGCCTGACCGAGCTGCTGGAGCGTTATCGCGATTGCCTGGACCAGGCCGCCTCGCTCTACGAGGGCGAAGTCCATACCCTCAACGATGGCAGCACCCTGCTGCTGTTCCATAGCCGGGAAAGTGGCGAGGACTACCTCACCAACGCCATCTGCTGTGGCGAGTTGCTGCGCGCGCTGGGCCACGCCCTGCAGATCGAGGTGGCCGACAGCGGCATCACCCTGCAACTGCAACTGGGCCTGGCCTTGGGCGAGGACCTGCTGGACATGGACCAGGTCGACCTGCTGATGACCGAGAAAGCCCAGGCGGCCCTGGCGCTGTCGCAGCACAGCCGCAACCTGCTGCTGGTGGAACGTCAGGTCAGCGACGACGCACTCATCCGCCAGCGCGCGCGTATCCGCCCGATCGCCAGCCCCGAGGGAGCCTGTTGCGTCGAGCGGCTGATGGAGCCGTATCCCTCGATGCTGGAGCGTCAGTTGGCGCGGATGCACGAGCGCCGCGGCTGATCGCAAGGGCAGCCCTGCCACCGCTCACGAGGTGGCTGACGCTAAAACGAAAATGCCGGAGTCGCTAGGCGACTCCGGCATTTTTTTTATGTGTTGCACAGCCATCCAAGAGCAGGCCCGCTCGGGCCATTTGGTTCAGAAGCGGAAGACTTCCATATCCGTGCGAATGGGCGAAGCCATTGGAATCCTGGACTTCTCGGGTTGCTTCTTGACCTGGACCTGCGCTGGCGCCTTCTTGGTCGTCTCCTCGGCCACCACTGGCTGATTGGCCAGTGGCTTGACCGCCGAGCTCAATTGCTCGGCCAGGCGTTGCAGCAACTGCCCCTGAGCCTGCACCTGGGCCGCTTCACTGCCCTCGTGGTGCTGTTCGAGGTGGACGATGCGGTTGTCGCGCACATGGCCGCGACGATCCAGAACCCGCCACTGGGCGTCGAGAATCGCGGGCTGCTTGGCGCCGGAGTCCAGACGAGTGATCGACAGCAGGACCTGCACGTCAGGTGTGAAGCCAGTGCTGGCCGGCGCCAGGACCACACGCTGACTGTCCAGGCGCCAGGCCAGTTGGCGCACCAGCAACTGGTCGATATCCGACGAAAGGCTGCCGGCCCAGCGGCCATCGGTCGCCGCGGTCAGGCTGCCATCGGGCTGGCGTTGCAGGAAGGTTTCACGTTGCAGGTAGTCGGCGACCGAAACCGGACCGAGCACGACCGCCATGCCGGCTGCCTGCGTAGGCTGGCCGGGGTCGCCACTGTCGAGCTGGTACAGGGCCACGGGCTGGTGCACGCTGCACCCGCCCAACCCAAGCAGTCCCGTCATCAGCAGCGCAAATGGAAGGCGCAGAAATTTCATCATCCCATCCAGGCGGCTGCCCCGCGGCAACCGCAGTGATACTCGTGTGGATTGCTGGGGGCACACGGCCACGCCGGCCCCGCGAGGGGTGTATCATCCGCGAAATGGGCGGCGGACTCCAGCGTTTCCGCCCAGATCGACGCCGAAAGCGCCGTTCCAGGCGGATGCCGGGTCAGGCTAGCCGCTCCACCATCAGGCCGTCGACGCGCTGGAAGCCTCGCGGCAACTTGCTACCACGCCTGCCCCGCTCGCCCTTGTAGTGTTCCAGGTCATCCGGCTTGAGCGACAAGGTGCGTTTGCCCGCCTGCAGCACCAGGGTGCAGCCCTCGCCGATCACGGCCAGGTCGGTGACGTATTCCTCCCGGCTGGCCACGCGCTCGCCGGGAACGCCGATGATCTTGTTGCCCTTGCCCTTGCCCAGTTGCGGCAGGTCCGCCACCTTGAACACCAGCAGCCGCCCTTCGGTGGTGACGGCCGCCAGCCAGTCGTGCTCGCGATTTTCCACCGGCCGTGGCGTCATGACCTTGGCGCCGTTGGGCAGGCTCAGCAGGCCTTTGCCCGCCTTGTTCTTGGCCTGAAGGTCCTCACCCTTGACCACGAACCCGTAGCCGGCGTCGGAGGCCACCACGTACAGCGCGTCGTCTTCGGGCAGCAGCACGCAGTCGAAGCTGGCGCCAGGCGGCGGCGTCAACCGCCCGGTCAGCGGCTCGCCCTGGCCACGGGCCGAGGGCAGGCTGTGGGCCGCCAGCGAATAGCTGCGCCCGGTCGAGTCGATCAGCACCGCGAACTGGTTGGACCGCCCCGCCGCCGCCGCCTTGAAACCGTCACCGGCCTTGTAGGACAAGCCCGTCGCATCGATGTCGTGGCCCTTGGCGCAACGCACCCAGCCTTTTTCGGAAAGCACCACGGTGACCGGCTCGGTCGGCATCAGCTCGTTTTCCGACAGGGCCTTGGCCTCGGCACGTTCGACGATCGGCGAGCGGCGCGCATCGCCATAGGTCTCGGCGTCCTTGATCAGCTCGCTGCGCACCAGTTTGCGCAACTTGGCTTCGCTGCCGAGCAGGCCCTGGAGCTTGGCCTGCTCCTTGAGCAGTTCGTCCTGCTCGCCGCGGATCTTCATCTCTTCGAGCCGCGCCAGCTGGCGCAGGCGGGTCTCGAGGATGTAGTCGGCCTGGATATCGGTCAGTGCGAAGCGCTCGATCAACGCCTGCTTGGGATGCTCCTCGGTGCGAATGATATGGATCACTTCATCGAGGTTGAGGAAGGCGGTGAGCAAACCATCGAGCAGGTGCAGGCGCCGCTCGACCTTGTCCAGGCGGAACTGCAGACGACGGCGCACCGTGCCGATGCGGAACTGCAGCCACTCCTGCAGCAGCGCGCGCAGGCTCTTGAGCTGAGGGCGGCCGTCCAGGCCGATGATGTTGACGTTGACCCGGTAAGTGCTCTCCAGGTCGGTGGTGGCGAACAGGTGCTGCATCAGCTCGGCGGCATCGACCCGGTTCGAGCGTGGGATGATGACGATGCGGCACGGGTTTTCGTGGTCCGACTCATCGCGCAGGTCGGCGACCATCGGCAGCTTCTTGTTCTGCATCTGCGCGGCGATCTGCTCCAGCACCTTGGCCCCGGAGACCTGGTGCGGCAGCGCGGTGACGACGATATCGCCCTCTTCCACGCCATACACCGCACGCATGCGGATCGAACCCTTGCCGCTCTCGTACATCTTGAGGATGTCGGCGCGTGGGGTGACGATCTCCGCCTCGGTGGGATAGTCCGGGCCCTGGATGTGCTCGCACAGCTGTTCGGTGGTCGCCTTCGGTTCGTCGAGCAGGCGCACGCAGGCGCTGGCCACCTCTCGCAGGTTGTGCGGCGGCACGTCGGTGGCCATGCCCACGGCGATGCCGGTGGTGCCATTGAGCAGGATGTTGGGCAGGCGCGCCGGCAGCACCTGGGGCTCCTGCAGGGTGCCGTCGAAGTTGGGAATCCAGTCGACCGTGCCCTGGCCCAGTTCGTCGAGCAGCACCTCGGAATAACGTGACAGCCGCGCTTCGGTGTAGCGCATGGCGGCGAAGGACTTCGGATCGTCCGGCGCACCCCAGTTGCCCTGACCGTCGACCAAGGTGTAGCGATAGCTGAACGGCTGCGCCATCAGCACCATGGCTTCGTAGCAGGCCGAATCGCCGTGGGGGTGGAACTTGCCGAGTACGTCGCCGACGGTACGTGCCGATTTCTTGTGCTTGGCGTCGGCATCCAGTCCCAGTTCGCTCATGGCATAGACGATACGCCGCTGCACGGGTTTGAGACCGTCGCCGATGTGCGGCAGCGCCCGGTCCATGATCACGTACATGGAATAGTTGAGGTAGGCCTCTTCGGTGAAGTCCGCCAGGGAACGGCGTTCGACGCCTTCGAGACTGTCCAGTAAGTCGCTCATGCGAGCCTCGTCATTTCAGGTTCTGGCGCAGCAGCATGGTGCCGCCGCGCTGAGTGAATTCAAGTTGTTTCAACGCGCTCATGCCCAGCAGCACCCCCTCGCCATCCAGACCGGGGACCACCAGCGCGCGCACCTGCTGCAGGCGGATGTCGCCCAGTTGCAGGCTGTCCAGTTGCGTGCGGTAGCCTTGCGTGCGGCCGTTGGCGGTACTGAGGGTCACCGCAGCGCCACGCTGCAGGGACAGCTCGCGGGCCAGCGCCTCGGGAATCGCCACGTCGGTGGCGCCGGTGTCGAGCATGAAGTGCACCACCTGCCCGTTGATCGCGCCGTCGGCCACGAAATGCCCTTGGCCATTGGCCAGCAACCGCACCTCGATGAAGTCCTCACCGTGCTCGGACTGCACCTGCGCATTGGGATTGAGCTGGCGCTCTTCCCAGTGGCCGAAGAATCGCGTGGCCAGGAACAGGCCCGCCACCCAGGCGAGGATCATCAGCACCCGCCCGGCGCGCTTGCCCGGTGGCGGGTTCAAGGCTTGGCGCTCCAGCCACCGGCCGGCGCCGCGAAGCGCCAGACGATGGGCCGGGTTTCACCATCGGCGCGCGAGCCATTATTGTTGTCCAGACCGATCCAGGCGCCGTCCTTGTCGATTACCAGCGCCTCGGCCAGGCCGTAGGGCTGGTCGTAGCGGCGTGACTCGACCAGTGCGTCGGCGGCGAACGACCAGCAGCGCTCGACCGCCCCGCTGTCGGCGTCACGGCGGCACACCCGGAAGGCATTGCGTTCCAGGGTGAACAACTTGCCCTCGAACAGCGCCAGGTCGGCGAAATCCCGCGAGACCGGCCGGGCATTGGGCATCTGCGGCGGCTGCATTTCCACGCCGGCCTCGCTGAGCAGCACGCAACCGACCGCGCAGGTCCACAGCGACTGCTGGCGGCGGATCGAGATCAGGCCACGGCGCTCGCGCTCGGCAGCCAGCCACAGGCGGTCGCCCGCCGGGTTGATCGCCAGGCCCTCGAACAAGGCATTGAAGTGCAGCAGCATGCCGCTGGCGCGCGCCTGACGGACCATGGCCGGGTCGATGCGCAGCCAGTTCGGCTCGCCTGCCACAGGCAACTGCAGCACGGCGGCGTGGGCCTCGCTGACCACATACAGGTTGCCCTCGGCGTCGCAGGTGATGCCCTCGAAGTCCAGCTCGCCGCCGCGCACGTAGGACGCGGCCCAGTTACGCGACTTGAGCCCCCATGGCAATCCGCTTTCCGGCACGGGTGGGGCGGTGAAGGTCAGCGCTTGGCTCTGCCACACCCCGTCCTTCTGTTCGAAGCGGTAGATACGGTCGTCGTCGCGGTCGGACACGCCCCACAGGGCGCCCCGGCATTCGGCCAGCCCGGAGAGGTTGCCGCCGCGCATGCCTTCGATCGGATGCTCGGCCGTCAGGGCGAGCTCCGGCCACGCGTCGGCCAGCGCCGAGAGGCTGGCCAGCGCCAGCAGGACCGCGAGCAGGCCGCGAATCACACCAGGACCTCGGCCAGATTGCCCTTGGTCTCCAGCCATTGCTTGCGATCGCCGGCGCGTTTCTTGGCCAGCAGCATGTCCATGATCTCGGTGGTGCCGCTCAGGTCGTCGAGGGTCAGTTGCAGCAGGCGCCGGGTGTTGGGGTCCATGGTGGTCTCGCGCAACTGAGGCGGGTTCATCTCGCCCAGGCCCTTGAAGCGGGTGACCTGCGGTTTGCCACGTTTCTTCTCGGCGACCAGCCGATCGAGAATGCCATCGCGCTCGGACTCGTCCAGGGCGTAGAAGATCTCCTTGCCCAGGTCGATACGGTACAGCGGCGGCTTGGCCACGTAGACGTGCCCGGCTTCGACCAGCGGGCGGAAATGCTGGACGAACAGCGCACACAGCAAGGTGGCGATGTGCAGACCGTCGGAGTCGGCGTCGGCGAGGATGCAGATCTTGCCGTAGCGCAGTTGCGTGAGGTCGGTGGCACCTGGGTCGACGCCGATGGCCACGGCGATGTTGTGCACCTCCTGGCTGGCCAGCACCTCACCGCCATCGACTTCCCAGGTGTTGAGGATCTTGCCGCGCAGCGGCAGGATGGCCTGGTACTCCTTGTCTCGCGCCTGCTTGGCCGAGCCACCGGCCGAGTCGCCCTCGACCAGGAACAGTTCGGCACGCATCGGATCCTGGCCCGCGCAGTCGGCCAGCTTGCCGGGCAGCGCCGGGCCCTGGGTGACGCGCTTGCGTTCGACCTTCTTGCTGGCCTTAAGCCGCCGCCCGGCATTGCTGATGGCCAGCTCCGCCAGCTGCATGCCAAGCTCCGGGTGGGCGTTGAGCCAGAGGCTGAACGCGTCCTTCACCACCCCGGAGACGAACGCGGCGGCTTCGCGCGAAGACAGGCGTTCCTTGGTCTGGCCCGAGAACTGTGGTTCCTGCATCTTCATCGACAGCACGAAGGTGATGCGCTCCCAGACGTCCTCGGGCGCCAGCTTGACGCCGCGTGGCAGCAGGTTGCGGAATTCGCAGAACTCGCGCATGGCGTCCAGCAGGCCCTGGCGCAGGCCGTTGACGTGGGTACCGCCCTGGGCGGTCGGAATCAGGTTGACGTAGCTTTCCTGAACGCTGTCGCCCCCTTCGGGCAGCCACAGCAGCGCCCAGTCGACGGCTTCCTTGTTGCCGGCCAGGCTGCCGCAGAACGGCTCGTCGGGCAGGCGCTGGAACTCGCTGACCGAGTCGACCAGGTAGGAACGCAGGCCGTCCTCGTAGTGCCACTCCACCTTCTCGCCGGTGCCCTTGTCCTCGAAGCTGATCGACAGCCCCGGGCACAGTACGGCCTTGGCCTTGAGTACATGCTTGAGGCGGCTGATGGAGAATTTGGCCGAATCGAAATACTTCGGATCGGGCGCGAAATAGACGCTGGTGCCGGTGTTGCGCTTGCCGACCGTTCCCACCACCTCCAGCTCTGTGGCCTTGAAACCATCGGCGAAGGTCATCTGGTATTCGTTGCCATCACGCTTGACCCGCACCCGCACCTGGGTGGACAGCGCGTTGACCACCGAGATGCCCACCCCGTGCAGGCCGCCGGAGAACTGGTAGTTCTTGTTGGAGAACTTGCCGCCGGCGTGCAGCTTGGTGAGGATCAGCTCGACGCCCGACACCCCTTCCTCGGGGTGAATGTCCACCGGCATGCCGCGTCCATCGTCGCTGACCTCCAGGGAGTGGTCGGCATGCAGCACGACCTGGATCGAACGTGCGTGACCGGCCAGGGCCTCGTCGACACTGTTGTCGATGACTTCCTGGGCCAGGTGGTTGGGCCGGCTGGTGTCGGTGTACATGCCCGGCCGCTTGCGGACCGGGTCGAGGCCGGAGAGGACTTCGATGGCGTCTGCGTTATAGGCGCTAGCGCTGGGGTTGGCCATGGGTTCTCGTCGTCAGTCTGGTGAATGCAAAAAAGGGGTCAGGATACCGGCAGGTCGAGCAGCGGGTACTGCTCGCGAACAATACCGGCGAAGGTCAGCAAGGCCGGCAGACGCTCGGCGAAGCCCTGGAAACCATGGTCGCCACCGGCCTGGATGCGCAGGGCACAGGCTCGGTAATAGCGCTCGGCATGGCGATAGTCCAGGGTTTCGTCGCCGGTCTGCAGCCACACCTGATAGCGCGCGGCGTCCTGCGGCGGTGGTACTTCGAGTTCGGCCAGGGCCTGCACGTGATCGAGCGTCAATTCCCAGGTTTCACCGCTGTAGTGGTTGCGCTGGGTACCCAGGTAGCCGTCGAAGTGCTGGTGCGGGGTGACCGCCGGGTTGATCAGCAGGGCCTTGAGCCCGTGGCGCTCTGCCAGGTGAGTGGCATAGTAGCCGCCAAGCGAGCTGCCGACCAGCAATGGCCTGCCCAGCTCGGCGATGCTCGCCTCGAGCTGCGCCATCGCCTGGCGCGGATGATGGTGCAGCGCCGGGACGCGCAACTGCTCGGCCAGCCCGAGCTGGCCCATCATGGCCTCCAGCTGGCGGGCCTTGGCGGACGATGGCGCACTGTTGAAGCCATGGATATAGAGGATCGAACCCGACATGCTGCCCCCGGCATCTGTGGCGTGTCGCCCGTCATAATGGGCGCAGGTCGCGCAGTTTAGCCTGTTCGCCGGGGTTTGAGGAAAGGACAGGCTTTTACCAACACGATCTTCGGACAAGCCGTAGCCGGTGGCAACCCTCGCAGCTAAGCCGCGAGGGTCAAACCTGCCCGCAAATCAATAACCGGGGCTGGAGAAGTCCAGCTTCACCTGGAAATCCTGCGCCCGCTCGACGCCGGTTTCCACCCGCCCGTCCTCGTGCAATCGCAACCAGCGATAGCCAGGTTGCTCTTCACTGACCTGGAAATCCTCGCTGCCTGGCGCGAACTGGATGCAGGTAGAAGGGGTGGCCAGCAGTCGCAGGCCTTCGCGCACTTCGTCCCACTCCTGATGCACATGCCCCCACAGCACGGCCTTGACCTGGCGATGGCGAGCCACCCGCGCCAGCAGCTCGTCGGCGTTGCGCAAGCCGATCGGCGCCATCCAGGCGCAGCCGATATCCACCGGCTGGTGATGGCAGCAGACCAGGCAGTGACGCCCGTCGGCACTGGCCAGCGCATCGTCCAGAAGCGCCAGTTGCGCTGGCGCCAGGCAGCCGTGGGTGGCGCCGGGCACCGCCGAGTCGAGCATGACGATGCGCCACGCGCCCAGGTCGGTGACCGCCTGCATCAGCGCACTGCCCTGGGCCACCTGGCCCATGACCCTGGTGTCGTCGTGGTTGCCTGGCAGCCAGCGGGTAGCTTGCGAGAGCCCGTCAGTCAGTGCGCAAAAGGCCTGGTAGGACGCCGCGCTGGCATCCTGGGACAGATCGCCGGTACACAGCAGCAGGTCGATGCGCGGCTGCTGGCGACGCACCTGGGCGATGACATGACGCAGGCTGTCACGGGTGTTGAGCCCGAGCATGGAGCCGGCCGGATCGGCGAACAGATGAGGGTCGGTCAACTGCACCAGGTGCAGCGGTGCGCGAGGCGTGGGTGAGTGCGACAACGGCCGTCTCCTGGGCTCTGCCTGAAAAACCTTGTGTGGAATCGACAGGATTATGGACGCTGCGCGGCACGGCGCAAACACAGCAAAGCCCGAGCGCGTCACATTTCAGCGCACGGTTTCGTACTCGTGACCGCAGGCCAGGCAGTGGCTCAGCCACTCGCCAAGGAACAGGTTGAGCTGGGCCTTTTCGTCAGGCTGGTGCATGTCGGCATTGGGATACGGGTAGATGCTGCGCAGGCGGCGGGCGTGCTCGGCGCTGATCACTTCGGCCATGCGCGCGTCGTGATACACCTGCACTTCGAGCTGCGGCACCGGCAGCCACGGCAAACTGTGCTCCTGACGCACGCGCAGGGTGGTGGTGTAGGGGCAGGCCAGCACCACTTCCAGCACCAGCACGCCGATCATCTGGTCGCCCTGGGTCATGCCGATGCGACGTGAACTCTGGGTGTCACGCATGTCCGGCAGCAGGCGCATCAGGCGGGCATAGTTGGCCTCGCAGGCGGCCTGGAGCCCGGCCAGATCGACCCGATAGCGTTCACGCAACAGGTTCACTTCCACATCCCCCGGACTTCGTCACGGTTCAGCGCCAGCCACTGCAACGCGATGATGCTCGCCGCATTGGCGATGCGCCCGTCACGCACGGCCTGCAAGGCATCGTCGAAGGGCCAGACGCGCACGCGAATGTCCTCGCCCTCGGTCTCCAGGCCATGCACGCCACCGGCGCCCTCGCTGCTGCAATGGCCCAGGAACAGGTGGACGTATTCGTCGCTGCCGCCCGGCGAGGGGAAATAGCGCGTCATCGGCCACAGCGCCGAGAACGTCAGCCCCGCTTCCTCGTCGGCTTCGCGGTGGGCCACTTCCTCGGGCTGCTCGTCCTTGTCGATCAGGCCGGCCACCAGTTCGGTCAGCCAGGGGTTGTCGGTCTTGCCCAGGGCGCCGACGCGGAACTGCTCGATCAGCACCACTTCGTCCCGACGTGGATCGTAGGGCAGCACGCACACCGCATCGTGGCGCACGAACAGCTCGCGGCTGATTTCGCGGCCCATGCCGCCTTCGAACAGCTCGTGGCGCAGGCGCACCTTGTCGAGCTTGTAGAAGCCCTGGAAGCAATTGACGCGCTCGACGATCTCGACCGCACGGGGCACCGAATTCAAGGTGTCTGACATGAAATTCCTCGCTACATCGACTACTGCGTCGCGCCATCCTACTCTGCGTGTCGTCACCTTTCACCCCCTTCCGGCGACCGGGACAGGTCGGGCCGACTCTGTTAGCTTAGTGGCGAACCGAAGGCCGTGCCGACGGTCCAAGACCGATCAATCCCGTTGTGCAAGGACTCCAATGACGCTCGTCAAACTGACCGCCGTCGCCCTGCTGGCGATGACCCTCGGCGCCTGCCAGAGCCTGTTCGCGCCCAATTACCGCGCGCCGGTCGAGGTCAAGCGTGAAGCCTGGGAACACGTCAAGCCAGGTTGCAGCGAACGCGACTGCCCTCTGGTGAATATCGACACCGTGCACTTCCCGACGTTGCCCAAGCTCGATGCGCTGGTCGAACGGCGTCTGCTGCAACTGACCGAGGACAACCAGCGCGTCGCCACCCCGAGCACCCTGCAGCAGTACGAACAGCAATACCTGGCCAGCGCCCCGGCGCGCAACAGCAGCTACCTGCAGGCCAAGGTACGCGAGCAGCATGACGGGCTGGTGATCGTCGAGCTGTCCAGCTACCTGGACAGCGGCGGCGCCCACGGCATGCCGGGGCGCGCGTTCATCAACTACTCGCGCAAGCTGGACAAGGTCCTGACCCTGCAGGACATGCTCCTGCCCGGCCAGGAAGAGACGTTCTGGAAGACCGTCGAGGAGTCGCACCGCGCCTGGCAGATCAGCACCGGGGTGGACAAGGACGCCGAGTTCGTCAAGACCTGGCCGTTCAGGAAGTCGCCGCACATCGCCCTGACCTATGGCGCGGTGGTGGTGAAATACGAAGTTTCCAGCATTGCGCCTTACTCCATGGGCCACGTCGAACTGAAAATCCCCTACCCGCGCCTGAACGGCGTGATCCGACCGGAGCTGTTCCCCGGTCGCGGCTGAGCCATCCACCCGAAGGAGCGGGCGCACCCGCTCCTGTCGCCGTCACACCTTGTGGTACAGCTGGCTGCCTTCCTGACGGAAGCGCTCGGCCTGCTCGCGCATGCCCTGCTCGGCGGTGACGTCGACCGTCTCGATCTTCGCCGCGTACTCGCGCACCTCCTGGGTGATCTTCATCGAGCAGAACTTCGGCCCGCACATCGAGCAGAAGTGCGCGACCTTGGCCGACTCTTTGGGCAGCGTCTCGTCATGGAAGGCGCGCGCGGTGTCCGGGTCCAGGCCCAGGTTGAACTGGTCCTGCCAGCGGAATTCGAAGCGCGCCTTGGACAAGGCGTTGTCGCGGATCTGCGCACCGGGGTGGCCTTTGGCCAGGTCGGCGGCGTGGGCGGCGATCTTGTAGGTGATGATGCCGGTCTTGACGTCGTCCTTGTTCGGCAAGCCCAGGTGCTCCTTGGGCGTGACATAGCAGAGCATGGCGCAACCGAACCAGCCGATCATCGCCGCGCCGATGCCCGAGGTGATGTGGTCGTAGCCTGGCGCGATGTCGGTGGTCAGCGGGCCGAGGGTGTAGAATGGCGCCTCGTCGCAGCATTCGAGCTGCTTGTCCATGTTCTCCTTGATCAGTTGCATGGGCACGTGGCCCGGGCCTTCGATCATGCACTGCACGTCGTGCTTCCAGGCGATCTTGGTCAACTCGCCGAGGGTTTCCAGCTCGCCGAACTGGGCGGCGTCGTTGGCATCGGCGATCGAGCCGGGACGCAGCCCGTCACCCAGCGAGAAGCTGACGTCGTAGGCCTTCATGATTTCGCAGATCTCGTCGAAGTGCGTGTACAGGAAGTTCTCCTGGTGGTGCGCCAGGCACCACTTGGCCATGATCGAGCCGCCACGACTGACGATACCGGTGACGCGCTTGGCGGTCAGCGGCACGTAGCGCAGCAACACACCGGCGTGGATGGTGAAATAGTCCACGCCCTGCTCGGCCTGCTCGATCAGGGTGTCGCGGAACAGCTCCCAGGTGAGGTCCTCGGCCACGCCACCAACCTTTTCCAGGGCCTGGTAGATCGGCACGGTGCCGATCGGTACCGGCGAGTTGCGGATGATCCATTCGCGGGTCTCGTGGATGTGCTTGCCGGTGGACAGGTCCATGACCGTGTCCGAGCCCCAGCGGATACCCCAGGTGAGCTTGGCCACTTCTTCCTCGATGGAGGAACCCAGGGCGCTGTTGCCGATGTTGCCGTTGATCTTCACCAGGAAGTTGCGGCCGATGATCATCGGTTCCAGCTCGGTGTGGTTGATGTTGGCGGGGATGATCGCACGACCGCGGGCGATTTCCTCGCGCACGAATTCGGCGGTGATCTGGCTCGGAATACTGGCGCCGAAGCTGTGGCCGGCATGCTGCTGGTCGAGCAGGCCGGCGGCGCGGGCTTCCTGCAACTTCAGGTTCTCGCGGATGGCCACGTATTCCATTTCAGCGGTGACGATGCCCTGGCGCGCGTAGTGCATCTGCGTGACGTTGGCACCGGCCTTGGCTCGACGCGGGTTGCGCACGTGGGCGAAGCGCAGCTTGCCCAGTTCGGCGTCGTTCAGGCGCTGCTGGCCGAAGTTCGAGCTCAGGCCCTGCAGGCGCTCGGTGTCGCCACGGGCGTCGATCCAGCTCGAGCGCACATCGGCCAGGCCCTTGCGCACATCGATGATGACGTCGGGATCGGTGTAGGGGCCGGAGGTGTCGTAGACCAGCACCGGCGCATTGGCCTCGCCGCCGAAGTCGGTCGGGGTATCGTGCAGGCTGATCTCGCGCATGGGCACGCGAATGTCCGGGCGCGAGCCCTGGACGTAGACCTTGCGCGAATTGGGCAGGGGTTGCACGGACTGCTGGTCGACCTTGGCCGACTCGCTCAGGTTGAACGTTTTTTCTTGTTTACTCATCTCAGGCTCTCCAGACAGCACGCTAGCGGGCGAAATGTCGGGGCAGAACCTGAAAAGCGTGGACGCACCCCTGGCTGGAGTGCAGTGCCGGATGACGGGGGCGCCTGGCTGCATGAACAGCGTCGACGATCCCGGACCTGGCACAAGAGGCTCCCCGGGAAGGCGAGCAATCTTGTTCCCTACGCAGGCGCTAACCTGATCAGGTTCAACGGGATCCGGACACTCTCCGATCTCAGCCTTCGATTCAAGGCACCCCGACAAGAACTTGCGCAGTCTAGACTGGTCTGGTCTGCAAAGCCAAGCGAGTTACCCGGCCCGGGGACGAAAGGCGAAGGGCGCGCATTGTTGCCGGCTGCGTGCGGCACTACACTGGCGCCTCGCGCGATACTCAACAGTTCAGAAATTATATTTCGTACAAGGATTGCCCCTATGCTGCGCAAACTTTCGCTGGCCCTCGCCGTGTCCTGTGCATCCCACGGCGCGGCCTGGGCGGCGGATGTGCCCACGACGGTGAAGACCGACCTGGTGAGCGTCTACCAGGAAGCGGTGAGCAACAACGCCGATCTGGCCGCCGCGCGTGCCGACTACGGCGCGCGTCGCGAAGTGGTGCCGCAGGCACGGGCTGGCCTGCTGCCGAATCTTTCGGCCGGGGCCGAGACGATGAACACCCGCACCAAGCTCGACGAGCCGTCGATGACCTCCAACCGCAGTGGCACCGCCTGGAGTGCCAGCCTGTCGCAACCGATCTTCCGCGCCGACCGCTGGTTCCAGTTGCAGGCGGCCGAAGCTGTCAACGAACAAGCCGCCCTGGAGCTGTCGGCCACCGAGCAGAACCTGATCCTGCAAAGTGCCGAGAGTTACTTCGCGGTGCTGCGCGCCCAGGACAACCTGGCCTCGACCAAGGCCGAAGAGGCGGCGTTCAAGCGCCAGTTGGACCAGTCCAACGAGCGCTTCGATGTCGGCCTGTCGGACAAGACCGACGTGCTGCAATCCCAGGCCGGCTACGACACCGCCCGCGCAAATCGCATCCTGGCCGAGCGCCAGGTGCAGGACGCCTTCCAGGCGCTGGTGACCCTGACCAACCGCGAGTACGGCTCGCTGCAGGGCGTCGTCCATACATTGCCGGTTCAGGTGCCCATCCCCAACGACGCCAAGGCCTGGGTGGAGACCGCCGCGCGGCAGAATCTCAACCTGCTGGCCACCAACTACGCCGTCGATGCCGCCGAGCAGACCCTGCGCCAGCGCAAGGCAGGCCACGCGCCCACCCTCGACGCCGTGGCCCGCTACCAGAAGGGCGACAACGACAATCTCGGCTTCAGCAACCCCTCGCCACTGCCTGGGGTGCGCTATGCCGGCGACGTCGAGCAGACCACCGTCGGCCTGCAGCTGAACATCCCGCTGTACAGCGGCGGCCTGACCAGTTCGCAGGTGCGCGAGGCGTATGCCCGGTTGAACCAGAGCGAGCAGCAGCGCGAGAGCCTGCGCCGCCAGGTGGTGGAAAACACCCGCAACCTGCACCGAGCGGTCAATACCGACGTGGAGCAGGTGCAGGCGCGCAAGCAGTCGATCGTGTCCAACCAGAGCGCCCTGCAAGCCACCGAGATCGGCTACCAGGTCGGCACGCGCAACATCGTCGACGTGCTCGATGCCCAGCGCCAGCTGTACGCCTCGGTCCGCGACTACAACAACAGTCGCTACGACTACATCCTCGACAACCTGCGTTTGAAGCAGGCCGCCGGCAACCTCAGCCCGCAGGATCTACAGGACCTGGGGCGCTACCTCAAGGCCGACTACAACCCGGACAAGGATTTCCTGCCACCGGACCTGGCGGCGGCGGCGGCGAAGAACTTCGAGCGCAAGCGTTGAAGTTGGTGAGGGTGTCTTTGCAAGTGCGTCGCCGCGCCGCAAGGGGCGGGTGATCGGCCAGGCGCTGGCTCAGCCCCGAACGGGCAGGCCCATCAGCCTGGCCAGCGCCTCCAGCAAGCGCCCCAGGGCGCCCTGGTTGGCCTGCATCACCGCCCTGCCCGCCTCGCCCATGCGCCTGCCGTCCTGCGGCAACTCCACCAGTCGGCGCACCGCGCCCGCCAGCCCCTCGGCGTCGTCCACCTGCTGCAAGGCTCCGGCCTCGCGCAGCAGGGCGCTGATCTCGAGGAAATTGAACACGTGCGGCCCCATGATCAGCGGCAGGCCCAGTGCAGCCGGCTCCAGCGGATTGTGCCCGCCGGTGGGCACCAGGCTGCCGCCGATGAAGGCGATATCGGCCAGGGCATAGAGGAACAGCAATTCGCCCATGGTGTCGCCGAGCAGCACCTGGGTAGCGCCCTGCACCGCCGCGCCGGTGGAGCGACGGACCGTGGCGAAGCGCTCGCAGCACAGTGTGTGCACGGCCTCGAAGCGCTCGGGATGACGTGGCACCAGGATCAGCAAGGCATCGCCATGCACCTGCAACAGACGCTGGTGGGCCTCCAGGATCAAGCCGTCCTCGCCCTCATGGGTGCTGGCGGCGATCCACACCGGCCGCCCGCAGGCGCCCCATTGCTGGCGCAACTGCCGGGCATGGGGCAGCAGCGCAGAGTCGATCTTGAGGTCGAACTTGATCGAGCCGGTCACCTGCACGCACGTCGGTCGCGCGCCCAGGCTGCGGAAACGCTCGGCTTCGGTCTCGGTCTGTACGGCGATCAGGCTCATCGCCTCCAGCATCGGTCGGGTGAGCCTGGCGAAGCGTGCATAGCCGCGCGCCGAGCGCGCCGACAGCCGGGCATTGGCCAGGGCCACGGGAATGCCGCGGCGGGCGCACTGATGGATATGGTTGGGCCACAGCTCGGTTTCCATGATGATGCCAAGGCGCGGGCGCACATGGTCGAGGAAGCGCCCGGCCGCCCAGGGCAGGTCATACGGCAGGTAGCAGTGCTGCACCCGGGGCTCGTCGGCGAACAGGGCGCGGATGCGCTCCGAACCGGTCGGGGTCATGCAGGTCAGGGTGATCGGCAGGTCCGGATAGGCCTGCAGCAAGGCCCTGACCAGCGGCGCAGCGGCGATGCTTTCACCCACCGACACCGCGTGCACCCACAGCCCACCCTGGCGCATGGGCGGCAGCCCAAAGGCCAGGCGCTCGGCGATGCGCTGGCGATAGGCCGGGGCCTTGCGCCCGCGCAGGAACAGGCGCAGCGCGATCAGCGGCAGGCCCAGGTGAAACAGCAGGGTATAGAGTGTTCTGTTCATGGCGGCGCAGTTTACCCGGATCCTGGGCAAAACACCTGGCGAGCCTAACCGATCGCCCGCAAGTGCACGGCGAAGCGCTCGGCCAGCCACTGCCCGGCCGGGCCCAGCGGTTCGTCCCGCCGCCAGGCCAGTTCCGCCACCAGCGCGGGCGGACGCCATTCGCTGTCGAGCTCCACCATCATCGACTGGTAGGCGGGGTACTGCACCACGTGCCGCGGCAGCCAGGCCCAGCCCAGCCCGCGCATCAGCAGCTCGGCCATGGCGTAGAAGCTGTCGGCCCGCCACAGTTGCGGACTCACCGCCTGGCCACCGGGATAGTCGCTGTCTCCGGGGGAAATCAGCAACTGGCGGTGGCGGGCCAGTTGACGCAATGACACGCGTCCCTGCCGGGCCAGGGGATGGTCGACCGCGCACACGGTGACCATCTCGACACTGCCCAATGTACGGCGCTCCAGCGACGCCGGAATGCTTTCATGGTGGAAGAACAGCCCGAGGTCGGCGCGCCTGTGCACCAGTTTGCGCGCGACGTCGCCCTGGGCACCGCTGGCGGCCTGGACCTGCAGGTAGGGAAAGCGATTGGCCAGATCCTCCATGCTGTCGAGCACCGGCTGGTAGGGCATGGCTTCGTCCTGGGCGACCCGCAGCAACGCCTCCTGGCCACGCATCAGCGCCAGCGCGCGGCTGTCGAATCGCTCGCACTCACGCAACAGCTCCCTGGCATCTTCCAGTAACACTTCCCCAGCCTCGGTGAGCGTCGGAGGGCGACCGCTGCGGCGCTCGAACAAGGGCAGCCCCAGGTCCGCCTCCAGCAGCGCGATCGAGGTGCTGATCGCCGACTGCGCCTTGCGCTGCGCGCGGGCTACGGCGGAAAACGAGCGCAGTTCGGCGACCCGGACGAACGTCCTCAGCTGCTCGAGGTTCCACTGATCGCGCATCGACCTATCTCCGAAATAGATGGGCAATGACTTTACCGCATCTGCGCTTTACCTAGAATGTCGAGCCTTCATCCCAGGGAGTCGCACATGAACGCCTACATCTATCTCGCAATCGCCATCTGCGGCGAAGTGGTCGCCACCTCTTCGATGAAAGCGGTGAAGGGACTGAGTACCCCCTTGCCCTTGTTGCTGATGATCGGCGGCTATGCCATCGCCTTCTGGATGCTGACCCTGGTGGTGCGCAGCATCCCGGTGGGCATTGCCTACGCGATCTGGTCAGGCATGGGCATCGTCCTGGTCAGTATCGCGGCGCTGGTGATCTACGGGCAGAAGCTCGACCTGCCGGCCATGCTCGGGATGGCCATGATCGTTGGCGGTGTGGTGGTCATCCAGCTGTTTTCCCAGACTGCGGCACACTGAGGCGCAGGACCTGCGCCCTGGCACACCTGTATACTGGACAATCGTTCCGGTCTACGAGGTTCACGCATGCCATCTGCCATTTCCACTGACGTGCTGATCGTCGGCGCCGGCGTCGCAGGCCTCTGGCTCAATGCCCGGTTGCGGCGCCTGGGGTATTCGACGATCTTGGTGGAGCGCGCCAGCCTTGGCGGCGAGCAGACGCTCAAGTCCCAGGGCATCATCCACGGTGGCACCAAGTACGCCCTGCACGGCGCCCTGAGCGGCGCCTCCGAAGCCATCGCCGACATGCCGCGACGCTGGCGCGAGGCCCTGGACGGCAGCGGCGAGCTGGACCTGCACCATACCCGCTTGCTTTCCGATGCCCATTACCTCTGGTCGCCGGGCACCCTGGCCGGCAACCTCACCAGCTTCTTCGCCAGCAAGGCCGTGCGTGGGCGGGTCGACCAAGTCAAGGGCGAGCAACTGCCACCCGCCTTGCAGGATCGCGCCTTCAAGGGCAAGGTCTACCGCCTGGCCGAACTGGTCATCGACGTACCCAGCCTGCTCGCCAACCTCGCCGAGCTGGCCGGCGACAGCCTGCTGGCCGGCCAACGCATCGTCCCCCTGCTCGAGGGCCAGAACCTGGTCGGGCTGACGGTAGACGGGCGTGAGATTCGCGCGCAGCGCATCGTGCTCAGTGCCGGAGGCGGCACCGAGGACCTGCTGCGCGACCTCGGGCTGGAGCAGCCCGTCCAGCAGCGTCGGCCACTGCACATGGTGCTGGCCAAGGGCCCCAACCTCAAGCCGCTGTACGCCCACTGCCTGGGCGGCGGTCCCAAGCCGCGCATCACCGTGACCAGCCACCCGGCCGCCGATGGCCAGTGGGTGTGGTACCTGGGCGGCGATCTGGCCGAGGCCGAGGGCGTGGCGCGCGAGCCCGCCGCGCAGATCGCGGCGGCGCAACGGGAAATCGCCAGCCTGCTGCCCTGGGTCGACCAGCAGCAGATCCACTGGGCCACGCTGCGGGTCGATCGCGCCGAGCCGGCGCAGTCCGGCCTGGTGCGTCCGGACAACGCCTTCCTGAGCGAACAGGGACGTCTTCTGGTGGGCTGGCCGACCAAGCTGGCGCTGGCACCGGATTTCGCCGATCGGGTGCTGGCGGCGCTGGACAGGGACGCCATCCGCCCCGCTGCCCACCCCGACCTTGCCAACCTGCCGCGCCCGCCACTGGGCGTTCCAGCCTGGGAGCACCTGCTGCCATGAGCCTGCCAACGCTCCACGACCATCATCGCCCGCTGGGCAGCACCGGCCTGAAGGTTTCGCCGCTGGGGCTGGGCACGGTCAAGCTCGGTCGCGACCAAGGGGTCAAGTACCCGACCGGCTTCACCATTCCCGGCGACGACGACGCTCGCCTGCTGCTGGCCCAGGCCCGCGAACTGGGCCTCAACCTGATCGACACCGCGCCCGCCTACGGGCGCAGCGAGGAGCGTCTCGGCCCGCTGCTGCGCGGTCAGCGCGAGCACTGGGTGATCGTCAGCAAGGTGGGCGAAGAGTTCGACGACGGCCACTCGCAGTTCGACTTCAGCGCCGCTCACACCCGCCGCTCGGTCGAGCGCAGCCTGCGGCGCCTGGAAACCGACCGCATCGACCTGATGCTGGTGCATTCGGACGGCAACGACCTGGCCATCCTCGATCAGCAGGAGGTCTACCAGACCCTCGCCGCGCTCAAGCAGGAGGGCAAGATCCTCGGCTACGGATTTTCCGGCAAGACTGCCGCCGGTGGCCTGAAAGCCTTGCAGCAGGGCGACTGCGCCATGGTCACCTACAACCTCGCCGAACAGGCGGAGCGACCGGTGCTGGACTACGCTGCCGAACACGGCAAGGCCATTCTGGTGAAAAAGGCCCTGGCCAGCGGGCACGCGTGCCTGTCGCCGGGCGTCGATCCGGTGCAGGCCAGCTTCGAGCTGCTGTTCGCCCACCCTGGGGTCAGCAGTGCTATTGTCGGCACCATCAATCCGCTGCATCTGGCCCACAACGTGGCCACCGTCGCCCGTATCCTGGGCCAGGCCTGAGCTGCCCACGCGGCGCTCATACGCAAGGAGTCGCTTCGTGGCGCGCACGTTGATCCGCAAGAACCCGAGCACCTTCAAGACCTTGCCGTTGCACGTCGAGGCCACATCGGAGCGCCTGAGCTACCAGAGCCTCGGCACGCCGCAGAACTTCGCCCAGACCTTGCAGCGACGCAAGGCCGTGCAGGTGCAGGACCCTGAACGCTTCGCCATCGAACTGGCCAACCTCGGGGTCTCGGTACGCCTGACCCTCACCTGGCAGAACCGCGACTATTGGGTACTGGTTCGCCAGCGCCGCCAGGACCGGGGCGACGTGGTGCTCAAGCTGATTTCCGGCTACGTGCCCGCCCAGGAACTGAACCTGCCGCTGCACACCGCCATTCAGGAAGTCGCCGAGGAATGCCTGCTGGAAACCTCCGAGGGTTGGCTGGGCGGGCGCTTCAACGAGACCTGGCTACCGACGCCCTACTCGGCCGCGCTGCACTACCGCGAGACCCCGCCGTTCACCCTTCGTCCAGCTTCGGGCGCGGCTCGACCGGTGTTCTGTGCCAACCAGGCGCTGCTCGAGCGGCCCAGGGCCTACGTGCATCTGCCGACCGCTTCGCTGCAACTGATCTACGACCTGCACCTGCAAGTGCCCCGCGAGGCCAAGGCGTTGAGCCTGTTCCACGTGGATGAGCGGCTGGAAGACGATCAACTGGTCGCTCGGCTCAATCGCAAGCGACCCGACCTGTACCTGATGCCCCTCGTGGACGGCCAGCCCGTGGCCGAGCTCTACACCCTGAAGAAAGATCAACTGGTGCCGGCCAGCACGCGCGGGCTGTATCTGGCCGAGAGCTTCGCGCGCCAGGATGGCTGGGTGGTGCGCGAGGAGCGCATACGCTGGAAGGACTGGCTGCGTCAGCAGGGCCTGGTGCAGACCAAACAGCCCAAACCCTCTCACCTGCAGCGTTTCAGCGACAAGGCCCGGGCGTTGCTGCGCCGCGCGCGGACCTCGCTGCACAAGTGACCGGGGCCGAGCCAGGCCCGGGCCGTGCTGGCCCTCAGTTCTGGCGAATCTTCTCGACGATGGCCGTGGTCGAGCTGTTCTCGACCAACCCCAGCACCTTCACGGTGCCGCCATAGCTGTTGACGATATCGGCGCCCACCACCTGATCGATGCCGTAGTCGCCGCCCTTGACCAGCACATCGGGCCGCACTTCGCGCAGCAGGTTCTCCGGGGTGCCTTCGCTGAAGCTGATGACCCAGTCGACCGCTCCCAGGCCGGCCAGTACCGCCATGCGGCGGTCGACGCTGTTGATCGGCCGGCCAGGCCCTTTCAGGCGGCTCACCGAAGCATCATCGTTGACCGCGACGATCAGCCGGTCGCCCTGGGCGCGGGCCTGCTCCAGATAGGTCACATGGCCTGCATGGAGGATATCGAAACACCCATTGGTGAACACGATGCGCTCGTTGTGGGCACGTGCATCGTCGATGGCCAACAACAGCTGCTCGAGCACCAGCACACCGCGCTCGGAGCCTTCCTCGCGCTGGATGGCGCGGCGCAGCTCGGGGGCACTGATGGCCGCGGTGCCCAGCTTGCCGACGACGATGCCAGCGGCCAGGTTCGCCAACGCCACGGCGTGGGGCAGCTCCTCGCCAGCGGCGATGGCCGCCGCCAGGGTGGAAATCACGGTGTCGCCGGCGCCGGTGACGTCGAACACCTCGCGGGCACGGGCCGGCAGGTGCAGCGCCGGGTGGCCGGTGCGCAGCAAGGTCATGCCGTGCTCGCCGCGAGTGACCAGCACGGCACCGAGGTCCAGGTCGGCGAGCAGTTGCAGGCCCTTGGCCACCAATTCGGCCTCGTCGGCGCAGCGTCCGACGATGGTCTCGAATTCGCTGATGTTCGGGGTGATCAGGCTGGCACCGCGATAGATCGAGAAATCCTTGCCCTTGGGGTCGGCCAGCACCGGAATGTTCCTGGCGCGAGCGGCCTGGATCAACGCCTGGTGATTCTTCAGGGCACCCTTGCCGTAGTCGGAGAGTACCAGCACCTTGATGCCCTCGAGCAGCGCATCCACTTCCGCGCCCAGCGACAAGGCGTCGGTGGCGAAGGGTTCTTCGAAGTCGATGCGCAGCAGCTGCTGGTGACGGCTCATGACCCGCAGCTTGACGATGGTGGGCTGATGGGCGATGCGCTGGAAGATCGACCGCACGCCAGCCGCTTGCAGGCTGTTGGCCAGACTGTCGGCCGCTTCGTCCTGACCGGTGACGCCCACCAGCGATGCCGGTGCGCCCAGCGCGGCGATGTTCAACGCCACGTTGGCCGCGCCGCCCGGGCGGTCCTCGATCTGGTCGACCTTGACCACCGGCACCGGAGCTTCTGGCGAAATGCGCGAGGTACCGCCATGCCAGTAGCGGTCGAGCATCACATCGCCGACCACCAGTACCGGGGCTTGATCAAAACGCGGCATGGACAACTTCATGGGCAACCCGAATGAAAAAATGAACAGGGGCAGGATATTAGCACAGGGCAGAAGACGCCTTTAGCGCCAACTGCCGGGCAATGGCCAGCGCGGACAGGCGGGGCCGGCGCCCCACTGCCGAGACCTCAGGTGATGTCGGCCTTGGTCGGTTCGTCCAGGCCCATGGCGTGCAGGCGAGCGTAGTGACCGTTCTGCGCGATCAGCGTGGGGTGGTCGCCGCGCTCGACGATCCGCCCCTGGTCCATGACCAGGATCAGGTCGGCCTTCTCGATGGTGGACAGGCGGTGGGCGATCACCAGCGTGGTACGGCCCTCCATCACGTGGTCCAGCGCCGCCTGGATATGCCGTTCGGACTCGGTGTCCAGAGCCGAGGTGGCTTCGTCGAGAATCAGCAGCGGGGCGTTCTTCAGCAGGGCACGGGCGATCGCCAGCCGTTGGCGCTGGCCACCGGAGAGCAGCACGCCGTTTTCGCCCACCTCGGTGTCGAAGCCCTTGGGCAACTGGTCGACGAATTCCTTGGCGTAGGCATCGGCTGCGGCCGCCTCGATCGCCTCGCGGGGCGCGCCCGCCAGATCGCCATAGGCGATGTTGCTGGCCACGGTGTCGTTGAACAGGGTGACGTGCTGGGTGACCTGCGCCACATGCTGGCGCAGATTGCGCAGGCGGTAGTCTTCGACCTCGACGCCGTCGAGCAGGATCTCGCCGTTGTCGTGGTGATAGAACCGAGGAATCAACGCCGCCAGGGTGGACTTGCCGCTGCCGGAGCGGCCCACCAGCGCGATCATCTGGCCGGGTTCGGCGACGAAGCTGATGTCGAACAACACCTGCCGGTCCGTGCCTGGGTAGGTGAAATTGAGGTTGCGCACTTCCAGCCGCCCTTCGACGCGCGCCTTCTCGACCGTGCCACTGTCGACCTCCGGCGTCTCGTCCAATTGCTCGAAGATGCTCTCGGCGCCGGCCAGGCCCTTCTGGATGGTCGAGCTGACCTCCGAGAGCTGGCGGATCGGCTTGGGCAGCAGGCCGGCCGCCGTGATGTAGGCCACCAGGTCGCCAGCCGACGCATCGCCGCGCAGGAACAGCACGAGGAACATGAGTGCCGCCATGGCGGTATAGATCACCAGTTGCAGCGCGGGGGTATACAACGCGCCGGTCTTGTTCATGCGCAGTTGCTTGTCGGTATTGCTCTGGCTGGCATTCCTGAAGCGCTGTTCTTCGTAGGCCTCGCCGCCGAAGCTGCGCACCACGCGATAGCCCTGGATGGTCTCGGACGCCACGTGGGTGACGTCGCCCATGGCGACCTGGATCTTCTTGCTCTGCTTGCGAAACTTCTTGCTGGCCGAGCCGACCATCAGGGCGATCACCGGCAGGATCGCGACCATCACCAGGGTGAGCTGCCAGTTCATCCACATCAGGTAGATGAACAGGAACACGACGGTCAGGCCTTCGCGGATCACCACCTTGATCGCGTCGGTGGCCGCACCGGTAACCATGGTCACGTTGAAGGTGATGCGCGAGATCAGGTGCCCGGAGTTGTGGCTGTCGAAATAGCGGTTCGGCAGCACCAGCAGCTTGTTGAACAGCTCCAGGCGCAGGTCGTGTACCAGGCAGAGGGAGACCTTGGCCAGGTAGTAGTTGCCCAGGAACGACCCCACCCCTTGCCAGGTGGCGATGAGAATGATCAGCAGGGGCACGGCCTGCAGCAATTGCAGGTCGCGCAGGTAGGGCACGTTGGGGAAGAGCACGGCCTGGGGGTTGCTCAGGCCGTCGACGAAGTACTTCAGGATCCCGGCCAGCATCGGCTGGGTAGAGGCGAAGATGACGAAACCGATGATGCTCAGCAGGAAGATGCCGAGGTAGGGTTTCACGTAGCTCAGCAGCCGGAAGTAGATCTTCAGGCTGCTGGGGTTGTCCGCCGGGCGCGGTGTTTCGGCCATCGTCGAGCTCGCTGTTCAGATTGAACCGCGAATTTTACCACAGGCTTTTGCCGGGGCATCCATCCACGGCATCATCAGCGCCAGGCCCACCGGCAACCAGCTGATGAACCACTCCGCCCGGGGCGTGCCGGTCAGGCTGGCGGCGTCGAGCTGCATGGCGACCGTGGAGAACACCCAGATGCCCAGGGCCAGCTTGCCCAGGGGGGTTGCGCGTGCGCGCACCAGTTCACGCAGCGCTGCCAACCACACGGCCAGCCACAGGATCATGCCGGGCAGCCCCAGTTCGACCGCAACATGGGTGAGCATGTTATGTGTATGGTCGAACTGCTGCCCTGCAGCCTGGATCCGGTAGAAGGCACCGAGTCCAAGACCGGTCAGCGGGTGCTGCTCGATCAACTCCAGCGACGCCTGGAAAATGTCCAGCCGATAGGATGAACCGCGACTCATCCACAGATCGTGGAACAGCAAGACTGCCAGGGCGATGACCAAGAACACCGCGAGGGCCAGCAACTTGCTCGCCCGATTGCGCATCCACCACGGCGCCAACAGGGTGGTGAAGAGCAACGCGATCACCGCACCACGACTCTGGCACAACGCAACGAACGCGGCCAAACATGCCAGCGTGAGCATCCAGCCCAGCTGTCGAGCCAGCCCCACAGGGCGATCGTAGAGCATCGCCAGTGCGAGTACGCTGACGACGTAGGCGCCAAGAATTGGATGACCGATCTGCCCGATCGCATAGAGACGCATGATCAGCGGATTATCGGTCGTGAGATAGAAGCGATAGAACGAGATGAGCGCCGCTACTGCCATGAGTACGCCGCCTACCTGCCAAAGCATGCGTACACGCGCCTCTCCCTTTTGCGCGAGCAAGGGAAACGCCATCAGAAACAGCAGGATGTAAATGAGACGTTTACCCTCGCGCGCACCCTCATCGGTCGTCGACCAGACCAGGCTCAGGGCACCCCAGGCCAGGAATAGCAGGATTGAGGACCACAGCCCAGGCTGCCGGCGCCAACCCGCCATGAACAGATGACGCGCAGGCCAGGCAAGCACCAGCGCCGGCAGCCACAAGAAAAGAATCAGCCCCTGTTGATAGAGCTTGTTGCTGGGGGCCAGGGCAATCGCTGCAAGGAACCAGACGAAACCGAAACCGAGCCAGGCTTGAGCCCAGCGTTTTTCATACCACATTCCTTCCCCCGGGCGCAGCGACACCGTCATGGTGCTACCTCGATATTTTCGGCATTATTGCCAGTCATTTTGCATGCACAAGACAAGGCACACCTCAATGCTATGTTCCCGACTCTCCCAGGCCGACCTCGACCAGCTGACTCACGGTGCCAGGATTCTGGAAGCCGACAGTCACGGGGCGAAAGTCTACCTGCTCGGGGATGGGAATATCCTCAAGGTATTTCGTCGCAAGCGTCTGATTTCATCTGCGCTGCTGCGCCCCTATTCCCAGCGTTTCGTCGATAACGCGACACGCCTGGAACATCTGGGCATTCCTACACTGAAAGTGATCAGCCATCACAAGCTGCAACAGCCCGGACGCACCGCGGTGCTCTATCGTCCGCTACCAGGCGAGACCCTGTCGCAGCGCTCGGGCCAGCCAGGCTTCAGCTGGGACCCTCTACTGCCAGCGCTGATCGATCTGATCAGACATCTTCATGCTGCCGGCGTCTACTTCCGCTCCCTCCACCTGGGCAATGTCGTGGTCACGCCGGATCAACGATTGGGCCTGATCGACATCGCGGACATGCGTTTCCTTCGAGCCCCGCTGTCAGCTCGGATGGCCCGACGCAACGTCCAGCACCTGGCCAACTACCTCGAACGCGAGGGGCTCGACAGCCACTTTCCACTGGCACGCCTGCAGGCTGGCGTACTCCAGCGCTGAGGTTCAGTCACGCAGCAAGGCCCTGGAGCCCAGGCTGAACTGTTGCCAGGACTCATCGGGCGCCAGGGTTCGATGTTGAAGCGCTGCCGTGGCGGCCGCATCGAGGCTGGCGCAGGCTTCGATGGCCTGAGCCCACGCTGCCTGGTCACCCACCGGCACGTAGCGGCCCGCCTCGCCCAGCTGCTCCCTGAACACGTGCAAATCACTGCACACCACCGGAACGTCGGCCATGATTCCCTCCTGCAAGACCAGCCCGAGCCCCTCGGAACGCGACGGGATCAGCAGCCAGTCGAACGCCCGATACAGGTGCAGGACATCGGGCCGATGGCCGCACAACACCAGGCTGTCGCCCAGCCCGAGCGCCTCGCCACGCTGCTGCAACCGCGTACGCAACTCGCCATCACCCATGATGACCAGGCGAATATCGGGCTGACGCTCATGCGCCTCGGCGAAGGCCTCGATCAGCATCTCGAAGCCCTTGCTGGGAACCAGTCGCCCTACTGCACCGAACAGACGACCCGATTTGCCTTCAAGCCCCAGCGCCCGCTGCGCCTGGTCACGGTCGAGCAGTTCGTCGACGAAGGCGTGGGGATTGAGCGCGATACGCAAGGTGTGCACCGGCCGCTGCACCGCGCCTTGCAAAGACTGTGCGAGCGTCTGGGACACCGCGGCGATGCGCAACTGCCTGGGGTCGAGATGGCGCAGCAAGCGCACATCGGCACGCCTCAAGTGGGTGACGCCATGAAACAGTACAGTGACGCGGGTATGAGGAAAGAAAGGCATCAGGGGTAGGATCAATCGAGCCACACCCATGCCGTCGAGCAGGATCAGGTCCGGCTTCTGCTGTTTGAGAGCATTGCGCAGACGTGCGCGTACCACAGGCAGGAACAGGCTCCAAAGCCGACGCCCCTTCAATGCCCGTTGCGGCAGAGCCCACTCGCGGACGCCGCCAATGCCACTGCACAGCCCCTCACTCAACAACAACCAGTTGACGATTTCGGCGTCGTCGCCGAGGTGATGCAGTATCTGCCGGTGCACCGTATGTACGGACATGTACGGCGCACCGCCCGACCACATCACATTGACCACATTCATCGGTGAAGCTCCCTCGGACCCGGCGGCCTTACCATCGGATCAGGTCATTCAGTGAGCAGGAAAGCCGATTCCCATCCCGACCAATGTCCGAATGGCGAGTCCGGCCACAGGCTTGACGCGCTCTCGCTGACGCCTGCGAGCCTTGCATCTGACCTCCTCGAGCAACGTGACGTGGCTGCCGAATCCGGTGCGCAATACCGTATCGCCCTTGAGGGAGACCGCTGCCAGACCGTGCGCTGTGTAACGCCGTGACAGGGCTGTTTGCTCCTAACAGGCGGCGGGATGTGCACGAACCGCTCAATCGAGGCAAGCCTGGATTGAGGGAGAACGCTTGCCAATCGGGTTTGTCCGACAACAGTGGGTAACAAGGGACATTGGCGATGACTTGTCGTTCCCCGATGCGGATGTAGGGGCTATGCACCGACAGGTCGTGGGCGTGACTGCGCAGCCACACTTGCAGACTATGTGGGCTGGACTCGAGAATCAGCCGCGAGTCTTCAACGAAATGTTGCCGGTAGAATGCCCAGTCATCTTCGCAATGGAAGATATAGGGCGTCTTGACATGGCTATAGGCCAGATCGATCGAGGCCAACTGCCCAAGCTTGGGCCGGTTGACGAAGACACGACAATGCGCTTTCCAGCTTTCGGGAACGGCGCCATGAACGGCGTCGTCGCCGGAGTCCTCGGTGATGAAGACCTCGCGAATGGGCGCGGTGTTGCAACGGTCGAAGCTGTCCAGGGTGGCCTTGAGCAGATCGAGCCGACCACAACTGGTCACCACCAGGGTAATGTCACTGTTATCCGAGAAGCGCACCGGCTTCCTCCGCCTGCGGCCCCGTCGGCGCACGCACGGCAGGGCTGGATGATTCAGAACCCAAGTCTCAGGCGCAGACGCTGCCACGCATTGAGCGCAGGTCGTGGCCTGAGTGGGGGTTTCATGTGGTCGACGATGCTACGCCCCACCTGGGAAAAACTGAAGCCCGAGAGCGCCAGCTCCCGGCCGTTGGCCGCGATACGTGCCGCCAGCTGCGGGTCGCCGCGCAGTACCGCGAGCTTGCGCTGGAGCACCGGAATGCTGTCGTACAGCACCACGTTGTGCATGTCCTGCAGACCCAGCGCGTCGTTCTCCGCCGGGCCTTGGTCGAAGGCCAGCAACACGCAGCCGCAGGCCATCGCCTCGAAGTTCTTGATCATGTATTCGCCCATGCCGACATCCGCGCTGACGAAGAAGCGAATGCGGTTGAGCGTGTTGCAGTAGTCCTCTCCGGACTTGGTGCGCGTGACCAGCAGGTTCTCGACCTGGGCCAGCTCATCGAGCAACGCCTTGCGGCCGCTGTACGCCACGCTCTTGGTGCTGCCGACGAACGCCAGCTCCAGGTCGCGCTCGCGGCCCTGGTCGCTGAGCAACTGCTCGTCATAGCCCTTGGGCACGAACACCGCATCGAAGCCTTCCTGACGCAGGCGCTGGCTGACCACGAAACCCGAGCTGATCACCCGTGCCCAGGGCAGCTTGCGGTAATGCGCGCTGAACGCCCCGGTGTACTTGCAGGCAATGTAGTTCTGGTAGGCGTCGTGTTCGAGGATCACCAGGTTTGGAAGGGTGCGGATGAAGCCGACCTGACGAATTTCCTGCTTGAATCGCAGGAAGAAGATGATCCGGTCGTAGCGCTCCACGTCCACTTCACGCTTGAAGTAGCGGCGCAGATTGCGCTGGTCCTCGCTCGAGAGCCAGCGCAAGTCGCACTCGCAGTGGGCCGCGACGCCGTCGTAGAGCCGGTCGAGGATGGCCCGCTGTTCTTTCTGCACCAGAAACAAGACTTTCATTGCATTCCTCGCAAGCGGGTTGCCATCACGATCGATCATCGTTCGCCGGCCATTCGCGGCGCCAGAACAGTTCGTGCCTGCGCACGGCCTTGCGGAAGAACTCGTTCTGGCCATAGGGCGAAACGCGACGACCGGCCAGCCAGCGCTGCAACCAGCGCCGCACACGGCGTTTGAAGGGGGGCGGGGGCTGCAGGTCGTGCATCATGCCCAGCGCCATGGCCTTGTCACGCTGGGTGGCGAGGTCCAGCACCAGGCTGTACGGCGCCCAGGGCTCGCTGGCCTGGAGTTGCGGTGGCAATGCGACGCCATCGCCGCTGTCACCCATGGGCCAACGATCGTTGTCGTGCAGGTGATTGGCGTAGCAGAGCAAGGTCTGTGGCTGCCAGGCCATGCCCTGCAAGGCCTCGAGCACGGCGGCCTGGGCGCACACGTGGTCCGGATGGGGGTCGAGCTGCGGGTGGGGTAGGACCAGGATCTCAGGCCGGGCCTTTTCCAGCAGCGCGCGCAGGTCGGCCAACAGATTGTTCCAGGTCGGCGCGCCGTCGGCGTCGGCCGGCAGTGCACAGGTGTTGAAGCGGCGAAACGGCCGGATGTCGTCCATCTGTGCTTCGCGCGAGCCTGCCGGCTGATCGGGGGCCGCTTGCATGGCCGGCAGTTGCAGGCAGAAATAACCCAACTGCGCGCATTGCGCTTCAGGCACCCCTGCCCAGCGCGGCACCGCCACGCTGTCCCAGGCACGCAGGCGGCCCTTGAGCTGCGCGGCGGCGGCCGGCTCCAGCCCCATGCGCCGGTAGTGATCGGCCTCGATCTCGCCCGCTGTCAGCGTGACGATCCAGGCCTCTTGAGCCTGACTGTAGAGGCCGTAGGCGGCCAGTTCGGCGTCGTCTGCATGGGGCGCGATCACCATGATCCGACGCTGACGCCATTGCATGGCAGGCGTCACCCAGAGACGTGGCGGGCCTTGCAGGCGGCAGTGGCGACCTCGGACTCGCAGCTGGCCATCGCGCAACGGCGCCGCCAGTCCGGTGAGATTGAGCAGGCGCACGCCGTCGACACCTCGTTCGAAGGTCTGCCGGTCGCACTGCTCGCCGGCCACCAGCTCGACGGACGGATCGAGCCAACGTCCGAGCCAGCTGCACTTGAGGCGGACCTGCAGCACCAGGGTATCCTCGTCGCCGATCGACGCCGCGCTGTGCAGCACACCCTGCTGAAGCCGCACCTCGTGCTCCTGGCTGTCGGCCCCGAAGTCGTAGACGTAGTCATCGCCTGGCGCGTAGAAGAGGTGATCGGCGAACCAGGCCTCGTGCGCCACCCACGACAAGGGCAACAGCACCAGCGGCAGCCACCATGCGACGAACACGCCAGCCAGCACCAGCAGGGCCAGCATGACCAGCACGCCGACTCGCTTGTTGCGACGATGACGCCTGAGCAACTGCTGCTTGCGGTTCATGACCGATAGACCGGCACCGGGTGGCACCAGCGCTCCTTGTATTCACGGTCGGCGCGGCCGAACGAGAAGCGCAGCGCCTTGCCACGTGCATTGGCGTCTTCCCAGGCGGCCTGGGTATTGAGGAAGCTGAGTACGCTGCCAGGGCTGAACGCCTTGGTTTCGGGGTCGACCCCACCGTTGACGTACTCGATGCTGATCCACTCGGGCGATTCGACCCGGTACAGCAGCTGGATGGCGATGGGCGCCCCGTCGAGGAACAGCACCGAGCCGACCAGCAGCCCGCGCAGGCCCTCAAGCACCTCGACGAGGTGCGCCGCGCCGGTCGCCGCAAAACCCCAGCGGCGCTGGAACAGGTCGCAGTACATGGCCGCGATGTCGCTGGCGCTGAAGTCGCCTATCGGGCGCACCACACCGCCCGCCTCTTCCAGCAGGCGCAGCTCGCGACGCTGGTTGTAACGAAATTTCTTCGAAAGGTCGTGGGAGGGGCGCGCCAGGGCCAGCTTCTCGGCCTGCTGCTCGATGCCTTCGAAACGCCCATGGTTGAGTTCCGACAGATAGCGCGCTGCGTGGCGCAGCGGTGCACCGGCATCGGCGGCGGCAGGCAGGATGATCTCGGCATTGCCCAGGTCGAACAGGCCTTTCTTGCCCTGGCGCTTGAGCACCTCCTTGGACAGCGCCAGGTGGCGGCCCCAGGTCGGCACGGCGGCCTTCACCTCGCCATCGGCCTGCCAGCCCAGATACCGCACGGGTATCTCGGACAACTGCGCCAGGCATTCGAGTACCAGCGGGTGGGTGGCGACACTGCCGCCGTAGCGCTGCCAGGCCTGGGCATAGGCCTGGGCGTCGATGACCGTCCAGCCGCGCTCGCGCCAGGCGCGCAGATGCTTGAGCATTACCCCCGACCCTCCAGCGCCTTGACCTGGGGCAGTTGCCAGAATTCCTGACGCACGGCCTGATCGGAAAAACGTTCATGCAGGCGCTGCAGCATCGCTGTGGCGCACGCGCCACGCTGCCCGGCGTCGAGCCCGGCCAGGTGCTTCAGGCCGTTGGCCAGTTGCGCGGCATCCCCGAGCGGGAACAGCACGCCCACGCCCTCCACCACTTCGCGCGCACCGCCGCAGGCGGTGGCCAGCAGGGGCACACCGGCCGCCATGGCTTCGAGCAAGACCATGCCGAACGGCTCGTGGTCGGAGCTCAGCGCGAACACGTCGAACGCCTGGAAATACCGCCGGGCATCGGCCACCTGGCCGAGGAAATCGACACGCTCGGCGATTCCCAGCTCGGCAGCCAGCGCCTTGAGCTCGCCCTCCAGCCGGCCCTTGCCCAGCACTGCCAGCCGCGCGTCGCCAGCAAGCCCCGGCAGCGCCTGGGCGAAACCGCGCAGCAGGGTGGCCTGGTCCTTGTCCGGGTGCAGGCGGCCGACATTGCCGACGATCCAGGCCTGAGGGTCCAGCGCGAGGACGCGCCGCGCTTCGTCGCGCGGTACCAGCTCGGCCTGCAGCGCCTCGACATCGATGCGGTTGTACAGCGTCTGGATGCGCTCGGCCGGCCAGCTCGGCAGGCAGCGGCGCATGTCGTCGCGCACCGCATCGGACACGCCCAGCAGGCTCAAGCGTTTGCGCATCAGGTTGGCGAACAGCCGTCGCCCGCGACGCTGGTAGTCACCGAACGCGTGGTGCACGCCGATCACCGGCAGATCGGTGGCCAGCAGGGCGACATAAATGGGCTTGAAGCGGTGCGCGATGCAGAAGCTGAAGCGGCGCTCGCGCGCGATTCGACGCAGCGTCGCGATGGCGCCGAGCTTGAGCCCGCGCACGGCCTGGGAACTGAATTCCAAAAACAGCACTTCGTCGCAGGCACAGCCGGTCACCACCTGCGGATCGGCCTTGCCGGTGAGGAAGACGGTGGTGACCTTGTAGCCCCGCCCCTCGAACAGGCTGGCGTACTGACGGGCACAATCGAGAAACGGCCCATCGTAGCCATGGCAGAACTGCAGGACGCGCAGGTCAGAGCGGCTGGTCATACGCAGGCGCGCCGTCCTTGACCACCAGGATGTTCTCCATGATCAGGTACTGCAGGTCCGAGCCGAAGAACATGTTCAACGCATCGGTGGGCGAGCAGATCATCGGCTCGCCACGACGGTTCAGCGAGGTGTTCAGCGACACGCCATTGCCGGTGAGCGCTTCCAGGGCCTTCATCATGTCGTAGTAGCGCGGGTTGTACTCGCGCTTGAGCACCTGTGCACGCGAGGTGCCGTCCTCGTGGACCACTTCCGGCACACGGGTCTTCCACTCCTCGGCCACTTCGAAGGTGAAGGTCATGAAGGGCGCGGGGTGATCGATCTTGATCATCTGCGGCGCGACGGTGTCGAGCATCGACGGGCAGAAGGGTCTCCAGCGCTCGCGGAACTTGATCTGCTCGTTGATGCGGTCGGCGACGTTCGGCACGCTCGGGCAGCCGATGATCGAACGGCCGCCAAGGGCCCGCGGACCGAATTCCATGCGCCCCTGGAACCAGGCCACCGGGTTGCCGTCCACCATGATCCGCGCAATGCGCTCCGGCATGTCGTCGAGCCGGCGCCATTTCGGTGCGTTCGGATGACGCGCGCAGGCAGCGATGACATCTTCGTTCGAATAAGCCGGGCCTAGGTACACGTGCTCCATCTTCTCCACCGGCACGCCACGGGCATGGGACACGTAGGCGGCGGCACCGACCGCGGTACCGGCGTCGCCCGAGGCCGGCTGCACGAACAGCTCCTTGAGGTCCGGGCGGGCGATGATCTTCTGGTTCAGCTTGACGTTCAGTGCGCAGCCACCGGCGAAGGCCAGCTTGCCGGTTTCCTTGAGGATATCGCCCAGGTAGTGGTCGATCATCTGCAGGGCCAGTTTCTCGAACAAGGCCTGCATGCTGGCGGCGTAATGGATGTAGGGCTCGTCGGCGATGTCGCCTTCACGCTTGGGACCCAGCCACTCGATCAGCTTGGGCGAGAAGTAGAAGCCCTTGCCCTTCTCTTTATAGCGGCGCAGGCCGATGACGTTGGCGTACTCGGTGTTGATCACCAGTTCGCCGTTCTCGAAGCTGGCCAGGCGCGAGAAATCGTACTTGCTGGCATCGCCGTAAGGCGCCATGCCCATGACCTTGAACTCGCCGTCGAGCATCTCGAAGCCGAGGAATTCGGTGATGGCGCCGTATAGGCCACCCAGCGAATCCGGGTCGAAGAATTCCTTGATCTTGTGGATCTTGCCGTTCTCGCCATAACCGAAGAAGGTGGTGGCGTACTCACCCTTGCCATCGATGCCCAGGATCGCGGTCTTTTCCTTGAAACCGGAGCAGTGATAGGCGCTGGAGGCGTGGGCCAGGTGGTGCTCCACCGGCTCGATCTTGACTTTCTTCGGATCGAAGCCCAGTTGTTCCAGGCACCAGACGATCTTCTTGCGGTAGCGCTTGTAGCGGCGGTTGCCCATCAGGATCGCGTCGAGGGCGCGGTCCGGTGCGTACCAGTAGCGCTTGGCATAGTGCCAGCGGGCCTTGCCGAACAGGCTGATGGGCGCGAATGGAATGGCCACGACGTCGACGTCGGAGGGTTTGATGCCCGCCTGCTCCAGGCAGAACTTCGCCGACTCGTACGGCATGCGATTCTTCGCATGCTTGTCACGCACGAAGCGCTCTTCTTCGGCGGCGGCAACCAGCTTGCCGTCGATGTACAGGGCCGCGGAAGGGTCATGGCTGAGGGCGCCGGACAGGCCCAGAATCGTCAATGCCAAGGGACTCGCCTCTTGATTCGGTGAAGATGCGCCAGCGGCCTCGTGGGCGGATGGCGACCAAAGCGCGCGATTATAACGCAAACGGCAGGTGCTGCGCGGTCGTTGTCCGCAGGCCCGTCGGCCAGGGGATCTGCCTCGATGGGCGGGCCACTTCGCCTGCGAGGCGCGCCCGGCCTGGCACCTGGAAACGCCAGGTGATGGTCGAGCGCAGCGGGCCGGCTCTACTCGGCGATCAGCCAGTCCATGCGAAAACTGCCGGCGCTCTGTGCCAGTTCGCTGGCCAGCCAAGGCAGCAGCGTACGCAGCTCGTCTTCCAGGCCCCACGGCGGGTTGGCGATGGCCAGGCCCGAGCCATTGAGACCCTGGGGACTGTCCTGGTGGTGCACGTACAGCTCGACCCGCAGCAGCTTCGGCGCGCCGGTGCTGGTCAGGTCCTGGTAGAAACGCACCAGCGAACGCTGGTCCTTGATCGGATACCAGATCGCCGCGACGGTCTGGCGCATGCGGCCGATGGCTTCCTTCATCGCCTGGGTGCAGCGCTTGAGTTCGTCGGCCTGCTCGAATGGCGGGTCGATGAGCATCACCGCCCGCTTCTCCTGCACCGGCAGCAAGGCACGTGGCACGTGCCAGCCTTCGCCCAGGTGCACGGTGACCCGTGGGTCCTTCTTCATGTTGTCCTTGAGCAGCGGCCCGTCCTCGGGATGCTTCTCGTTGAGCAGGGCACGGTCCTGCTGACGCATCAGGCGTCGCGCCAGCTCAGGGGAGCCTGGGTAGTAACGCAGCTGGCCATCCGGGTTCAGGCGACGAATGACCCGCAGGTAATCGTCGGTCTGGGCGGGCAGGTCCTCGCGCCCCCACAGCCGCGCAACGCCTTCGAGGTACTCGCCGGTGCGGGTCGCCTGATCACCCTGGAGATCGTACAGGCCGAGGCCGGCATGGGTGTCGAGATAGGCGAACGGCTGTTCCTTGCGCGACATCAGGGCGATGAGGCGGGTGAGGACGATGTGCTTGAAGACGTCGGCGTGATTGCCGGCATGGAAGGCGTGACGATAGTTCATGGCGACTCCTGCGGGGGCGGCAAGTTTACCTTGTCGCGGCGCAGGCGTCAGGTGCAGTGGTCGGCGCAGGCTGTTGCGCGGAGAGTCGCGCAGCCTCGGCCGACCACTGGGCAGGCGCTATTTGTCGGTGTGGTACGCCGCGTCAGCCGCCTCGAACCGCGCCACCATGTCGGCGCTCGGGCGCCCCAGGCGGCTCACCACGACGATGGCCAGGGTGGCGAACAGGAAGCCCGGGATGATCTCGTACAGCCCGAGGCCGACGTAGCTCTTCCACAGGATCACGGTCAGCGCACCCACCACGATGCCGGCCAGGGCGCCGTTGCGGGTCATGCCCTTCCACAGCACCGAGAGCAGCACCACCGGCCCGAACGCGGCACCGAAGCCGGCCCAGGCGTAGGCCACCAGGCCCAGCACCCGGTTGTCGGGATCGGCAGCCAGGGCGATGGCGATCAGCGCCACCGCCAGCACCATCAGGCGCCCGACCCACACCAGCTCGGTCTGCGAGGCGCCCTTGCGCAGGAAGGCCTTGTAGAAGTCTTCGGTAAGGGCACTGGAGCACACCAGCAACTGGCAGCTCAGGGTGCTCATCACGGCGGCGAGGATGGCCGACAGCAGCACGCCGGCCACCCACGGGTTGAACAGAATCTTCGCCAGCTCGATGAAGACCCGTTCCGGGTTCTCGGTGACCGGCCCGGCCAGGCCAGGGTTGGCCGAGAAGTAGGCGATGCCGAAGAAGCCCACGGCGCAGGTGCCCATCAGGCACAGGATCATCCAGGTCATGGAGATGCGCCGTGCACTGGCGATCGACTTCACCGAGTCGGCGGCCATGAAGCGCGCCAGGATGTGCGGCTGGCCGAAATAGCCCAGCCCCCAGCCCAGCAGGGAAACGATGCCGACGAAGGTCGCGCCGCGGAACAGGTCGAAGTTGGCCGGATTCTGCGCCTCGATCGCCAGCACGGTGGTGTCGAAGCCGCCGGTGGAAATCAGCACGATGATCGGCGTGAGGATCAGCGCGAAGATCATCAGCGAGGCCTGTACCGTGTCGGTCCAGCTCACTGCCAGGAAGCCGCCGACAAAGGTGTAGGCGATGGTGGCGGCGGCGCCGGCCCACAGGGCGGTTTCGTAGGACATGCCGAAGGTGCTTTCGAACAGCCGCGCACCGGCGACGATGCCCGAGGCGCAATAGATGGTGAAGAACACCAGGATAACGACGGCCGAGATCACCCGCAGCAGGCCGCTGCGGTCTTCGAAGCGGCTGGAGAAGTAGTCCGGCAACGTGAGCGCATCGCCATTGTGCTCGGTCTGCACCCGCAGCCGGCCGGCGACGAACAGCCAGTTGAGGTAGGCGCCGACGGTCAGGCCGATGGCGATCCAGGCCTCGGACAGGCCCGACAGGTAGATGGCGCCCGGAAGGCCCATGAGCAGCCAGCCGCTCATGTCCGACGCACCGGCCGACAATGCCGTGACCACGCTGCCGAGGCTGCGCCCGCCGAGGATGTAGTCCGAAAGATTGTTGGTCGAGCGATAGGCCGCGAAGCCGATCAGCACCATTGCTGCGATGTAGACCACGAAAGTGATCGTGATTGGATTGCCCATGACTGTGCCCTGGCGTTGTTGTTATCGCTTGCAGCCGCACCGAAACAAGGCGGTTGCACCCAGGCGGGGCATCCTATGCGCCAACGCGAAGCAGGTGCAACCCTTTTTCATTTGCAATTCGCCGTAGATCGTGCAATTTCGGGAAAATCCTAGTTTTAGCTACTTTTTTATCAAAAAATCGTATGAAACAGGCCTAAAAGTAGCAAAAACGGTTGTAGGACTGGTCTTTCAGACGCTCTCCGATGAGTTGCACCTTTTTCATCGAAAAAACGGGTTGCACCCGGTTGCACCCCGCCACGCCCACCGCTAATCTTGCCGCCAGCTCAGCCACTGTCGTGGCAACAACGAGGATAAGAAAAAATGGCGACGACCACCCTTGGGGTCAAACTCGACGACCCGACCCGTGAACGGCTCAAGGCCGCGGCCCAGTCCATCGACCGCACGCCCCACTGGCTGATCAAGCAGGCGATCTTCACGTACCTGGAGCGCCTCGAGGGTGGCGCCAGCCTGAACGACATCCATGGTCAGATCGCAGGCCCTGGCGACGATGCCGCCGAGGCGCCCGCCGATCATGCCCACCAATGCTTCCTCGAATTCGCCGAAAGCATCCTGCCGCAATCGGTGCTGCGCGCAGCTATCACCGCCGCCTATCGCCGGCCCGAGCAGGAAGTGGTGCCCATGCTGCTGGAGCAGGCGCGCCTGACTGCGCCGCTGGCCGAGGCGACCAACAAGATGGCCGCCAGCCTGGCAGACAAGCTGCGCCATCAGAAAAGCGCCAGCGGTCGGGCCGGCATCGTTCAGGGGCTGCTCCAGGAGTTCTCGCTGTCGTCCCAGGAAGGCGTAGCGCTGATGTGCCTGGCCGAGGCCCTGCTGCGCATCCCCGACAAAGGCACGCGCGACGCCCTGATCCGCGACAAGATCAGTACCGGCAACTGGCAGCCGCACCTGGGCAACAGCCCCTCGCTGTTCGTCAACGCCGCCACCTGGGGTCTGCTGCTCACCGGCCGGCTGGTCTCCACCCACAACGAGTCCGGCCTGACCTCCTCGCTCACCCGCATCATCGGCAAGAGCGGCGAACCGATGATCCGCAAGGGCGTCGACATGGCCATGCGCCTGATGGGCGAGCAGTTCGTCACCGGCGAGACCATCGCCGAAGCCCTGGCCAATGCCAGCCGCTTCGAATCCAAGGGCTTTCGCTACAGCTACGACATGCTCGGCGAAGCGGCCCTCACCGAGCACGATGCGCAGAAGTACCTGGCTTCCTACGAGCAGGCCATCAACGCCATCGGCAAGGCGTCGAACGGGCGCGGCATCTACGAGGGCCCGGGCATTTCGATCAAGCTGTCGGCGCTGCACCCGCGCTACAGCCGTGCCCAATATGAGCGCGTCATGAGCGAACTCTACCCGCGCCTGCTGTCGCTGACCCTGCTGGCCAAGCAGTACGACATCGGCCTGAACATCGACGCCGAGGAAGCCGACCGCCTGGAGCTGTCGCTCGACCTGCTCGAGCGCCTGTGCTTCGAGCCGTCGCTGGCGGGCTGGAACGGCATCGGCTTCGTCATCCAGGCCTATCAGAAGCGCTGCCCGTACGTGATCGACGCGATCATCGACCTGGCCAAGCGCAGCCGTCACCGCCTGATGATCCGCCTGGTCAAGGGCGCCTACTGGGACAGCGAGATCAAGCGCGCCCAGGTGGAGGGGCTGGAGGGGTATCCGGTGTACACGCGCAAGGTGTACACCGATGTGTCCTACATCGCCTGCGCGCGCAAGCTGCTGTCGGTGCCGGAGGCCATCTATCCGCAGTTCGCCACCCACAATGCGCACACGCTGTCGGCCATCTACCACATCGCGGGTCAGAACTATTATCCGGGCCAATACGAATTCCAGTGCCTGCATGGCATGGGCGAGCCGCTGTACGAGCAAGTGGTGGGCAAGCTCGCCGAGGGCAAGCTGAACCGCCCGTGCCGTGTCTATGCACCGGTCGGCACCCACGAAACGCTGCTGGCCTACCTGGTGCGGCGCCTGCTGGAAAACGGCGCCAACACCTCGTTCGTCAATCGCATCGCCGACCACGGCATCTCCATCCAGGAGCTAGTGGCCGACCCGGTGGTGAGCATCGAGCGCCTGGGTACCCAGGAAGGCAGCGTCGGCCTGCCGCACCCGCGCATTCCCCTGCCACGTGAGCTGTATGGCCAGGAACGGGCCAATTCGGCCGGTATCGACATGGCCAACGAACACCGCCTGGCATCGCTGTCCTGCGCCCTGCTGGCGACCGCCCACCACGAGTGGAAGGCGGCGCCGCTGCTGGGCTGCGCGGCGAGCGAGGCGCCTGCCAGCGCCGTGCTCAACCCGGCCGATCACCGCGATGTGGTCGGTCATGTGCAGGAAGCTACTGTCGCCGACGTGGACAATGCCATCCAGTGCGCCCTCAACGCCGCACCGATCTGGCAGGCCACACCCCCTGCCGAACGCGCCGCGATCCTGGAACGCGCCGCCGACCTGATGGAGGCCGAGATCCAGCCGCTGATGGGCCTGCTGATTCGCGAGGCCGGCAAGACCTTCGCCAACGCCATCGCCGAAGTGCGCGAGGCCGTGGACTTCCTGCGCTACTACGCGGTGCAGGCGCGTAACGATTTCAGCAACGACGCCTGCCGCCCCTTGGGGCCGGTGGTGTGCATCAGCCCGTGGAACTTCCCTCTGGCGATCTTCTCCGGCCAGGTGGCGGCCGCACTGGCCGCCGGCAACCCGGTCCTGGCCAAGCCTGCCGAGCAGACGCCACTGATCGCGGCCCAGGCCGTGCGCCTGTTGCTCGAGGCGGGTATTCCCGAAGGCGTGCTGCAACTGCTGCCCGGACGCGGCGAGAGCGTAGGCGCCGGCCTGGTCGGTGACGAGCGGGTCAAAGGCGTGATGTTCACCGGTTCCACCGAGGTGGCGCGCCTGCTGCAACGCAATGTCGCCGGCCGGCTCGACGCCCAGGGCCGACCGATTCCGTTGATCGCCGAGACCGGCGGGCAGAACGCGATGATCGTCGACTCCTCGGCGCTCACCGAGCAGGTGGTGATCGACGTGGTGTCCTCGGCGTTCGACAGCGCCGGCCAGCGCTGTTCGGCCCTGCGCGTGCTGTGCCTGCAGGAAGACAGCGCCGATCGGGTGATCGAGATGCTCAAGGGCGCCATGGCGCAGAACCGCATGGGCAACCCGGATCGCCTGTCGGTGGACATCGGCCCGGTGATCGATGCCGAAGCCAAGGCCGGCATCGAGAAGCACATCCAGGCCATGCGCGACAAAGGCCGCAGTGTGTACCAGGTGGCCCTCGCCGAAGGCGAGGACTGCAAGCGTGGCACCTTCGTCATGCCCACCCTGATCGAGCTGGACAGCTTCGATGAGCTCAAGCGCGAGATCTTCGGGCCGGTGCTGCATGTGGTGCGCTACCCGCGCAAGCAGCTCGACGCGCTGATCGGTCAGATCAACGCCTCCGGCTACGGCCTCACGCTGGGCGTGCATACCCGCATCGACGAGACCATCGCCAAGGTGGTGGACAAGGTCAACGCCGGCAACCTGTATGTGAACCGCAACATCGTCGGCGCCGTGGTGGGCGTGCAGCCGTTCGGCGGCGAGGGCCTGTCGGGCACCGGCCCCAAGGCGGGCGGGCCGCTGTACCTGTACCGCCTGCTGTCGACCCGTCCGAGCGACGCCATCGCCCGCCACTTCCAGCGGGCGGACGGCGAAGGCAAGGCCGACACCACCCTGCGCGACCAGCAGATCAAGCCGCTGCAGGCACTCAAGGCCTGGGCCGCTGGCAGCCAACCGGAACTGGCGGCGCTGTGCGACACCTTCGCCGAGCAGTCGCAGAGCGGTATCACCCGCGTGCTGCCCGGCCCGACCGGCGAGCGCAACACCTACATCGTGCTGCCGCGTGAGCATGTGCTGTGCCTGGCCGACAACGAAACCGATCTGCTGACGCAGTTCGCCGCGGTACTGGCGGTGGGCAGCTCGGCGGTCTGGGCCGAAGGCGAGCCGGCCAGTAGCCTGCGCACGCGCCTGCCGAAGGAGCTGCAGGCGAAGGTCAAGCTGGTGGCAGACTGGAGCAAGGATGACGTGGCGTTCGACGCCGTGATCCATCACGGCGACTCCGACCAGCTTCGTGGCATCTGCAAGCAGGTAGCCAAGCGTGCCGGTGCCATCGTCGGAGTGCACGGGTTGTCCAGCGGTGATCCGCACATCGCCCTGGAGCGCCTGGTGATCGAACGTGCGGTGAGCGTGAACACCGCGGCGGCCGGGGGCAATGCCAGCCTGATGACCATCGGCTGACCACGCGGGGTGGTCGCGGCTGGGCGGCACCGGTGAATCGCTGGCGCCGCTCGTTCGCGACCGCTGCCCTCGAGGATGCAGCCCGCGCTCGGGGCTGCTTCTATCGCCTTATCACCCGCACCTATTAACCTGTCTCCCACCCTGCCCGCCTGCCTAGACTCGCAGCATCCCGACTTCAGGAATGCCGTCATGTCCGAGCCCCTCCTCAGCAGCCGCAACCTCGCGTTCGAACTCTATGAGGTGCTCGACGCCCAGGCGCTGACCGAACGCCCGCGCTTCGCCGAGCACAACCGAGAGACCTTCGATGCGGCCATCGGCGTCGCCCGCAGCATCGCCGAACGCTACTTCGCCCCGCACAACCGCAAGGGCGACGAGCACGAGCCACGCTACGTGAACGGGCGCGCCGAGCTGATCGCCGAGGTGAAACCGGCCGTGGACGCGTTCCTGGAGGCCGGTTTCCTCAATGCCAACCGCGACTTCGACGTCGGCGGCATGCAACTGCCCAGCCTGATCTCACAGGCCTGTTTCGCGCACTTCCAGGCCGCCAACGCCGGTACCACCGCCTACCCGTTCCTGACCATGGGCGCTGCCAACCTGATCGAAAGCTTCGGCAGCGAGGAGCAGAAGCGCCTGTTCCTGCAACCGATGATCGAAGGCCGCTATTTCGGCACCATGGCCCTCACCGAGCCCCATGCCGGCTCGTCCCTGGCCGACATTCGCACCCGTGCCGAACCTGTCGGCGATGGCCGCTACCAGCTCAAGGGCAACAAGATCTTCATCTCCGGGGGCGACCACGAGCTGTCGGAAAACATCGTGCACATGGTCCTGGCCAGGCTGCCAGACGCGCCTGCAGGGGTGAAGGGTATTTCCCTGTTCATCGTGCCCAAGTACCGCGTGGAGCCGGACGGCAGTCTCGGCCCGCGCAACGACGTGACGCTGGCCGGGCTGTTCCACAAGATGGGCTGGCGCGGCACCACGTCCACCGCGCTGAACTTCGGCGATGAGGGCCAGTGCATCGGCTACCTGGTCGGCCAGCCGCACCAGGGCCTGGCCTGCATGTTCCAGATGATGAACGAGGCGCGCATCGGTGTCGGCATGGGCGCGGTGATGCTCGGCTACGCCGGCTACCTCTATTCTCTGGACTATGCCCGCCAGCGACCCCAGGGGCGCCGGGCGGACAACAAGGACCCGCACAGCGCCGCCGTGCCGATCATCGAGCACGCCGACGTGCGGCGCATGCTGCTGACTCAGAAAGCCTATGTGGAAGGCGCCTTCGACCTCGGGCTGTACGCCGCGCGCCTGTTCGACGATACCCAGACCGCACCCGACCAGACCTCGCGCGCCCACGCCCAGGAACTGCTCGACCTGCTCACCCCGATCGTCAAGTCCTGGCCTTCGGCCTTCTGCCTGAAGGCCAACGAACTGGCGATCCAGATCCTCGGCGGGCACGGCTACACCCGCGACCATCCCGTGGAGCAGTATTACCGCGACAACCGTCTGAATCCGATCCATGAGGGCACCGAGGGCATCCAGTCGCTCGACCTGCTGGGGCGCAAGCTGACGCACAATGGCGGCGCCGGGCTCAAGCGCCTGATCCGCCTGATCGGCGCCACCACCGAGCAGGCCAGCCACCACCCTCAGCTCGATGCATTGCGCCAGCCGCTGGAGCAACTGGTCGGCCGCCTGCAGGCCGTGACCCTGGGCCTGCTCGGCGACATGACCCAGGGCCGGCTGGCGCCGGCATTGGCCAATTCGGCGCTGTACCTGAAAGTGTTCGGCCACTGCGTGATCGGCTGGCGCTGGCTGGAGCAGGCGATTCACGCCGAACTGGGCCTGCTGCGAGGCCTGGAGGCCGACCGCGACTTCTACCGGGGCAAATTGCAGGCTGCGCGTTATTTCCTGACCTGGGAAGTGCCGGGCTGCCATACTGAGCTGGCATTGCTCGAGGCCCGCGACGATACCTGCCTGGGCATGCACGAGGGGTGGTTCTAGGGGGAGCCACCGCGTATCGGAGGTTCCTGCATGTTCGATTCCAGCGCCCTGTTGCGCCAGCGCTTCGCCGCGCTGCGCAGCACGGCCGAGGTGTTCTCGCTGCGCCACGTCAGGCAGGCGCAGCAATCCTTGTCGGTACGGCGCGACGTCGCCGAACCGCCGTTCTTCAGCCACGACGAAGGTGCCATGCTCAGCGTGCGGGTCAAGGGCGTGGAGGCCTACGCGGCCACCGCCGACCTGTCGCAGTCCGGCTTGCAGCAGGCGCTCGAACGCGCCGAGGCGCTGGCCCGGCAGATCGCCGCACGGCGCTTGCTCGACCTGACCGAGCAGCCGGTGCCCAGCGCGCGTCACGACCATGTCTCGCCCAATTTCGACGCTTCGATGCCGAGCCTGGCCGACTGCCTGGCGCTGCTCGCCGCCGAATCGGCCAGCGTGCCCCGGGACGAGCGCCTGGTGGACTGGCAGGCGAGCCTTGGCATCAGCCAGGTCGAACAGATCTACCTGAACTCGGCGGGTGCCGAGCTGCGTCACGCCCAGCGCTTCGTCTTTCCGGGGTTGGGCGTCACCGCCAGCGACGGCCAGGACAGCCAGAGCCGGACCCTGGGCCGGGAGAACTTCGGCCAGCAAGGGGGCGTGGAGGTGATCGAGCGCTGCGGGCTGGTGGGCGCGGCGCGGCGGGTGGCCGACGAGGCCCTGCAATTGCTGCTCGCGCCCAACACGCCGAGCGGCGTGCGCGACCTGCTGCTGATGCCCGACCAGATGATGTTGCAGATCCACGAGTCCATCGGCCATCCCCTGGAGATGGACCGCATCCTGGGCGATGAGCGCAATTACGCCGGCACCAGTTTCGTCAAGGCCAGCGACTTCGGCCATCTGCAATATGGCTCGGCGCTGCTGAACGTGACCTTCGACCCGACCCTGCCCGAAGAGCTGGGCAGCTACAGCTTCGACGACGACGGCAGTGCCGCCAGCAAGCAGTTCCTGATTCGCGAAGGACGCCTGTTGCGTCCACTGGGCGGCGCACTGTCCCAGGCGCGCGCAGGCCTGGACGGCGTTGCCAACAGTCGTGCCAGCGGCTGGAACCGCGCACCGATCGACCGCATGGCCAACCTCAACATCGAGCCGGGCGATCGGTCGCTGGAGCAGCTGATCTCGGGTATCGAACACGGCATCCTCATGCGCACCAACCGTTCCTGGTCCATCGATGACGCCCGCAACAAATTTCAGTTCGGCTGCGAGTGGGGCCAACTGATCGAGCAGGGCCAGCTCAAGGGCGTGGTGAAGAATCCCAATTACCGCGGTATTTCCGCGCAGTTCTGGCGCAACCTCTCGGCGGTCGGCGACCGCAGTACGTTTCAGGTGCTGGGTACGCCCAACTGCGGCAAGGGCGAGCCCAACCAGGTGATCCGTGTCGGTCACGCTTCGCCGGCGTGCGTGTTCCGCGACATCGACGTATTCGGAGGTGACGCCTGATGAACGCCAGCTACCGCCAACGCTTCGAACAGCTGCTCGAAGCCCTGCGACAGGCCGTGCAACCCGGCGAGCGATTCACCCTGGGCTACAGCGCCGAGCAGTCTCGCTTCGTACGCTTCAACCACACCAAGGTGCGCCAGGCCGGCGATGTCAGCCAGGCCAGTGCCCAGCTGCGACTGGTGCACGAAGGGCGCCAGGCCGAGCAGCAGTTCACCCTGGCCGATGATCCGCAGATCGACCGCCAGCGCCTGCACGCTGCCCTGGCGCAGTTGCGCCAGACCTTGCCGCTGTTGCCGCCCGACCCGTTCCTGCAACTCGATGAGCGCGCCTGGAACAGCCACAGCCTGCAGGAGCAGCCCTTGCCGGACTTCGCCGAGGTGCTGCGGCTGATCGAGCACCAGGCCGGCGATCTGGACCTGGTCGGCATCTATGCCGCGGGGCCGATCTGTCGAGGCTTTGCCAGCTCGCAGGGTGCGTTCGGCTGGCACCAGGCCAACAGTTTCAACTTCGACTGGAGCCTGTTCCACGCCAATGGCCAGGCGGTGAAGGCCAACTATGCCGGCCAAATCTGGGACAGCGAGGCGTTCAGCGCACGCCTGCGCCTGGCCAGGGAGCAGCTCGAGCACCTGGGGCGCGCGCCGATCACCCTGAAACCGGGCAGCTACCGCGCTTACCTCGCCCCGGCGGCGATGGACGAGATCGCCGGCATGCTGAGCTGGGGCGGTTTCTCGGCTCAGGCCCTGGCCACCGGCAACAGCCCCTTGCAGCGCTTGTACAGCGGCGATGCGCAACTCAGCCCCCTGGTGAGCTTCGACGAACAGGTCAGCGGCTCCCTGAGCCCGGCGTTTTCCGATGAAGGCTCGCCACGCCAGGACCTTCGCCTGATCGCCGAGGGGCGCGCCCTCGAACGCCTGACCAGCGCCCGCAGCGCCGTCGAGTTCGGCCTGGCCAGCAACGGCGCCGACAGCTACGAGGCGCCCTGCGCCCTGAGCCTGGCACCCGGCTCGCTGGCGACCGCGGACATCCTCCCACGGCTGGGCACCGGCCTGTACATCAGCAACCTCTGGTACCTGAACTACTCCGACCTGCCAGCGGCACGCATGACCGGGCTGACCCGCTTCGCCACGTTCTGGGTGCAGGACGGGCAGATCCAGGGGCCGGTGAACACCATGCGTTTCGACGACAGCCTGTTCAACCTGCTGGGACAGCAGTTGGAGGCGCTGACCTGCGAGCGTGAGATGCTGGTCTCGACCAGCACCTACGGGCAGCGGCATACCGGATCGAGTCATTTGCCGGGCGCGCTGGTCAAAGCGCTGACCCTGACGCTCTAGCCTGTGCGTCACCGGGCGCGCTGGGGCCTCGCGACCGCAGCAACGCCCAGGCGAGGCCGCACCCACGGGTGCGACTGCACGTGCTGGAGCACGTCTTCGCCAAGCGGCCAGAGCGCTCCGAATGGGCCACGCCGCCCGTGAGTTTCGTTGGACAGGAACCGAACCATGCCCGAACGTGCACCGTTGGACCCCGTCACCGCCCGCTGGCTGCCCTGGGTGGTGGCCATCGCCTTCTTCATGCAGTCGCTCGACGGCACCATCCTCAATACCGCGCTGCCGGCCATGGCTCGCTCCCTGGCCGAAGACCCGCTGCGCATGCAGGGGGTGATCATCGCCTACATGCTCACCGTGGCGCTGCTGATCCCGGCCTCGGGATGGATCGCCGATCGCTTCGGCACCAAGCGCATCTTCTTCGGCGCGATCCTGCTGTTCAGCGTCGGCTCACTGTTGTGCGCCGTGGCCAACAGCCTGGGCTTCCTGATCCTGGCGCGGATCATCCAGGGGCTCGGCGGCGCGCTCATGTTGCCGGTCGGCCGCCTGGTGGTGCTGCGCGCCTATCCGCGCTCGGAGCTGGTGCGGATCATGAGCTTCATCACCATCCCCGGCCTGCTCGGGCCGCTGCTGGGGCCGACCGTGGGCGGGTGGCTGGTGGAGATTCTCAGCTGGCACTGGATCTTCCTGCTCAACCTGCCGGTGGGCGCGCTGGGGTGCTACGCGGTGTGGAAATTCATTCCCGACCTGCGCGGCAGCGAGCGCACCAGCTTCGACGGGCCCGGTTTCCTGCTGTTCGGCGCCGCCATGGTGCTGATCACCATCGCCATGGAAGGCCTGGGCGAACTGCACCTGCCGCACCTGCGGGTGATGCTGTTGCTGTTCGCCGGCATGGCCTGCCTGGCGGCCTACTGGCTGCGCGCCGGACGCGACCCGGAACCGCTGTTCTCGCCCAGCCTGTTCCGCGTGCGCACCTTCGCCATCGGCATCCTCGGCAACCTGTTCTCGCGCCTGGGCAGCGGCGCCCTGCCGTTCCTGGTCCCGCTGCTGTTGCAGGTGGCCCTGGGCTACTCGCCGGCGCAGGCGGGCATGAGCATGATTCCCCTGGCGGCGGCGGCGATGGTCGCCAAGTCGGTGGCGCGCCCGCTGATCGAGCGCCTGGGTTATCGCATCATCCTCACCGGCAACACCTTGTTGCTGGGGGTGCTGCTGGCCAGCCTGGGGCTGGTGGACGAACAGACTCCCTACTGGCTGCTGCTGGTGCAACTGGGCTTGCTGGGGGCGGTGAATTCGCTGCAGTTCACGGCGATGAACACCGTGACCCTGATCGATCTGGACGATGTCAGCGCCAGCAGCGGCAACAGCCTGCTGTCGGTGGTGGCGCAGTTGTCGCTGAGCCTGGGTGTCGCCTGCGCGGGCGCCCTGCTCGGCGGGTTCACCGCAGCGGGCAGTGCCGACGGGGTGGAAACCACCCTGGGCGCGTTCCAGCTCACCTTCCTCACCATCGGCGTGATGGCGATGCTGGCTGCAGCGATCTTCCTGCAGCTTTCACCGACGGACGGGAGGCGTACCCGTCGTCCGGAAGAGCACGTGGAAACGTAGGGCGAATCGTCAGGGGCTGGTAGACTGTGCAGCATTTTTCGCTTCGCACCGCAGGCCAGTCCCGTGACCACCGATTCCACCGCTTTCGCCTCCCTGCCGCTGTCCGCCGCCATGCTGGCCAACCTGGAGGCGCTCGGCTACGCCGCGATGACACCGATCCAGGCCCAGAGCCTGCCGGTCATTCTCAAGGGCCAGGACCTGATCGCCCAGGCCAAGACCGGCAGCGGCAAGACAGCAGCCTTCGGCATCGGCCTGCTCAATCCGATCAACCCGCGCTATTTCGGCTGCCAGGCGCTGGTGCTGTGCCCCACCCGCGAGCTCGCCGACCAGGTGGCCAAGGAGTTGCGCCGCCTGGCCCGGGCCGAGGACAACATCAAGATCCTGACCCTGTGCGGGGGCGTCTCCCTGGGCCCGCAGATCGCCTCGCTGGAGCACGGCGCTCACATCGTGGTGGGCACGCCGGGACGGATCCAGCAGCACCTGGACAAAGGCACGCTGGTGCTCAGCGGCCTCAACACCCTGGTGCTCGACGAAGCCGACCGCATGCTCGACATGGGCTTTTTCGACGCCATCGCCGCAATCATCGCCAAGACGCCGGCACGCCGCCAGACCCTGCTGTTCTCGGCCACCTACCCGGTCGGCATAGAGCGACTGGCCGCCGACTTCATGCGCTCACCGCAGCAGGTCAAGGTGCAGAGCCAGCACAGCGACAGCCAGATCGAGCAGCGCTTCATCGAGATCGACCCGCAGCAGCGCCTGGAAGCGGTCACCCGCGTGCTCGGCCACTATCGCCCGCAGTCCTGCGTGGCGTTCTGCTTCACCAAGCAGCAATGCGAAGACCTGGTCGCCCACCTGACGGCCAAGGGCATCGTCGCCCAGGCCCTGCATGGCGACCTGGAGCAGCGCGACCGTGACCAGGTGCTGACGATGTTCGCCAACCGCAGCAGCTCGGTGCTGGTGGCCACCGACGTGGCCGCGCGCGGCCTGGACATCGACGGCCTGGACCTGGTGATCAACGTGGAGCTGGCGCGCGATGCCGAAATCCACGTGCACCGTGTAGGACGAACCGGGCGAGCGGGCGAGAAAGGCGTGGCGATCAGCCTGGTGGCGCCAGCCGAGGGACACCGTGCCCAGGCCATCGAAGACCTGCAGCGGCACCCGCTGCGCTGGGAACCGCTGGACGGCCTGAAGCACAAGGGTGGCGAGCCGCTGCTGCCGACCATGACCACCCTGTGCATCGGTGCCGGGCGCAAGGACAAGCTGCGTCCCGGCGATATCCTCGGCGCCCTGACCGGCGATGCCGGCCTGCCCGGCAAGCAGGTGGGCAAGATCGCCATCTTCGATTTCGTCGCCTTCGTGGCGGTGGAGCGGGCAGTGGCCAAGCAGGCCATGCAGCGCCTGAACAGCGGCAAGATCAAGGGTCGCTCGCTCAAGGTACGTATCATCTGACCGCTGGCCACTCCCCGCAGGCGCGACGGTTCGCCAAGCCTGCAGGCGATCGGCCTGCGCAATCCATTCGCCCTGCACAGGGCTCCGTGTTCATTTTTCGAAGGTTCGAACCGTGCACTCCACCGACGTGATCATTCTCGGCGCCGGCGCCGCCGGCCTGATGTGCGCCCAGCTCAGCGCGCGCCGTGGCCGCGGCGTGCTGCTGCTCGACCATGCCAACAAGCCGGGCAAGAAGATCCTCATGTCCGGCGGCGGGCGCTGCAACTTCACCAACCTGTACACCGAGCCGGCCAACTTCCTCTCGCACAACCCGCACTTCTGCAAGTCGGCGCTGGCGCGCTTCACCCAGTGGGATTTCATCGAACTGGTGGCCCGCCACGGCGTGCCGTACCACGAGAAGAAGCTCGGCCAGCTGTTCTGCGACAACAAGTCCAGCGACATCCTCGACCTGCTGCTGGCCGAGTGCGACGCGGCGGGTGTCGACCTGCGCATGAACACGCAGATCGAGCGGATCGACAGGACCGACCAGGGCTATCGCCTGCACACCAGTGCAGGACCCTTCGCCTGCCAGTCGCTGGTGATCGCCACCGGCGGGTTGTCGATCCCGACCCTGGGCGCCACGGGCTTCGGCTATCAGGTGGCCCGGCAATTCGGCCATGCACTGCTGCCGACCCGCGCCGCACTGGTGCCCTTCACCGTCACCGAGCCTCAGCTCAAGGCGCTGTGCACCGAGCTGTCCGGCACGTCGCTGGACTGCATCGCCAGCTGCAACGGCACGAGCTTTCGCGAGAACCTGCTGTTCACCCATCGCGGCCTGAGCGGCCCGGCCATCCTGCAGATTTCCTCGTACTGGGAAAGCGGCGACACGGTCGAGATCAACCTGCTGCCCGACCACGATGCGCGCCTCTGGCTGGAGCAGCAGCAGGCCGAACGCCCCAACAGCGAGCTCAAGACGGTGCTGGGCGAGGTCTTCACCCGCAAGCTGGCCAACCTGCTGGCCGAGCAGTGGTTCGAATCCCGTCCGCTGAAGCAGTACACGCCGGCGGAGCTGGCGCAGATCGCCGACCGGCTCGGCGCCTGGCAGGTGGTGCCGGCCGGCACCGAGGGCTATCGCACCGCCGAGGTGACCCTGGGCGGCGTGGACACCCGCGAGGTGTCGTCCAAGACCATGGAATCGCTGAAGAGCCCCGGGCTGTACTTCATCGGCGAAGTGCTGGATGTCAGCGGCCACCTGGGCGGCTTCAATTTCCAGTGGGCCTGGGCCTCGGCGAACGCCGCAGCGCAGTTCGTCTGAGGTAGAATCGGCGGCGCCACGGTACGCTCATTGCTTGTCCGTGGCGGGGTGCTGGCGGGAACGACCCGCTGCCCCGCGAGACACCATGGTTCGACTCCCTTTCGCTCACAGCCCAGGGCCACTATGTCATCGAGCTCGTTCCGCCATTCATTGCGTCGCCTGTGGGGCCAAGACAAGTTCAGCTATGCCATCCGGGTGACCATCGCCCTCACCGGCTCCATGGCCTGGTGCTGGTATCACAACGAGATGAGCCTGCTCATTCCGTTGTTCCTGGGCATCATCGCCAGCGCCCTGGCCGAGACCGACGACGGCTGGCAGGGCCGTCTCAGCGCCCTGGCGGTCACCTTGGTGTGTTTCGCCATCGCCGCGCTGGCGGTCGAGCTGCTGTTCCCCTACCCCTGGGTATTCGCGGTGGCGATGGCGCTGGCCGCCTTCTGCCTGACCATGCTCGGCGCCTTGGGCGAACGCTATGGCGCCATCGCCTCGGCGACCCTGATCCTCTCGGTGTACACCATGATCGGCGTCGACCAGCGCGGCGGCCAGGTCAACGACTTCTGGCACGAGCCACTGCTGCTGGTGATGGGCGCCGCCTGGTACGGCCTGCTGTCGGTGCTGTGGCAGGCGCTGTTCTCCAACCAGCCGGTGCAGCAGAGCCTGGCCAAGCTGTTCTTCGAACTGGGCAGCTACCTCAAGCTCAAGGCCAGCCTGTTCGAGCCGGTGCGTACCCTGGACGTGGAGGCCACGCGCCTGGAGCTGGCCAAGCAGAATGGCCGGGTGGTGGCAGCGCTGAACACCGCCAAGGAAATCATCCTGCACCGGGTGGGCAACAGCCAGCCGACCTCCAAGGTGAGCCGTTACCTGAAGCTGTATTTCCTGGCCCAGGACATCCACGAGCGGGTCAGCGCCTCGCACTACCCCTACAACGCCCTGAGCGAGACCTTCTTCCACAGCGACGTGATGTTCCGCTGCCAGCGTCTGCTGCGCAAGCAGGGCTCGTCGTGCCAGGAACTGGCCCGTTCGATTCGCCTGCGCCAGCCGTTCGTACTGGCCAGCGGCTACCCGGAGGCCCTGGAAGACCTGCAGGCGTCGCTGGAACACCTGCGCGAACAGAACAATCCGGCCTGGCGCGGCCTGCTGCGTTCGTTGCGCGCCCTGGCGGCCAACCTGTCGACCCTGGACCGCCTGCTGGGCGCGGCGAGTAACCCCGACAGCCTGGCCGACGCCAGCGACAGCAGCCTGCTGGACCGTTCGCCACGTACCTTCAAGGAGGTCTGGAAGCGCCTGCGCACCCAGCTCACGCCCACCTCGCTGCTGTTCCGCCACGCCCTGCGTCTGCCCCTGGCGCTGTCGATCGGCTACGGCATGGTGCACCTGATCCACCCCACCCAGGGCTACTGGATCATCCTCACCACCTTGTTCGTCTGCCAGCCCAACTACGGTGCGACGCGGCGCAAGCTGGTGCAGCGGATCTTCGGCACCGCCATCGGCCTGACGGTGGGCTGGGCCTTGTTCGACCTGTTCCCCAACCCGTTGCTGCAGTCGCTGTTCGCCGTGGTGGCCGGGGTGGTGTTCTTCGTCAACCGCACCACGCGCTACACCCTGGCCACGGCCGCGATCACGCTGATGATCCTGTTCTGCTTCAACCAGATCGGCGATGGCTACGGGCTGTTCCTGCCGCGCCTGTTCGACACCCTGGTCGGCAGCCTGATCGCGATCCTCGCGGTGTTCCTGTTCCTGCCGGACTGGCAGGGTCGCCGGCTGAACAAGGTGCTGGCCAACACGCTGAGCTGCGCCAGCGAATACCTGCGCCAGATCATGCAGCAGTACGCCGTGGGCAAGAGCGACGACCTGGCCTACCGCCTGGCCCGGCGCAACGCCCACAACGCCGATGCGGCGCTGTCGACCACCTTGTCGAACATGCTCATGGAGCCGGGGCACTTTCGCAAGGAAGCCGACGTGGGCTTTCGCTTCCTGGTGCTGTCGCACACCCTGCTCAGCTACCTCTCGGGCCTGGGCGCGCACCGCGACACGGCGCTGCCTGCCGAGGTGCACGAGCACCTGATCGCGGACGTCGGCAGCAGCTTGGCACGCAGCCTCGACGAGATCGCCAGCGGCCTGGCCGCGCGCGCGCCGGTGGCGATCCACAGCGACGCGGAAGAGGCGCTGGCCCAGCAGCTGGAACAGATGCCCGAGGAGCTGGACGAGCACCAGCGCCTGGTGCAGTCGCAGCTGGCGTTGATCTGCCGTCAGCTGGGCCCGCTGCGCACACTGGCCGCTCACCTGATCAAGGACACGGCGCCGGTGTGAGGCCCGTGGGTCAGAAACCGTGCTGGCGCAGCAGCCGGTCGTAGCTGCCGTCGGCGCGCATCGCGTCGATGGCGCGGTCGAAGGCTTCGACGATCTGGCGGTGCTGCGGATTCTTCAGGCTCACGAGAATATGCAGGCTGCTCTGTCCCAAGGGCGGTGCGACGAACTCGACGGCGTCGCGAACCGCTGGCGGCTCGCGTTGCAGCAGGTAGCGCGCCACGTACTCATCCTCCACGGTCAGATCCACCCGCCCGGCGGCCAGCATTTTCAGGGCCGAGGAGAAGTTGCGCACCGGAACCTTGTGCAGCTCGCGGTCGCCATCGAACGCTGCCGTGTAGGCATAGCCGCGCACCACTGCGATGCTGTAGGGGTACAGATCGGCCAGTCGCCCCACGTTCAGGGCCTCGCCCTTGCGCTTGAGCAAGCGAATACGGTTGCTCAGGTAGGGGCGGGAGTACTCGCCCAGGTGAGTACGTGGCTCGCTGTACCAGGTGGTGATCAGCACGTCGTAGCGGCCTTCGCCGATGCCCATCAGCGCCCTGGCCCAGGGTACCTCCTCGACTGCGCTGGCGTAGCCGGCACGGCCCAGCACCGTGGTGACCAGCTCAGTGGCCAGGCCACCGCCCGGCAGCGACGCGTCGGAGAACGGCGGCCATCTGTCGCCGACCAGGCGCAGGGTCGGCTGGGCCATGGCCTGCGCCATCGCCAGCAACAGCACCCCACCCAACACGCCAAGCAGTGACCGCATGCACCGTACCTCTGGCCGTAGGCAGAATTAGCCGCCGATGTGCCGAGAGTACACAAAGCCGGTGGGTGGCGGGAGCGACAATAGTGTCATATAGCCTCTATTTTGGCCGACCCGCTGGCCGGTCGCTGAGCTCGTATCCCCCGGCAGGATTTGCGATGATCCCTGGCCCAGCACGAGGAGCTTTTCATGACCCTTCAATGGACCTGCGAGCATCACAGCGCACTCGACACCCAGCAGCTCTACACGATCCTGCAACTGCGTACGGAAGTGTTCGTGGTGGAGCAACGCTGCGCCTACCAGGAAGTCGATGGCCAGGACCTGGTCGGGGACACCCTGCACCTGATGGGCTGGCACGAAGGCAAACTGGCGGCCTACCTGCGCCTGCTCGACCCTCAGGCTCACGGCGGCGCCGTGGTGATCGGCCGGGTGGTCACCTCACCGGCCGCGCGTGGCGGCGGCCTGGGGCACCAATTGCTGCTCGAAGGGCTGGCGCAGGCCGAACGGCACTGGCCAGGCATGCCGATTCACCTGTCGGCGCAGGCCCATCTGCAGGACTACTACGCGCGGCACGGTTTCGTGACGGTGGGCGAGCAGTACCTGGAAGACGACATTCCCCACATCGGCATGCGCCGGGATCCCCGCGCTCAGGGGTAGCCGAGGACCTGGCGAATCTGCGTCAGGTTGCGCTCGATCCACTGCCGGTCGATGGCGCCCCAGTCGCGAATACGGTAGTGGCCGGCATGGTTGCGAGCACCGCTCTGCTGTTCGAACTCGCAGACGATGTCCAGGTCGGCCAGGGCGGCGATGGTGTCCTGGGCGGTGCGCCGCGGCATGCCGGTGGCGTCCACCAGGGCCGGCACGCTGGCGGCAGTGTGGCTATCGATCAGCCAGGCCACGTACAGGCGACGGTAGAAACTGCTCTTGGTCTTGCTCACGTCCATACCGACGGATTCCTCAGGCATTGCCCGGCAGTTCGCGCCAGGTCAGGTAGACACGCAGGTCGAATTCCAGCTGATGATAATCCGGCTCCATGTGCTGGCACAGCTGGTAGAACGCCTTGCTGTGGTCACGTTCGCGCAGGTGCGCCAGTTCATGCACCACGATCATGCGCAGGAACTGCGGCGGCGCCTCCTTGAACAGCGAGGCGATGCGCACCTCCTTCTTCGCCTTGAGCTTGCCACCCTGGACCCGGGTCACGGCGGTGTTCAGCCCGAGGGCGCGGTGGGTGAGGTCCAGGCGGCTGTCGTACAGCACCTTGTCCAGCGGCGGCGCACTGCGCAGGAATTGCTGGCGCAGTTCTTGGGCGTAGAGGTACAGCGCCTTGTCGCTCTGCACCTCGTGCCGCTGCGGATAGCGTGCATGCAAGTAGTCGCCCAGGCGATCGCCGGCGATCATCTGGCGGATCTGTTCCTGCAGATGCGGGGGATAGGCCTGAAGATAACGTAGGGGATTCATGGGGATGGCAGTGTACCGGATCGCGCCCGTGCCTACCGATCGCGATGAAACCACCACACTCGCGCAAAGTTGGCTAGGATTTCAGACTCGCCCTTCGCTCGAAGCACTGACCATGCCCAAAGCCAGCAAGACCACCGACCCCTCCTACGAACTGATGGACGATCACGAAGGCCACTCGCTGATCTATCGCCAGCACGGCTTTCCCAGTCCGCTGGTGCGCTGGCACTTTCACAAGGAGTATGAGCTGCACCTGATCGTGGCCAGCGCCGGCAAGGTCTTCATCGGCGACTACATCGGCAATTTCGCCCCCGGCACGCTGTTTCTCACCGGCCCCAACCTGCCGCACAACTGGATCAGCCAGGTGGCCGCCGACGAGGTGGTGGACACCCGCGACAGGCTGGTGAACTTCACCGACGAAGTGCTCGAGCAGGGCAGCCAGGTGTTCTCCGAACTGAGCCAGCTGGCGCCGCTGCTGGCCCGCGCCAGCTATGGCATCGAGTTTCGCGACCCGGCGCTGGTCGAGTCCAGCCAGCAGCTGATGCGCTGCATCGCCGACAGCCGCGGCATGAGCCGCCTGGGATACTTTTTTATCCTCATGGAACAACTGGCAGCCTGCGAGGACTACCAGCTGCTGTCCACCGTCACCTCCTCGCAGTTGTGCGACGAACACAACGTCGAGCGCATCAACCGGGCCGTGGACTACATCTTCCAGCACTACGCCCAGGACCTGACCCAGCAGCAGGTGGCCGAGCACCTGGGCATGACCACCAGCTACTTTTCGCGCTTCTTCAAACAGGCCGCAGGGCGCGGCTTCGTCGAATTCGTCAATCGCCTGCGGATCAGCAAGTCGTGCGAGCTGCTGGCCCGCAGCGAGCTGCCGGTGACCGAAGTGTGCTTCGAATCGGGCTTCAGCAACCTGTCGAACTTCAACCGGCGCTTCCAGCAGCTCAAGGGCATGACCCCCTCGGGCTACCGCCACCTGGTGACCCAGCGCCTCACCGAGCAGAATCTGGGCTGAGGCGATTGGTCATCGAACCGGCCAGGCACTGCGCAAAAAAGTATCGGTGAGAGTGCAGGCAAGGCTTTGTCGGGTGGCGTCGAGCGGGGTGTAATTGGATCCGAGCACGACAAAAACAATAATGACTTCCGCGCCGTCCCACGGTCCGGAAGGGGAGTTCACCGCATGAACGACTCGATCAAGACCTGCCTGGCTGCCGCCTGCCTGAGCCTCACGCCCCTGGCCCAGGCCGCCGAAACCCTGACCATCGCCACCGTCAACAACAGCGACATGATCCGCATGCAGCGCCTGTCCGAGGCCTTCGAGCAGCAGCACCCGGACGTGCAGCTCAAGTGGGTGGTGCTCGAAGAAAACGTCCTGCGCCAGCGCCTGACCACCGACATCGCCACCCAGGGCGGGCAGTTCGACGTGCTGACCATCGGCATGTACGAGGCCGCGCTCTGGGGTGCCCAGGGCTGGCTGGAACCGATGCGCGACCTGCCTGCCGACTACCGGCTCGACGATGTCTTCCCCTCGGTGCGCGACGGCCTGTCGTTCAAGGGCACGCTATACGCCCTGCCGTTCTACGCCGAAGCCTCGATCACCTACTACCGCAAGGACCTGTTCGAACAGGCGGGCCTGAGCATGCCCGAACAGCCCACCTGGACCCAGATGGGCGAATTCGCCGCCAAGCTCAACAAACCCCAGGACGGCCAGTACGGTATCTGCCTCAGGGGCAAGGCTGGCTGGGGCGAGAACATGGCGTTGATCAGCACCCTCGCCAACGCCTTCGGTGGCCGTTGGTTCAATGAGCAGTGGCAGCCCGAGTTCACCGGCAGCGCCTGGTCCCAGGCCTTGAACTTCTACGTCGATACCCTCAGGCAGTACGGTCCGCCCGGCGCGTCGAGCAATGGCTTCAACGAGAACCTGGCGCTGTTCAACAGCGGCAAGTGCGCGATGTGGGTCGATGCCAGCGTGGCCGGCTCGTTCGTCACGGACAAGTCCCAGAGCAAGGTCGCCGACGTCACCGGCTTCACCTTCGCGCCCAAGCAAGTCACCGACAAGGGCGCCAGCTGGTTGTACGCTTGGGCGCTGGCGATTCCCGCGAGCGCCAAGCACAAGGACGCGGCCAAGGCCTTCAGCGCCTGGGCCACGTCCGAGGGCTATGCCCAGCTGGTGGCCGAGAAGGACGGCGTGGCCAACGTGCCGCCGGGCACCCGCGCCTCCACCTACAGCGAGGCTTACCTGAAAGCCGCGCCCTTCGCCCAGGTGACCCTGGAGTCGCTCAAGCGCGTGGACCCCAACCATCCGACCCTCCAGCCGGTGCCGTACGTGGGCATCCAGTTGGTGACCATCCCCGAGTTCCAGTCCATTGGCACCCAGGTCGGCAAGCTGTTCGCCGCCGCCCTCACCGGCCAGATGAAACCGGAGCAGGCGTTGACGGCGGCGCAGTCGTCGACCGAGCGCGAGATGAAACGCGCCGGCTACCCCAAGTAGACCTTGCCGCTGCAGCGACGCCCCATGGGCATCGCTGCCCGCTCGCCCCTTGCTGCCGCACATGGAGTCGTCATGAACACTTCGACCCTGGATTCCCCGACCCTGGCCGCCGAGCGCCGTGGCAAGCGCCGCGTCGGTCCTGGCTGGTTCCTGGTCAGCCCCTCGGTGGCGCTGTTGCTGCTGTGGATGGTCGTGCCCCTGGGCATGACCCTGTATTTTTCGCTGATCCGCTACAACCTGCTGTATCCCGGCGAGAACGACTTCGTCGGCCTGGACAATTTCAGCTTCTTCGTCACCGACGCAGGGTTTGTGCCCGGCGCGCTCAATACCCTCACCCTGGTAGGCAGCGTGCTGGCCATCAGCGTCGTGCTCGGCGTACTGATCGCTGCGCTGCTGGAGGCTGGTGAGTTCTGGGGCCGGGGCGTGGTACGGGTGCTGCTGATCTCGCCGTTCTTCATCATGCCTACAGTCAGCGCACTGCTGTGGAAGAACCTGATCCTGCATCCGGTCTCCGGCATTCTCGCCGCACTGTGGCGGGTGTTCGGTGCCGAACCGGTGGATTGGCTGGCGCACTACCCCCTGCTGTCGATCATCCTGATCGTCTCCTGGCAGTGGTTGCCGTTCGCCATCCTGCTGTTGATGACCGCCTTGCAGTCCCAGGACCAGGAGCAGAAGGAGGCGGCGCGCCTGGACGGCGCCGGTGCCCTGGCGATCTTCTGGCACCTGACCCTGCCGCACCTGGCGCGGCCGATCGCCGTGGTGCTGATGATCGAGACCATCTTCCTGCTGTCGGTGTTCGCCGAGATCTTCACCACCACCAGCGGCGGGCCCGGCTACGAATCCACCAACCTGGCCTACCTGATCTACAACCAGGCGCTGCTGCAATTCGACGTCGGCATGGCATCTGCCGGTGGCCTGATCGCTGTGCTGATCGCCAACGTCGCCGCCATCGTGCTGGTGCGCATGATCGGCAAGAACCTGACCGAGCGCAGCTGAGGAGCCCGCCATGCTGACACTCAAGCAACATCGCCGCCTGCGCGACGCGCTGCTCGGCCTGCTGTGCTGGGGCATCGCCCTGGTGATCTTCTTCCCGATCTTCTGGATGCTGCTGACCAGCTTCAAGACCGAACTGGACGCCTTCGCCACGCCGCCGCAGTTCATCTTCCAGCCGACCCTGGAAAATTACCTGCACATCAATGCGCGCAGCGACTACTTCGCCTACGCCTGGAACTCAGTGCTGATCTCGGTCTCGGCCACCGTGCTGTGCCTGCTGATCGCGGTGCCGGCGGCCTATTCGATGGCGTTCTTCGAATCGCGTCACACCAAGCGCACCTTGCTGTGGATGCTCTCGACCAAGATGCTGCCGCCGGTGGGCGTGCTGATGCCGATCTACCTGCTGGCCAAGCAGTTCGGCCTGCTCGACTCGCGCCTGGCGCTGATCATCGTCTACACCCTGATCAACCTGCCGATCGTGGTGTGGATGGTGTACACCTACTTCAAGGACATCCCGGTCGACATCCTAGAAGCCGCCCGCCTGGACGGCGCCGGCACCTGGCAGGAAATCGTCCGTGTGCTGCTGCCCATCGCCCGCGGCGGCCTGGCCTCGACGGTGCTGCTGTCGCTGATCCTGTGCTGGAACGAGGCGTTCTGGTCACTCAACCTCACGTCTTCGGCCGCCGCCCCGCTGACGGCGCTGGTGGCCTCCTATTCCAGCCCCGAAGGCCTGTTCTGGGCCAAGCTCTCGGCGGTGTCCACCCTGGCCTGCGCGCCGATCCTGATCTTTGGCTGGATCAGCCAGAAGCAGCTGGTGCGCGGCCTCTCGTTCGGGGCCGTGAAATGAACGCCCATCAAGCTCCAGGCACGCGTTCATGTGCGCTCACCGGCAACGCCACTGCCTCCATCCCTGCCGCCGCCCCCGGGGCGACTCCACGCCGCCAAGAAGGTAACCGACATGGCTGATCTGAAGATCCGCAACCTGCACAAAGGCTTCGATGGCCATGCCATCATCCAGGGCATCGACCTGGACGTGAACGACCGCGAGTTCGTGGTCTTCGTCGGTCCGTCCGGCTGCGGCAAGTCGACCCTGCTGCGCCTGATCGCAGGTCTTGAAGAGGTCAGCAGCGGCAGCATCGGCCTGGACGGGGTCGACATCACCGACACCGCGCCGGCCAAGCGCGACCTGGCCATGGTGTTCCAGACCTACGCCCTGTACCCGCACATGACCGTGCGCAAGAACCTGTCCTTCGCCCTGGACCTGGCCGGGGTGGCCAAGGCCGAGGTCGAGCGCAAGGTCGAGGACGCCGCGCGTATCCTGGAACTGCAACCGTTGCTCGAACGCAAGCCGCGCCAGCTCTCCGGTGGCCAGCGCCAGCGGGTGGCGATCGGCCGGGCGATCGTGCGCAACCCCAAGATCTTCCTGTTCGACGAGCCGCTGTCCAACCTCGATGCCGCCCTGCGCGTGCAGATGCGCCTGGAACTCTCGCGCCTGCACAAGGAGCTGGCCGCGACCATGATCTACGTGACCCACGACCAGGTCGAGGCCATGACCCTGGCCGACAAGGTGGTGGTGCTCAACGGCGGGCGGATCGAGCAGGTCGGCTCGCCCCTGGAGCTGTATCACCATCCCGCCAACCTGTTCGTGGCGGGCTTTCTCGGCACGCCGAAGATGGCCCTGCTGCGCGGGCACCTGAGCCGCAACCAGGGCGATCGATGCGAAGTGGCGCTGGAATGCGGTGCGCGCCTCGCCCTGCCGCGCGGTGCTGGCGAGCTGGCCCCAGGCACCGCCTTGACCCTGGGCATTCGTCCCGAGCACCTGAGCATCGCCGGCATTGGCGAGCCAGGCATGCTGCAGGTGATCGCCGACGTCAGCGAGCGATTGGGCAGCGACACCTATTGCCACGTGCGCAGCGCCAGCGGCGAGATGCTCACCGTACGCGTGCCCGGAGACTTCGCGCCGATCTACGGCGAGCCCCTGCAACTGACCCTCGACCCACGCCACTGCCACCTGTTCGACAGCACCGGCAAGGCCCTCGACAAACGACTGCAACAGGCCGCTTGAGCGGCCTGCAAGGATTGCCCATGAAACTCGACCGCGCTCACCTCGACCGCCTGCCGACTTCGGTAGCACGTCCCGCGTACGGCCCCAGCCAACTGCGCCACGGCATCGTCCATATCGGCGTCGGCGGCTTCCACCGCGCACACCAGGCGGCCTACACCGATGCCTTGATGAACCTCGGCCAAGCCCACGACTGGGCGATCTGCGGCGCCGGCCTGCGCAGCGAAGACCGCGCCATGCGCGATGCATTGGCGGCCCAGGACCACCTCTACACCCTCTACGAACTGGGCGATGGCGCCGATACCGAGGTTCGCGTGATCGGCGCCATCAGCGCGATGCTGCTGGCCGAGGATCAGGCTCAGACCCTGCTCGACACCCTCGCCGATCCGGCCATTCGCATCGTCTCGCTGACCATCACCGAAGGCGGTTACTGCATCGACGACAGCACCGGGGAGTTCCTCGCCCATCTGCCGGCGATCCAGCAGGACCTGGCCACGCCCGAGCGACCGCGCAGCGTGTTCGGCTTTCTCTGCCAGGCCCTGCGGCGCCGGCGCGAGGCAGGCCATCGAGCTTTCACGGTGATGTCCTGCGACAACCTGCCCCACAATGGCCGAGTGGCACGCCAGGCGCTGCTGGCCTTCGCCGAACGGCTGGATCCCGAGCTGGCGCGTTGGATCGACGAGCATGTCAGCTTCCCCAACGCCATGGTCGACCGCATCACGCCCATGACCAGCGACGCCCATCGGCGTCAGCTGGCCGAGCGTCACGGCGTCGAGGACGCCTGGCCGGTGGTGTGCGAACCGTTCCTGCAATGGGTCCTGGAAGACAAGTTCGTCGACGGCCGGCCCGCCTGGGAAAAGGTCGGGGTGCAGTTCACCGACGACGTCACGCCCTACGAGGAAATGAAGATCAAGCTGCTCAACGGCAGTCACCTGGCCCTGACCTACCTGGGCTTCCTGCAGGGCTACCGCTTCGTCCACGAAACCCTGGCCGACGAGCGACTGCGCCGCTACATGCGCACGTTCATGGACCAGGACGTGACCCCGCAACTGGCGCCGGTGCCGGGCATCGATCTGGCGCACTACAAGCAAAGCCTGCTGGAGCGCTTCTCCAACCGCGCCATCGCCGACCAGCTCGAACGGGTCTGCTCGGACGGCTCGTCGAAATTCCCCAAGTTCATCGTGCCCACCGCCAACCGCCTGATCGCCGAGGGTCGGCCACTGGATCGCGTGGCGCTGGTGGTCGCAGCCTGGGCGCTGTATCTGGGCGGCGAGGACGAGCAGGGCAACCGCTACAGCATTCCCGATCCGCGCGCCGCGCAATGCCAGGCCCGCGTGGTCCAGCGCGACGGGCTGGCGGCGCGGGTGCTGGGCGACGAGACCATCTTCGGCACGGCGATCCCCAACTCGCGGGCTTTCGTCCAGGCTTTCGAGACGCTCTACGACAGCCTGCGCGAGGTGGGCGTGAGTGAAACCCTGCGCCGCGTACTGGGCGATTGACACGGAGAGCGACGATGGACGGACTGTTCCTCGGCATAGACTGCGGCACCCAGGGCACCAAGGCCTTGATACTGGACGCCGGCAGCGGCGCGGTGCTGGGCCAGGGCAGCGCAGCCCATGCACCACCGCGCGGCGAGCACGGCTGCCGCGAACAGGATCCGGCGGACTGGTTGCGGGCCCTGCGCGAGGCCGTGGCCGACGCGCTGACCGCCGCTGGCGTGGGCGGCCGGGAGATTCGCGCGCTGGCCGTTTCCGGCCAGCAGCATGGGTTGGTGCTGCTCGACGCCCAAGGCCAGGTGCTGCGACCGGCCAAGCTGTGGTGCGACACCCAGACCCGCAGCGAAAACGACGAGCTGCTGGCAGCCCTGGGTGGCGCCAGCGGCTCGCTGGAGCGCCTGGGGTTGGTGATCGCGCCCGGCTACACCCTGTCCAAGCTGCTCTGGACCCGGCGCCACCATCCCGAGCTGTTCGCCCGCGCGGCGCACCTGCTGTTGCCCCACGACTACCTCAATCACTGGCTCACCGGCCGCGCCTGTAGCGAGCCGGGAGATGCCTCGGGCACCGGCTACTACGATGTGCGCAACCGTGCCTGGGCCACCGATGTGCTGGAACTGGTCGAGCCCGGCCCGCGGCTGGCCGCCGCCCTGCCGCAACTGGTGGAGTCGGGCCAGTGCATCGGCCTGCTACGGGCGCAGGCGGCCGAGGCGCTCGGGCTGCCAGCAGGCATCGCGGTCGCCAGCGGCGGTGGCGACAACATGCTCGGCGCCATCGGCACGGGCAACATCACCCCCGGCACCCTCACGCTGAGCCTCGGCACCTCCGGCACGCTGGCGGCACACCTCGACCAGGCGCAAATCAGCCCTTGCGCTGAAGTGGCCACGTTCTGCAGCTCGTCGGGCGGCTGGCTGCCGCTGATCTGCACCATGAACCTCACAGGCGCCTGCGCACTGGTGCAGGCGCTGCTCGACCTGGACCTCGACACCTTCGCCGAACTGGCCGCGCGATCGCCAATCGGCGCCGAGGGCCTGCTGCTGCTGCCGTTCTTCGACGGCGAGCGGGTACCCGCGCTACCCGATGCCAGCGCCAGCCTGCTGGGCATGACCAGCGCCAACCTGACCCCCGCCAACCTGTGCCGTGCGGTGCTGGAGGGCACCTGCTTCAGCCTGCGCCACGGCCTCGACCTGTTGCGCGATGTCGGGCTGATCAGCCAGGAAATCCGCCTGGTCGGTGGCGCGGCCAAGAGCCCCCTGTGGCGCCAGACCCTGGCCGACCTGCTCGGCGTGCCGCTGGTCTGTCCCCATCACACCGAAGCGGCCGCCCTGGGCGCGGCGCTCCAGGCGGCCTGGAGCCTGGGTCGCGAACGCGGCGAGGGGGATACCTTGCAGGCACTGTGCGCGCGCTGCGTGACCCTCGACGAAAGCACCCGCACCTTGCCAAGGCCCGCGTCGCAGGCTGCCTTCGAAGTGGCCTACCAACGTTACCGCGCGCACCTGCCTGGGCAGTGAGCGCGGGCCGCCCCTCCCATCCCCTTTGGAGAAACCCATGTATCTGGTCTGTGGCGAAGCCTTGTTCGACGTGTTCAGCCAGCGCGACAACCCCCGCAGCAGCGAACTGGGCTTCAAGGCGATCGCCGGGGGATCGCCGTTCAACGTCGCGGTCGGGCTGCGTCGCCTGGGTGTGGAGTCGGCCTTCTTTGGCGGCCTGTCCAGAGACTTTCTCGGCGCTCGGTTACGCCAGGTCCTGGAGGAAGAACAGGTCGACTGCCAGCATGTGGTCAGCAATGACGCCCCGACCACCCTGGCCATGGTGGCGCTGGACGCCGACGGCTCGGCCCGCTACCAGTTCCGCGGCGAGGGCTGCGCCGACCGTCAGGTTCGCCTCGGCGATCTGCCGACACTGGAAGACCCGGTGCGCGGCGTGCATGTAGGCTCCTACACCCTGGTGGTGCAACCGGTGGCCGACACCCTGCTGGCGCTGGTGCAGCGCGAGTGCGAGCGGCGCCTGATCAGCCTGGACCCGAACGTGCGGCTCGATCCGGCGCCAGACATCGCCCTGTGGCGCCGGCAGATCGAGGCCTTCGCCGCCCATGCGCACCTGATCAAGGCCAGCGAGGAGGACGTCGCCCTGCTCTACCCTGGCCGTGATCCTGCCGAGGTGGCCCGGGGCTGGCTGGGTCCGCGCTGCCGGCTGGTGTTCCTCACCCATGGGGCACGGGGTGCCAGCGTCCACAGCGCCCACGGCACCTGGCATCGGCCGGCGGATACCTCGCTGCCCCTGCGCGATACCGTGGGCGCCGGCGATACCTTCCAGGCCGCCCTTCTCGGCGGCCTCGCCAGGCTGGGCGCGGTCAGCCCGCAGGGCCTGGCCGCACTCGACCGTGAGGCGATCGATGGCCTGCTCGCCCATGCCATCCGCGCTGCGGCCATCACCTGTTCACGGCAAGGCCCGGACCTGCCGCACGCCAGGGACCTGATCGCCCCGGCGTGAGCACGCCGTCATTTCCAGGCGTGCTCCTCGACGAAGGCCAGGACATCCACAGCGGTCATCGGCCTTGCCACCAGGAAACCCTGCACATAGCCGCAGCCGTTGTCGCGCAGCCACTGCGCCTGCGCCGAGGTTTCCACGCCCTCGGCGATGACGGTGATGCCGTAGGCGATGCACAGCGCGATGACACTGCGCGCCAACGCGGCATCGACCGCCGAATCCGGCAGGCGGGCCACCAGATGGCGATCGAGCTTGAGGGTGTCGATGGGCAGGTCGCGCAGCATGCGCAGCGAGCAGTCGCCGGCACCGAAATCGTCCAGGGCCACCCGCACGCCCAGCTCGCGCAGGCGCTTGACCTGCTTGACCGCCGCGTCGATGTCGTACATCAGTGAGGTCTCCGCCACCTCCACCTCCAGCTGCGCCGGCTGCAACTGGTGCTCGTCGATGGCCCGACGCAGCTCATCGACCAGGTTCGGCTGGGTGAACTGTGCCCGGCTGAGGCTGATGCCCAGCACCATGTCCTCGGCGAACACCGGCTGCCAGGCCTGGCGCTGGGCCGCGCCCTTGAGGTAGATCCAGCTGGCCAGGCGATGGATCAGGCGAGCTTCCTCGAGCAACGGAATGAACAGCCCCGGCGGCACATCGCCGACGCTGGGATGCTGCCAGCGCAGCAGGGCCTCGAAACCGCGCAGGTGACCGTCGGCGAAACCCACCTGGGGTTGATACACCAAGGTGAAATCCTGATGATCGATGGCCGTGCGCACGCTGTCCTCGAGCATCAGCCGCGAGCGCGCGCGGCCATTGAGCTCCTGGTCGTAGAAGCGATACTGGTGGCGGCCGGCGCGCTTGGCCGCGTACATGGCGGTGTCGCCCGCGCGCAGCAGGCCTTCGACGGTGGCGCCGCAGTCCGGATACGTCGCGATGCCGATGCTGATCCCCAGGCACACGTCCTGGCCGTCCACCTGCGGACAGCTGGACATCCGCTCGATCAACACCTCCGCGTGGCGGGCGGCCTGTTCCGGGTAAGGCAGGCCGTCGATCAGCGCGGTGAACTCGTCGCCACCCATGCGTCCGAGCAGCGCCTGGCCGCCCAGGCAATCCCTGAGTTGCTCGCCGACCCAACGCAACACCTGATCCCCGGCCTGGTGGCCCATGGAGTCGTTGATCCGCTTGAAGCCATCCAGATCCATGTACATCAGGGCCTGCACCTTGTCCGGGCGATCGTTGCGCAGCAGCACGCCTTCGGCGGTCTGGTAGAAGCCGCGGCGATTGAGCAGGCCGGTCAGTGGATCGGTCACCGCCTGGTGCTCGAGTTGCTCATGCAGGCTGCGCACCACCGACATGTCCAGCACCGTCACCACCATGGCCTGCTGCTCCACCGGCAGCGGCGCACAGGACAGCGCCACCGGAACCAGCGCGCCCTGCGGGGTACGCAGCTGGGCGTCGTGAACGCGAAAGATTTCCCGGCCCAGGTAGGCGTGGTAGAACGCCGATTCGCGCCACAGGGCGGCACTGGGCAACTGGATGAGGTCCAGCACGTGCGCCCCGCGCAGCGTGTCCGTCGAGACCTGCAACAGGCTCGAAATGGCCGGGTTGGCGAAGCCGATGTTGCCGCACGCGTCCACCACCAGGATGCCTTCGGCGGCGTTTTCCAGGATCGAGGCATTGAATGCCCGCGCCCGCTCCAGCTCCAGGCTCAGGTGCTGCAACGCACGCTGATGGTGTTGCTGCTCCAGCAGGGCCTGGACCTTGGGTTTGAGGATATGCGGGTCCAGGGGCTTGAACAGGTAGTCCACCGCCCCGCTGGCATAGCCCTTGAGCACGGCGGCCTGGGACTGCTCGTTGGCGGTGAGGAAGATGATCGGCGTCAGCCGTGTGCGCTGGCTGCCGCGCATCAGCCGGGCGACCTCGAAGCCGTCCATTTCCGGCATCTGCACGTCCAGCAGGACCAGGTCCACGTCATGTTCGAGCAGCGCGCTCAGGGCTTCCCTGCCTGAGCTCGCGGTGATCACTTGCCGATCGGGGCGGGCCAGCAAGGCCCGCATGCTGATCAGGTTTTCCGGGTAGTCATCGACCACCAGCAGCACGGAGCTGCTTTGCGGTGCCGCGTCTCGAGCTCCATCCATGCCACTTCTCTTCGCGAACGATGTCGTCTTGTATCTGGATCCGATGTCTACTCTAGACTGGAGTTCAGGCGAAGCAATGCAATCAGTTCGCTATCAACGAAATAAATGAGCCCCTCTCACCGATTCAGGCCCTCAGGACCCGGAAAACGGGCGTTTCGAGGGGGTCGTCAGGCTTCGCACATCCGCTTGAGGGCATGGCGGCACGCCTAAAAAAACGCCCCGAACCCAATGAAGCTGGTCCGGGGCGATGCGCATGTACGCCAGACGGTTCGGTGCAGGATTCGGTATCAGCCGCTGGCTTGGCTCAGCGCCCGGGTGTGGCTGTGGCGCAGTCGGGCAAACGCGCGCAGCAGGCGCTTGAGCATGTCGTCGATGGCCGCGCGGCTCACGTCCAGGGCGGGCGACAGGCGCACGCTGTCGGGTTGCAGCGCCTCGATCAGCAGGCCTTCGTCGCGCGCGGCCGCCACCAGGGCGTCAGCCTGAGGCTCACGCAGGCGCAGCGCGCACAGCAGCCCCAGGCCGTCGACCTCGCCCAGGGCATGACGCCGTGCCTGGCGGTTCAAGCCTTCTCGCAGGTATCGGGCGCTGTCCTGCACCTGGGCGAGGAAACCGGGCGCCAGCAGGGTGTCGAGCACCGCCAGCCCTGCGGCGCTGCTCAGCGCGTGACCGGCGTGGCCGGCCAGCGGCCGCGGCGCCTCGTTGCAACAGGCCGTTGCGCGGGTCAGCAACGCGGCCAGCGCCACGCCGCCGCCCAGCCCCTTGCCGAGGGTGACGATGTCGGCGCGCACGCCATAGAGCTGCTCGGCCAGCAAGGCACCGCAGCGGCCAGCGCCGCTGTGCAATTCGTCGAGGATGAACAGGATGCCCAGTTCGCGGCACAGCGTGTGCACGCCGTGGAAATAGTCGCGGGTGGCCGGGGTCGCGGTCGAACTGGCCTGTAGGGGTTCGAGCAGAATCGCGACGGTGCGCGAATCCACCTCGGCGTGCAGCGCCGGCAGATCGTTGAACGGCACCTGACTCACATCCGCCCCACCGTCGCGGCACAGATGCGGCAAGTGCCCCGCGAACGCCTGGCCGACCACGATGATGTGGCGAGCGCCGCCGCGGTGCAGTCGGCCCCACTGGCGGGCCAGGCCGATCGCCCCCTGGCAGGCCTCGGCAGCGCTGTCGAGCAGATGCACCTGGTCGCTGTCGGTGGCCTGGCGCAGCCGCTCGCCGTAGGCCCATGAGGCGTCGGCGGCCATCCCACCGCCCGAGCTGATCAGCGCCTGAGCCTGCTCGCCCAGCGCCCTGGCCAGCACCTGCGGGCTGTGCCCCAGCGTATTGCTGCCACCGGCCTGACAGAAGTCCAGGTAGGCATGGCCCTGGTCGTCCCACAGCCAGGAGCCCTGGCCATGGGTGAACACCTGCGGCGAACGCTCGGGCGGCGCGCAGACCCTGTCAGGTGACTGGGCATGGGCGGAATCGACGACGGCAAGCGCTGCACGGCGCTGCTTGAACAGGTTCATGGTGGCTCCACGGCTATCACGCACGCTGGCAGGGCGCCCCGGTCTCGGCCGTGGGTCGATGTTCTGCTCTGCCTATCAATGAGGGTCCTCGCCCAACCCGGGAAAATCCGCTGGCTGCGCTTAAAGCTGACGAGAGACGGCGCTAGACTAGGCGCCTCGACGCGTTCGGGCCATTTCGATTTAACCGCTTTTTCGATAAGTGAAACTTATGGATTTTCGCCAACTGCGCTATTTCGTCGCAGTCTATGAAGAAGGCCACGTGGGCCGCGCCGCCGAGCGCCTGTCGCTGTCGCAACCCGCCCTGTCGCAGCAGATTCGCCAGCTCGAACGCAGCCTGGAACTGAGCCTGTTCGAACGCAGCAACAAGCGCCTGCTGCCCACCCTGGCCGCCCACACCCTGTACAACCACGCCCTGCCCCTGCTCGATGGGTTGCAGCGGGCGCAGCAAGCCATGGAGGGTTTCAAGGGCCAGTCCTTGCGCACCCTGGCCATCGGCGTGCTGCAGACCGTGCGGCCGAGCCTGGTGCCGCGCTTGCTGGAGAAACTGCGACGGGCGCAGCCGCACCTGATGGTGCAGATCTACGAGTTGTCGGGCCTGGAGATCGAGCGGCGCTTGCTCCACGGTACCCTGGACATCGGCATCAGTTACCTGCCACCCCGGCAACCCGGTCTGCACGGGCACTTGTTGTACGAAGATGAGTTGCAACTGGTCATCCCCAACACCCATGCCCTGAAGGACTTCAAGAAAGTCTCGATCCGACAGGCCGCCGAGCTACCGCTGCTGATGCTTGGCGAGGAGTTCCAGCTGCGCAGGATCTGGCAGGCGCAACTGGCCAACCTGGGGCGTCGGCCGCAGGTGCAGGCGGAAATGAACAACATGGGGGGCATTCTCGACAGCCTGGCCAACACTGCGCTGGCGACCATCCTGCCGGGACGCGCCAAGGAGGCGGCGCAAGACGACCAGGGGCTGTTGTGGAAGCCCTTGAGCGAGCCTCGGATACCGCTGAAGGTAGGGCTGGTATTTCGCGATGCGCAGCGTCAGCAGGCCTCGGTGGAGTTGCTGCGGACCCTGCTGGAGGAGGAGACCGACGCCCGGCTCGGTGCGGTGTAGGCGGCCATCGAGCGACACGCTGGATTGGCGGGGCCCAGACGAAGGAAACCCCGCCGAAGCGGGGTTATCCAGACTGTTTCCCTGACATCCCTATCGTCCCACCATCCTGGCGGGAAATCCTCGTGTGTCCCTGTTCTGTCCTTTGCGCTTCCTGCGCTGCGTCCATGTGAGAAAGATTACTCCTGGATCCAATCTTAGGAAAGAGGCGAAAAGTCACTACGCAGCGTAGGAAAAAGCTTACACAGATGAGGTTATTCGAACGTCGGATTCGGCCGTCCTTGGCCTTGCGACTGTCAGAACTGTTCAGCATCCAGCAGGTACAACGACTCGCTACCCGCCTTGACCGACGCCACCAGCGAATCGAGCCGTGGCAGCAGACGGGCGAAGTAGAAACGGGCGGTACCCAGCTTGGCGCCGTAGAACGCCTCGTCGCCCTCTCCAGCCTGAGCGGCTTGCGCCATCCGCGCCCACATGTAGCCGTAGGCCACATAGCCGAAGGCATGTAGATATTCGACAGATGCAGCGCCAATCTCGTTCGGATTATTCCTGGCTTGCTTTAGAACCCATTCCGTCAGGCCGTCCAGTTGATCGAGGGCGAGACCGAGCGGGCGAGTGAACTCTCCCAGGCCCGCGCCAGCCGAGGCGATGAACTGGCGGATCTCCTCGGCGAACAGCCGGTAGTAGGCCCCGCCGCTGGCCACGACCTTGCGGCCCATCAGGTCCAGGGCCTGGATGCCATTGGTGCCTTCGTAGATCTGGGTGATGCGCACGTCGCGCACCAGCTGCTCCTGCCCCCACTCACGGATGTAGCCATGACCACCGAACACCTGCTGGCCATGCACGGTGCATTCCAGCCCCAGGTCGGTGAGGAAGGCCTTGGCCACCGGCGTGAGCAGGGCGACCAGTTCCTCGCTGCGCTGGCGAGCGGCCGCGTCCTCGCTGAACTTGGCGCTGTCCAGTTGCAGGGCGACATAGGTAGAAAACGCCCGGCCGCCTTCGATCAGGGCCTTCATGGTCAGCAGCATGCGGCGCACGTCCGGATGGACGATGATCGGGTCGGCGACCTTGTCCTTGGCCTGGGCACCGGTTGGCGCGCGGCTTTGCAGGCGGTCGCGGGCGTACTCCACCGCGTTCTGGTAGGAGCGCTCGGCCGAGGCCAGCCCCTGGATACCAACCCCCAGGCGCTCGTAGTTCATCATGGTGAACATCGCGGCCAGGCCCTTGTTCGGCTCGCCGACGATGTAACCCACCGCCTCGTCGAAGTTCATCACGCAGGTGGCCGAAGCCTGGATGCCCATCTTGTGCTCGATGGAGCCGCAATGAGCCGGGTTGCGCGCGCCAAGGCTGCCATCGTCGTTCACCAGGAACTTGGGCACCAGGAACAGCGAAATGCCCTTGGGGCCGGGCGGGGCGTCGGGCAACTTGGCCAGCACCAGGTGGATGATGTTCTCGGTCAGGTCGTGCTCGCCCCCGGTGATGAAGATCTTCGTGCCGCTGACCTTGTAGCTGCCGTCGGCCTGGGGCTCGGCGCGCGTGCGGATGATGCCCAGGTCGGTGCCGGCGTGAGGTTCGGTCAGGCACATGGAGCCGGCCCAGACACCGGCGTACATGTTCGGCAGGTACTTTTCCTTCAGCGCTTCGCTGGCGTGGGCGTTGATCGACAGGCAGGCACCGGCGGTGAGCATCGGGTAGAGGCCGAACGACAGGCTGGCGGCATTGACCATCTCCTCGACCTGGGCCGACACGGCCTTGGGCATGCCCATGCCACCGAACAGCGGGTCTCCGCCGACCCCGACCCAGCCACCCTCGGCATAGGTCTGGTACGCCTCGATGAATCCCGCGGGCGTACGCACCGCGCCGTCCTGCCAGTGACAGCCTTCTTCATCGGCTGCGCGGCTCAGGGGCGCGATGCTTTTACTGGTGACCTTGCCCGCCTCTTCCAGCACGGCCATGGCGGTATCGGCATCGACCAGCTCCGCCAGGCCCGGCAACTGAGTCCAGAGATCGGCAACCTTGAAGACTTCATTGAGTACGAAGCGCATATCGCGCAGGGGCGCTTTATAGTCGGCCATGACAACCTCTCGCTAGCAGAGTCGGGGCGACCCGCCAGGGGCCGCGTGCTGGAATGAAACCAGTGTAACCGAACAACTTTTACGAGACATAGGGTCATCAAGCGACCGAATAGTCAGCTATGGTCACGCCGTGCGCACGGCGCCCCGGCGCAGGGTCTGCCCGGCCTGCATCACGCAGTTGCGCCCCGCCGCCTTGGCGCTGTAGAGCGCCTGGTCAGCCGCCTTGAGCACTTCGTCGGGATTACGGTGCTCGGCCAGGCGCTCGGCAACGCCGATGCTGATGGTCACCGACACCGTGCTGCCCGCAGCTCCCGCGCGGCGCTGACGACCGGCGCTGTCGTTCTGCGGTCGGCTGTTGGGGTCGCGCAACTGGATGGCGTAGTTGGCGATCATCTCGCGAACCGCCTCCAGGTGCGGCAGGCACTCCTCGACGGTCTGTCCGGCGAAGACCAGGGCGAATTCCTCGCCGCCGTAGCGATACGCCCGCCCACCACCGGTCACTTTCGACAGGCGACTGGCGACCAGACGCAGCACCTGGTCGCCGACGTCATGGCCATGGGTGTCGTTGAATTTCTTGAAATGATCCACGTCGGTCATGGCGATCACATAATTGCGTCCCAGCCTCTGCATGCGCTCGTTCAACGCACGGCGACCCGGCAGGCCGGTCAGTTCGTCGCGAAACGCCATCTGGTAGGCCTCGTGGGACACGGCAGCGGCGATCATCAGCATGACCTGGCTGCACATGATGTTCAGGGTGAACGGCAGGATGAAAGTCTGCGGCAGCATCCAGAACAGGCCGATCAAGCCGACGACCTGGGCGGCATGCAACGGCCGTGGCTGGCGCAGGTACTGCACCACCAGCAGCACGAACACGCCGAAGAACAGCGGGTAGGCCAGCTGGATCAGGCTCATCCAGTGGCCATGCAGGGACGGCCAGCGGATCTCCGCCAGCCAGTTCAGCAGCGCCTGTGGATAGCTCTGCTCCAGGGCCAGCGCCACCCCACCCACCGCCACCAGAACGGCGACCCGGGCGAGCAGGTCCTGGGCCAGGTGAGTGCGCTCCTGCCAGGCGCCGAACAGGCCGAACAGGCCCGGCAGCAGCAGGCACACCAGGTGGAACACCACCGCAGCGTCCTCGCGCACCTGGCCATGGTCGCGGTAGTAGTCGGTCTGGGTGTCGAGCAGGAAGTAGGCGATGTACACCGTCACCATCAGGAACAGCTCGCGCTGACGCCGATATACCGCGCAATAGGCCCCGCCCAGCAGCAGAACCAGCGTGGGCAGTACATTGAACAGAGACGTGAAGAACACGCTCAGGTCCCTGACATAGGCCGCGGCCAGGCCGGCCAGCAGCAACAGTGTCGAGGGCAGAAAGTGACTCGGGCGGACTGCAGATAGACGGAACACGGGTAATCTCCGACCCGGAAGATCAATAATAGCATTGTGCCTTAATTCATCGGCCGCTCGTATGAATAGATGAATGTATTGGCAAAGATCGTTTGCGGTCACGGCCAGGGTGCCCAATCCACGGCTGCAGAAACGAAAAAACCCGCATCGCTGCGGGTTTTCTTGGCACTGGCCGGAGGGATCAGATGACCTTGGCGGCCAGCTCGCCCTTGGCGTAGCGCAGGAACATGGCGTCCAGGGAGACCGGCTTGATCTTCGAGGCGTTGCCAGCGGTGCCGAAGGCTTCATAGCGGGCGATGCAGATGTCGCGCATGGCTTCGACGGTCTTGGCGAAGTACTTGCGAGGATCGAACTCGGACTTGTTCTGCTCCAGGAAGCGACGAATCGCACCGGTGGACGCCAAGCGCAGGTCGGTGTCGATGTTGACCTTGCGTACGCCGTGCTTGATGCCTTCGACGATCTCTTCGACCGGCACGCCGTAGGTCTCCTTGATGTCACCACCGAACTCGTTGATGATCGCCAGCCAGTCCTGGGGTACCGACGAAGAGCCGTGCATCACCAGGTGGGTGTCCGGGATGCGCTGGTGAATCGCCTTGATGCGGTCGATCGCCAGGATGTCGCCGGTCGGCGGCTTGGTGAACTTGTAGGCGCCGTGGCTGGTGCCGATGGCGATGGCCAGAGCGTCGACCTGGGTCTTCTTGACGAAGTCGGCGGCCTCTTCCGGGTCGGTCAGCATCTGGCTGTGGTCCAGGATGCCCTCGGCGCCGACGCCATCTTCTTCACCGGCCTGACCGGTTTCCAGGCTACCCAGGCAACCCAGTTCGCCTTCGACCGACACGCCACAGGCGTGGGCGAATGCCACGGTCTGCTGGGTCACGCGCACGTTGTACTCGTAGTCCGACGGGGTCTTGCCATCTTCGCGCAGCGAGCCGTCCATCATCACCGAGCTGAAACCCAGCTGGATGGAGCGCTGGCAGACGTCGGGGCTGGTACCGTGGTCCTGGTGCATGCACACCGGAATGTGCGGGAATTCTTCGATGGCCGCCAGGATCAGGTGACGCAGGAAGGGGGCACCGGCGTATTTGCGGGCACCGGCGGAAGCCTGGACGATGACCGGAGAGTCGGTCTTGTCGGCCGCTTCCATGATGGCGCGCATCTGCTCGAGGTTGTTGACGTTGAAAGCTGGGACGCCATAGCCGAACTCGGCGGCGTGGTCCAGCATCTGGCGCATGCTAATGAGTGCCATTGTGTATCTCTCTCCCGACAAGCGTCGTTGTTTCGTGCAAGCCTGCCGCAGGGGCGGTTGCTGTTCAAGTAGTGTGGACCGCCGTGGCGGACCGGCCAATCACGGCGCCTTGCAGCCCCGCCCAATCAGATCGTTGGTCGCTTCCCAGTACGCCAGGCCTTCGTCGCCCTTGATATGGAAGGCGAGCACGCCATCGCTGTACAACGCACCCGAGGCACCCGGCTCGCTCTTGAGCCGATAGACCTGCTCGGCGCCACCCAGGCGCACGTCCACCGTCTGCCGCGAGGCGTCGGCATAGCGCCACAGCACCTCGGCCTGACTGTCGCAGACCCAGCGCGTCCAGTTGTCCGCCGGAGCGGAAGACGGTTGCAGCAGCGAGCAACCGGCCAGTGACGCCAGGGCCAGTGCGGCCATCAACGCTTTCATCGCGTATCCTCGGTTCGGTCCCGTGGTGAGGCCATCGTCGCCAGGCCCATCCCCCGCAGGAGCGGGTTCGCTCGCGAACGCCTCACCACCGACCCATTGTTCAAGACCACAAAACGGCCCATCCGTTGCCCGCTACCCGATCAGGGGCAGCCGGGCGCCTGGCGCTGGTGCTCGTCATCGTACTTTTCCAGACCATCCGGCCCCAGGCGCTTGTTGATCACCGGAACCGTCTCGGCCTGCCACTGGGACTGGTAGCAGCCGCCCTTGGGCACGTCGGTCGGCTGGCTGTCCGCCGGCCGATCGCTCGAACAGGCGCCCAGCAGCGCGGCCAGGATCATCACAGGCAATTGCTTGACCATCAGGTCGCTCCCTTTGCCGGACGCCATGCCGATCAGCCCTTGGCCCGCTCTTCGAGCACCGCCACGGCAGGCAGCACCTTGCCCTCGACGAACTCGAGGAACGCGCCGCCACCGGTGGAAATGTAGGAGATCTGGTCGCCGACGCCGTATTTGTCGATGGCCGCCAAGGTGTCGCCGCCGCCGGCGATGGAGAACGCCGCGCTGTCGGCGATAGCCTTGGCCAGCACCTGGGTGCCGTTGCCGAACTGGTCGAACTCGAACACCCCGACCGGGCCGTTCCACAGAATGGTCTTCGACGACTTCAGCAGCTCGGCGAACTGCGCCGCGGTCTGCGGGCCGATGTCCAGGATCATGTCGTCGGCCGCCACGTCGGCGATGGCCTTGACGGTGGCCTCGGCGCTCTCGGCGAACTGCTTGGCGACCACCACGTCCACCGGCAGCGGCACGCTCACCTTGGCGGCGATGGCCTTGGCGGTGTCCACCAGGTCCGGCTCGTACAGCGACTTGCCGACCGGGTGACCGGCGGCGGCGAGGAAGGTGTTGGCGATGCCGCCGCCGACGATCAACTGGTCGCAGACGCCGGACAGGCTGTTGAGCACGTCGAGCTTGGTGGACACCTTGGAGCCGGCGACGATCGCCGCCATCGGCTTGGCCGGCGCCTTCAGCGCCTTGCCCAGGGCGTCCAGCTCGGCGGCCAGCAGCGGGCCGGCCGCCGCGACCTTGGCGAACTTGGCCACGCCGTGGGTGGAACCTTCGGCGCGGTGGGCGGTGCCGAAGGCGTCCATCACGAAGACGTCGCACAGGGCGGCATAGTTCTGCGCCAGCTCGTCGGCGTTCTTCTTCTCGCCCTTGTTGAAGCGCACGTTCTCGAACAGCACCAGGTCACCGGCCTTCACCTCGACACCGTCGAGGTAGTCCGCCACCAGCGGCACGTCGCGGCCCAGGGCCTTGCTCAGGTAGTCGGCCACCGGCTTGAGGCTGTTCTCCTGGGAGAACTCACCTTCGCTCGGACGCCCCAGGTGCGAGCAGACCATCACGGCCGCGCCCTTCTCCAGGGCCAGCTTGAGGGTCGGCAGCGCGGCCAGGATGCGCGCATCGCTGGTGACCACGCCGTCCTTCACGGGGACGTTGAGGTCTTCGCGGATCAATACGCGCTGACCTTGCAGGTCGAGGTCGGTCATCTTCAACACGGTCATGAATGCAGTCCTTCAGGGCTGTTTACGGCGGTTTTGTGGACGACGTGCAGGTAGTGTTCCGCGACGTCGAGCATACGGTTGGCGAAGCCCCATTCGTTGTCGAACCAGGCCAGCAGGTTCACCAGGCGCGGGCCGCTGACTCGGGTCTGGCTGGCATCGACGATGGCCGAATGCGGATCGTGGTTGAAATCGCAACTGGCATGGGGCAGCTCGGTATAGGCCAGCAGGCCCTTGAGCGGGCCGTCCAGCGCGGCGTCGCGCAGCACCCGGTTGACCTCGGCGGCATCGGTGTCGCGCGCGGTCTGCAGGGTGATGTCCAGGCACGACACGTTGACGGTCGGCACGCGTACCGCTTTGGCCTGGATTCGCCCGGCAAGTTCCGGCAGCAGGCGCTCGATGCCGCGGGCCAGGCCCGTGGACACCGGGATCACCGACTGGAAGGCCGAGCGCGTACGGCGCAGGTCCTCATGGTGGTAGGCGTCGATCACCGGCTGGTCGTTCATCGCCGAATGGATGGTGGTGATCTGCACGTACTCGATGCCGAACGCCTGGTCCAGCACGCGCAGCAACGGCACCCCGCAGTTGGTGGTGCACGAGGCGTTGGAGACCAACCGCTCCTGGCCGGTCAGGCCGTGCTGGTTGATGCCATACACCACCGTGGCGTCGACATCCGCCTCGCTGGCCATGGGCTGGGAAAACAGCACGCGGGGTGCGCCGGACTCGATGAAGCGCATGCCGTCGGCACGGGTGTGCCAGGCACCGGAGCATTCGAGCACCAGGTCCACGTCCAGGGCGGTCCAGTCGATGCCCTCGGGGGTGGCGCTGCGCAGCACCTTCACGCAGTCGCCATTGATGTGCAGGCAGTCACCCTCGACCCTGACCTCGCCCGGAAAGCGACCGTGGGTCGAGTCGAAGCGGGTCAGGTATTCCAGGCTGGCCTGGTCGGCCAGGTCGTTCAGCGCGACGATCTCGAAGCCGGCATTCGCCCCACGCTCGACCAGCGCGCGCAGGACGCAGCGGCCGATGCGGCCGTAACCGTTGAGTGCAACCTTGTAGGGACGAGCTTGGGTCATTCGCGACTCGCTAACGCATGATGGCCATCGGAGCCGCGACGCAGCCCATCGCGACACAAGGCCGCTTCCACAGGGCACGGAGCGAGCAGTGCCTTGTGGAAGCGGCCTTGTGTCGCGAAACGAGGGCATCGCCCTCGCTTCGCCCGGCAGGGATCAGTCTTCCAGCAGTTCCTCGGCGGTGCCCAGGATGTTCTCCAGGGTGAAGCCGAACTCCTCGAACAGCGCAGCGGCAGGGGCCGATTCGCCGTAGGTGGTCATGCCGATGACACGACCTTCGAGGCCGACGTACTTGTACCAGAAGTCGGCATGGGCCGCTTCGATGGCGATACGCGCCCCCACTTCCAGCGGCAGTACCGACTGCTTGTAGGCGGCGTCCTGGGCATCGAACACGCTGGTGCTCGGCATGGACACCACGCGCACCTGGCGACCCTGCGCGCTGAGCGCGTCGAAGGCCTGTACGGCCAGGCCCACTTCCGAACCCGTGGCGATCAGGATCAGTTCCGGCTCGCCGGCGCAGTCCTTGAGCACGTAGCCACCACGGGCGATGTCGGCGATCTGCTGGGCGCTGCGCGGCTGGTGCTGCAGGTTCTGACGCGAGAAGATCAGTGCCGATGGCCCGTCCTTGCGCTCCAGCGCGGCTTTCCAGGCCACCGCCGACTCGACCGCGTCGCCCGGACGCCAGGTGTCCAGGTTCGGCGTGGTGCGCAGGCTGGTCAGTTGCTCGATCGGCTGGTGGGTCGGACCGTCCTCGCCCAGACCGATGGAGTCGTGGGTATAGACGTGCACCACGCGCTGCTTCATCAGCGCCGACATGCGCACCGCGTTGCGCGCATATTCCATGAACATCAGGAAGGTCGCGCCATAGGGCAGCAGGCCGCCGTGCAGGGTCAGGCCGTTCATGATGGCGGTCATGCCGAACTCGCGCACGCCGTAGAACAGGTAGTTGCCGCTGGCATCGACGGCATCCACGCCCTTGCAGCCCTTCCACAGGGTGAGGTTGGAGCCGGCCAGGTCGGCCGAGCCACCGAGCAGTTCAGGCAGCAGCGGGCCGAAGGCGTTGAGGGTATTCTGGCTAGCCTTGCGGCTGGCGATGGTTTCACCCTTGGCGGCCACGTCCTCGATGTACTGCTGGGCTTTCTCGGCGAAGTCGGCTGGCAGCTCGCCGGCGGTGCGGCGCTGGAATTCGGCGGCCAGCTCCGGGAAGGCCTTGGCGTAGGCGTCGAAGCGCTGGTTCCACTCGGCTTCGGCCTGGGCACCGGCCTGCTTGGCATCCCACTCGGCATAGATGTCCGCAGGAATCTCGAACGGGCCGTGATTCCAGTTCAGCTGCTTGCGGGCCAGGGCGATTTCATCGGTGCCCAGTGGCGCGCCGTGGCTGTCTTCCTTGCCTTGCTTGTTCGGCGAGCCGAAGCCGATGATGGTCTTGCAGCAGATCAGCGTCGGACGGTCGCTTTTGCGCGCGGTCTCGATGGCGGTCTTGATCTCTTCGGCGTCGTGACCGTTGACGTTGCGGATCACCTGCCAGTTGTAGGCTTCGAAGCGTGCCGGGGTGTTGTCGGTGAACCAGCCATGGACTTCGCCATCGATGGAAATACCGTTGTCGTCGTAGAAGGCGATCAGCTTGTTCAGGCCCAGGGTGCCGGCCAGGGAAGCCACTTCATGGGAAATGCCTTCCATCATGCAGCCATCACCCATGAACACATAGGTATGGTGATCGACGATGGCGTGACCTTCGCGGTTGAACTGGGCGGCCATGATCTTTTCCGCCAGGGCGAAGCCCACGGCGTTGGCGATGCCCTGGCCGAGCGGGCCGGTGGTGGTCTCCACGCCCGGGGTGTAGCCGTGTTCGGGGTGACCCGGGGTGCGGCTGTGCAACTGGCGGAAGCCTTTGAGATCGTCGATCGACAGGTCGTAGCCGGTCAGGTGCAGCAGCGAGTAGATCAGCATCGAGCCGTGACCGTTGGACAGCACGAAGCGGTCACGGTCGGCGAAGCCCGGGTTGCTCGGGTTGTGCTTGAGAAAGTCGCGCCAAAGCACTTCGGCGATATCCGCCATGCCCATGGGGGCACCGGGATGGCCGCTGTTGGCCTTTTGCACGGCATCCATGCTGAGGGCACGAATGGCGTTGGCACGATCACGACGGCTGGGCATCGCTGGTCTCCTGAGGCTTGAAGAGGTGGTGTCACGAAAAAGACGGCCATTTTCCCCCACTGCGCGGCCAGGGGCAAACATTTCGAGCTTCGAGCGGCATGTGTAGGGTGGCAAACCCCCACCCTGCATTACCGCCTGTCGCCTGGCCTGGCGCCCGGGGCCGGTCGTTCTGAAGCACATCTCAATATCAAAACTTTTTGATATTGCACTTGCGAGCTCGGGTTGGCCTGACTAGACTCCCGCCCCATGAACCTTCAAGCGCCCGCCGCCCCTCATCGCAGCGAACAGCTCACCGCCCTGTGCAAGGCCGGTGGTGACCCGCTGCGCCTGAACGTGCTGCGCGCGCTGGCCAGCGATTCGTTCGGCGTGCTCGAACTGGCGCAGATCTTCGACATCGGCCAGTCGGGCATGAGCCATCATCTGAAGGTGCTGGCCCAGGCCGAGCTGGTGGCCACGCGCCGCGAAGGCAACGCGATCTTCTATCGCCGCGCCCTGCCGGACAGCCAGCGTCAGGGCGGACGCCTGCATTCGGCGCTGCTCGAGGAAGTCGACGGCCTTGCGCTGAGCCACGACGTGCAGGCGCGCATCGCCCAGGTGCAGCAGCGTCGTGCGGCCACCAGCCAGGATTTCTTCCTGCGCGTGGAGGAGAAATTCCGCGCCCAGCAGGACCTGATCGCCGGCTTGCCGCAATACCGCGAAAGCCTCCTGGCGCTGCTGGACAAACTGCACTTCGGTGCCCAAGCCTGCGCACTGGAAGTCGGCCCTGGTGACGGCGGTTTTCTTCCCGACCTGGCGCGCCGCTTCAACCACGTCACGGCGCTGGACAACAGCCCGACCATGCTCGAACTGGCCCGCCAGGTCTGCGAGCGCGAAGCCCTGGACAACGTCGACCTGCAACTGGCAGACGCTCTGGACAGCGCCCAGCCGCAGGCCGACTGCGTGGTGCTGAACATGGTCCTGCATCACTTCAGCGAACCGGCCGAGGCCTTGCGCCTGCTGGCCGGGCGGGTAAAGGCCGGTGGCAGCCTGCTGATCACCGAGCTGTGCAGCCATGACCAGGGCTGGGCCCGCCAGGCTTGCGGCGACCTCTGGCTGGGCTTCGAACAGGACGATCTGGCCCGCTGGGCCGCGTCCGCCGGGCTCACCCCTGGCGACAGCCTCTACGTAGGCTTGCGTAACGGTTTCCAGATCCAGGTCCGGCATTTCCAGCGGGCCGCTGGCGACATTCACATCGGTACATTCTAGGAACCCTTCGAGATGAGCGAATACTCCCTTTTCACCTCCGAGTCCGTGTCCGAAGGGCATCCGGACAAGATCGCCGACCAGATCTCCGATGCGGTCCTGGACGCGATCATCGCCCAGGACAAGTACGCCCGCGTGGCCTGTGAGACGTTGGTCAAGACCGGCGTGGCGATCATCGCCGGCGAAGTCACCACCTCGGCCTGGGTCGACCTGGAAGAGCTGGTGCGCAAGGTCATCATCGACATCGGCTACAACAGCTCCGACGTCGGCTTCGACGGGGCCACCTGCGCGGTGATGAACATCATCGGCAAGCAGTCGGTGGACATCGCCCAGGGCGTCGACCGCTCCAAGCCCGAAGACCAGGGCGCCGGCGACCAGGGCCTGATGTTCGGCTACGCCAGCAACGAGACCGACGTGCTCATGCCGGCGCCGATCTGCTTCTCCCATCGCCTGGTCGAGCGCCAGGCCGAAGCGCGCAAGTCCAGGCTGCTGCCCTGGCTGCGCCCGGATGCCAAGTCGCAGGTGACCTGCCGCTACGAGAACGGCAAGGTGGTGGGCATCGACGCGGTGGTGCTGTCGACCCAGCACAACCCGGAGGTCTCCCAGAAAGACCTGCAGGAAGCGGTGATGGAGCTGATCGTCAAGCACACCCTGCCGGCCGAACTGCTGCACAAGGGCACCCAGTTCCACATCAACCCCACCGGCAACTTCATCATCGGCGGCCCGGTGGGCGACTGCGGCCTGACCGGTCGCAAGATCATCGTCGACTCCTACGGCGGCATGGCCCGTCATGGTGGCGGCGCGTTCTCCGGCAAGGACCCGTCCAAGGTCGACCGTTCCGCGGCCTACGCCGGTCGCTACGTGGCCAAGAACATCGTCGCCGCGGGCCTGGCCGAGCGCTGCGAGATCCAGGTGTCCTACGCCATCGGCGTGGCCCAGCCGACCTCCATTTCGATCAACACCTTCGGCACCGGCAAGGTTTCCGATGAGAAGATCGTGCAACTGGTGCGCGAGTGCTTCGACCTGCGCCCGTACGCCATCACCAAGATGCTCGACCTGCTCCACCCGATGTACCAGGAAACCGCCGCCTACGGCCACTTCGGCCGCGAGCCGCAGCGCAAGACCGTGGGCGACGACACCTTCACCACCTTCACCTGGGAGCGCACCGACCGCGCCGCCGCCCTGCGCGACGCTGCCGGCCTGTAAACTCGCCTGCCGTGAACCGGCCCCTGCCGAGCGATCGGCAGGGGCTTTTTTATGTTCCGACAAGTCAGCTGAACCACAAATCACGTAGGCGCTTTCTGCATCTTTGCGTGAATACCGCCCGTGCGGTTTCCAAACGGGCAAAATCCGGGCAGGATTTCTTTTTTTGTCACCCCGCCCTGAAAAGAGGCTCCAGTTCATGAAATCAGTATCCACGCTCGTTCTGCTGGCCGCCCTCGGCCTGGCCACCGGCCCTCTCCAGGCCGCCGAGCCCGACGCCGGCCTGACCGGCTGCGCCGCCAAGCGCAGCGCCATCGAGAACCAGTTGAACGAAGCGCGCGCCCATCGCAACGCCGACCAGGCCGCCGGCCTGGAAAAGGCTCTGGCTGAAGTCACCGCCAATTGCACCGACAGCGGCCTGCGCAAGGAGCGCGAGCAGAAGGTGCTGGACGCCCGCCACGAAGTCGCCCAGCGCACCAAGGACCTGGACAAGGCCATGAAGAAAGGCGATTCGGAGAAGATCAACAAGCGCAAGGAGAAGCTCGCCGAGTCCAAGAAGGAACTTCAGGAAGCGGTGGACGAGCTCGAGCGCTGATCACCGCACTCGGAAGATCGCGGCTCAGTGCGTACGAAATTGCGCATGACAGGCCTGGCACGCCGCTTCGACACGGTCCATGGGCGGCTTGAGCGCCCCCTTGTCCAGCGGCGAGGCCGCCGTGACCTGCACCAGTTCACCGGTGGCGCGTTCCAGGTCGCGGGCCAGCGCCTCGAACTGCGCCTGACGCGCCCACACTTCCGGCCGCGCGCTGCTGTCACCGCCATCGCGCACCTTCGGGAAATGCGCCCAAGGCTGATGGGCCAGGGCGTCCAGACGCGCCGCGCCGTCCTTGAAGCCACTCGCCTGAAAAGGCAGGCGGCCGCGCAGCATGCCGCCCAGGTCTTCGCTGGTGCGCAGCATGTCCTTGAAGATCGCCTTGCGCTGCGCCAGGGGCGAGTTCGGGTCGACGCGCTCGCAGGCACAGAGTGCGAGGGTGGCGAGCAGCACTGCGGTCAATCGCTTGCACATCATGGTGACATCGGCCAAGGGAGTCGGGCGCGCAGTATCGCTGGCGCAGCGCAAAAGACCAATAGCCACACAAATCACAAGGACGAAAACCTGTCTTCGTCCCCCACAGGATCGTATTCATGAAGTCTGTTCTGCGCCCTCTCGCCTGGGCATTGCCCGCCCTGGCCGTGCTGGTCGGCTGCAACGGCGGCGACAGCGAAAAAACCCCACCCCAGCCCCATGCCATCGCCACCTACAATAGTGTCGACTGGAAGGACCTGCCCAGCGTCAGCGACGCGGATCTGCTGGCCGGCTTCCAGGCCTGGCGCACGGGTTGCCAGAAGCTCGTCCGCGATCCGGTATGGGCGGCGACCTGCCAGGGTGCGGCCACGGTGCCGGCCGATCCGACCCAGGTGCGTGCGTTTCTCCAGCAGAACCTGCAGGCCTACGGTCTGCGTTCGGCGCAGAACGACGCCAACGGCCTGATCACCGGCTACTACGAGCCGGTGTACCCCGGCAGCCTGACGCGCACCGACAAGGCCACGGTGCCGGTCTACGGCCCGCCCGAGGACATGGTCGTGGTCGACCTGGCCAGCGTCTATCCCGAACTCAAGGGCAAGCGCCTGCGCGGTCGGGTCGAGGGCCGGGTGCTCAAGCCCTACGACACGGCCGAGACCATCTACCGAGACGGCGCCAAGGCGCCGGTACTGGCCTGGCTGACCGATCCCATGGACTTGCAGTTCCTGCAGATCCAGGGTTCGGGGCGCGTGCAACTGCAGGACGGCCGACAACTGCGCTTGGGCTATGCCGACCAGAACGGCCACCCGTACCGACCGATCGGCCGCTGGCTGGTGGAGCAGGGTCAGCTGAAGACAGAAGACGTGACCATGGGCAGCATCCACGCCTGGGCCGAGGCCAACCCGCAGCGGGTGCCCGAACTGCTGGCGAGCAATCCCAGCTATGTGTTCTTCGCCGCAGGACCCGACAGCACCGAGGGGCCACGGGGTTCGCTCAACGTGCCACTGACCGCCGGCTACAGCGTGGCCATCGACCGCAAGGTCATCCCGCTCGGCAGCCTGCTCTGGCTGTCCACCACGCGGCCGGACGGCACGCCGGTGGTGCGCCCGGTGGGCGCCCAGGACACTGGCGGCGCCATCACCGGAGAAGTGCGTGCGGACCTGTTCTGGGGCACCGGCGCAGAGGCTGGCGAATTGGCCGGCAACATGAAGCAGCAGGGGCAGGTCTGGATGCTGTGGCCCAAGGGCGCGGCCTTGCCTGAAGTGCCCAAGGTGCCGTGAATCCGCTGGTCCAGGCTGCGGGTCACCCGCGGCCTGGACGAGCAGGCGTCACACCGACACCACGAAGAACGACACGATCAACGCCAGCCCGATGAACCACACCAGCGAGCGCATCGCGGCCCAATCGGCCAGGTAGCAGATGATGTACAGCAGCCGACTGGTGATGTACATCACCGCCAGCACGTCCTGGGTCACCTGCTCGGCGTTGCCCACCAGATCGGCCACCAGCACCGCGGCCGCGAACGCCGGGAAGGCTTCGTAGCCATTCTGCTGCGCCGCGTGGGCACGCCGCGGCAGGCCCGAGAGAGTGTCGAGGAAGGCGCGCGGGTCGCGGTTGGCGCCCATGCCGAAGCGGCCACTGGCGAGTTTGGCGATCAGGGCGCACAGCGGCGGCAGAAACAGGGCGATCAGGATGCACCATAAGGCGACGGTCATGCTCAGGCTCCTCGAGGATTGACGATCAGAGCGTGATCGCCGGCATGCCTGCCGGGACCTGCCCGCAAGCTAGGAGTCTCGCGCCGGGCAAAGGTTTCTTGCAGCCGCCGCGCCTCTGCCGCGAGCCTGGGTCAGTGCCGCTGGATGTGCCTGATCGTCGGCCGCGCCCGGGCCAGGCGTGACCTGGGCGTCGAGAGCAGGCCGATTCGCCCTGGAGATGAACGACGCCGAGAATTCTGGTCATAAGGTGTGTCCCGATCGCAGTTTCAGGCCATCAAAGAACTGCACGAACCCTTCGGGTACGATTTGGAAGCCATCGCCACAGGACTCAGGATGCTTGAATTAGTTGCCGCGTTCATCTGCCTCACCACCCTCCTCACCTATGTGAACTACCGCTTCATCGGCCTGCCGCCGGCGATCGGCGTGATGGTCACCGCCCTGCTGTTCTCGCTGATCCTCCAGGGCCTGAGCCTGATCGGCTTCCCGGGCCTGGAAGAACGGGTCGAAGGTCTGATGAACCAGATCGACTTCAACGACCTGCTGATGCACTGGATGCTGTCGTTCCTGCTGTTCGCCGGCGCCCTGCACGTCAACCTGGGCGACCTGCGCAGCTACCGCTGGCCGATCGGCCTGCTGGCCACGCTCGGTGTGCTGATCGCCACCTTCGTGATCGGCTACCTGGCGCACTGGGTGTTCGCGATGTTCGGCTGGCAGGTGCCGCTGATCTATTGCCTGCTGTTCGGCGCCCTGATCTCGCCCACCGACCCCATCGCGGTCCTGGGCGCGTTGCGTACCGCCAATGCACCGAAGCCCCTGAAGACCACCATCGTCGGCGAGTCGCTGTTCAACGATGGCACCGCCGTGGTGGTGTTCACCGTGCTGCTGGGCATCATCGAGCTGGGCGAAACCCCGAGCCTGTCGGACACAGCCCTGCTGTTCGCTCGCGAAGCCCTGGGCGGCGTGCTGTTCGGCGGCCTGATCGGGTACGCCACCTATCGCATGATCAAGGGCATCGAGCAGTACCAGGTTGAGGTCATGCTGACCCTGGCACTGGTGATCGGCGGCTCGGCCATGTGCTACGAGCTGCACGTCTCGGCTCCCATCGCCATGGTGGTCGCCGGCCTGATCATCGGCAACCTGGGGCGCAACCTGGCGATGAACGACATGACCCGCCGCTACATGGACGGCTTCTGGGAGCTGATCGACGACATGCTCAACGCCCTGCTGTTCGCCCTGATCGGCCTGGAGCTGTTGCTGCTGCCCTTCAACTGGCTGCACCTGGCGGCGGGCAGCGTCCTGGCGATCGCGGTGCTCGCCTCGCGCCTGCTGACGGTGGCGCCGGCCATCCTGCTGCTGCGCCGCTGGCGCGAGGTGCCGCGCGGTACCGTGCGGGTGCTGACCTGGGGCGGACTGCGCGGTGGCGTTTCAGTGGCCCTGGCGTTGTCGCTGCCGATGGGCGAGGAGCGCGACCTGCTGCTGTCGATCACCTACATCGTGGTGCTGTCGTCGATCCTGGTGCAGGGCCTGACCGTCGGCAAGGTGGTGCGTCGGGTCAGCGCCCAGCCGTGACGCGAGCGGGGCTGGCGTCACAGCCCCTGGGCCTCACTCCTCGGCGGAGTCCGGGAACTGATCGGCGATGTACTTGATCCGGGTCTGTCCATGGGGCGCGGGCAGCCCGTCCTCGCCGAGGTTGACGAACACGATGCGGTCCACGGTGAGCACGCTCTTGCGGGTGATCTTGTTGCGCACTTCGCACTTGAGGGTGATGGAGGTGCGCCCGAACTCGGTCGCGGTGATGCCCAGCTCGATGATCTCGCCCTGGCGCGAAGCGCTGACGAAGTTGATCTCGGAAATGTACTTGGTCACCACTCGCTGGTTGCCCAGCTGGACGATGGCGTAGATCGCCGCCTCCTCATCGATCCAGCGCAGCAGGCTGCCGCCGAAGAGGGTGCCGTTGGCGTTGAGATCCTCGGGCTTAACCCATTTGCGTGTATGAAAGTTCATCACTACTCCTCAGATGCGTGACTGGCGTATCGGCATGATGGCAGAGCGGCCAGCCGGCCTCCACCGACCATCGTCTATCGACACCATTAATCGACAGAAAGTCTTGGGCGTGTCACACGGGCGCGGCTATAATCTGCACGTTTTCAAATGGCCACCCGCTGCGGTGGTCATCCCGCCACCCGTCCGAGGGGCGCTGCAGCAGGTTGTTCCTGTCAGGCTCGGACGGGGCGTTGTCCGCTCCCGCGGACGCTCAACGCACAACGGCGCCCATTCGCACACTACGAATGGAGGCTCTTCATGAGCGCTGTAAACACGCCTGCCGGTTTTTCCGATTTCAAGGTCGCCGACATTTCCCTGGCCGACTGGGGTCGCAAGGAAGTCATCATCGCCGAGTCGGAGATGCCCGCACTGATGGGGCTGCGCCGCAAGTACCAGTCCGAGCAACCGCTCAAGGGCGCGCGTATCCTGGGCTGCATCCACATGACCATCCAGACCGCCGTGCTCATCGAGACCCTGGTCGCCCTGGGCGCCGAAGTGCGCTGGTCGTCCTGCAACATCTTCTCCACCCAGGACCAGGCCGCCGCCGCCATCGCCGCTGCCGGCATCCCCGTCTTCGCCTGGAAGGGCGAGACCGAGCAGGAATACGAGTGGTGCATCGAGCAGACCATCCTCAAGGACGGCCAGCCATGGGACGCCAACATGGTGCTGGACGACGGCGGTGACCTGACCGAAATCCTGCACAAGAAATACCCGGCCATGCTCGAGAAGATCCATGGCGTGACCGAAGAGACCACCACCGGCGTGCACCGCCTGCTGGACATGCTGGCCAAGGGCGAGCTGAAGGTTCCGGCCATCAACGTCAACGACTCGGTCACCAAGAGCAAGAACGACAACAAGTACGGTTGCCGTCACAGCCTCAACGATGCCATCAAGCGCGGCACCGACCACCTGCTGTCGGGCAAGCAGGCCCTGGTGATCGGCTACGGTGACGTGGGCAAGGGCTCGGCCCAGTCGCTGCGTCAGGAGGGCATGATCGTCAAGGTCACCGAAGTCGACCCGATCTGCGCCATGCAGGCGTGCATGGACGGCTTCGAAGTGGTCTCGCCGTTCAAGGACGGCATCAATACGGGCACCGAAGCGGGCGTCAACAAGGACCTGCTGGGGCGCATCGACCTGATCGTCACCACCACCGGCAACGTCAACGTGTGCGATGCCAACATGCTCAAGGCCCTGAAGAAGCGCGCCGTGGTGTGCAACATCGGTCACTTCGACAACGAGATCGACACCGCCTTCATGCGCAAGAACTGGGCGTGGGAAGAGGTCAAGCCGCAGGTCCACAAGATCCACCGTACCGGCACCGGCGTGTTCGATCCGCAGAACGACGACTACCTGATCCTGCTGGCCGAAGGCCGCCTGGTGAACCTGGGCAACGCCACCGGCCACCCGAGCCGGATCATGGACGGCTCGTTCGCCAACCAGGTGCTGGCGCAGATCTTCCTGTTCGAGCAGAAGTTCGCCGACCTGAACAGCGAGAAGAAGGCCCAGCGCCTGACCGTCGAAGTGCTGCCCAAGAAGCTCGACGAGGAAGTGGCCCTGGAAATGGTCCGCGGCTTCGGCGGCGTCGTCACTCAGCTGACCCCGCAGCAGGCCGAGTACATCGGCGTGACCGTCGAAGGCCCGTTCAAGCCGGACGCCTACCGCTACTAAGCGGCCAGCCTCGGGCGTCAGGCGGCAGGCAGGGGCGGTATGCGCCTGCCGCTGCGGCGCTCGAGGCTCGATCATGCCCCGCCAGGTCGGCCATCACCGACCTGGCGTCCACTTGCAGCTCCAAGCGCGACGCTTGAAGCTGAGGAGCGAGAGATGTCACAGGAACGCCGCTACAGTTTCGAGTTCTTCCCGACCAAGACCGATGCCGGACATGAAAAGCTCATGAGCGTGGCTCGCGAGCTGGCCGGCTACAATCCCGATTTCTTCTCCTGCACCTATGGTGCCGGAGGCTCGACCCGCGACCGCACGCTCAATACCGTGCTGCAGCTGGAGAACGACGTGAAGGTGCCTGCGGCACCCCATCTGTCGTGCGTCGGCGACAGCAAGGCCGAGCTGCGCGCGCTGATCGCCCAGTACAAGGCCGCCGGCATCAGGCGCATCGTCGCCCTGCGTGGCGACCTGCCTTCGGGTATGGGCATGGCCAGTGGCGAGCTGCGCCATGCCAGCGACCTTGTCGAGTTCATTCGCCAGGAAAGCGCCGATCATTTCCATCTGGAAGTGGCCGCCTACCCGGAAATGCACCCCCAGGCGCGCAACTTCGAGGACGACCTGGCCAACTTCGTGCACAAGGTCAAGGCCGGTGCCGACAGCGCCATCACCCAGTATTTCTTCAACGCCGACAGCTACTTCTACTTCGTCGAGCGCGTGCAGAAGCTGGGCGTGGACATTCCGATCGTGCCGGGCATCATGCCCATCACCAACTACAGCAAGCTGGCGCGCTTCTCCGATGCCTGCGGTGCGGAGATCCCGCGCTGGATTCGCAAGCAACTGGAGGCCTACGCCGACGACAATGCCAGCATCCAGGCATTCGGCGAAGAGGTGATCACCACGATGTGCGACACGCTGCTGCAGGGCGGCGCGCCAGGGTTGCACTTCTACACCCTGAACCAGGCCGAGCCAAGCCTGGCCGTGTGGCGCAACCTCCAGCTGCCACGCTGAAACCTGCGGATAACATCGTTGTCACCAAGGTTCAGGGTTCCCGATGTAGAATGGGAGCCCTGTTCAATCAGGACCCTGCAGGTCTGCTCAATGCCACGCTCCCACTACGAAACACCCCAGCTCATCTATCTCGCCTTCGGTCCGGCCACGTACCATCAGGAGGCCTGCTTCAGTATCGTCAGTGCCTTGGCACACCTGCGCAGCACGCCAGGGCAGGCCCTGCAGATCCAGGTCTACACCGACGACCCCAAGCCCTACGAGGGCCTTCCGGTCACGCTCCACCTGCTGGACGAGCAGACCCGTCGCCGCTGGAACGAACCCCACGGCTATCATTTCCGCAGCAAGCATGTGGTGCTGCGCGAGGTGCTGACCCGGCACGCGCGCGCGATCCTGATCGACACGGACACCTTCTTCCGCACATCGCCCATGGAGCTGGTGCATCGGGTCCAGGCAGGCAGCCTGCTGTGCAACATGATCAAGGGTCGCTATGACCAACACACCCACTGCCCGCTCTACGTCAACCTCAAGGCGTCGCTGGAACAAAGGGGCCTGGCTGACGGCAGCATGCCCACGGTCAACTCCGGGGTGATCGGGCTCACCGACCAGGATGCCTCCGTGCTCGACCGCTCCATCGCCCTGATGGATGAGTACTATCCTCAGGCCGATGGCGCCTACACCCTCGAGGAGTTCTGCCTGGCCGTGGCCGCCTACCGCACCCTCGCACTCAATGAATGCACCGATGTCATCCATCACTACTGGAGCCGCAAGCAGCTGTTTCGCGCCAAGATCCAGGCATGGCTGCGCAAACACGCCGCCGATCCCCTCAGCGAGGCCGCGCTGGCGGATGTCGACAAGGTCAGCGACCAATTGCCGCGCCCGCCCCTGCTGCATCGCCTGAGCTACAAGGCGATGAGCCTGACCCTGCCCAGCCACCAGCGTCAGTTCGCCCGGGAATTGCTGTATGGCTGCTACGCCTACCCCAACGAGTTCGATCGCGCGAGCGCGTCGGCCTGGTGGGACAAGGCGCTGGAAAACATCGACCAACGACATGGCGGCCTGAGCCCGGAACAGCTGCGCAGGTGCCTGCGTCAGCCCGGACTGCGCCTGACCCTGGGAGCCCGGCGCGAGGAAGTCGAGCGGCACTTGCTGGCTACGCGTCAACACTAGCGCGTCTACTGGCCAGCCCTGCATGGACGGCGTACTCTCGCTGCATGTCCGCTCTGAACCGTCTGGTCTGCTCACTGCTGCTCATCTGCCTGAGCCCGTTGGCCCAGGCCGAGCGTCTGCGCCTGGTCAGCGACGACTGGGCGCCCTACATCTATCGGCAGTACGGACGGCCCACCGGGCTCGACCATGAAGTGGTCAGCGAAGTGTTCAAGCGCCTGGGCGTGGAGGTGGACTGGCAGTTCCTGCCGTGGAAGCGCTGCCTGGCGATGGTCGAACAGGGGCTGGCCGACGGCATCATGGACATTTTCCATGTCGATGAGCGCGAGCCCTATCTCATCTATGCACCCGAACCGCTGTCGACCGTGGAGTTCGTGCTGTACCAGGCCAACGCCCGGCCACACCCCGTGCAGCGCCTCGAAGAGCTTGGCGGGTTGCGCATCGGCACATCGCCTGGCTACACCTACGGTGACGCCTTCGAGGCCGCTCTACCGCTTCGCCGCGAAGATGCCCCGACCCACGAGGCCAATTTCGGCAAGCTGATGCTCGGACGCATCGATCTGCTGATCACCGATCGCCGCGCCGGGCGCTACCTGCGTCAGCGACTGGGGTTGCAGGATGTGGTTCAGGAGTTGCCGTTGATCGTCGGCCATCAGCCGCAGTATCTGGGCCTGGCGCGCAAATCGGGCCGTGAAGCCCTGGCCAGGGCGTTCGGCGAAGAGTTGCAGCGCTTCAAGCGCGAGCCGGCCTACGCGGCGTTGATCGCGCGCTACCGAGAGGCTCCCGAGGATTTTCTCGACGCCGTTGAGCAGCATGATCGCAGCACGATGCGCTAGCTCTGTTATACTCGGGCCTTCCCGCCCGGCTCACGCCCGGACGCTCGGCCTCGCAACAGGCATCTCGACCCGCAGCGCCGCACCCCAAGGTGCCCGCCGCCGCCCTCCCGGATGCGCAGTGTAAGCCCAGCTGGACCGGACGCGATCGCATCCCTTCGATGCCCGTCGCGCCAGGCAGAACATCCCACAGGGCCCAGCCCACACGAGAACAGGATTGCCCATGTCCTTTGCTTCCCTCGGTCTCTCCGAGGCACTTGTCCGCGCTATCGAGGCTGCGGGCTATACCCAGCCTACCCCGGTGCAACAGCGGGCCATTCCCGCCGTGTTGCAAGGTCGCGACCTGATGGTCGCCGCTCAGACAGGTACCGGTAAAACCGGTGGCTTCGCCCTGCCGATCCTGGAACGCCTGTTCCCGGATGGCCACCCCGACAAATCCCAGCGTCACGGCCCGCGCCAACCGCGCGTACTGGTCCTGACGCCGACCCGCGAACTGGCCGCGCAGGTCCACGACAGCTTCAAGGTCTATGCCCGTGACCTGAAATTCGTCAGTGCCTGCATCTTCGGTGGTGTCGGCATGAATCCGCAGGTCCAGGCCATGGCCAAGGGCGTCGATGTCCTGGTCGCCTGCCCCGGGCGCCTGCTCGACCTCGCCGGCCAGGGCAGCGTCGACCTGTCCAAGGTCGAGATCCTGGTGCTGGACGAAGCCGACCGCATGCTCGACATGGGCTTCATCCACGACGTGAAGAAGGTCCTGGCCCGGCTGCCGGCCAAGCGCCAGAACCTGCTGTTCTCGGCGACCTTCTCCAAGGACATCACCGACCTGGCGGACAAGCTGCTGCACAACCCCGAGCGCATCGAGGTCACGCCGCCCAATACCACCGTCGAACGTATCGAGCAGCGAGTCTATCGCCTGGCGGCCAGCCACAAGCGTGCCCTGCTGGCGCACCTGATCACCCTCGGCGCCTGGGAGCAGGTGCTGGTGTTCACCCGCACCAAGCACGGTGCCAATCGCCTGGCCGAGTACCTGGAAAAGCACGGCCTGACCGCTGCCGCGATCCATGGCAACAAGAGCCAGAATGCCCGCACCAAGGCCCTGGCCGACTTCAAGGCCAACAGCGTGCGCGTGCTGGTGGCCACCGACATCGCGGCCCGCGGCCTGGACATCGATCAATTGCCCCACGTGGTCAACTTCGAGCTGCCCAACGTCGAGGAAGACTACGTCCACCGCATTGGCCGTACCGGTCGCGCCGGCCGGTCCGGCGAGGCCATCTCGCTGGTGGCGCCGGATGAAGAGAAGCTGCTCAAGAGCATCGAGCGGGTCACCCGCCAGAAGATCCCGGATGGCGACCTGATGGGCTTCGACGCCTCTCAGGTGGAAGCGGAAAAACCCGAAGTGCGCGAGCGTCAGCCGAGCAATGGTCGCGGCGGCCGTAATCAGCCGCGTGGCGAGAGCAGCAAGGAAGGCAGCGGCGGGCGCAAGGACAAGGGCAAGGACAAAGGCCGTGCCAAGCAGCCCTCTGCGGAAAAACCTGCCGACAAGGAAGGCGCCGGCGAAAAGTCCCAGGCCAGGAAGCAGGAGCCGCGCAAGCCGCGCGACAACCGCAAGCCTCGCCAGGCTCAGAACGGCCAGGCCCAGACCAGCGCGCCCAAGGTGCCGCAGGACCGCGATCCTGAGGTGTTCCTGGACGATGACATCGACAATTTCGGCAACCGTGCCGATTACGTCAGCCCCTACCAGAATGGCAAGGGCCAGGGCCGCAACCGTCGTCCCGGCGGTAATGGCGGTCAGGCTCAGGGCCAAGGCCAGCGTTCCGCAGGCGGCCAGCCACGCAGCAATAACGGCGGTGGTGGTGGGCAGCGCCAGGGCGGCCAGGGCGGCGACAAGCGCCCGCGCAACAATGCCGGCGGCGCACGTCGCGATGGCAATCCAGGTCGCGGTCGCCGTGAAGACAGCTCGCGTCAGGAGCCGGCCGTGCGTAATCCACGGGAATCGCAGCCCGCACCGGTGATCATTCGCAAGGAATCCAAGCTCGATCGCTATCCGACACCCGAGCAGCTGGAAGACTTGCCAAGCCGCCCACGGGGTGAGCGTCCGGCACTATTGACCCGCAAGGGCGGCTAGGCGCCGGTACCGGAGCAGGCGCTATCGGCGATGGCCGGTGGCACCGGCCTGGGGCAGGTGCAAAGGGCTGCTTCGCAGCCCGTCGCGGGGAGTAGCGGCGAAGCGCCGCTACCGAGGGCTCATTTCTGTTTCACGCCTTCCAGGCTGATGTCCAGATCCAGCGTCTGGGAGGTCGGGCCTGGGCCTTTGATGCCGAAGTCGCTCAGGTTCAGCGTAGTCTTGGCATTGAAGCCGGCGCGCTCGCCACCCCATGGATCCTTGCCTTCACCGTTGAACACGGCCTTGAAAGTGACCGGCTTGGTCACGCCGTGCAGGGTCAGGTCGCCGGTCACGTCGGCGGTCTTGTCACCAGTGGACTTCACCGCAGTCGAGACGAACTTGGCCTCAGGGTACTTCTTGACGTCGAGAAAATCGGCGCTGGCGATGTGCTTGTCACGTTCGGCGTGATTGGACCACAGGCTGGCGGTTTTCAGGTCGACGCTGATCTTGCTGGCTTCCGGCTTGGCGCTGTCCCAGCTGAAATTACCGTCGAAGTCCTTGAACGTGCCGTGGATGAAGCTGTAGCCCAGGTGGCTGATCTTCCAGTCGACGAAGGCGTGCTGGCCTTCCTTGTCGATCTTGTACTCGGCAGCCATTGCCTGACCTGCGCCAAGCAGAGCGGTACCGAGGGCCAGTGCTGCAAACGTCTTCTTCAACATCCTTAGTTCCTTCCATTGCGATTGAGGTTGAGGGTCAAGCCTTGCGGCCCAGCATGCGAGTGAGGGTCGCGTCACGGTCGATGAAATGGTGCTTGAGGGCGGCCAGACCATGCAAACCGGCGAAGATCACCAGCCCCCAGGCCAGGTACAGATGGATCGTGCCGGCAACGTCTGCCTGGTCGGGCAGGTTGCTGACCAGCGCCGGTACTTCGAACAGGCCGAACACCGGAATGCCGACGCCGTCGGCGGTGGAGATCAGGTAGCCCGCGGTCATCACCGCGAACAGCCCCAGGTACAAGCCCAGATGCCCGAGCTTGGCCGCGACACGGGTGAAGGTGCCGTGGGTGGCCAAGGTCGGCGGCGGCGGGCTGATCAGGCGCCACAGCACTCGCAGCAGCATCGTCGCCAGCAATACCAGGCCGATGCTCTTGTGCAGGTCCGGGCCAGCTTTGCGCCACGGATCGTAGTAGTCGAGCCCGACCATCCACAGCCCCAGGCCGAACAGGCCGAATACGGCCAGCGCCACACCCCAATGGAGGGCGATGCTGACCGCACCGTAGCGCGAGGCAGAGTTGCGCAGTTGCATGATGGCGTTATCCCCCGAAGAAGCTGAGCACACGATAGCGCGAAAAACATCGAATGAAAGCGGAAAAAACCGCTTCATATTATCGATATATCCGATTTATTAGTGTGTGATCGGCCCATTAAGAAAACATTAACTTGGGCCGAATGTCACCTGCGAGGCGCCGTGAAGCGCTTCGGCGAGAAACCCTCGCCGAAGCTCGATGACGCCAGCGATCAGTCTGCCTTGCTCGGGCTGTCGGAGGCTGACTTGTGCTTGGCCTGCTCAGGCTTGCTCACGGCCTTTTTGGCCGTCTCGGGCTTGCTGGGCTGCTTGGCCGCCGGCTTGTGGGCCGGGGCATGCTTGGCAGGCGCCGCCTTGGCCGGCGTGGACGTGCTCGGCGCCGTTTTGGCGGCAGCCGGTTTCGCGGCAGGCTTGGGCGGCACATCCTTGGCGGCCGGCGCGGCAGCGGGCGTGGCTGGCGCAGGGGCTGGCACCGGAGGCGCCGCCACTGCCGGCTGCGCAGGCGGGGTCACCGGTGCAGGCTGAGTGACGGGTTGATCGTCGCCACCGAACAGGCGCGAGAAGAAGCCGGGCTTCTCCTTGGCCGGCGCGGCGGCAGGTGCCGACGGCGTGGCCGCATCAGGCTTGCTGGCCGCTGCGTCGCTCCCACCGAACAGGCGCGCGAAGAAGCCAGGCTTGTCCTTGGCCGGTGCTGCGGCAGGTGCCGGCGGGGTGGCCGGTTCCGCTTTACTGGCCGGTGCGTCGCCGCCACCGAACAGGCTCGCGAAGAAGCCGGGCTTGGGCTTGGCCGCCGCCGCCCCTGCAGCCGCAGCGCCCGCCACCACGGGTGCAGCCTTGGCCACCGGCTCGAACGACTTGCCCGCCGCCAGATCCTCGACCTGCCCCGCCGCACGCTGGCCGCTGCGCAGTGCGCCTTCCAGGGTGCCTGGGTAGAGCGCATCGGTGTGCTCGCCGGCGAAGGCGACGCGCTGCATCGGACGCTCCCACAGACGCCAGTACTTGCTGATCTGTCCCGGCCCATAGGCCAGGTAGGCGCCACCGGTACCCGGATCTGCGCTGTAGCGCTTGACCTCGTAGCCGGTGAACGCGCCCCGCGCCTGTGGATACAACGCATGCAGGCGAATCAGCACCTGATCGACCATCTGCTTGTCGCCGAAGGCTTGCAACAGGCGCGCGTTATCCCCGGACAGGTTGATCACCAGGTTGGCGCCGCCCTTGAGTGCGGGTTCGACCCACAGCATGCCCAGCCCAGCGTTGCTGTAGATCTCGCCCGACAGGCGCGAGCGACTTTCCCACACCGGGTTCTTGAACTTGAGCAGCAACTGATCGCGCCACCCATAGTTGGTGCCCTTGACCGCAGCCATGTGCTGGGCGTCCAGCGACGGCGTCATCTGGATCCTGGCCAGCGCACGCAGCGGCACCGCCAGCACCACGTAGTCGGCCTGGTAGCCCACGGAGCCGACCTTGACGGTCACCCCGTCCTTGTCCTGGACGATGGCGCTGACCGGCGAGTTGGTCTTCAGGGTCTTGATCTGCTTGACGAAGGCCTGGGCCAGCACCGGGCTGCCACCGGGCAGGCGGGCGGCGCGCAGGTCGCGATCGCCCACCCCGCGATACACCCGCGCCTGCTGGGCGAAGTACAGCAGCGACAGCCGCGACGGCTCGTCGTAGCGGGTGCGGATTTCCTGATTGACCAGCTGGCGCGCGGTGGCGGGCAGTTGCAGTTTGTCCAGCCAGGCCGCCACGTTGATCTGATCGAGGGCGAACAGGGTGTTGTTGGTCGCCGGATTGGCCGGATCGTCGATGGAGGCGGCCAGGTCGTCGAGGGTCTTCTCGTAGCGCTTGATGGCCTCGGCGGTGGCCGGCTGCTTGGTGGCCAGGTCGACTGGGCTGAAGTACTCGCCGTCGATCAGATAGCCGGGCGCGCGCACGAACTCGGGCGCGGGCAGGGTCTCGAGCTTGAAGCGTTGCAGGTACTGGTTGAGCACCGGCTGCGCCTTGTCGTTACCGATCCATTCGCTGGTCGCCAGCCCCGAGCGCCCACCGATACCGGCCTTGGCTTCGAGCAAGGTCACCTGCCAGCCCTTGGCCTGAAGTTCATAGGCCGCCGTCAGGCCTGCCATGCCGCCGCCGACCACGATCGCCGTGGGCGTCTTGTCCTTCGCCAGCGCCCCAGCGCTGGTTGCACCTATCAACACCAATGCGCACAGGCGCACCCAAGCAGCAGCCATGTCGGCGAACTCCGGATCAGAAGCGAGAATGTAAGTGGGGAGGTATTCCCCGAGAGGCGCGTGAAGAATACGTCAGGAGCCCTCGGGCCTGCCAGCGCGATGCATGCTTGCGTGCGTGCGCAAAATCCGAGGTTGTTCCTGCAGGTGGCTTTGCTTAGGCTTACGCCGTCTTACCCGCCACCCCGTCAGGAGATATGCCCATGGGCCTGAATCAACAGTGGATGCAGCGCGACCTCGAGGTCCTCTGGCACCCCTGCACGCAGATGAAAGACCACGAGCACCTGCCGCTGATCCCGATTCGTCGCGGTGAGGGCGTGTGGCTGGAGGACTTCGACGGCAAGCGTTACCTGGACGCGGTGAGCTCCTGGTGGGTCAACGTCTTCGGCCACGCCAACCCGCGCATCAACCAGCGCATCAAGGATCAGGTCGACCAGCTCGAACACGTGATCCTCGCAGGCTTCAGCCATCAGCCGGTGATCGAGCTGTCCGAGCGTCTGGTGGCCATGACCCCGCCTGGCCTGGATCGGGTGTTCTACGCCGACAATGGCTCGTCGTGCATCGAAGTGGCGCTGAAGATGAGCTTCCACTATTGGCAGAACAAGGGCCAGAGCGCCAAGAAGCGCTTCGTCACCCTGACCAACAGCTACCACGGCGAGACCATCGCCGCGATGTCGGTCGGCGACGTGCCGCTGTTCACCGAGACCTACAAGCCGCTGCTGCTCGACACCCTCAAGGTGCCCAGCCCCGACTGCTACCTGCGCCCTGAAGGGGTGAGCTGGGAGGCGCACTCGCGCACCTTGTTCGAGGTCATGGAGCAGACCCTGGCCGAGCACCACGCCAGCATCGCGGCGGTGATCGTCGAGCCGCTGATCCAGGGCGCCGGCGGCATGCGCATGTACCACCCGGTCTACCTCAGGCTGCTGCGCGAAGCCTGCGACCGCTACGGCGTGCACCTGATCCATGACGAGATCGCGGTGGGCTTCGGCCGCACCGGCACGATGTTCGCCTGCGAGCAGGCCGGCATTCGCCCCGACTTCCTGTGCCTGTCCAAGGCACTCACCGGGGGCTACCTGCCGCTGGCCGCCTGCCTGACCACCGACGATGTATACCAGGCGTTCTACGACGACTACCCGACCCTGCGCGCCTTCCTGCATTCGCACAGCTACACGGGCAACCCGCTGGCATGCGCCGCGGCCCTGGCGACGCTGGACATCTTCGAGCAGGACCAGGTGATCGAAGCCAACAAGGCCCTGGCCACGCGCATGGCCAGTGCCACGGCGCACCTGGTCGATCACCCCCATGTGGCGGAAGTGCGCCAGACCGGCATGGCCCTGGCCATCGAAATGGTCAAGGACAAGGCCGGCAAGGTCGCCTACCCGTGGCAGGAACGCCGCGGCCTCAAGGTCTTCGAGCATGCCTTGAGCCGCGGCGCCCTGCTGCGCCCGTTGGGTAGCGTGGTGTACTTCCTGCCGCCGTACGTGATCACCCCGGAGCAGATCGATTTCCTCGCCGAAGTGGCCAGCGAAGGCATCGACATCGCCACCGCCGGGCAGATCAGCGTGGCGGTGCCTGCCAACTTCCATCCCGACTTCCGCGACCCGGGCTGAGCCGAGCCGGCCCCCTGGATGCGCCCCGCACGGGCGCCTGCCCCTTCACCCACGAGCCTGACCATGAGACTGTCCCGCTTCTTCATCGACGCCCCCCTGAGCCTCGGCGAGCACGCGCTCCCCGAGACCCAGGCCCATTACATCGGCCGCGTGCTGCGCATGAGCGCAGGCGACGCAGTGCAATTATTCGACGGCAGCGGTCAGGAATACCTGGGCCAGCTGCTGGAAGTCGGCAAGAAATCGGTGCGGGTCGCACTCGAGCAGGCCATCGCCGGCCAGCCCGACTCACCGCTGCAGGTGCACCTGGGTCAGGGGCTGTCGCGTGGCGAGCGCATGGACTGGGCGATCCAGAAGGCCACCGAGCTGGGCGTGCAGGCCATCACCCCGATCGTCAGCGAGCGCTGCGAGGTGCGCCTGAAGGATGAACGCGCCGACAAGCGCCTGGCCCACTGGCGCCAGGTGGCGATCAGTGCCTGTGAACAGTGCGGCCGTTCGAGCCTGCCGCAGATCCTCGCGCCGGTGACCCTGGGCGAGTGGATCGAGACGGTCGAGGCCGACCTGAAGCTGGTGCTGCACCCCGTCGCCCAGGCGCTGAGCAGCCATGCCAGGCCGCAGCGCCTGGCGTTCCTGATCGGCCCGGAAGGGGGGCTGAGCGACGCCGAAGTCGAGCAGGCCAAGGCCGCCGGTTTCCACGCCGCGCGCCTGGGTCCACGGGTGCTGCGCACCGAGACCGCACCGGTGGTGGCGCTGTCGGTGGCGCAGCAGCTGTGGGGCGATTTCTAGCGCTGTCTGAAAAGACTGGGCGAGGCGTGACGGCCGCGTAACTTCAGGCGACATAGAACGACACCGCGATGAAATGCATCAGGCTGCCGGCGATGACGAACAGGTGCCAGATACCGTGCCAGTGCCGGAAGCGGCTGTCGAAGGCGAAGAAGATGATGCCGACGGTGTACAGCACGCCGCCGGCGGCCAGCCAGGCGAAGCCGGCCGTACCGAGCCGGTGCAGCAGTGGGTCGACGGCGACCAGCACGATCCAGCCCATCACTGCGTAGATGATGATCGACAGGACCCGCGCCTCTGAGCGCGGCTTGATCTCCTGCAGCATGCCGATCAACGCCAGCCCCCAGACCACGCCGAACAGGCTCCAGCCCCAGGGCCCGCGCAGGCTGACCAGGCAGAACGGCGTATAGCTGCCGGCGATCAGCAGGTAGATCGACAGGTGATCGAGCTTGCGCATGACCACCTTCGTGCGTCCACGCGTGCTGTGATAGAGCGTGGAGATGCTGTAGAGCATCAGCAGGGTGAAGCCATAGATGGAGAAGCTGACGATCTTCCAGGGATCGCCCTGCAGGCCCGCAACGGCAATCAGCCAGATGGCGCCAACGGCAGCCAGGAGGGCGCCGACGAGATGGGTCCAGGCGTTGAAACGCTCACCGTGATACATGGGTAAACAGACTCCCTTTATCGCGACCAGTTTCAAGGACAGCAGATACCAGAGGCACTTTGCAAGGGACAGATGACCCTTGCGTGACACGCCGGGCGCGAGGGTGCATGCTTTCCTGGCCTTGCCCTCAGCCCAATGCCGCCTCGCGCACCAGCCGCTCCAGAGCGATGAGGTCCGGCACGCGAGCCACGAGATCGCCCACTTGCACGGCGGCCTGCTCCAGCTCGGCCAGCGGCACGTCCACATAGTTGAGCTGGCTGTCGAGCTTGCACGAGCGCGGAATGCCCTGCAGCAGCAGCGCCAGGTAGCGCTGGTCGCTGTCGCCCAAGGCGTTGAGCACCACGATGCGGGCTCGCTCGCCGCAGGGCGTCTGGCCGCCACAGGCGGCTTCGAAGCCGATCAGCGGCAGGCGCTGCTGGCGCCAGGCGATCCAGCCCATGTGCCAGGCGGGTTGGTGACGCTCGCAGACGAACGCCCGCTCACCGATCAGTTCGGCCACCGCCACGTTCGGCAGCACCAGGGTGCGGTCGCCCAGGGGCAACAGCAGCCCGGTGAGGCTGCTGCGCTGGCCGGCGATGTGTTCAAGCATGGGCTTGGCTCCAGTGGGCGATGCTTTGCAGCAGCACCGATTCCTGATAAGGCTTGCCGAGGTATTCGTTGACGCCGATGGCCATGGCCCGGTCGCGGTGCTTCTGGCCGGTCCGCGAGGTGATCATGATGATCGGCAAGCCATGCATGCGGTTGTCGCGGCGGATGCGCGTGGCCACCTCGAAACCGTCCATGCGCGGCATCTCGATGTCCAGCAGCAGCACATCGGGGCGATGCTGCTCCAGCAGGGCCATGGCATCGACACCGTCCTTGGCGGTCAGCACGCTCATGCCGTGACGCTCCAGCAGGCGGCTGGTGACCTTGCGCACCGTGACCGAGTCGTCCACCACCATCACCAGCAACTGCCGACGCGGCGCCGGGCCGAACAGCGATCGGCCAGACGCATCGTCCACCGGCAGACGCGCCAGGCGTCGCTGCTGGCCGCGCAACTGGCCGAGCAGGTCGAGGATCAGCACCACTCGCCCGTCACCGAGCAAGGTCGCGCCGGACAACCCCGGCACCGCCGCGAACTGCGGGCCCAGGCTCTTGACCACGATCTCGCGGCTCGGCGACAGGCTGTCGACCTGGATCGCGAACGACTGCTCCTGGGCGTGCATCAGCAGCACCGGCAGCGGCACGCTCTGGCCCAGCAGGCGTGGCCGGGCCACTGCCTGCAACAGCTCGCCCAGGTAGCGCAGCCGGTAGTCCTGACCGCCATAGCGGTAACGCGGTGGATCCTGCTGATAGCAGGCTTCGAGCTCGGCCGGGGGCACCCGCACGATACCCTCGATGGTGTCCAGGGGAATGGCGTACTGCTCGTCGCCCAGGTGGACCATGAGCGCCCGGTTCAGCGAAACGGTGAACGGCAGGCGGATCTGAAAGCGCGCGCCCTTGCCGGCGCTGGACTCGATGGTCATCGAGCCGCCGAGCTGCTTGACCTCCTCGTGCACCACGTCCATGCCCAGGCCACGCCCGGAAATCTGGGTGATCTTTTCGGCGGTCGAAAAACCCGGACGCAGGATGAACTGGAGAATCTCGTGGTCGCTCAGCCGCGCCTGAGGCGCCAGCAGGCCACGCTTGATGGCTTTTTTGCGTACCGCCTCGAGCGGCACCCCGGCACCGTCGTCGCTCATTTCGATGACGATGTCCGCGCCTTCGTGCAGCAGGTCCAGGTGAATGGTGCCCTGCTCCGGCTTGCCCGCCGCCAGGCGCACCTCACGCGGCTCCAGGCCATGGTCCACGGCGTTGCGCAGCATATGTTCCAGGGGCGCGACCATGCGTTCGAGCACGCTGCGGTCCAGCTCGCCTTCGGCGTTGCCCACCACCAGTTCCACCTGCTTGCCCAGCTCGCTGGCCACCTGCCGCACGACCCGCTGCAAACGCGGCACCAGGCGCTCGAAGGGCACCATCAAGGTGGCGGTGAGACCTTCCTGCAACTGGCTGTTGACCCGCGCCTGCTGCTGCAGCAGGCCGTGGGCTTCCTGGGTCTGCTGCGCCAGGGTCTCCTTGAGGTCGAGCAGGTCGGACGCCGACTCGAACAGTGCCTGGGACAACTGCTGCAACTGCGAGTGACGGTCCATCTCCAGCGGATCGAAGTCGTCGTACACATCGCCTTCGGCCTGCCAGCGACCGGCCATGCGCGCCTGGGTCTCGGTGTCCAGGCGCAGCAACTGGTCGCGCATGCGTTCCAGGGTGGTTTCCATCTCGCTGAGGGCGAATTGCGCATCGTTGACCTGCTGCTCGATGCGCCCGCGGATGATCGCGTGCTCGCTGGCCAGGTTGCCCAGCTCGTCGAGCAGTTCGGCATCGACCTTGACCATGTCCCCCGGCGTGCGCTCGGCAGCCAGCGCCGGCGACTCCGCGGCATCGGCCTGCACCGGCACCTGCCCGGCGGCGCTGTCGGTCAGCGCGGCGCTGGAGAAGTTGCGGATGAAATCGATCAGCGCCGTGGCCGCATGCAGCGGCTGTGCTGCGCGCACCGCATCGAGCATCTGCGCCAGACGGTCGTGGCAGTTCTGCAACAGGCTGAACAGGGCCGGGGTGGGTGGCAGCCGGCCCGCGGCGAGCAACTCGTAGAGAAACTCCAGTTCGTGGGCCAGATCGCCAATGGCGGCGATCTGCACCATGCGCGCGCCGCCCTTGAGGGTATGCAGGTCGCGCAGCAGGTTCTCCGCTTCGACCCGGCTGCGCGGATCGGCCTGCCAGCGTGCCAGGGCCGCCGCAGCACTTTCGACGATGTCCGAGCTCTCTTCGAGAAACACCTCCAGCAGCTCGGCATCGGCAGGCGCCTGCTCGGGCGGATCGACACGGGTCGGCGACGGCCAGGCCTGGCGGTATTCGCGCAGTTGCGCCAGCAGGGTCACCGCCGAGTCGGGCATCCGGCCCTGACGCAGGTCGTCGAGCATCTGCGCCAGGGCGGCGTGGCTGCGCTGCAACAGCTCGAACGCTGCGTCGTCCAGCGGTAGAGGCCGCTGCGCCAGGGCGTGGTAAACCCGCTCCAGCGCCTGGGCGAGCAGCTCGATCGGCCCGATCGCCGCCAGTTGCGCGCCGCCTTGCAGCGTCTGCAGGTCCTGCTGCAAGGCTGCAGCCACCGAGGATCCAGGCAGCGAGGCGCTCTGCGGGGCCTGCCGCCACCGCAGCAGGGCCTTGTCGGCGCCGTCGAGCAGGTCGCCGGCCTCTTCGAGGAACAGTTGCACCACGGCCGGCTCCGGCCACTGCCCCGCCGCCGCCAGCGGCGTCACACCGTCAGCGCCGACCACCGCGCTGACCGCCGGATCCAGGGCACTGTCGAGCACCCGGCGCAGGTCCTGCAGGCACTGCTCGGCGGGCGTGACGTCCTGACCTGCGGCGATTTCGTCGAACATGTCGATCAGGCATTCGTGGGCCTGGCGCGCCAGGGCGAAGAAGTGCCCGTCGGCACTCAGGCGCCCCTCCTCGACCGCGCCATACAGATCCAGCAGCGCTTCGCAGACGGCGTCCACCTGCCAGAAGTCCGCCAGGTGCGCGCCATGGCTCAGGGTGGTCAGCTCGTCCAGCAGGGTTTCCAGCGCCTGGTGCTGGCGCGGCTGCTCCTGCCAGCGCGAGAGCAGCGACTCGGCATCGAGCAGAATGTCCATGCCCTGGGTGAGAAAGCTGGCGATCAACTGCGGATCCCGTCGGCCATGCGGCCGGTGCGGGGCATGGTCCTGAACCAGCGCCAGACGAGCGTCCACGGCCAGCCCGACCTGCTCGATCAGCTCGGTGGCACCGGAAATAGGTGCCAGGGGCGTCTGTTCGAGCTGCGCCAACCCGCGCCGGAACGCGCCTGCGGCGCTGCACAGCGCGTCGAGGTCTGCCGCCTGCACGTCCAGCCGATGGGCCTTGTATTCGCGCGCCAGTCGGTCGAACGCGGTGGCCAGCTCGGCGATCGGCATCACCCCGGCCATGGCGGCGCTGCCCTTGAGCGTGTGCAAGGCGCGCTGCAAGGCGTCGGTCACGGGCGTGTCCTGCCCCGCCGCCGCCTCGATGAACGCGTCCAGGCTGGCCAGGTGCCCCTCGGCCTCGTTGCGGAAGATGGCCAGCAACTGCCGGTCGAGCCCCTCGACCGCTGTGCGCGACGACCCATGGCGCGCCGCCAGGGCATGCAGGTGGTCGCCCAGTCGCTCCAGCTCGGCCAGGCGCGGCGGTTGGCCGACGGCGAAATCGGCCAGCAGATCGGGCAGGTGTACGAAGGCCTGTTGCAAGGCCACCAGACCGTCGCCGGCTACATCGATGCGCCCTTCCAGTGCTCGGTTGAGCAGGTGCTCGGCGGCCCAGGCCAGCTCGGCCACCACCCCCGCCCCGACCATCCGCCCGCTGCCCTTGAGCGTGTGCAAGGCCCGGCGCAAGGCGACCAGGGCTTCGCGCGGGTGGTCGTCGGCACGCCAGCGCAGCCACTGCCGCTCGATTTCCGGCAACAGGTCGCCGGCCTCTTCGAGAAACACCTCGCGCAGGTCGTCATCGATCCCGTCATCGGCCTGCGGCAATGGCGGCGCTTCGGCTTCATGGCGGCTGTGCAGGCCGAGCCTGGCCAGGCTCGCCGCGGCCAGGTCGAGAAAGCGCTGGGGATCGGCCAGTGGATCGGCCACCTGCCATTGCAGGTAGCACTCCAGCGCGCTGAGGGCGTCGGCCAGCGGTTCCAGCTGCGCCGGCGCGGGCGGCTGCTCCAGTGCAGCGATCGAGTCCTGCACATGCTCGGCGCACAGGCCGAACAGCGCCGCCACGCTCGGCAACATCAGCATGGCCAGTGCCCCGCGTACCTGCTGGAACAGCCCCGGCAAGGGTTGCAGGCGCTGGCGCGACCAGCCCGAATGCAGGCAGTCGCCCAGCAGGTCCCTGGCCTGCTGCAGCACCGACAGCGACTCCTCGAAGACGCGCTGACGAATCTCGTGCTGATCGGCACTGGCAAGGCCACCTTCCACGCCCTCCGCCAGCCCGCCGAGCATGCCGTTGAGCGTCGCCTCGACGTACAGCAGCGCGCCGGCCACGTCCAGCAGCGGCGCATCGGTCACCGCCGTCTCGCCCTCGGCCAGCGCTTGCAGGACCAGTACCTGGTCGATGATCACCCGCCGCGGCTGCTGGAAGCCCAGTACGGCGAGGGTATCGGCGACATGACGCAAGGGCGCCAGCAGGCGCCGCAAGGGCTCGGGCGGCGCGCGGCCGTTGGCCACGAACGGATCGAGGCGTTCCTTGATGCGCAGCAGGTCGTCGCACAGGGCGGTGATCACCGAGCGCAGGGCGTCGCGCCCTTCGCCGACCGCCAGCGGTTGCGGCCACTGGCCCAGCGACAGGTCGAGGCCGGCCAGGTCGCTGGCGCCGGCCAGGCGTCGCGCCGCCTCGCCCATGAGGCTGTCCTGGGCCAGGGCCTCGGCACCCCGGCACGCGCGCAGCTGGTTGAGCAGCGGCAGTACCGTCAGCGGCAGGTCGTGGCGTGCGCCGCGCAGGCGATCCAGATACGCCGGCAGCTGCTCGAGGCCGCGCTGCAAGGCGCCCAGGCAATCGCCGCGCAGGCCGACCTGGCCTGCGTGCAGTGCCCGCCCGAGCTGCTCCAGCTCTTCGGCCAGGCGCGCCGCGCCGTTGAGTTCGAGCATCGCCAAGCAGCCACGCACCTGATGCAGGTGGTCGACGAACAGCGCCAGGGCCTGCGGCTCGTCCGGCGAGCGCTCCAGCGCCTGGCGGGCCTGGGCGAGGCATTCGGCGATGGCCGCCCTGGTCCAGCTCAGGCCGACGGTATCGTGACGCAGGGGGTTCATGGGCATGACAGCCATCGACGGTGCCTCAGCTCTGCTCGGCCGGGGCCGGCAGGGTGAATCCCGACACCGACCGGCGCATCTCGCTGGCCATCTTCGCCAGGTGCCGGATGCTGTCGGCGGTGGCGCCGGAGCCATGGGAGGTTTGCGCGGTGATCTGCTGGATCACTGCCATGGTGTGGGAAATCTGCCCAGCCGAGGAGGTCTGCAACTGCGCGGCGTCGGAGATGCTGTGGATGAGCTCGGCCAGGTTCTGCGACACCCCCTCGATCTCGGCCAGGGCCACCCCGGCGTCCTGGGCCAGACGCGCGCCACGCACCACTTCGGCAGTGGTCTGCTCCATGGAGATCACCGCCTCGTTGGTGTCGGCCTGAATGGTGCGCACCAGCGCCTCGATCTGCCGGGTGGCCGAGGACGAACGTTCGGCCAGGCGCTGCACCTCGTCGGCGACCACGGCGAAACCGCGCCCGGCCTCACCGGCCAGCGAGGCCTGGATCGCCGCGTTGAGGGCGAGGATGTTGGTCTGCTCGGCGATGTCGTCGATCAGGCTGACGATATCGCCGATCTCCTGGGACGATTCGCCCAGGCGCTTGATGCGCTTGGCGGTGTCCTGGATCTGTTCGCGAATGTTGTCCATGCCGTCGATGGTGTTGTGCACCACCTCGTTGCCCTTGTTGGCGATGGCCACCGATCGCTCGGCCACCTTCGCCGACTCGTAGGCATGGGCCGATACCCGGTCGATGGATTCGACCATGTCGCCCACCGCCAGGGACGCTTCGCTGATCTGCTCGGCCTGGTGCTCCGAGGCCTTGGCCAGCTGGCGCGCAGTGTTCTGCGTGTCCTGCACGGCGGCGGCCACCTGTTCGGCACTGTGGTTGATGGTCGCCACCAGGTCGCGCAGCTGGTCGACCGAATAGTTGATGGAGTCGGCGATGGCGCCGGTGAAGTCCTCGGTGACCGAGACATTGACAGTCAGGTCGCCGTCGGCCAGCTCCTCGATTTCGTCGAGCAGGCGCATGATCGCCTGCTGGTTGCGCTCGTTCTTCTGCGCGGTGTCGCGCAGCTGGCGACTGGTCGCGCGCACCATCACCAGGCCGATGAGGATGATCGAGGTGAGCGCCAGCAGCCCCAGCACATAACCGCCGACGGTATCCAGGGTGCGCCCGGCCAGGTTCTCGAAGCCGGTGGCCAGGTGCGAGGCTTCGTCGAGCAGGGTCTGCGACAGGCTGAAGATATTGCTGGCCGCTTCGCGCACGTGCTGAAGCTCGGGCGAGGTCTCGAGGATCTCGTCGACCGTGCCGGACACGAACTGGAACAATTCGGCGATCTCGGCCAGTCGCGCACGGGCGTCAGGGTCTTCGACCCGGGTCACCTGGATCGCCGGGTTGCCGTCGAGCATGCCCTGCAGCACCTGGCCGAAGCGGCTGGCGTCGCGGCCGAAGGTGTCGGCGGCCTGCACCGCGGCCTCGTCGCCGCCGAGCACCGTGTTGACCGAGCCGAGAATGCGCTCGGCCAGCAGCAACTGGCGCTGGGCCACGGCCACCTGGCTGGCCGGTGCGCCGCTCTGCAAGAGGATTTCCACCACTTTCTCGTACTCGATCTGCAGCTGCGGCACGGTCTCGGCCAGGGTCGCCGCCACCTGGTGCAGGGACAGCACGGTCTGCTCGCTGGCCAGGATGACGTCGGTGTTGCGCCGCAGGTTCTCCCAGTCCTGGCGCACCGCATCCATTTCGTCGCGCACCGTGGCGGGGGCCGGTGGCAACCCGGTGGTCCTGTCGCCTTCGCGCAGGTACTTCCAGCGGCGCTCGAAATCGTTGCGCGCATCCGACAGCAGGCGGAAGGCCAGGGCCTTGCCCGCCGCGGCCTCGGTGGCGTTCTTGGCGATGCGCTGGGACAGCACGCGCAGCTCGCCGGCATGACCGATGTACTGCTTGTCGTGGTTGGACTGGGTATTGAGGTAGGCGAAGTTGGCGAACAGCAGCACGATCGACAGGATCAGCACCACGAACAGCACGGTGATCTGCGCGGTGCTGCGAGGACGCTGGGCCACCGCTTCAGGCACGACGGTGGGAGCTGGCTTGTTCATCGAAACACTCACGTTGATGGGTTCCTCTACAGCGCCACATCGAGAAAGCCCGGGGTCTGGGCCAGGGTGAAGGGGCTGAAGATCGCCCAGTTGTGCTCGCGGGGGAAATGCCCCTGGACGAAAGGCGTCGCAGCGCCGATCAGAGGTTGCGGGGGCGACAGGACCAGGCTTTCCACGGCGAAGTGCTGCAGGCCCACGACCTCGTCCACCAGCAGGCCGACGAACAGGTCCTCGTGGTCCAGCACCAGCACCCGCCGCTGCTTGCCCGCCGTCGCCGGGCCGAGACCGAGAAAGGCCGACAGGTCCATCACCGGCAGCAGCCGGCCACGCAGGTTGGCCACGCCGCGCACCCAGGGTTGCACGCCCGGCACGCGACTGCTGCGTGGCTCGCGCAGCACCTCGGCGACTTCCCCCATGGGCGCCACCCACCACTGCCCGGCGATGCGAAAGCCGATGCCGCTCCAGTGCTGCGGGCGACTGTCCTCGGCGGGCTGGGCGGCGACCAGCGCGCGGCAACGGCGATCGATGTCCAGCAGCAGCTCGAAGGCGGTCAGCGACGCGCCCTGGGGGCGGGTGGTCAAGCGCCCAGCACCTCTTTGAGCTTGGCGATCAGCGCGTGCTCCTCCACCGGCTTGGTGAGGAAATCGCGCGCGCCCTGGCGCGTGGCCCAGATACGGTCGGTTTCCTGATCCTTGGTGGTGACCACGATCACCGGGATGGCGCGGGTCTCGGGATCCTTGCTGAGCTGGCGAGTGGCCTGGAAGCCATTCATCCCGGGCATGACGATGTCCATCAGCACGGCATCGGGCTTGTTCAGGCGGGCCAGGGCCACGCCGTCCGCACCGTTGTTGGCCTTGAGGACCTGGTGGCCGTGCTGCTCGAGCCAGCCGGTCAGTTTGTGCATTTCTGTCGGCGAGTCGTCGACAATCAGAACTCGGGCCATGCGGTTTCCCCATCAGAAACATGAAGGCCGCGCCAATGAGGGCGCGGTCAGGGTGCGTGCGATGCGTGTTCGGCGAATCCGGGCACGTGCACGCGGATCGCCTCGAGCAATTCGTCCTTGGTGAAGGGCTTGGTCAGGAACTGGTCGGAGCCCACCACCCGGCCACGGGCCTTGTCGAACAGGCCATCGCGCGAGGACAGCAGGATCACCGGGGTGTCCTTGAACACGCTGTGCTGCTTGATCACCGCGCAGGTCTGATAGCCGTCCAGACGCGGCATCAGCACGTCGACGAAAATGATGCGCGGCGCATGATCGACGATCTTGGCCAGGGCATCGAAGCCATCGCAGGCAGTGATCACCTCGCACCCCACTTCGCTCAGCAGGGTCTGGGCGGTGCGGCGGATGGTGCGCGAATCGTCGATCACCATCACCTTCAGAGCTTGTTCCATAATCGCCTACCAGTGAGGGGGCGAGCTGCCGGCTCGCACGCTGCCAGCCATCAGCGCCAGGGCGCAGGAAAACGCAACCACGCCGACGGGCACTACCTGCCGCTTGCCGCTGAAGGCTCGCAGCTGCTTTTTAACACAGTCAGGATAGGCATTCCATCCGCCTGCCCCTTGACCGGTCGCGCTGGCGGCGCCACCCTGAGCGCCTTTTCATTGTCATCGCGGCCCTCGGTCGCCTAGAGGATCTACCCATGAGCGTTCGCCTCGGGATTGTCATGGACCCCATCGCGTCCATTTCCTACAAGAAGGACAGTTCGCTGGCCATGTTGCTGGCCGCGCAGGCGCGCGGGTGGGAGCTGTTCTACCTGGAGCAGCGCGACCTCTACCTGGGGGGCGGACAGGCCCGTGCGCGCCGTCGGCCGCTGACGGTCTTCGCCGACCCGGCGCGCTGGTTCGAGCTGGGCGAGGAGCAGGACAGCGCCCTGAGCGAGCTGGACGTGGTGCTGATGCGCAAGGATCCGCCGTTCGACATGGAGTTCGTCTACAGCACCTACCTGCTGGAGCAGGCCGAGCGTGACGGCGTGTTGATCGTCAACAAGCCGCAGAGCCTGCGCGACTGCAACGAAAAGCTGTTCGCCACCCAGTTCCCGCAGTGCATGGCGCCGACCCTGGTCAGCCGCCGCGCAGACATCCTGCGCGAGTTCGCCGCCACGCATGGCGATGTGATTCTCAAGCCCCTCGACGGCATGGGCGGCGCCTCGGTGTTCCGCCATCGCCAGGGCGACCCGAACCTCTCGGTGATCCTGGAAACCCTCACCCAGCACGGCCATCAGCAGATCATGGCGCAAGCCTACCTGCCGCAGATCGTCGACGGCGACAAGCGCATCCTGATGATCGACGGCGAGCCGGTGCCCTATTGCCTGGCGCGGATTCCGGCCAGCGGCGAAACCCGTGGCAACCTGGCCGCCGGCGGTCGCGGCGAAGCCCGCCCGCTGACCGAGCGCGACCGCTGGATCGCCGCCCAGGTGGGGCCAACCCTGCGCGAAAAGGGCCTGCTGTTCGTCGGCCTGGACGTGATCGGCGACTCGCTCACCGAGATCAACGTCACCAGCCCGACCTGCATCCGCGAGATCGACGCCGCCTACGGCACCGACATCGGCGGCCAGCTGATGGATGCCATTGCCCGCCAGCTTCAGGACCGGAGCCGTGGCCAGCAGCCTTGACCGGTCCGCTCCAGGCTGCAAGCCCAGCACAGGCTCGCCCTCGCGCGCGCCTGCTTGCGGCTTCTAGCGCCACGCCCGCCGCTGTCGATCGCGCCCAGGATTGCCGATGACCTCGCCTGCCGATATTCCCGCCGACCTGCTGCCACCGCGCGTACGCCCGGTGGATCGGCTCGGCTTCACCTTGTTCCTGGCCGCGCTGGTGCACCTGGCGCTGATCCTCGGGGTGAGTTTCAGCGCGATCAAACCGGCCGAGATCCGCCAGACCATGGACATCACCCTGGCCACGTTCAAGAGCGAGAAGCCGCCCGAGAAGGCCGACTTCCAGGCGCAGGACAACCAGCAGGGCAGCGGCACGCTGGACAAGAAAGCCGTGCCCACCACCACCGAGGTGGCGCCGTTCCAGGACAGCAAGGTCAATACCATCACCCCGCCGCCGGCCGCCCGCAAGGAAACGCCGCCGCCACCGGCCAAGTCCGCGGTGACCACCCGCGCCAGCAAGCCCCAGAAGGCCGAGTCCGCGCCCAAGGAGAGTCCACCCCAGCCCAAGCCGGCCAAGCCGGCGCCGACCTTCGACAGTTCGCAGCTGTCGAGCCAGATCGCCAGCCTCGAAGCGGAGCTGTCCAACGAACAGCAGTTGTACGCCAAGCGCCCGCGCATCCACCGCCTGAACGCCGCCTCGACCATGCGCGACAAAGGTGCGTGGTACAAGGAGGAGTGGCGCAAGAAAGTCGAGCGCATCGGCAACCTGAATTACCCGGAAGAGGCGCGGCGCCAGCAGCTGTACGGCAGCCTGCGCCTGATGGTGTCGATCAACCGCGACGGTTCGCTGTACGAGGTGCTGGTGCTGGAGTCCTCGGGACAGCCGGTGCTTGACCAGGCGGCCCAGCGCATCGTGCGCCTGGCCGCGCCCTTCGCCCCCTTCACCGGTGACCTGGCCGAGTTCGATCGCCTGGAAATCATTCGCACCTGGCGCTTCGCTCGGGGTGATCGGCTGTCCAGCAACTGACCGCCGCCCGAGCTGCACGGCCGCTGGCACAGGCCAACGGGTGAAACCCATGCCAGCACGCTTGAACCCGGCGCGCGCTGGCGCCACACTAGCCTTCATGAAAACCCTCGCCCCCAGCTACCTCAAGCATCAGTTCCTCATCGCCATGCCGCACATGGCCGATCCGAACTTTGCCCAGACCCTCACCTACATCGTCGAGCACAATGCCAACGGTGCCATGGGGCTGGTGGTCAATCGCCCGCAGGAGCTGAACCTGGCCGATATCCTGGAGCAGTTGCGCCCGGACGAAGAACCCCCGGCCAGCACCCTGCAGATTCCCATCTACCAGGGCGGCCCGGTGCAGACCGATCGCGGCTTCGTGCTGCACAGCCAGGAGTGCAGCTATCAGGCGACGGTGGCGCTGCAAGGCCTGTCGCTGTCCACTTCCCAGGACGTGCTGTTCGCCATCGCCGAGGGCATCGGGCCGAAACGCAGCCTGATCACCTTGGGCTATGCGGGCTGGGAGGCCGGTCAATTGGAAGCGGAGCTGGCCGACAACGCCTGGCTCAATTGCCCGTTCGACCCCGAGATCCTCTTCGGTCTGGCCTGTGAACAGCGCCTGCAGGCGGCTGCGCAGAGCCTGGGCATCAACCTCGCCCTGCTCACCAGCCAGGCAGGCCACGCCTGATGGCCGCGCTACGCCTGTTGCTGGGCTTCGACTACGGCACGCGCCAGATCGGCGTCGCCGTCGGCCAGGTCGTCACCGGCCAGGCGCGTGAGCTGTGTACGCTCAGGGCGCAGAACGGCGTGCCGGACTGGCAGCAGGTGGAAAAGCTGATCGAGGAGTGGAAGCCCGATGCACTGGTCGTCGGCCTGCCGCTGAACATGGACGGCACCGCGAGCGACATGAGCGAGCGCGCGGAAAAATTCGCGCGCCGCCTGCACGGGCGCTACAACCTGCCGGTGCACACCCACGACGAACGCCTGACCACCTTCGAAGCCAAGGGCGAGCAGATGGCCCGCGGCGGACCGCGTGGCAGCTACCGCGACAACCCGGTCGACGCCATCGCCGCAGCCTTGCTGCTGCAGGGCTGGCTGGAGGCCAACACCTGATCATCCGCTTTGCCGCCGGTCGCGCCGGCGCCCCAAGGAGCACGCAATGAGCCTACCCGATCCCGCCGAACTGATTCGGCAGATGGCCGTCGACCTTCGCGCCCACCTGGCGCGCCGCGCCATCCTCGAGCCGCGCTTCATCGGCATCCGTACCGGCGGCGTCTGGGTCGCCCAGGCCCTTCAGCAGGCGCTGGACGACAGCAGCGCCCTGGGCACCCTCGACGTCTCGTTCTACCGCGACGACTTCAGCCAGAACGGCCTGCACCCGCAGGTCCGGCCCTCGGAACTGCCCTTCGAGGTCGAGGGCCAGCACCTGGTGCTGATCGATGACGTGCTCATGAGCGGCCGCACCATCCGTGCCGCGCTCAACGAACTGTTCGACTATGGCCGCCCGGCCAGCGTGACGCTGGTGTGCCTGCTGGACCTGGAAGCCGGCGAATTGCCGATCCGCCCCGACGTGGCCGGCGCGACACTGTCCCTGGCGGCCCATGAGCGGGTAAAATTGACCGGTCCCGCGCCGCTCGGCCTCGAGCGCCAGGACCTCGCCCCCGCTTCCGCCCTTTAAGAGTCCCCGCGATGACGCCATTCGACGCCAAGCGCCCGCTGCAGCTCAACGACCAGGGCCAGCTGCGCCATTTCCTCTCGCTCGACGGTTTGCCCCGCGAACTGCTCACCGAAATCCTCGACACCGCCGACTCCTTCCTCGAAGTCGGCGCCCGCGCCGTGAAGAAGGTCCCGCTGCTGCGCGGCAAGACCGTCTGCAACGTGTTCTTCGAGAACTCCACGCGCACCCGCACCACCTTCGAGCTGGCCGCCCAGCGGCTGTCGGCCGACGTCATCAGCCTGAACGTGTCGACTTCTTCCACCAGCAAGGGCGAGACGCTGTTCGACACCCTGCGCAACCTCGAGGCCATGGCGGCCGACATGTTCGTCGTGCGTCACAGCGATTCGGGCGCCGCGCATTTCATCGCCGAGCATGTGTGCCCGGATGTGGCGGTGATCAACGGCGGTGACGGTCGCCATGCCCACCCGACCCAGGGCATGCTCGACATGCTCACCATCCGTCGGCACAAGGGCAGCTTCGAACAGCTGTCGGTGGCCATCGTCGGCGATATCCTGCACTCGCGGGTGGCGCGCTCGGACATGCTCGCGCTCAAGGCCCTGGGCTGCCCGGACATCCGCGTGATCGGCCCGAAGACCTTGATTCCCGTCGGCATCGAGCAGTACGGCGTGAAGGTCTACAGCGACCTGACCGAAGGGCTCAAGGACGTCGACGTGGTGATCATGCTGCGCCTGCAACGCGAGCGCATGGCCGGGGGCCTGCTGCCGAGCGAAGGCGAGTTCTATCGCCTGTTCGGCCTGACCACCGCGCGCCTGGCAGGCGCCAAGCCCGATGCCATCGTGATGCACCCGGGCCCGATCAACCGGGGCGTGGAGATCGAATCGGCGGTGGCCGACGGCAAGCACTCGGTGATCCTCAACCAGGTCACCTACGGCATCGCCGTGCGCATGGCCGTGCTGTCGATGGCCATGAGCGGCCAGAACGCGCAACGTCAACTCGACCAGGAGAACGCCCTGTGACCCTCAGCATCATCGGCGCACGGGTGATCGACCCTCAGAGCGGCCTCGACCAGGTCACCGACCTGCACCTGGACGGCGCGCGCATCGCCGCCATCGGCGCGGCCCCGGCCGGCTTCAGCGCCAGCCGTACGCTCCAGGCCACCGGCCTGGTCGCCGCGCCCGGCCTGGTCGACCTGGACGTGGCCCTGCGCGAACCCGGCTACAGCCGCAAGGGCAGCATCGCCAGCGAAACCCGCGCTGCGGTGGCTGGCGGCGTCACCAGCCTGTGCTGCCCACCGCAGACCCGGCCGGTGCTCGACACCTCGGCGGTGGCCGAGCTGATCCTGGACCGCGCTCGCGATGCCGGCAACAGCAAGGTCTACCCAATCGGTGCGCTGACCAAGGGCCTGGAAGGCGAGCAGTTGGCCGAGCTGGTGGCCCTGCGCGACACCGGCTGCGTGGCGTTCGGCAATGGCCTCAGGGAAATTCCCAACAATCGTACCCTGGCCCGGGCCCTGGAATACGCCGCCACCTTCGACCTCACCGTGGTGTTCCACTCCCAGGACCGCGACCTGTCCGCTGGCGGGCTGGCCCACGAGGGTGCGATGTCCAGCTTCCTCGGCCTGCCCGGCATCCCTGAAACCGCCGAAACCGTGGCCCTGGCGCGCAACCTGCTGCTGGTCGAGCAGACCGGCGTGCGTGCCCACTTCACCCAGATCACCAGCGCCCGAGGCGCGCGCCTGATCGCCCAGGCGCAGCAACTGGGGCTGCCGGTCACCGCCGATGTGGCGCTGTACCAGCTGATCCTCACCGACCAGGCCCTGCGCGACTTCTCCAGCCTCTACCACGTGCAGCCGCCGCTGCGCACCGCGGCCGACCGCGACGGGCTGCGCGAGGCGGTGAAGGCGGGGGTGATCCAGGCCATTTCCAGCCATCATCAGCCCCACGAGCGTGACGCCAAGCTCGCACCGTTCGGCGCCACCGAGGCCGGGATCAGCAGCGTCGAGCTGCTGCTGCCGTTGGCCATGACCCTGGTCGAGGATGGCCTGCTCGATCTGCCCACCCTGCTGGCGCGCCTGTCCAGCGGCCCGGCCCAGGCGCTGCGCCTACCGGCCGGCGAGCTGAAGGTGGGCGGCGCGGCGGACCTGGTGCTGTTCGACCCGGCCGCTTCCACCCTGGCCGGCGAGCACTGGCTGTCCCGTGGCGACAACTGCCCGTTCATCGGTCATTGCCTGCCGGGGGCGGTGCGCTACACCCTGGTCGATGGCCAGGTGTGCCACGAGGCCTGAGCCCGTCGCATCGCAGGCCAATCCGCTCTCACAGACCCACGGCAGTGGCGAACCTGCGGGAGCGGCTTGCCCCGTCGGGGCTGGCAGCCAAGGCTCCAGCCCCGCCCGACCATTCATCCTGCGCGGTTGAAATCCTTCCCCCCTCCCCCCATATGAGTCTGCAACAGGCATTTTCGCCCCGCTGCGTGGAGACTCTCTCTTGACCACCATCGTTTCTGTCCGCCGTAACGGCAAAGTCGTCATGGGCGGCGACGGCCAGGTTTCCCTGGGCAACACCGTGATGAAAGGCAACGCCAAGAAAGTCCGACGCCTGTACAACGGCGAGGTCATCGCCGGCTTCGCCGGGGCCACCGCCGACGCCTTCACCCTGTTCGAGCGTTTCGAGGCGCAGTTGCAGAAGCACTCCGGGCACCTGGTGCGTGCCGCCGTCGAACTGGCCAAGGAGTGGCGCACCGACCGTACCCTGAGCCGTCTGGAAGCCATGCTGGCGGTGGCCAACAAGGACGCCTCGCTGATCATCACCGGCAACGGCGACGTGGTCGAGCCCGAAGACGGCCTGATCGCCATGGGCTCCGGTGGCGCCTACGCCCAGGCCGCCGCACGCGCCCTGCTGAACAAGACCGACCTCTCGGCCCGCGAGATCGCCGAGACCGCGCTGAACATCGCCGGCGACATCTGCGTGTTCACCAACCACAACCTGACCATCGAGGAGCAGGACCTGGCCCAGTGATCGGCTGCTCTGGTGTCCCGCCCGTCGCGGGACTTTTTCCCACGCTGATCACTCACGCCACAGGACCCAATTTATCATGTCCATGACCCCCCGCGAGATCGTCCACGAACTCAACCGCCACATCATCGGCCAGGACGACGCCAAGCGCGCCGTGGCCATCGCCTTGCGCAACCGCTGGCGGCGCATGCAGCTGCCCGTCGAGCTGCGCGCCGAAGTCACGCCCAAGAACATCCTGATGATCGGCCCTACCGGCGTGGGCAAGACCGAAATCGCCCGCCGCCTGGCCAAGCTGGCCAATGCACCGTTCATCAAGGTCGAGGCGACCAAGTTCACCGAGGTGGGCTATGTCGGTCGCGATGTCGAGTCGATCATCCGTGACCTGGCCGATGCGGCCTTGAAGATGCTGCGCGAGCAGGAAATCGTGCGTGTGCGCCACCGCGCCGAAGACGCCGCCGAGGACCGTATCCTCGATGCCCTGCTGCCCCAGGCGCGGGTCAGCAGCTTCAGCGAGGAAGCCCAGCAGTCCAGCGGGGACTCCAATACCCGCCAGCTGTTCCGCAAGCGCCTGCGCCAGGGCGAGCTGGACGACAAGGAGATCGAGATCGAAGTCGCCGACTCGGTCGGCGTGGAAATCGCCGCGCCGCCCGGCATGGAAGAAATGACCAACCAGCTGCAGAGCCTGTTCGCCAACATGGGCAAGGGCAAGCGCAAGACGCGCAAGCTCAAGGTCAAGGAAGCGCTGAAGATGGTCCGCGAAGAGGAAGCGGGCCGCCTGGTCAACGAAGAGGAACTCAAGGCCAAGGCCCTGGAAGCGGTCGAGCAGCACGGCATCGTGTTCATCGACGAGATCGACAAGGTGGCCAAGCGCGGCAATGTCGGCGGCGCCGATGTCTCGCGCGAAGGCGTGCAGCGCGACCTGCTGCCGTTGATCGAAGGCTGCACCGTCAACACCAAGTTGGGCATGGTCAAGACCGACCACATCCTGTTCATCGCCTCCGGCGCGTTCCACCTGAGCAAGCCGAGCGACCTGGTGCCCGAGCTGCAGGGCCGTCTGCCGATCCGTGTCGAGCTCAAGGCCCTGACGCCCGAGGACTTCGAGCGCATCCTCACCGAGCCGCACGCCTCGCTGACCGAGCAGTACCGCGAGTTGCTCAAGACCGAAGGGCTGGACATCGCCTTCGCCGAGGACGGCATCAAGCGCCTGGCCGAGATCGCCTACCAGGTCAACGAGAAGACCGAGAACATCGGTGCTCGCCGCCTGCACACCTTGCTCGAACGCTTGCTCGAAGAGCTGTCGTTCAGTGCCGGTGACCTGGCCAGCGGCCACGATGAGACGCCGGTGAGCATCGATGCGGCGTACGTCAACGGCCACCTGGGCGAGCTGGCCCAGAACGAGGACCTGTCCCGCTACATCCTCTGAACCGAGCGTTACCGGCTGCAAGCGATGTGTCGATGCGCATCGCTTGCGGCGCGCCTGTGTGCAGATCCTGCGCCATGGCTTGAATATCGCTTCTCGAAGCTTGAAGCTTGCGACTCGAAGCTCACAGAAGAGACGCGTCCATGGCTCGCATGCCCTCCGCCATCAACCTGCACAAAGCCTCCAGGACCCTCGCCCTCACCTATGGGCCTGGCGAGGTGTACCACCTGTCCGCCGAATTCCTGCGCGTGCATTCGCCCTCGGCCGAGGTCCAGGGGCATGGCAATCCCATCCTCCAGGTCGGCAAGATCGACGTTGGCCTCAGCGGCCTGGAGCCTGCCGGGCAGTACGCCCTGAAACTGATCTTCGACGACGGTCATGACAGCGGCCTGTTCACCTGGGAGTATCTCGAACAGCTGTGCCTGCGCCAGCAGCAGTTGTGGGCCGAGTATCTCGACGCGCTGCACAAGGCCGGCAAATCCCGCGACCCGTCAGAGTCGGTGGTCAAGCTGATGCTCTAGGTCAAGGCTCGTCATCGTAGTGACGCATTTTCCTGCGAGTTCTGCTTGAATGGCCTATGGACAGCCAGTGACAGGCCGGTCTTGCGCGCGACACAAAGCTCGGGTAACCCGGGGATCCAGCCTGCTCCCGCAGCAGTGTGCGACCCCGCTCACCCGAGCCGCAGCACCCGGCGATGCCCGGGATCGCGCCACAGGTCGTCGCTATTCGTCTAAAGACAACGGAGCGTCGCAGATGAGTGACAAGCACAACGATGAGCTGCAAAAACAGGCCTCGGAAAGCACGCTGGGGCTCAATCCGGTCATCGGCATCCGTCGCAAGGACCTGCTCAGTTCGGCGCGCACCGTGCTGCGCCAGGCCGTGCGCCAGCCCCTGCACAGCGCCAAGCATGCCGCGCACCTGGGGCTGGCGCTCAAGGACGTGCTGCTGGGCCGCTCGCAACTGCTTCCGGCCAGCGACGATCGCCGCTTCAACGATCCGACCTGGAGCCAGAACCCGCTGTACCGGCGCTACTTGCAGACCTACCTCGCCTGGCGCCAGGAACTCAACGCCTGGATCGCCGAAAGCGACCTGCCGCCCCAGGACATCAGTCGCGGGCAATTCGTCATCAACCTGATGACCGAAGCCATGGCGCCCACCAACACCCTGGCCAATCCCCAGGCGGTCAAGCGCTTCTTCGAGACCGGCGGCAAGAGCCTGCTCGATGGCCTGGCCAACCTGGCCAAGGACATGGTCAACAACGGCGGCATGCCCAGCCAGGTCAACATGGACGCCTTCGAGGTGGGCCGGAATCTCGCCACCAGCGAAGGCGCGGTGGTGTTTCGCAACGACGTGCTCGAGCTGATCCAGTACCGGCCGATCACCGAACAGGTCCATGCCCGCCCGCTGCTGGTGGTGCCGCCGCAGATCAACAAGTTCTACGTGTTCGACCTGAGCCCGGAAAAGAGCCTGGTGCGCCACTGCCTGCGCTCCAACCAGCAGACCTTCATCATCAGCTGGCGCAACCCCACCAAGGCCCAGCGCGAATGGGGCCTGTCCACCTACATCGAAGCGCTCAAGGAAGCGGTCGACGCCGTGCTGGCGATCACCGGCAGCAAGGACCTGAACATGCTCGGGGCCTGTTCCGGAGGCATCACCTGCACCGCCTTGCTCGGCCACTACGCCGCCCTGGGCGAAACCAAGGTGAACGCCCTCACCCTGCTGGTCAGCGTGCTGGACACCACGGTCGACACCGACGTGGCGCTGTTCGTCGACGAGACCACCCTGGAGGCGGCCAAGCGCCACTCCTACCAGGCCGGCGTGCTCGAAGGCAGCGACATGGCCAAGGTGTTCGCCTGGATGCGCCCCAACGACCTGATCTGGAACTACTGGGTGAACAACTACCTGCTCGGCAACGAGCCGCCGGTGTTCGACATCCTGTTCTGGAACAACGACACCACGCGCCTGCCCGCGGCCTTCCACGGCGACCTGATCGAAATGTTCAAGAACAACCCGTTGACCCGAGCCGGCGCCCTGGAAGTGTGTGGCACCGCCATCGACCTCAAGCAGGTAGGCTGCGACATCTACAGCGTCGCCGGCAGCGCCGACCACATCACCCCCTGGCCTTCGTGCTATCGCTCGGCGCACCTGTTCGGCGGTCACATCGAGTTCGTGCTGTCCAACAGCGGTCACATTCAGAGCATCCTCAACCCGCCCGGCAATCCCAAGGCACGCTTCCAGACCGGCGAGGACCGCCCCGACGACCCGCAGGCCTGGCAGGAAAACGCCGTCAAGCATGCCGACTCGTGGTGGCTGCACTGGCAGCGTTGGCTGGGCGAGCGCGCCGGGGCGCTGAAGAAGGCACCCGCGCGCCTGGGCAATCGCGCCTACGGCGCTGCCGAAGCCGCGCCAGGCACCTACGTACACGAACGCTGAACCCTGCCCGCCCTTCGTCGGGGCGCGGCGCTTCATTCACCCTAGAGTCAGGCGCATGTCGCAACCTTATGTGTTCAGGACCGTCGAGCTGGACAACCAGTCCATCCGCACGGCGGTTCGCCCCGGCAAGCCGCACCTCACGCCGTTGCTGATCTTCAACGGCATCGGTGCCAACCTGGAGCTGGTATTCCCGTTCATCGAGGCGCTGGACCCGGACCTGGAAGTCATCGCCTTCGACGTGCCCGGCGTCGGGGGCTCGTCCACGCCGCGCCACCCCTACCGTTTCCCTGGCCTGGCCAAACTCACGGCGCGCATGCTCGACTACCTGGACTACGGCCAGGTCAACGTCATCGGTGTGTCCTGGGGCGGCGCCCTGGCCCAGCAGTTCGCCCACGACTACCCCGAGCGCTGCCGCAAGCTGGTGCTCGCCGCCACCGCTGCCGGGGCCTTCATGGTGCCGGGCAAGCCGAAGGTGCTGTGGATGATGGCCAGTCCTCGGCGCTACGTGCAGCCCTCCCATGTGCTGCGCATCGCGCCGATGATCTATGGCGGCGCCTTTCGCCGCGACCCCGACCTGGCCCTGCACCATGCGGCCAAGGTGCGCTCCGGCGGCAAGACCGGCTACTACTGGCAGCTGTTCGCGGGCTTGGGCTGGACGAGCATTCACTGGCTGCACAAGATCCAGCAGCCGACCCTGGTGCTGGCCGGTGACGACGATCCGCTGATCCCGCTGGTCAACATGCGCCTGCTGGCCTGGCGCATTCCCAATGCCCAGTTGCACATCCTCGACGACGGCCACCTGTTCCTGATCACCCGCGCCGAGGCCGTGGCGCCGATCATCATGAAGTTTCTCCAGCAGGAGCGTCAGCGCGCGGTGGTGCACCCGCGACCGGCCTCGCCGGGCACGGGTAAAGCGTAGATGGCCGCAACCCACCGACGGGCACACCCATGAAGACCCGCGATCGCATCCTCGATTGCGCCCTGACGCTGTTCAACCAGCAGGGCGAGCCGAACGTATCGACGCTGCAGATCGCCACCGAACTGGGCATCAGCCCCGGCAACCTCTACTACCACTTCCACGGCAAGGAACCGTTGGTGCTGGGCCTGTTCGCGCGCTTGGAGGAAGAACTGACGCCGCTGCTCGATCCGCCGCTGGGCGTGCGCTTGCGCGCCGAGGACCACTGGCTGTTCCTGCACCTGATCGTCGAGCGCATGGCGCACTATCGCTTTCTGTTCCAGGACCTGTCCAACCTGGCCGGCCGCCTACCCAGGCTGGCGCGCGGTATGCGCCGCTTGATCGACGGGCTGAAACGCGCCCTGTCGAAGCTGCTGGCCAGCCTCAAGGGACAAGGCCTGGTGACCAGCGACACCCAGGCGCTGGGCCTGCTGGTGGAGCAGATCACCCTGACCCTGCTGTTCTCGCTGGATTACCAGCGGGTGCTGGGGCACATGGGCGATGAGGCGGTGGTGGTCTACCAGGCCATGATGCTGGTGGTGCCGCACCTGGCCGAGCCGGCGCGCGGCGCCGTGCAAGCGCTGGCGGGGAAGTACCTGAAGGGCTGAGTGCAAGGCAAACTCAGGCAACGACCGCAGGCGCGCCTGCGATCGTCGTACCCGCCATCAGCCTTGGGCGGAAGTGCCCGAAGAGGCCGGCGTGTCGCTGCTGGCCGACGCAGCACTGGAAGGCGCTGCGGCAGAGGTGGCCGCGGGCTTTTTCGCGGCCGGCTTGCGGGCCACAGCGGGTTTGGCAGCAGCCTTGGCGGCGGGTTTGGCAGCGGTCGCGGGCTTGGCGGACGTGGCCTTGGTGGTGCTGGCCTTGGCGGTGCTGGCCTTGCTCGCCGGTTTGGCGGCCGCGGTTTTCGCCGGCGCCTTGGCCGGGGCCTTGCTCAGCGGTTTGGCCGCGCTTCGGGCCGAGGATGCCTTGGTGGAAGACGCCTTGCTCGAGGTACCGGTTTCACCCGTGAGTTTCTCGATCTGCCGGGCAAGGTGCTCGACCTGCTCGTGCAGCGCCTTGATCTCGTTGCGGCTGGGCACGCCCAGGCGCGAGATGGCACCGTTCAGGCGCTTGTCGAACGCCTCTTCCAGTTCGCTCCACTTGCCCAGCGCACGGTCCTTGACGTCGGACACCCGGGACGTGCCGGCCGACTTGGCCGCACCGGCATCCTTCTTGGCCTGCTTCTCGGCCTTTTCGCCATCCTTGACCAGAGAATCGAACAGCTTGGGGCCGTCCTGATCGATCTTCGAATAGATGCCCAGGCCCGCCAGCCAGATCTTGCGCGAGTACTTCTCGACGCCGCCGATCCAGGAACTGCCTGCCTTTTCGGTGCTTTTCTTGCCAGCCATCCTGCTCTCCTCGATGGTATGCACGACATGCCCGAGCAACCGATGCGCTGTTCGAGCGTGATGGACAACGCTTCAACGTCAGGTGTAGACGCTAAGCGCACGCGATTCAAGGCAGCGGGGGCTCGGTAGCGAACGCCCGCGTGCGTCCCTCGACGCGCAAGACCACTGTAGAGGCAGAAATTAGAATGCTCACCCTAGCCGCTGTCTGAAACGAGCGCCTAGAGCCCAGGGCAGTTCACACCAGCGTCTTGTCCAGCGCCCGTTCGATCTCGCCCTTGATGGTGCCGCTCATCATCGACAGCATCATGCCCAGCTTGAGGTCGATGCGGATGCTGTCCTCGCCGATCAGCACGCTGCCCTTGGCGCCACTGCGCGCCACATCGACCCGGTCGCCGTCCCAGGTGGCCTTCAGGTCGTACTCGCGCGACAGCCGCTCGACCAGGGCCTGGGCCTTGGCCCGGGCGGCTTCGCGGCCAAGGGAATGTTTGCGTTCGACGCTGATCTGAGTCATGCGGGGTATCCAGGCAATTGAGACATGATCGGCATTATGCCCGCCCGTGCCAGCGGGTTCACCCCGCCAAGACAAATCCGCCGGTTCACCCTAGAATGGCGGTACTTTTTCCCGGTGAAGCGATATGAACGACCAGCGCAAAGGCGATTCCGCCGAACCCACCACCCATTTCGGCTATCAGGACGTTCCCGAGAGCCAGAAAGCCAAGAAGGTCGCCGAGGTCTTCCACTCCGTGGCCGCCAAGTACGACCTGATGAACGACGTGCTCTCCGGTGGCATGCACCGCCTGTGGAAGCGCTTCACCATCGAGTTGTCCGGCGTGCGCCCGGGCAACCGCGTGCTCGACATCGCCGGCGGCACGGGCGATCTGGCCGCCAAGTTCTCGCGCCTGGTCGGCCCCACCGGCCAGGTGGTGCTGGCCGACATCAACGAGTCGATGCTCAAGGTCGGCCGTGACCGCCTGCTCGACCGCGGCGTGGCCGGCAACATCGAGTTCGTCCAGGCCGACGCCGAGAAGCTGCCCTTTCCAGACAACCATTTCGACTGCGTGACCATCGCCTTCGGCCTGCGCAACGTCACCCACAAGGAAGATGCCATCCGCTCCATGCTGCGGGTGCTCAAGCCGGGCGGGCGCCTGCTGGTGCTGGAGTTCTCCAAGCCCACCAACAAGCTGATGTCGCGGGCCTACGACGCCTATTCCTTCGCCTTCATGCCGCTGGCCGGCAAGCTGATCACCAACGACTCGGAAAGCTACCGCTACCTGGCCGAATCGATCCGCATGCACCCCGACCAGGAAACCCTCAAGAGCATGATGGTCGCCGCCGGTTTCGACCGCGTCACCTACCACAACATGACCAGCGGCATCGTCGCCCTGCACCGGGGGATCAAGCCCTGATGCTCCTGGCCGGCCTGCTCGCCAGCGTCGAGCACGGGCTCAACCGCGTGCTGCGCCTGGACAGCACGGCACTACCGCGCCTGGGCGCGCTCGAAGGCAAGGTGATCGCCATCGACTGCCGCCAGCCGGCCCTGCAACTGTTCATCCTGCCCGACGACGAGGGCCTGATGCTGGCCGCGCACTGGGAGGGCGAGGTGCACTGCACCCTGCGCGCCCCTGCCGCGAGCCTGGTGCAGTTGGCCCTGGCCAGGGACAAGACCGCCGTGCTGCACAGCCCCCAGGTGCAATTGCATGGCGACAGCGCCGTGCTGCTCGACCTGGTCGGCGTGCTGCAGGACCTGGAACTGGACTGGGAGTACGAACTGTCCCGCTGGCTCGGCCCGGTGCCCACCGCGCTGCTGGCCGGTCACCTGCGCCAGCGCACGCAATGGACCCGCCAGGGCCTGACGCGCTTCGGCCAGAACCTGTCCGAGTACCTGGCCGAAGAGGCCCGTACGCTGGTCGGCCAGCGCGAAGCCGAGGCCGCGTTCAGCGAGCTGGACGCCCTGAAGATCGATATCGAACGTCTCGAGGCGCGCATCCGCCGCCTTTCCTCCACTCCTGATTCCAGCGATATCGCATGAAGCTGCTCGCCGTTCGCCGTCTGTTGCGCATCCAGCGCGTCGTGATCCGCTACCGCCTCGATGACCTGCTGTTCGACCTGCCCCTGCCCTGGTGGCTGCTCAGCCTGCGCCTGCTGCTGCCGTGGCGCTGGCTGCCGCGCAAGCGCAGCGCGCTCAGCCGGGGCGCACGCCTGCGCCTGGCGTTGCAGGACCTGGGGCCGATCTTCATCAAGTTCGGCCAGTTGCTGTCCACCCGCCGCGACCTGCTGCCCACCGACGTCGCCGACGAGCTGATGCTGCTGCAGGACCGGGTCCCGCCGTTCGATCCGCAGCGAGCCGTGGCGCTGATCGAAGCGCAGCTGGGGGCCAAGGTCGGCGAGGTGTTCAGCCGTTTCGACGTCGAGCCGCTGGCTTCGGCCTCGGTGGCCCAGGTGCATGCCGCGCGGCTCAAGAGCGGCGAGGAAGTGGTGGTCAAGGTGGTGCGTCCCGGCCTCAAGCCGGTGATCGCCCAGGACCTGGCCTGGCTGTTCCTGATCGCCAAGGGCGCCGAGCGCATTTCCGCCGATGCCCGTCGCCTGCACCCGGTCGAGGTGGTCGGCGACTACGAGAAAACCATTTACGACGAGCTCGACCTGCTGCGCGAGGCGGCCAACGCCAGCCAGCTGCGGCGCAACTTCGAAGGCTCGGACCTGATGTACGTGCCCCAGGTGTACTGGGATTTCTGCCGCCCGAAAGTGCTGGTGATGGAGCGTATCTACGGCGTGCCGGTCACCGACATGGCCACCCTGGCCGACCAGCGCACCGACATGAAGGCCCTGGCCGAGCGCGGCGTGGAGGTGTTCTTCACCCAGGTGTTCCGTGACAGCTTCTTCCACGCCGACATGCACCCGGGCAACATCTTCGTCAGCACCGTCAAGCCCTGGAGCCCGCAGTACATCGCCATCGACTGCGGCATCGTCGGCAGCCTCACCGACGAGGACCAGGACTACCTGGCGCGCAACCTCATCGCCTTCTTCAAGCGCGACTATCGCCGCGTGGCGCAGTTGCACATCGATTCGGGCTGGGTGCCGGCCAATACCAAGGTCAATGAGTTCGAGGCGGCGATCCGCACCGTCTGCGAGCCGATCTTCGAAAAACCGTTAAAGGATATTTCCTTCGGCCAGGTGCTGATGCGCCTGTTCCAGACGGCGCGGCGCTTCAACATGGAGGTGCAGCCACAGCTGGTCCTGCTGCAGAAGACCTTGCTCAACATCGAAGGCCTGGGCCGCCAGCTGTACCCCGAGCTGGACCTGTGGAGCACCGCCAAGCCGTACCTGGAGCGCTGGATGCGCGAGCGCATGAGCCCCAAGGCGGTGCTGGGCAACCTGTACAGCCAGGCCGAGCAACTGCCCCACCTGGCCGACATGACCCGCGACCTGCTGGAGCGCCTGTCGCAACCGCACCTGCACAATTCGCAACTGCCCGAGCGCCAGCAGCGCGGCGATCGCTGGGCGCTGCGCCTGCTCGGTGCCGGCCTGCTGGCCGGTGGTGCGACCCTCGCCGCCGGCGCGGCCAGCCTCAGCGCACCGGCCGCATGGCCCGCCTGGCTGATGCTCGCTGCCGGGTTGTACCTGGTCGTGCGCCGATAGCCAGGCGCGCGGCTGGCTGGCACACTAGCGGCAATGGACCCGGTATGGGAGCGGGTCCGAGTGGGAGTCGACGATGAAAGACTGGCTGGACGAGATCAAGTGGAACAGCGATGGCCTGGTACCGGCGATCGCCCAGGACCACAAGACCGGGCGCGTATTGATGATGGCCTGGATGAACCGGGAAGCCCTGGCCCTCACCGCCGCCGAGCATCGCGCCATCTACTGGTCACGTTCGCGCGGCAAACTGTGGCGCAAGGGCGAAGAATCGGGCCACGTGCAGACGCTGCACGAACTGCGCCTGGACTGCGACGCCGACGTGGTCATCCTCATGGTCGAGCAGTTGGGGCACATCGCCTGCCATACCGGCCGTGAAAGCTGCTTCTATCGCGTCTTCGAAGACGGCCAATGGAAAATCGTCGATCCGGTTCTCAAGGACCCGGACGCCATCTACAACGCAGGACACTGAACATGAGCGACACGCTTGACCGCCTCGCCGAGGTGCTCGAACAGCGCAAGCAGGCGGCACCCGACAGCTCCTACGTGGCCAGCCTGTACCACAAGGGCCTGAACAAGATTCTGGAAAAGCTCGGCGAGGAGTCGATCGAAACCATCATCGCCGCCAAGGACGCCGCCAACAGCCACGATTGCCGCGATGTCATCTACGAGACCGCCGACCTGTGGTTCCATAGCCTGGTGATGCTCAGCGCACTGGGCCAGCATCCGCAGGCGGTGCTGGACGAACTGGATCGCCGCTTCGGCTTGTCCGGGCACGACGAGAAGGCCGCGCGCCAGCCGTCCGCCTGATCCCGGCCGCAGCGCTGCGCTGCAAGCCTGTCAGCGGTGAGCGCGCGCAGCGGCGCTGCCCGACACATACATTTTCAGGAGCACGAACATGGGTATTTTTGACTGGAAACACTGGATCGTCCTGCTGGTGGTGGTGGTGCTGGTCTTCGGCACCAAGAAGCTCAAGAACTTCGGCAGCGACCTGGGCGAGTCCATCAAGGGCTTTCGCAAGGCCATGAACGAGGAGGAGCACAAGCCGGCCGAGCCGACCACGCCACCGCCCGTCCAGCCTACCGTGCAACCCCCGGTGCAGCCACCGGTACAGCCCTCCGTGCAGCCGGCCCAGCAGCCCCACGGCACGGCGCCGCTGCACACGCCGCAGACCTTCGAGGGCCAGGCGCAGCCGGTCCAAGAACCTCAGCGCAAAGACTGAGCCATGTTCGGTATCAGCTTCAGCGAGCTGCTGCTCGTCGGTCTGGTCGCCCTGCTGGTGCTCGGTCCCGAGCGCCTGCCCGGCGCGGCGCGCACGGCAGGGCTGTGGATAGGCCGGCTCAAGCGCAGCTTCAACAGCATCAAGATGGAGGTCGAGCGCGAAATCGGCGCCGACGATATCCGCCGCCAGCTGCACAACGAGCACATCTTGCGCATGGAAGAGGAAGCCAAGCGCATCCTCGACCCGCAGCGGGCGAACGCCTCGCCCACACCCGCCACCCCGGCCTCGCCGTCGGGCAGTGACGTTCCGGCACCTGCCGCCGACACCTCCGCCACCCCAGCGGCTCCGACCACCGCCGAGCCGCCGCAGCCACCCCGAGCGCCATGAGCCAGACCCCGGAACATGACCAGCCGATGCCGCTGGTTTCGCACCTGACCGAACTGCGTACCCGCCTGCTGCGCTGCGTCGCGGTCATTTTCCTGATCTTCGCCGGGCTGTTCTCCTTCGCCCAGCAGATCTACACCCTGGTCTCGGCGCCGCTGCGCGAGCACCTGCCGGCCAACGCAACGATGATCGCCACCGACGTGGCCTCGCCGTTCCTCACGCCGTTCAAGCTGACCATGATCGTGTCACTGTTCCTGGCCATCCCGGTCATCCTGCAACAGGTGTGGGGGTTCATCGCGCCAGGGTTGTATCGGCATGAAAAGCGCATCGCCATTCCCCTGCTGGTGTCGAGCATCATCCTGTTCTATGCCGGCATGGCCTTCGCTTACTTCCTGGTGTTTCCGCTGATCTTCGGCTTCTTCGCCAAAGCCACGCCGGAGGGCGTGTCGATGATGACCGACATCGCCAGCTACCTCGATTTCGTCATGACCCTGTTCTTCGCCTTCGGCGTGGCCTTCGAAATCCCGGTGGCGGTGGTCCTGCTGGTGTGGATCGGCGTGGTCGACGTCAAGTACCTGAAGAAGATCCGTCCCTACGTGATCATCGGCTGCTTCGTGGTCGGCATGATCCTCACCCCGCCGGACATCTTCTCCCAGACCCTGCTGGCGGTGCCCATGTGGCTGCTGTTCGAGATCGGCGTGCTGTGTGGCGGGTTGATCCGCAAGCGCAGCCACGAACCGCAAGACACCGCGAACGACCACGACGACCAGCCACCAGCGACCCGCGCGTGAACCTGCTGCTGCTCGAAGAGGCCGATTTCGTCGCGGCCGACCGCGTGGTGCTCGGCGACCGACGCCTGACCCACATGCAGCAGATCCACCGCGTGGCGGTGGGTGATCGCCTGCGGGTCGGGTGCATCGACGGCCTGATGGGACAGGCCGAAGTGCTGAGCCTGACGGCGGCCCACGCCGAGCTGAGGGTGGCGTTCGACCAGCCGCCGCCGGCCAAGCTGCCGCTCACCCTGGTGCTGGCCGTGCCGCGCCCGAAGATGCTGCGCCGGCTGTTCCAGACCATCGCCACCCTCGGCGTGCCGCGCCTGATCCTGATCAACAGCTACAAGGTCGAGAAGAGTTTCTGGCAGACCCCCTTCCTGCACCCGGACAGCATCCGCGAAAACCTGATCCTGGGCCTGGAGCAGGCCCGCGACACGGTGTTGCCGGACATCGTCATCGAGAAGCGCTTCAAGCCTTTCGTCGAAGACCGCCTGCCGGCCATCGCTGCCGGCACCCTGGGCCTGGTCGGCCATCCCGGGCCGTACCCGGCCTGCCCGCGTGCCGTGGCGACGCCGGTGACCCTGGCGATCGGCCCGGAGGGTGGCTGGATCCCCTATGAAGTGGATCTGCTGGCCAAGGCCGGGTTGGCACCGGTCCAGCTCGGCGAGCGCATCCTGCGGGTCGAAACCGCCGTGACCGCCCTGCTATCCCGTATCTTCTGACTGGCCAGTCGCTGGAATAAATCGTCAAGTTTCTCCCGCATTGGCCGATGGGCTAGACAACGCCAATAACAACCCAGGCAGGGTCCCGTGTCCAGTTGGAGGACGTCATGTTCGCAAAGGTTGCCCAATCGCTGGGAAACATCAGTGTCAGCCGCAAGCTCACTGCGGGCTTCGGCCTGGTCCTGCTCCTGACCCTGGCCATCGCCGCCACCGGCTGGCGCGGCATGGACAGCGTGATCGACCGTGGCGACAAGCTCGGCAACATCTCGCTCATCCTGGCCAACGCCCAGGACCTGCGCATCGCTCGCCAACGCTACGACCGTGAGCGCGACGACGCCTCGGCCGGCCTGCTGCAGAAATCCATCGATCAGCTCAGTGACCAGGTCGAGAAGATGGCCAAGCGCATCGAGCAGCCGGCAGACCAGCAGCGCCTGGAGCAGCAACGCCAGGCGCTGGTCGAATACCGCAAGGCCCAGGCCGATCTCATCCAGGCCGAACAACGCCGTCAGGCCGCCAGAGGCATGCTCGGCGACAGCGCCGACAAGGCCGCCGCGCTGATCGATCAGGTGCAGCAGCGCCTGCTCCAGGGCGGCGACATCAACCAGTACCAGCACATCGTGCAGGCCAGCGCGCTGCTGCAACAGGCCCGCTTCCAGGTACGCGGCTACACCTACAGCGGCAAAGCCGAGTTCCAGCAGACCGCCTTGCAGGCCATCGACCAGTCACTGGCGGTGCTCAAGGCCCTGCCGGCACAGGTAGCCCCCGAATACGCCGCCAGCATCGATGACTCGGCCACGGCCATGGCGGCGTATCGCGATGCGGTGAACCAGGTGGGCGTGGCCCAGGAAGCGGCGAACCAGGCCTTGCAGCGCATGCTCACCCAGGACCGGTCGATCAGCGACATCGGCCAGCAGATGACCGCCTCGCAGACCCTGGTGCGTGACGAAGGCGCCCGCCAGGCCAAGGCCTTGCTGGGCCTGGCCACCGTACTGGCGTTGCTGCTGGGCCTGATCGCCGCCGTGGCCATCACCCGGCAGATCGTCGCGCCGCTGCGTCGCACGCTGGCGGCGGCCGAGCGCGTGGCCAGCGGCGACCTCGCCGTCGAAGCGCCAGTGCAGCGCCGTGACGAGCTGGGCCAGTTGCAAGCCAGCATGCAGCGCATGACCCAGGGCCTGCGCGAACTGATCGGCGGCATAGGGGATGGGGTGACGCAGATCGCCAGCGCCGCCGAACAGTTGTCGGCGGTGACCGGGCAGACCAGCGCCGGGGTCAACAATCAGAAGGTGGAGACCGACCAGGTGGCCACCGCCATGAACGAAATGACCGCCACCGTGCAGGACGTGGCGCGCAATGCCGAGCAGGCCTCCGAGGCGGCGATGATGGCCGATCAGCAGGCCCGCGAGGGCGACCGGGTAGTGGCCGAGGCCATCGCCCAGATCGAACGGCTGGCCGTCGAGGTGGGGCACTCCAGCGAGGCGATGGGGCAACTGCGCACCGAGAGCGACAAGATCGGCAGCGTGCTCGACGTGATCAAGGCCGTGGCCCAGCAGACCAACCTGCTGGCGCTCAACGCCGCCATCGAGGCAGCGCGCGCCGGCGAAGCCGGGCGTGGATTCGCCGTGGTCGCCGACGAAGTGCGCAGCCTGGCCCAGCGCACCCAGCAGTCCACCGAGGAAATCGAAGAGCTGATCGCCGGCCTGCAAAGCGGCACACAGCGGGCGTCCAGCGTGATGGACAGCAGTCGCACCCTGACCGACAGCAGCGTCGAGCTGACCCGGCGAGTCGGCACCTCGCTGGAAACCATCACCCGTACCGTGTCGACCATCCAGTCGATGAACCAGCAGATCGCCACGGCGGCCGAGCAGCAGAGCGCGGTGGCCGAGGAGATCAACCGCAGCGTGATGAACGTGCGGGACATTTCCGACCAGACCTCGGCGGCCAGCGAGGAAACGGCCAGCTCCAGCGTCGAGCTGGCGCGCCTGGGGACGCACCTGCAAGGGCTGGTGGCACGGTTCAGGCTGTGAAACGCAGCGCCTAGGAAGCTTCACGCTGCACTAGAGGACTTTTCCCACGCCAATCACAGGTCGAGTCCCACGAGCCTCCTGCCGATGAGCAGAAGAGCCATACTGGCAAATGACCAGCATGGCCTTTCTCTCATATGGACGGAGACTCGCCATGTTCGGACCCCTCAATCGCCGCCTGGACAACCTCAGCGTCCGGCTCAAGCTCACCCTCGGCTTCGCCGTGGTCCTGCTGCTCACCCTGGCCACCACCGTGACCGGCTGGCGGGCACTGGACGGCGCCATCAATCGCTCGCAGCAGCTCAGCGAGATCGTGCGCATCAACGACCTGACCAAGGACCTGCGCGCTGAACGCATCACTTTCCGGGTGCTTTCCGACGACACCAGCAAGGCGCGTATCGAACAGATCCTGGAGCAGTTGCAGGGGATGTTCACCTTGCTCCAGCAGCGCAGCAGCGTCGAGGATTCGCGCCAGTTGCTCACCGAGAAGCTGCAGCAGTTGCAGCGGCTGCGCCAGGCCTTCACCGAGCTGCTCGGCGTGGTGCGCGAGCGCGCCGAGCTGCGCAGCACGCTACAGGCCCGGGTGCGGACCCTGGCCGACGCCATCGACGAGCTGCAGACCCAGGCGCTGCTTAAACTGCCGGCCGATGGCCAGCAGCAGGGGCTGCTCAACCTGATGGACACCCTCACCCGTCAGGTCGACAGCGCCAGCCAGCAGAGCCTGGTGCCGGCCTACACCTTCTCGCCCATAGAGGACTTCGCCAAGGTCGGCGACCAGCCCCTGGACGCTGCCAGGACCAGTCTGGAGCAGATGCTCGCCGCTCTCGCGCCACTGGGGCTGCCTGCCGATCTGATGGACCGACCCAAACTCGCCCTGGGCCAGTACCGCGCCAGCCTGGAGCAGTACCGCCAGGTCGCGATCCAGGCCGAGCGCCTGCAGAACAGCATGGAGGCGATCGGCAACGACCTGCGTGCTGCCAGCGTGACCCTCGCCGAGCACAAGGTCGAGCAGCGTGACCAGGAAGCCTTGGCCGCCCACTCGCTGCTCACCGCCGTCGCGCTGTTGGCCCTGGTGGTTGGCGTGCTGGCCGCGTGGCTGATCACCCGGCAGATCACCCTGCCCCTGCGCCAGACCCTGGCCCAGGCCGCACGCATCGCCCGCGGCGACCTGAGCCAGGTGCACAGCGTGCAGCGCCAGGACGAGCTGGGCCAGTTGCAGGCCAGCATGCAGGAGATGACCCAGAGCCTGCGCCAGCTCATCGGTGGCATCGACCAGAGTGTCGGCCACTTGTCCCACGCCGCGACGCAACTGGCCGGTGCCAGCGCCGACACCCTGGAGCGCATCACCCAGCAGCGCGAGGAGACCGACCAGGTGGCCACGGCCATGAACCAGATGAGCGCCACGGTGCAGGAGGTGGCGCAGAACGCCGAGCATGCTTCGCTGGCCGCCACCGACGCCGACCAGCAGGCGCAGGTGGGCGATCAGGTGGTGGGCGAGGCGATTGCGCGGATCGAGCAGTTGGCCCTGCAGATGGACCGCTGCCTGCGCTCCATGCAGCACCTGGCCGGGGAAAGCCAGCGTATCGGCAGCATTCTCGATGTGATCAAGTCGGTCTCCGAGCAGACCAACCTGCTGGCGCTCAACGCCGCCATCGAGGCCGCGCGCGCCGGCGAAGCGGGTCGTGGTTTCGCCGTGGTCGCCGATGAAGTGCGTGGCCTGGCCCAGCGCACGCAGCAGTCCACCGAGGAAATCGAGCACCTCATCGAAAGCCTGCACCAGGGCACCGACGAGGTCACCTCACTGCTCGACAGCAGCCGCACCCTCACCGAACAGAGCGTGGAACTGAGCCGCCGCGCCGGCGACGCACTGGGCCAGATCACCCGCACGGTGTCGAACATCCAGGGCATGAACCAGCAGATCGCCACCGCCAGCGAGCAGCAGAGCGTGGTCGCCGAGCAGATCAACCGCAGCGTGATCAGCGTGCGCCAGGCGTCGGATCACACCAGCACGGCCAGCGAGCAGACGGCCAGTTCCAGTGGCGAACTGGAGCAGCTGGGGCAGCAACTGCGCGGGATGGTGGGGCGATTCAACCTGTAGCGCTCGCTGTCGGAGAGCCCGCTCCCGGAGAGGGTGGGAGCGGGCCTGTAGCCGCGGGATCAGCGGCGAAGCGCACGGGCGCTCAAAGCACCTGGCGCAGGAACGCCTGGGCGCGCGGATCCCGCGGTGCGGCGAAGAACGCTGCCGGGGCGGCATCCTCCAGCAGCTTGCCGTGGTCGAAGAACAGCACGCGGTCGGCCACCTCGCGGGCGAAGCCCATTTCATGGGTCACGCAGACCATGGTCATGCCCTCCTGGGCCAGGGTCTTCATCACGTCCAGCACTTCACCGACCATCTCCGGGTCGAGCGCCGAGGTGGGCTCGTCGAACAGCATGACCTTCGGATCCATGGCCAGGGCGCGGGCGATCGCTACCCGCTGCTGCTGGCCGCCGGACAAGCGCGACGGATACTCGTTGGCCTTCTGGGCGATACCGACCTTCTCCAGCAAGGCGCGTGCCTTGGCCTCGCGGTCGGCCTTGCTGCGCTTGCGCACCACCTTCTGCGCCAGGCACAGGTTTTCCAGCACGGTCATGTGCGGGAACAGGTTGAAATGCTGGAACACCATGCCCACTTCGCGGCGATAGGCATTGATGTCGGTCTTCGGGTCTTCCAGGCGCAGGCCATCGATGGCCACCTGGCCCTCGTCGAAGTGCTCCAACCCATTCAAGCAGCGCAGGAAGGTCGACTTGCCCGAACCGGACGGGCCGAGCACCACCACCACTTCGCCCTTGGCCACCTGGGTGCTCACCTGATCCACCGCGCGCACCACCTGGCCGCGGGTGTCGAAGACTTTCAGCAGGTCACGGACTTCAATCACTTTGCGCAAGCCTCCGCTCGAGCCGGCTGGCGATGTGCGACAGCGGCAGGTTGATCAGCAGGTACAGCCCGGCCACGCAGAACCAGATCTCGAAGGTGGAAAAGGACGTGGTGATGGCCTCGCGACCACTCTTGGTCAGTTCGGTGATGGCGATCACCGACACCAGCGAGGTGTCCTTGACCAGGCTGATGAACTGCCCGGCCAGCGGTGGCAGCACGCGCTTGAACGCCTGCGGCAGAATCACGTGGCGCATCGACTGACCGGCATTGAGGCCCAGCGAGCGGGCCGCCTCGTTCTGGCCCTTGGCGATGGACTGCACGCCCGCACGCACGATCTCGGCCACGTAGGCGCCGGTGAACAGCGCCAGCGCCGCCACCCCGGCGAATTCGCGGGACAGGTTGAGCACCGTGCCGATGAAGAAGTAGAAGATGAAGATCTGCACCAGCAGCGGCGTGCCGCGCACCAGCTCGACGTAGACGGTGGACAGGTCACGCAGGGTCGGGTTGCTGGACAGCCGGCACAGGCCGGCGAACAGGCCGATCAGCAGCCCCAGCGCGCCAGAGGCCATGGAGATCCATAACGTGGTCCACAAACCCCAGGCCAATGGACCGGCCGCCCAGTGACGGGTGACGCCGATCTGGTCGCCCTCGGAGACGTCGTCGCCACGGCTCAGTTGCAGGCTGTCCTTGGCCACCTCCAGCACCTGCTGCTCGCCGCCCTCGGTCTTGAGGGTGACCCACGCCTGATCGCCGGACACCACGATGTCCTCGACCGTGCCGTAGTCGGTGGCCCGTTGCACGTCCTCGGCCTGGAAGGCGAAATACTGAGGGACGCGGTTCCAGCGCCACTCATAGGAAATCATCGACGTGGCCAGGTACAGGCTGCACGCCAGTCCCACCAGGACCAGCGCGGTGAGCGCATGCCAGGGCCACTGGGGTTTGTTGTGTTTGATCACGGGGGTACTCCGCACAGCACCGAGCGGCCAGCACGAGCGGCAAGCGACGAGAATGCGCACTGCGCTGCAGTGAGCGCGTTCCCGTGGCTTGCCGCCGGTAGCTAGCCGCCGGTATCTGGGTTTATTCCATTTCCTTGAGCCAGTCGGTCTTCTTGAACCACTTGTCGTGGATTCGATCGTAGGTGCCGTCGTGCTTGATCTGGTGCAGGAAATTGTTGATGAAGTTGATGCTGTCGTAGTCGCCCTTCTTCAGCCCGAACGCCAGCGGCTCGTAGGTGAAGGGTTCCTCCAGGTAGACCAGCTTGCCGGCGCCGGCCTTGTTCACCGCCACCACGTTGTACGGCGCGTCGTAGACGAAGGCGTCGGCCTTGCCGTTGACCACGTCCATCACCGCTTCCTGCTCGTTGTCGTAGCCGTGGTACTTGGCCTTGGCGATCAGCTTCTTGGCGACCATCTCACCGGTGGTGCCCAGCTTGGAGGTGAGGCGGTACTTCTCGTCGTTCAGGTCCTTGTACGACTTGATCTCGCCTTGCAGCTCCTTGCGGATCAGCAGGGTCTGGCCGACCACGATGAAGGGTTCGCTGAAGTTCAGGCGCAGGTTGCGTTCCTGGGTCAGGGTCATGCCACTGCCGATCATGTCGAACTTGTCGGTCAGCAGGGCCGGGATGATGCCGTCGTAGGCGGTGGACACGGTTTCGAGCTTGACGCCCATGGACTTGGCCATGGCCTTGAGGATGTCCACCTCGAAGCCGATGATCTCGCCACGCTTGTTGGTCATCTCGAACGGCATGTAGGTCGGGTCCATGCCCACGCGCAGCGTACCGCGCTTGACCGCTTCGTCGATGGCACCGGCCTGGGCGGCCGAGACTGCCACCAGCGCCGTGACGCCGAGCAGGATGCGCGACAGGTATTTCTTCATCATCACCAAGTCCCCTAGCAGGAAGTTCGCAGAATCTTGTTGTGTGCAGGGCCAGGCTGGCCGCGGCGTTATGTCGGGACGGATGCTAACGCATGCACGGCCTGGGACCTAGAGCCATTGGGGGACTTTGTTGGCCAAAATGAACCCTGGGGGTGAAAAGCTTCGCGGGTGAACCCGCGCCTGCAGGACAGTACGTCTGCAGAAGCCGGTTCACCCGCGAAAGGGACGATCAGGCGCCGACGAGCGTCGGCTGTCCCTCGCCTTCGGGCTGCAAGGGTAGCAGCGGCGCGTGCGGATCGTTGGCGATCGAACCGCGCCAGGCCTTGATCCACGCCTCGTGACCCTCGGCCCACACCTGCTCGTGCAGGCGCGACAGTGCCACCGGGTCGCTCAGCAATGCCAGGCGGGTGCCACTGTCGATGCCCTTGGGCCCCGCTTCCAGCGCCTTGGCGATGCGCTCGGCACGCAGCGTCTCGATCGCTTCGGCCTTGCCGTGGCGCGCCGTGCCCATGGCGCACGCCAGGGCGTTCTGGCGCGGATCGACCACCGCCCGGACGAAGCCGTCACGCAGGGCGTGCCAGCGGTTCTCGTGGGTGTACTGGTCGGTGGCCAGCAGTTCGTGCGGGGTGGCGTATTCCTCGGGAATGAGGAACAACTGCTCGTCCTTGGCCGCCAGGCCCAGGCGCACGCGGCTGGAAATCACCGACACCGGGATCGACAACAGCAGGGAGCCGACGATAGGCGCCAGCCACCACAGGAAGCTGGGGTTCAGCCAGGCCACCAGGGCGGCCCAGGCAAAGCCCAGCAGGGTCTGCGGACCATGGCGGCGCACCGCTTCGCTCCACGGTGTGGAGTCGTCGTCACGCTGGGGCGAGTTCCAGGTCGCCGCCCAGCCCAGGAACGCAGCCAGGACGAAGCGGGTGTGGAAGATCATCCGCACCGGCGCCAGCAGCATGGAGAACAGCATCTCCAGCAGCATCGACAGCGTGACCTTGATACGTCCGCCGAACTCCGTCGCGCCCTTGGCCCAGATCAGGATGACGCTGAGCAGCTTGGGCAGGAACAGCAGCACGATGGTGGTGGAGAACAGCGCGATGGCCTTTTCCGGGTGCCATTGCGGCCACAGCGGGTACAACTGGAACGGCTCGATGAAGTACTGCGGCTCCATCAGCGTGTTGGTCGCCAGCAGCGCTGTGGACAACACCAGGAACAGGAACCACAGCGGCGCCGACAGGTACGACATCACCCCGGTTAGGAACACCGCACGGTGAACCGGGTGCATGCCCTTGACCAGGAACAGGCGGAAGTTCATCAGGTTGCCGTGGCACCAGCGACGGTCACGCTTGAGTTCGTCGAGCAGGTTCGGCGGCAGCTCTTCGTAGCTACCCGGCAGGTCGTAGGCGATCCACACGCCCCAGCCGGCACGGCGCATCAGCGCGGCTTCGACGAAGTCGTGGGACAGGATCGCACCGGCGAAGGCGCCCTTGCCCGGCAACGGCGCCAGGGCGCAGTGCTCGATGAACGGCTGCATGCGGATGATCGCGTTGTGGCCCCAGTAGTGCGATTCGCCCAGCTGCCAGAAGTGCAGGCCGGCGGTGAACAGCGGGCCGTACACGCGGGTGGCGAACTGCTGCATGCGCGCATACAGGGTGTCCATGCCCGAAGCCCGTGGCCCGGTCTGGATGATGCCGGCGTCCGGATTGGCCTCCATCAGGCGCACCAGGCTGCTCAGGCATTCGCCGCTCATCACGCTGTCGGCGTCGAGCACCACCATGTACTTGTATTCGCCACCCCAGCGACGGCAGAAGTCGTCGAGGTTACCGCTCTTGCGCTTGACCCGACGCCGGCGACGGCGATAGAAGATGCGCCCGAAGCCCTTGGCCTCGCGACACACTTCCAGCCAGGCCTGCTGCTCGGCCACGGCGATGTCGGTGTCGTTGGTGTCGCTGAGCACGAAGAAATCGAAGCGATCCAGGTTGCCGGTGGCGGCCACCGACTCGAAGGTCGCGCGCAGTCCGGCGAATACGCGAGGCACGTCTTCGTTGCAGATCGGCATGACGATCGCGGTGCGCGCATCGGCGGCGATCGGCTCATTGCCGGCGCTGCTGCCGGAAATCTTGTACTTGTCGCGGCCGGTGAGCAGTTCCAGGAAGCCCATCAGCGCGGTCCAGAAGCCGGCCGACACCCAGCAGAACAGGATGCCGAACAGGATCAGGATCGAGGTCTGCAACGCGTAGGGCCAGACCTGCACCACGGTGTCCCAGATCGGCTGGTTGACCACTTCGTCGAAGTCGACGAACGACCAGCCCTGATACGGCAGGATGCCCTTCATGTACCAGCCAGCCACCAGCGTCTGGCCGATCATCAGCAGCAGCAGGATGTAGCGGCGCATCGAACCCACCCAGCGCCAGCGCGCCGGCGGCAGCTCACGCTTGGGCGGCTGCGGGGCGTTGGTGCGGCCGGTCAGGCGGCGCCAGATGCGCACCAGCACGTTGGTGCGCCAGGGTTCGGGCAACACCCGGGTGCGCTTGATGGGCGGGGCGATCTTCAGGCTCAGGCGGCCTTCGGCGTCGACGCCGAGCATCTGCGCCTCCTCCAGCTCCGCGGCACTGCCGACGGTCAGGCGCGGGCCCACCGACGCCTGTACGGCGTCGCTGGGGTTGGTGTGCGGCTGCGCCGACAGGCGCTGATGCAGCTCGCTGAAGGACGAGCAGCTGGCGAGCTCCGCGCGCTGCTCATCGCTCAGTGGGAGGTGGGCCAGGTACTCGCCGAGCGACTCCAGCCTTGCGTTGGGATTACTCATCGGCAGGCAACTGATAGCTCCAGGTCTCGGTCAGCACCTTCTCGGTGGTGGCCGGGGCTCCGGTGGTGGATGCCGCATCGGCGGCGGGTTGCTCGGCGGGCTTCTCGACCTTCTCGGCCTTGCCGTGCTGAGCCTTGGCGTGCTTGGCAGTGGCTTTTTCCGCCTTGGTCTCGGCGGCCTTGTCTTGCTTGGGCGCCTCCACCGGCACGTCACGCAGCAGGGCTGCGCGCATTTCGGTGGACTTCTTCGGATCCTTGACCTTCAACCGCAGGGTCAGGCGCCAGCCCTTGGTCTCGGGGTTGTAGCGCAGGTTGTTCTCGACCACATCGGCGTTGTCGCCGACGCTGACCTGGCTGCGCACGGCGGTATCTTCCGGCAGGTCGGCCAGGGCCGGGCCGTAGAAATCGACCAGGAAGGCGATGCTGCCATCGGGCTGACGGATCAGGTTGGCCTGCTTGACGTCACCGGTGGAACGCAGGGTCTGCTTGACCCACCCCAGGTCCTTGGGCTGGAACTGCGCTTCGTTGATGGTCCAGTGCAGGCGGTAGTTGTACTCGAACGGCTTGCCCGGCTCAGGCAGGGTTTCCGGGCTCCAGAACGCCACGATGTTGTCGTTGGTCTCGTCGGCAGTGGGGATTTCCACCAGGTCTACGGTACCTTTGCCCCAGTCGCCCTTGGGCTCGATCCAGGCGCTCGGGCGCTTCTGGTAGTTGTCGTCCAGGTCTTCGAAATCGCTGAAGGCGCGCTGGCGCTGCATCAGGCCGAAGCCGCGCGGGTTCTCCACGCTGAAGTTGCTCACGGCCAGGTGTTTCGGGTTGTTCAGCGGACGCCACAGCCACTCGCCGTTGCCAGCGTGAATCGACAAGCCCTCGGAGTCATGCAGGGCCGGACGGTAGTTCTGCACTTTCGACGGCTGGTTCGGGCCGAACAGGAACATGCTGGTCAGCGGGGCGATGCCCAGGCGGCTGACGTGATCCCGCAGAAACACCTTGGACTTGACGTCGACCACGGTGTCGTCACCCGGACGCAGGGTCAGCTTGTAGGCGCCGGTGGAGCGTGGCGAGTCGAGCAGCGCGTAGATCACCAGGTGCTTGTCGGCAGGCTTGGGTTTTTCGATCCAGAACTCGCGAAAACGCGGGAATTCCTCGCCCGAGGGCAACGCGGTGTCCAGCGCCAGGCCACGGGCCGACAGGCCGTAGGCATGGCCCTTGCCGACCACGCGGAAGTAGCTCGCGCCCAGCAGGGTCATGATCTCGTCCTGCTTGTCGGCCTTGTTGATCGGGTACAGCACGCGGAACCCGGCGTAACCCAGGTTCTTGGTGGCGTCGGCATCGTGGGGCACGTCGCCGAACTCGAAGCGGTTCGGGTCGTACTTGATTTCCTCGACCTTGTTGGCGGTGATCTCGTTGATGGTCACCGGCGTGTCGAAGTGCATGCCCTGATGGTAGAAGGACAGCTTGAAGGGGGTCTTGTCGTCGGCCCATTCGGCCTTGGACTGGATGAAGCGGATCTTCTGGTAGTCGGCGTACTTCATGTCGCGGAATACCGGCGGCAGGTTGCTCTTCGGAGCCTCGAACTTCTGCCCGGCCAGATCCTTCGCCTTGGCGGCGACATCGTCAAGGTTGAATGCCCACAGCTGGCCAGCGCTCATCAGGCCAACCAGCGCTGCGCCTGCCAACACGGCCTTGCGCAGCCGCTTGCCGGGGATTCTTGGTGCATTACAGGGACTTACAATCACGAGCAACCCTCGCCGTAAACAGATCATGAAACCAACGGCCAGCGACCAATGCCGGGTTGGCGAGCACTGTTCGGACCCCGCAAGGGCGCAATGATTCCCTAGGCGGATCCAGACAACGCTCGAGTCAGGGTGAAACGAGCCTGCGAATGCAGGCCCACGTAGCGCGCGATTATCCAGCAGGCTGAGTGACAACGCATCATGCTTAACAAACTATTTATCAGCCGAATCGGCAAAACCTGTAGGAGTGGTTTTATCCGCGAAGCAGAGACTGCGGCGTCTGGTACAGGCTGGAACCGTGAGAGCGGGTTACCCACGCGCTGGGTATCAAATTTGTAACATGAAGGTTACCGGGCCATCGTTGACCAGGTGCACCTGCATGTCCGCCCCGAACCGACCGGTCTGCACCACTGCGTGCTGGTTGCGGGCCTGCTGCACCAGGTAGTCGAACAGCTCGGCACCCAGTGCCGCCGGCGCTGCCGTGGAGAACCCCGGGCGCATGCCGCTGCGGGTGTCCGCTGCCAGGGTGAACTGCGACACCAGCAACAGGCCGCCACCGACGTCCTTGAGCGAGAGGTTCATCTTGCCGTTGGGGTCGCTGAACACCCGATAATTCAACAGCTTGTGCAAGAGCTTGTCGGCGTGTTCGCGGGTATCGTCCGGCTCGACCGCCACCAGCACCAGCAACCCCTGGTCCACGGCGCCGACCACCTCACCGTCGACCTCCACTCGTGCCCCACGAACCCGTTGCAGCAGCCCCTTCATGCTTCTTCCAGAGGCAGGTCCAGCAGGCGCCGGGCCATCTGGTCGGCGGCACGCACCAGGGCATCGGTGATCCCTGGTTCCGAGGCCGCGTGGCCGGCGTCGCGAATCACCTTCAGCTCACTGTTGGGCCAGGCCTGATGCAGTTCCCAGGCGTTGTCCAGCGGGCAGATCACATCGTAGCGGCCATGCACGATCACCGCCGGCAGGTGGGCGATCCTGGGCATGTCGCGGATCAGTTGATCCTGCTCGAGGAAGGCGTTGTGGGTGAAGTAGTGGCATTCGATCCGGGCGATGGACAATGCTCGCTGCGGCTCGGAGAAGCGGTCCACCACCAGCGGGTTCGGCCGCAGGGTCGCGGTACGCCCTTCCCAGGTCGACCAGGCCTTGGCCGCCTGCATCTGGGCGATCTGGTCGTGACCGGTAAGGCGCTTGTGGAAGGCCTTGACCAGGTCGCCGCGCTCTTCCTGGGGAATCGGCGCGATGTAGTCCTGCCAGTAGTCGGGGAACAGACGGCTGGCGCCGGCCTGGTAGAACCATTCGATTTCCTGCGGGCGGCACAGGAAGATGCCGCGCAGGATCAGGCCGTGCACGCGCTCCGGGTGTTTCTGGGCGTAGGCCAGTGCCAGGGTCGAGCCCCAGGAACCGCCGAACAGCACCCACTTGTCGATGCCCAGGTGCTCACGAATGCGCTCCAGGTCTTCGACCAGGTGCCAGGTGGTGTTGTTCTCCAGGCTGGCATGGGGAGTGGAGCGCCCGCAGCCGCGCTGGTCGAAGGTGACGATGCGGTACAGGTTGGGGTCGAAATAGCAACGGCTCTGGGCGTCGCAACCCGCCCCCGGGCCTCCGTGGATGAACACCACCGGCAGACCTTCGGGCGAACCGCTTTCGTCGACATACAACACATGCGGCGCTTCCACGGCCAGATCGTGCCGGGCGTAGGGTTTGATCTGAGGGTAGAGGGTCTGCATTGCGCACTCCATGAAGGGCTGATCTTCGGCAGGTGCCATCATAAACCCGATTCGTCGCCAGGCGCATGCACGGCGTGCTCGATCCTTTCCTGCCCTGCCCTGCCCTCGGCGTCGAACCGCATTCAGCGCCCGTAGCGCTCCCGTCCCCAGGCCAGCATGGCTTCGAGCAGGCGCTGCAGCACTGCCTGGGTGGGCTGGGCGAGGTCTTCGCGGTAGGCGAAGGGTTCCACTTCCTCCATGTAGGTGCGTTGCGCCAATTCCAGCTGCACGGCGTGGACATGCTGCACCGGATCGCCATAGTGACGGGTGATGTGACCGCCCTTGAAGCGCCCGTTGAGCACATGGCGGTAGCCTGGCGCCTGGGCGCACACCGACTCGAGACGCTCGGCCAGTGCCGGATCGCAGCTGGCGCCGTTGAAGGTGCCGAGGTTGAAGTCCGGCAGGGTGCCGTCGAACAGGTGGGGAATGTGCGCGCGAATCGAATGGGCGTCCCACAGCAAGGCATAGCCGAACGCGTCGCGAAGGCGCTCGAGTTCATCGCGCAGTGTCCTGTGGTAAGGCCGCCAGATGGTGTCCAGGTAGCCGGCCCGCTCCTCGGCGCCAGGCGCGCGGCCGTCCTCGAACAAGGGCTGGCCATCGAACAGCGTGGCCGGGAACAGTCCCGTGGTGGCCCCGGCGTACAGCGGCGCGTCGTCGTCGGGGCGGTTGAGGTCGATGACGAACCGCGAGTACTCGGCCGCCACCACGCTGGCGCCCATGCCAGCCACGAACTCGTACAGCCGGGGGATGTGCCAGTCGGTGTCCGGCAGGCTGCGTGCTGCCGGCACCAGCCCGTGGCGAACCGTGGGCGTGAGCCCCAGGCCCGCGTGGGGCATGCTCACCAGCAGCGGCAGCGTGCCGCGATGAAAACTCAGAACCTTGTCCATGACGCCTCGCTCAATGGGAAATTTCATGACCCAGGCGCACGATGCGCCGGGGCAGTTCGCCGCCTAGCCAGTAGGCGAGGTCGGCGGGACGGTCGATCTGCCAGGCGATGAAGTCGGCCACCTTGCCCACCTCCAGCGACCCGTGGCTGTCGCCCAGCCCCAGGGCCATGGCGGCATGCAGGGTGACCCCGGCCAGGGCTTCTTCCGGCGTCAGGCGGAACAGGGTGCAGCCCATGTTCAGCATCAGGCGCAGCGACAGTACCGGCGAGGTGCCAGGGTTGAGGTCGCTGGACAGGGCGATCTTCACCCCGTGGCGACGCAGGGCGTCCATCGGCGGCAGTTGGGTTTCGCGCAGGAAATAGAAGGCGCCAGGCAGCAGCACGGCGACGGTACCCGCCTCGGCCATGGCGATGGCGTCTTCCTCGGTCATGAACTCCAGATGATCGGCCGACAGCGCATGATGACGCGCCGCCAGGCTGGAGCCGTGCAGCGACGACAACTGCTCGGCGTGCAGCTTCACCGGCAAGCCCAGCTCATGGGCCTTGAGAAACACCCGCTCGACCTGCGCCGGCGAGAACGCCAGGTGTTCGCAGAAGGCGTCCACCGCATCCACCAGCCCCTCGGCAGCCAACGCCGGCAGCATCTGCTCGCACACCAGCGCGATGTAGTCGTCGGCACGCCCGGCGTACTCCGGCGGCAGGGCGTGGGCGGCCAGGCAGGTGGTACGGATCGTCACCGGCAGCTCTTCGGCCAGGCGCCGGGCCACGCGCAGCATCTTGCGCTCGTTGGCCAGGTCCAGCCCATAACCGGACTTGATCTCCAGGGTGGTCACCCCTTCGCGCAGCAGCGCCAGCACGCGCTGGCGTGCGCTGGCCAGCAGATCGTCCTCGCTGGCCGCGCGGGTGGCGCGCACGGTGCTGGCGATGCCGCCGCCCTGGGCGGCGATCTCGGCGTAGCTCACCCCTTGCAGGCGCTGCTCGAACTCGCCGCTGCGGTTGCCGCCGAACACGGCGTGGGTGTGGCAGTCGATAAGCCCCGGGGTGACCCAGGCGCCACCCAGGTCGACCACGCGCTCGGCGTCGACCGGCGACAGTTCGGCCTGCGGGCCGATCCATTCGATCGAGCCTGCCTGGGTCACGATCGCTGCGTCCTCGATGATCGAGTAGCGACCACCGGCCATGGTCGCGACGTGACAGTGCTGCCAGAGGGTTCTCATAAGGCTCTCCACAAGTCAGCGGTGCAACTCGGCCTGCACCCGGGCGACCTGGCCACCCCCTGCGCGCGGCTTGCACCACAGCAGATAGGACAGCACCAGGAACGCCACCCACGCCACGCCGACCAGCAGCGCCGCCTGGGTGTCCGGGAAGTAACCGAGCACACCGAAAATGAACACCATGAACAGGATCGCCAGCGCCGGCCCCCAGGGCCAGAACGGCACCGGGAATGCCAGCGCAGCGACCTGCTCGCGATCCAGGCGCCGGCGCAGGGCGATCTGGGTGACGAGGATCATCAGCCAGACCCACACCGTGGCGAAGGTGGCGATGGAGGCGATCAGCAGGAACACGTTCTCCGGGATCAGGTAGTTGAGCAACACCCCCAGCAGCAGCGCCGCGCCCATCACCAGCACCGTCAGCCACGGCACGCCCTGGCGCGACAGCCGGGCGAAACCGCGCGGAGCCTGGCCCTGCTCGGCCAGCCCGTAGAGCATGCGGCCGGCGCCGAAGATGTCGCTATTGATCGCCGACACGGCTGCCGAGATCACCACCACGTTGAGCAGCGCCGCCGCCGAGCCGATGCCCAGGTGGCTGAAGATCTGCACGAACGGGCTGCCCTGGGTGCCGATCTGCGGCCAGGGGTACAGGCACATGAGCACGAACAGGGTGAGCACGTAGAACAGCAGGATGCGCAGCGGCACGGCGTTGATCGCCTTGGGAATGACGCGCCTGGGGTCCTGCGCCTCGCCGGCGGTGATGCCGATGATCTCGATGCCGCCGAAGGCGAACATCACCACCGCGAACGAGGCGATCAACCCGCCGACGCCGTTGGGCAGGAAGCCACCGTGGGCGAACAGGTTGTCGATGCCGGACGGCCCAGCGCTGCCGCCCGGGCTCAGGCCGAACGCCATGATGCCGAAACCGGCGAGGATCATCGCCACGATGGCGCCGACCTTGAGCAGCGACAGCCAGAACTCCAGCTCGCCGAACACCTTGACGCTGCACAGGTTCAGCGCGCCGATCAGCAGCACGATGCCCAGCACCCAGATCCAGCGCGGCACCTCGGGAAACCAGAAACCCATGTAGATGCCGAAGGCGGTGACGTCGGCGATGCAGACGATGATCATCTCGAAGGCGTAGGTCCAGCCGAGCACAAAGCCGGCCAAGGGACCGAGGTAGGTGCTGGCGTACTGCCCGAACGAGCCGGCCACGGGATTGTGCACGGCCATCTCGCCCAGCGCGCGCATGACCATGAACACCGCCGCGCCGCCGATCAGGTAGGCCAGCAGCACGGCCGGGCCCGCCATCTGGATGGCCGAGGCCGAGCCGTAGAACAGCCCGGTGCCGATGGCCGAGCCCAGGGCCATGAAGCGGATGTGCCGGGCGGTGAGCCCGCGCTTGAGTCCTTGTGCTTGATGCATGGTTCGTCCTTATCGTGATGTAGACGCGGGGTCGGTCGCGATCCAGTGGCGGCCTGGGACCTCCCGCGAGCAGCACCATCGCCCCCAGCGGGCGCGGCGCCTCGTCGCGGTGATCCCGCAATGGCGGCAACCCCGGCCCACCCGCATTCAACCGCAATCCAGCGCTGGCCGAGGGCCGCTGCCCGCCCTATCGCGGGCGTGAAGCCAGCCCTACCAGCGGTCGGTCACAGGCTGGGCAACACGCCCGCCGGCAGCAGCGGGGTCAGGCACGCTCGCCCCAGCAGTTCCACCGCCACTTCGATGTCCGGGGCGAAGAAGCGGTCGCGGTCATAGTGCGGCACTTCGCGGCGCAGCATCTGCCGGGCCTGTTCCAGCTTGGCGGAGGTCTTCAGCCCCTCGCGCAGGTCCAGACCCTGACAGGCGCCGAGCCATTCGATGGCCAGTACGCCCCGGGTGTTATCGGCCATTTCCCACAGTCGCTTGCCCGCAGCCGGTGCCATGGACACGTGGTCTTCCTGGTTGGCCGAAGTCGGCAGGCTGTCGACGCTGTGGGGGTGCGACAGCGCCTTGTTCTCGCTGGCCAGCGCCGCCGCCGTGACCTGGGCGATCATGAAGCCGGAGTTCACCCCGCCGTTCTCCACCAGGAACGGCGGCAACTGCGACATGTGCTTATCCATCATCAGCGAGATGCGCCGCTCGCTCAGGGCGCCGATCTCGGCGATGGCCAGCGCCAGGTTGTCGGCGGCCATGGCCACGGGTTCGGCGTGGAAGTTGCCCCCGGAGATCACCTCGTCTTCGGCGGCGAACACCAGCGGGTTGTCCGACACCGCGTTGGCCTCCACCGCCAGCACCTCGGCGGCCTGGCGCATCTGGGTGAGGCAGGCGCCCATCACCTGCGGCTGGCAGCGCAGCGAGTACGGATCCTGCACCTTGCCGCAGTGCTTGTGCGATTGCGACACCTCGCTGGCCTCGCCCAACAGGTCGCGGTAGCAGGCGGCCGCGTCGATCTGGCCGCGCTGGCCACGCACCTCGTGCACCCGCGCATCGAACGGCGAGCGCGACCCCAGCGCCGCCTCCACGGTAAGGGCACCGCAGGCGATGGCGGCGGCGAACAGGTCCTCGGCCTGGAACAGCCCGCGCAAGGCGTAGGCGGTGGAGGCCTGGGTGCCGTTAAGCAGCGCCAGCCCCTCCTTGGCCGCCAGGGTCAGCGGCTCCAGGCCCGCCACCGCCAGCGCTTCGCGGGCGTCCAGCCACTGCCCGCGGTGCCGGGCCTTGCCCTCGCCGAGCAAGACCAGCGACATGTGCGCCAGCGGCGCCAGGTCGCCGGAAGCGCCGACCGACCCCTTGAGCGGGATGTGCGGGTAGACCTCGGCATTGACCAGCGCGATGAGCGCATCGATCACCAGCCGGCGAATGCCGGAGAAGCCACGGGCCAGGCTGTTGACCTTCAGCACCATGATCAAGCGCACCAGCGCGTCGTCCAGCGGCGCGCCGATACCGGCCGCATGGGACAGCACCAGCGAGCGTTGCAGGTTCTCCAGGTCGTGGCTGGCGATGCGAGTGGAGGCCAGCAGCCCGAAGCCGGTGTTGATGCCATAGGCGGTGCGGTCCTCGGCGAGGATGCGCTCGACGCAGGCGACGCTGGCGTCGATGGCGGTGGCGGCCCCCGGATGCAGGCTCAGACGCACCGGTGCCTGGTGGATGCGGCGCAACTGGGCCAATGTCAGCTGGCCAGGCGTGAGGGTCAAAGCGTCCATGTTTCAGCTCCTTGTCGTGATGTCAGGGCGTCGCGGCCAGCACTGGCTGCGCCAGCCGGGGATCCTTGAGCAGCTCGGCGGCGGCGGCGATGTCCGGCGCCAGCCAGCGGTCCTGGTGGTAGGCTGGCACCGTCTGGCGCAGCAGGCGCCAGGCGGCATCGGTGCCCGCGCCGAAGCGCAGGTCCTTGAGGAATTCGAAGGCCTGGGCGGCCAGCAGGTACTCGATGGCGAGGATCTGCGTGCAGTTCTCCAGCACCTGGTGCAGCTTGAGCGCGGCGTTGGTGCCCAGGCTCAGGTGGTCCTCCTGCAAGCCGGAGGTGACGAAGTTGTCGAGCACCGCCGGTTGCGCCAAGTGCCGGTTCTGCGCGCACAGCGAAGCAGCGACGTACTGGGCGATCATCATTCCCGAATTCACCCCCGGCTCGCTGACCAGGAACGCCGGAAGGCCGCTGACCAGCGGATTGACCAGGCGATCCAGGCGGCGCTCGGCGATCGAGCCGATCTCGGCCATGGCGATGGCCAGCAGGTCGGCGGCCAGCGCCACCGACTGACCATGGGGATTGGCCTGGGACACCACGCGAAACGCCTGGGGCGTGCCCAGCAGCAGCGGATTGTCGTTGGCGCCGTTGAGCTCGGCCTCCACCTGGCGTACCGCATGCGCCATCTGGTCGCGCGCCGCACCGTGCACCTGGGGCATGGAACGGATGCTCAGGGCGTCCTGGGTGCGCAGGCCCTCGCCGCGGGCGATCACCTCGCTGCCGGCCAGTAGCGCCCGCAGTCGCTCGCCCACCACCTGCATGCCGGGATGTGGCTTGAGCGCGATGATCTCGGCGTCGAAGGCGGCGATCTGGCCGCGCTGGGCCTCGAAGCTCATGGCGCCGATGACATCCGCCCAGTCCAGCAGGCGCTGGGCATCGTCCAGTGCCAGGCTGGCCAGGCCGGTCATGCAAGGCGTGCCGTTGACCAGGCACAGGCCGTCCTTGGCACCCAGCCGGATCGGTGCCAGGCCCGCGTACGCCAGGGCCTCGGCGGCCTCGACGATGCGCCCGCGATGGCTGACCTTGCCAAGGCCCAGCAGGCACACGCCCACATGGGCCATGTGGGTGAGATACCCCACCGATCCCTGGGACGGCACCTGTGGCGTGATACCGTGTTCGAGCAGCGCCAGCAGCGCGTGCACCACCGCCCGCTGCAAGCCCGACTTGCCATGACTGTAGTTGACCACCGCCGCGCAGATGATCGCCCGCGTCTGCTCGTCCGGCAGCACCGGGCCGACGCCACAGGCATGGCTGAGCAGGGTGTTGCGCGACAGCGCGGCGAGTTGCTCGCCGGCCAGCGACACATTGCACAGCGCGCCCAGCCCGGTGTTGACGCCATAGGCGCGCTCGCCACTGTCGACGATGCGCCGCACGATGGCCTGGGCATTGTCGATGCGCGCCCAGGCCTGCGCGGTCAGCTCCAGCCGCGCGCCGTGCCGCGCCACCGCGGCGATGTCCTGCCAACGCACCGGCCGGTCGCCCAGTCGCACCACTTCAGGGTTGCCCATGACGCACCTCATACCGCCACGGCGCGGCGCTGGACGAAGCGGTCGACGTATTCGTCGGCCGGCGAGTGAAGGATCTCCCGCGGCGTGCCCACCTGGATCAGCCGCCCGTCCTTGAGAATGGCGATGCGATTGCCGATGCGCACCGCCTCGTCCAGGTCATGGGTGATGAACACGATGGTCTTGTGCAGGGTATTCTGCAGCTCCAGCAACTGATCCTGCATCTCGGCGCGGATCAACGGGTCGAGCGCGCTGAACGCCTCGTCCATGAGCAGGATGTCGGTGTCGGCGGCCAGCGCCCGAGCCAGGCCCACGCGCTGGCGCATGCCGCCGGACAACTGGTGCGGGTACTTCTTCTCGTAGCCCTTCAGGCCCACGGTCTCGATCCACTGCGCGGCACGCGCCTGGCACACCGCCTTGCCTTCGCCGCGCACCTTCAGGCCATAGGCGACGTTGTCCAGTACGTTGCGGTGCGGCAACAGGCCGAAGCTCTGGAACACCATGCTGATCTTGCGCCGGCGAAAGTCGCGCAGGGCGTCCATGTCGTACTGCAGGATGTCCTGGCCATCGACCAGGATCTGCCCGCTGGTCGGGTCGATCAGGCGGTTGAAATGCCGCACCAGGGTGGACTTGCCCGAACCCGAGAGGCCCATGATGACGAAGATCTCGCCGCTGCCGATCGACAGCGACAGGTCGTTGACCCCGACCACGCAGCCGGTCTGCGCCAGCACCTGCTCCTTGCCGCGGCCTTCGCGGATCAGTTGCAGCGCCTCGGCGGAGCGCTCGCCGAAGATCTTGAAGACGTTCTTCACCTCGATCTTGCCCATCGGCTGCTCGCTCATGGGTTCACCTCGTGACGTGGACGGCCGTAGGCCTGAGTGATGCGGTCGATCACCACCGCGAGGATGACGATGGCCAGGCCCGCTTCCAGGCCGCGGCCGACGTTGAGGGTCTGGATGCCCACCAGCACGTCCTCGCCCAGGCCGCGGGCGCCGATCATCGAGGCGATCACCACCATGGACAGGGCCATCATGGTGGTCTGGTTGATGCCAGCCATGATGCTCGGCAGCGCCAGCGGCAGCTGCACGCCGAACAGTTGCTGCCAGCGATTGGCGCCGAAGGCGTTGATCGCCTCCATCACCTCGCGGTCGACCTGGCGAATGCCCAGGTCGGTCAGGCGGATCAGCGGCGGCGCGGCATAGATGACGGTAGCGAAGATCGCCGGCACCTTGCCCAGGCCGAACAGCATCAGCACCGGGATCAGGTACACGAAGCTGGGCATGGTCTGCATGATGTCCAGCAGAGGCATCAGCACCGCGCGCAGGCGGTTGCTGCGCGCCGAGAGGATGCCCAGGGGGATGCCGACGAGCACCGAGATCAAGGTGGCCACCAGCATCAGCGCCAGGGTCTGCATGAGCTTGTCCCACAGCCCGACCGCGCCCACCAGGAACAGCAGCCCGACGATCACCAGGGTCGGCAGCAGGCGCCGCGTGGCGTGCCAGGCCAGCACGCCGACCAGCGCCAGCATCAGCCACCAGGGCGTGGCACGCAGCAGGCCTTCGAGGTTGACGATGGCCCACAGCAGGGTGTCGGAGATGTGCCGGAACACATCGCCGTAATTGGTCACCAATGCATCGACCCAGCCATTGACCCAGTCGGCGATGGAGAACGTGAGGTTGTCAGGAAACATAGGCTGCACTCATCAGGTGAGGACGCTCACAGCGCCGCGGAGATCTTCTTGGCAGCGTCCGGATCGACCCAGGCCTGCCACACCTCAGGATGTTCCTTGAGGAAACGCTTTGCCAGTTTCGCCGACTCGATGCGCTCCTTGCTCATGCGCCCCAGGTTCTGGTTGAGCAGGTCGAGCGGGATGTTGACCTTCTCCAGCACGGCCACCAGTTCGGGCGCCTGGTCGTGGAACGCCTTGGACAGCCCGACCTTGATCGACACGGTCTTGTCGACCCCGGGCTTCTCTTCGAGCTTGACCAGGTCCACCTGGCCCATCAGCGGGGTGGGCGTCCAGTAGTAGAGCAGGATCGGCTCGCCGCGCTTGTAGCTCGACAACGCTGCGGCATCCAGCGCCGGGCCGGTGCCGGGACGGAAGTTGGTGTAGCTGCCTTCCAGGCCGTAGTCCTTGAGCATCTGGGTGTTGTCCAGCTCGCAGGTCCAGCCGGCCGGGCAGTTGTAGAAGCGGCCCTTGCTCGGCTCCTCCGGGTCCCGGAACACGCTGGCGTACTTGGCCAGGTCGGCGACACGCTTGAGATCGGGGGCCTTAGCTTCCAGCTTGCGCTTGGCATCGCCCTCGATCACATAACGCGGCACGTACCAGCCTTCCTCCGCGCCGACCACCGGGGCGCCGACACCGACCACCTTGCCGGCCGCCTCGGCCTTCTTCCACACTTCGCTGCGTCCCACCCACTCTTCGGCGAACACCTGGATGTCATCGCTGCTCAGGGCGTTCTCCATGGTGATGGAGTTGCCCGGCAGGCTGTCGGTCTTGCAGCCATAGCCCTTTTCCAGCACGAACTGCATCACGTCGGTGAGCAGCATGCCGCTTTCCCAGTTCAGACCGGCGAACTTGACCGGCTTGCCGGATTCGCACCAGGTCTCGGCCTGGGCCATACCGGCGCTGCCGAGGAGGCCCAAGGCGAACAGCGAAGCCAGCAAGGTCTTGTTGGTGTTCATTGCGTGACGCTCCCAAACTTTAAGAAGTGGAAATCGGCAGTCCCTGCAAAGAAAGTGGATCTCCCGTAGGTGCGGGGATGCCCGAGGCGCCCCGCCCTGCGATCCTTCACCCGGTGATCATCGGCAGGTTCAGACCCTGCTCTTTGGCGCAGGCCACGGCGATGTCGTACCCCGCGTCGGCATGGCGCATCACGCCGGTGGCCGGATCGTTGGTCAGCACCCGAGCGATGCGCGCCGCGGCTTCGTCGGTGCCATCGCAGACGATCACCACCCCCGAGTGCTGGGAGAAGCCCATGCCCACGCCGCCGCCATGGTGCAGCGATACCCAGGTAGCGCCGCCGGCGGTGTTCAACAGGGCGTTGAGCAGCGGCCAGTCGGACACGGCATCGGAGCCGTCCTGCATGGCTTCGGTCTCGCGATTGGGACTGGCCACGGAACCGGAGTCCAGGTGATCACGGCCGATGACAACGGGTGCCGACAGCTCGCCACTGCGCACCATTTCGTTGAACGCCAGGCCCAGCTTGGCGCGCTGCCCCAGGCCGACCCAGCAGATACGCGCCGGCAGGCCCTGGAAGGCGATGCGCTCGCGGGCCATGTCCAGCCAGTGGTGCAGGTGCTCGTCGTCGGGGATCAGCGCCTTGACCTTGGCGTCGGTCTTGTAGATGTCCTGCGGATCGCCCGACAGCGCCGCCCAGCGGAACGGGCCGATGCCACGGCAGAACAGCGGGCGGATGTAGGCCGGCACGAAGCCTGGGAAGTCGAAGGCGTTGCTCACGCCCTCCTCCTGGGCCATCTGGCGGATGTTGTTGCCATAGTCGAAGGTCGGCACACCGGCCTTCTGGAAGTCGAGCATAGCCTGCACGTGCACGGCCATCGAGCGCTTGGCCGCCTTCACCGTGGCGGCCGGGTCCTGCTTGGCGCGCTCGCGGTACTGCTCCCAGCTCCAGCCGATGGGCAGGTAGCCGTTGAGCGGGTCGTGGGCGCTGGTCTGGTCGGTGACCATGTCCGGGCGCACGCCGCGCCTGACCAATTCGGGGAGGATTTCGGCGGCATTGCCGTGCAGGGCGATGGAGATGGCCTTGCCCTCGGCGGTGTATCGGGCGATGCGCGCCAGGGCGTCGTCCAGGTCGCTGGCCTGCTCGTCGACATAGCGGGTGCGCAGGCGGAAATCGATGCTGGTCTGCTGGCATTCGATGTTCAGCGAACAGGCACCGGCCAGGGTCGCGGCCAGGGGCTGGGCACCGCCCATGCCACCCAGCCCGGCGGTGAGCACCCAGCGACCGGCCAGGTTGCCCTGATAGTGCTGGCGACCGGCCTCGACGAAGGTTTCATAGGTGCCCTGGACGATGCCCTGGCTGCCGATGTAGATCCAGCTGCCTGCGGTCATCTGGCCGTACATGGCCAGGCCCTTGGCATCCAGTTCGTTGAAGTGCTCCCAGGTGGCCCAGTGCGGCACCAGGTTGGAGTTGGCGATCAGCACGCGCGGCGCATCGCGGTGGGTCTTGAACACGCCGACCGGCTTGCCGGACTGCACCAGCAAGGTCTCGTCGTCTTCCAGCGCTTTGAGGCTGGAGACGATTTTGTCGTAGCACTCCCAGTTGCGCGCGGCACGGCCGATGCCGCCGTACACCACCAGCTCCTTGGGGTTTTCAGCGACCTCCGGGTCGAGGTTGTTCATCAGCATGCGCAGGGGCGCTTCGGTCAGCCAGCTCTTGGCGTTGAGCTGCGTGCCGCGAGGGGCGCGAATCTCGACGTCGCGGAAGGTGGTGGGCTTTTGGTCAGTCACGAACAATGCTCCTTGAACGATCTAGGCAAACCCGACGAGAGTGGCGGGCCGAGGTTTCACAGCCGCACGAGAGGGACGGCCTATCCACTGTCGCGCACTTGGCTTTACTTGTACATACAAGCATATGCAATTGGATTGCCAAGTTTGCTCGTGCCTTGGAGCAGGCCACTGCGGAGTCGGGAAATCGCCCAGAGAAACCGGGGGTCTCGAGCCGATGAAACATCGCGCGGGGATCAACGACCTCACGCGGCTGGTCGCCGAAAGCGCCCCTGAGTGGGGCATTCGGTAACAAGGCGCGCCAGAATCGGGCAAGCAATGGGTAACTTTGGAAGGTGAAACGCGGTTGTCGCTCGAGGGTCAGGAACCGAGGGGGCTCAGTTCAATGATGCAGCAGGACCCGCTCGCCGCAACCTCGGTCAAGTGCGTCCCCTGGCTGACGTGCAGGCAGTCGTAGAGCCCCAGTTCAACCTCCTGGTGCCCGATCCGCACCGCCAGCCCGGCCTGGGCACTGAACACCAGGATCGTCTCGGCAGTACTGAACAGCCGGGTATCCGCGACCTGCCACTGCAAGCGTGCCTGGTAACGGTCCGGCGCATAGATGAGGTTGAAGTCGCGAATAGGCCCAGCGGCCAACGTACACTCCACCTGGCTGTCACCAGCGAAGGCGAACGCGTCGAAGGGCTGCAACGCACGGCTCGGTACTTCGTCCACCGTCAGGCGCATGCCTTCGCCTTGCAGCACGGTGATGATCCGCTGGTAACCGGCGAAACGGGAGAACCCACCGCTGGCGGCGATATCGGCGATCGACAGGCGCCAGCCGAAGCCGTCCAGACCCTCGCCGGCATCGCGGGTGATCTCTTCGGTGAAGCCGCCCCCGTTCTTCCAGGGCATGCGCGGATAGTCGCAGGCACGCAGCAGCTGGAGCTGGCTCATTTCCCGAAGCGTCCTTCCAGGCGATGGCGCGAGCCCGGATGGATCAACCGCGCGGCCGTCACCGGCTGGCGGCCTGACCAGGTACGCCGGCGGATGAGCAGGCAAGGCTCACCCCGCTCGATCTGCAGCAACCGGCATTCGTCCGGCTCGGCGAGAATCGCCTCCACCACGTGCTCGCCCTCGGTCAGCGGCGCGACCTGGGACAGGTAGGCGTACGGCGTCTGGCGGGTGAAGTCCTGTTGCAGGTAGTCCGGCGCGATGGCCGCGTTGACGTAGCGGTCCTCGATCTGCACCGGCACGTCGTTCTCGTAATGCACGATCAGCGAATGGAACACCCGCTGCCCCTCGCGCATGTCCAGGGCCAGGGCACGCTCGGAACCTGCGGCCTGCTCTTCGAGCACGATCACCTGGCAGCGGTGGCGATGGCCGCGCGCGGCGATCTCGTCGGCGATGTTGTGCACCTCGAACAGCGCCGAGCGGGTCTTGGGCTCGGCGACGAAGGTGCCCACGCCCTGCATGCGCACCAGCAGGCCATCGGCGGTGAGTTCGCGCAGGGCGCGGTTGATGGTCATGCGGCTGAAGCCCAGCTGGCTGACCAGCTCGCTCTCGGAGGGCACCCGATGATGCGGTGGCCAGCTGCCGTTCTCGATCTGCTGGACGATCATCTGCTTGACCCGCGCATACAGCGGCGCCGGACCTTCGCCTATCTGGGCCACCAGCGCGGAGACGGGAGGTGTCGGCACGGTCGTGCATCCTTGTGCTAAGTGATTGGCGGTAGCTTGCCGCAGTTTACCCGGCAGGCAAACGTCTGTATATGTATATACAAATAACTCATCAGGGTGACCGACCGATGTCCGCCTATTTTGCCGAGCGTGCCCTGCTGCCTTCGGGCTGGGCGAGTAACGTGCGCCTGCACCTGTCCGCCGACGGCTACATCGAGCGTGTTCAGGCCGACGCCAGTGCCGAGGGCGCCGAGCGGCTGGCAGGCCCATTGCTGCCGGGCATGCCCAACCTGCACTCGCACGCCTTCCAGCGCGCCATGGCCGGCCTTGCCGAAGTGGCCGGCGACCCCAACGACAGCTTCTGGACCTGGCGCGACCTGATGTACCGCCTGGTCGGGCTGATCACCCCGGATCAGTTGCAGGTCATCGCTCGCCAGCTGTACATCGAGATGCTCAAGGCCGGCTATACCTCGGTGGCCGAGTTCCACTACGTGCACCACGACAGCGCCGGCAAGCCCTACGCCGACCGCACCGAACTGGCCCGGCAGATCAGCGCCGCCGCCAGCGCCAGCGGCATCGGCCTCACCCTGCTGCCGGTGCTGTACAGCCATTCCGGCTTCGGCGGCCAGGCGCCGAACCACGGCCAGCGGCGCTTCATCAATTCCACCGAGCAGTACCTGCGCCTGCACCAGCAGCTCGCCCCGCTGCTCGCCGCCCAGCCCGCCCAGCACCTGGGCCTGTGCTTCCACTCCCTGCGCGCCGTCACCCCGCAGCAGATCAGCGAAGTGCTGGACGCCAGCGACCGCCACTGCCCGGTGCATATCCACATCGCCGAACAGCGCAAGGAAGTGGACGACTGCCTGGCCTGGAGCGGACGACGGCCATTGCAGTGGCTGTACCAGCATGTGCCGGTCGACTCACGCTGGTGCCTGGTTCATGCCACCCACGCCGAGGCCGACGAAGTGAGCGCCATGGCGCGCAGTGGTGCGGTGGCAGGGCTGTGCCTGACCACCGAGGCGAACCTGGGCGACGGCCTGTTCCCGGCGGTGGATTTTCTCGCCCAGGGCGGTCGACTGGGCATCGGCTCGGACAGCCACGTTTCGCTCAGCGTGGTGGAGGAACTGCGCTGGCTGGAGTATGGCCAGCGCCTGCGCGACCAGCGGCGCAACCGCCTGTACCGCAGCGACCAGCCGCGGGTGGGGCCCACCCTGTTCGACGCTGCGCTGGCCGGCGGCGCCCAGGCGCTGGGGCAGGACATCGGCCAGCTGGCCGTGGGCAAACGGGCCGACTGGCTGGTGCTCGATGGCCAGGACCCGTACCTGGCCACCTCGCAGGGCGACGCCATTCTCAACCGCTGGCTGTTCGCCGGTAGCGACCGGCAGGTGCGCGACGTGATGGTCAAGGGTCGCTGGGTGGTCCGGCAGGGACGCCACGCGCTGGACGAACAGAGCGCGAAAGACTTCGCCCAGGTGCTGCGCGCACTGCTGGGCTGAAACCGCGTCGCCGCCTAGGGCACATGGCTCGGCGGCAGCCCTGAAAGCCGCCGCCTTGCAGGCCTAGTGCCGGGTCACGATCTGCTTGTCAGACACCCGCCAGATCAGCCTACTGGTGTCGTAACCCTGCTGACGCGCCTTGGACAGCAGATGCTCACGCTGCCAGGCCGGCAGGTTCGGCGTGCGCGACAGGATCCACAGGTAGCGGCGGTTGGGGCTGCCGACGATCGCCGTGTTGTAGTGATCGTCCACATAGAGGATCCAGTAGTCGGCGCGGGTCAGGCCCGGTACCAGTCGCGAGAACCAGTTGTCGAACTCCACCCAGAGCTTGTCGGTGTGCCCCGGCTGCTCGATGCCGGCGCGACCCTCGGCGCGCAGCCACTCGTCGCCCTCGGTCCGGCAGCGATTGATCACGCCCAGGCTGCCGTCAGGCTTGAGGTGGTAATGCGCTTCGGACTGCGCACAGTCTTCCTGGAAGCGCATGGGCAGGCGCGCCAGCTCGAACCACTTGCCTTGGTAGCGCTTGAGATCGACGTTGCCCGCGGTCTTCGGCGCCAGCGGGTCTACCTGCGAGCTCGCGCAGCCGCCCAATGCCAGCGCCAGACCCAGCGCCAGCCACCACTGCCAGCGCTTCATTTGAGACCCTGCCCGGAGTACATCAGGACCTTGTCGGCGGCGTACTGCACGCTGATGAAGCTGCTCTCGTCGCCCCAGGTGCAACTGCTCATGCCCAACGCCCCGGAACATTCCTTGGGCGAGCCGAGCAGTTGCTCGACCTCGGCCTTGGTCATGCCGGCCTTGAGCCTGGCATAGTTTTCCTGGTTGATCTTGCTGCACGCGGTCAGCATGACCAGTACGGACAGCAGGGCGAGGGAACGCAATGACATGAAGGGCTCTCCTGGAGATGAATGCAACAGGCGAGACGGCCTGCAGAGCCCTTAGAAGCGAAAATGCCTCCCTGGTTCCCTGTCCACCCCGCTTTCGTATCAGACCGTTGGTCGGCACTCGCCCACGCGCGTACACCCCGCCTGGGCAGGGTGCCTGCGAATGCAATGACGGGGAGACAGGGGCCTGCGAGAGGCCCCGCAGCTCAGAACCGGGAGCCCGGCTCGAGCAGGAAGTCCATCTCTTCGCTGGTGCTGGGACGCCCGAGCACCAGGTTGCGATGGGGGAAGCGACCGAAGCGCTCGATCACTCGCTGATGCTGCTCGGCGTAGTCCAGGAACCCTTCGAACAATCGGCGGTTGGGCTCGGGCTGCTCGTCGAGCAGTGCACGGAAGCGCTCCACGCACAGGTTCTGCCAGTCCAGCACCTCGGCGTGTTCGAGCACCAGCAGCACGAACACCCGCTGGATCGGCAGCAACTGGTAATCCCAGTCTTTCTGCAAGCCCTGCAGCGCCACCACCTGCGCCCGCCGGTCGCCATCGAAGGCACGCGGCGTGTCGCGGTGGATCATGCGCGGCAACTGGTCGAGCAGCAGCAGCAGGCCCAGCCAGCCCTGCGGGCTCTGCTGCCAGTCATCGAGCCCGCCGGCCAGGGCCTGCTCGACCAGATCGCCGAACAGCGCCTGGGCGTCGGCGTCCTGGTGCTTGCCGAACCACAGCGTGCTCTTCTCGTCAGCCACGGCCTGGGCGCCATGGCCCCAACCGAACCACCATTCCAGCAACGGCTGCCAAGGTGCGAGCATGGGTTACTCCTTGTGATAGGCGGTGACGCGCTCGACCTCTTGCTTCGAGCCGAGGATGACCGACACGCGCTGGTGCAGGCTCTCCGGCTTGATGTCGAGGATCCGCTCGTAGCCGTTGGTCGACGCACCACCGGCCTGTTCGATGATGAAGGACATCGGGTTGGCTTCGTACATCAGGCGCAGCTTGCCCGGTTTGCTCGGCTCGCGTGCGTCGCGCGGGTACATGAACAGGCCGCCGCGGGTGAGGATACGGTGCACGTCGGCCACCATCGAGGCGATCCAGCGCATGTTGTAGTTCTTCTGCAGCGGGCCGGTCTCGCCTTCGAGCAACTCGCCCACGTAACGCTGCACCGGGGCTTCCCAGTGGCGCTGGTTGGACATGTTGATGGCGAACTCGGCGGTGGTCTCGGGCACCTGGATGTTCTCGTGGGTGAGCACGAAGCTGCCCAGCTCGCGGTCCAGGGTGAAGCCCTTGACGCCGTTGCCCAGGGTGAGGATCAGCATGGTCTGCGGGCCATAGATGGCATAGCCGGCCGCGACCTGCTCGGTGCCCGGTTGCAGGAAGGCGTTCTCGTTCAGGGTCTCGTTCTGGCTCAGGTACTCGTTCGGGCAGCGCAGCACCGAGAAGATGGTGCCGACCGAAACGTTGACGTCGATGTTCGACGAGCCGTCCAGCGGGTCGAAGACCAGCAGGTAGGCGCCCTTGGGATACCGGCCCGGGATCTGGTAGGCGTTGTCCATTTCCTCGGAGGCCATGCCGGCCAGGTGACCGCCCCACTCGTTGGCTTCGAGCAGGATGTCGTTGGAAATGACGTCGAGCTTCTTCTGCACTTCGCCTTGCACGTTCTCGGTGCCCATGCTGCCCAACACGCCGCCCAGGGCGCCTTTGGACACATGGTGGCTGATTTCCTTGCATGCGCGCGCCACCACTTCGATCAGGAAGCGCAGATCGGCAGGGGTGTTGTTGCTGCGGGTCTGCTCAATCAGATAGCGACTCAGGGTAACGCGGGACATGTATGGCTCCGAAAAGGAAGAGAGGAAAAACCCTCGCAGTTTACAGGGAGAGCCGCGCCCTAGCGAGCGTCGAGGCACGGCTGGGCAGTGAGACGACGAATACGCTCGGGAGTTCAGCGTTCGCCACCCACTTGCGCCCCGCCCGGCCGCGACCCTGCTGCGCCAGGGCCGCCTGCGCCGCGAAAGGGCTACACAGCGGCCCCCGCGGGCGCGGCCGTGCAACCCTGAGCGCTTAGGCCGTCAGGCCGACGGCGCTCAGTCCAGCGCCTTCCAGATTTCCGTGGCGTACTCGCTGATGGTGCGGTCCGAGGAGAACCAGCCCATGCGCGCCGTGTTGAGCACCGCCATGTGCCACCAGTCCTGCGGCGAATGCCAGAGGTCTTCGACGCGGCGCTGGGCGTCCCAGTAGGCATCGAAGTCGGCGCAGACCAGGAAGCGGTCGTGGGCGATCAGGCCATCGATCAGCCCGACGTAGCGCCCCGGATCGTCTGGCGAGAACACCCCGCTGCGGATCGCCTGCAACACGTCGCCCAGCCGCGAGGACGCCTCGATGGCCGCCGTGGCGCCGAAATCGCCTGCGCGCTTGCGGGCTTCCACCTGCTGCGCAGTGAGGCCGAAGATGAACATGTTGTCCGCCCCCAGCTGCTCGCACATCTCCACGTTGGCGCCGTCCAGGGTGCCGATGGTGAGCGCGCCGTTGAGGGCGAACTTCATGTTGCTGGTGCCCGAGGCCTCGTAGCCGGCGGTGGAGATCTGCTCGGACAGGTCGGCGGCCGGAATGATGCTCTCGGCCAGACTGACGTTGTAGTTGGGCAGGAACACCACCTTGAGCTGGCCGCGCACGGTCGGGTCGTGGTTGACCACACGGGCGATGTCGTTGGTCAGCTTGATGATCAGCTTGGCCTGGTGGTAGCTGGCCGCCGCCTTGCCGGCGAAGATCTTCACCCGCGGCGCCCACTGGGTGCCCGGATCGTTGCGCATGGCCTGGTACAGGGCCACGGTGTGCAGCAGGTTGAGCAACTGGCGCTTGTACTCGTGGATGCGCTTGACCTGCACGTCGAACAGCGCCTCGGGGTTCACCGTCACGCCAACCCGGTCCTGGATGATGCTGGCCAGGGCACGCTTGCTGTGCAGGCGCTGCGCGGCGAACTGCTTGCGGAAGGTGCTCTTTTCGGCGAACGGCTCCAGCCCCTTGAGCTTGCCCTGCGGATCGTCGAGCAGCCCGTCGCCCAGTGCCTCCACCAGCATCTTGGTCAGTGGCGGGTTGGCCTGGTACAGCCAGCGGCGGAAGGTGATGCCGTTGGTCTTGTTGTTGATGCGCTGCGGGTACAGCTTGTGCAGCTCGGCGAACACCGTGCTCTTCATCAATTGGCTGTGCAGCGCCGACACGCCGTTGACGCTGTGCGAGCCGAGGAAGGCCAGGTTGCCCATGCGCACACGGCGACCGTTGTCTTCCTCGATCAGCGACACCGCGCGCAGCACGTCGAAATCGTGCTGGCCTTTGGCGCGCAAGGCATCGATGTGATAGGCGTTGATCAGGTAGATGATCTGCATGTGCCGCGGCAGCATGCGCTCCATCAACGCCACCGGCCAGGTTTCCAGGGCCTCGGGCAGCAAGGTGTGGTTGGTGTAGGCCAGGGTGCCGACGGTCAGTTCCCAGGCGGTGTCCCACGGGATCTCGTGCTGGTCCACCAGCAGGCGCATCAGCTCGGCCACGGCGATCGAGGGGTGCGTGTCGTTGAGCTGGATGGCAGCGGCATCGGGCAGGTTGAGCAGGCTGTCGTGCATGTTCAGGTGGCGACGCAGCAGGTCCTGCAGCGAGGCCGAGACGAAGAAGTACTCCTGGCGCAGGCGCAGTTCCTGCCCCGCTTCGGTGCTGTCGGCCGGGTAAAGCACTCGCGAGATGCTCTCGGCCCGCGCCACCTCGGCCACCGCGCCCAGGTGATCGCCGGCATTGAAGCGCTCCAGGTGCAGCTCTTCCAGCGCCCGCGCACGCCACAGGCGCAGGGTGTTGACGCTGGAGCCGCGCCAGCCCACCACAGGCGTGTCGTAGGCCACCGCGCGCACCGTTTCACCGGGCGTCCACACCTGGCGCGCCGTGCCGTGGGCATTGGGCACGGTTTCCACGCCACCGCCGAAGCTGATCGGGTAGATCACCTCGGCGCGCTCGAACTCCCAAGGGTTGCCGAAATCCAGCCAGTTCTCGGTCTGCTCCTGCTGCCAGCCATCGACGATGGCCTGGCGGAACAGGCCGTGCTCGTAGCGGATGCCGTAGCCATGCGCGGCGATGCCCAGCGTCGACATGCTTTCCATGAAGCACGCCGCCAGACGCCCCAGCCCGCCATTGCCCAGCGCAGCATCCGGCTCGAGCAGGCGAATGCGCTCCAGATCGACGTCCAGGCCTTCCAGCGCCTCACGGGCGATGTCCAGGTAGCCCAGGTTGCTCAGGCTGTCGTACAGCAGGCGGCCGATGAGAAATTCCAGGGAGAGGTAATAGACCCGCTTCTGGCTGCGTCGGTAAGCCTGGCGCGTGTGATCCATCCAGTGATCGACCATGTGGTCGCGTGCAGCCAGGGCAATGGCTTCGAACCAATCATGGTCGAAGGCATGCTCCGGATCCTTGCCGACCGCGTAGGTCAGCTTGTCCAGTACAGCGGCGCGAAAGGCAGCCACCTCGGCGTCACGCGCTTGGGGTTCCTGAGACATCGGGCATCCTCGGGCAGGTTGACGAATACAGAGGGAGAGTGATGAGACTAGACGCTCTGACACAGTGATGTGCCCCACGGTTCGCAGTTTTCGTGCCGAGTCGGATGATCCGGCGAAAGGTTGTACATAATTTGTACAACTCCGGTATGATCGCGCGCCCTCAGCCCCTCACCGTTGCCCTGAAGATGAAACAGACCCTGATTGCCGCCGCCGAAGTCGACCGCCTGGAAACCTGGCAACGCTATGCCAGCCATATGTGCGGAGGCTGTCACTCCACCTGCTGCACGCTGCCGGTGGAGGTCAAGATCAAGGACCTGATCCGCATCGGTGTGGTGGACGAATTCGAGAAGGACGAACCACCGAAGAACGTGGCCAAGCGCCTGCAGAAGGAAGGGATCATCGAGCGCTTCAACCAGAAGTCGGGCATCTTCACCCTCACGCGCATGAGCAACGACGACTGCATGTACCTGGACCGCAAGAGCCGCCTGTGCACCATCTACGACAAGCGCCCGGACACCTGCCGCAACCATCCCAAGGTCGGACCGCGGCCGGGGTACTGTGCGTACAAGCCCAAGGTGGTTGGGCGTTGAACAAATAGCGAACAGCGTCGGCATATGTAACGCTGAAGAAACGCCCGCGGTCGCAAGACCCAGGGCGTTATGTTGATACTCGGCTCAAATAGTCCCGAAGAGCTCACGCCGATGACGTATAACGGTAATCAACAAGGGGACCGCGAACACCATCACCATGAGCGCTATTCCAAAAAGCCTGAACATGATAGATCCATTATTCCAGGCCACCACCTGCCGATAAAATCGGTCCTCATAAAGCACCTGCCCCTCCAAGGTCGTCAACCCACGCACCCTGCTACCCTCAGCTAAGCGTTCGACGACTAGCAGAACCTTTGAGTTGATCTGCAACCCAGAGCTTATGTATCGGTCATGGTACATATAGACAGGCTTTCCTTCTCGCCTCCCGTCCAGTTTGTACGAAACGCCAAAATGCACTAACGCGCGATTATGCTCCCAGCTATCCGGATAGCCCGCCACATGACCCTCGATCAGCTCAAGCCTCGAAAAGTCAGGTGCTGTGTAATGTTGCAAGCCACTCAGGTAGAGACCGCCGAATGCCACCAGGGTCACGATGACGATGCAGAGCAGCTTAATACGCCTGATAGGAGGAGATGCCTTGAGCAGGCTAATGAACTCCGGTATTGAGGCCATACACACTCGCAAATCAACTTGGATTCGATTCCGGCATTCGAGCACCGCCTTCAGTGATATTTATCAAGGCCGCCACTGAACCCTCCGGGATTGATTACCTGAACAGGGCCAATATCTATACTCCACCCAGGTGATTCAGGCAGTGGAAATACTATTGGCACATTTCCACTGCTACCGTTCTCAATGTAGCCTTCCCCACCCCCGCCTACCGAATGATAGAGCTGAAAGCTACCACCATCAATTTTGACTTCATTACTATCGGGATCCCACTGACTGACCGCAATTCTATCTACATAGACTGCACCGATGTCAGCCAGTGATGCAAGCCTCAAATCAAGAGCGACCCAATAGTCTGGGCATGCTGCATCTGCATTCTCGGCAAAATGTTTCTGCCATACTGGAAAAATCAACGACTGATATAGTTTACCTGCCACCTCAGAGCTCACTATATCCATTACGTTAGTGGCTATACCCAGAGCCGTAAAGCCCACAGCTACAGGTCCCCCACCCGCTAGAAAGGCGATACTTCCTACAACACCCGAGATATTTCCTACCAAACTCAGTACGTCATCCTTTGCGAAAGTCTGATCAGTACGATATTGAGCCGTACTTTTCAGAAACACTGTGGTTGCCGCCAGTGTGTTCTGCGTCATCAATTCCGTTATCGATAATACAGACATCTCTGCATGCAATGACTCCCGACATATCTTTAACTCCAAAGCACCCAATGAGTATGAGCACGGGAGAGTAAAAGCTATTCAGTTGGTAGAGCACGGGGAAATCGATACCCACACGCTACAATTAATGCACATGCATCACTATCAAAGCGCCGTTACCTTGGGTAAACAGAAGCGCTAACACGCCCATGGGGGATTGGGCACTGACCATCAGACGGTACCCGCGAAGAGGCCAGCAAAGCGAATACAAATCCTGCAGGCAAAAAAACGCCCCCGGCCTTTCGACCGGGGGCGTTTTCATTCAGCCTGAGCTAACTCAGTTCTTGGCTTTCTTGGCAGCGCGGGTACGCTCGCCTTCGTCCAGGATCTTCTTGCGCAGACGGATCGACTTCGGCGTGACTTCGCACAGCTCGTCGTCCTGAATGAACTCCAGAGCCTGTTCCAGGGTGTGGCGAACCGGCGGCACCAGGGCGATGACTTCGTCTTTGCCCGAAGCACGCATGTTGTCCAGCTTCTTGCCCTTGGTCGGGTTCACGCCCAGGTCGTTGTCGCGGCTGTTCAGGCCGATGATCTGACCGTTGTAGATCTCCTGGCCGTGCTCGACGAACAGCTTGCCGCGCGCCTGCAGGGTTTCCAGCGAGTAGGTCAGCGCCTTGCCGGTCTCGACCGAAACCAGTACACCGTTCAGGCGGCCGGACATCTGGCCCGACTTCATGGTGTCGTAGCGATCGAAGATCGAGGTCAGGATGCCTGCACCGTTGGTCAGGGTCAGGAACTGGTTACGGAAACCGATCAGGCCGCGAGCCGGGATGTTGTATTCCAGGCGCACACGGCCCTTGCCATCCGGGACCATGTTGGTCAGGTCGCCCTTACGCAGACCCATCTCTTCCATCACCTTGCCCTGGGATTCCTCAGGGATGTCGATGGTGACGTTCTCGAACGGTTCCTGCTTGACGCCGTCCACTTCGCGGATGATCACTTCAGGACGGCCCACGGCCATCTCGAAGCCTTCGCGGCGCATGGTTTCGATCAGTACCGACAGGTGCAGCTCGCCACGGCCGGAGACCTTGAACTTGTCCGGGGAATCGGTTTCCTGGACGCGCAGGGCCACGTTGTACAGCAGCTCCTTGTCCAGACGGTCCTTGATGTTACGGCTGGTGACGAACTTGCCTTCCTTGCCGCAGAACGGCGAATCGTTGACCTGGAAGGTCATCGACACGGTCGGCTCGTCGACGGTCAGCGGCTTCATGGCTTCGACGGCGGTCGGGTCGCACAGGGTGTCGGAGATGAACAGCTCGTCGAAACCGCTGATGCAGACGATGTCGCCCGCCTGGGCTTCCTCGACGTCGACACGGTGCAGGCCGTGGTGGCCCATCAGCTTGAGGATACGGCCGTTGCGCTTCTTGCCGTTGGTGTCGATGGCGACCACCGGGGTGTTCGGCTTGACGCGGCCACGGGCGATGCGGCCCACGCCGATGACGCCCAGGAAGCTGTTGTAGTCCAGGGCCGAGATCTGCATCTGGAACGAGCCGTCACGGTCGACGTTCGGCGCCGGTACGTTGTCGACGATCGACTGGTACAGGGCGGTCATGTCTTCGCCCATGGCGGTGTGGTCCAGACCGGCGATGCCGTTCAGGGCCGAGGCGTAGACCACCTGGAAGTCCAGCTGGTCGTCGGTGGCGCCGAGGTTGTCGAACAGATCGAAGATCTGGTCCAGCACCCAGTCAGGACGCGCGCCCGGACGGTCGACCTTGTTGATCACCACGATCGGCTTCAGACCGGCTTCGAAGGCCTTCTTGGTCACGAAGCGGGTTTGCGGCATCGGGCCGTCCTGGGCATCGACCAGCAGCAGCACGGAGTCGACCATCGACATCACGCGCTCGACCTCGCCACCGAAGTCGGCGTGGCCGGGGGTATCGACGATGTTGATGTGGTAGCCATTCCAGTTGATGGCGGTGTTCTTCGCCAGAATGGTGATGCCGCGCTCTTTTTCCTGGTCGTTGGAGTCCATGACGCGCTCGTCGTTGAGCTCGTTACGCTCCAGGGTGCCGGACTGGCGCAGGAGTTTGTCCACCAGGGTGGTCTTGCCATGGTCGACGTGGGCGATGATGGCGATGTTACGCAGATTTTCGATCACAACTGTATCTCGTGCAGAGGATTCGGTTGCCGCCAGTGTAGGCGGCGAATATGTACGAACGGAGGCTCAGCGGGCCCGACGGTCGGGAGGGCGATGGCGGATGCTGCCGCCATACAGCCCTGGCGTCTTATGCCGGACGATAAACACGCACATTGGCATGTCCCTCACTGAGCAGGTGGTGTGCGTGCAGACGGCTCATCACACCCTTGTCGCAATACAGCAAGTACTGGCGCGAATCGTCCAGGTGCTTGAACTTGCTGTTGATGGCATAGAACGGCAGGGCCTGCACCTCGATGCCCTCGAGCGCCAGCGGCGCGTCCTCCTGGGCATCGGGGTGGCGGATGTCGATCACGATCTGGCCCGGCACGGCCTCGGCCACTTCCTCGATCTCGATGTCCTTGCCCAGCTCATCGATCACGTGGTCGATGGAAATGAATTTGGCGCGCTCGATGGCGCGCTCCAGCACGGCCATCTCGAACTGCTTCTCCTCGTGCTCCATGCGGTGACGCTTGGCATGGGTGGTCGGGTTCACCGAAATCACGCCGCAGTATTCGGGCATGTGCTTGGCGAAGTCGGCGGTGCCGATCTGGTAGGCGGTGTCGATGATGTCCTGCTTGTGGCTGGCCAGCAGCGGGCGCAGCACCAGCTTGTCGGTGGCCGAGTCGATGATCGCCAGGTTCGGCAGGGTCTGGCTGGACACCTGGGAGATCGCCTCGCCGGTGACCAGGGCATCGATCTGCAGGCGCTCAGCCATGCGCGCGGCGGCGCGCAGCATCATGCGCTTGAGGGTGACGCCCATATAGCTGTTGTCGACCTTGCCGAGGATCTCGCCGACCACTTCCTCGAACGGCACGCTGATGAACAGCACGCGCTGGCTGCTGCCGTATTTCTTCCACAGGAAGTGGGCGACTTCCATCACCCCCAGCTCGTGGGCGCGGCCGCCCAGGTTGAAGAAGCAGAAGTGGGTCATCAGCCCGCGGCGCATCATCTGGTAGGCCGCCACGGTGGAGTCGAAGCCACCGGACATCAGCACCAGGGTCTGCTCCAGGGCGCCCAGCGGGTAGCCGCCGATGCCGTCGTGCTGGCTGTGGATCACGTACAGACGCTGGTCGCGGATTTCCAGGCGCACCATCACTTCCGGGTGCTTGAGGTCGATGCCGGCGGCGCCGCACTGCTGGCGCAGCTGGCTGCCGACGTAGCGGTCGACGTCCATGGAGGTGAAATCGTGGTGGCCGCCGCGCTTGCAGCGCACGGCGAAGCGCTTGCCGGCCAGCAGATGACCGAAGTGCTGCCTGCATTTGTCGACGATATCGTCGAAGTCGCCCAGCGGATATTCCTGCACTTGCAGGAAATGGGTGATCCCCGGGGTGCAGGTCAGGCGTTCGATCATCTCGCGCTGGATCTTCTCGTCCTCGACGCGGGTGACCACTTCGAGATTGTCCCAGACACCGTCGACCGCGAGCGCAGGATCCAGGTCCTTGAGCACGTTGCGGATGTTCTTGCCGAGCTGGCGGATGAAGCGCTTGCGCACCGGCCGGCTCTTGATGGTGATCTCTGGGAAGACTTTGACGATAAGTTTCATTGGGTTAACAGCGCGCGCGAAGCCTGCCGAAAATGAGGGGCGCGAATTATAGCGGAAACGGACGGGAATTTGAGCAACTTTTGATCAGAGGTCTGGAGATTCGTGTCTGCGGGCGCGTTTGGCGGCGTGTGCAGAGGCTTCTAGCTGACGATCCCGCCTCAGGTGGCCGGCGATTCGCGTAGCCACTTCGCACAGGATCGCCCGTGGAAGGCTCATCCACCCCCATTTAAAGCCTTTGGCCCCCAAACAAAGCACGATTCCGAATCCAGCGCACCACAACAGTGCATCATCGGATTGGCGTGCATCGCAGGGGTGCACTCAATGCAGCGCAAGCGCGCCTAAATGCCCATCCACGCCGCCTTTTTCCCTGCCCTCGCCATAATCGGGCACTGGCATGCAATTTGCTCCCTTGTGATGCAGGTAAGCTTGGCCGACTATCCGCGCCCGGCGACACCCTTTTTCCAGGGCGGCGGCCAACCGCACCCTAGACCCTCCGGAGGACAACATGTCGAAGTCGGTTCAGCTCATCAAAGATCATGACGTCAAGTGGATTGATCTGCGTTTCACGGACACCAAAGGCAAACAGCACCACGTCACCATGCCGGCTCGCGATGCACTGGATGATGAGTTCTTCGAAGCCGGCAAGATGTTCGACGGTTCCTCCATCGAGGGCTGGAAAGGCATCGAAGCCTCCGACATGATCCTGCTGCCGGACGACTCCTCTGCCGTGCTGGACCCGTTCACCGAAGAACCGACCCTGATCCTGGTCTGCGACGTGATCGAGCCGTCGACCATGCAAGGCTATGACCGCGACCCACGCGCCATCGCCAAGCGCGCCGAGGAATTCCTCAAGTCGACCGGTATCGGTGACACCGTGTTCGTCGGCCCGGAGCCGGAGTTCTTCATCTTCGACCAGGTCAAGTTCAAGTCGGACATCTCCGGCTCCATGTTCAAGATCTACTCCGAGCAAGGCTCCTGGATGACCGACCAGGACGTCGAAGGCGGCAACAAGGGCCATCGCCCGGCCGTCAAGGGTGGCTACTTCCCGGTTCCGCCGTGCGACCACGACCACGAAATCCGTACCGCCATGTGCAACGCCATGGAAGAGATGGGCCTGGTCGTCGAAGTTCACCACCACGAAGTGGCCACCGCTGGCCAGAACGAAATCGGTGTGAAGTTCAACACCCTGGTGACCAAGGCTGACGAAGTCCAGACCCTGAAGTACTGCGTGCACAACGTGGCCGATGCCTACGGCAAGACCGCCACCTTCATGCCCAAACCGCTGTACGGCGACAACGGCTCGGGCATGCACGTGCACATGTCCATCTCCAAGGATGGCAAGAACACCTTCTCCGGCGAAGGCTATGCTGGCCTGTCCGATACCGCCCTGTACTTCATCGGCGGCATCATCAAGCACGGCAAGGCCCTGAACGGCTTCACCAACCCGGCCACCAACTCCTACAAGCGTCTGGTGCCTGGCTTCGAAGCGCCGGTGATGCTGGCCTACTCGGCACGCAACCGTTCGGCCTCGATCCGTATCCCGTACGTGTCCAGCCCGAAAGCCCGCCGCATCGAGGCCCGCTTCCCGGACCCGGCCGCCAACCCGTACCTGTGCTTCGCCGCGCTGCTGATGGCCGGCCTGGACGGCATCCAGAACAAGATCCACCCAGGCGATGCCGCCGACAAGAACCTGTACGACCTGCCGCCTGAAGAGGCCAAGGAAATCCCGCAGGTGTGCGGCAGCCTGAAGGAAGCCCTGGAAGAGCTGGACAAGGGCCGTGCCTTCCTGACCAAGGGCGGCGTGTTCTCCGACGACTTCATCGATGCCTACATCGAGCTGAAATCCGAAGAAGAGATCAAGGTCCGTACCTTCGTTCACCCGCTGGAATACGACCTGTACTACAGCGTCTGATGAACTCGGCGCTTGCGCCTTGAGCATCTGAAGAAACGGCTTCCCTAGGGAAGCCGTTTCTGCTTTTACGTTCAGTCAGTTCGGACGCATCCTACCCGTACATCCAGCGCCGCTAGCCAGACTCAGGCATCCACCCGTCAGGAGACTGCCATGCGTTTGCCTTCTCTCACCCTGCTTTGCGTCCTTGCCCTCACCGGCTGCCTGAAGAAGCCCGAGTACGACCCCACCTTCAATGCCCTGCTCGACAGCATCGAGCGGCGCCTGGCCCTGGCCGACGCCGTCGCCCTGCACAAGTGGGACCAGCGCCAGCCCGTGCAGGACAGCCCGCGCGAGCAGCAGGTACTGGCCAAGGTGCGCCAGGCCGCCGCCGAGCACGGGCTGTCCGCCGATCGCGCTGCCCAGTTCTTCACCGACCAGATGGAAGCCAACAAGCTGCGCCAGTATCACCTGCTTGGCCAGTGGCACCTGGTCGAGAGCGCCCCCGACACAGCACGGCAAGACCTGAGCAGCGAAATCCGCCCACAGCTGGACCTGTTGCAGAATCAGCTGCTCGATCGCCTGAAACGCTTCGATCGCGCCCAGCCGGCCAACTGCGATCACGCACTGGCCGTGGCCATCGGACTGCGCTCCAGCGACCCCACGCGCCGGCTGATGCTGATTCGTGCAACCGCCAATCTCTGCCAACCTGCCTGACCCATCGTGCTCTATATTGGTGCGCAATCCTGCTGAATGCTCTGCGCTGCATCCCAAATCAGGTCACTTGAAACGATAAAGCGTGAAGGATTGAGCCGATTTTGCGCATAACCTGCGCTTTGTCGGCCAATTCCGCTTCTTTTCGGAGCCTTGGTTTGTTTCTTGCATTTTCCAGACATCAGCGGACCTGCCGGGTACGCGCCCTCGAGCCGTGGCGCCTGCACCCGACCGGATCTGCACCCCTATAGGTGGAACGCCCCATGACCCTCAGCGATGCCCAGCACCGTCTGCTTCTGGACAACCTGACCACCGCGACCCTGTTGCTCAATGGCGAGCTGCGCCTGGAATACATGAACCCGGCCGCGGAAATGCTCCTGGCCATCAGCGGTCAGCGCAGCCATGGGCAGTTCATCAGCGAGCTGTTCACCGAGTCCAGCGAGGCGCTGCATTCCCTGCGCCAGGCCGTGGAACAGGCTCACCCGTTCACCAAGCGCGAGGCCCAGTTGACCTCGCTGACCGGCCAGAGCATCACCGTGGACTACGCGGTCACGCCGATCCTGCACCAGGGCAGCACCCTCCTGCTGCTGGAAGTGCACCCGCGCGACCGGCTGCTGCGCATCACCAAGGAAGAGGCGCAGTTGAGCAAGCAGGAGACCACCAAGATGCTGGTGCGCGGCCTGGCCCACGAGATCAAGAACCCCTTGGGCGGCATTCGCGGCGCCGCGCAACTGCTGGCGCGCGAGCTGCCCGAGGAGGAGCTGCGCGACTACACCAACGTGATCATCGAAGAGGCCGACCGCCTGCGCAATCTGGTCGACCGCATGCTCGGCTCGAACAAACTGCCGTCGCTGTCGATGACCAATGTCCACGAAGTGCTGGAGCGGGTGTGCAGCCTGGTGGATGCCGAAAGCCAAGGCGGCATCACCCTGGTGCGCGACTACGACCCGAGCCTGCCGGACGTGCTGATCGACCGTGAACAGATGATCCAGGCCGTGCTCAACATCGTGCGCAACGCCATGCAGGCCATCAACGGCCAGAACGAACTGCGCCTGGGCCGCATCACCTTGCGCAGCCGCGCAGTGCGCCAGTTCACCATCGGGCACGTGCGTCACCGCCTGGTCGCGCGCATCGAAATCACCGACAACGGTTCGGGCATTCCCGCCGAACTGCAGGACACCCTCTTCTACCCGATGGTCAGCGGGCGCCCGGACGGCACCGGGCTCGGCCTGGCCATCACCCAGAACATCATCAGTCAGCATCAGGGGCTGATCGAGTGCGAAAGCCGCCCAGGCCACACCACCTTCTCGATCTTCCTGCCCCTGGAACAAGGAGCCACAGCCCCATGAGCCGTAGTGAAACCGTGTGGATCGTCGACGATGATCGTTCCATCCGCTGGGTCCTGGAAAAGGCCCTGCAGCAGGAAGGCATGACCACCCAGAGCTTCGACAGCGCCGACGGGGTCATGGGACGCCTGGCCCGCCAACAGCCGGACGTGATCATTTCCGACATCCGCATGCCCGGCACCAGCGGTCTGGACCTGCTGGCGCAGATCCGCGAGGAACACCCGCGCCTGCCGGTCATCATCATGACCGCCCATTCCGACCTGGACAGCGCCGTGGCTTCGTACCAGGGCGGTGCGTTCGAGTACCTGCCCAAGCCGTTCGATGTGGACGAGGCGGTGGCGCTGGTCAAGCGCGCCAACCAGCACGCCCAGGAGCAGCAGGCCTTGCAGGCGCCGCCGATCCTGGCCCGCACTCCGGAGATCATCGGCGAGGCGCCGGCGATGCAGGAGGTGTTCCGCGCCATCGGCCGGCTCAGCCACTCCAACATCACCGTGCTGATCAACGGCGAGTCCGGCACCGGCAAGGAGCTGGTGGCCCATGCCCTGCACCGCCACAGCCCGCGTGCCGCCTCGCCCTTCATCGCGCTGAACATGGCGGCGATTCCCAAGGACCTGATGGAGTCCGAGCTGTTCGGCCATGAGAAAGGCGCCTTCACCGGCGCGGCCAACCTGCGCCGCGGTCGCTTCGAGCAGGCGGACGGCGGTACCCTGTTCCTCGACGAAATCGGCGACATGCCTGCCGACACTCAGACCCGCCTGCTGCGGGTACTGGCCGACGGCGAGTTCTATCGGGTCGGCGGCCATGTGCCGGTGAAGGTGGATGTGCGTATCATCGCCGCGACCCACCAGAACCTGGAGTCGCTGGTGCAGGCCGGCAAGTTCCGCGAAGACCTGTTCCATCGCCTGAACGTCATCCGCATCCATATCCCGCGCCTGTCCGATCGCCGCGAGGACATTCCTGCCCTGGCCCGTCACTTCCTGGTGCGGGCGGCACGCGAACTGTCGGTCGAGCCCAAGCTGCTGAAGCCGGAAACCGAAGAGTTCATGCGCAACCTGCCCTGGCCAGGCAACGTCCGGCAGCTGGAGAACACCTGCCGCTGGATCACGGTGATGGCCTCCAGCCGCGAAGTGCTGATCGGCGACCTGCCGCCCGAGCTGCTCAACCTGCCCCACGATGCCGCGCCGATCACCAACTGGGAACAGGCGCTGCGCCAGTGGGCGGACCAGGCCCTGGCGCGCGGCCAGTCGAACCTGCTGGACAGCGCCGTGCCGAGCTTCGAGCGCATCATGATCGAGACGGCCCTCAAGCACACCGCAGGGCGTCGACGCGATGCGGCGGTGCTGCTGGGCTGGGGGCGCAATACCTTGACGCGCAAGATCAAGGAGCTGGGCATGAATGTGGACGGTGGTGACGAGGATGAGGGCGAGGAGCACTGATCGGTTCGAGTCGCCGTTATGGAAAGGGCCGCACATGCGGCCCTTTTTCATTGGCGAGGTGCACATGCACCGATGTTGTGCCGGACGCACCTCGAATGGGCCGCTCAGCGTCTCAATGCCACCTTAAAATCACCTAGACCATTGATTTATATACGGTTTAAAACTTGGCACGGCGTCTGCAATATGGACTGTAACCACAGTTTCGGGGACCCCGGTACAGGCAGGCCGGGAATCCCCCTCTTTATTCGCAGTACCCGTTTTCGGGGACCTTGGTACAGGCAGGCCAGGACTCCCCTCTTTATTCGCAATACCCGTTTCGGGGACCTTGGTACAGGCAGGCCAAGACTCCCTCTTTTACACCCCGTAGGCGCGGCGCTTGCCGCGCCTACAACGTCAGACGCACCCGCACTCGCCAACGCCCCTCCTCCTGCGCCACCGTCCACTCACCCCGCACCGCACGCGCCGCCACCAGCGACAGCAGCAGCCCTCGATCGCTGCGCTGCACTCGCCAGCTCACCGGCCGCCCCTGCAGCTCGAGCTGACCACGTTGAGGCTTGCCCTCGGCCTGGAACACCACTGCCACCGTCCCCTCGACGTTCTCGCCATGCAGAGAAGGCTCGGCGTTGAACCACAGGTCCAGGCCACCCTGCACCACCTCGACCTGCTCCAGCCTGCGCGGCTCGGGCGCCGTGAGCCGGCCGATCATCAAGCCCACCATCACCCCGACGATCGCCATGGACAGCAACACCCGTGGCCAGGCCTTCGAACGCGGGTCCGGTTCGAGGGTAGAATGCGCGTCATCTTCCTGCCTGGGGCCGTGCATGTTCCACGTCATCCTTTTTCAACCTGAAATTCCGCCGAATACCGGCAACATCATCCGCCTGTGCGCCAACAGCGGCTGCGACCTGCACCTGATCGAGCCGATCGGCTTCGAGCTGGATGACAAGCGCCTGCGCCGGGCCGGGCTGGACTACCACGAGTATGCCACGCTCAAGCGCCACGACAGCCTGGCCCAGTGCCTGGAACATCTCGGCCAGCCGCGCCTGTTCGCCTTCACCACCAAGGCGTCGCATCCTTTTCACGAAGTGGCCTACCAGCCGGGCGACGCCTTCCTATTCGGTCCGGAAAGCCGCGGCCTGCCCGCCGAGGTGCTGGACAGCCTGCCCGCCGAGCAGCGGCTGCGCCTGCCCATGCGGCCAGGGTGCAGGAGCCTGAACCTGTCCAATACGGTGGCGGTGACGGTCTACGAAGCGTGGCGGCAGCAGGGGTTCGCCTGAACCGGCGAAGAAAGGGTGGCCGGCGACGGGGCCAGACCCCGCTGCCGGCAAAGAGAAGCGTTACTCGACGATGCAGATCCAGCGATGGTTGCAACGATACGGCGCGCGGGTGAAGGAAATATCGGCCAGGCGTTTCAAGCCGCGTTGCTTGAGGGCCTGGGTCAGTGCGGCCAGTGTTTCTGCTTCGATAGTCATGCTGTTACCTCGTCAGATTACTGCGTACATAATTCTTGACCGAGGGGACAAACCGGGGATTCAGTTTTTTCCAGGCCGAATTCGACCGCTTGTCCGATAAACGCAAAAGGCCGCACCCTCAAGAGGATGCGGCCTTTTCGATGCAAATGACGGCTCAGTTATCCAAAACGGCGCGTCCGGAGACACCGCGCTTGCGGTGCACCAGCAAGCCGGTCACCACTACGGCGATGCTCAGCAAGGCGGTGGCGATGATCTCGATGCGGTGGTCTTCGCGCAGCGCCATCACACCCAGTACCGCGACGATGAAGGCGATGGTCGCCCAGGTCAGGCCCGGGAACAGCCACATCCTGAACGAGATCTTCTCGCCCCGCGCTTCACGCTGGGCACGCATGCGCAGTTGCGAAACGGCGATCACCAGGTACACCAGCAACGCGATGGCGCCGGAGCTGGCCAGCAGGAACTCGAACACTTCGGCCGGGGCCAGGAAGTTGGCGAACACGCACAGGAAGGCGGCGGCGGTGGACAACAGCACGGCCCAGTGCGGCGTACCGGCACGGGTGGTGCGCTGGGCCACGGCGGGGGCGTCGCCACGCTTGCTCAGGGAGAACAGCATGCGCGAGGAGGTGTACAGCGCCGAGTTCAGGCAGCTGGTGACCGCGATCAGCACGACGATGTCGACGATCAGCTTGGCGTTGGGCACGCCGATCAGGCTCAGCACGGTCTGGTAGGAACCTTTCTCGGCCAGGGTCGGATCGTTCCACGGCACCATGGCCACCACCAGGAAGATCGACACCAGGTAGAACAGGCAGATGCGCCAGATCACCGAGTTGGTCGCGCGGCTGATCTGCCGGCCAGGGTCCTTGGACTCGGCAGCGGCGATGGTGACGATCTCGGTCCCCATGAACGAGAACATGGTGGTCAGCATGGCCGCCAGCACGGCGCCCAGGCCATTGGGCATGAAGCCCTGGGTGTCGAACAGATGGCTCACGCCGCTCACCTGGCTACCCGGCACCAGGCCGAACATGGCCGCGCAGCCCACCACGATGAAGGCAATGATGGCCAGGACCTTCAACAGGGCGAACCAGAACTCGAACTCACCGTAGTTCTTCACGCTGAACAGGTTGGTCACGGTCAGCGCCAGGGTGATGACCAGCGAGAAGGCCCAGAGGTCCACGGCGGGGAACCAGGCGTGGAGGATGGCAGCGGCTGCGTTGGCCTCCAGCGGGATCACCAGCACCCAGAACCACCAGTACAGCCAGCCGATGGTGAAGCCGGCCCAACGCCCGATGGCGCGGTCGGCGTAGGTGGAGAAGGATCCGGTGTCCGGCGAGGCGACGGCCATTTCGCCGAGCATGCGCATCACCAGCACCACCAGGGTGCCGGCAGCGGCGTAGGCCAGCAGCACGGCCGGACCGGCCGCCGCGATGGCGTGACCCGAACCGACGAACAGGCCGGCGCCGATCACGCCGGCGATGGACAGCATGGTGACATGCCGTTGTTTGAGCCCCTGAGCGAGGTCATTGGAATTGTGCTTACCGCTCATAAAACTACCTTTGTAAGGAGTGGACCACTCGATTGCTCGAACGCAGCGCGTCAAGGGTTGGGATAGACGGCTTGGCAATCAGCGCTTAGCAGCTGGCAATAACTGCGCCAGCTGCTAGGGCGCAGTCAAAAGAGTTCCGCAGCACCGCCACGGACGTGGCTTGCCGCCATTCGGCCAGGCTCTGACCGAATGGCCATCGCCTTTATGTGGCGAGTGTGCATTACTGAAATACCCACTTACAAACGCACCAAAGGTAGTCCTTGGTAACACCGCTGCACCACAAAAGCGCACGCAAGGTGCAACCTAAAGGCGCAACCCTGCTGATCGTCTTGAATAGGCGCATGGCTGAGCGATTGACGTCTCGATGGCGCCAGGAGCACCTCAAAGCGCTTCCCTCGTCCGGCCAAAACTGGCACCATCGCGCCTTTTTTCATCAAGGCTCCGGTGCCGAACGCAACCCCGGGCAGACATCCTCGCGACGTTGCACTGCAGCGATGCGACAATCCGTCCCGCCTGCGACCCGAGCCCCCTGCGACCCGGTTGGCCGCCCCGAGCCGCTATGCTAGCGTGGCGCTCGCCAGGAAGGCCGCCAACAGCTGGGAACGCACCCGATCACATGAGGACCGCACATGGCCCAGGCCACGCCCGCGCTGGAAATCCGCAATCTGCACAAACGCTACGGCGACCAGGAAATTCTCAAGGGCATTTCGCTGACCGCGCGCGATGGTGACGTGATCTCGATCCTCGGATCCTCCGGCTCCGGCAAGTCCACCCTGCTGCGCTGCATCAACCTGCTGGAAAACCCGCACCAGGGCGAGATCCTGGTCGCTGGCGAAGCGCTCAAGCTCAAGGCCGACAAGGCCGGCGAGCTGATCGCCGCCGACAACCGGCAGATCAACCGCCTGCGCAGCGAAATCGGCTTCGTGTTCCAGAATTTCAACCTGTGGCCGCACATGTCGATCCTCGACAACATCATCGAGGCGCCGCGCCGCGTGCTCGGCCAGAGCAAGGCCGACGCCGTCGCCGCCGGCGAGGCACTGCTGGAAAAGGTCGGCATCTTCGACAAGCGCCACAGCTACCCCGCCCAGCTTTCCGGTGGCCAGCAGCAGCGCGCCGCCATCGCCCGCACCTTGGCCATGAAACCCAAGGTGATCCTGTTCGACGAGCCCACCTCGGCGCTCGATCCGGAAATGGTCCAGGAAGTGCTTAACGTTATCCGCGCATTGGCCGACGAAGGCCGTACCATGCTGCTGGTGACGCACGAGATGAACTTTGCCCGCCAGGTGTCCAGTGAAGTGGTGTTTCTGCACCAGGGCCTGGTGGAGGAGCAGGGATCGCCGCAGCAGGTCTTCGAGAACCCGACCTCGGCGCGTTGCAAGCAATTCATGTCCAGCCACCGCTAACGGAGCAACACATGCAGACCTACAAGAAATTCCTCCTGGCCGCGGCCGCCACGTTGGTGATGTCGGCCAACGCCCTGGCGGCGGAAAAACTGCGCATGGGCATCGAGGCGGCCTACCCGCCGTTCAACAACAAGGATGCCAGCGGCAACGTGGTCGGCTTCGACAAGGACATCGGCGACGCCCTGTGCGCCAAGATGAAGGTCGAATGCTCGGTCGTCACTTCCGACTGGGACGGCATCATCCCCGCCCTGAACGCCAAGAAGTTCGACTTCCTGGTGTCGTCGCTGTCGATCACCGACGAGCGCAAGCAGGCGGTGGACTTCACCAACCCGTACTACTCCAACAAGCTGCAGTTCATCGCGCCGAAGAACGTCGACTTCAAGACCGACAAGGATTCGCTCAAGGGCAAGGTGATCGGCACCCAGCGCGCCACCCTGGCCGGCACCTGGCTGGAAGACACCTACGGCAGCGATATCACCATCAAGCTGTACGACACCCAGGAAAACGCCTACCTCGACCTGACCTCGGGCCGAGTCGACGCGATCCTGGCCGACAAGTACGTGCAGTACGACTGGCTCAAGAGCCCCGAAGGCCAGAACTACGAGTTCAAGGGCGAGCCGGTGGTGGACAGCGACAAGATCGGCATCGCCGTGCGCAAGGGTGACACCAAGCTGCGCGACGACCTGAACAAGGCCCTGGCCGAAATCAAGGCCGACGGCACGTACAAGAAGATCAACGAAAAGTACTTCCCGTTCAGCATCGAATGATTCACCCCGACCGGCACCGCCTCGGCGCGGTGCCCGTCCCTTGAATGCACCCTGCCCATGAATATCGACCTGCACGGATTCGGTCCGGCCATGTTGGCCGGCACTCTGATGACCGTAAAACTGGCGCTGTGCGCCCTGCTGCTGGGCCTGGTCCTGGGCCTGCTCGGCGCCCTGGCCAAGACCTCGCCGTTCAAGCCCCTGCAATGGCTGGGCGGCACCTACTCGACCCTGGTTCGCGGCGTGCCCGAACTGCTCTGGGTGCTGCTGATCTACTTCGGCACCGTCGGGCTGATGAACAGCCTGGGCGAGGCCCTGAACATGCCTGGCCTGGAACTGAGCGCCTTCGCCGCCGGGGTGATCGCCCTGGGCCTGTGCTTCGGCGCCTACGCCACGGAAGTGTTCCGTGGCGCCATCCTGGCGATCCCCAAGGGCCACCGCGAAGCGGGCCTGGCGCTGGGGCTGTCCAAGGGGCGCATCCTGTCGCGCATCATCCTGCCGCAGATGTGGCGCGTGGCCCTGCCGGGCCTGGGCAACCTGTTCATGATCCTGATGAAGGACACCGCGCTGGTGTCGGTGATCGGCCTGGAGGAAATCATGCGCCACGCGCAGATCGGCGTGACCGTGACCAAGGAGCCCTTCACCTTCTACGCCGTGGCCGCCTGCATCTACCTGTGCCTGACCGTAGTCGCCATGATCGGCATGCACTTTCTTGAACGACGCGCCGCTCGCGGCTTCGCGAGGGCCGCGCAATGAATTGGGAAGTGATCATCAAGTGGTTGCCGCGCCTGGCCCAGGGCGCGACCCTGACCCTGGAGCTGGTGGCCATCGCCGTCATCGCCGGGCTGATCCTGGCCATCCCGCTGGGCATCGCCCGCGCCTCGCGGCACTGGTACGTGCGCGCCCTGCCCTACGGCTACATCTTCTTCTTCCGTGGCACGCCGCTGCTGGTGCAGCTGTTCCTGGTGTACTACGGCCTGGCGCAGTTCGACACGGTGCGCAGCAGCGCGCTGTGGCCCTACCTGCGCGATCCGTTCTGGTGCACGGTGTTCACCATGACCCTGCACACCGCCGCCTACATCGCCGAGATCCTGCGCGGCGCGCTCCAGGCCATTCCCAAGGGCGAGATCGAGGCGGCGCGTGCGCTGGGCATGTCGCGCGGCAAGGCGCTGTGGTACATCATGCTGCCGCGCGCCGCGCGCATCGGCCTGCCGGCCTACAGCAACGAAGTGATCCTGATGCTCAAGGCCAGCGCCCTGGCCAGTACCGTGACCCTGCTGGAACTCACCGGCATGGCCCGTACCATCATCGCCCGCACCTACCTACCGGTGGAGATCTTCTTTGCCGCCGGGGTGTTCTACCTGGTGATTTCCTTCGCGCTGGTGCAAGGCTTCAAGCTGCTGGAACGCTGGCTACGCGTCGACGCCTCCCAAGGCCGCTGACCGCACCCGCTCCTGCACCGGCGCAGGAGCGGATTCCCCCGCGAAGAATCTCGACATGCCCGCCTTTCTCGCCCACCACCAGCTCACCGAACGCTTCCAGGCCCTGGACCTGTTCCTGCACCAGCATGAACACCTGTGGAAACCCCGCCCGTTCACCGCCCTGCGCCTGGAATGGGAAACCCATCACCCGGACCTGTCCCACTGGCTGCGCAGCCGCACCCTGGATGAGGCCGAAGCCGCGCACCATCACCCCGAACAGCTCCGCGCCCCCGCCCCTTTCACGCAACTGGCCAATGACGCCATCCGCCTCAGCACCGTGGGCGAACTCCCGCCCATGGACCTGCACCCCGCTGGCCACCGCCTGGACGTCAACGTCCCCGGCCGCAAATGGCAGCAGATCGAAGCCTTCGGCAGCCGCCTGAGCTTCCACGCCCAGGCACGCCGCTGGCTCGACTGGTGCTCGGGCAAAGGCCACCTGGGCCGACGCCTGCTGCAACCCGGCCAGCAGCTGACCTGCCTGGAATACGACACCGCGCTGGTCGCTGCCGGCCAGGCCCTGAGCGACCACCACCGGCTGCCCGCCCATCACCTGCATCAGGATGTGCTGGCCGCCGACGCCGTCCAGCAGCTGCACCCCGACCACAGCGTGGTCGCCCTGCACGCCTGCGGCGACCTGCACGTGCGCCTGCTGCAACTGGCCAGCGCCCAGGGCTGCCAGCACATCGCCGTGGCGCCCTGTTGCTACAACCGCATCCAGGCCGACCACTACCAGCCCCTGTCCCAAGCCGCCCAGGCCTCTCCGCTGCGCCTGAGCCTGGACGACCTCGCCCTGCCCCTGAGCGAAGCCGTCACCTCCAGCGCCCGAGAGCGCCGCCAGCGCGACACCTCAATGGCACGACGCCTGGGCTTCGACCTGCTGCAACGCCAGCAACGCCAGACCGACGACTACCTGCCCACGCCGTCCCTGCCCACCGCCTGGCTGAGCAAGCCGTTTGAAACCTACTGTCGCGACCTCGCGGCCCTGCGCAATGTGCCCTTCACCGGCCACCCCGACTGGACCGCCCTGGAAGCCGCCGGTTGGCAACGCCTAGCCGAAGTGCGCAACCTGGAGCTGTTGCGCAACCTGTTCCGCCGCCCGCTGGAACTGTGGCTGGTGCTCGACAAAGCGCTCTATCTGCAAGCGCAGCATTACCACGTGCGCCTGGGCACCTTCTGCGACTACCCTCTCACTCCGCGCAATCTGCTTCTATTGGCGGAGCGAAAATAGCGGAGTAACCTGTGGATAAGTCTGTGAACAAGCTTGTGATGAAATCCTTCGGCAGCCTCTGATTCGCGCGATTCTGCAGCGGTGCGCTTATTCCAAATCTCAACCATAGCCAGCAAAAACAGGACTTTGCGCAAAGACCAGCGGCCCGAAGATTCCACTTGCCTTTTCTGAAAAGCGTTTATCCCAATTGTGTATAAGCCTCGCCGGTTGTAGGACAGGATTCATCCACAATGGCCGTAAAACAGCCCCGATCACCCCATCCGGTGTATCATTCCCACCACATTCCACACCTGCGCAAACAGGAACGCCGTCACAACTCCCCCGCCCCGAGCTACCACCCTTTCGCTCGACCCGCTAAAGTTGCGACCGCCCAGCCCGCGCCCACTCCAAGGCCCCGGCCCTGCGCATCCGCCCTTCGGATAGATAGATGAACGGATCTCGACTCGTGAAACAGACCACCCCCCTCACCGCCCTGGCCCTCGCACTGGCCCTCACCGGCTGCGCCCCCAACAGCGCCAACGCCCCGAAAACCCCCAGCCTGGGCTGGGAAACCCCCGGCATGCAGCTAGGCGGCGACCGCGGACTGCCCTTGCAGGCTGAAGCCCCGTGCCGGCGTCGCGGCTGCGACAACCACAAGCTGTTCTTCAACCCCGCCGAGCCCGAACCGAGCGTGAACAGCATCCACCGCGGCTGGTAGGATTTTCTTCTTTTGCGTCGGTGACTTAGGTGATTGCAGGCGCAATGCAAGGAAGTGGTTTACAGCGGCTCGCGGATAGCTATAATGACGCCCCTGTGCCGGTATAGCTCAGCTGGTAGAGCAACTGACTTGTAATCAGTAGGTCCCGGGTTCGATTCCTGGTGCCGGCACCATCTTAGAAGCCCCGCGATGCGGGGCTTTCTGCTTTTTGGCGATGATGAGTCGTGATTTTACAATCACGCAAGCATCCACATTTCGTCCACATTCTTCGACTCCCTCCAATAAATCCCAGTACCTGTCCTTAGCCTTGATGGTGCGTTGAGCAGTCCTCCGTAGTGCATGATGGGATGTCCTCTCGTGCAAGCCTCCCTTCTAAAGTATCAACATGCGATCTGTTCACCAGCTGTCGTGCCTATGACACCGCTCACCGCTCGACAGTACTGCGGGCAGGGTAAAGGCGTGAAAGTGCCAGAAATCCTACGCATTTGGGCGGACGACCTGTCCGAGCAAACAGACAACACGGAAACTGCGCACTAGGACTTCAAGCCCAGGATTCTCACCCTGACGTTGAACATCCCAAACAAGAACGCAGCCTGGCTACGCGATCTGATGCGCGTGGCCGAGGCCACCGAGGGCGGTGGCCAGCTCAAGACGTACCGCGTCGTGAGCGACACCGCAGCAGCTTTCGGGATGCGCCAGGTTCAGTTCTCCGAGGGTGTGAGTGCTCGCGAAGACGATATGTTTGCAATGTGGCGCATCCAGCTCGGACTGACCGAGAAGAAGTCGAACCCGGAGAAGGTAGAGAAGCGCAGCGCCAAGGGCACCGTCACCGCGCAGGCCGGTACCGGATCTGCCGTGGGCGGGACTGGTGGCGGCGGGGACGATGGCCAGAGGCAGGAGCTGACCGGTTTCGAGGCAACCCTGAAAAAGGTGGATGACTGGCTCGAGGGTGGCAAATGAAGCTGCACCAGGCGCTGAGCGTGGCCGGGGTCGGCTATGACCTGGTCAAGGCAGACGTGCGCCTCGAGCTGCGAACCCAGGCCAGGCGACGTTCACTGTCCAGGCCGAGCAGCCGTTGAAAGGTCTGGTGGCCCTCGACCTGGGCTACAACGATAAACCACTGCAGCGGCATTTCCTGGGCTACGTCGAACGAAGCACTGGAGCCAACTTAAAACAGCAGGTGCTGTTCTGCCGCGAGCTGGCCGCGATCCTGGCCAAGCCGATGCCGATGAACCTGCGCCATGGGGATCTGCGTGCCGTGCTCAAGGACGCCAGCCGCCAAACCGGGCCGCGCTTCGGCGTCGATGTCCAGGTGCTGCTGCCAGACGGCGAGCCAGATCCGGCACTGCCGGTGTTCACCAGCTTGCCGCTGCCGGCGCCGATGGGCGGCCAGGAAGCCGGCATGTTTGGCTTTCCCGAGGAGGGCACCACGGTGGTGGTCTCGTTTGCCTACGGCCTGCCGCACAAGCCGTTTATCCAGCAGATCCTGCCGCATGGCCTGAGCCTGCCCAGGGTACCGAAGGGCGACAAGGTCTGGCAGCACAGCGAGGCCTGCCAGCAGCGCGTGGACGCGGACGGCAACTGGCTGCGCCAGACGGATGGAAAGATCCAGGACAAGGCGATCGAGCGCGGAGTGGAGTCACTGACGAATACCGAGCGCCACCAGAGCCACACCAGCCAGGTGGATGGCCATTCGACGGAGACGATCGGGGGCATCAAAAAGATCGAGGCACTGGGCGCCCTCAAGCTGCTGTCGGGCGGTTCCGCTAGCCTGGCGGCGGTAGATGACCTGCACCAAGCCACTGGGCGCGACCTCAACCTGGTGGTGGGGCAGAAGCTGAATGCGGTGATAGGCGAGGATCTGCAGGAGCGCATTGAGGGGATACGCAAGAGCGTGACAGCAGGCAGTCAGCGCCTGCAGGCGCCCAAGACCTGGGTAGGTTCGGAGGGGGTCAACGTATTGCAAGTGCTCTGTGATCTGCTCGACCTAGTGCAGGAGATGAACGCGCAACTGGCGATGCATGTTCACGGACCGTCACCAGCCCCGAACAATGCCGCTGCATTCACTTCTGCCGCGAACAGCGCACAGAGGATGGGCACCCAGCTTAAGCAGATCACCCTATAATCAAAAGTTCAGATACACAACGCACGTGAGCGCTTACTCAATTATGCTCCCTCCAAACCCTATGTAAGATTATAAACTGAGGATCTCAACATGATGCCATGTGCAATTTCCGGGCTGGCCGCTTCATCGAAGACAACTATAGAAGTCTATTTTTTTCTACCCTTAACAATTGCACTGCTTACGCAACGCTTGTCCATATTTGAAATTGATTGATTCTTTTCTTCAAGTTTAATTCGGACGTTGTCCCACTCTAGCGAAATAGACAGTGGTTTCTTGCCTGACTCTGAATCCGACTGGGAATAGGCGGCCAAACCAAAAGCATCGCCTTTATTTATCTCTTCATAGCGATCCGTGAACCCCTGAATTAAATTTCGGGCCTCATCGACTGATGTCTTAGTGAGCGCTCTGACCTCATCCTGAATCTCACTAATAGCCCCCATGTACTTCCTCAAAGTTATTTTCAAATCAATCTTATCTTCGCAATCATTTAAAACCGAACGTTTAAATCCAGCATTCAAAAGTAGCCGTTCCTTAAGCGAAAAAACTTCCAAGTTAAAAACAAGTGTTTCAGCTTGATTATCTTCTCCCATCAGCCAGTTGTGGGGGCTCCCCACAGAATGGACAGCATCTGCGGAGTGCGCAATATGGTTTCTCAATGCTTCTGCAAAACGGTACTCGAAACTGGTGTCGTAGATCTGATGTGAAAGCTGCTTTACTTTTGCGGCGACCTCAACTTTATCCTTGGCACTTTTTGAAGCCATACTGGAAATAAGCTCGGTATAGTTTTTACCCATAATAACAAAGTTAGCAGCTCGCCTATTCAGTACTGAGAGAATATTATAGGCACGCCCATAGTCGAATGAAATATCAAACATCCCATCCATAGTAAGAACAAGCAGTTCTCGCTCGAAGTCAACGAAGTTCCCAAGCACAAGATCATATTTCTCCTCGATAGCGAGTGCAGAATCAAGGATGTCTTTGGCCTTAACAATTTCGTCGTACTCAGACTTATCCAACTCAAGATGCGGTATGTTACCAAGAAATGCTTGCCTTAAATAATACTCGAATTGTTCCGACACACTTCCCTCTCTATAGATAAATTACCAGCACTCTCAATTATAGATCAAACAGATAAAAGTTATCGGAACTAGCTCCCTACACGATAGATATTAGCTGTTCTGAGATAGCTCAGGGGTCATCCGTAACAGATAGGATAAAATATTTCCATGTTGAAGAAATCATTCCGAGAATTCACTTATCCCCCTCACGCCGACGCGCTTCGTCTCAGAAAAAATTGAAGGCACCTGACGGTGCAACCGGAGCCGGGCACAGGCACGGCCTGGGCTCCAAGCGGGGGATAGGGATTGCACCGAGTGAAAGGAATTGAGAGAGAGTGCAGCGCCGAGCCACTGATAGTGTCCGCAAAGTGTCCACACCGCTGCCGGATACCTGGCCAAATATCCTTAAATAACCAGTAAAATCAAGGGATACCGAGGTTTTCTCATCAGGGCCAGGCTGCAAGCGTGGACTTGTAATCATTAGGTCCCGGGTTCGATTTCTAGTGCCGGCACCATGATTGGGTTCTGGAGATGCTTTTTGGGTCTTTGGAATCATCGGAAAACCCGCCTTTTGGCGTAATGCTGTTCACTTAAGCATTTGAGTCCAAGCCGGGGTTTCTAGAAAATCCGATACCAGCCCTCTGGTATCGGATTTTTTATGCCCATTCAGCAGCAATTGCTCGACCTCGGCGATCTTTTCAACTTCTCCGACCTCAGCACTTTTACCCAGAACATCCCTGTCGAGTGGGTTGCCAGTGCGCTCAATCTCTCGGCTCAAGCCACTATCCGGCGG
>NZ_JACVTO010000040.1 GCF_016518545.1 Pseudomonas sp. S30
CAAGCACCCACACGAATTGCTTGATTCGATTTGTTAAAGAGCGTTTGGCTGGGAGTGTTTCGTCTCAACCGAGGCCGCGCATTTTACAGCAGCCTTACTTCGTGTCAAGCGTTTATTTTGAAGTTCCTTTCGAAGCGCTTTCTTTCGAAAGCCTGCAACCTCAACGTCTTTCGCTTGCCTCGCTGCGTGCATCGCTGCGAGGAGGCGAATAATACGCGCTTTGAAATTCGAGTCAACACCTTGATCCAAAAAAGTTTTCTTCATGTGCACCCGGGCCGCGGCAACTAATCCAGGCGCAGTCGATCAGTAGAAAGACAACCTTGGAGCGGTTCACCATGAGCGAGTCTGAAAACGAGAAAACCCCCGGGCTGTCGGCGGACGAGGAACAGGAAGTCAGTCATAACCAGCCGCCCCGCCCGGCGGTGCTGCACGAAATCATCCGCTTCCAGGGCGATCACGAACTCGAGCGCACCCTGGCCGCGCTCTGGTGGTCGGCGCTGGCAGCCGGGCTGACCATGGGCCTGTCCTTCATGGCCATGGGCTTGCTCTATTCACGCCTGCCGGACGGTGAAAGCAGCCAGGTGATCGCCAGCATCGGTTACAGCGCAGGATTCCTGGCGGTCATCCTCGCCCGGCAACAGTTGTTCACCGAGAACACCATCACCGCCGTCCTCCCGGTCATGACCTCGCCGACCCTGGGCAATTTCGGTCGCCTGCTGCGGCTGTGGTCGGTGGTACTGCTCGGCAACCTGGCCGGTACCCTGCTGGTGGCCTGGGTCATGCTGGAGCTGCCGATCTTCGATACCAAGACCGACATGGCATTTCTGGAAATCGGGCGCAAGGTAATGCACAACGATCTTGGCCAGATGTTCGCCAAGGGCATCGTCTCTGGCTGGATGATCGCCACCATGGTGTGGATGATCCCGTCCATGGAACACGCCAAGATCTGGATCATTCTGATGATCACCTATCTGATGGCGCTCGGGGACTTCACCCATATCGTCGTCGGTTCTGTAGAAGTGTCCTACCTGGTGTGGGCAGGCGAGGAAAGCTGGAGCACGTTCTGGTTGCATTTCGCCCTACCCACGCTGGCCGGCAACATCATCGGCGGCAGCTTCATCTTTGCCTTGATCAGCCATGCCCAGGTGCGCAGCGACAGTGGCAAGGCGCCCTCCAAGCTGCTCGAGGACGAAGACAAGGAAGAAGCCAAGGCGCGTCGACAGCGCTGACACTCAGCCTGGTGGCCTGTCCCGCCACCAGGCCTGCCCGGGGTGCGGTGCCTCGAGGCTGACCCGCTCGCCCATCCGAGGAGTGCTCAAGGCGACCCCGGCAGTGGCCGCCAAGGCCTGGATACGCTCGAAAGGCTCCTGCCAGCTGTGCATCGCCAGATCGAAGGTGCCGTTGTGGATAGGCAACATCCAGCGTCCCCGCAGGTCCAGATGGGCCTGCAGGCTCTGTTCGGGCTGCATGTGCACGTTGGGCCAGGCCAGGTTGTAGGCACCGGTTTCCATCAGCGTGAGATCGAACGGGCCGTGGCGCTCGCCAATCGCGCGAAAGCCCTCGAAATATCCCGTATCGCCACTGAAGAACACGCGCAGTGCGTCGTCGACGATCACCCACGAGGCCCACAGCGTACTGTTGCTGTCGAACAGTCCGCGTCCCGAAAAGTGCTGGGCGGGCGTAGCGATGAAACGCACCGAACAGACCTCGGTCTCCTGCCACCAATCCAGTTCCTGCACCTGAGATCGTGGTATACCCCAGTCGACCAGACGCTGGCCAACACCCAAGGGCGTCAGAAAGCAGCCTGTGGACGGTGCGAGATGGCGGATGGCTGATTCGTCCAGATGATCGTAGTGGTCATGGGAGAGAATCACCGCCGCCAGGGGCGGCAACTGGTCAAGGGCCAGTGGAGGGGGATGAAAGCGTCGTGGACCGGTCCACTGCACCGGCGAGGCACGCTCGGCGAACACCGGGTCGGTGAGGAAGAAACGCCCACGCAACTTGAGCAGCACCGTGGAATGCCCCAGCCGCCACAGGCTGCGGTCCGGCGCATCGAGCACCTGCTCGGGCGCGAGGGCCTGCTGCGCCGGCATGGCAATCGGCCGGGTGTGGGCAGGCTTGCGTCGAAACAGGTACTTCAATCCAATGCGCAACTTCTTGCCCACGCCATCTTTCGGCAGCTCGGCCTGATTGTGAAAACGGCCATCGCTGAACCGGGCCGCAGAGCCCGCCAAGGGATCGTTCGCGCTCATGTCTACCGCTACCTCCCAGGGAACAGAATGACCATCCTACCCCAAGGTGATCCCCACAACCGTGAATTGGCTTGCACGGTCATGTTTGCCGAGCGCGTCATTGTTCGACAATCTTCATGCAAGTTGTGCGATAAACGCCGCCTGAACGACAAAGAACATGGACATGATAGATAACAGAAGTGGCAAGGGACTCTCCTTCGTCAGGCGCATCTACCTGCCGCGCATACTGGGCATGGGCATCGGCCTGCTCAGTGTGATGGCGGCGATGGCGCCGCTGCAGCCCGCCTCCTGGGTCTGGCTGCTGATGCTGTTCAATGGACTGGTGTGGCCGCATGTGGCCTATCACTGGGCCATTCGTTCGTCGACCCCCTACCGCGCGGAGCAGCGTAACTTGCTGCTGGACTCCCTGGGGGGAGGATTCTGGGCGGCGGCCATCCACTTCAATCCATTGCCGACGGTGACCATCCTGTCGATGATGACCATGAACAACGTGTCGGCTGGCGGCAAGCGACTGCTGCTGCGCGGGGTCCTGGCGCAGGCGGCCGGGATGGCCGTGGCGATACTGCTGCTCGGCACGGGACTACAGCTTCAGGCCACCTCGCTGCAAGTCTACGCCTGCCTGCCGATGCTCACCCTCTACCCGGTGGCGCTAGGCTGGGTGTGCTATCGTCTGGCGATCAAGCTGGCCGAACACAAGGGCCGGCTCAGTGCCTTGAGCCGCACCGACAGCCTGACCGGCCTGCTCAATCATGGCTCCTGGAAAGACCTGCTGCTGCTCAGGTTCCAGATCTGTCGCCAGCAGCACGCCTCGGCGGTGATCGCGCTGATCGACATCGATCATTTCAAGACCATCAACGATACGTTCGGCCATGTCGTCGGCGACTGCGTGCTGCGTCACTTGAGCCTGGAGTTGCGCCACCTGCTGCGCCTGGACGACCTGGCCGGACGCTACGGTGGCGACGAGTTCTGCCTGATCCTGCCAGACACCGACGAATGCCAGGCCGCCATCGCCATGGAACGCTTGCGCGAACAGGTCAGCGCCTACCGCAACCCCCAGTTGCCCGAGCTGCGCATCAGCCTGAGCATCGGCCTGTCGGCCTACCATGATGACCTCGCAAGCCCGGAACACTGGCTAGAGAATGCCGACCGGGCGCTCTACGCGGCCAAGCACCAGGGGCGCAACCAGGTCAATTTCGATCGCTACGAACTGGCGCCCCTCAAGCTCGCATGACCCGCAGCTGGGTTCAGCGCAGGCGGCGCTCGGCGACGATCTCGGGCAGGTCGGCCCGGCGCAGGTAGACGCGCAAGGGCTCGCCGATGTTCAGCCGATCGTCCACATGCTGCGCCAGCAGAAGGCCCAGACGCTCGCGGCACAGGGCCATGCGTTGCTCACTGCCGGCCCGCCAGACGAACTCGCTGCAGGGGACGATGCTGTCGTCGGCGACGTCCATGCCGAAGGCGTCCTCGCTGAACCTTACGATGTGAGTGCCGCGCTTGCCATGGAAGCCGACGAAGCCCTTGAGCTGGTCGGCAGCCCTGCAGATGTCCTGGGATGAGATGGCCATGACGTTACCTCGCAAAAGAATGGGAAGAAACGCACGCTGGCTGGCGGTTGCCTCTGACGGGCGACGCGCGGATGATTGCCTGCTCAGCCTAACGTAACCCCAACCCTGAGCGCCAAGCTTTTCCATCGAGCGCCGCAAGGCGCGCTAGACTGAGTGTCGCCACCCTGCAAGACCATCGCCGAGGAACCTGCGAAGCGCTATGACCGACGTCACTTCCGACCTTGCCACCATTGCCCGGATCAACGCCGTGCCCGCGATTCTCCAGGTGATCTGCGAAACCAGTGGGCTGCGCTTCGCCGCAGTCGCGCGAGTGACCGACCACAACTGGACGGCCTGCGCAGTGCTCGACACCCTGGGTTTCGGCATGAAGATCGGCGGCGAGCTGGACGTGGCCACCACGCTCTGCCACGAAATCCACAGCACCCACCAGACCATCGTCATCGACAAGGCCAGCGAAGACATCGTCTACTGCAACCACCCGACCCGGCGCAAGTATCGCTTCGAGAGCTACATTTCGGTACCGGTCATCAGAGCCGACGGCAGTTTCTTCGGCACCATCTGCGCCCTGGATCCGCGCCCTGCCCGCCTGAAGGGCACGGCCATCGAGCCGATGATGGAATCGTTCGCGCGGCTGCTGTCGATCCAGATCGAAAGCGAGGAAAGCGTTCAGCGGACCGAACTCGCCCTGCGCGAAGAACGCGCCATGGCCGAGGTTCGCGAACAGTTCATCGCCGTTCTGGGGCACGACCTGCGCAATCCCCTGTTCGCCATCACGGCCGGGGCCGAGTTGCTGGCCCAGCGCCTGGACGACGAGAAAAGCCGGGCCATCGCCCGTCACATCCTGACGTGCGGCCGGCGCGCCTCGCACCTGGTGCGTGACGTGCTGGATTTTGCCCGCGGTCGCCTGGGAGCAGGCATCCCATTGACCATCCAGGCCTGCCCGGACCTTGCCCAGGCCCTGAGCCATGTCGCCTCGGAACTGCAACGCGTGCACCCGCAGCGGCAGATCGAGTTGCACATCGGAGCGATTGGCGGACTACGCTGCGACCGCGAGCGCGTCACCCAACTGCTCTCGAACCTCATCGCCAATGCCCTGGAGCATGGCGATCCGCACGGGCTGGTCTGCGTGCAGGCGGGTATCGAGGACGCGACCTTCGTGCTGAGCGTGCACAACACCGGCACGCCGATAGCCCCTCAGGCACTGGGGCAACTGTTCCAGCCCTTCACCCGGCAGTTGGGGGACACGCCGCAGCAGGGCCTGGGCCTGGGATTGTACATCGCCAACCAGATCGCCCTCGCCCACGGCGGCTCGATGGAAGTGACGTCGAGTGCCGAGCACGGCACGCTGTTCAGCTTCCGTCTCCCGCTGAACCGCAACCAGGCGCCTGCTCCAGGGCAGTCGCCTGAGCCTGTCGAAGCCATTCAACGAGACGACTCGTCCTCCCGGACCTGAACGCTGGCCGTCATCCCGGCACTGAGGGTCACGCCTTCGGGCAGGGCATCGAGGGCAATACGCACGGGAATGCGCTGGGCCAGCCGTACCCAGTTGAAGGTAGGCTCCACCTCCGGTAGCAGTTGCCCGTCGGGTGTCGAGTTGCTGTCGGTGATACCCCGACTGATGCTCTGCACGTGCCCGTGCATCGGCTCGCCCGCCCCCATCAGCCAGACCTTCACAGAGTCGCCCACCTTGATCCTCGGCAGCTTGGTTTCTTCGAAATACGCCTGTACATAGAAGGTGGCGTCATCCACCAAGGCCATCACCGACTGGCCGGCATTGACATAGTTGCCCTGGGCCAGGCGCAGGTTGGTGATGTGCCCGCTGCGCGGCGCGCGAACCTGGCTGCGAGCCAGATTGATCCTGGCCACCTGCAACTGGGCCTGGGCCTCGTGCAGCTCGCCGCGGGCGATGGCGGCATTGATCTGGGCGTTCTCGCGCAGCTCCGCACTGATCGCCTCAGCACCCAAGGCCACGCGCCGGGCCGCCTCGCGCTCGCGCAGACGCACCTGCTGGGCACGGGTTTCGGCGACGGCACTGGCCTGGTCGAACGCGGCCTGGAAGCGTTCGCGATCGATGCTCATCAGCAGGTCGCCGGCCTCGACATGCTGGTTGTCCCGCACGTTCAGCGCGCGCACCCAGCCGGACACGTCCGGGGCAATCACCACCACATCGGCCCTGACCCGCGCGTCGCGAGTCCAGGGCGTGAGCATGTAGTACTGCCAGAGCCGATAACCGGCGAACACCGCGAGGGCCACCACGCACAGGGTGACCAGGGTACGTACCGCTGCACGCATGGATTGACTCCTTACAAAGGTCCCAACAGATGAACCAGCACCGACAGCACGCAGACGAACAAGGCGGCGTCGAACAAGGCTTCGTGCCAGATCCAGCGCCCCAGTGGCGTCACCTGGATGACGAAACGCAGCACGGCGGTGATCGCCAGCGCGATCAGCACGTAGATCAGAAACGGGCTGAGCAGCACACCGCCCAGCGCCCATTCACGCAAGCCCATGGACATCCTCCTGCCAGCGACACCATTGCCGCCAGCTCATGCGCAACTGCACCACGGCGCCGACCGCCAGGCGCAGCGGGTCGCTGGCCGGTTGACGCTGCAGTACCTGGATGAACGCTTCGCTGGCCGCGTCCAGGCGCCCGCCGCGTCCCGGAGCGGGCCCACTGGCCAGCACTGCTTGGAGTTGGCGCAGATAATCGCGCTCGGCCCCGGCCAGCGGCACCTGGGCCACCGCCAGGCACATGCGCAGATGCACCAGTTCATCGCCGATGTCCAAGCCCAACAGACCATCGTCCCAGCGCTCGCGTTCGGCCTCGGGCAGCTCGTTGGCATGGCGAGCCAGCTGCATCAGGCGATCGGCCATACGCCCGCCGAACCAGGTATCGGCGCCACGCAGTTCACGGTGGGTCAGGCGGACCAGATCGCTCTGGGTCGCCGAGCGCAGTCTGCGGCCCAGCCATTTGGGGTGACGCAGCACCACCAGACGAAACGCCAGCACGGCCGCCGAGACGCCGACCAGCATGGCCAGGGCGCTATTGAACAGGGTCGCGACATCGTAACGCATGAGATTGAGCGGCCCGACCAGCACGATGAAATGCAGGCAGAACGCGGTCGCCGTCGGTCCGGTGCGGGGATGGGCCATGCCCAGCGCGCCGAAGAACAGGGGCACGCCCAGCCCCAAGGCCAACAGTGCGAAGCTGCTCCATTGGGGGAGCAGGATCTGGCCGATGAAGAAGGCTGTGGGGATCGCCAGCAGAATGCCGCGCAGGAAGCTCAGGCCGATCTGTGCGCCGTTCTCGCGACTGGCGAACAGGCTGCACACCACGCAGGTGAGCACCAGGCCACCGGGCGCAGACGGCCAGGCGGTGGCCAGCCAGAAGCTGCTCATCGCCAAGAACGCCAGCGCACTGCGCAGGCCGAACAGCAGGGCCATCGTGACGTCACGGTGAACCGCCAGCCCCTGGGGAACATCCTTGGGTGCACGGCCCTGCTCGGTGTCCGTCAGCGCCTGGTTGCACGCCATGGCCACGTCGAGCAGCAGGGCCAGACGCGCCAGGCAAAAGTGTTCGGCCGGACTGATCGCCTCGTGCTGCGCGGCGTCCCAGATGCGCTGGCGAAGCAGCAGCAGGCTGGCCTGTTGCGGGCTCACCAACTGGCCACGCACTTCCTCCAGCCAGGGCGCCAGGTGGGCGGTCTGCGAAGCGTCGAGTTGCCGCCATTGACGGCGCACGGAGCGCGACAGACGCAGCATCACCATCAGCTTCTGGCTGAGCCCGCGTATTCCCCTGGCGCGCAGACGTCCCCGCGCGCCTTCGAACCAGGCATGTTCGCGCTGGGCATCGATAGCCACCACCCGCCCAAGGATGTCCAGCAGACCTTTGCGCGCCTGCTCTTGGCCACCAAGCATGGCGCTGGCGGTCTGCAGGCCGCTCTGCCATGCCTGGCGCGCCTGGTCACCGAGCTGCCGCTCGACACGCAGCGGCCACAGCAGCGCGCTGCTGGCCGTGGCGCAGACGATACCCAGGCTGATTTCCGTGCAGCGCGCCACCGCCTGATCGAATACCTGCAGAGGATGACCGATCGAGGGCAAGGCGATGATCGCCACGGTATAGCCCGCCAGCACGAAGGCATAGGCCCAGGCGCTGCGCAGTTGGGTGGAGGCTGCGGTACACAGCGCCAGCCACAGCGCCAGGGCCAGCAGGAACAGCCAGGGTGTCTGCGCGAACAGGCCGATGAACACCACTGACATGAAAGTGCCCACCACGGTGCCGGCGAGCCGCGCCAGGCCTTTCTGCACGACCATGCCCGACAGCGGCTGAGCGACGATGAACGCCGTCATCAGCGCCCAGGCAGGCTGCTCCAGTCCCCAGCGCATGGCCAACCACAGCGCCAGTCCGCCACCGAGCAGGGTCTTGACGGCGAACTTCAGCGCGAGGTGGGTGGGAGCGAACAGGGCCTGGAAAGTGAAAGGCACGAAGCGAACCTTGCCGAACTGATGGAAGAACAATAGACAACGGCACGAGGATAAAGTGAAAACAAGTAATTAGCTAGCTAATCATCTTTACGCCCGACAAAAAAATAGGCGACCGAAGTCGCCCTAAATGCCTTGCGTGCTCGATGGCTGGGAGGATCAGCGCTGCTTGCGCTTGTTCGCATCCTTCCAGATGAAAAGGCCCAGACCGGCAAAGAACGCCACCATCAATCCGACTGTCACCACGCCGGCGATCACTACGTTGTCGAAGAACATGTGGGCCTCCCTGGTCCGTTGCCGTGTCCGATGTGGCCAAGGTAACCAAAACAGCGGGAAGGAAAATTGACCGAGGTCAATGGGGCCCGGGACCGGGCACAGGAGGGGCGCAGGGTTGACCTGCATCAGTGTTCAGCGCTTCTTGGGCTTGCTCTTGCCCTTCTTCTTGCGGGCTGGCGTCAGCGGCATGGCGTGCTCGAAGGCCTGGCGCATGTCGTCCAGACGCTTGTCGTTGAGATCATGAATGCGCTTGGCGCGCTCGGCGCCGAAATCGATCAGGTTGTCTTGACTCATGGGCTGGCTCGGCTTGCGACTAGGGCTCCATGATGGGCTCGCAAGCGCGGGGTTTCAAGGTAGGAGCCTGCGCTGGCGCGGATTCAGATCTCGATGTCGACCAGCAGCCCCTGGCGGGGACGCTCGCCCAGCGGCGCCACCGGGACGGTGTTGTCGGCATTGAGTTCGTCGCCTGGCATGGCGCTGTAGAGGTCGGCCTGATCGTCCTGTCGACGCTGATCGCGGCGCTGCTGCTGGCGACGCTGTTCCTCGCGCAGCAGGTAGGCCTGCTCCTGGGGATCGCGCTGATGGCGCAGGTCGATGGTGCCGTCACTGGAGGCGGGCTGGGCCGGTACCACCGGGGGAATGTCCGGGGTCGGCTTGACCGGGTCCTGTTGAGAGGTCACGGGTGCGGCACTGAGAGGGATGATAGGCGGCAGCATGGGTCGATTCTCCTGTACAGCCTGTATCGGCCAGCCGAGGAACGCCTTGAATACGGGCCCTGCGGTTTGTGCGACCCGTCACAGGATCAGGCCTGGAGTATAGACCGCGCTTATTCGGATTCGTCGTCAGGGTCGTCGTCCGTGGGCGCAGCAACGTCGCTCCAGGGGCGCTTGTAGACCTGCTGCCAGACCGCATCCAGGTGCTCACGCAGCACGGGCGGCGCCTGCTTGAGCGAAGCGCTGTCCTCACGCTCGCCGCCGATCGGCTCCTCGCCCGCCGGGCTGATCAACGACTGGCCACGGATGCTGTAGACCTCGTCACCCTGGTGCATCTCGATGTGAATGTCGTGTGGGTCGATGCCACCGCCGCAGAACGCGTGGCTGGCCACGGTGACCTCGGCGACGCCGTTGCCGTCGAGGTCGGTGACATCGCTGACGTCGGTATAGAAGTCGACATCCAGGTCCAGGCCCGGACAGCGGGTCTGCTGGTCGATCTGCCAACGCGACGTGAATGCATCGCTCTCGTGCGCACGGCCATACAACGTGGCCTTGAGCACCACCTGGTCCACTTCCTGCTCGCTGCCGGGCTCGACGGCCTGCCCATCGAAACGGCTCAGCACCAACAGGCCTTCGCCATCATGGTCACGAAAATGCACGCTCTTGAGCGGCGACTGTACGTCCAGGGCACGGAGCTGCTCGGCCGGCAGCGGGCCGAGGACTTCGAAGCTCTTCTTCTGCTCGCACGCAGCGAGCAGGGCCAGGCAGCCCAGGACCAGGGACAGGTTCGACCAGCGGTGCGTGGCAGGCATGTGGCGCAGGGCTCTCTTGGGCAGCGGTAATCGTCGATGAAGTGGCTGAACGCTTTGGTCCGCTCGGCCTATCCGTTAAGATAGGGCGTTTTTTCATCGCGGGAGTTCGGCAGTATGGCGCAGCAGTATCAACCGGGGCAACGCTGGATCAGCGACAGCGAAGCGGAGCTCGGCCTGGGAACCATCCTGGCGCAGGATGGCCGCCTGTTGACCGTGCTCTATCCGGCCACGGGCGATACCCGTCAGTACGCCTTGCGCAACGCACCGCTGACCCGCGTGCGCTTCTCGCCGGGTGACCAGATCACCCATTTCGATGGCTGGAAGCTGACCGTGCGCGAGGTCGAGGACGTCGACGGCCTGCTGGTCTACCATGGCCTGGACGGCCAGAACCAGGCATGCACCCTGCCCGAAACGCAGTTGTCCAACTTCATTCAGTTCCGCCTGGCCAGCGACCGCCTGTTCGCCGGGCAGATCGATCCTCTGTCCTGGTTCTCCCTGCGCTACAACACCTTGCAGCACAACAGCAAGCAGCTGCTCTCCCCGCTCTGGGGCCTGGGCGGCTGCCGGGCCCAGCCGATCGCTCACCAGTTGCACATCGCCCGCGAGGTGGCCGATCGGATCGCCCCGCGCGTACTGCTGGCAGATGAAGTGGGCCTGGGCAAGACCATCGAGGCCGGCCTGGTGATCCATCGCCAACTGCTGACCGGCCGCGCCAATCGCGTGTTGATCCTGGTGCCGGAAAACCTCCAGCACCAATGGCTGGTGGAGATGCGTCGGCGCTTCAACCTGCAGGTGGCGCTGTTCGATGCCGACAGATTCATCGAGAGCGACGCCAGCAATCCGTTCGAGGACGCTCAACTGGCACTGGTGGCCCTGGAGTGGCTGGTCGATGACGAAAAGGCCCAGGATGCGTTGTTCGCCGCCGGCTGGGACCTCATGGTGGTCGATGAAGCCCATCACCTGGTGTGGCATGAAGAGCAGGCCAGCGCCGAGTACGCGCTGGTCGAACAGCTCGCCGAAGTCATCCCCGGCGTGCTGCTGCTCACCGCCACCCCCGAACAGTTGGGCCAGGACAGCCACTTTGCCCGCCTGCGCCTGCTCGACCCCAACCGTTTCCACGACCTCGCCGCGTTCCGCGCCGAGAGCGAGCATTACCGGCCGGTGGCCGAGGCCGTCCAGGAGCTGCTGGACCAGGGCCGCCTGTCGGCCAAGGCCCACACGACCATTCACAATTTCCTCGGCGCCGAAGGTGAAGCCTTGCTCGGCGCTGTGGCCGATGGCGATGCCCAGGCCAGCGCGCGGCTGATCCGTGAACTGCTGGATCGCCATGGCACGGGCCGCGTGCTGTTTCGCAACACCCGCGCGGCGATTCAGGGCTTCCCCGAGCGCCACCTGCACCCCTACCCGCTGGCCAACCCCGCGCAGTACGCCGAACTACCGGCCGGCGAGCGAGCCGAGCTGTACCCGGAAGTGGCGTTCCAGGCCCAGGGCGACGCTACCGAAGACGATCGCTGGTGGCGTTTCGATCCGCGGGTCGACTGGCTCATCGATACCCTCAAGATGCTCAAGCGCACCAAGGTCCTGGTGATCTGTGCCCATGCCGAAACCGCCATGGACCTGGAAGACGCCCTGCGGGTGCGCTCGGGTATTCCGGCCACGGTGTTCCACGAAGGCATGAGCATTCTGGAGCGCGACCGGGCAGCGGCCTATTTCGCCGACGAAGAATTCGGCGCACAGGTGCTCATCTGTTCGGAAATCGGCAGCGAGGGTCGCAACTTCCAGTTCGCCCATCACCTGGTGATGTTCGACCTGCCCGCCCACCCCGACCTGCTGGAGCAGCGCATTGGCCGCCTGGATCGAATCGGCCAGCTGCACACCATCGAGTTGCATGTGCCGTATCTGCAGGACAGCCCACAGGAGCGGCTCTTCCAGTGGTACCACGAAGGCCTGAACGCCTTCCTCAATACCTGCCCCACCGGCAATGCCTTGCAGCACCGTTTCGGCCCACGCCTGCTGGCACTGCTGGCAGACAGCGACGCCAGCAGCTGGAAAGCGCTGGTCAGCGACGCCGGTGCCGAACGCCTGCGCCTGGAAGCCGAGTTGCACACCGGTCGTGACCGCCTGCTGGAACTCAACTCGGGCGGTGCTGGCGAAGGCGAAGCGCTGGTCGAGGCGATTCTGGAGCAGGACGATCAGTTCGCCCTGCCGATCTACATGGAAACCCTGTTCGATGCGTTCGGCATCGACAGCGAAGACCATTCCGAGAACGCCCTGGTGCTCAAGCCCAGTGAGAAGATGCTCGACGCCAGCTTCCCGCTCGGCGACGACGAGGGCGTGACCATCACCTACGATCGGGGCCAGGCCCTTTCGCGCGAAGACATGCAGTTCCTGACCTGGGAGCACCCCATGGTCCAGGGTGGCATGGACCTGGTGCTGTCCGGTTCGATGGGCAACACGGCCGTGGCGCTGATCAAGAACAAGGCGCTCAAGCCGGGCACGGTGTTGCTCGAGCTGCTTTACGTCAGCGAAGTGGTGGCGCCGCGCAGCCTGCAGCTGGGTCGCTACCTGCCCTCTGCGGCGCTGCGCTGCCTGCTCGATGCCAATGGCAACGACCTGGCGTCACGGGTCGCTTTCGAGACCCTCAACGACCAGCTCGAAAGCGTGCCGAAAGCCAGCGCCAACAAGTTCATCCAGGCCCAGCGCGATGTACTGGCCCAGCGCATCGCGGCCGGCGAGGCCAAGGTCCTGCCGGTCCACGACGAGCGCGTGACCGAGGCACAGCGCCGCCTGGCTGCCGAAGCCGACGAGGAGCTGGCTCGCCTGACCGCATTGAAGGCGGTGAACCCGAGCGTGCGTGACAGCGAGATCGAGGCGCTGCGCAAACAACGTGAACAGGGGCTGGCGATGCTCGAAAAGGCAGCCCTGCGCCTGGAAGCGATCCGCGTACTGGTTGCCGGCTGAGCCGTCCCCGGGGGGCCCCCCCGGGGGGGGGGGCGGGGGGGGGGCCCGGGGGGGGGGGGGGGGGGTG
>NZ_JACVTO010000041.1 GCF_016518545.1 Pseudomonas sp. S30
CCGCCGTTCACAAAACCCCATACACGTCCGGGCCGCCGGCCCCCCCGCCCCCCCGTGACTCGCCCTCGCCTTCCCTTCAATCGCTTGCCGCGCTCAGCCCGACTTGTCCAGCGGCGCTTGCGAGACCTCCGGGGTGGCCGGCTGCTCGCCTTCGGCGTTTTCCGTGTCCTCGGCGGCTACCGGCGCTTGCATCACGTCCTGCACCGTCTGCTCGTCCACCCGTGGATCGAGTGCGGCCGATAGCGGCGAGCCAGCGGCCGGCATGGCGACGTGGCCCAGCGGTGCATCCTGCACCTGGTGCAGGCCGGTGACCGCCTTGGGCCGGATCCGCCACACCAATACCAGTGCGAAGAAGACGAAGAAGGCGTAGAGCATCTGCGCGCCCAGCACCTTCATCAGCACCCCGGCCACCAAGGGCCCGATGCTCGCGCCTACGCCGTAGGTCACCAGCAGCATCGCGGTCAACGACACCCGACGCTCGCTTTCCACATGGTCGTTGGAAAAAGCCACGGCCAGCGGATACAGGCAGAACTGCAGCAAAGACACGATGAAGCCCATGGCGAACAGCAGCTCCAGCGGCACGCTGGGCAAGATGGCCAACGGCAGCGCGGCCACCGCCAGGCCAACCGAGATGCTGCGGATCAGCAAAGCGCGGTCATAGCGGTCCGACAGCCAGCCCAACGGCCACTGCACCACCAGGCCGGCGAAAATGCAGCAGCCCATGAACAGACCGACCTGCTCGGTGCTCAGGCCCTGGCGCGCCGCGTACAGCGGTGCCAGGCCATAGAAGGCACCGACGATCAGCCCGGCCCCCAGCACCGTGCTCAACGACTGCGGTACCCGCCTGATGAAGAACTTGGGCTCCATGGGCGCCGGGCGCAAGGGCGCCGGGTGGATGCGCCGGGTCATGGCTACCGGCACCAGGCACAGAGCGAAGCACATGGCGACCAGCATCAGCAGCTCAGGCCCCAATGCCGGATGCACCACCAGGATCAGCTGACCCAGTACCAGCCCGAGGTAGGAAGCGATCATGTAGCCGCTGAACACCGCGCCGCGCTGCTTGGCGTCGGCCTGCTCGTTGAGCCAGCTTTCCAGAACCATGTACTGGCACATCATGCCCAGGCCGACGATGACCCGCAGGCCGATCCAGGCCGGCACATAGTTGGTCATGCCGTGCCCGAGCACCGCCGCCCCAACGATACCGGCGCAGGTGGCGTAGGCGCGGATATGCCCCACCCGGGCGATCAGCCGGTGACCGACCTTGCCGCCCAGGGCCAGACCGAAGTAGTTGGCCGCCATCAGCGCACCCACCCACAGGCTGTCGACCTGATCGGCCGCCAGGCGCAGGGCCAGGTAGGTACTGAGCAGGCCTGAACCGATCAGCATCATCAGCGCGGCGAAATACAACGAACGAAAGGACTTCCAGATCTGGCGCATGCGACCCCGCGGGCTCCTTGGGCAGGTGTGAGGATGCTGGCTAGCATAAGGTGTGTACACGCTGGGCGAACCGCCGGGGTTCGAAAAAAACCGGCGGCGGCGCGCCTGGCGCATACCGTGTCGCGATCAGGCCTGTGCGGCCAGCACGCGTCGCTCCCAGGGCGTGATCTCGTCGAGGAAATCCGCCAGTTCCAGACGCTTGGTGGCGACGTAACCTTCGATGAACGCCTCGCCGAACAGTTCCCGCGCCAAGGTGCTGCGGTGCAAGCGCTCGATCCCGGCATGCAGGGTGCAAGGCAGGCGCAGATGCTCGGGAACGACGAGTTCACCCTGCACCGCTGCGCTGGGTTGCAACTGGTGCTGCACCCCATGCAGGCCGGCCGCCAGGCTCGCAGCCAAAGCCAGGTAAGGGTTGCAGTCGGCACCCGGCAGGCGGTTCTCCACACGGCGCGCCACCGGCGCACTGGGCGGAATGCGCAACCCTGCGGCGCGGTTGTCGTGTGACCAGCAGGCGTTGTTCGGTGATGCATAGGGGTGGCAGAAGCGCTGGTAGGCGTTCACGTTGAGGGCCAGCAGCGCCGTGAAGTCGCCCATGCAGGCCTGCAGGCCGCCGATGAAATGATGAAAACGCGCCGAAGCCTCGCCCCGGTCGTCGCTGAACACGTTGCGGCCACTGTCCAGTTCCACCAGGCTCTGGTGAATGTGCATCGAGCTGCCCGGCGTACGCGCCAGAGGCTTGGCCATGCACACCACGCTCAGCCCATGCTTTAGGCCCACTTCTTTAAGCAGGTGCTTGAACAGGAACGTCTGGTCGGCCAGCAGCAGTGGATCGCCGTGCAGCAGGTTGATCTCGAACTGGCTGACGCCCATCTCGTGCATGAAGGTATCGCGCGGCAGGCCCAGGGCGTGCATGCAGCGATACACCTCACTGAAGAACGAACGCAGGCCGTTGTTGGAACTGACGCTGAAGGCCGAATGACCCAGCTCGCGACGCCCGTCCAGACCCAGCGGGGGCATGAACGGCTGGCCGGGGTCGGGGTTGGCGGCGAACACGAAGAATTCCAGCTCGGTCGCCACCACGGGTTTCAGGCCGATGTCCGCATAGCGCGCGATCACCGCCTTGAGCTGGCCGCGAGTGGACAGCGGCGATGGCGAACCGTCGAGCTCGAGCGCATCGCAGATCGCCAGCGCGCGCGGACTGTCGCTCCAGGGCAGCACGTGGGTCTGGGCGGGATCGGCCAACAGCGCCAGGTCACCGTCATCACTGCCATAGAACTGCGCAGGCGGATAACCGCCCATGATGCATTGCAGCAGCACCCCACGCGCCATCTGCAGGCGCCGGCCCTGGCAAAAGCCCTCGCCGGTCATGACCTTGCCGCGCGGTACACCGTTCAGGTCAGGGGTGACGCATTCGATTTCGTCGATACCGGTCAGGCGCTCGGCCATCGAGCGCGGGCCTTCGGTCGTCATCACGCAAATCCTTGTCGTTCTGGCTGGCCGCAAGCGGCGACCGTACAACATAGGCCCAGGCTATCGGGAAGATCAAGCACCCGGGCGGGTCGGCACCTGCGCTCATTCACGCAGGGTCAGGCCATTGCTCGGCAATGGCAGGGCCGTCTTGTAGCGCACCTGCTTGAGGGCGAAGCTGGAGCGGATATTCGCCACGCCGGGTAGCCGGGTGAGGTAGTCGAGAAAGCGCTCCAGCGCCTGGATGCTGGGCAACAGCACGCGTAGCAGGTAATCCGGGTCGCCCGTCATCAGGTAGCACTCCATCACCTCGGGGCGCTCGGCGATCTCTTCCTCGAAACGGTGCAACGACTGCTCCACCTGTTTCTCAAGGCTCACGTGGATGAACACGTTGACGTCCAGGCCAAGCACCTCGGGCGACAGCAGGGTCACTTGCTGGCGAATGACGCCCTGCTCTTCCATGGCCTTGACCCGGTTGAAGCAGGGCGTCGGAGACAGGTTCACGGAGCGCGCCAGTTCGGCATTGGTGATCCGGGCATTCTCTTGGAGGCTGTTGAGAATGCCGATATCCGTGCGATCGAGTTTTCGCATGAGACAAATTCACCTGATTCTTGTGGTTGTGCGGAATCTTTATCTGCGCGTCACGGCAAAGGCAATCAACTTCAGAGAAATATTCTCTGCGCCAGGCTCTAAGATGTAATCAGCGCTGACCTGCCAGTCACGAGCCGGCACTGCGCAGCGACCGCTTCAAAGCTCACAAAAACAATACCCGAGCGAGCGTAGACAGCATGAACCAGTACGCCCCCCTGCGTCTGCACGTCCCCGAGCCTACAGGCCGGCCAGGCTGCCAGACCGACTTTTCCTACCTGCGCCTGAACGATGCCGGCCAGGTGCGCAAACCGCCCATCGATGTCGAACCCGCCGAGACGGCCGACCTGTCCGGCAGCCTGATCCGCGTGCTCGACGAGCAGGGCGACGCCCTCGGCCCCTGGGCCGCCGACATCGACCCGCAGGTGCTGCGCCAAGGCCTGCGCAGCATGCTCAAGACCCGTCTGTTCGACGGCCGCATGGTCGTGGCCCAGCGTCAGAAGAAGATGTCCTTCTACATGCAGAGCCTGGGCGAGGAAGCCATCGGCAGCGGTCAGGCCCTGGCCTTGAATCGCAGCGACATGTGCTTTCCCACCTACCGCCAGCAGAGCATCCTCATGGCCCGCGACGTGTCGTTGGTGGACATGATCTGCCAACTGCTGTCCAACGAACGCGATCCGCTCAAGGGCCGCCAGTTGCCGATCATGTATTCGGTGCGCGACGCCGGCTTCTTCACCATCAGCGGCAACCTGGCCACCCAGTTCGTGCAGGCCGTGGGCTGGGCCATGGCCTCGGCGATCAAGGGCGACAGCAAGATCGCCTCGGCCTGGATCGGCGACGGCGCCACCGCCGAATCCGATTTCCACACCGCCCTCACCTTCGCCCACGTCTACCGTGCCCCGGTGATCCTCAACGTGGTCAACAACCAGTGGGCCATCTCCACCTTCCAGGCCATCGCCGGGGGCGAGTCGACCACCTTCGCCGGCCGTGGCGTGGGCTGCGGGATCGCTTCGCTGCGGGTCGACGGCAATGACTTCATCGCCGTCTACGCCGCCTCGCGCTGGGCGGCCGAACGCGCCCGCCGCGGCCTGGGCCCGACGCTCATCGAATGGGTGACCTACCGCGCCGGCCCTCATTCCACCTCGGACGATCCGTCCAAGTACCGCCCCGCCGACGACTGGAGCCACTTCCCGCTGGGCGACCCGATCGCCAGGCTCAAGCAGCACCTGGTCAAGACCGGGCACTGGTCCGAGCAGGAGCACGAAGCCGTGACCGCCGAACTGGAAGCCGAGGTGGTGAAGGCGCAGAAGGAGGCCGAGCAGTTCGGCACGCTCGCCAATGGCCACATTCCCAGCGCGGCCTCGATGTTCGAGGACGTGTACAAGGACATGCCCGATCACCTGCGCCGTCAGCGCCAGGAACTGGGGGTTTGAGATGAACGATCACAATACTGGCATCGACCTGGAAAGCGCCATGACCACCAGTACCCTGACCATGATCCAGGCCCTGCGCTCGGCCATGGACATCATGCTCGAACGCGACGAAGACGTGGTCATCTACGGGCAGGACGTCGGTTACTTCGGCGGTGTGTTCCGCTGCACCGAGGGGCTGCAACGCAAATACGGCACCTCGCGCGTGTTCGATGCACCGATCTCGGAAAGCGGCATCGTCGGCACCGCGGTAGGCATGGGCGCCTACGGCTTGCGGCCGGTGGTGGAAATCCAGTTCGCCGACTACTTCTATCCCGCCTCCGACCAGATCGTTTCGGAAATGGCGCGCCTGCGCTACCGCTCGGCCGGCGAATTCATCTCCCCCCTGACCCTGCGCATGCCCTGTGGGGGCGGGATCTATGGCGGCCAGACCCACAGCCAGAGCCCCGAGGCGATGTTCACCCAGGTCTGTGGCCTGCGCACGGTGATGCCGTCCAACCCCTATGATGCCAAGGGCCTGCTGATCGCTTCGATCGAGTGCGACGACCCGGTGATCTTCCTGGAACCCAAGCGCCTGTACAACGGCCCCTTCGACGGCCACCACGACCGGCCGGTGACGCCCTGGGCCAAGCACCCGCAAAGCGCCGTGCCGGATGGCTACTACCAGGTGCCGCTGGACAAAGCCGCCATCGTGCGTCCCGGTGACGACGTCACAGTCATCACCTATGGCACCACCGTGTACGTGGCCCAGGTGGCCGCCGAGGAGAGCGGCGTCGATGCCGAAGTCATCGACCTGCGCAGCCTCTGGCCGCTGGACCTGGACACCCTGGTGGCCTCGGTGAAGAAGACCGGCCGCTGCGTGATCGTCCACGAAGCCACGCGCACCTGCGGCTTCGGCGCCGAATTGGTGGCGCTGGTCCAGGAGCATTGCTTCCACCACCTGGAAGCGCCGATCGAGCGTGTCACCGGTTGGGACACGCCCTACCCCCACGCGCAGGAATGGGCCTACTTCCCCGGCCCCGTGCGGGTTGGCGCGGCATTGAAAAAGGTCATGGAGGTCTGAATGGGCACGCACGTCATCAAGATGCCGGACATCGGCGAAGGGATAGCCCAGGTCGAGCTGGTGGAGTGGTTCGTCAAGGTGGGCGATACGGTCGGCGAAGACCAGGTGGTGGCCGATGTCATGACCGACAAGGCCACGGTGGAGATCCCCTCCCCCGTCAGCGGCAAGGTGCTCGCCCTGGGGGGCCAGCCCGGTGAAGTCATGGCGGTGGGCAGCGAGCTGATCCGTATCGAAGTCGAAGGCCACGGTAATCATGTCGAACCCTCCCAGGCCAGCCCCGTAGGGTCACAGGCCGGTGCGCAGCCCCTACAGGCTCAGGCAGAACCCGTACCGCAGTCGGAAAAGCCTGCGCAACCTGCAGCGGTACGGGTGGCCGAGCCGAACGTGCCGCGTGAGGTACAGGACAAGCCGCTGGCCTCGCCGGCAGTGCGCAAGCGCGCCCTGGATGCCGGTGTCGAACTGCGCTACGTCCACGGCAGCGGCCCTGCCGGGCGCATTCTGCACGAGGATCTCGACGCCTTCATCAGCAAGCCGCAGAGCACCGTCGGCCAGGCGCCTGGCGGTTACGCCAAGCGCACCGACAGCGAGCAGGTGCCGGTGATCGGCCTGCGCCGCAAGATCGCCCAGCGCATGCAGGACGCCAAGCGCCGGGTCGCGCACTTCAGCTACGTCGAGGAAATCGACGTCACCGCACTCGAGGCGCTGCGCCAGCACCTTAACGCCACGCATGGCCAAAGCCGCGGCAAGCTCACTCTCCTGCCGTTCCTGGTCCGCGCAATGGTCGTGGCGCTTCGTGACTTCCCGCAGATCAACGCCACCTACGATGACGAAGCCCAGGTGATCACCCGTCACGGCGCCGTGCACGTGGGCATCGCCACCCAAGGCGACAACGGCCTGATGGTGCCAGTGCTGCGCCACGCCGAGGCCGGCAGCCTGTGGAGCAACGCCAGCGAGATCGCCCGTGTCGCCCAGGCCGCGCGCAACAACAAGGCCAGCCGTGAGGAGCTTTCGGGCTCGACCATCACCCTGACCAGCCTCGGCGCCTTGGGCGGTATCGTCAGCACGCCGGTGGTCAACACCCCGGAAGTGGCGATCGTCGGCGTCAACCGCATGGTCGAGCGGCCCGTGGTGCTCGACGGCCAGATCGTGGTCCGCAAGATGATGAACCTGTCCAGCTCGTTCGACCACCGAGTGGTCGATGGTATGGACGCCGCCCTGTTCATCCAGGCCGTGCGCGGCCTGCTGGAACAACCCGCCTGCCTGTTCGTGGAGTGAGCATGCAACAGATCCTCGATACCACCTTGCTGATCATCGGCGGTGGCCCCGGCGGCTACGTGGCCGCGATCCGTGCTGGGCAACTGGGCATCCCGACCGTGCTGGTCGAAGGCCAGGCACTGGGCGGCACCTGCCTGAACATCGGCTGCATTCCGTCCAAGGCGCTGATCCATGTGGCCGAGCAGTTCCACCAGACCTGCCGGTACGCGGGCGACTCGGCACTGGGCATCAGCGTTTCGGCGCCGCACCTGGACATCACCCGCAGCGTCGCATGGAAGGACGGCATCGTCGATCGACTCACCAGCGGTGTCGCCGCCCTGCTGAGAAAGCACGGCGTGAAGGTGATTCACGGTTGGGCGAAGATCCTCGACGGCAAGCACGTCGAGGTCGACGGCCAACGCATCCGGTGCGAGCACCTGCTGCTGGCGACCGGCTCGAGCAGCGTCGAGCTGCCGATGCTGCCCCTGGGCGGGCCAGTGATTTCCTCCACCGAGGCCCTGGCCCCGAAAAGCCTGCCGCAGCATCTGGTGGTGGTGGGCGGTGGCTATATCGGCCTGGAGCTGGGCATCGCCTACCGCAAGCTCGGCGCCCGGGTGAGCGTGGTGGAAGCGCGCGAGCGCATCCTGCCGACCTATGACGCCGAACTCACCGCCCCTGTGGCCGAGTCGCTGAAGAAGCTGGGGATCGCCGTGCACCTGGGGTACAGCGTCGAAGGCTATGAAGATGGCAACCTCCAGGCGCGCGACCGTGCTGGCGAGCCACTGCGCCTGGAGGCTGACCAGGTGCTGGTTGCCGTTGGCCGCCGACCACGCACGCAGGGCTTCGGCCTGGAGAGCCTCGGCCTGGAAATGAAAGGCGGGGCGATTGCCATCGATCTGCGCTGCCAGACCAGCATGCGCAATGTCTGGGCCATTGGCGATGTGGCAGGAGAACCGATGCTCGCGCACCGGGCCATGGCCCAGGGCGAGATGGTCGCCGAGCTGATCGCGGGCCACCGCCGCCGCTTCACGCCTGCCGCAATCGCCGCTGTCTGCTTCACCGACCCGGAAGTGGTGGTCGCCGGCATGACGCCGGAACAGGCCAGTGCCGAAGGCCTGGACTGCATCGTGGCGCAGTTTCCCTTCGCGGCCAACGGGCGGGCCATGAGCCTGGAATCGAACACGGGCTTCGTCCGGGTGGTGGCCCGGCGCGACAACCACCTCATCCTTGGCTGGCAGGCGGTCGGGGTGGCAGTTTCCGAGCTGTCCACGGCCTTCGCCCAATCGCTGGAGATGGCCGCGCGCCTGGAAGATATCGCAGGCACCATCCACGCCCACCCGACCCTGGGTGAAGCGGTCCAGGAAGCGGCGCTGCGCGCACTGGGGCATGCCTTGCATCTCTGATTGCCCGTGAAGCGGCTCAGGCCGTGTCGACCCGCAGCGCCCAAGGTGCTGTGGGGCTTGTATCACCTGGCCACGGCACAGGCCTGGCTTCGCGCCCGTTTGCCGATACCGGCAAACGGCTTCCCCCTGCTGGCAATGCATTGCCCCGGCCATCGACCTGCTGCGGCCACAACCCTTGTCGATCCAGGCTCGAGCGCTCTGGCACAGATTTTGCCATAGGTCTTGCCATTAGTCCTGAGCGATCAACCATCCAACGAGGGAAACTCATGATGATCAGCCTCAACGGGCTTGGCTTGCAGACTGCGGTGCAGCAGCCAGGCCGGGCCAACCCTGATACCGGACAAGCCGATTTCATGCCGCAGCGCCAGGTGATCGCTACTCCCAACGCCAGCGCCCAGCAGAACGATCAGGGCAGTACCGCGCAGCAGGACGCCGAAGACGCCCGCCAGGAAGCTTTCGCCAAGCTCAAGGTTGCGCTGCAGAACCCGGACATCGCCGCACGCGAACAGGCGAGCGCTGCGAAACAGACGTCCAACGATGCCCAGGAGGCGTTCCACGACTTCATGTCCAAGTCGCCGGCAGAGAAGATCAAAGAGAAGATCCTGCAGGAACTAGGCATGACGGATGAGGACTACAACGCCCTGCCACCTGAGAAGAAACAGAAGATCGACGACCAGATCGCCCAGCGCATGAAAGAGGACGTCGAGCTCAAGACCCAGGCCAAGCTGGAGCAACAGGCCGAACGCGCGGCCGGGAATGCCGGCAAGGTGAGCGAGGCTGGCGAAAACGGCAAGCAGCGAGAAGAGAAGAAAGAGACGCAGGCCGTCTGAAGGTTGCGGTCGCGATGGCCGTTGCAATGACGGTCATCGTGAAGCCTCTGAGCAGGAAGGATGCAAAACGTGAAAATGTGTCCCCTGCTGGAATCGAACCAGCATCTAACCCTTAGGAGGGGCTTGTTCTATCCGTTGAACTAAGGGGACATCACGGCCCGCATTCTACGCAAATTCAGTGGTTTGGAGAAGCCGACGACGTCTGAATGCTGTGCAGGCGCGCTGCATGGTACCCATCCTGTACGAGTTTGTCATGCGTTGGCGCGAGCCAGCCACTGGCACAGCGAAAGCCCACTCTCCGGCGGAGCCCTCAGACCAGTTGCATATTAATGGCATCGCTCAGGGAATTATTTTCAGGACGGCGGTCCAAACGTCATCGTCAGGCTGTGACGCCCGCTCGCAAGCGACAACTGACGGACCATGGGGCCCCGCTGCCGACGTGGATGGGGCTGCCCAAGCGCCTGGTTCGACGGTAGCCGAACGTGAATCCGACGATTTCATCGAGCGCCGCGTTGTAAAGACTTTTCAAACCAGTACTCATTTCTGACAATTGGTACTGGCAAAAAGCCTTTACCCACATCACTATTTGTCACAGGATTGACGCCAAAGAAACGGCGACCTTGAGGCAAGATGAGCACCCTGAATCACGCAACGGTTGAACATTTTGTCTTTGCCACGGTCGTAGCCACAACCGTGCGGCCAATCTTACAACCGCTTCCCTGAACCCGAACTAACCGGTCAATTAATATGCGCCCAATGAAACAGGCTATCTATTCCAGCCGCACCGCTGACAAGTTCGTCGTCCGCCTGCCCGACGGAATGCGTGAGCGCATTGCCGAAGTCGCACGCAACCACCACCGCAGCATGAACTCCGAGATCATCGCCCGCCTCGAGCAGAGCCTCATCCAGGAAGGCGCACTGGGCGACGAGCTGAGCATGCGCATGGACAGCCCGGAGCTGTCGCTTCACGAGCGCGAGCTGCTGCAACGCTTCCGTCAGCTCACCCATCGCCAGCAGAACGCGCTGGTCGCGCTCATCGCCCACGATGTGGAAATGGCTGCCGACGCCTCCTGAGGTTTGCAACGCCCATGAAAAAGCCAGCGCAAGCTGGCTTTTTTCGTTCTGCCGGCCCTGCCGTTACAGCAGGAAGAGCGTGGCAAGACCGAGGAAGATGAAGAAGCCACCGCTGTCGGTCACGGCGGTGATCATCACGCTGGACCCCATTGCCGGGTCGCGCCCCAGGCGCGCCAGGGTCATGGGGATCAATACGCCCATCAAGGCCGCCAGCAACAGATTCAGGGTCATGGCCGCCGTCATCACCACACCCAGCGACCAGCTGCCGTAGAGCATGAAGGCCACGACGCCGATCACCCCGCCCCAGATGAGTCCGTTGAGCAGCGATACGGCCAGTTCCTTGCGCATCAGGCGCCGAGTGTTGCCCGGAGAGACCTGATCCAGCGCCATGGCACGCACGATCATGGTGATGGTCTGGTTGCCCGAGTTACCGCCGATACCGGCGACGATCGGCATCAGTGCGGCCAGCGCCACCAGCTTCTCGATCGAACCCTCGAACAGGCCGATCACCCGCGAGGCGACGAACGCCGTGATCAGGTTGATCGCCAGCCACGCCCAACGGTTGCGCAGCGAGCGCCAGACCGAGGCGAAGATGTCTTCCTCTTCGCGCAAGCCGGCCATGTTGAGCACTTCGCTTTCACTCTCCTCACGGATCAGGTCGACCATTTCGTCGATGGTCAGACGGCCGATGAGGCGTCCGTTCTTGTCCACCACAGGGGTGGAGATCAAGTCGTAGCGTTCGAAGGCCTGAGCGGCGTCGTAGGCATCTTCCTCGGGCGTGAAGCTGACCGGGTCGGTCGCCATGACCTCCGCCACCTTCTTGTCCGGGTCGTTGACCAGCAGACGCTTAATCGGCAACACACCCTTGAGGATGCCACCATGGTCGACCACGAAGAGTTTGTCGGTGTGGCTGGGCAGCTCCTTGAGCCGACGCAGGTAGCGCAGCACCACTTCCAGGCTGACGTCTTCGCGGATGGTGACCATCTCGAAGTCCATCAGCGCACCGACCTGCTCCTCGTCGTAGCTCAGCGCCGAACGCACACGCTCCCGCTGCTGCGCATCCAAGCTTTCCATCAACTCGTGGACGACATCTCGCGGCAGCTCGGGCGCCAGGTCGGCGAGCTCGTCGGCGTCCATTTCCTTGGCGGCCGCCAGCAACTCGTGGTCGTCCATGTCGGCGATCAAGGTCTGGCGAACGGCGTCGGACACTTCGAGCAGGATGTCGCCATCGCGATCCGAGCGCACCAGTTGCCAGACCGTCAGACGGTCTTCCAGGGGTAGCGCTTCGAGGATGTAGGCGATGTCGGCAGGGTGCAGGTCATCGAGCTTGCGTTGCAGCTCGACCAGATTCTGGCGGTGGACGAGACTTTCCACCAGGTCGTTGTGCTGACCTTCCTGGCGATGGGTCAGGTCTTCGACCAACCGCTGGCGCTGCAGCAGCTCGATCACCTGAGCGAGGCGATCCTGCAGGCTTTCCTGAACTTTCTTTACTTCGACTTCGGTCATAGGCGAACTCCACTCCCAGCAGTGGACACGCCGGGGGAATCAATCGGTCAGATCTGGCTTGAAAAAATGCGGTAAGAAGTAACTACTGGGTAAGTCCATGGTGGTATTCCACAAGCCCCGGCGGAGCTGACGGGCGCAATCATACACTGCTCGAGCACGCTGATCGCCTAATTTTTTGGCTGCGACAATCGTTTGCGCACTAAAGCTGTGACAACACGCGAAGCCTACAGTGCGACGGCGTCAGCACCTGAAACATCACATCGAGGATGACGCGATTGCAAATGACAGACATGAAAAAGCCCGCTCTATAAGCGGGCTCTTCAAGGTGTGGCGGACTCAGGAGGATTCGAACCTCCGACCGCTCGGTTCGTAGCCGAG
>NZ_JACVTO010000042.1 GCF_016518545.1 Pseudomonas sp. S30
CGCCTTCAACGCTCTTCTTATGAGATCAACTTGAGAAGACTCGGTCGGGACAGTCAGTCCGGCACTTGGACCGACATGATTCATCGCGCTCCCCTTGACTACCGCGAGAATCCTGTCATCGGCGTCCAGCGCATCCGAAAGCCGCTTGAGGATGAGCACCCCTGCCCCCTCGCTTCGGACGTACCCATCTGCCACAGCATCAAAAGGCCGGCAGTAACCGGACGCTGAAATCACATTTGCCTTCTGCAGGGCCAGGGTGGCTACAGGAGAGAAGATCAGATTAACGCCTGAAACGACAGCCATTGAAGACTCGCCACTACGCAGACTGCCGATCCCGAGATGCAAGGCCGAAAGAGATGATGAGCACGCCGTATCCAAGGAGATGGCAGGTCCTCTAAACCCCCATGTGTGGGCAAGGCGGCCTGCTGCGGTGTTCAGCACGTTACCGGTGACAAAGTACGCATCACGTTCCGGCGCACCGCCGGCCATTTCCAGAAGCCGCCCATAGTCGTTGGAAGTAATGCCAACGAACACCCCTGTGCTCGAGTCCCGCAATGTTTCGGGATCGATACCGGCATGCTCGAATGCCTCCCACGTCAACTCCAGAAGGCAGCGCTGCTGCGGGTCCAAAGACAGGAGCTCGCGATGGGATATGCCAAAAAAACGGTTATCCAGGGCATAAGGATCCTGGACATACCCGCCGCGCAATTTTGCAGCGATATCAGGATTGGAGATGGAATGATCTTCACCACCAATCTCAAACATCCGTGTAGAGGGCGGGTCCATGATGACGCAGCGCCTGGAGGCTACCATTTGCCACAGATCCTCCGGGCTGCCTACCCCACCTGGCATGCGGCAACTCATACCTACGATGGCGAAACCTTCGTCTGTTGATGCTCGCAGATCCTGAAGCTCGGCCTGTAGAAGCTCGATCTTCAGCAATGCCGCTTTGACTACTGAAAGTTCTTCGGCCTTCGATGCCATATCCCTATCTCCTCGAAGCACACTTCTTTAGTCTTATACGAAAGTCCCCTGCACTCGCCGACGCGCCAGCCCAGGATCCACTCCCGTCTCACGTAAACAGCGAAAAGAGGCATATGCCATATGTCAGTAACTATGGCTTAGGACACTGTGATGAATCAGTGTCTTCGTGGTAAACCTGCCTTGGCAGGCATAATTTTCCCATCAGGCTCGTCACTCAAGCCAAGCCGCGCAGTACCAATGAAAAAATAACGAGGTCCGCCCCGACATGAGAGAACCATGGAGCCAACAGACCGCCCGAACGCCAGCGAATCCAGCCTTGGACGACACCATACACTCCACTCAATAGCACCCCAGCCATTCCACCTGGAATACCTTGCCAGTGCAGACAGCCAAACGAAATGGCCTGCAACAGTACTACCAGACTTATCGAAAAACCTGTCGAGCTCAATTCTTTGAACAGAATCTCACGGAAGGCCCACTCTTCAACTGCAGCATTAACGCAGTAAAATGCCAGCCCCGCAGGTATGATCATCCACCAGGACAAGTGAGGGATCATTGCGGCGAAACGAGACAAGTCTGGCGACGCAAGCGAATACCATATAAACAATCCCAAGGTGGCACTGCACGCCCCAAGCACTGAATAACCGATAATACCAAGCCGCCACTCTTGCGCTTCTGGGCACCACTTGGTGACAATGCCCCACCGATGTCGCCGGTTCATATAAATATAGAAAGCCACAGGCACGATCAATGGCGCCGGCCAAGGAAGAAACAGAAAATCAAGCCGAGAGATTGCGGCAACCAAGACAAACCAAGCCAATAGGCTACCCGTGCCGCCTCTCAATCGGAAAACTATCATCCCTAGTGAAACTGCCATGCATGCCAATAAAATAGGCTGCCACTTCCCACCACCAAAAGGCAGCATGGAAAATATTATTAAATAATAGACGACAGCCATAAAATCTCCCGGTGGCGGCCTATCAAAAGCTACGCTTGTAAAACAGCCTCGCAAATCGCCGCGCCCGACACACAGCGACCCCAGGACCAGAAAGGCATAAGCACGCTACCTGGCGACTTCAACATAGGGAGTCATATCGGTCCAGATCTCATTTATATGCTTCAAGCAGGCATCCTTCCCCCCCTCGAAACCAACACACTCCCACCCTAGAGGTAGATCCTTATGTTTGCTCCATATCGAATACTGGCGCTTTGCATTTACCACGACAATGTAAACTTCAACATCCATATTCAAGCCCACCCTATACTCTCAGAGATCAAGAAAACCGAAGCAGTGAAGACGCTCATCAATCCAAACGAAGAAAACTCGCCAAAAATTAATCAGCCATTCTTGTTGTTTAAACTATTTTTCTGTGCACACAAAGCCAATACTTTTCGCATACAAAACAACCAAAGCCACCAGACCAGAAAGGCATTGCCAGCATCACGAAAACAGGAAAACCCCCTTGGGATCAAGGATTTATAAAATTACAAGAAAACCGAAGAGAATGACTGACGAAATAAAAACCCGCCAACAAATATCAGATCACCACCCATAAAAGGCAGTGTCTTATGCTCCTCGGACGTGTAAGTTGTATGAGAATTTTTGACGCCCCATGCATCGCAACAGAACGACGAGAGGACGACAAGAGGACGGCGAGATAAAGAAGACTGACGAAAACAGGATCGCCTTAGAGAAACAATCACAGAAGCACGATACCAATAGCAGAACTCCATCGGAAAACCGACGAAGTCGGCGACACCGCAGGCCTTCTTTGACAGCAATCAGCATTAGGCACAAGCGCACCAATATATGCGGAATAGCACGATTCAAGCACATGTCACCCCCCCCCCGCGAAAACAGGAGGAAAACCCCGCACTTCCCTAGCTAAAACCAAACCAGGAGATTGACTTAAATCAAGTTCCCACCGCATCGCACTTTTGCCCTTTTAGTCCATTAAAATCCTAGCATCCAGGCCTCTTGCACGCACCATCCGCAAGCGACGACAGGAACCATGACACATCTTGAAATAGAAATCAACCGGTCATTGGATCCAATTCTTAAAAACTAAAAATAAAATTTTATCCCCTTGATCGACCATTCTCAGCGTGATATCAAGCCCTCCCTAATTTTCCTGGCATTGACGCATTATTCGACCTCCGGCTTAATCTTAATTAAATCTGCGATATATGGAAATTACCTCAGATGAAAGATCACGACCCACGCAACCCAATCTCCCTTACACACATTCTCTCTCATTGGGCGCAAACCAAGCCAGACGCTACAGCCTATATATTTCTTGCTGACGGAGAAAATGAGACGCACGCCATAAGCTATTCCGAGCTATATAGGCAATCCGCTGGCCTGGCCAAAAAACTTGAAACACTGGGGAGTTTCGGCGATCGGATGTTGATGTTCTATCCTTCCGGAATAGAATTTATCATAGCCTTCTATGGATGCCTTCACGCTGGTTTGATTCCTGTCCCGGCCTACGCGCCCAAAAAGAACTCAAAGCAAGATCGCATCGACAAGATAATTATCGACTGCAACCCAGCCGCGATATTGGGAACCAGCGACATCATCAACAGGCTGTCCGACGCCGACCACCCACTGGCATTGAATGGACTGCCTCCATTATTGGCAACGGATTCCAAGCAATACACCACCACTGACCTATCGATTTCAGACAGGATCAATGGCAGCACACTGGCCTGCCTTCAATACACTTCCGGTTCCACAGGATCACCCAAAGGCGTCATGTTGACGCACGAAAATTTCATTAGAAATCAACAGTTCACGCAAGGTAACTGGCAGCACGACCACACCTCCGACTGGATGTGCTGGCTACCACTTTTCCACGACATGGGCCTGGGTAATATCGTCCAGACCCTGTACCTCGGATCTCGCTGTATTCTCATGCCGCCAGAAGCTTTCGTTCAGAAACCGATAAGGTGGTTGAACGCCATTTTCCGCTATGCTGCCCATACCAGTGGCGGCCCCGATTTTGCCTATGCACTTTGTGCAGATATTGCAGAAGAAGAGATACCTTCCGATCTGGATCTATCACACTGGAAGGTCGCCTACAACGGCGCTGAGCCGATAAATCCCAGCAGCCTGCTCAAATTCACGGAGAAGTTCTCGCGCTTCGGTCTTTGCCCACAAGCCCTCTCACCATGCTATGGACTGGCTGAAGCAACGCTTGCCGTAACAGCGGTTCACAAGGGGCAGCCGGTCGAGTCGATCAGTATCGATACGACCGCTTTCGCCGAAAATCGGGTGATCGTCGCCTCCGAAGCAGCAGGTGGGCGCGTCCTGGTAGGCTCTGGCATTTCCCCCTCGGATGACAGCGTCAAGATTGTTGATCCCAATACATACGAAGCCCTGCCGGAAGATGCCATTGGTGAAATCTGGTGCTGTAGTGGTGGTGTCGGACAAGGGTACTGGAATAACACTGACGCAACCCGCAACACCTTTCAGGCCACTCTGGCGTCGAATCCAACCCAGCACTACATGCGCACAGGCGACCTCGGCTTTTTTCATGCCGGCCAGTTGTACGTGACGGGGCGCCTGAAGGACGTAATCATCATTCGAGGGCGAAACTACTACCCTCAAGATATCGAATTCTCCTGCTCGGGTTGCCATCCCGCCCTAGTCCACGGGGGCACATCTGCGTTCGTGGACAGCGAGCAATCAACCGACAAGGTCATCATTTTCCAAGAGGTCAAGCGCACCCAGGTACGTGGTGCGGACTGCGAGCAAATTCTGGCCCAGATCAAGAAAAGTGTCGCAACCGAGCACGGCCTCGCCTTGCAGGCCATCTACCTGTTGAAACCGGGCCAACTGCCCAGGACCTCCAGTGGCAAGGTACGCCGCGCAGAGTCTCTTAAAAAACTGCGAGCCAACGAGATCCAATCAATCGCTCACTGGCAAAGTGGACCAGCAACCCCCTCCCCTGCCGACAGCACCTGCGAAGCAGAAAGCAAACACACGATACGACGTAGCCAGGCAGAGATCGACCAGTGGCTCGTTGAAACGCTCATGACCCGATTCTCTCTCAGCCAGGACGAGATCAAGCCCGGTTCAAGCTTCGCCGAGCTGGGGCTAGACTCAATCAACTTGACCGTACTTGCCCAGTTGATGAGTGAGTTCACAGGTAGAGATGTGTCTGCAACCCAGTTCTTCGACTACCCCTCCCCAGGTGAGCTGACAGCGCGACTGGTAGGCGCGCCATTGCCACTGGAGAAACCGGCAGCCAGCCCCGTCGCGAACGCTCTGGGCCAATATGCAATCGTCGGGATGGCATGCGATTTTCCTGGCGCCGCTTCCGTCGAGAAATTCTGGCAGATGATTGCTGCGGGTCAGAATGCGTTCGCCACCCTGGAAGCCCGGTGGAACGAAACAGGCGGTGCCAATGGAAGGGAAAATACCCGCGCTGGTGTGATCGATGATCTGTTCATGTTCGATGCCCGGTTCTTCCGCATCAGTGAGGATGAAGCCCGCGCCATGGACCCACAGCAACGACTGCTGCTTGCCGTCGCCTGGGAAGCGCTTGAACATGCCGCACTTGTGCCGACACAGCTGGCAGGGTCCGACACAGGTGTATTTATCGGCATCTCGTCCAATGACTATTCACGTGGCCTGCTCGAGAGCTCCAACACCCCTTACTTCCTGACTGGAAGCGCGTTAAGCCTGGCGGCAAACCGAATTTCCTATGCATTTGACTTCAAAGGCCCAAGCCTGGCGGTAGATACCGCATGCTCTTCGTCCCTGGTAGCCTTGCACAATGCCCTGAACAGCCTGTCCAACCACGAGTGCGACCTGGCATTGATCGGCGGGGTCAATGCCCTGCTTTCATCGTCTGTCGATGCCTCATTCAATAAAGCCGGGATGACCTCAAAGTCATCGTCGGCACGCGTATTCGATGCGGCAGCCGATGGCTATATCAGGGGAGAAGGTTGTGGTGTGCTGGTGGTCAAGCGCCTGGCGGATGCCCATCAGAACAATGACAGGATACTGGCCGTAATCGCGGGCTCGGCGATCAACCAGGATGGGCGTAGCAATGGGCTCACCGCCCCCAATGGGACGGCCCAGCAGAAAGTCATTCGCAAGGCCCTAGAACGA
>NZ_JACVTO010000043.1 GCF_016518545.1 Pseudomonas sp. S30
GGCCAACGACGTCTACAACAACGGCAGCACCGTCAACACCACGATCACCAGTGCAACAGGTGGCAACTTCGAAAACCTGGTGCCGAATCCGACGCCTGCGCAGACCGTCATCAACGACTCGGTCGACACCACTACCGCCACCCTGACCGCCACCCCAAGCGTCACCGAAGGTGGCGTGATCACCTATACCGTCAGCCTGAACAACCCAGCGCAGACGCCGGTGACCGTCACCCTGTCCAACGGCCAGACCATCACGGTAGACGCCGGTAAATCCAGCGGCTCGATCGACTTCCAGACGCCGGCCAACGACGTCTACAACAACGGCAGCACCGTCAACACCACGATCACCAGCGCAACAGGCGGTAACTTCGAAAACCTGGTGCCGAACCCGACGCCTGCGCAGACCGTCATTAGCGACAGCATCGATACGGTGACCGTCAACATTGCGAGTAACGGCAATGTGACTGAGGCCCAGCAGCCCACCTTCACCGTTTCCGTCAGTCAGCAATTGGATCGCGATCTGACGGTAACGCTGAGCAACGGTGACAAGGTAGTCATTGCCGCAGGCCAGACCCAGGCTACCTATAGCCTGCCCGCCCAAGGCGATGACGTGTTCAAGGATCCAGGCTCTATCACCTTGGGCGTGACTGATGCCAGCGTTCCAGGCAAGACGTTCGAGGACCTGAAGCTTGGCGGTGCCGCGACCGTTCAAATCGCCGATACCGTCAGCGAGGTCGTAGCGACCCTGACTGCGGACAAAGCCACGGTGGCTGAAGGTGGCCAAGTTACGTACACCGTGACCCTGACCAATGCTCAGGGCTTGGACGTGACCGGTCACCCAGGCCTGACGTTCACGCTTTCGGACGGTACCAAGGTCACCATCCCTGCAGGATCCGCTTCGGGCACTGTCGACATTCAGGCGGGCAACGACGTTTACGTCGGTGGCCAGCCTTCGATCGTGAACAAGCTGGAGTCCGTCACTGGCGCTGATAGCTTCGAAAAACTCACCCTGGGCGATAATTCCGTCACCACCACAGTGACTGACGAGCCGGGCACTGGTACTCCAGGCACTGGCAACGAAGGCGACAAAGTTTCCGTCAGCATCGCTAGCAACGGTAACGTCACCGAAGATCAACAGCCGTCGTTCACCGTCAAAGTGAACCAGCCGCTTGATCGTGACATGACGGTGACCCTGAGCAACGGCGCGAAGGTGGTCATTGCTGCTGGCCAGACCGAAGTTGAGTACAAAGCGCCTGCGCAGGGCGACGATGTATTCAAGGATTCAGGCTCGCTTACCGTTGGTGTAACGGACGCCAGTGTTGCCGGCAAGACCTTCGAAAACCTGGAGTTCGGCGGTGCGGCCACCGTTCAGATCGCTGACACCATTAGCGAAGTGGTCGCGACGCTTACTGCCGACAAACCTACAGTCGCCGAAGGTGGCCAGATCACCTACACCGTGACACTGACCAATGGCCAAGGCCTCGATGTCACTGGCCACCAAGGCCTGACGTTCACGCTTTCGGACGGTACTAAAGTTACTGTTCCAGCAGGTTCTGCCTCCGGCACCTTCACCATCCAAGCCCCGAACGACGTCTACGTCGGCGGTCAGCCAAGCATCGTCAACAAGCTCGAATCGGTTACAGGCGCAGACAACTTCGAAAAACTCACTCTGGGCGATAGCTCCGTCACCACCACGGTGACTGACGAGCCAGGCACTGGCACCCCAGGGACTGGCAACGAAGGCGACAAAGTTTCCGTCACCATCGCTAGCAACGGTAACGTCACCGAAGATCAGCAGCCGTCGTTCACTGTCAAAGTGAACCAGCCGCTTGATCGCGACATGACAGTGACGCTGAGCAACGGCGCCAAAGTGGTCATTGCTGCCGGCCAGACGGAAGTCGAGTACAAAGCGCCTGCGCAAGGCGACGACGTATTCAAGGATTCCGGCTCGCTCACCGTTGGTGTAACCGACGCCAGCGTCGCCGGCAAAACCTTTGAAAATCTCGAATTGGGTAACGCAGCGACGGTTCAGATCGCTGACACCATTAGCGAAGTTGTCGCGACGCTTACTGCCGATAAACCTACTGTGGCCGAAGGTGGCCAGATCACCTACACCGTGACACTGACCAACGGCCAGGGCTTGGACGTCACTGGCCATCAAGGCTTGACCTTCACGCTGAGTGACGGCACTAAAGTTACCGTTCCAGCAGGTTCTGCCTCCGGTACGTTCACGATCCAAGCGCCGAACGACGTTTACGTCGGCGGCCAGCCTTCGATTGTGAACAAGTTGGAGTCCGTCACTGGCGCTGATAACTTCGAAAAACTCACTCTGGGTGACAATTCCGTTACCACGACGGTGACTGACGAACCAGGCACAGGCACCCCAGGCACTGGCAACGAAGGCGACAAAGTTTCCGTCACCATCGCCAGCAACGGCAATGTCACCGAAGACCAACAGCCGTCGTTCACCGTCAAAGTGAACCAGCCACTTGATCGTGACATGACGGTGACCCTGAGCAACGGCGCGAAGGTGGTTATTGCTGCTGGCCAGACGGAAGTTGAGTACAAGGCACCTGCACAGGGTGAAGATGTATTCAAAGATTCCGGCTCGCTCACCGTCGGTGTAACCGATGCTAGCGTTGCCGGCAAAACCTTCGAGAACCTGGAGCTCGGCGGTGCAGCTACCGTTCAGATCGCTGACACCATCAGCGAAGTGGTCGCGACGCTTACTGCCGACAAACCTACTGTGGCCGAAGGCGGTCAGATCACTTACACCGTCACCTTGACCAACGGCCAGGGCTTGGACGTTACTGGCCATCAAGGCCTGACTTTCACCCTGAGTGATGGCACCAAAGTCACGGTTCCGGCTGGCTCTGCCTCCGGCACGTTCACCATCCAAGCGCCGAACGATGTGTACGTCGGTGGTCAGCCTTCGATCGTAAATAAGCTGGAGTCTGTCACTGGCGCTGATAACTTCGAAAAGCTCATTCTGGGTGACAATTCCGTTACCACAACGGTGACTGATGAGCCGGGGACTGGCACTCCAGGCACTGGCAACGAAGGTGACAAAGTTTCCGTCACCATCGCCAGCAACGGCAATGTCTCTGAAGATCAACAGCCGTCGTTCACCGTCAAGGTGAACCAGCCGCTTGATCGTGACATGACCGTCATCCTCAGCAACGGCGCCAAAGTTGTAATCGCAGCTGGCCAGACGGAAGTTGAATACAAAGCGCCTGCGCAAGGCGACGACGTATTCAAAGACTCCGGCTCGCTGACTGTCGGCGTGACCGATGCCAGCGTCGCCGGCAAAACTTTCGAAAACTTGGAGCTCGGCGGTGCGGCCACCGTACAGATCGCTGACACCATTAGCGAAGTGGTCGCGACGCTTACTGCTGACAAACCAACTGTGGCCGAAGGCGGTCAGATCACTTACACCGTGACACTGACCAACGGTCAGGGCCTCGATGTCACTGGCCACCAAGGCCTGACATTCACGCTTTCGGACGGCACTAAAGTCACCGTTCCTGCTGGGTCTGCCTCCGGAACGTTCACCATCCAAGCCCCGAACGATGTTTACGTCGGTGGTCAGCCAAGCATCGTCAACAAGCTCGAGTCGGTAACAGGTGCAGACAACTTCGAAAAGCTCACCCTGGGCGATAGCTCCGTCACCACGACGGTGACTGACGAACCAGGCACTGGTACTCCTGGCACTGGCAACGAAGGCGACAAGGTTTCCGTCACCATCGCTAGCAACGGCAATGTCACCGAAGATCAACAGCCGTCGTTCACCGTCAAGGTGAACCAGCCGCTTGATCGTGACATGACTGTTACCCTGAGCAACGGCGCCAAAGTGGTCATCGCTGCAGGCCAGACGGAAGTTGAATACAAAGCGCCTGCGCAAGGCGACGACGTATTCAAAGATTCAGGCTCGCTTACCGTTGGTGTGACGGATGCCAGTGTTGCCGGCAAAACTTTCGAAAATCTGGAGCTCGGCGGTGCGGCCACCGTTCAGATCGCTGACACCATCAGCGAAGTGGTCGCGACACTTACTGCTGATAAACCCACTGTGGCCGAAGGCGGTCAGATCACTTACACCGTGACACTGACCAACGGTCAGGGCCTCGATGTCACTGGCCACCAAGGCCTGACGTTCACGCTTTCGGACGGTACTAAAGTTACTGTTCCTGCTGGGTCCCCCTCTGGCACGTTTACTATCCAAGCCCCGAACGACGTCTACGTGGGCGGTCAGCCGAGCATCGTTAACAAGCTTGAATCGGTAACAGGTGCGGACAACTTCGAAAAGCTCACCCTGGGCGATAGCTCCGTCACCACGACGGTCACTGACGAACCAGGCACTGGTACTCCAGGTACTGGCAACGAAGGCGACAAAGTTTCCGTCACCATCGCCAGCAACGGTAATGTCACCGAAGACCAACAGCCGTCGTTCACCGTCAAAGTGAACCAGCCACTTGATCGTGACATGACCGTAACTCTCAGCAACGGCGCAAAAGTCATCATCGCTGCCGGCCAGACCGAAGTCGAGTACAAGGCACCTGCCCAAGGCGACGACGTCTTTAAAGATTCAGGCTCGCTTACCGTTGGTGTAACGGATGCCAGCGTTGCCGGCAAAACCTTTGAAAACCTCGAGTTGGGTGGCGCAGCGACCGTACAAATCGCCGACACCATCAGCGAAGTCGTAGCGACTCTCACCGCTGACAAGTCCACCGTCGCAGAAGGCGGCCAGATTACCTACACCGTCACCTTGACCAATGGCCAAGGCTTGGACGTCACTGGCCACCAAGGCCTGACCTTCACCCTGAGTGATGGCACCAAGGTCACGGTTCCGGCTGGCTCCGCTTCCGGCACCTTCACGATTCAAGCGCCGAACGACGTGTATGTGGGCGGTCAGCCTTCGATCGTGAACAAG
>NZ_JACVTO010000044.1 GCF_016518545.1 Pseudomonas sp. S30
TTTGGGTCCAGCGGCGCAGATCGTGATCGCGATCATCGTCACTTACCTGACCGCGGGTGCTGCCAGTGCGGCCTTGGGGTCTGCAGCAGGTGCGACTGCTGGTTCCGGAACCGCTATGGCGGCCAGTGGTACTGCGACCGCCAGTGCCGTGGCTGGCGGCGCGGCGGCGGGTTCGACCGTTGCGGCAGGATGGGCGAACGTGGCGCTCTCTTCAATCGCCGCCAGTGCAGCGAGTGGAGCGACGATTAGCACGATCAATAATCGTGGCAACTTGGGCTTGGTGCTCAAGGATGTTATGTCCACTGATGCGCTTCGTGGCTATGCGGTTTCGGGACTCACCGCAGGTTTGACCGCCGGCCTGTTCGATGACTGGACAGCGACCGAAACCGGAGCTTCAAGCGCGCTGCCTAATAGCGGCGCTGTTTTGCCAGTTGGAGGGCTTTCCAGTTGGGATGGCATTGCTCGCTTTGCAGGCAACCAGCTGCTTCAGAACGGTACTTCGACCATTCTGGATCGTGCCCTCGGTGGTCATAGCGCGTTGGGTGAGGCGCTGCGTAGCAGCCTCGCCAGTACATTCGCAGCTGCTGGATTCAATCTCGTTGGCGATTTAGGTAATCGTTTCAATCTGCAGGAGGGAGGCGCCGCCAAAGTTACGCTGCATGCGGTGATGGGCGGGCTAGCAGCGGAGGCTGCTGGAGGCGATTTTAAAACTGGTGCAGTTGCAGCCGGGGTCAATGAGGCGCTAGTGGATACCCTTGCGCAACATTACTCCAAAATGCAGCCTGAGAAAAAGCAGCAGTTGCTCAAGATGAATTCACAATTGCTGGGTGTTTTGGCTGCTGCTGCGACTCAAGGAGATGGTGGCAGCTCCCAGATAGGAGCGTGGGTGGCAAGCTATTCGACTGCATATAATTATCTTACGCATCAAGAGGTTCAGAGTCAGCGCGCGGAAGAAAAAAACTGCGCGGATGATGATTGCATTCTGGGTGTAAGGGAGAAATATGCACAGCTGGATGAGGCTCGAAACAAAGGGTTGGCCAACTTATGTCGTGATAATCCTGGGCAGTGCGAGGATATTTCCGCGAAGCTTAGTGCCGACGAGCCGAAACTCAGAGCGCTAGCTAAAGAAGCATCTGCTCAAGGTGAGTTTGGCGCATCCGTCGTCATCGGCTATGTGATTAGTAGTAGCAATCAAGACGCGCAGAATATCATCGCAAGTGAGCTGGGCGCACTCGAAGGGGGGGATGGGCGTCGGCTCCTATCCGTGGTAGGCTCGACGTTGCTGAGTGCCACCATGGGCGGTCGCTCAGTTGTCACGAAACAGCCAGTGTACAGGACGACCAAAGAGGCTAAAGTAGCGGCAGAGGCATTGGGTTATCAAAAAATAAGCGAGACAGTTCATGGTGGCCAAGCAGTATTTCGTAAAGGCAAGTCCTACATCACGCGAGATCTGGATGGGCACAATGGAGGTGCATGGAAAATGGCCAGTTCAGTAAAAGCCTTGGAAAGTAGGACGACACGTGACGGAACTTTTGACAAGAACTTGAATCGTATCGGTGATTGAATGAGCAATAGGATAGATTGGGAGAATCGAGGCAAGACATTGGCGGAGCTTATTGCTGAGCTTAAGACGTTTGCCGATCAGGGCCTTAAAGTGGAAATGTCTTTTGATGAGGGGCAAACAGTGAAACCTATTAGTCTCGTTGTCAAACGAGATGGTAAGTGTCTTTTACTGAATATTGATACGTCAGGTGATTGATGGCAGAGGGAAGTTTGTCATGAGTAGGGCATCGTGGCGTTGGTTTTGTAATGCCCCGATAAGATTGTTTTGTTTTTAAAGTTAAAGACGATTTTGTCTACTTAGGGATGCACCGATCAAGTTAGCACAGGCCGCTCGACCTGTACCAAAGTAGGCCTCCACATAATTGCCCTCTACAAGCATGCAATTGTATAAGCCAGATGAGCTTTTCTGGTTTCGAATTCGCCGGGAAGCGCAAGCAAACCTGCCGCGACCGCTTCCTTGGCCGAGTTGGAACAGTTGGCTCAGTGAAGCGAACTGATAGCGTTGATTAAGGCTCACTACTCGAAGGCTGACAGTGGCCGCGAGCCGTATCCAGTGGAAACCGTGCTGCGCATTCACCTGCTGCAGCACTGGCTCTCGTTAAGCCATTCAGCCATGGAAGAGGTGCTGTGCGAGATCACTTCGATGCACCAGTTTGCTTGCCTGGCACTCAGCGCTTTGACCCCGAAGACACCATAATTAATTTCCAGTAATTACTGGAGAAGCACCATCTGGCGTCGGGCATTCTGGAAACTATTAACAATTATCTGCAAGACAAGGGCTTGGCGAGTTTCACTCTGTCGATGGAATAAAGTTTAGAAAATCCTAATATGAGAGGTAGTGGAGACCGGGTAGACCTGCCCCATTTTTGCAAGCGAAAGAAGTGCTTAATAGTAATTCAATCATTATTCCTGATCCTCGAGGTGTCGCAGACTGCTTTAATTATGTAGGGGTGGGTTGGAAATGATATAAAGCCTATTGACTGTTCAAGTGAGACGTACTCAACCGATAAGTGTGGGGTGGTGAGTGTGAATATATGGGAAAACCTAGAATCAGAATTGGAGCGTTATCGCTCCGCGGTTGGTATAATTAATCAACTTTTAGGGCTGTATGAAGACAAGCGCGTAACTCTAATTGATAAGATTGCCGTCAGTCTATATTTTAAGGCGGCCCAGTAAAAATTTGATGCTTTACAAGAGATTCAATGCAAACTTTCCACAATTCAGTACAAGTTTGCGTTTCCTCTGGGAGGTAGATTAAAAGAGCTGACTTACAGTATGGGTCGGGATGACATGTGTTCGAGGCAGTATTGGTATGAAAGGTTCAAAGGGGCGGGTGAAGTGGCTGGAGGAATGATTCGATGTTGAGGTTGAACAATAAACTAATATACTTGCGTAGGTGGTGCTCATGCCCACGCATAGAATATTGACGTGGTTGTGGCGATAACGGCGAGCATGCGAGGATAAATGATGAATGATATTTCAAGATTGAATAGGGTGCTTTTTGCTAGTGATTGCCTTCGCTCTCTAAATATTCAAATTGATGAAGAACGGATGGCCTACGATTTGATTCTCAATCTATCTGATAAAAATGGGGTGAAATTGTAAGTGTTAAGTTTTTGATATTAGTAGTTTCATCGCTCGCAATTTTGGCGGGGTTAACTCAGTTGATGCAGATTAATATAAAAGAAATAGATCGTGGTTTGGATAGGATTCATTACCAGTTAGTTGAGGTTGAGGATGAAAAGTTATCATTTTATTTCTCGTCATTTTCTGTGGATTAGGTTTCGTCTAGAGGGATACAGCACACAGCGCATGGAGCAGTCCAGGGAGGCTGCGGATTGTTAGGGCCTCAAGTTTCGCGCATTAGTTACAATTACGCAGTCCCCTCCACATCTATCAAGTAGAAGCAGTTCAACGCGTTGCTGAGGGCTGCGGGCTAAAATCCAGATAGCCTCGCCCGCACCGGCCAACGCTTCCTCGCCGGCCAGACCACCGACGAGAAGCTGTTCAAGCACCTGATGGACAACGCCATCGCCAGCCGCCAGACGCTGAACCTGGCCGTGGGCGTGGGCCTCACCTCCGAGCAGGTCGCAGCCCTGACCCACGACATCGTCTGGCTGGAAAGGGCCGTGGTCAACGGCGAAGAAGTACTGGTGCCGGTGCTCTACCTGGCCAACGCCAACAACCGCCTGGCCCCGAACGGCGCGTTGATCGCCGGCAACGACATCAACCTGATCGCCGGGCAAGACCTCACCAACGTCGGCACCTTGCGCGCCACCAACAACCTGTCCGCCAAGGCCGGCAACGACCTGGTCAACAGCGGCCTGATCGAGGCCGGTAACCGTCTGGACCTGCTGGCCGGCAACGATATCGTCAACAAGGCCGGCGGCATCATCGCCGGACGCGACGTGAGTCTGACAGCCATCAATGGTGATGTGATCAACGAGCGCAGTGTCACCCGAGTCGACAGCAGCGACGGTAGGGTCACCGAACACCGTGATTTTGTCGACAGCGCCGCGCGTATCGAGGCGGCCAACGACCTCAGCATCCTCGCCGGTCGCGACGTCGCCAACCAGGGCAGCGTCCTGCAAAGTGGGCGCGACCTTGCCATCCAGGCGGGTCGCGACCTGAGTTTCGGTTCAGTGGAAGAGACCGCCAGCAGTCTCAACAGCCGTGTGCGACAAACCAGCAGCTCGGTCAATCAGCACGGTTCCTCGGTGACGGCAGGCCGTGACCTCACCGCTATCGCCGGTCGTGATCTCACCGCCATCGCCAGCCAGATCGACGCCAAGCGTGATGTGGTCATGGCCGCCACGGAAAACCTGAGCCTGAGTTCGGCGGCCGATGAGCAGCATTCGACCTTCAAGTCGAAGAAGGCCAAGGGGCAAGAGGACCATGTGAGCCAGGTGGGCACGTCGGTCACGGCGGGCGGGGACGTGAGCCTGCGCGCGGGTGAAGACCTGGCGATGACGGCCAGCCGTGTGTCGGCGGGAGACGAGGCGTACCTGGTGGCGGGTGGTCGATTGGAGTTGCTGGCTGAGGCTGACAGTGATTACTCGCTGTACGACAAAAAGAGCAAAGGGAGTTTTGGCAGCAAGAAGACCAAGCGCGATGAAGTGACCGATGTGAAATACGTCGGCAGCGCGGTGTCGGCTGGGGGCGATGTGACCCTGGCGAGCGGCGGCGATCAGCGGTATCAGGCGGCCAAGCTGGAGAGCGGCAACGACCTGACCCTGGACAGTGGAGGAGAGATCGCCTTCGAGGGTATGAAGGACCTGCATCAGGAGAGTCACGAGAAGAGCAAGTCCAATGTTGGCTGGTTCAGC
>NZ_JACVTO010000045.1 GCF_016518545.1 Pseudomonas sp. S30
ACGATGCACCATATCGTTTCCGACGGCTGGTCGATGGGCGTGCTGATCAACGAGGTCACCTCGCTCTACCGGGCCTATGTGCAAGGTGAGTCCTCCCCACTGCCCGAATTGCCGTTGCAGTATGTCGACTTCGCCCATTGGCAGCGGAAGTGGTTGGCCAATGGCGTGCTGGCCGACCAACTGGCTTACTGGTCCGACCGCCTGGCTGGTGCGCCGGCACTGTTGACGCTGCCGACGGATCGTCCTCGCCCGGCGATGCAGAGCTATCGTGGCGACAGCCTGACGTTCAACGTTCCGGCCACGCTCGGCGATGGCCTGGCCACGCTGGCCAAGAAGGCCCACGGCACGTTGTTCATGGTGTTGACGGCGGCGTTTAACCTGCTGTTGTCGCGGTACTCCGGGCAGAGCGACATCTGCCTGGGCACCGCGGTGGCCAACCGGACGCAGGTCGAAACCGAGGCGCTGATCGGCTTCTTTACCAACACTCTGGTGTTGCGTACGCAGGTCGATGAAGCGGCGACGTTCGAGTCGCTGCTCGCCGACGTGCGCCATACCACGCTGGATGCCTATGCCCATCAGGACGTGCCTTTCGAGCAACTGGTGGAGGCACTGAAGCCGGCGCGTCATACCAGCCACTCACCATTGTTCCAGGTCATGCTGGTGTTGCAGAACGCACCGCTGGGCCAGTTGCAGTTGCCTGGCCTGGTCCTTGAACCCCTGGAGATACCCAGCACGACCGCGAAGTTCGACCTGCTGCTGACAATGGAAGAACGGGCCGGTGAGCTGCATGCCAACCTGGAATACAACACCGACCTGTTTGATCGCAGCACCGTGCAACGGATGGCGCGGCATTTCACGCGCCTGCTGGCCTCGGTGGTGGAGTCACCCGCCCGTCCGCTGCGTGAGCTGGCAATGATGGATGAGGAGGAATTGGCTCAGGTCACGGTCGACTGGAACGACACCCGGACCGAGTATCCGGCTCTGGCGACCTTGCAGACGATGGTCGAAGCGCAGGTGGCCCGTGCACCGGGCGCTCCGGCCCTGGTGTTTGAAGGACAGAAACTGAGCTATGCGCAACTGAATACCCGGGCGAACCGGTTGGCCGGTTATCTGCGCGAGCGGGGCGTCGGGCCGGACGTACGAGTGGGCGTCTGCCTCGAACGCTCGCTGGAGATGGTGATTGCGCTGCTGGGGATCGTGAAGGCCGGAGGCGCGTACCTGCCCCTGGATCCGAGCCTGCCAACGCAACGCCTGGCCTACATGCTGGAGAACGCCGCGCCGGCCCTGGTATTGGCCCAGGCCTCGAGCATTGCCAGCTTGCCGCAAGACTATCCTCAAACCTGGATCATGGATGAGGCGGCCCTGGCCGGCTACAGCCAGGACAATCCGCTCGGCGAAAGCGGCGCCGAGCAGCTGGCCTATGTGATCTACACCTCCGGCTCCACGGGCCGGCCAAAAGGCGTGGCAGTGGAACACGCCGGCATCGTCAACCGCTTGCAGTGGATGCAGGAGGCCTACCCGTTGGGTGCGACGGATCGGGTGCTGCAGAAAACGCCGTTCAGCTTTGATGTGTCGGTCTGGGAGTTCTTCTGGCCGCTGGCCTACGGCGCAACACTGGTCGTGGCCAGGCCAGGGGGGCATCAGGACGTGGACTACCTGGCGCGGCTGATTGAGCAGGAGGCGATCACTACGCTGCACTTCGTGCCGCCGATGCTGGAGGTCTTTCTCAACAGTGCGGACCTGGGCGGTTGCCCGTCGCTGAAACAGGTGATGTGCAGCGGGCAGGCCCTGCCGCTGGAGTTGCAGCAGCGGTTTTTTGAGCGCCTGCCCGGCGTGGCCCTGCACAACCTGTATGGCCCGACCGAAGCCTCGGTAGACGTCACGTTCTGGGCGTGCGACCCGGAGTACCAGCAAGGTTGCGTACCGATCGGGCGACCGATCGCCAACACCCGGATCTATCTGCTGGATCCGCAGATGAACCCGGTTCCCGCCGGAGTGGCAGGGGAACTGTACATCGGTGGCGTCGGTTTGGCGCGGGGTTACCTGGGGCGTGCGGACCTGACGGCGGCGGCCTTTGTCCCCGATCCCTTCGGCCCGGCCGGTGGGCGCCTGTACAAGACGGGCGATCTGGCCCGTTATCGCTCGGCAGGGGAGATCGAATACCTGGGGCGTCTGGATCACCAGGTGAAACTCCACGGCTTGCGCATCGAGCTGGGCGAGATCGAGGCCGGACTGGCTCGCTATCCGGGTATCCGCGAGGCCGTGGTACTGGCCCAGGCAGGGGACGGTGGAGAGGGGCGGCTGGTGGCGTACTACACCTTGGTCAGTGGTGATCAGGCGATCGCCGTGGATGACCTGCGTGCTCACCTGGGTAGCGAACTGCCAGCCTACATGGTGCCGCATAGCTACCTGCTGTTGGAAACGTTGCCGCTGAGCCCCAATGGCAAGCTCGACCGACGGGCGTTGCCGGTGGTGGCGCACGGGGAAGTCACGGACAGGCTGTACGAGGCACCGGTCGG
>NZ_JACVTO010000046.1 GCF_016518545.1 Pseudomonas sp. S30
AGGTGATCTGCCGCTCTGGACTCGGCCAGACGTTGGGCTTCGAGGCTCTGCGCCTCGAACGAGGCGAGGTGTTGATGCATGCCTTGCAGGTCGACCTGTGACAGATAGCGCGCCTGGAACTGCTGTGCAAACACCCCGCTTTTCGCAAGGGGCTCCAGCTCCCGCCTTTTCAATTCGCTGGCGCTGTCGAGAATGCCCTCCTGGGTTTGCGCCCACCATTCGGCCATCTGCGGTTGAATGGCCTGGTCGCCGCCGGCGAGATAGGTGCGCATCGACGCTTTATGCCGATCGACCAGCGCGGCGACTTTGCGCTCGGTGAATTGCTGGTGCAGTTCGCTGAAGGCCTGGGCGACCAAGACCTTGCGCTCGTTGCTCGGACCGATCGTCTCGGTGCTGGCTTGCAGCCAGCGCTCGAGATGCTCCATGCCAGCGTTGCGCCAGGCATTGAGCTCTTGCGTGATACCGATGGCGTCTTCCACCACCACGGCGACGCCCCGTGGCTCAGGTTTACCGCCCAAGGGGCCCAGCGCGTGTCGCGCGGCAGCCAGCGAGCTGATGCTGGGCGTACCGAAGACCTGGGCGTCCAGCAGGTTGCGCAACGCGTCGTCGGACTCGGCGGCAAAGTCGGCGACCAGCTCCAACTGGTCATGACGTAGCGTGTGAAGCCTGGGTGTCGGACAACTGGGGCCGGCGAAGGGAGCGATATTCAAGGCCGGCAGCGTGTCGCGTCGACGCAGCAAGTGCTGCTGGGCGGCGGGGGTCAGCGGGTCAGGGCTGTAGAACAGGCGAAGCTCGAGCAAGTCGTCGAGGTCGTGCACCTTGAAGGCCCATGCCCTATTCTGGACGACATCCTGGAACGTGGTGGCAGTTGCCGGCCCAGGCTCCGGGTGCTCGGGATCGATGAGCGACAGGGCGCCGTTCGCCGCGATTCGATAGGGCGGGTGCAGGCTGTGCCGCCCGCTGAGCTTGCGCTTTTCCATGACATACAGAAAACCTTCACGAAGCGGGCGAATGGCATAGTCGGCATGACGCAGCGTGGCGACGTGATGAGGGTGACGCAGGTGCTCGGGCAGGGTGGGTAATCGTCGGCGCTGCTGAGCGCTACCGCCGACTGCCGCATAGCGCAAGGGCAGAACGGTGAAGGTCCGCGTGCACCTGGCGTCCGGCCCCCTGTGAAGGGGCTCTTGCAGGGCCTCGCAGTTCTGCCGATTGAT
>NZ_JACVTO010000047.1 GCF_016518545.1 Pseudomonas sp. S30
TCCGGCCTGGGCGCCGATGCAATCGACTATGTGGAGGCCCATGGCACCGGGACCGTCCTGGGCGACCCGATCGAGGTCAACGCCCTGGGAGCAGCTCTCTGCCAGGGACGAACCCACGAGCAGCGCCTGACCCTGGGTTCGGTCAAGGCCAACATCGGCCACCTTGAGTCCGCCGCTGGCATTGCCGGCATCATCAAAGTGGTCATGGCTCTGCAGCACAAGGAGTTTCCTCCCCAGGCCAACTACAGCCAGCCCAATCCGCGTATTCGCTGGGATGAATTCCCGCTTCATGTGCCAACCCAGCGCACACCCTGGCCGGCCAATGGTCGACCACGGACCGCCGGCGTCAGCGGCTTCGGCTTTGGCGGTACGAATGCCCATGTCATTCTGCAAGAGGCACCTGCTCATCCCGCCAGGCGCGTCGCCGACTGTTCTCCGCCACGACACCTGCTGACCCTGTCAGCCCAGAGCCCGGCCTCACTGGCCGCGCTACGGCAGAAGTATGCCGATCACCTGCGCCGCCACCCGGCACTGCTACCCCAGGACCTCTGCTTCTCGGCCAATACCGGTCGCGCCGCCCTCGAGTACCGGGCGGCCTTCACAGGGCAGACCTTGGAGGAGCTGCACCGGCAACTGCTGGACGACACCCTCGCAATGCCCAGCTCGCCTGTTACCGATGCTCCCCGGGTCGCCTTCCTGTTCACAGGCCAGGGCGCCCAGTACCCCGGGATGGGCAAAGCGCTCTATGCCAGTCAACCGGTGTTCCGGGACGTCATCAACCGCTGCAACGACTACATCCTAGCCCACGAAGGCTGGTCACTGATCGACCTGCTCTATGCCGAGAATGCCGATGCGGCGCGCCTGGACCAGACCGTACACACCCAGCCGGCACTGTTCTGCGTCGAGTACGCACTGGCGAGCATGTGGATGGCATGGGGCGTCGTCCCGTCTGTGGTCATGGGGCACAGCATCGGTGAATATGTCGCAGCCTGCGTCGCCCAGGTCTTCAGCCTCGAGGACGGATTGAAACTGGTCCTGGCCCGCGGGCGTCTGATGCAGTCCCTGCCGGCTGGGGGGG
>NZ_JACVTO010000048.1 GCF_016518545.1 Pseudomonas sp. S30
GCGATCAAGACAGCGGTGGACGGCGGCAGCCTCAGCGACAACCTGCTCAACGCTTTGGTGTCCCAAGCGTCCAACGTGGTGGCCGCCACGGCATTCAACGCCATCGGCAACCTGGCGACGAAAAACCTGGCTGAAGCCGAAAGTCGTCACGACACCGCCGGCATCGAACTGTGGCGTGAAGGGGGCGCGGGTCGTGTTGCCCTGCATGCGCTGACCGGTGGCGCCGTCACTGCCGCAGCCGGTGGCGACTTCGTGGCCGGAGCGATGGCCGCTGGCGCTAACCAGGCCATGGCAGGCGCGCTCAAAGAGCTCTACCAGCGCCAGCCCGATCTGCAAGACAGCATCGTCCAACTCACCGGCATGGCGGCGGCCGGCCTGGTCGAGGGCGACTTGCAAAAAGGCGTCTGGATTGCCCAGATGGCCGATCGATACAACCGTCAGGCGCACCCTGAGGAAACGGTCCGCATCAAGGGTCAGGCGCAGGCGCTGGCGAAAGAACAGGGCATTACCCCTGCCGAAGCCGAGCAGCGCATGGCCCGGGCGTTGGCCTATTACACCGACCGTGAATGGCAGCAGGTCATGAACGCCAACGGTGTGACCATCGAGGCCAGCACCCTGGAGCACCTGGGGCAGGCACTGGCGCCCATGGCCGGCGCGTATGACGTAAGCCGCGTGACAGGTGACGTTCCGGTGATGGAGCCAGCCAAGACGTACACCGCGCAGCAGACCGTGGCGTTGATTCAAGGTTATTCGAGCGCGCATAGCGCCCTGTTCAATGACGGGGACTGGAATATGGAATTCCTGCGTACCGGCGCGAACACCAGCTATGCCCAGTACTACGACAAGAACCTGAACTTCGCCAAGTTCGACCCGATGGCCAGTCAGTTGGGCTCGGTCGAGGGTGTCGGCACGGCACTGGCCGATATGGCCAAGGGGGTCTACGGCCTGGCACATGGAATGGTCACCGACTTCCGCAC
>NZ_JACVTO010000049.1 GCF_016518545.1 Pseudomonas sp. S30
GCAGAGCCTCGAAGCCCAACGTCTGGCCGAGTCCAGAGCGGCAGATCACCTCGCCTGGTTGACCTCTTCCGAACTGTTGAACGCACTGGCCCACTACGACGAGAACGACCTCACCAACGGCGTTTGCTTTGCGCACCAGACGGGGCTGTGCGTGGTCGGCCTCGAAGGTGTGCCTGCGGGCGCGGCGTTACTTGCGCAATGGTGGCGCGCCGACGATATCACCCACGGTAACCTGGCACTGCGCGCGTTCGTCTTCAACCAGCGCGAGATCGCCGAGGTGCTCGAGCGAACGCGCACGACGCTCGACACACTGCCGCCGGGTGCCGATCCATGGCAGCAACTGGATACGGCGCTCAAATACGCCAAGGAACTCGCCACACAGTTCGGCCGGGTGGACAGCCATCTGGACCAGCTCGCGCAACACAGCCCCGGCAACACGGCCGGCGCGCTGGCCTGGCTCGGGCAACTGGGGCGCCAGGGCTTGTCGGCGGGTGCCCCGGACAGCGCCGATCGCTTGCTGTACCGACGCCTGAGCACCTACCTCATCGCTTCATTGGGCGAGCAAGCCGTGAACCTGCGGTTGAGCGAGCAGGCGCTGGAGGGCCAGACCCCGTCGCCGGGGCGCGTCTCGGCACCAATCGTACGCCGCCTCGATCGCGCTTATGTCGAGACCTTGCACGGGGCGCACGGCAATCAGTTCTATCGCCTGCGTGTGGCCAGTGCGCTGCTTCTGGTGGAGGCCGGGTTGCTGCTGTTGCAAGGCGGGAAAGACAACAAGGACCGGCGCTTCTGGAGTGAAGTGGTTGCGGCGGCATTGACCAGTGCGGCCGCAGGGATGGAACTACTGGCCGTGGGCACTGAAGTGACGCTCAGGGGTGTGGGTGGGCACAGCGTCACTGCCCGAGGTGCACAGGTTAGTTTGGGGCGCTATCGGCTGTGGGG
>NZ_JACVTO010000004.1 GCF_016518545.1 Pseudomonas sp. S30
GGCCCTACAGACGCCTTCGCTCGGCCTTCTGACGTCGCGATTTGTGGTGACTGAGCTATCGCGCATTTAGAAGCAAAATCTGGAGGGGGTTGGCGCAGGGCATCCGCTGCTCGGCCTAATGGCGCCGCGATTTATGGTGTCTGGCTATTGCGCGCCTAGAAGCTGGGGCTGGGGCTGCACTTGCATTTGCACGTGGCGTTTGAAGCTGTTGCGGGTCAGATTCAATTTCTTGCTAGTGGATAGTGTTCTATGCGACAGGCGTAGCTATGGCCTTCTCCCTTGCAGTTGCCGTCCAGGTAGCGGTAGTCGATGCGCATCGACTGACCTTGGCCTGGCCACTGTCGGCGTGGGAGTGTGCTTTGGTAGTCGGGAGTTTCAGGGATGAAGGTGAGAGTGACGCCTTCCTTCGGGCATTCGGCCGTGGTCGAGGTGGTGCTCACTTTCATGACCTGGGCCTGCAGCTTTGGATGAGGTTGCTTCACAACCTGAGTGACGTGAAGCTCCAGGCGGCAAATTTCCCATTTAGAAGCCTGGGCTGGCTGACACATCACCAGAAAAGGCAAAACCACTAGCCCGTAGCGTGCTGCACGATTGTTCATTGTTCGCTGATCCGATGAGTCATTTCCGACCGCCATTATCGTCATGTTCTGCACTGACACAACATCTCTGGAAGCCTCGCCAGGATTATTTCGAGGTAGTGGGCCTGCGACATTCATGCACAAAGACGTCAAGCCCTCGACAGGATGGTCGTCCTCCGCAATTGGCCAAACGCGTCAAAGTCGAACCAGAGATACCTTCATGCTCCTGGCATGCCAGGTCGTAGGCGCAAACCTGCTGTTTGCCTTTGCCTTTGCTTCTAAGTGCGCGATAGTCCAGTCACCACAAATCGCGACGTCAGGAGGCCGAGCAGAGGTGCCTGTAGGGCCCTGGCGCGCAGCGCCCTGAGGCGTAGCCGAAGTCGCGAGACGGTGACTTGCGCAGCAAGTCTTAGGCCGCGAAGGCCCGAAAGACGCCGCAGCGAGGGAACCCCTGCGCAACGCGCAGGGGCCGGATGCAGGAGCAGGCGGTTTTTGCCTACTTTTTCCCAAGAGAAAAAGTAGGTCGCTGTAAAAGCGAAAAGGTGAATCAGCGTCAACAAAGCAAACGGATATTCACACCGTTCAAAAACCATCAAAAAGATGAATCAGCGTCAACAAAGCAAACAGATATTTACACCGTTCAAAAACCATCAAAAAGATGAATCAGCGTCAACAAAGCACACAGACATTCACACCACCCCAAAACCCGCAAAAAACCTACCCCACCCGAACCAACCCCCCCCGATCCCCAAACGCCTCCAACTCATCCTCCACAGCCTCGATAATCCGCTCCACCTCAGCCGCCCCCATCACCGTCGAACAGGGAATCCCAGCCACCACCAGCACCGTCTCCCCGGTCCCCCGATGAAAAACCCGGGCAACCATGCTACGCGGCGCATCCATGTTCGCCTCGAACCCCAGAGGATGAAAATGCCACCGCATCACCTGACAGGCATTGGGAAATGTCATCGTGTTCATGCCAACCTCCACACCCAGTCACCAGAAGGCCGCCGCGCCGAGAAACACCCTTGGTGTCATCTGGCCGACTCTAAACATAGCAGCCCCACCGCAACTGTCGCGCGAACCGGATGACAATTCGCACCTCGATTCATGAATCCGTCGCAACACCACCCGCCCAAGACCCAGCGCAAACGTTTTCCGCCCGGTACAGAAGCTCAAACCGCAGGCCACATACCCCTGTATTTCGGACCGATGGTCAACTGAGCAACCCGGCCGCGATGTTGATGGTGAACCCCAGAATCGCCGTGTTGAACACGAACCCCACCAGCGATTGCCCCAGCACCACCCGCCGCATGGCCCGACCACCAACCCCGACGTCGGAAGTCTGCACCGCCACACCGATGGTGAACGCGAAGTAGTGGAAATCCCAGTAATCGGGGCATCGCTCGCCGTCGGCGAAACGCAACAGCGGCTCTTCACCGGCGTGGGTATAGAACAGCCGGGCATAATGCAGGCTGAAGATACAGCCGATCAGCAGCCATGAGCCGGCGACGGTGAAGCCGGTATACAGGTAATGCATCGCCTGGGCGCTGCCGTGCAGGTCACGGCTGTCGGCCAGTTCCAGGGTCACGGCCGCCAGGCTGGCGATGGCGGCGATGCAGACCGTGGACAGCACCACGCCGGCGTTTTCATCCTCTATGTTCGCCACCCGCCGCACCGTGTCCGGTGAAGCGCGCCAGGTCAACCACAGCACCAGCACCAGGTAGGTCCATACCCCCAGGTTCCAACCGGCCAGCACCCGCTGAATCCAGTCGTCGGCGGGGAGGAGCCAGGCGCCGAGCACGCCGATCAGCAGGCCCAGGCTCAGGCGCGGGTGGGAGCGTGTCAGACGGTGGATGGCCATGGGTGCTCGACTGTTCTGGGGAGAAGGGCAAGGCTAGCTGAGAAGACGGCAGATGCGAAGCGTTCAGTCGACCGGGCCGCTCAGGTTCGGCAACGGCCGCGCCGGCGTCGCCAGCGCCAGGTCGCCGAAGGCCTGGCCCGCCTCGATGTAGCGCAGCGCCGACTTGGCGTCCTTCCAGCCCACGTAGCTCATCAGCGCCTTGAGCTCCCAGCCGTTGTCGGTGGCCCAGGTGGCGAAACCGCGGCGCAGCGAGTGGCCGGTGTAGAGCGCCGAGGGCACGCCGGTGCGTTCGAGCATGCGCCGCAGCACGCCGATCAGGCTGTTGCTGTGCAGCGCCGCCTCGCCCAGGTGACCCCAGCGATCGAGCCGGCGAAACACCGGCCCACGGGCGATACCGGCGACTTCGATCCAGTTCAGGTACGCGGTCACCGGGCACAGCGCCTTGAGCGCTGGCGTGCGGTGTCGCACGCCCAGCGCTTCCCGGTCGCCCTTGCTGCGCGGCAGGAACAGGGTGATGCCGACGCCGGGCTCGGCCTGAATGTGCTCCACGCGCAGGCGCGCCAGCTCATCGCCGCGAAACCCGCGCCAGAAACCCAGCAGCAGCAGCGCGGCATCGCGACGGGCGCGCAGCAGGGTGGGCAGGTCATGCTCGGCCAGCGCTTGGCACGCCTCGGCCTGCAGCCCGTCGACGGCGGTTTTCAGGTGTTGCAACAACAAGGGGGCGGCCTGGCGAGGCAGGGTCGGGTGCAGCGTGCGGATCCCGCGCAGCACCTGGCGTACCAGCGGCGCCTTGGTCGGGTCTGGGAAACCCTGCGCCTGGTGCCACTGGCTCAGGCCTGCCAGACGCTGGCGCAGGGTGCTCACGGTGTGGCGGTCGGCGTGGTCGGCCAGATAGCGGGCGATGCTGTCGGCCGTCGCCGGGAGAAAGCCGCCCCACTGCACCTCGAAGTGCTCGACCGCCGCCTGGTAACTGCGCCGGGTGTTGTCTCGGGTGGCGGCGTGGACATAGCGCTGGATATCGGTCATGGCAGCGGACGCGGAGCGGTGATGGCGTCACCTTAAACCAGCGCGGCGGCAGACGCCATCGCCTGCCGATGCGCGTATCTAGGCGGCTACAGCGCGAGCAAAAATAATCCCGCCCAGCCATAGCACTTTGATAGCGGCGCTGCGGTCTCTAGTGGCATGCTGCGTCGAGATCCATAAAAAAGCTGCAGGCCCCGCCTATCGGGGTTTGTGCGCCGCCAGGCGACTGGCTTGCAGGATGCGTGCGTGCTCATTCCCTCCTGTTGGCAAGGTATCCTCATGTTCGATCGCAAAATAAAAACACAACTGGCGGCCAGTGAAGCCGAAGTTCGGCGCCTGCGCCAGGTGCTCGATCAACTGGAGCAGGGCACCCTGGCACTGCGCCTGGACCCCGAGCAACGCATCGTGGCCTGCAACGAAGCCTGCGCCACGGCCTTGGGTCAACCGCGAGAGCGCCTGATCGGGCGGCCACTGCTCGACCTGGTGCCTGGCTACGTCACCACGTTGCCGTGCTACCGCCGCTTCAAGGAGGCCGTATCGCGCTTCCAGCCGGTGACCGACGACTACCGTTTCCAGAATCCGCAAGGTGGGCTGATCTGGCTGCGTCTGACCTGGCTGCCGGTGCGCGATCAGGACGGGCGCCTGGAATACATCCAGGGCTTTGGCAGCGATACCACCGTGCAGATCGAGAAGAATCGCGAGAACGGCGCGTTCGTCGAAGCGCTCTTCCGCTCCATGGCGGTCATCCAGTTCGACCTGAACGGCAATATCCTCACCGCCAACGACCAGTTCCTCGGCGCCATGGGCTACTCGATCAACCAACTGGTCGGCCAGCACCATCGGGTGTTCTGCAGCGCCGAGGAAGTGGCCTCGCCGGCCTACGCCGAATTCTGGAAGATCCTCAACAGCGGCCGCTATGTGGCCGGACGCTTCCGCCGCCTGGACAGCCACGGCCAGGAGGTGTGGCTCGAAGCCAGCTACAACCCCGTGTACAACGCCGAAGGTCAGATCATCCGGGTGATCAAGTACGCCTCGGTGGTCACCGATCAAGTGCGCAAGGAGCAGGAGATTCGCCGGGCGGCGGAAATGGCCCTGGACGTGTCGCGCACCACCGACGTCAGTGCCCGCGAAGGCGCTGCCGTGGTTCAGGAAGCGGTGCAGACCATGCAGGCGGTCGCCGGTCAGATGCAGTCCGCGTCCACCACCATCGAGGCCCTTGGCAAGCAGTCGGTGGTGATCAGCTCGATCGTGCAGACCATCGGCAGCATCGCCTCGCAGACCAACCTTCTGGCCCTGAACGCCGCCATCGAAGCTGCGCGTGCTGGTGAGCAGGGGCGCGGTTTCGCCGTGGTCGCCGACGAGGTGCGGCAACTGGCGGCGCGTACCAGTACTGCGACCGAGGAGATCGTTTCGGTGGTCGCACGCAACCAGCAGCTGGCCGACCAGGCGGTGATCGAGATCGAGAGCAGTCGTGAGCAGGCCAGTGCCGGTCTGGCCCTGGCCGGTCAGGCCGGCAGCGCCATCACCGGGATCCAGGATGGCGCCCGGCGCGTGGTCCAGGCCGTGGGCCAGGTGACCCACGACCTGCTGTGATGCCCGAGGTCAGTCTGGCTGGCGCCAGATCAGCTCGCTGGTGTCGTAACCACGCTGGCGAGCGGCCTCCAGCAGGAGGTTGCGGGTGTTTTCGCTGACCGTGGGAGTACGTGACAGCAGCCACAGGTATTCGCGGTTGGGGTGACCGACCAGCGCTACCTTGTACTCGGGGTCGTGGTACAGCACCCAGTATTCGCCCTTGGCGGTGTCCGGCGCCAGCTTGCTGAACCAGTTGTCGAAGCGTACCCACAGCTTGTCGGTCTTGCCGGGTTGTTGCAGCTGGGCGATACCGGTCGCCTCCTGCCATTGGCCGTCCTGTTCCCGACAGCGGTTGGTCACGTCCACCTGGCCGTCGGGGCGCAGCCGATAATTGGCTTCGGACTGCACGCACTTGCGCTGGAAGAACATCGGTAGGCGCGCCAGTTCGTACCATTTGCCCTGGTATTGCTGAAGATCGACGGCCATGGTCTTGGGTGGCGGCTGGTCGTCCGACGAGCCCACGCAGCCCGCCAGGGCGAACGCCAGGCAGCAAACCAGTGATGTGGCACGAATCGCCATGAGTGACCTCCTTGGTAAAGGTGTTGTGTCTGTTTCGACGCTGGGTGCCGGCGAAAGTTGAATCGCTCCTGGGCTTTTCGATTGCAGGCGCTGGCGCCCCTCGTTCGAGCCATCCCTGTGCCTGGACGCCGGGTAGGGCCTGCTGACCTTGCGTCAGTCTGCGGCGCCGTGTAGCCGTTGTCCCGGCTTCCCCTGTCAGCTTTCGCGCAGGTGATCCATTAGCGTGCGCGGTTTCCGACTGGCAAAGGCAGGATGCTTGACCATGCGCTTCAGCGAATTGATGGCTGTGCTCTCAACCCGTGCGATCCGACTTCAACGCGAGGGGCAGGACCTGCTGGTCGATGGCGACGAGGACAGTCTCGACGACGCCCTCTGGGACGCACTGGCCGCACACAAGCCTGCGTTGCTGGAGATGCTCGCCGCCCAGGGCGACGACTGGCTGAGCCCGGCCTTCAGGATCACGCCGGCCATGCTGCCGCTGGTGGACCTCGACCAGCAGGCCATCGATCGCATCGTCGCCAGCGTTGCCGGTGGCGCGGCCAACGTGCAGGACATCTACCCGCTGGCGCCCTTGCAGGAGGGGATGCTCTACCATCACCTGACGGCCAAAGCGGGCGACCCCTACCTGTTGCAGGCGCAGCTGCGTTTCGCCGATGCCTCGCACCTGGACGCCTTCGCCCAGGCCCTGGACTGGGTGATCCAGCGTCATGACATTTTGCGCACTGCGCTGGTGTGGGAGCGCCTGGACGAGCCGCTGCAGGTGGTCTGGCGCCAAGCGCCACTGCAGCGTGAGGCCGTGCACCTGGGCGGCAAGGGCGCACCGCTGGCGCAACTGCGCGCACTGCACGACAGCCGCCACTACCGGCTGGACCTGCGCCAGGCGCCGCTGCTGCGCCTGGTCCATGCCCAGGGTGCGGGGGAGGAGGTGGTGGCGCTGTTGCTGTTCCATCACACCGTGATGGATCACACCGCGCTGGATATCGTGCGTCGCGAAATCGCCGCCTGGCTGGCCGGCGACGCCGAGCAGGTCGGGCCGGCCGTGCCGTTTCGCAACCTGCTGGCCCAGGCGCGGCAAGGCCTGGACGTACCGGCCCACGAAGCCTTCTTCAAAGCGCTGCTGGCGGACATCGACGCGCCGACCCTGGCGTTCGGCGCGGCCGAGCTTGATGACACCCCGGTGCAGGAAGCCCGCCAGACCCTGGACCGCGACCTGAGCCTGCGCCTGCGCGCCCAGGCCCGTCAGTTGGGGGTCAGCCCGGCAGCCATCGTGCACCTGGGGCTGGGTCGCGTGCTCGGTCAGGTGTCCGGCCGCGACGCGGTGGTGTTCGGCACGGTGCTGCTGGGGCGCATGGAGGCTGGCGAGGGTGGCGAGCAGGCCCTGGGCATGTTCATCAACACCCTGCCGCTGCGCCTGGATGTGGGCGACGTCGGTGTGCGCGACGCCTTGCAGGCCACCCATGCCCGCCTCACCGGCGTGCTCGGCCACGAGCAGGCGCCGCTGGCCCTGGCCCAACGTTGCAGCGCCGTGGCCGCGCCTACGCCGCTGTTCAACACCGTGCTGAATTACCGCCACAGCGCTGCGGGCGACGCCGCCGAGGTGATCGACATCGCTCCGGGCATCCAGGTGCTGGGCGCCGAAGAGCGGACCAACTACCCGTTGACCCTGAATCTGGACGACCTCGGCGAAGACCTGCGCATCACCGCCCTGGTCGGCAACGGGCTGGGTGCGGCGCGCATCGCCGGCTACCTGGCCAATACCCTGGCGCAACTGGTGCAGGCACTGGAGCAGGCGCCCGACGCACGGCTCGACAGCCTGGACATTCTGCCGGCCGAAGAGCGCCAGCATCTGCTGCACGGGGTCAACCAGCCGTTGCCAGCCTTCGCCGTCACGCCCCTGGTGCACCAGCGTTTCGAGGAGCATGCTCGGACACGGCCGCAGGCTACCGCGCTGATCTTCGAACAGCAGACCCTGAGCTACGGCGAGCTCAACCAGCGTGCCAACCAGGTGGCGCACCGCCTGATCGCGCTCGGCGTCGGCCCGGACGACCGCGTGGCGCTCTGCGTCGAGCGCGGCCCGGCCATGCTCGCTGGCTTGCTGGGCGTGCTCAAGGCCGGGGCCGGCTATGTGCCCATCGATCCGGCGTCTCCGGCCGAGCGTATCGCGTTCACATTGAGCGACAGCGCGCCGCGCGCCGTGCTCACCCAGCAGCACTGCCGGGCCTTGCTGGGCTCGCTCGACGTGCCGGTGGTCGACCTGGACGAGCCGGACCTCGCCCGCCAGCCCGTGCACGACCCGGCCCGCGCCGATCTGCAGCCCTCGCACCTGGCCTACGTGATCTACACCTCCGGGTCCACCGGGCTGCCCAAGGGCGTGATGGTCGAGCATGGCAACGTGGCGCGGCTGCTCACGGCCACCGCGCACTGGTTCGATTTCAGCCACCAGGATACCTGGGCGCTGTTCCATTCCTTCGCCTTCGATTTCTCCGTCTGGGAAATCTGGGGTGCGCTGGCCTACGGCGGTCGCCTGCTGATCGTCCCGCAGCGTGTCAGCCGCTCGCCGGACGAGTGCTACGCCTTGCTCTGCCGCACCGGTGTGAGTGTGCTGAACCAGACGCCGAGCGCCTTCCGCCAACTGATCGCGGCCCAGGCCCGCAGCGAGCTGGCGCACTCCCTGCGCCAGGTGATCTTCGGTGGCGAGGCGCTGGAGCCCGGTATGCTCAAGCCCTGGTACGCGCGGCTGGGCAACGCCGGAACGCAGCTGGTGAACATGTACGGCATCACCGAAACCACCGTGCACGTCACCTACCGGGCCTTGCAGGCCGCCGACGCGTACCGGGTCGGGGTCAGCCCCATCGGCGAGCGCATCGCCGATCTGCGCCTGTATGTGCTCGATGCGCAGCGCCGACCGGTGCCCGTCGGCGTGGTGGGCGAGCTGTACGTGGGCGGCGCCGGCGTGGCCCGCGGCTACCTGAACCGCGAGGCGCTCGATGCCGAGCGCTTCATCGCCGACCCGTTCAGCCCCGGTGCGCGCCTGTACCGCACCGGCGACCTGGCGCGCTGGGCCGCCGACCACAGCCTGGAGTACCTGGGGCGCAACGACGACCAGGTGAAGATCCGCGGTTTTCGTATCGAACTGGGTGAGATCGAGGCGCGCCTGGCTGCCTGCGACGGGGTGCGCGAGGCCGTGGTCATCGCCCGCCCCGACAGCGCTGGCGAGCCGCGCCTGCTGGCCTACTGGCTGGCGGAGACGGGCGCCACGACCGATGCAGCCCAGCTGCGCGATGACCTGCTCCTGCACCTGGCCGAGTACATGGTGCCGGCCGCCTTCGTGCGACTGGAGGCCTTCCCCCTGACCGGCAACGGCAAGCTCGACCGCAAGGCCCTGCCCGAACCCGATGGCGAGGCCTTCGTGCGGCGCGCCTTTGAAGCGCCGCAAGGCGAGGTGGAGCAGCGCATCGCGGCGATCTGGCAGCAGGTGCTGGGCCTGGACCGCATTGGCCGTCACGACAACTTCTTCGAGCTTGGCGGGCACTCACTGCTGGCGGTCAAGCTGGTCGAGCGCATGCGCCAGCAGAACATGGCCGCCGACGTGCGGGTGCTGTTCGGCCAGCCGACCCTGAGCGCATTGGCCGCTGCCGTGAGCGCCGAGTTGCCCAGCGCAGTGCCGGCCAACCGGATTCCCGCCGCTTGCACGCGCGTCGAGGCGCAGATGCTGAGCCTGGTCGAGCTCGATCAGCAGGCGCTGGACGGTCTGATCGACACGCTCGACGGCGGGGCCGCCAACGTGCAGGACGTCTACCCTCTGGCGCCGCTGCAACAGGGCATCCTCTACCACCACCTGGCCAGCGATGGCGCGGACCCATACGTGCTGCGGGCTCGCTTCGCCTTCGAGGATCCGGCCCAGTTGCAGGGCTTCATCGACGCACTGAACTTGGTTATCGCCCGTCACGACATCCTGCGCACCAGCCTGCACTGGCAAGGCTTGCCGGAGCCCGTGCAGGTGGTGCACCGTCAAGCGCGCCTGCACTGCAGCGAGGGCGCCGACCTCCAGCGCATGGACCTGACCCGTGCGCCACTGATGCGACTGGTGCCCCACACCGACGCGCCGCACCTGGAAGCGACCCTGCTGCTGCATCACGTGCTGCTCGACCATACGGCCGTCGAGCTGCTGGTGGCCGAGGTCGGCGCAGCGCTTCAAGGCCAGCCGCTGCGCCTGGACAGCGTGCCTTACCGCGACTATGTGGCCCGCGCCCGGCTCGATGCCGATCCGGCTGCCGACGAGGCGATGTTCCGCGAGCTGCTCGGCGACATCGACGCGCCGACCGACGTGTTCGGCTTGCGCGAAGCACAGGGCGACGGGGTCGATGTGCTCGACAGCCAACTGGCGCTAAACGATGTCGTGGCGAATCGTCTGCGGGTTCAGGCGCGCAGCCTGGGGGTGAGCCTGGCCAGCCTGGTGCACCAGGCTTGGGGGCTGGTGCTGGCGCAGCTCAGCGGCCAGGCCGAGGTGGTCTTTGGCACCGTGCTGCTGGGGCGCCTGCAGGGCGGCGCTGGGGCCGACCGTGCCTTGGGCATGTTCATCAATACCTTGCCCTTGCGGGTGAGTGTCGACGCCCTGGGAGCGGCCGAGGGGGTGCGCCGCACCCATCAGCGCCTGGCTCGCCTGCTGGCCCACGAACAGGCTTCGCTGGCGCTGGCCCAGCAGTGTAGCGGTGTGCCGCCCACCCAGGCGCTGTTCACCAGCCTGCTGAACTACCGCCATAGCCGCGCCAAGGGCGCAGGCGACGGCCTGGGCTGGTCCGGCATTCGCTTGCTGACCTCGCGCGAGCGCAGCAACTATCCGCTGGTGGTCAACGTCGATGACCTCGGCCAGGGTCTCGCGCTGACCGTGCAGGCGGTGCCGCAGGTCGACGGTGCCCAGGTGTGCCAGCTGCTCGCCAGCGCCCTGACCAACCTGGTGCAGGCGCTGGAAGCTACGCCACGGCAGGCACTGCACGGCATTTCCTGCCTGTCGCCCGAGGCGCGTCGACAGGTGCTGCACGCGTTCAACGCCAGCACCCGCGACTACCCGCGCGAGCAGCCGCTGCATGCCCTGTTCCACGCCTGCGCAGTGCAGACGCCCGATGCGGTCGCCGTAGTCCATGGCCAGCGCCAGTGGCGCTACGCCGACCTGGACCTGCACAGCAATCGCCTGGCGCGTCATCTGCTGGAACTCGGCGTACGTCCGGGCCAGCGCGTCGCGCTGCTGCTGCCGCGCAGCTTCGATCTGCTGGCCAGCCAACTGGCGGTGAGCAAGTGCGGCGCTGTCTATGTGCCGCTGGATGCCAATGCCCCGGTCGAACGCCAGCGATTCATGCTTCAGGACAGCCGTGCCCAGGTGCTGCTGACCCACGCCGACCAACCGCTGCTGGGCGAGCACGGCCGGCGTGTGGAACTGGAGACCCTGGACCTGGCCGGCTATCCGGCCCATGCCCTCGACCTTGCAGTGCAGGCCGGCGCTGCGGTGTACCTCATGTACACCTCCGGCTCCACCGGTTCGCCCAAGGGTGTGCTGGTGCCGCACCGCGCCGTCGTGCGCCTGGTGATCGACAACGGATTCGCCCAGTTCCACGGCAGCGACCGCGTGGCCTTCGCCTCCAACCCGGCGTTCGACGCAAGCACCCTGGAGGTGTGGGCGCCGCTGCTCAACGGGGGCTGCGCGGTGGTGATCGACCAGCACCAGGTGCTGTCGCATCAGGCCCTGTCCCAAGTGTTGCTGGAACAGGCAGTCACGGTGCTGTGGCTGACCGCCGGCCTGTTCCACCAGTACGCCGAGCACTTGCTGCCGGCATTCGCTCGGCTGCGCTACCTGATGGTCGGCGGCGACGTGCTCGACCCCCAGGTCGTCGCCCGTGTCCTGCGCGATGGCGCGCCGCAGCACCTGCTCAACGGCTACGGCCCGACCGAGGCCACCACCTTCACCACCACCCACGAGATCCAGGTGGTGGGCGAGGGCGCCATCCCCATCGGTCGGCCCATCGGCAACACCCGCTGCTACGTACTCGACACCCATCGCCAGCCCGTGCCGGTGGGTGCGATCGGCGAGCTGTACATCGGTGGCGATGGCGTTGCCCTGGGCTATCTGAACCAGCCGGCGCTGAGCGCCGAACGCTTCGTCGACGACCCGTTCGACGACACGCCGGGCGCACGCCTGTACCGCAGTGGCGACCTGGTCAGCTGGCAGGCCGATGGCTGCCTGCGTTACCTGGGTCGCAACGACCAGCAGGTCAAGCTGCGGGGCTTTCGTATCGAGCTCGGCGAGATCCAGGCGCGCCTGGCCGCCTGCACTGGCGTGCGCGATGCCGTGGTGCTGGTACGCGAGGACAGCCCCGGCGACAGGCGCCTGGTGGCCTGGTTCACCGCCGAGGGCGAAGCGCCGCAGGTGGCGGCCCTGCACCAATGCCTGCAAGGGCAATTGCCCGACTACATGCTCCCCTCGGCCTATGTGCAGTTGGCCGAGTGGCCGCTGACCGCCAATGGCAAGCTGGACCGGCGGGCATTGCCGGCGGCGGATGACCGCGCGCGGGTCAGCCGTGACTTCGTCGAGCCACAGGGCGATGTGGAGCGCCGTCTGGCGGCGATCTGGGCGCAGCTATTGCACGTGGAGCGGGTGGGTCGCCACGACCATTTCTTCGAACTGGGCGGCCACTCGCTGCTGGCGGTGAGCCTGGTCGAGCGCATGCGCGAGGCGGGCCTGGCTGCCGACGTGCGCGTGCTGTTCGCCCAGCCGACCCTGGCCGCGCTGGCGGCGGCGGTGGGCAGCGGGCGCGAGGTGCAGGTGCCGGCCAACCGCGTGCCCAGCAATGCCGAGCGTATCACCCCGGCGATGCTTAGCCTGGTCCAGCTGGAGCAGGCGGCGATCGACCGCATCGTCGCCAGCGTGCCCGGTGGCGCGGCCAACGTGCAGGAAATCTACCCTCTGGCCCCGCTGCAGGAGGGGATTCTCTATCACCACCTGAGCGCCGAACAGGGTGATCCCTACCTGTTGCAGTCGCGCCTGGCGTTCGACAGTCTCGAGCGCTTGCGCACCTGGGCCGCAGCGCTGCAACAGGTGATCGATCGCCATGACATCCTGCGCACCTCGCTGGTCTGGGAAGGGCAGGACCTGCCGGTGCAGGTGGTTTGGCGCCAGGCGACCCTGCAGGTCGAGCACGTGCCGTGTACAGGGCAAGGCGCCGTGATCGAGCAATTGCAGACGCGCTTCGACGCCCGTCAGCAGCGCCTGGACCTGGCGCGGGCGCCGCTGATGCGCCTGGTTTACTGCGAAGATCCCGCGCGTGACGAGATCGTCGCGATCCTGCTGTTCCACCATCTGGCCCTGGACCATACCGCCATGGACGTGGTCGGTGCGGAAATGCACGCCTTGCTGCAGGGCGACGCTGGCAGCCTGAGCGCGCCGGTGCCCTACCGCAACTATGTGGCCCAGGCGCGCCTGGGCAATGACACAGCCGCCGCCGAGGCGTTCTTCCGCGACCGCCTCGGGGACATCGACGAACCGACCCTGCCGTTTGGTTTACGCGATGTGCAGGGCGATGGGGTGGGGATCGAGGAGGCCCACCTGACCCTGGACCCGGCGCAGGCACGCCAGCTGCGCGAGCAGGCGCGAACCTTCGGCGTCAGTGCCGCGAGCCTGATGCACCTGGCCTGGGCACGGCTGGTCGGCATGCTGGCCAACCGCAGCGACGTGGTGTTCGGCACCGTATTGATGGGGCGCCTGCAAGGCGGCGAGGGGGCCGACCGAGCCTTGGGCGTGTTCATCAATACCTTGCCACTGCGGGTCGATACCGGCCTGGGTGTGGCCGACGCCGTGCAGGCGGTCCACGCCCAGCTGTCGGCGCTGCTCGGCTTCGAACAGGCCTCCCTGGCCCAGGCGCAACGCTGCAGCGCGGTGCCGGCCGGCCAGCCGCTGTTCAGTGCCTTGCTCAACTACCGCCACAGCAGCGCCGACCTGCCACGCGATGGCCAGGGCATCTGGCAAGGGGTCCGGCTGCTCGGGGGCGAGGAGCGCAGTAACTACCCGTTGACCCTGAGCGTCGACGATCGCGGCGAAGGCTTCACGTTCAGCGTGCTGAGCCTGCCGGAAATCGGCGCCCACCGGGTGGCCCGGTGGATGGCCAACAGCGTCGCGCAACTGCTGCAGAGCCTGGTACAGACGCCCACGCTGCGCCTGGACAGGCTGTGTGTACTGGGGCCGGATGAGCGCCGGCAGCTGCTGGTCGATTTCAACCCCGCGCCGCGTCTTTACCCGCAAGGCCATACCGTGCATGCGCTGGTCGAAGCCAGCGCGGCCCGCGACGGGCATGCGCCGGCCGTGGTGCAGGCCGCCCAGGTGCTGAGCTATGGCGCGCTCAATGGCCAGGCCAACGCGCTGGCCCATCACTTGATCGGTCTCGGCGTGCGGCCGGGCGATCGCGTGGCGCTGTGCCTGCCACGTACCGCGCAGCGCCTGGTGGCCCTGCTGGCGGTGCTCAAGGCGGGCGCTGCCTATGTGCCGGTGGACCCGCTGTACCCGGCCGAGCGCATCGCCTATCTGCTGCAGGACAGCGCACCGGTGCTGGTGCTGGCCCCCGCCGCCCACGCCGGGCTGCCCCAGGGCGTTGCACGCCTGGATCCGGACCAGGCGACCTGGGACCTGGCCATGACCGACGATCCGCAGGTGCCGGGCCTGGATGCCAGCGCCCTGGCCTATGTGGTCTACACCTCCGGTTCGACTGGGCAACCCAAGGGGGTGATGGTCGAGCACCGCACCCTGGCCAACCTGGTGCACTGGCACGCCGAGGCGTTCGCCGTGCAGGCAGGCACCCACACCTCCAGTGTCGCCGGCTTCGGTTTCGATGCCATGGCCTGGGAAGTCTGGCCGGCCCTGTGTACTGGCGCCGTGCTGCACCTGCCACCGGTGCAGCTGGGCAACGAAGAGGTCGAGGGCCTGCTGGACTGGTGGGCCGAGCAGCCGCTGCAGGTGAGTTTCCTGCCCACCCCGGTGGCCGAGCAGGCCCTGCGCCGCGAGCAGGCCCCGGTCAGCCTGCGCACCCTGTTGATCGGTGGCGATCGCCTGCGCCAGTTCGAGCGCGATCCGGGGTTCGCCGTGATCAACAACTACGGCCCCACGGAGACCACCGTTGTGGCCACCTCCGGCCGGGTGCATGTCGGCGCACCGCTGCACATCGGCTCAGCCATCGCCAACACCCGTGTGTATGTGCTCGATGAGCAGCGCCAACTGGTGCCGCAGGGCGCCGTGGGCGAGCTGTACATCGGTGGCGAGGGCGTGGCCCGAGGCTACCTGCACCGTCCCAAGCTGACCGACGAGCGCTTCCTGGCCGACCCGTTCGCGGCTCATCCCGGCGCACGCATGTACCGCAGCGGTGACCTGGTGCGCTGGAACCCCGATGGCACCCTGGACTACTTGGGTCGCAACGACGATCAGGTGAAGATCCGTGGTGTGCGCGTGGAACTGGGCGAGATCGAGGCGGCCCTGGCGGCCCAGCCCGGTGTCGCCGATGCCGTGGTGCTGGTTCGCGGCGAACGACTGCTGGCCTGGTACACGGGCCAGGCCCGTGCGGATGGCCTGCGCCAGGCCCTGCGCGCCCGCCTGCCAGCGCACCTGCTGCCGCTGGCGTTCCTGCACCTGGATGCATTGCCGTTGACCAGCCACGGCAAGCTCGATCGCCGCGCATTGCCCGATCCGGACCCGGCCGACCTGCCGGTGGCCGAGTACGTGCCTCCTCTGGGCGATATCGAACAGCGCATGGCGGCGGTGTGGGCCGAATTGCTGGGCGTCGAGCGGGTCGGACGGCATGACAATTTCTTCGAGCTGGGCGGCCATTCGCTGTTGGCCGTCAGCCTGGTCGAGCGCCTGCGTCAGCAGGACCTGCACGCCGATGTACGCCTGCTGTTCGGCCATCCCAGCGTAGCGGCCTTCAGCGCCGTGCTGGGCCAGGGGCGAGAAGTGCGGGTGCCGGCCAACCGCATCGTGCCGGGCTGCACACACATCACCCCGGACATGCTCAGCCTGATCGAGCTGGACCAGGTGGCGATCGATCGCGTCGTGGCCAGCGTGCCCGGTGGTGCGGCCAACGTGCAGGACATCTATCCTCTGGCGCCGTTGCAAGACGGTATTCTGTATCACCACCTGAGCGCCCGCGGCGCCGACCCTTACCTGTTGCACACGCAGTTGGCCTTCGATGGCAGGACGCGCCTGCACGCCTTCGCCGCGGCACTGGAAAAGGTCATTGCCCGGCACGATATCCTGCGCACCTCCGTGCTCTGGGAAGGTCTACCCCAGCCATTGCAAGTTGTCTGGCGGCAGGCCGATCTGCCGTTGATCGACCTGGATGCAGCGCCTGGCTTCGACACCCACACCCTGGCACTGGACCGGCCGCCGTTGCTGCGTCTGCTGTATCGCGACACGCCCGGTGGCCTGAAGGCGACGCTGCAGTTTCACCACCTGATACTCGACCACACCGCGCTGGAGGTGGTGCGTACCGAGCTGCTGGGTTACCTGCACGACGTACCCGTGCCTACCGAGCCGGCAGTACCCTACCGCAATTACGTGGCCCAGGCCCGCCTGGGCATGAGCGAGGCCGAGCACGAAGCCTTCTTCCGTGGGCAATTGGGGGATGTCGACGAGCCGACCCTGCCGTTCGGCCTGCGCGACATCCAGGGCGAACCCGGACGCATCGAGGAGGCGCAGTTGCTGCTGCCATCTGTGCTCAGCCGACGTCTGCGCGAGCAGTCGCGCAAGCTGGGGGTCAGTACGGCGAGCCTGCTGCACCTGGCCTGGGGGCGTCTGCTGAGCAGTGCCAGTGGTCGCGACAGCGTGGTGTTCGGTACCGTGCTGCTGGGGCGCATGCAGGGCGGTGCCGACAGCGGTCAGGGTTTGGGGATGTTCATCAATACACTGCCGCTGCGCCTGGACCTCGCTGAGTTGAGCGTGCGCGAGGCGGTACGGATGAGCCACGAGCGACTCAGTGCACTGCTCGCTCACGAGCATGCGACGTTGGCACTGGCCCAGCGGTGCAGCGCAGTGCATGCCCCATCGCCGCTGTTCAGTGCCATGATCAATTATCGCCACAGCGCCGGTGTAGCCGAGACCGAATCGCAACGCCAAGCCTGGCAAGGGATCGAGACCCTCGCAAACGAAGGGCGCACCAACTACCCCTTGAGCCTGAACGTGGACGATCTGGGCGACGATCTGCGCCTGACCGTGCAAGTGCTGCCGGCGGTCGGCGCTGCCCGCCTGTGCGGCCAGTTGCAGCAGGTGCTGCAAGCGCTGGCGCAGGCTCTGGAACACGAGCCCGAGCGCTCGCTGCTGCGCCTGCCCGTGTTGCAGGACCAGGAGCGCCAGCGCGTGCTGGTCGAATTCAACGACACCGCCACCGACTACGACCTGGAGCAGACCGTCCATGGCCTGTTCGAGGCCCAGGCGGCGCGCACTCCCGAGCGCATCGCCGTGCGCGCCGAGGGTCAGGCGCTCAGCTACCGCGAACTCAACGCCCAGGCCAACCGCCTGGCCCATCACCTGATCGCCCTGGGCGTGGGGCCGGACGCGCGCGTGGCGATCTGCGTGGAGCGCGGCCTGTCCATGGTGGTCGGCCTGCTGGCCATCCTCAAGGCCGGTGGCGCCTATGTGCCGGTGGACCCGGACTACCCGGTCGAGCGTATTCGCCACATGCTCACCGACAGCGCGCCACGGGCCGTGCTGGGCCACGCGGCCACCGATGCGCTGCTCGCCCGCTTCGACGTGCCGAGGGTCGACCTGGATCAGCCGACCTGGCAGTCCTTGTCCGCCGACAACCCTGAAGTCGTGGGGCTCACCCCGCAACACCTGGCCTACGTGATCTACACCTCCGGCTCTACCGGCCTGCCCAAAGGCGTGATGAACGAGCATGCCGGGGTGGTCAACCGCCTGCTCTGGACCCAGGACGCCTACGGCCTGGACGCCGACGACGTGGTGTTGCAGAAGACGCCGTTCAGCTTCGACGTGTCGGTGTGGGAGTTCTTCTGGCCGTTGCAGACGGGCGCCCAGCTGGTGATGGCGCGTCCCGGCGGCCATCGAGACCCGGCCTATCTGCGCCAGGTCATCGCCGCTGAAGCGGTCACCACGCTGCACTTCGTGCCGTCCATGCTGGATGTGTTCCTGGCCTTCGGTGATGCCGAGGCGGCTGCGCTGCGGCGCGTGCTGTGCAGCGGCGAAGCGCTGCCGGGCAGCCTGGTGCGACGCTTCAAGGCGCAACTGCCGAGCGTGGAATTGCACAACCTCTACGGCCCGACCGAAGCGGCGGTGGACGTCAGCGCCTGGCACTGTGCCGAGCCGCTGGCACAGACCCCGGACAACACGCCGATCGGCAAGCCGGTCGCCAACACCACCTTGTACGTACTGGACGCCCAGGGCCAGCCGGTACCTCAGGGCGTGGCTGGCGAGCTGTACATCGGTGGCGTGCAGGTGGCGCGGGGTTATCTGAACCGTGACGACCTGACCGCCGAGCGCTTCCTCCACGACCCGTTCATCCAGCGCCCTGGCGCACGCCTGTACCGCACCGGTGATCTGGCCCGGCACCTGGCCGACGGCACCTTGGAATACCTGGGCCGCAACGACGACCAGGTGAAGATCCGCGGCCTGCGCATCGAGCTGGGCGAGATCCAGGCCTGCCTGACCCGTATCGCCGGCGTGCAGGAGGCGGTGGTACTGGCCAGCGACCAGCGCCTGGTGGCCTATTACACCGGCACCGTGCAGCCACTGGACAGCCTGCGCCAGTCCCTGGCCAGCCAGTTGCCCGAGTTCATGGTGCCGGCGCAGTTCGTGCACCTGGCCGCCTTGCCGCTGAGCCCCAACGGCAAGCTTGACCGCAAGGCGCTGCCAGCAGCCGCGGCGCCGGACGCGCGCCCCTATGAAGCACCCGAAGGCGATACCGAGCAGCTGTTGGCAGCGCTGTGGATCGAACTGCTGGGCGTCGAGCGCGTAGGGCGGCACGACAATTTCTTCGAGCTCGGCGGCCACTCGCTGCTGGCGGTGACCCTCACCGCGCGCCTGCGCCAGGAAGGCCTGGAGGCCGATGTGCGCGCCCTGTTCGAGCAACCGACACTGGCGGGCTATGCCGCCATCACAGACAGAATGGAGATCGTGCTGTGAGCATCGAAGAATTAGTCGCGACCCTGTCGGACAGCGGTATCCAGCTAGCGCTCAAGGATGGCCAGCTGGTGGTCCAGGGCAATCGCCAGGCCTTGAGCGATGCCGCGCTGGTAGCGCGCCTGCGCGAGCACAAGCCAGCGCTGATCGAGATGATCGAACGGGGCGAGTACCAGGCTGCTCCTTCAAGCGCCAGCGTCAGCGTGCCGGTCAATACCATCGAAGCAGGGTGCGCGCGCATCACGCCGCAACGGCTGAATCTGGTGAAGCTCGACCAGGCGAGCATCGATGCGCTGCTCGCGCCGATTCCCGGCGGTCATGCCAACGTGCAGGACGTCTATCCGCTGGCACCCTTGCAGCAGGGCATCCTGTACCACCACGCCAGTGCCGAAGGCGCCGACCCCTATATCATGCAGTCGCGTTTCGTCTTCGCCAGCCAGGATCACCTGCAAGCCTTCGTCCAGGCCCTGCAGACGGTGATCGATCGTCACGACATCCTGCGCACCTCGGTGCACTGGCAGGGCCTGGACGCGCCGCTGCAAGTGGTGTGGCGCCAGGCGCGCCTTGCGGTATTCCACGACGTGGCCGTCAGCGGCCGATTCGACCTGACCCAGGCGCCGCTGATCCGCCTGCACTGCGACACCACGCGCGAAGATGGCCGCGTGCAGGCCATCTTGCAGTTCCATCATATCGCCCTGGACCACAGCGCCCTGGACGTGGTGCGTCACGAGATGCAGGCGGTGCTGCGCGGCGAAGGGCACCTGCTGGGTACGCCGGTGCCGTTTCGCAACTACGTCGGCCAGGCCCTGCTGGGCGTGAGCCAGACGCAGCACGAAGCGTTCTTCCGCGAACAGCTGGGCGACATCGACGAGCCGACCCTGGCCTACGGCGTGCAGGATGTGCAAGGCGACCAGACGCCGCCCGGCGAAGAAATCTTCACGCTACCGGCAACCCTCAGTGCAGGCCTGCGCAGCCAGGCGCGCGCGCTGGGCGTGAGCCTGGCGAGCCTGCTCCACCTGGCCTGGGCGCGCGTGCTGGGCGGTCTCACCGGGCGCGATTCGGTGGTGTTCGGCACCGTCCTGATGGGCCGTCTGATGGGCGCCGAAGCCAATGACCGCGCCTTGGGCATCTTCATCAACACCTTGCCGCTGCGGGTGGACCTGGGCGGGCTCGAGCTGGTGCCTGTGATCAAGGCCACCCATCGGCGCCTGACCACGCTGATGCGTCACGAACACGCGCCCCTGGCACTGGCGCAGCGGTGCAGCGGGGTAGAGGCGCCCACGCCGCTGTTCAACACGCTGCTCAACTACCGCCACAGCGCGCCCATCGCCGATGGCCAGGCGCGCTCGGCGTGGGACGGTATCGAGGTTCTGGCCAGCGAAGAACGCACCACCTACCCGCTGACCCTCAGCGTCGACGACCTGGGCGATGACCTGCGCCTGACCTTGCTGCGCAGTGCCGACGTTCCTCAGGGCCGGATCTGCGCGTACCTGCACCAGACCTTGCACAGCCTGGTGCAGGCGCTGGTGCACGCGCCGCAGTCGCAGGTCGGGCAGTTGGACATGCTGCCGCCCCACGAGCGCGAGCAGATCCTGTCGCATTTCAATGAACGACCCGGGGTGGCCGAGAGCACTCTGGCGGTCCACGTGCGCATCGCTCAGCAGGCGCAACTGCAGCCGCACGCCATTGCGGCCAGCTGCGCCGACGCCACGCTGACCTTCGCCGAACTGGAGCGCCGCGCCAACATCCTTGGCCAGCACCTTGTGGCCCTCGGCGTGCAGCCCGAGGACCGGGTGGCGATTCTCGCCCGGCGCGGGCTCGACGCGCTGGTGGGCCTGCTCGCCACGCTCAAGGCCGGTGCCGGCTACGTGCCGATCGACCCGGCCCACCCCGACGAGCGCATCGCCTACCTGCTGCAGGACAGCGCACCGACCGCAGTGCTGACCCTGCACGCCCTGCGTCCTCGTCTGGGCCAGTGCCCGCTGTCGGTCATCGAACTCGACCGCCTCGACTGGCAGGCCCGTGGCCCAGCGCCGCAACTGCCAATGGTCACGGTCGCCAACCTCGCCTACGTGATCTACACCTCAGGTTCCACCGGCCTGCCCAAGGGTGTCATGGTCGAGCACCGGACCCTGAACAACCTGATCGACTGGCACTGCCGCGCCTTCGAGCTGTGCCCCGGCCGGCATACTTCGAGCCTGGCCGGCTTCGGCTTCGACGCCATGGCCTGGGAGGTCTGGCCGGCCCTGTGCGCCGGCGCCAGCCTGCACATCGCACCGCCCGGCGAGCAGGGCGAGGATCTCGACGCGTTGCTGGCCTGGTGGCGCAGTCGTCCGCTGGACGTCAGCTTCCTGCCCACCCCGGTGGCCGAATACGCCTTCAGCCACCACCTCGATCATCCGACCCTGCGCACGCTGCTGATCGGCGGCGACCGCCTGCGCCAGTTCAATCGTCACCCAGGCTTCGCCGTGGTCAACAACTACGGCCCCACCGAAACCACGGTGGTCGCCAGTTCCGGCACGGTCACCCCCTGTGGCGTGCTGCACATCGGCGCGCCGGTGGACAATGCCCGGCTCTACGTGCTCGACGCCTTGGGCCAGCCGACCCCGCTGGGCGTGCCGGGCGAGCTGTACATCGGCGGTGCCGGGGTGGCACGCGGTTACCTGGACCGGGCGCAGCTGACCGCCGAGCGCTTTCTCGACGACCCGTTCAGCGAGGCGCCCGGCGCGCGCATGTACCGCAGTGGCGACCGTGTGCGCTGGCTGGACGACGGCACGCTGGACTACCTGGGGCGCGATGACGACCAGGTGAAGATCCGCGGCGTGCGCATCGAGCTGGGCGAAATCGAAGGCCGCCTGGTGTCGCTGCCAGGTATCCACGAGGCGGTGGTGATCGCCCGCGAGGACCGGCCGGGGCACCTGCGCCTGGTGGCCTATTTCACCGGCCAGGACGAGGTCGACGTGGCCACACCGACGCAACTGCGCAGCCAGTTGCAGGCCCATCTGCCGGACTACATGGTGCCGGTAGCCTTCGTGCGCCTGGCCAACCTGCCGCTGACCGCCAACGGCAAGCTGGACCGTCGGGCGCTGCCTGCGCCGACCCGCGCCGACCTGTTCGAGCGTCACTTCCAGGCGCCGGAGGGCGAGCTGGAGCAGACCCTGGCGCAGCTCTGGCAGGACCTGCTGCAGGTCGAGCGGGTTGGCCGCCACGACCATTTCTTCGAACTGGGTGGGCATTCGCTGCTGGCCATGCGACTGGTCGCCCTGGTGCGTCAGCGCCTGGGCGTGGAATTGAGCCTGGCCAGCCTGTTCGCCCAGGCCGAACTGGCGGCGATGGCCCAGGCCCTCGCCACGGCGGCACGCAGCGAGTTGCCACCGGTGCTGGCGGTGTCCCGCGAGCAGCCGCTGCCGCTGTCGTTCGCCCAGCAGCGCCTGTGGTTCCTGGCGCAAATGAGCGATGCCAGCCAGGCCTACAACATCCCCTTGGCCCTGGAGTTGGGTGGCGAGCTGGACGGCGACGCTTTGGCGCTCGCCCTGACGGCGCTGGTCGAGCGCCACGAAGCCCTGCGCAGCGAATTCTTCGAGGTGCACGGCGAGCCGCAGGTGCGGGCCAGCGCCACGCCCTGGGTGTTGCAGCGCCAGACGCTGGACAATCCCGACGCGGATACCCTGCGCCGATGGGTTCGCGAAGAAGCCGCGCAGCCGTTCGACCTCGGCCGGGACTTGCCGCTGCGTGGGCGTCTGTTGCGACTTGCGCCAGATCGCCACGTCCTTTTGCTGACCCTGCACCATATCGTCGCCGATGGCGGGTCGATGGGGGTGTTGACCCGCGAACTGAGCGCACTGTATTCGGCGTTGCGCGACGGCCGCCAGACACCGCTCGCGCCGCTGACCCTCCAGTATGGCGACTACGCCGTGTGGCAACGGCGCTGGTTGCAGGGCCAGGCGCTGCAGCGCCAGGGGACGTTCTGGCGCGACTACCTGGCCGGCGCACCGGCGCTGCTGAGCCTGCCCACCGACCGACCCCGACCGGCGCGCCAGGACTACGCCGGCGACAGTCTGGACTTCCACCTCGACCCACGCCTGGCGCAGGACCTCAAGACCCTGTGCCAGCGTCATCAGGTCACGCCCTTCATGCTGTTCATGGGCGCCTGGAGCGTCCTGCTGGGACGCCTGGGCGGGCAGACCGACGTGGTGGTCGGCACGCCCGTGGCCGGGCGCCGCCAGGTCGAGGTCGAAAGCCTGATCGGCCTGTTCGTCAACTCCCTGGCGGTGCGCCTGGAGCTGGCCGACGAGCCGGACGTGACCACCTTGCTGGCACGGGTCAAGGCCCAGGTGCTGGCGGCCCAGGAACACCAGGACCTGCCGTTCGAACAGGTGGTGGACCTGCTCAAGCCGCCGCGCAGCCTGGCCCATACGCCGCTGTACCAGGTATCCCTCGAATGGGACAGCGGACATGACTTGGCCAATGGCCTGCCCGGCTTGAGCGTGCGCAATCTGGGCGGCAGCGCTGCATTCGCCAAGTTCGACCTCAGCCTGAGCCTGGGCGAGCGAGCAGACGGTTTCGGCGGCCAGTTGACCTATGCCACCGCGCTGTTCGACCGGGCCACCGTCGAGCGCTACTTGGGCTATTGGCTGCAATTGCTGCAGGCGATGGCCGCTGGCGATGGCGCTGTGCTGTCCAAGGTCGTGCTGCCGGATATCCGTGAGCGCCAGCGACTGCTGATCGAATTCAACGACACCGCCGCCGACTACGACCTGGAGCAGACCGTCCATGGCCTGTTCGAGGCCCAGGCGGCGCGCACTCCCGAGCGCATCGCCGTGCGCGCCGAGGGTCAGGCGCTCAGCTACCGCGAACTCAACGCCCAGGCCAACCGCCTGGCCCATCATCTGATCGCCCTGGGCGTGGGGCCGGACGCGCGCGTGGCGATCTGCGTGGAGCGCGGCTTGTCCATGGTGGTCGGCTTGTTGGCCATCCTCAAGGCCGGTGGCGCCTATGTGCCGGTGGACCCGGACTACCCGGTGGAGCGTATCCGCCACATGCTCACCGACAGCGCGCCACGGGTCGTGCTGGGCCACGCGGCCACCCAGGCGCTGCTCGCCCGCTTCGACGTGCCGAGGGTCGACCTGGATCAGCCGACCTGGCAGTCCTTGTCCGCCGACAACCCTGAAGTCGTGGGGCTCACCCCGCAGCACCTGGCCTACGTGATCTACACCTCCGGCTCCACCGGCCTGCCCAAAGGCGTGATGAACGAACATGCCGGGGTGGTCAACCGCCTGCTCTGGACCCAGGACGCCTACGGGCTGGATGCCGACGACGTGGTGTTGCAGAAGACGCCGTTCAGCTTCGACGTGTCGGTATGGGAGTTCTTCTGGCCGTTGCAGACGGGCGCCCAGCTGGTGATGGCGCGTCCCGGCGGCCATCGAGACCCGGCCTATCTGCGCCAGGTCATCGCCGCTGAAGCGGTCACCACGCTGCACTTCGTGCCGTCCATGCTGGATGTGTTCCTGGCCTTCGGTGATGCCGAGGCGGCTGCGCTGCGGCGCGTGCTGTGCAGCGGCGAAGCGCTGCCGGGCGCCCTGGTGCGACGCTTCAAGGCGCAACTGCCGAGCGTGGAATTGCACAACCTCTACGGCCCGACCGAAGCAGCGGTTGACGTCAGCGCCTGGCACTGTGCCGAACCGCTGGCACAGACTCCGGACAACACACCGATCGGTAAGCCAGTCGCCAACACCGCCCTCTACGTACTGGACGCCCAGCGTCAGCCCGTACCCCAGGGCGTTGCAGGCGAGCTGTACATCGGCGGCGTGCAGGTGGCGCGCGGTTATCTGAACCGCGACGACCTGACCGCCGAGCGCTTCCTCCACGACCCGTTCACCCAGCGCCCTGGCGCACGCCTGTACCGCACCGGTGATCTGGCCCGGCACCTGGCCGACGGCACCTTGGAATACCTGGGCCGCAACGACGACCAGGTGAAGATCCGCGGCCTGCGCATCGAGCTGGGCGAGATCCAGGCCTGCCTGACCCGTATCGCCGGCGTCCAGGAGGCAGCGGTGCTGGCACTGGACCTGCCGCCCGCCGGCCTGCGCCTGGTGGCCTACCATACGGGTGCCGAGCACGACGCCGAGACGTTGCGCGCAGAGCTCAAGGGCCAATTGCCCGAATTCATGATCCCGGCGCAGTTCGTGCACCTGGCCGCCTTGCCGCTGAGCCCCAATGGCAAGCTGGACCGCAAGGCGCTGCCGGTGCCGCAGGCAGATGCTTTGCAGCGCAGGGTCCACGAAGCGCCGCAAGGCGATGCCGAGACCTTGCTGGCCCAGCTGTGGTGCCAGTTGCTGGGGCTGGAGCGAGCAGGGCGGCGCGATGGCTTCTTCGAACTCGGCGGACATTCGCTGCTGGCCGTGACCCTGGTGGCGCAGTTGCGCGCACGCGGCCTGGCTCTGGATATCCAGGCGCTGTTCACTCAGCCTGACCTGGCTTCCCTGGCGGCCACGCTGGTGCCACTGGAGCAGGTGCAGGTGCCGGCCAACCGCATCGGCGACCACTGCACGCGCATCACCCCGGAGTTGCTGGCGCTGGTGCAACTGGATCAACAGGCCATCGACCGCCTCGTCGACCAGGTCGACGGCGGCGTGGGCAACGTTCAGGACATCTATCCGCTGGGGCCGCTGCAGGCTGGCATGCTCTATCACCACCTGGCCCACGAAGGCGAGGGCGCCTACGTGCTGCAGGCGCGTTTCCATCTCGCCGACCGCAGCCGGTTGCAACGCCTGCATCATGCGCTGGACCAGGTGATCGCCCGCCATGACAGCCTGCGCACGGCGTTCCATTGGCAAGGGCTGGTCGAGCCGGTGCAGGTGGTGTGGCGCCATGCGCCGCTGGAGGTGGTGCAACTGGGCGACGTCGAAGACGTGCATCGATTCGATCTGCGCCGTGCACCACTGCTGCGGCTGGTGCACAGCACCGACCCGGCCAGCGGACGGCTGGAGGCCACCTTGCTGTTCCATCACCTGGTCATGGACCATGTGGCCCTGGAGCTGCTGCGCAGCGAGCTGCAGGCCTGCCTGCAGGGCGAGGTGCAGCACCTGCCGGCCCCGGTGCCCTATCGCAACTACATTGCGCAGGTGCTGCGCAGCGGCGACGACGCCGCAGCTTTCTTCACCGAGCAACTGGCGGACATCGATGAGCCGACTCTGGCCTATGGCGGCTACGCGCGCCCGCATCTCGACGCCCTGAGCGACCATCACCAGCGCCTCGACGACGCCTTGAGCGCCCGCGTGCGCGAGCAGGCACGCCTGCACGCTGTCAGCGCCGCCAGCCTGATGCACTTGGCGTGGGCACTGGTGCTCGGTCAGCTGAGCGGGCGCGACAGCGTGGTGTTCGGCACCGTGCTGCTGGGTCGCCTGCAAGGCGGCGAGGGCGCCGAGCGCGGCCTGGGCGTTTACATCAATACCTTGCCCCTGCGCCTGGACCTGGCCGGTCACTCGGCCCAGGCGGCGTTGCAGCAGGCTCATGCGCGCCTGACCGGTCTTCTGGCCCACGAGCACGCCGCGTTGTCCGTGGCCCAGCGTTGCAGTGCGCTGCCAGTGGGTGCTGCCCTGTTCAGCACACTGCTCAACTACCGGCACAGTGCACCGGGCGGCCAGGACGCGCAGCAACGTGCGGCCTGGGACGGTATCGAGCTGGTCCACGCCCAGGAGCGCAGCAACTATCCGCTGGCCATCAGCATCGACGACCTCGGGCAGGGCTTCGCCTTGACCGCGCAGACCGAGCCGGGCATCGATGCCCGGCGCCTGTGCGGTTATTTCCGCCAGAGCCTCGAAGTGCTGGTCGAGGCGTTGCACACCCAGAGCGCGGAAGGGCTGGAGCGACTCTCGGTGATCCCGGACAGCGAGACGCGTCTGCTGCGCGAGCAGTTCAATGCCACCACGCGCGACTATCCGCGCGACCTGCCAGTCCATCGTCTGTTCGAGGCCCAGGTGGCGCGGCATCCATTGGCTGTGGCAGCGCGCGAGCAGCATCGCAGCCTCACCTACGCCGCGCTCAACGAGCAGGCCAACCGCCTGGCCCATTACCTGCTGGCACAGGGCGTGGCAGCGGGCGACGCCGTGGCGATCCTGCTACCCCGCTCGCTGGCGCTGCTCCAGGCGCAATTGGCGGTGGCCAAGTGTGGCGCCGTCTACGTGCCCCTGGACAGCCAGGCGCCTGCCGACCGCCAGACCTACATGCTCCAGGATTGCCAGGCCGTGGCGCTGATCTGTACACGCGACACCACGCTGGCGTGCAGCGCCCGGCGCATCGACCTTGACCACCTCGACCTTGCCGGGATGCCCGACCACAACCCCGGCCTGGCGCGGGGCGGCGACGACGTGGCCTACGTGATGTACACCTCCGGCTCCACCGGCGCGCCCAAGGGCGTGCGCGTGACCCACCGCGGCATCGCCCGTCTGGTACTGGACGACACCTATGCAAACTTCTGTGCCCAGGACCGTATCGCCTTCGCCGCCAACCCGGCGTTCGATGCCAGTACTCAGGAAGTGTGGGGCGCCTTGCTCAACGGTGGCCAGGTGCTGGTGATCGACCCCGACACGCTGCTCGATCCGCTGCGCCTGGGCAAGGCCCTGGCTGATGGCGAAGTCACGGTGCTGTTCGTCACCACCGCGCTGTTCAACCAGTACGTGCAGATGATCCCCCAAGTGCTGGCCGGATTGCGCGTGCTGATGTGCGGCGGCGAGCGTGCCGACCCCGAAGCCTTCCGCAGCCTGCTGGCCCAGGCGCCGGCGCTGCGCCTGGTGCACTGCTACGGCCCGACCGAAACCACCACCTACGCCACCGCCAGCCAGGTCCGCGCCGTGCCCACGGGCGCCGAGCAGGTGCCGATCGGCACGCCCATCGGCGGCACCCAGGTGCATGTCTTGGACGCCCACCGCCGGCCCGTGCCGCTGGGCGCGGTGGGGGAACTGTACATTGGCGGCGATGGGGTCGCGCTGGGCTACCTGAACCGCCCGGTGCTCACCGCCGAGCGTTTCCTCGACGACCCCTTCAGCGCCCAGCCCGGTGCACGTCTGTACCGCACCGGCGACCTCGGTCGCTGGCGCGACGACGGCCAGTTGGAGTACCTGGGACGCAACGATGACCAGGTGAAGATCCGCGGTTTCCGTATCGAGCTGGGCGAAGTCGAGCAACACCTGGCGCAGTGCCCAGGCATCGGCGAGGTGGTGGTGATGGCGCAGGGGCAAGGCCAGACCTCGACGCACCTGGTGGCATGGTTCACCGTCGAGGACCCGCAGCTGGAGCTGGTTCAGGTGCGCCATTGGCTGCATGCGCGCTTGCCCGCCTACATGGTGCCGTCGGCCTGGGTGCAGCTTGCGGCCCTGCCGTTGACCAACAATGGCAAGATCGACCGCAAGGCCTTGCCGCAACCGACCCCACCGGACCTGTCACCCGCCACTCACGAGGCGCCTGCCACGGCGCTGGAGCAGCGCTTGGCCGAGCACTGGAAGCAGGTACTGGACGTCGAGCAGGTCGGGCGCCACGCCAGCTTCTTCGATCTGGGCGGGCATTCACTGCTGGCGATTCGCTTGATCGGCCTGTTGCGTGAGCAAGGCCATGGCGTGTCGCTGGCCGAATTGTTCCAGCACCCGAGCGTGGCCGCGCTGGCGCAGCACCTGGAGACGGGCCAGGGGGCCGACTCCGAGGCACTGGTCTGCGTGCGTGCCGAAGGCCGCGAGCCGCCGCTGTTCCTGATCCACGAGTTCAGCGGCCTGGACTTCTACTTCCCGGTGCTGGGGCAGGCGTTGCCTGGCGATTTCCCGATCTACGGCGTGCCCGGCCTGCCGTTGCAGCAGCCGCAGCCGGATACCCTGGAGGCCCTGGCCCGCGCCCAGCTCGAGCGCATCCGCCAGTGCCAGCCGCAGGGCCCGTACCGGCTCGCCGGCTGGTCGTTCGGCGGGCTGCTGGCCTACGAGATCGCCGCGCAGTTGCTGGGCGATGACCAGCCGGTGGAATTCCTCGGCCTGATCGACACCTGGCAGCCGCGCCTGGTCGACCAGGGCAAGGCTCGCTGGCAGGGGCCGCGCCTGCTGGAGCGCCAGTTGCTGCTGCATTGCACCGGCCACTGGCAGGGGCAGGGCCGCGACGGCGTCGCGAAACTGCAACGCTTGCAGCGCCTGGACGACGGTCAGGCGCCATTGTCCGAGCTGCTGGTCGCATGCCGCGAGCAGGACCTGCTGTACCCGGAGCTGGCCAGTGTCGACGACGCACACTTGCAGCGTTTCTTCGCCCGTGAGATCGCCCATGCCCACGCCATGGCGCACTATCGTCCTGAGCCGCTGGGTATCGTCGTGCATCTGTTGCAGGCCCGCGACAGCCGCCAGCAGCACGGCGAGGTGGCGAACCTGGGCTGGGACCGCACCCTACCGCCCGAGCAGCTGCGCTGCCTGGAGGTGCCGGGCGATCACCTGAGCATGATGCGCTCGCCCCAGGTGCAGGTGCTGGGGCGCACCCTGAGCGACGCCCTGCAGGCCGCGCGAGCAGGGGCGGGCGATGCACCGCCCTGGGCCGGGCATCAGCCACTGGTGGCTATCCAGAGCGGGCAGGGCGGTCATGCGCCGGTATTCTGCGTGCCTGGCGCCGGTGACAGCGTCACCAGCTTCATTGGCCTGGCCGAGGCCCTGGGCAGCGAATGGCCGGTCTACGGCCTGCAATCGCGCGGGCTCGATGGCAGCGCGCCGCCGCACTGCACGATCGAAGCCGCAGCGGCGTGCCATGTCGAGGCGATCGAGGCGCTGTACCCCGACGGGCCGTTGAAGCTGGTCGGGCATTCGTTCGGCGGCTGGGTGGCCCATGCCATGGCCGTGCGCCTGCAGGCCCAGGGCCGCGAGGTGCGCTCGCTCACCTTGATCGACAGCGAAGCGCCCGGCAGCGACAGCGTCTGCGGACGGCCCTATACCGCCACGGCAGCGCTGCAACGCCTGATCGAGTCGTTGCAGCTGTCCAGCGGCCGAACCCTGCAACTCGACCCTCAGGCCTTCGCCGCGCTGGACGACGAGCGACAGCTCAGCGTGCTGCACCAGGCCATGGTGCGGGCAGGCCTGATGCCGGCGCGCTCCAGCGTGCGGGCCTTGCAAGGTATCGCCAGGACCTTCGCCAGTGCCCTGCGCACACCTTACCGTCCACAAGCGGGCTATCGCGGACCGGCCAGCCTGGTGCTGGTGGCCGACGCCAGCCTGGATGCGGCCGGCAATCGGCGCGAGCAGGCCGCCATGCAGGCCGGCTGGCAGCGCGTGCTGCCGCAACTGGCGGTGTGGCAGGGGCCTGGCGACCACTTCAGCGTGCTCAAGGCGCCGCAGGTGTACAGCCTGGCGGCCTGGTGGCATGACACGCGCCGGCTGCGCCGCGTGACCTCCTGACCGCGCAGGCCCCGCGCAGGCGCCTTCGGGCGCCTGCCGGTGGCCGCGCACGCATTGGCAATGATGGACGAGTGTTTATGGACAAGAGCAGATTTCGCAACGTGGGCCTGGCCTGCGCTCTGGCCCTGGTGGCCGGCATCGCGCTGTATGCGGCGCAGGCCCCGGCCAAGGCGCCGCGCTACATCACCGCCACCGTCGAGCGGGGCGACCTCGAGAATGCGGTCCTGGCCACCGGTGTGCTCGAAGGCATCCGCCAGGTGGATGTCGGCGCCCAGGTGTCCGGCCAGCTTCGGTCGCTGAAGGTCAAGCTCGGCGACAAGGTGGTCAAAGGCCAGTGGCTGGCCGAGATCGACCCGCTGGTGCTGCGCAATACCCTGCGCCAGGCCCAGGTCGACGAGGAAAAGCTGCAGGCCGAGCGCCGCTCTACCCTGGCCCGGGTCACCCAGACGCGGCGCGTCTACGAGCGCTACAAGGCGTTGCAGAACGACCAGTCGATTTCCCGCCAGGACTACGAGAACGCCGAGTCGGACTACCAGGTGCAGCAGGCCACCCTCAATTCGCTGGATGCGCAGATCAAGAGCGCCCAGGTGCAGATCGACACCGCCAAGGTCAACCTGGACTACACCCGCATCAGCGCCCCCATCGACGGCGACGTAGTGGGCATCGTCACCCAGCAGGGCCAGACCGTGATCGCCCAGCAACTGGCGCCGGTGATCCTCAAGCTCGCCGACCTGGACACCATGACCGTCAAGGCCCAGGTGTCGGAGGCCGACGTCATTCACATCGCCCCGGGCCAGCCGGTGTACTTCACCATCCTCGGCGAAGATCGCCGCTACTACGCCACCCTGCGCGGCACCGAGCCTGCGCCGCAGAACTACCTGGAAAGCAGCGACCGCACCGGCGCCGCCGCCCCCAAGCAGAACACCGCGGTGTTCTACAACGCCTTGTTCGAGGTGCCCAACCCCGACCATCGGCTGCGCATCGCCATGACCGCCCAGGTGCGCATCGTGCTGGCCACCGCCGAAGCGGTACTCAACATGCCGGTGGCGGCCCTGGGCGCGCAGGATGACCAGGGGCGGTTCGCCGTGCGCGTGCTCGACGCCAAGGGCTTCGCCCAGGTGCGCCAGGTGCAGGCCGGCATCAACAACAACGTGCGGGTCGAGATCAAGCAGGGCCTGGCCGAAGGCGACCGCGTGGTGATCGGCGAGCCGATCGGCGACGCGGCGGGGGCCTGAGCATGAACATGACCGTCGAACCGGGCGCCCGGCGCACGCCTGTGCAGATCGCTGCCCATCCCTTGTTGCGCCTGCACGGCGTGAGCCGCAGCTTCATGGCCGGCGACCGCGAGTTCCTCGCCCTGCGCCACATCGACCTTGAGATCCATGCCGGCGAGCTGGTGGCGATCATCGGCGCCTCGGGGTCCGGCAAGTCGACGCTGATGAACATCCTCGGCTGCCTGGACCACGCCAGTGCCGGCTCTTATCAGGTCGATGGCCAGGAAACCCGCGCCATGGACGACGAAGCGCTGGCGGCGCTGCGGCGCGATCATTTCGGCTTCATCTTCCAGCGTTACCACCTGTTGCCGCACCTGGATGCGCTGCGCAACGTGGAGATTCCGGCGGTGTATGCCGGTACGCCGCAGGCCCAGCGTCACCAGCGTGCCGAGGACCTGCTGCGGCGCCTGGGCCTGGCTGGGCACCTCACGCACCGCCCCAGCCAGCTGTCCGGGGGCCAGCAGCAGCGGGTGAGCATCTGTCGGGCGCTGATGAACGGCGGCGAAGTGATCCTCGCGGACGAGCCCACCGGCGCCCTGGACACCGCCAGCGGCAAGGAGGTGATGGCGATCCTGCTGGAACTGCACGCCGCCGGGCATACAGTGATCCTGGTGACCCACGACCCCAAGGTCGCGGCCCATGCCCAGCGGGTCATCGAAGTCAGCGACGGGCAGATCGTCAGCGACCGGCGCACCCCGCACCAGGCCGTGCCAGCTCCTGCGCCGGCCCAGACCGAACGGCGCCCGCCCGGCACGCGGCGCCTGGTGGCCAGCCTCGGGCTGTTTCGCGAGGCCTTCAACATGGCCTGGATCGCCCTGATCTCGCACCGCATGCGCACCTTGCTGACCATGCTCGGCATCGTCATCGGCATCACCTCGGTAGTGTCCATCTCGGCCATCGGCGAGGGCGCCAAGGGCTACGTGCTCAAGGACATCCAGGCGATCGGCAGCAACACCATCGATATCTACTCGGGCAGCAACTTCGGCGACAGCCGCGCCAAGGCCATCGAGACCCTGGTACTGGGCGACGTGCAAGCGCTCAACCAGCTGTACTACGTCGACAGCGCCACCCCGGTGATCGGTCGCAGCCTGCTGGTGCGCTACCGCAACCTGGACCTGGACGTCCAGCTCAATGGCGTCAGCGAGCGTTATTTCCAGGTGCGCAACATCGAAATGGCCGCCGGCATCGCCTTCAGCGAAAACGATGCCCGGCGCCAGGCCCAGGTGGTGGTGATCGACCACAACACGCGACTGCGCCTGTTCGCCCCGGGGGTGGACCCGCTGGGCCAGGTGATCCTGGTCGGCAACCTGCCTTGCACGGTGATCGGCGTCACCCGCGAGAACAAGAACCTGTTCGCCGCCGGCAACGCGCTGAACGTCTGGGTCCCCTACGAGACCGCCGCTGGACGCGTGCTCGGCCAGCGCCACCTGGACAGCATCAGCGTGCGCATCAAGGACGGCATCCCCAGCCAGCGCGTGGACCAGGAGGTCAATGCCCTGATGCTGCAACGCCATGGCAGCAAGGACTTCTTCACCAACAACCTGGACAGCATCATGCAGACGGTGCAGAAGACCAGCCGTTCACTGACCCTGCTGCTGTCGCTGATCGCGGTGATCTCGCTGGTGGTCGGCGGCATCGGGGTGATGAACATCATGCTGGTGTCGGTGACCGAGCGGACCCGCGAAATCGGCATCCGCATGGCGGTCGGTGCGCGACAATCGGACATTCGCCAGCAGTTCCTGGTGGAGGCGGTGATGGTCTGCCTGTTCGGTGGGCTGGTGGGCATCGGCCTGTCCTATGGCATCGGCTACCTGTTCACCCTGTTCGTCAAGCAATGGGAGATGGTGTTCTCGACCACCTCCGTGGTCATGGCCTTCGCCTGTTCGACGCTGATCGGCGTGGTGTTCGGTTTCGTGCCGGCGCGCAATGCCGCGCGCCTGGACCCGATCCAAGCGCTGGCCCGGGATTGAGTTCGGCGCCTGGCGCTACTCGGCGGCCGGCGCCTGGGCGTCGGTCGCGTACATCCACTTCATCAGCGAGTGCCGCCCGCCGATGCCGAGCTTGATCGCGGCGCGGCGCAGGTAGCTCTCCACCGTGTTGACCTTGAGCTCCAGCCGCTCGGCCTGCTGACGTGCGGTCTGGCCCGCGAGCAGGCCCAGGCACACCTGCAACTCCCGAGCGGACAGTTCCAGGCCGGTCTGCGCCAGGCGCTCCTGGAAGCGGGTCTGCAGGCTGTCGCCACTGCTGCGTTCGGCAACGGCAGGCTGCAAGGCCTCCAGGTGCTTGTGCAGCATCGGCAACAGCAGCGGCGAGATGTCCTGCAGGCGATCACGCTCGCAGGCCGAGAAGGCGGCGCGCTCGGCCCGCAGCACGTGCAGTTCGAACTGGTACTCGGGGGTGCGCTGCACCAGGTGCAGGCGCGCTGGGGCTCCGAGGTCGCAGGCCGCCTGCTCGGCAGCGCTGAAGACGGTTTCGCTCAGCAGCGTGGTGCTGATGCCCAGAGTGCCGCTGGCCGGGCGAACCTGGCGGATGTGCGTGGCGTCGACGTTCAGGTGGGTCTGGATCAGGTCGTGCAGCAAACGCGGGAAATGGCGGCTGCCGGTGCTGGCGATCACTTTGCCGACCTGCGGAAAGAACATGTGCGAATTCATCGTGGCATCCATGGCTGGGGTGAATCGTCCTGGTGTAGCGCTGAACAATAGCACATGGCTATCATTTCGCTTCCCTGCACCGGTCATCCTAGTACAACGATTCAGCGCGGGAGTTATCAATGCCGGGCATCGGACGAAATTGCGCTGGCACTGCTGCCTGCTGCCGAACTGGACAAAAAAAGCCCCGCAGACCTGGGGCCGGCGGGGCGAAGGGCTGGTACGGACCAACCAAAGGAGTCGTTGCAGGAGCAAGGCCGTCAGTTGGCGGTGGCCACCCGCTCGGTCTGCCAGCCGCCCCCCAGAGCCTTGTAGATCGACACGATGCCGCGATACAGGTCGACCTCGCCTTGTGCCTGGGCGTCCTCGGCAGCGAGCTTTTCCCGCTCCGCATCGAGCAGTACCAGGTAGTCCACCGAGCCCTCGCGGTAGCGGATCGAGGCCAGGTCGGCAGCCTTGCCGCTGGCCTCGCTCTGGCGCATCAGCGACAGCAGCCGCTGCTGGCGCTTGGCGTAGTCGCTGAAGGCATTCGACGACTCTTCCAGGGCCAGCAGCACCCGCTGTTCGTAGGTCGCCAGTGCCCCGTCGGCATCGGCCTTGGCGCCCCGCAGACGGGCGCGCACGCTGCCCAGGTCGAAGGCTGCCCAGCTGATGCTCGGCCCCAATGCCCAGGCGTTGGCCGCCGACGCGCCGATCTGCGAGCCACGGCCGGCGGTGAAGCCGAGGAAACCGCTGAGGCTCACCCTGGGGAACAGGTCGGCGGTGGCCACGCCCACGTCGGCGGTGGCGGCCGCCAGCTCGCGTTCGGCACTGCGGATGTCCGGACGGCGCCGCAGCAGTTCGCCCGGATCGCCCACCGGCAAGGCCTTGGCGATGGCCGGCAGTTGCTTGGGCGAGAGGTCCACGCTGAGCGCTTCGGGCCGCTCGCCGAGCAAGGTGGCGATGCGGTTGCGCGCGCGTACCTGCTCGGCTTGCAACTGCGGCACACTGGCCTCGACGCCTGCCAACCGCGCATCGGCGCGCACCACGTCCAGCTCGTTGCCCACGCCGGTGTCGCGCAGGGTCACGGTGATGCGCCGCGAGTCTTCCTGGGTGCGCAGGTTGGCCAGGGCGATCTTCTCGCGCAGCTGCGCGCCGCGCAGTTGGCCATAGGCGTCGACCAGCTCGGCGATCAGGCTGACCTGCAATTGCTGCAGGTCGGCGGCTGCCGCGTCTTCACGCGCCTGGCTGGCCTCGATGCGGCGCTGGATGCGGCCGAACAGGTCCAGCTCCCAGGCCATGTCCAGGCCCAGGTCGTAGCGCTCCTGGTTGACCCGGCGGTCGGTCTGGCCCGGCACCTGGCCCTTGCCGATCTCGCTGCTGGCGCGGCTGGTGACCACCGGCAGGTCGTCGTTGTCGGCGTCTTCGCGGATCGCCCGGGCGGCCTTGAGGCGCGCGAAGGCCACGCGCAGGTCACGGTTGCCCTGCAGCGAGGCTTGCACCAGCTGGTTCAGGGTTGGGTCGTCGAATTGTTTCCACCAGCTGCTCTCGAAGCGGCTGCGGTCCAGCAGCTTTGCCGCCGCCGGCTCATCCAGGCGGGCCGGCGCGGTGGCCGGCGCGTGGTAGTCCGGGCCCACGGCGCAGGCCGCCAGGGCCAGCGCCAACAGGCTCGGTGTCAGGGCTTTGAGCAGGCTCATGCAGTGTGCTCCAGGCTGGGCGCGGCATCGGCCTTGCGGGCCTGGCGACCCTGGACACGACGGCGGATGAGGTTGAAGAACACCGGGGTCAGGAACAGGCCGAACACGGTCACCCCGATCATCCCGGAGAACACCGCCACGCCCATGGCATGGCGCATCTCGGCGCCGGCGCCGGAGGAGAACACCAGCGGCACCACTCCCATGATGAAGGCGATCGAGGTCATCAGGATCGGCCGCAGACGCAGGCGACAGGCTTCCAGTACCGCGGCCAGCGGGTCGAGACCCTCGGCCTGCTTGTCCTTGGCGAACTCGACGATCAGGATCGCGTTCTTGCACGCCAGGCCCACCAGCACGATCAGCCCGATCTGGGTGAAGATGTTGTTGTCGCCCCCGGAAATGATCACCCCGGTAATGGCCGACAGCAGGGTCATCGGCACGATCAGGATCACCGCCAGCGGCAGGCTCCAACTCTCGTACTGGGCGGCCAGCACCAGGAAGGCCAGCAGCACGCACAGCGGGAACACGAACAGCGCGGTGTTGCCCGCCAGGATCTGCTGGTAGGTCAGGTCGGTCCACTCGTAGGTCATGCCGTTGGGCAGTTCCTGCTTGAGCAGCTTCTCGATCGCCGCTTCCGCCTGGCCGGAGCTGTAGCCGGGCGCCGCTGCACCGTTGATCTCGGCGGTGATGAAGCCGTTGTAGTGCATCACTCGGTCGGGACCCGAGGTGTCGCTGACCTTGAGGAAGGTCGCCAGCGGAATCATCTCGCCGAGGTTGTTGCGCACCTTCAACTGGCCGATCTGCTCGGCATCGAGGCGGAACTGCTGCTCGGCCTGGACGTTGACCTGGTAGGTGCGCCCGAAGCGGTTGAAGTCGTTGGTGTACAGCGAGCCCAGGTAGACCTGCAAGGTGTCGAAGATGTCGGTGATCGCCACGCCGTGGGTCTTGGCCTTTTCCCGGTCGATGGCGGCATCGACCTGGGGCACGTTGACCTGGTAGCTGGTGAATAGCCCCGCCAGTTCAGGCACCTCGCGACTCTTGGCGATGATGTTCTGGGTTTCCTTGTACAGCGCTTCGTAACCCAGGTTGCCACGGTCCTCGATCTGCAGGCGGAAGCCGCCAATGGTCCCCAGCCCTTGCACCGGCGGCGGTGGGAAGATCGCGATGTAGGCGTCCTGGATGTCGGCGAACTGCGCGTTGAGCGCCGCTGCGATGGCACCGGCCGACTGGCTCGGGTCCGTGCGCTGGTCGAAGGGCTTGAGCGGCGTGAACACGATGCCGCTGTTGGGGCTGTTGGTGAAGCCGTTGATCGACAGGCCCGGGAAGGCCACCGAATCGGCCACGCCCGGCTGCTTGAGGGCGATCTCGCTCATGCGCTTGATCACCGCCTCGGTACGGTCCAGGCTTGCCGCATCCGGCAGCTGGGCGAAGGCCACCAGGTACTGCTTGTCCTGGGCCGGCACGAAACCGGTCGGCGTGGACGAGAAGCCCAGGTAGGTCAGGCCCATCAGCCCGGCATAGACGAACAGGGCGATGCCGCTGGAGCGGATGACCCGCCGCACGCCGCCCACGTAGCGGTGGCTGGCCCGCTCGAAGAAGCGGTTGAACGGGGCGAACAGCCAGCTACCGAGCAGTCGGTCGAGCACTCGCGAGAACCTGTCCTTGGGAGCATGGTGGTCCTTGAGCAGCACGGCGGCCAGGGCAGGGGACAGGGTCAGCGAGTTGAATGCCGAGATCACCGTGGAGATGGCGATGGTCAGCGCGAACTGCTTGTAGAACTGCCCCGTCAGGCCAGAGATGAACGCCGCTGGAACGAATACAGCGCACAGCACCAGGGCCGTGGCGATGATCGGGCCGGTCACCTCGCTCATGGCTTTCTGGGTCGCCTCCAGCGGCGCCAGGCCCAGGGCGATGTTGCGCTCGACGTTCTCCACCACCACGATGGCGTCGTCCACCACGATGCCGATGGCCAGCACCAGACCGAACAGCGACAGGGCGTTGAGCGAGAAACCGAACAGGTGCATGACCGCGAAGGTGCCGATCAGCGACACCGGCACCGCCAGCAACGGGATGATCGAGGCGCGCCAGGTCTGCAGGAACAGGATCACCACCAGCACCACCAGCACCAGGGCTTCGAACAGGGTGTGCACCACCGCCTCGATCGAGCCACGGACGAACACGGTCGGGTCGTAGACGATGCTGTAGTCCATGCCTTCGGGGAAGTCTTTCTTCAGCTCGGCCATCTTGGCGCGCACTTCATCGGAGATGTCGATGGCGTTCGAGCCAGGGCGCTGGAAGATCGGAATGGCCACGGCCGGCTGGTTGTTGAGCAGCGAACGCAGGGCGTACTGACTGGAGCCCAACTCTACCCGAGCGATGTCCTTCAGGCGCGTGATCTCGCCATCGGCACCGGCGCGCACGATGATGTTCTCGAACTCTTCTTCGCTGACCAGACGGCCCTGGGTGTTGATCGACAGCTGGAAACTGGTCGAGCCGGGCGCAGGCGGCGCACCCAACTGACCGGCCGCGACCTGGCGGTTCTGTTCGCGAATGGCAGCGACCACGTCGCTGGCGGTGAGGTTGCGCGAGGCGGTCTTGTTCGGGTCCAGCCACACGCGCAGGGAATAGTCGCCCATGCCGAACAGCTGCACGTCACCCACCCCGCCCAGGCGCGCCAGTTCGTCCTTGATGTTGAGGATGGCGTAGTTGGACAGGTAGAGCATGTCGTAGCGCTGGTCCGGCGAGGTCAGGTGCACGACCATGGTCAGGTCGGGCGAGGCCTTGTCCACGGTGATACCGATACGGGTGACCTCCTCGGGCAGCTTGGGCTGCGTCCGGGTGACCCGGTTCTGCACCTGGACCTGGGCGTTGTCCAGGTCGGTGCCCAGGGCGAAGGTGATGGTCAGGGTGAGCTTGCCGTCGGCGGTGGACTGCGAGGACATGTACAGCATGTTCTCCACCCCGGTGATCGCCTGCTCCAGCGGCGCGGCCACGGTCTCGCCGATCACCTTGGGGTTGGCCCCGGGGAAGTTGGCGCGCACCACCACGGTGGGCGGCACCACCTCGGGATATTCGCTGATCGGCAGCTGGAACAGCGAAATGCTGCCGGCGATCAGCAGCACCAGCGACAGCACGGCGGCGAAGATCGGCCGGGTAATGAAGAATTTCGAGAAGTTCATCGGTGTCGTCCCTTAACCGCGCGGTGCCTGGGCACTGGCGACTTTCACGTTCGAACCGGCCACGGCCGGGGCCGGCTGGCTGGCTTGCAGGGCCTGGCGCTGGCGGGCGAGGGTGGCCAGGGTGTCGGCGCTGGCCATCGGCGTTTCCTCGGGGGTGACCGCTGAGCCAGGGCGCACGCGTTGCAGGCCCTTGACCACGATACGGTCGTCCTTGGCCAGGCCGCTGCGCACGATGCGCAGGCCTTCGAGCTTGGGCCCGAGCTCCACGGCGCGGTAGGTCGCCTTGTTGTCGGCGTCCATCACCAGCACGAATTTCTTGCCTAGGTCGGTGCCGACCGCCTCGTCGTTGATCAGCATGGCGTCGTACTGGGCGCTGCCCACCAGCTTCAGGCGCGCATACAGGCCGGGGGTGAACTGGCCGTCGCGGTTGTCGAACACGGCGCGACCACGAATGGTGCCGGTGCGCGGGTTGACCTGGTTGTCGACGAAGTTCATCTGCCCCAGGTGCGGGTTGCCGGTCTCGTTGGTCAGGCCCAGGTACACCGGCGTGCTCTGGCCACGCTGACCCTCGCGGGCGAGTTGGGTGTACTTGAGGTAGACCCGCTCGTCGGCGTCGAAATAGGCATAGACCTTGTCGGTGGACACCACGCTGGTCAGCGGCGTGACGTCAGCGGTAACGATGTTGCCGGCGGTGAAGTCGGCGCGGCTGACCCGGCCGCTGATCGGTGAGGTGACGCGGGTGAAGCTCAGGTTCAGGCGCGCCAGGTCCAGCTGCGCCTGGATCGAGTCCACGCCCGCGCGAGCTTCGGCGGCGGCGCTGCTGCGCGACTCGGCCAATTCGGCGGAAATCGCGTTGCTGTCGCGCAGGCGCTCGCCGCGACGGGCTTCATTGGCACTGCGCGAAGCGCTGGCCTTGGCCTGCTGCAACTGGGCTTCCAGGCGGCGCACCTCGGCCTGGAAGGGCCGCGGATCGATCTGGAACAGCAGATCGCCCTTGTTGACCTGGGCGCCCTCGGTGAAGGCCACGCGGTCGATCTGGCCCGAGACCCGCGGGCGGATCTCCACGGTTTCCGGCGCTTCCAGGCGACCGGTGAATTCGTCCCATTCGTTGATCGGCTGTTCGATCACCTTGGCCACGCTGACCTTGGGCGCAGCGGGCGCCTGGGCCGTGTCGGGGTGCTTGCCGCAGGCGCTGATCATCACCGCGACTGCCAGGGCAGCCAGGGGATGGCGCAGGGCCTTGAATGAAGGTTCCATGGAGAGCTCCGCCACTGTAGGAATAGTGGGCGGATTCTGCGAGTGTCGAGGCCGGGTAACGAATCGAACGACTCGAAGGTCACTATCAAGCCGATTGATGGATTGGCTGAGGGCTCAGCTGGGCCAAGCTTGCTTGGAGCGATCGAGGGGGAGGTGCAGGGGTCTCAGCGAAGCTTGCCGCTCGCCATCCATTGGCAAGCGCAAGCGTCGGCGAACGGCTTATTGCTCTGCCAGCAGATCATCCTGCGACAGCAAAGCCTGTGCCAGCGCCTCATCGCTGGCGTCGATGCCAGGATGGCTCTGACGCGCGCGTTGCAGCGCGGCATCGACGTACACGCCGCGGATCGCACCACCGCTGGCGACGAACGCGGAGAGTTCGTCGCGGGCCGGAATGATGCGCTTGTCATCCTTGAACGTGGAATACAAGGACGCCGAGACACCCGCCGAGGTCGCGACGTCGCGGCCATCCACACGGGCCAGGGCAGAACCTGCGGCGGTGCACAGCACCAGTGCCGGAACGAGCATTACGTAACGCATGATCAGTCCTCCAGAAGCAACGCGAGCCATGAGATGTACTGCATGCAGATATGAGCGAGCGTTGCGACTGGAGTTCGATTTATTTGCAGGCCGCAGCCAGCCCTTGGATCAGCCTGCCGTCAAAGCTCGCGCACTACCCTGAAGCCGAGCCAGTCGCCGCGCAGGCCCGAGCCGCGTTCGTTGCGGTTGCCCGAGCGGGAGAAAATCGGCGCCTCGGTGTAGTCGTTGCCACGGATCACCCGACGGTCGCGGCATTCGCTGCTCTGGGTCTGCGGACTGCCGTCGGTAGGCGCGGTCTGGTAGCTGTCGACGTAGCAGTCGCGCGTCCACTCGTAGACGTTGCCGTGACCGTCATACATACCATAGGCGTTGGGCGGGAAGCTGCCGACCGGCGAGGTATAGGAGAAGCCGTCCCGGGGGCCATAAGTATTGGCGTGCTTGTTGATGCTGTATTCCTCGCCCTCGTCGAAGGGGAAGGGGAATGGTCCCGTGGTGCCGCCGCGCACGGCGTATTCGCGTTGCGCTTCGCTCTGCACGGTGTAGGCCTTGCCGGTTTTCTTCGACAACCAGGCGGCGTAGGCCTCGGCTTCGAAGAAGCTCAGGCACACCGCCGGCTGCTTGTCGCCAATGGGGTAGCGAGGCTTGCCGGCGATGCACTCGCGACCAGGGCGCGTGTCGCCGTTGGGCACCTTGTAGCCGCTGCTGCGCAGGTAGGCGTGCCATTCACCGTTCTGGATCTGGAAGCGACTGATGGCGAAGGCTTTCTTGAAGGTCACGTCGTGCATCGGCCCTTCGTCGGGCTGGCGACCGAGCTCGTCGTCCGGCGTGCCCATGGTGAAGGTCCCGGCCGGCAGTACCACCATTTCCGGGCAGTCCTTGCAGTCCTTGAACACCTTGCCTGGTTGAGGCGCCTCGGCCGCCAGGGTGCTGGCCGAGGTACCGGCCAGCAGTGTCAGGGTCAGGGCGGACAGGGTGTGGCAGAGCTGTGGTTTCATCGCGGGTCTCGCTGTCTGAAAGGTGAAACGGAAAAGCCGCACGCGGGCTACAGGCGTTTTTCGAGGATGGCCATGAACCGATCCAACTGGCGCTCGTCGTTGAGCAGCCCCGGCGCGGTGCGCACCACCGGGCCGACGTCGCGGTCCACGGCGTCGGCCACCACGCGGTTGGCCATGAGGTAGGCGGCGACCTGGTCGCAGTCCTGGCCGGCGACCCGGAAGAAGCTGAAACCTGACGACAGCGTCGGACTCTGCGGGGTGACCAGCTCGATGCCCGGCGTTGCCAGCAGGCGCTGCTTGAGGTCGCTGTTGAGCTGGTGAATGCGCGTCTGCACATCGGCCTTGCCCAGTTGCAGGTGCAGGTTGAACGCCTCGTCCAACGCCCAGCGGTGTTCGAAGGCGTGATAGCCACCCGGAGTCAGGGTGGTGGCGAAGTCGTTGTCCTGGGAAAAAGTCGGAATCATCGGCGTGAGGTCGCGCAGTTGCTCGGAGGCCGCGCAGACGATCCCGGTGCCGCGCGGACCGAACAGCCATTTGTGCGTGCCGGCGATGAAGTAGTCGCAGTGCATGGCCGGGAAGTCCAGGTTCTCCACGCCGAAGCCGTGAACGCCATCGACCACATACAGGATGCGGTCCTTGTCGTCCCGGTTGCGGTTGCGCTCGGCCACCAGCTGGCCGATCTCGCCGATCGGCAGCTTGACGCCACTGCCCGATTGCACCCAGGTCACGCCCAGTACCCGCGTGTTGTCACGGATCCCGGCGGCCAGGTTGCCGAGGACCTCGTCGGTGGACACGCTGGCCGGCTGCTCGAACAGACTGATCTGGCGCACCTGGGTGCCTTCGCGCTGACTGCGAAAGGCCAGCACGTGCTTGGTGGCGTAGTGCTCGTGCGGGCTGATGAGGATCTCCTGGTCCGGGCGCACGTGCAGGCCGCCGAAAATCAGGGTCAGGCCTTCGGTGGTGCTGCCGGTCAGGGCGATCTGGCCCGGGCGCGCCTTCAGGTAGCGACCGGCCGCCTCGCGCACCCGTGCCTCGTGCTGCCACACCTCTTCACGGTCCCAGTCCATCGCCAGCCCCGGGTTGCGGTCCAGATGCGCGCGGTAGCGCGCGATGGCCTCGTTCACCGGGCGTGGGTGGGAGGTGATCAGGAAGTTGGACAGGTGCAGGTAGTCGGGGTCCTGGTCGAACAGCTGGCGCAGGCGCTGCCACTTGTCCTCGCCGCTCGCAGCCGGCGGCGCAGGTGCGGCCAGGGCGCTGGCTTGCAAGGTGCTGCCCAGGGGCAGGGCAGCGGCCAGCACCCCTGCCTGCTTGAGAAAGGTTCTGCGGTCGTTCATGGCTGGGCTTCGCTGGGTGGCACGCAGGCGCGCCGGGGTGGAATCGTGTACGGGTCAGGGGCTTGCGGGCACGTGCGAACCTGCGCGGACGGCAGGTCCAGGGGGCAACGGGGTGGTGTCATGGCCTTCTCGCGGCTCGCCATCAAGGGTGCAGGTGGGGCACCTGCTGTAGGGGATGGACGAGGCTGTGCGGGAGGAATTTAGGGAAAAGCGGTCGGCTGGTGTCTGGGTACCACCTTTGGCCAGCTTGTGCTGGCCATTGCGGGCGAAACGAGCCGGAGAACCGCCGCGCCTGCCCTGGCGTTCGGTTCAAACCCTGCGCGGCGCCTGGCGCGCGGGGTTGATTCCGGATGAGCGTACCCGGCCCCGAGGTTCACGAGCCGGCGCCAGGCTGGCAGCCTGTTGCCGTCAGTTGTCATACCCGAGGTTGGGGGCCAGCCAGCGCTCGCTCACGCCGACTTCCTGCCCCTTGCGCAGGCTGTAGCGTTCGATCTGGTCCTTGTCCACCTTGCCCACGGCGAAATACTGCGCCTGGGGATGGGCGAAGTACCAGCCGCTGACCGCCGCCGCCGGGAACATCGCGAAGTGTTCGGTGAGAAACACCCCGCTGGCACCCGTCTCGCCCAGGGCCGTGCCGTCGAGCAGGCGGAACAGGGTCGCCTTCTCGGTGTGGTCCGGGCATGCCGGATAGCCCGGTGCCGGGCGAATGCCGCTGTACTGCTCCTTGATCAGCGCCTCGTTGTCCAGCTGCTCGTCACCGGCGTAGCCCCAGTACTGCCTGCGCACCCGCTCGTGCAGCCATTCGGCGCAGGCTTCGGCCAGACGATCGGCCAGGGCCTTGACCATGATTGAGCTGTAGTCGTCACCTTTGTCCTGGTACGCCTTGGCCACTTCCTCGGCCCCGATGCCAGCGGTGGTGATGAAGCCGCCCACGTAGTCGGTCACGCCGCTGTCCTTGGGCGCCACGAAATCGGCCAGCGACAGGTTCGGCTTGCCGTCCGGCTTGATGGTCTGCTGGCGCAGGTGGTGCAGGGTGGCCAGGGTCTGCCCGTGCTCGCCATAGACCTCGATATCGTCGTGCGCCACCTGGTTGGCCGGCCAGAAGCCGAACACTGCCCGGGCGCTGATGAGCTTCTCGCCGATCAGCTTGTCGAGCATTTCGCGGGCATCCTCATACAGCGCCGTGGCGGCCTCGCCGACCACCTCGTCGGTGAGAATGCGCGGGAACTTGCCGGCCAGGTCCCAGGAAATGAAGAACGGCGTCCAGTCGATGTACTCGGCCAGCTCGCGCAGGTCGATGTCTTCCAGCACCTTGACGCCAGTGAACGAAGGCACCGCCGCCTGATAACTGGCCCAGTCGTACTGCGGCTTGGCGGCGATGGCCTGGTCATAGCTCAGGCGCTCGGTGCGAGCGCTGCGGTTGGCCGTGCGCTCGCGCACGTCCACGTATTCCAGGCGGGTTTTCTCGACGAAGCCGGGTTTGAGCTCGCGCGACAGCAACTGCGTGGCCACGCCTACGGCGCGCGACGCATCGGTCACGTAGATCACCGCGTCGTTGGCGTACCTGGGCTCGATCTTCACCGCCGTGTGCGCTTTGGAGGTGGTGGCCCCACCGATCATCAGCGGCAGGTGGAAGTCCTGGCGCTGCATCTCGCGGGCCACGTGGACCATCTCGTCCAGCGACGGGGTGATCAGGCCGGAAAGCCCGATGATGTCGCATTTCTGCTCGCGGGCTGTCTGCAGGATCTTCTCGGCGGGCACCATCACGCCCAGGTCGACGATGTCGTAGCCGTTGCAGCCGAGCACGACACCGACGATGTTCTTGCCGATGTCGTGCACGTCGCCCTTGACCGTGGCCATGAGGATCTTGCCCTTGGCCTCGGGCTTGTCGCCCTTCTCGGCCTCGATGAAGGGGATCAGGTGCGCCACGGCCTGCTTCATCACCCGCGCCGACTTGACCACCTGCGGCAGGAACATCTTGCCCGCGCCGAACAGATCGCCGACCACGTTCATGCCACTCATCAAGGGGCCTTCGATGACCTCGATGGGCCGCGCGGCCAGCTGCCGGCATTCCTCGGTGTCCTCGACGATGTAGGCAGTGATGCCCTTGACCAGCGCATGTTCCAGGCGCTTGTCGACCGGCATCGAGCGCCACTCTTCGTTTTCCACTTCCTTGGCGGCGCCGCCGCCCTTGTAGTCTTCGGCGATGGCCAGCAGGGCGTCGGTGCCTTCGGGCGTGCGGTTGAGCACCACGTCCTCGACCTTCTCGCGCAGCGCCGCCGGAATTTCGTCGTAGATCTCCAGCTGGCCGGCGTTGACGATGCCCATGGTCAGGCCGTTCTGGATCGCGTGGTAGAGGAACACCGAGTGGATCGCCTCGCGCACCGGGTTGTTGCCGCGGAAGGAGAACGACACGTTGGACACACCGCCCGAACTCAAGGCGTGGGGCAGGTGATCACGGATGTAGGCGCAGGCCTCGATGAAGTCCACCGCATAGTTGTTGTGTTCCTCGATGCCGGTGGCCACTGCGAAGATGTTCGGGTCGAAGATGATGTCCTCGGGCGGGAAGCCGACTTCGTTCACCAGGATGTCGTAGCTGCGCTGGCAGATCTGCTGCTTGCGCGCCGCCGTGTCGGCCTGGCCCACCTCGTCGAAGGCCATCACCACCACCGCCGCGCCATAGCGCTTGCACAGCCGGGCGTGGTGCTTGAACGCCTCCACGCCTTCCTTCATGGAAATCGAGTTGACGATGCCCTTGCCCTGGATGCACTTCAGTCCCGCTTCGATCACCTCCCACTTGGAGGAGTCGATCATGATCGGCACCCGGGAGATGTCCGGCTCGCCGGCGATCAGGTTGAGGAAACGCACCATGGCGGCCTGGGAATCGAGCATCCCTTCGTCCATGTTGATGTCGATGACCTGGGCGCCGGCCTCGACCTGCTGCAGCGCCACCTCCAGCGCCTCGGTGTAGTTCTCTTCGCGAATCAGCCGGGCGAACTTGGCCGACCCGGTGATGTTGGTGCGCTCGCCGACGTTGACGAACAACGACTGGCGATCGATGGTGAACGGCTCCAGCCCCGACAGTCGGCACGCCTTGGGAATGTCCGGGACGGCCCGCGGCGGGTACTTCGCCACGGCTTCGGCGATGGCCTGGATATGCCCCGGCGTGGTGCCGCAGCAGCCGCCGATGATGTTGAGAAAGCCGCTGGCGGCGAACTCCTCGACCACGGCGGCCATTTCCGCCGGGGTTTCGTCGTACTCGCCGAAGGCGTTCGGCAGGCCGGCGTTGGGGTGCGCGGAGACGTGGGTGTCGGCCTTGGTCGACAGCTCTTCCAGGTAGGGCCGCAGGTCCTTGGCGCCCAGGGCGCAGTTCAGGCCCACCGAGATCGGCTTGGCGTGGCGCACCGAGTTCCAGAACGCCTCGGTGGTCTGCCCGGAGAGGGTGCGACCGGAGGCATCGGTGATGGTGCCGGAAATCATGATCGGCAATTCCACGCCATCTTCCTCGAACACCTGCTGCACGGCGAAGATCGCCGCCTTGGCGTTGAGGGTGTCGAAGATGGTTTCGATCAGGATCAGGTCGGCGCCGCCTTCGATCAGGCCCCGGGTGGCCTCGGTGTAGTTCACCACCAGCTCGTCGAAGGTGACGTTGCGATAGCCCGGGTCGTTGACGTCCGGGGAAATCGAGCAGGTGCGGCTGGTCGGGCCCAGCACGCCGGCGACGAAGCGTGGGCGGTCCGGAGTTTCCAGCGTCTTGGCGTCGGCCACCTGGCGGGCGATGCGCGCGCCCTCGACATTGAGTTCGTACACCAGCGCTTCCATGCCATAGTCGGCCTGGGAAATCTGCGTGGCATTGAAGGTGTTGGTTTCCAGGATATCGGCACCGGCGTCCAGGTAGGCCTTCTCGATCGCCGCGATGATATCGGGCTGGGTCAGCAGCAGCAGATCGTTGTTACCTTTGACATCGCTTGGCCAATCGACGAAGCGCGTGCCACGATAGTCCTTTTCCTCCAGACGATAGCTCTGGATCATGGTACCCATACCGCCGTCCAGAATCAGGATTCGCGCGTTCAGTGCGTGCTGAAGTGCTTGAAGACGAGCGCTGCGGTCGGGCATGAGAACTAACCTGGTCGGACGATGATGGGAAGTGCGGAATGATAACAAAGCTGCACGAATTTTAGACGCATCGCCAATTTGCATGAATTTCATTCATGTTGGCGCGGCCCAGCGCAGAACCAACGGATACGCAGACCATCGTGACAGCCTTCATGAACCAGAACGCAGCCTCCAGGCTGCCCAGCTTCATCGCCGCCGCCTTCGCCTTGCTGATCGGCGGCGCCGCCTGTGCGCAGACACCGACCTCGAGCCCTAGCATTTCCTACACTCGGGATATCCAGCCAATCCTCACCCAGAAGTGCGTGGCCTGCCACGCCTGCAACGACGCTGCCTGCCAGCTCAACCTCGGCAGTGGCGAAGGTGCCCAGCGCGGTGCATCGAAAGTGCCGGTGTACCAGGGTGAGCGCAGCGAAGCGGTGCCGACCACGCGCATCTTCTACGATGCCCAGGGCGAGGCGGCGTGGCGCAAGAAAGGGTTCTATTCGGTGCTCGATGCCCAGGGCAGCCAGGCCGCGCTGATGGCGCGCATGCTCGAACTGGGCCACAAGACGCCCTTGGTGCCCAACGCCAAGCTGCCGGACGAGATCGTCCTGGGGCTCGATCGCAACAACATGTGCCCCTTGCCCCATGAGTTCGATGCCTATGCCGGCGCTCATCCCAAGGAGGGCATGCCCCTGGCGGTCACCGGCCTGACCGACCAGGAACACCAGACCCTGCAACGCTGGCTGGCCGCCGGTGCGCCGGTGGAGTCGCAGCCGATCCAGCCCAATGCCCGCGAGGCCCGGCAGATCGCCGACTGGGAAGCGCTGCTCAACCGCCCCGGCGCGAGCGAAGCCCTGGTCGGGCGCTGGCTCTACGAGCACCTGTTCCTGGCTCATGTGCATTTCGAGGGCGGCGAGCCCGGCCACTTCTTCCAGTGGGTGCGCTCGCGCACGCCCAGCGGCCAGCCAGTGGACCTGATCGCCAGCCGGCGCCCCAACGATCCCCCCGGCAGCGACTTCTACTACCGCCTCATGCCCGTGCAGGGCGTGATCGTGCACAAGACCCACATCACCTATGCAATGGGCCCGCAGAAGCTGGCACGGGTCAAGCAGCTGTTCTACAGCGGCAACTGGCACACCGACGCCTTGCCGGGCTACGGCCCGCAGCGCCGCGCCAATCCCTTCGAAACCTTCGAGGCGATTCCGGCCCAGGCGCGCTACCAGTTCATGCTCGACAATGCCGAGTACTTCGTGCGCACCTTCATCCGCGGACCGGTGTGTCGTGGCCAGATCGCCACCGACGTGATCCGCGACAACTTCTGGGCGCTGTTCCAGGATCCCGCCCATGACCTCTACGTCACCGACGCCGTGTACCGTGGCCAGGCCACGCCCTTGCTGGCCATGCCCGGACAGATCGACGACGTCGGCAGCGTGCTGAGCCTGTGGCGCGCCTACCGCGACAAGCGCAACGATTACGAGACCTTGCGCCGCGAGGCCTACGCCCAGGTGCCGCCACCGAACTGGTCGACCCTGTGGACCGGCAATGACAATGCCTTGCTGAGCATTTTCCGTCATTTCGACAGCGCGTCGGTGAGCAAGGGCCTGATCGGCGACGTGCCCCTGACCATGTGGCTGTTCGATTACCCCCTGCTGGAGCGCACCTATTACCAACTGGCGGTGAATTTCGACGTCTTCGGCAACCTGTCCCACCAGTTGCAGACCCGCCTGTACTTCGACCTGATCCGCAACGGCGCCGAGGTCAACTTCCTGCGCCTGATGCCGGCCAGCAAACGGGGCGCGATTCTCGACGACTGGTACCAGAACAGCGGCAAGGTCAAGATGTGGCTGGACTACACCGACATCGATACCGACACGCCCAGCGGCCTGCAACTGAGCGAGCACCATGCCGAGCGCGATTTCGGCCTCAAGCTGCTGCAACGCAGCGCCAGCCTCAACGTCGCCCCCGATCCGATCAACCGCTGCACCGGCGCCTACTGCTCGCGGCCGCAGATGAACGAGGAGTTCCGCAACGTCGAGCAGTCCCTGAGCCGCCTGGTCTCGCGTCCGGCCGCCGGGCTGAAGGTGATCGGCCAGTTGCCCGAGGCGACTATGCTGCGCATCGTCGGGCAGGACGGGCAGCGCCAGGTGTACAGCCTGCTGCGCAACCGGGCCCACAGCAACGTCGCCTTCCTGCTTGGCGAGGCGTACCGTTACCAGCCCGGGCTGGACACCCTTACCCTGTACCCCGGGGTGCTCAGCAGCTACCCGAACTTCATGTTCAACATCCCCGCCAACGAGGTCACCGAGTTCGTCGAGGACCTGGAGGCGGCACGTGACGACACCGGCAAGTTCGATGCCATCGTCCAGCGCTGGGGCGTGCGCCGCAGTCATCCGCAGTTCTGGGAGTACTTCCATGACCTGAGTAAATTCATCGAGGAAACCGATCCGGTGGAGACGGGGGTGCTGGACATGAATCGCTACGAGAATCTATGAGCGGGACCTTTGCCGGCTGACTGCGGTCGGACAGGTGGGTGGCCCGCAGGGGCAGGCGCCAGGCGCTTGCCCATGCGGGCCTGAATGCACCGACAACCGCAGGACAACCCATGCTGTATTCGCTTCAGGCGCTGCGCGCATTCGCCGCTTGGGTGGTGGTGTGCCATCACTTCATGCAGATCTTCTTCGACTTCCATGCCACCGGCCCCATCGGCCGCCTGCTCGCCGACCGGGGCGCGGTGGGGGTGGACATCTTCTTCGTCATCAGCGGCCTGGTGATCTACCTGTCGACCCGCGACAAGGACATCGCCCCGCGCGAGTTCCTGCTCAACCGGGTGCTGCGCATCGTGCCAGCGTACTGGTTCTACACCTTGCTCATGGCCTTGATGCTGTTGTGCGTCAGCCGCTGGATGCCGCATCAGGTGTTCGACTGGCAGCACCTGCTGCTGTCCCTGCTGTTCATCCCGTCCGAGAACCCAGGCGGCTATGGGCTCTATCCCACGCTCAACGTCGGCTGGACACTGAACTTCGAGATGTTCTTCTACCTGCTGTTCGGCCTGGCCTTCCTGGTTCGTCAGCGTCATCACCTGATCCTGGTCACGGCCGCGCTGTTGCTGGTCAGCGAAGTGCTGGGACGGCTGGGCGTGCTCAGCCGCTTCTACAACAACGACATCATCTACGAATTCGTGCTGGGTATCGGCCTGGGCGTGCTGTATCGCCGGGGGCTGATCCGCGAGGGGCTGTGGCTGCCACTGGCGGTGCTGGCCGCCGCCGGCTGCGCGCTGTACCTGCTCGATGCCTCCGAACGCCTGCTGCACTGGGGACTGCCCAGCGCGCTGGTGGTGATGGCATTCGTCTCGCTCGAACCGTATTTTCGCGGCAATCGAGTGCTCAAGACCCTCGGCGACTGTTCCTACTCGGTGTACCTGATCCATGTGCTGGTGCTGTGGGCCGGCTGGTTCGCCAGCCAGCGGCTGCAGCTGAACCCGTACCTGGTCTTCGCCGTGTGCGTGCCGGCGATCGGCCTGTTGTCCTGGTTCAGCTATCAATGGCTGGAATGCGGCCTGTACCGACGCCTCAAGGCAAGGCTGGCCGTGGGCAACGCCCCGCAACCAGCGCCTGCGTTATCCCGAGTCAAATACTAGGACTTTGTCCGATGCCGGCCTTTGGCGTACACTGCACGGCAAGTCTGTGAGGAACTTCCATGAGCGCTATAACCATTACCGACGCCGCCCATGATTATCTGGCCGATCTGCTTTCCAAGCAGAACACGCCCGGGATCGGCATCCGCGTCTTCATCACCCAGCCGGGCACCCAGTACGCCGAGACCTGCATCGCCTACTGCAAGCCGGGCGAGGAAAAGCCCGACGATCTGCCGGTGGGCCTCAAGAGTTTCACTGCGTACATCGACGCGGTAAGCGAGCCGTTCCTGGAGGACGCGCTGGTCGACTACGCCACCGATCGCATGGGCGGGCAGCTGACCATCAAGGCGCCGAACGCCAAGGTGCCGATGGTCAACGAGGACAGCCCGATCAACGAGCGTATCAACTACTACCTGCAAACCGAGATCAATCCCGGCCTGGCCAGCCATGGCGGCCAGGTCAGCCTGATCGACGTGGTGGAGGATGGCATCGCCGTCTTGCAGTTCGGCGGCGGCTGCCAGGGCTGTGGCCAGGCCGACGTCACGCTCAAGGACGGCATCGAGCGCACGCTGCTCGAACGCATTCCCGAACTCAAGGGCGTGCGTGACGTGACCGACCACACTCAGAAAGAAAACGCGTATTACTGATCCATCGTCCATCCGGCTTGGACAGGACCGACTCGGGGTCCATCGCGGCCCCGAGACGTCCAGGCGTGTGCTTACAGGATCGGCTTGCCGCCCGTGACGGCATAGCGCGAACCCGAGATGTAGCTGCTCTCATCCGAGCCCAGCAGTACATAGATAGGCGACACTTCCACCGGTTGGCCCGGACGCCCCAAGGGCGTCTTCGAACCGAAGTTTCGCACTGCCTCGTCCGGCATGGTCGCCGGAATCAGCGGCGTCCAGATCGGCCCTGGCGCTACGCTGTTCACGCGGATCCCCTGTTCACCCAGCATCTGCGCCAGGCCGGCGGTGAAGTTGGCGATGGCGCCCTTGGTGGTGGCATAGGCCAACAGGCTCGGCGACGGATCGTCAGAATTCACCGAACTGGTGTTGATGATCGAACTGCCCCGCGGCATGGACGGCAACGCCGCCTTGCAGATGCGGAAGATCGCCGTGATGTTGATGTCGAAGGTCTTGACCCATTCCTCGTCATCGATCTCGTCCAGGCTGTCGTGGGACATCTGGAACGCGGCATTGTTGACCAGGATGTCGATCCGGCCGAACCGCTCCACGGTCTTGGCCACGATGTGCTCACAGTGCGCCTTGTGCGCAAGGTCTCCCGGCAGCAGCAGACACTCGCGGCCGGCTGCCTCGACATGGCGGGCGGTGTCCTGGGCGTCCTCATGCTCGTCCAGGTAGGCGATGGCCACGTCCGCGCCTTCGCGGGCATAGGCGATGGCCACGGCCCGGCCGATGCCGCTGTCGCCACCGGTGATCAAGGCTTTCTTGCCCGCCAGCCGGCCATGGCCGGTGTAGCTCTGCTCGCCACAATCGGGCACGGGCTGCATCTTGTCTTGCGCACCGGGCACTGTCTGCGGCTGGGAAGGGAAGGGTGGGGTCGGGTAGTCGCGCATGGTTGTCACTCCTGCAGATGGAAAGGTCCGTAAGGGTTCGAGAGACGGCCATCCCGAGCGTTGAACCGGATGCCCGATCGCCACGACGGACGGTCGATCGCCATCGCCGGCTGAATCTTTGCCGAACGATCGGCTCTATCCCTTATCCAACAGGGCCACGATCAGGAGCGATCACGTGCCGCGCATCATCACCCCGAGCACTCCCGAGCATGAGATCAGGAGCGAGTCCGAAGCACGCATGTTCGGCTCGCCCAAGGAGCGCCTGGACTTCTACCGCCGCGAAATCCAGTACGAAACCAGCATCCTGGCCAACCGCACCGACGCCTACCTCACCGCCCAGTCGTTTCTGGTCATCGCCTTCGTCTCGGCCATGAGCAATCTGAACGAGAGCTGGGGGCAGATGTTCACCTTGCTGGTCCCCCCATTCCTGGCACTGCTGGGTGTACTCAGCTCGCTCAATGCCTGGCCGGGCATCCGCGCCGCGTTCAAGATCATCGAGCACTGGCAGCTCAAGCAGAGCCACCTGCTGCGCAGCGAGCCATTGATGGGGCTGGCCTACGACGAATCGCCGCTGTTCAGCGAAACCGAGACCTCCCAGGCCTCGCACCGAAAGTCGCTGCTGTTCTCCCTGCGCACACCGTGGATTTTCCTGGTGTTCTGGCTGACCCTGGGCGGCTACGCACTGTACATCCAGCTCGGTTGACGGCCACGGTTAACAATTCACCTACAGTCTGCGTCCGCGCTGTCTGGCATCATCCTGTCTTTTCATCTGTCTGGAGACCTTCATGCTGCGTGTCCTGGAGCGCTGGCTAGATCCATTCCCGCCCGATGAAGCACCGCCGCCGCCCATGGGCCTGGCGCGCTTCATCTGGGCCTGCACCCGCGGCGCGCGCGGTTACATCCTGGCCCTGGCCCTGCTCAGCGCAGCGTTCTCCATCTACGAGGCGTGGCTGTTCTCCTTTCTCGGCCAGGTGGTCGACCTGCTCGGCGACTGGCAAGTCGGCGGCGCGCTGACCGAGCAGCAGAGCCACGTGCTGTGGGGTGTGGGTGCGATCCTGGTGGCCAGTGTGTTCCTGGTGGCCGCGCGCACGATGATTCAGCACCAGGTGCTGGCCATCAACCTGCCGCTGCGCCTGCGCTGGGATTTCCATCGGCTGATGCTGCGCCAGAGCCTGTCGTTCTTCTCCGACGAGTTCTCGGGAAGGGTTACCACCAAGGTGATGCAGACCGCGCTGGCCGTGCGCGAGGTGCTGTTCACCCTGATCGAGGTGCTGCCTGGCATCGGTGTCTATTTCGTGGCCATCATCGCCCTGGCCGGCGGCTTCGCGCTGAAGCTGATGCTGCCGTTCCTGGGCTGGGTGGTGGTGTTCGGCCTGACCATGTGGTACTTCGTGCCGCGTCTGGGCGATGTCGGCCAGCAGCAGGCCGATGCCCGCTCGTCCATGACCGGGCGCATCTCGGACGCCTACACCAACATCACCACGGTCAAGCTGTTCTCCCATTCCAGGCGCGAGGCGCACTTCGCCCGTGCGGCGATGGAAGACTTCAAGCAGACCGGGTTCCGCCAGATGCGCCTGGTGAGCCAGTTCGAGATCGTCAACGAGGCGCTGGTGGTCGGGCTGATCATGAGCGCGGCCGGGTACTCGCTGTGGCTCTGGCATCAGGGTGAGATCGGCGTTGGCGCCGTCGCGGCGATCACCGCCATGGCCCTGCGCATCAACGGCATGTCGCACTGGATCATGTGGCAGATGACCTCGCTGTTCGAAAGCATCGGCACGGTGCAGGACGGTATGGCCACCCTCACCACCGGCCCCAAGGTGCAGGACGCGCCGGATGCCGCGGTGCTTGAGACCCGGGGTGGTGCGGTGAGCTTCGACCAGGTGCGCTTCAACTACAACGGCGAGCGCCAAGTGCTGGACGGCCTGAGCCTGGACATCCGCGCCGGCGAGAAAATCGGCCTGGTCGGCCGCTCCGGCGCCGGTAAATCCACACTGATCAACCTCCTGCTGCGTTTCCATGACGTGGACAGCGGGCAGATCCGCATCGATGGCCAGGACATCGCCAAGGTGACCCAGGACAGCCTGCGCAGCGCCATCGGCATGGTGACCCAGGACACCTCGCTGCTGCACCGCTCGATCCGCGACAACATCGCCTACGGCCGTCCGGACGCGACCGAGGCGCAGATCCGCCAGGCGGCCATCGACGCCCAGGCCGACGGCTTCATCAGCCAGCTCAGTGATCGCGACGGCCACAGCGGCTACGACACCCTGGTCGGCGAACGTGGCATCAAGCTCTCCGGTGGCCAGCGCCAGCGCGTGGCGATCGCCCGGGTGATGCTCAAGAACGCCCCGATCCTGCTGCTCGACGAAGCCACCAGTGCGCTGGATTCGGAAGTGGAAGTGGCGATCCAGGAAAGCCTGGACGAAATGATGCAGGGCAAGACCGTGATCGCCATCGCCCACCGACTGTCGACCATCGCCGCGATGGACCGGTTGGTCGTGATGGACGAGGGGCGCATCGTCGAGCAGGGCACCCACGCCGAGCTGTTGGCCCGTAACGGCACCTATGCGCGGCTGTGGCGCCATCAGAGCGGCGGCTTCCTCGGAGAGGACCAGGGCGTGATGGAGGGCGTGGAGTGAGGCGCCGTCAACTCGCCCGAGGTGAAGCCTGCCATGCATTCGTCTGAACGCCTCAAGGGCCTGGACGTCTTCGTCGCGGTGGCCGAGTGCGCCAGCTTCACGGCGGCGGCCGAGCGCCTGAACCTCACGGCCTCGGCCGTGAGCAAGAGCGTGGCCCGTCTGGAAGCGCGGCTGGGGCTCAAGCTGTTCAGTCGCACCACGCGCACACTGGCGCTGACCGAGGCCGGCAGCACCTACTACCGGACCTGCACTGCGGTGCTGGGTGAATTGGAGGAAGCCGAGACGGCGCTGAGCATCGCCAGCGAAGCGCCCCAGGGCAGGGTACGCATCGACCTGCCAGCGTCGTTCGGACGCCTGCACGTGCTGCCGCTGATCCTCGACTTCGTCCAGCGCTTTCCCAAAGTGGAGCCGCACGTCTCGTTCACCGATCGCTTCGTCGATCCCGTGACCGAAGGCATCGACATCGTCGTGCGCATCGGTGGGCCGGACGTCTGGCCAGCCAGCCTCGGCCACCGCTTTCTCGGCGCCCAGCGCATGGTGTTCTGCGCCGCACCGGCGTATCTCCAGCGCCAGGGTGAACCGCGCACGGCAGCCGAGTTGCTCGGGCATGCGTGCGTGGTCTATGGCCAGCGTGATGGCGGGGTCGGCCCCTGGTACATGAAGGGGCCTCAGCCCGGCGACATGGAACGACGCAGCCCGCAGGCGCGCATCGCCGTGGGCGATGGTGAAGGCGAGGTGGCGGCTGTGCTGGCGGGCCTGGGCATCGCCCAGTTGCCGACCTGGCTTACCCAGCGGCACATGACGCAGGGTGCCCTGACGCAGGTGCTGCCCGACCTGGCGACCGATGGTCTACCGATCAACCTGGTGTGGCTCAAGCGTCGCGAGAACCTGCCCAAGGTGCAGGCACTGCTCGACTATCTGACGCCGCGCCTGTGTGCCCACGGCATCCGCAGCCCACAGGCCGATGAACGCGCTTGAGCTATGCCTTCAGTGCGCCAGCCTGCGCACCAGCGGCAGCGAGACCAGCGCCAGCACGGCCACACCGGCCGCTACATAGCCGATGTATGCGGTGCCCAGGTTCGAGATCGTCGCCGCCCCGATGATCGCACCCAGGCCGATACCGGCGTTGGCCGCCGATACGTTGGCGGTACCCGCCAGAGCCTTGGCCTGGGACACACAGGCCATCACCCGCACCTGGCAGATCGGATACAGCGCCGTGTTGGCGATGCCCCAGAGCGCCAGCACGGCGCACAGCAGCAGCGTCGACTGCGCCGCAGGCACCAGCGCCGCCATGCCCAGGGCCAGCAGCACCAGGAAGGTGCGCGTCGCGTTCAGCGGCGAGCGGTCCACCAGCTTGCCGCCCAGCCAGTTGCCGATCAGCCCGACGGCGCCGAAGCCCATCAGCCACCAGCCCACCTGCGCTGCAGGAATACCGGCGACCCGCTCCAGCAGGTCGGCCAGGTAGGTGTAGCCGACGAACATGGCCGTGAACACCACCACCGACAGCAGCACATTGGCCACGAAGTACGGGTCCTTGAAGATCTTCGCCTGCTGGCGCAGATCCAGCTTGGCCGTGCGGGCCACCGAGGGCATCAGCCACCACAGGGCGATGGCCATCAGCAGCGACAGGCCGGCGAGCAGCCAGAACGAGCCGCGCCAGCCGATCAGGGTCGAGGCCACGGTGCCCAGCGGAATGCCCAGCAGCATGGCCGCCGAGATGCCCAGATACACCCTGGCCACGGCACGTCCAGCGTGTTCAGGGCCGGCAAGCTGCCCGGCGGTTTCGCTCGCGGTGCCCCAGAACACGGGCAGCGCCATGGCAGGAACGATCCGCGCCAGTGCCAGTACCGTGAAGTTCTCGGCCATCGCTGCCAGGCCGTTGGCGGCGGCGAACACGCACAGGATGGTCACGAATAGTTTCTTGCGATCCAGGTGCGAGAGGGCCGCGGTCAGCGGTGGACCGAGTAGCATCACGGTGAAGGCGAACAAGGTTACCAACTGACCCGTGGCGGAGATCGACAGGTGCAGGTCCCTGGCGATCGCCGGCAGCAGGCCGACGATCAGAAACTCGGTGGTGACGATCAGAAAGGCCGAGAAGGCCAGAATCGCGATGCTCAGGGACGTGTGCCGGGAGGTAGATGCAGCGGTGGGGGAGGCGCAGGTAGCGGACATGACAAGGCTCGTTACAAAGGCACTCCACTGTATTGATTAATCGAATTCACTTCTCTGGCATTAATTCCACACATCACTGAAAAAAATTCATCAGTGCAGGTGCCTGGCTTCGTGTTGCCCTCTGGCCAAGCACCCGACGCCTCAGATCGACAAGGCCAAGAGCGCTCCGAGCAACGCCGCAGGCGTCACCACCAGGCCCAGGCGCAGGAACTGCCAGGCACCCACTTGCTCGCCTTCACGACGAATCGCCACCAGCCACAACAAAGTCGCCAGCGATCCAGTGATGGAAAGGTTCGGCCCCAGATCTACGCCGATCAGCAAGGCTGCCGTGGTCGACTGCGGCAGGTCGGCCAGCTGTCCCATGGAGCCTGCGATCAATCCAGTCGGCAGGTTGTTCATCAGGTTGCTCGCCACCGCTACCCCGATGCCCGCCGCCCAGGTCGCCTGAGTCGGCGATGCCTCGGCCAGCGCGGCCAGAGCATGGGCCAACTCGCGTATGACCCCGGTCTGGGCCACCGCTTCGACCAGCACGAACAGGCCCGCCACCAGTGGCAGCACCCCCCAGGCCACCTGCCGTAGCACCGGTACCGGGCTGCGGCGCCCACTCAGGTGGATGAGCGCGGTGGTCGCCACCCCGGCGCAGAAGGTCGGCAATCCCAGCGGTTTGTCCAGGGCCGATGCCAGCAGCAGCGAGGCACCGGTCAGCACGATGCCCGCAGCGCACAGTTGCGCGCCGCGTGACAGCGGCTGGGGGTCGATGCTCGGCGCCAGGGGTCGGCGAATCTGCCGACGCTGGCTCAGGCGCAGCGCCAGATAGGTCAGCAGGATGGCCACGACAGAGGGCAGGGCGAACTGTCGCAGCCACTCCAGCAACGGCGGCATCTGGCTGCCGAACACCACCAGGTTGGCCGGGTTGGAGATCGGCAGCACGAAGCTGGCGGCGTTGGCGATGAAGGCGCAGATGAACAGGTAGGGTAGGGGTTCGGCCTTGGCCGCCCGGCAGGCGGCATACACGGCCGGCGTCAGGACCACGGCCGTCGCGTCGTTGGACAGGAACACCGTGACCAGCGTGCCGACCAGAAACACCAGGTCGAACAGGCGCTGCCCCGATCCCCGGGCATGCACCACGGCGTAGCGCGCCAGCCAGTCGAACAGGCCTTCCTGCCGGGCGACTTCGGCCAGCAGCATCATCCCGATCAGGAACAGGTAGACGTCCCCGCCCTCGGCCACTGCGTGCAGCGCCGATGGCCAGGGCATCAGGCCGCACAGCGTCAGCAGCAGGGCGCCGGCCACGGCCCAGACATACTCGGGGACTCGCCACGGTCGCAGGATGACGCCACAGGTGGCCAGTGCGGCCACCCCCCAGATGATCAACGTGGTCGAAGGGACGCTCATGAATCGTTCAGTTTCCAGCGGCAGTGGGCATCGGGGTCGATGCACCAGCGGAACGGGGATGGGTTTCCGGCAGCGCCACCAGCACCAGCACGAAGGCCGCAGCGGCGATGCCCGCCAAGGTGAGGAAGGCGGCATCGTACCCCGCCGATTGCACCACCAGGCCCGCGACGCCCGGGCTCAGCGCAGCGCCGAGGCTGAAGATCGCCGTCAGCGCGCCCAGGCTGACGTTGAAGCGCCCGGTGCCCTCCGTCAGGTCCTTGACGATGATCGGAAACAGCGCGCCAAAAATGCCCGCGCCGATACCGTCGAGCAATTGCACCCCCACCAGCCAGAAAGGATTGTCCGACAGCACGTACAAGGCGCCGCGCAGCGGCAGGATCAGGAAACCGGCCAGCAGGAAGGGTTTGCGCCCCCAGTGCTCGGCCTTGGCGCCCACCAGTAGCGCCATGGGCACCATCACCAGTTGCGCGGCGACGATGCACGCGGACGTCAGCGGCGTCGCCAGGCGCAAGTCCACCTGGGAGAGCTTCTGGCTCACCAGCGGCAGCATCGCGGCATTGGCCAGGTGGAACAGTGCACAGCACACGGCGAACAGCAGCAGCGTGCGGTTGTGCAGCAGCAGTTTCAGCCCAGCGGGTGTGTCGTCGCCGGCCGCGCCATGGTTCAGGCCTCGCGCCACCTGATGATCGATCGCCGTCGCCGGTATGCGGCTGACCGCGACAATGCTGGCGACCGTCATCACCGCCATCAGGTAGAACACCACTACCGGCCCGAAGAGGTAGGCCAGGCCGCCGGCCAGCATCGCCGAGAACGCATTGCCGGCATGGTTGAAGGTTTCATTGCGCCCGACCCGGCGGGTGAACGCCTTGGGCCCGGTGATGCCCAGAGAAATGGCGGCGATGGCCGGCGCGAACACCGACCCCGCCAAGGCGCTGATGGTCTGGGTCAGCGCCACCAGGGTGAAGGAGGAGATTAGCGGCAGCAGCAGGCAACTGCCGGTCACCAGCAGGGCGGCGACCACTACCACGGCCCGTTTGGCCGGGGTCCGGTCGATCAAAGCGCCTGCCGGCGTCTGCGCCAGCAGCGCCGCGACGCCGGCGAGGGTCATCACCAGGCCGATGCTTGCCGGTTGCCACTGGTGCACTGCCAGCAGATAGATGGCCAGGTAGGGGCCCAGGCCGTCGCGCACGTCGGCCAGGAAGAAATTCAGCCAATCGAGGCCGCGTTGATGGGAAGCGAGTGGAGTGCTGTTGTCCAAGATGGCGTCTCGGTGAGGCCCAGGAGCGGCGAGGTCGCAGGAAGCGAGCCCGCCGTGAATCGGTCCAAGCGCGATGCGTACGGTTCAGTGACTTGAATGGCCGCGTGAGCTCCTCGCGATCAAGGTGTCTGAGCACAATGACTGCGGCCTCGCGCCATAGGTTCCAGCCCCGATCACCAGGGGATCGGCTGGTCGTCCCAGGCCAGGAAACTGCCGCTGTCCGCCGGCCCGTGTCGGGCGATCAGCGCCAGCAAACGCTCGGCGGTGAAGGTCGTGTCGAACAGCTTGTCGTTCGGTACGTTCGCCTGATACGGCCGTGACAGTTGCGTATCGGTGGTACCGGGGTGCAGTGCCAGCACCGTGGCCTGGGCATTGAGCCGGCGCAGCTCGATGCTGGCCGTGCGCAGCAGTTGGTTGAGGGCGGCCTTGCTGGCGCGGTAGCTGTACCAGCCACCTAGCCGGTTGTCCCCGATGGAACCGACTCGCGCGGAGAGCGCCGCGAAGGTCGTCGGCTGCCTGCGCAGCAAGGGCATGAGGTGCTTGAGCAGCAGGATTGGCGCGAAACTGTTGCTTGCGAACGTGGCCTGCAGGCTGGCCATGTCCAGTTGCGCCAGCGACTTTTCCGCCCGTGCCGGGCCTTCGTCGAGCACGCCCAGGGTGCACAGCACCAGGTGCAGATGAGGGCGCTCGGCGCCCACGGTACTCGCCAGCGCGGCCAGCGCCCATTCATCCCGAGCGTCGCAGTCCAGCAGGCGAATACGCGAGGGGTACTGCAGGGCCAATGAGCGCAGGCCTTCGCTGCCGGTGGCCTGGCGCGCCACTGCGAACAGGCGGTGGACATCATCGCGGGCCAGCAGCTGCTCGCACAGCGCCAGGCCGATGCCGCGACTGGCGCCACATACCAGCACCGTGGCCTGGCCCGTCAAACCTGCGATCAGTGCCATGCCCTTCTCCTGTGCGTGGTTGAAGATTCAGGGAATTAATCTGGTCTAGCCTGTACAAATAATCAAGCGTGTACAACTTTACAGTCGAGCGCTTTCATTCACCATCCGCGAGGTTCCCATGAACATCGACAAGCTGAACGAAATGGCGGCATCCGGGGGTATTCAGGAACTGGAGCTGCTTTCGCTGGAGGGCGGGTTCTATGTCTTGCGTGCGCTCACCACGCAGGGGCCGCAGTCGCTGCACGACGCGCAGGGCGAGGTAATGCGCCTGCGCTCGACCACCGAACTGCGCCAACTTCTGGCCCACACCCCACCGTTGCCCTGCTGGCTGGTGCAGCATGTGGTGCATGACGAGATGTGCGGCCAGCGCGAAGGGCCGCTGGCCCCTCTTCGCATTCCCCTGTCGCTGGAGCAGACGCTGTAATCGCTGCGTGCAGCAAGGCTGACGGAACGTTGCAGCAAGCGAAGCGGTCCACCTGTGAGTAACATTTTGTAACTGACTGCGCCAGCCGGCCACAGAGTCTGCGGCGCACCGTTTTCGAAGCGCATGGCCTGACGTTTCCGATCCCAGCCTCCTCACCTGTGGAGCTGCGCAGACGTGCACGCCGTGCGCGGCTCGTCACAGGTGAACCCGATGCTTTCAGCCAAACAATCCTCGCGGCGCAAGTTCCTGCTGTCCTCGCTGATCGCGCTCCCGGCAATGGGCGTGGCCGTCAATGGCCTGAGCGCCGCCATGGCCGCCGAGATGATCGCGCCCAGTCTGGAAAGCTACACACCAACGTTCTTCAGTCGCTCCGAGTGGACCTTCATCACTGCCGCCTGCGACCGCCTGATTCCCGCAGACGGTCGTGGCCCCGGCGCCCTGGAAACCAACGTGCCGATCTTCATCGACCAGCAACTCGCCGCGGGACTGGGCAGCGAGGTCTACCTGCAAGGCCCGTTCGACGCCCAAGCGCCTGCCACCCTCGGCTATCAGCTGCCCTACACCCTCCAGCAGATCTTCCAGAAGGGCATCTCGGCCGTCGAGCACGCTGCCGTGATGAACTACGGCCATCCCTTCGCCCTGCTGAGTCTCGGCGCCCGCGAACAGATGCTCGGGCGCCTGCAAAAGGGCGAGATCGACTTCGCCGAACACGGCGAACCCTTGCTCAGCAGCCCGCTGTTCTTCACCGAATTGCTCAACCTGACCCGACAGGGCTGGCTGGCCGATCCGATCTATGGCGGCAACAAGGGCATGAAGGCCTGGGTCGCCATCGGCTTCCCCGGCGCACGCGCCAGCTACCTGGAATGGGTCGCGCAGCACGAGGTGGTCTATCCGCTGGGGCCGGTGAGCCTGTCCGGAGATCGCGCATGAACCGCATTCACGTCTTTGCAAGCAAGGGGTATCCATGGCAACGCTAACCAACGATGAAGTCGACGTGGCCGTGGTCGGCCTGGGTTGGACCGGCTCGCTGATGAGTATCGAGTTGGCCCAGGCCGGGTTGAAGGTACGCGCCTTCGAGCGTGGGGAAGATCGTCGCAATGCCGACTTCAGCTATCCCAAACCGGCCGACCAATATGCCTATGGCATCCGCAACAAGATCATGCTCGCGCCACGTGACGGCGCACTCACCGTACGCCACGGCCTCCAGGCCACCGCTCTGCCGACCCGGCAGTGGGGCGCGTTCGTGCCCGGCACCGGCGTCGGCGGCTCGGGCCTGCACTGGACCGGCGTGCTGATCCGCCCGACGCCCACCGACCTCAAGCTCAAGACCTACGCCGACCAGGCCTACGCCCCGGGCACGCTGCCGGCGGACATGCAGATCCAGGACTACCCCTTCACCTGGGAGGAAATCGAACCCTTCCTGGACCGTTTCGACAAGATCTGCGGCCTGTCCGGCAACACCGGCAATCTCGGTGGGCAGATCATGGTCGACGGCGACCCCTTCGAAGGCCCGCGCTCCAGTCCCTTCCCGTTGCCGGCCCTGCAGGACACCCTGAACTGCACGATGTTCGACCAGGCGGCACGCAAGCTGGGCTATCACCCGTTTCCCAACCCGTCGGCGAACGTTTCGCGGGCATGGAAGAACCCCTACGGCAACCAGATCGCACCGTGCAACTACTGCGGCTTCTGCAGCAAGTATCCCTGCCTGAACTATTCGAAGGCGTCGCCGCAAACGGCGGTACTCGATGCCCTCAAGCGCATGGACAACTTCGACTACCGGGTCAACGCCAACGTGCTCAGGGTCGAGTTGCACCCCGACGGCAAGACCGCGCGGGGCATCACTTACGTGGACGGCCAGGGCAACGAAGTGTTCCAGCCCGCGCGCATCGTCGTGCTGGCCGCCTTCCAGTTCGTCAACGTGCGCCTGATGCTGCTTTCCGGCATCGGCAAACCCTACGATCCCATCAGCGGGGAAGGGGTGGTGGGCCGCAATTACGCCTACCTGAGCGTGGGCGACACCACCTTGTTCTTCAAGGACCGGCGCTTCAACCCCTTCGCCACTGCCGGTGCCACCGGGCGCATGTTCAACGACATCTCTCCGGGCAACTTCGACGGCCCGGGGCTGGGCATCATCGGCGGCGCCAAGATCCATAGTTCACAGGCCAGCGGCGCCCCGATCGGCACCTCGCTGCCCGCCGGTACGCCCCAGTGGGGGCAGGGCTGGAAGGAAGGCATGCAGGACTGGTACGGGCATTCGATGAAAGTCAGCATTTCCACCGGCTGCATGTCCTACCGCGGGCATTATGTCGACCTCGACCCCACCTACAAAGACCCCTGGGGTCAGCCGCTGCTGCGCATCACCTTCGACTGGAAGCCCAATGAGCTGAAATTGCAGCAGTACCTGCGCGGCATCGTGCGCGACATCACACGAGAACTCGGTCCGGACAGCTACAGCGAGAACTACCTGGGCATGGACGACCACTGGGACATCACCAAGTACGTCTCCACCCATAACGTCGGCGGTGCGGTCATGGGCGACTCTCCCCGTACCAGCGCGCTCAACCGCTACCTGCAGAGCTGGGACGTACACAATGTCTTCGTACCCGGTGGCAACGCTTTCCCACAGAACTTCCAGGCCAACCCCACGGCGTTGATTGGTGCACTGACCCTCTTTTCGGCCCAGGCCATCAAGGACCAGTACCTGAAGAACCCTGGCCCATTGGTGCAGGCATGAGGACGGCACGCATGAGGTTTCGTAAAGGCTCCGTGGTGCTGGCCATCCTGCTGTGCGCGCTGGCGGCGTTGCTGGCGGCCTGGCTCCTGGCGGGCTGGTTGAACCAGGTCGGCGATGCCCAGGCCCGCATGACCGAGCCGGTCACCCCAGCGCTGATCGAGCGGGGCGCCTACCTGGCTCGGGTCGGTGACTGCGTGGCCTGCCATACCGCACGTGGCAGCGACAAGGCCTTCGCTGGTGGGCTGGGTATCGCCTCGCCGATCGGCACGCTGTATGCCACCAACATCACGCCGGACAAGCGCACCGGCATCGGCAACTGGACCTACGGCCAGTTCGAACGGGCACTGCGGCGCGGTGTGGGCCACGACGGCAGCGCCCTGTACCCGGCCATGCCTTATCCGTCCTACGCCAAGGTCACCGATGCCGACACCCAGGCGTTGTACGCCTACTTCATGCAGGGCGTGGCGCCGGTCGAGCAGGCCAACCGCAACAACGGCGTGCCCTGGCCGCTTTCGATTCGCTGGCCGTTGGCCTACTGGCGTGCCCTGTTCGCCCCCGCGCCTGCACCTGAGGCCGCGTCGTCGTCCGTCGAGCAGTCGGCAGTTGCCCGCGGTGCCTATCTGGTGCAGGGGCTGGGCCACTGTGGCTCGTGTCACACGCCTCGCGCCGTGACCTTGCAGGAGAAGGCGCTGGACGACAGCGCCGCGCTGTACCTGTCCGGCACCGAGCTCAACGGCTGGAACGTGCCCTCGCTGCGGAGGTTGCCGCACTGGAGCGAAGCGCAGGTGATCGACTATCTGGGCACCGGCCGCAACACCCAGGCCGCCGTGGCCGGAGAGATGACCGATGTGATCCTGCACAGCACCTCGCACATGAGCGACACCGACCTGCAGGCCATGGCGGCCTATCTCAAGTCCCTGGGATCTGCAACGGCATCGACCCAGCCTGCCCAGGCCCAAGCTGCCACCCAGACCCAGCAGCGGCTCACCGCCGCCAAGGACTTGAGTCTTGGCGAGCGCCTCTACCTGGACAACTGCAATGCGTGCCACTTCGTCTCAGGGAAAGGTGCCGAGCAGGTATTCCCACGCCTGGATGGCGCGACCGTGGTCAATGCGGACAACCCTCGCGCATTGGTGCAGGTCATTCTCCAGGGTGCCAGTACGCCGTCCACCGAGCGCGCACCTTCGGTGCTGCCGATGCCCGGATTCGCCAAGCGCCTGAACGACCAGGAAGTGGCCGAGCTGGCCTCGTTCCTGCGCCAGGGCTGGTCGAATTCGGCTTCGAAGGTGAGCAAGGAGCAGGTTCGGGAGATTCGTCGAGCCATCGACGCGCAGCATTGATGGCTCGCGTGTGCGGCCCCGAGCGCTAGGTCGGGGCCGCCTGCCGAGTCAGGCGTGGCCGCTGCTGTTGACGATACGCAGGCACAAGGCTTCGAACGGATCGAGGTTGATCACCAGAGTACCGTCTTCGTCCAGATCGCCTTCCACGGTCTCGTTGATCATGTCGACCACAGGTCCCGGGTGGAAGCCGGTCAGTTGCAGCGTTTCGCTGATGGCCTCGGCGCCGAAGTTCAGGGCACTGATCTGCGTGCCGCGCCCCGCCGGCAACTCGTGCACCATCACCAGCAGCCCTGGGCTGCTCACCTCGGGCACCAGCACCTGGCGGCTGGCAGCGATGCCGTAGGCCTGGCGTACCGCCAGCAATTTCTTGACCTGACTGGCGAACGAGTCCGGGCGTTGCAGCTGCTCGTCGAGGCTGCCGTACAGGCTGCGCGCCCGTGGCATGCCACGCACCGACGCCTCGGCTTCGGGGTTCAAACCGGCCAGGTCATACCCGCCGCGGTGGATCCAGCGCGTATCGCCATCGACCATTCGCTCGGCCACGGCTTCGGCTGGCAAGGGCAGGGCGCCGACCATGTCCCAGCCGGAAACCGCCACGACGCCCGGCTGCATGGCGTTGTACATCACCAGCAGCAGGTGCACCCGCTGAATCTGCTGGATGTCGCTATCGGTCAACTGCTCCAGGTCGCGAATGCCCAAGGCTGCCGTGATCAGGCTCACGGTGGTGCAGGAAATGCCGTTGGTGACGAAGCGCAGGTTGTAGGGCGCATGCTCGCCCGAGGCGCGCTCGTAGATCTCCTCGCGGATGTGTTCGCGCAGCACGCTGCCGGGCAGGGTCTGGCCCTTGTACAGGTACATGTCATGGGCGTGCAGGGTCCAGAAGTGCACCAGCTCGGCCGTGAGTTCGTCGTGGTTCTGCAAGGCGTGGATCAAGGAGGCCGGGTCGATGCCGAAGGCATGCATTTCCTTGAGCATCAGGCGCAGGAATTCGGTGTCGCCGGTCAGCAGCGCATGCTGGTATGCCGGGCGCGTGACGAAATCGTAGGAAAGGTCGGCGCCGCCTTTGGACATCTGGGCGATGTCGTCCAGAGTCAGGTTCAACTCCTGGAAGCTGAAGCCGCCGGCCTTGCGAATCATGCCGCCGATGATCTGGTTGCCCGTCAGCGACAGCGGGTGGCTTTCCGACCAGGCAGTACCTTCGGCCCGGGTCTCGACGCCCAGGAACCCGTTGGCATCCAGGCGAAGACCGCGCGCACCCAGGCAATCCAGCGCGTGCAGGGCATCGCCGATGATCATCTGCTGGGCGGCGAAGGTCGGGTCCAGCCAGTTCAGCGAAGGCTGTCCTTCCTTGAAATAGTGCAGGTACACCCAGCGCCGGGTCTTGCCATCCACCCCGACGATGGGCGGCGTGGCGCTCCAGTCGGTTTCCTTGACCCCAGGCTCGAAGAAGATCACCCGTTGCAGTTGGCCGACGATGTAATGGCGCTGCTTGAGCTCGTCGCAGGTCGTCGGCGGCAGGTTCACGGCATCGCGCCCTGCCGGCACGTCCGGCAGCAGCGACCAGTCCTCCTCGCGGATCTCGACCATGTGATACAGGCCCGGATAACTGCCATGGGCCAGTTCAGCCAGGCGGAAGTCCGCGCCCTTGCCGGTGTGCGAAGGAATCAGATCGTCGATGGTGACAGCATTGTGGGCGGCGGCCAGTCGACTCATCTTCACCAACTCCTGCTCGCTGCCGTAGAGCGGGTCGATGTCGAAGCTGATGCGGTCGAAGTTGCCGTCGATGCTCGGGGTGGTCCGGTGACCGGTAATGCCACCGGATTGCTTGATCGGGCCGGTATGAATCCCTTGGATGCCGATCTCCGACAGGCGCTTCCACAGCGCCTCGTGGCCCAGCGCGGCAAGCACGCTGCAGTCTTCGGGCGCAATGATTGCATCGGGATAGACCGTCAGCCACACCGAAGCGATTTCACTGGCGCGCCGAGGCTGTGCCTCGGCATAAGGGTTCTGCCACAGCCTGGACTGGCCCGCGTAAAGGCGGGCGCGCTGCTGGGAAGCGCGCAGCATCGAGCGCTCCTCCAGCCACTGGATGTAGGCGTCATCGGGTTGGGTCATTCGCGAATCCTCGGCAGCGTCCATGGGCTGTTTTTTATGACGGCCCTGCCTGGGATTCGTTCGTTCGATGCGTGTCCCCGATGGCGCTCGTAGTCAGCCGCGCGGTTCGTGAATCGGGCAGCCATTGTGGCTGGCACGGAACGCCGACGACATCTCATAGGAAGGCTTGCGCGAGCGCATCACGCCACCCAGCGGGCGGTGAGCGGCCAGGCCGTGCCATGGGCTGAAGGCCATGCCGTCGTCGATCGCCCGCACCTTGTCCTCGGACCAGGAGAATTGCGGCTGAACCTCTACCCGCGCCACGGTCACGTACGGGCTCAGGTCCTCGGGCCACTGAACCGAGGCATCTTCGATGGGCATCTTGTCCAGATCGGTGGCCAGTTGCACTCGCAGTTCCCACGTCCCTCCCGACTGCTCGAAATGCCGGGTCACGGCCGAGCGCAACCCGTTCGGATCGCCGTCGAAGTCCACATGTTGGTCGGTCAGTGCGGTGAGGTTCGGCGAAACCGGCACCAGCGCCAGTTTGGCGTAGTGCTGGCCATACAGTAGCGGCGCCACCGTGGTGAAGGTCTCGCCCAGAATATGAGTCTGCGGGTGACCACCCAGGCTCTTGAGGGTACCGCTTTCGCCGCCGAAGGCCTCGACCACCTTTTCCGCGCCACGCAGCACCGCCGACAGCACTTCCTTGGTCCGCGGCGCCTTGTCGGTGGTCTTGGCCAACAGCTTCAGGGTCTTGAGGAATTCCTTGGGGGTGGCGGCGGTGAAGGCCTTGGCGTTCTGCATGACGAAGTCCTGGGTCGTGTCGCCTTCGCTGCCCGGCAGCCGCGCACCTTCTACACCCACCAGCTTGATCGCCAGCCCGCGCGGCGTGGAGACCTTGTCATCGAGGATGTCGCCAGGGTTGGTGGACAGGCGCAGGTAGACCGGCAGGGTGCCAGGCCTTGCAAAGGCGCCTTGGGCCAGGTGCGGTGGCAGATTGTCGAGCACGGTCAAGGTGCCCTGCAGCAGACCGTGTCCTTTTGCGTGCACGCTGCGATCGGAGTGACCACGGTCTTCGAAGGTCTTCTGCATGATCGACTTAAGGGTCTCGGCCAGTTCCTGACTGGTCTGGGCCTCGTCGTCGGGGATCTGCTCGAAGCCCGGCTCGAAGCGCAGCGGGGTGGTGGCAGCGGGGATGTGGTCGGTCATCGAGGTTCTCCAGGTCAGGTAAGGGCTTCACGGGGCCCGCGGCACTTTTTTTGGGTACCTGGAGGGAGGACTGTTTGACGCCCGGTTCGGTTCGCCTTAGCGACATTTCGCCACGACCAACGGCGGACGGGTCGGTGTCGGCTGCCACTTTGCCACCCAACAGTCACAAAGTTGTCACACAGCTGATGCACAGTGTGCCGGCCATCACACGGAGCGCTTTTCCATGATACGCCTGATGAAATCTGCTGCACTCGCCGTTGCGGTCTCGCTCAGCGCCACTTCGACCTTCGCTGCAGAGAACGTCCGCCTCACAGGTTCCGGCGCCAGCTTTCCGGCCCCGATCTACCTGACCTGGTTCAAGGATTTCAGCAAGAAGACCGACGGCGTCACCGTCGACTACCAGTCCAAAGGTAGCGGTGCCGGCGTTCAGGACTTCCTGAACAAGACCGTCGATTTCGCCGCCAGCGACTCGGCCATGAAGGATGAAGAGATCGCCAAGGTTGCCGAGGGCGTGCAACTGCTGCCGATGACGGCCGGTGAGATCGTGCTGGCGTACAACCTGCCAGGTAGCCCCAAAGGCCTGAAACTGCCACGCGATGTGTATTCCAACATCTTCCTGGGCAAGATCACCAAGTGGAACGACCCCCAGATCGTCAAGGCCAACCCTGGCATGAAACTGCCTGAGCTGCCGATCACCGTGGTGGTCCGCGCCGACTCCAGCGGCACCAACGCCGTGTTCACCAAGCACCTGTCGGCCATCAACGCCGAGTTCAAGCAGGCACTGGGCGAAGGCAACACCGTCAACTGGCCGGCCACCGACAAGTTCATCAAGTCGCCGAAGAACGATGGCGTGACCGCCACCGTGCGTCAGACCCCAGGCGCCATCGGCTACATCGAGTATGGCTTCGCCAAGCTGGCCAAGGTCGACTTCGCCGAACTGCAGAACAAGGCCGGCCAGTACGTGGTGCCCAACGCCGAAAGCGGCGCCGAGGCGCTGGCTGCGGTGAACATGCCGGAGAACCTGGTGGCTTGGTTGCCTGATCCGGACGGCGCCAAGTCCTACCCGATCACTTCCTACACCTGGATGATCTTCCGCAAGGACAACGGCAACCCGGCCAAGGCCAAAGCCATGCGCGACATGGTCGAGTACAGCCTGACCGAAGGTCAGAAGATCGCCGACTCGATGGGCTACATCCCGCTGCCACCCTCGGTCGTCGACCAGGTGCGCAAGGCTGCCCAGAACATCAAGTAAGCGTCGTCAGGATGCGTGCGGCGCCGCTGACAAGGCCCGCCGCTCGCTTTCCCCCTGTCCCGGAACCCTTTCATGAACACACCTTTTGCCATTCCGGATAACCCCAATTCCGCGTGCCAGCCGCCCTCGGCGAAGGATTTCCTGGTCGACCGGACCTTCCGCGCACTGGCCCGCATCGGCGTGGTGCTGGTCCTGGCGCTGGTCTTCGCACTCATCTACGAAGTCGGACGCAAGGCCTTGCCCGGCATGGAGAAGCACGGCTTCGACGTGCTGTTCGGCAGCGTCTGGGATGTCAACCAAGGCAAATATGGCATTCTGCCGGCGATCTGGGGCACGCTCTACAGCGCCTTGATCGCATTGTTGATCGCCGGCTTCTTCGGCATCAGCATGGCCATCTTCCTCACCCAGGATTTTCTACCGGCTCGCCTGGCGGCCGTGTTTCGCACCATCGTCGAGCTGCTCGCCGCCATCCCCAGCGTGGTCTACGGCCTGTGGGGCATCTACGTGGTGATCCCGGCGATCCGCCCCCTGACCACCTGGCTCAACAGCGAGCTGGGCTGGATTCCGTTCTTCGGCACGTCGCTGAGCGGCCCCGGCCTGCTGCCGGCGGCCCTGGTCCTGGCGATCATGATCCTGCCCACGGTTGCGGCCGTGTCCCAGGACGCCCTGACCAGCGTGCCGATGAAGACCAAGCAGGCCGCCTACGGCATGGGCACCACCCATTGGGAAGCGATCCTCAAGGTCATGGTGCCTTCGGCCGCGACCGGCATCTTCGGCTCCCTGGTACTGGGCCTGGGCCGCGCCCTGGGCGAGACCATGGCCCTGGCGATGCTGGTGGGCAATGCCAACACCATCACCCTGTCGCTGTTCGCCCCGGCCAATACCCTGGCGGCGCTGCTGGCGCTGAACTTCCCCGAAGCCGGGCCCAACGAGGTCGAAGTGCTGATGTACGCCGCACTGGTCCTGATGTTCATCACCTTGCTGGTGAACGTCGTCGGATCGCTGATCATGCTCTACGCCCAGCGGGGACATAAATCATGACTGACCTCACCACCCCCGTGGCCGCACTGCCGAGCCTGCAGCGCCGTTTCGAAGGCCGTGCCCTGCGCAGCCTGTGCCTGACCACGCTGGTCTGGTGCGTGGCGCTGCTGGCCAGCGTGCCGCTGATATCGGTGCTGTACATGCTGATCACACGGGGCGGCGCACGTCTGAGCCTGGAAGTGTTCACCGAGCTGCCTCCGACCGGATTCGAGATGGGCGGCGGCTTCGGCAACGCCATGGCCGGTACCTTCGTCATGGTCGGCATCGCCGCCGCCATCGCCGTGCCGGTGGGTATCCTGGCCGCGATCTTCCTCGCCGAACTGGGCCCGGACAGCAAGCTGGCCAATGCCTCGCGCTTCGCCGCCAAGATGCTCACCGGCCTGCCGTCGATCCTCGCCGGCGTGTTCGCCTACGCCCTGGTGGTCATGACCACCGGCACCTATTCGGCCCCGGCAGGGGGCATTGCGCTGGCCGTGCTGATGCTGCCGATCGTGGTGCTGACCGCCGAGGAAGCCATGAAGATGGTGCCCAAGATCATGAAGGACGCGGCCTACGGCATGGGCTGCACCCGTGCCCAGGTGATCTGGAAGATCATCCTGCCGACCGGCATGCCGGCGATCCTCACCGGTGTGATGCTGGCCGTCGCCCGCGCCGCCGGTGAAACCGCGCCGTTGCTGTTCACTGCATTGTTCAGCAACTACTGGATCTTCCACGACGGCAGCCTGGCGGTGATGAACCCCACCGCGTCGCTCGCGGTACTGATCTACAACTTCTCCGGCATGCCGTTCGACAACCAGCTCGAGCTCGCCTGGGCGGCCTCGCTGGTGCTGGTGGTGATCGTGCTGATCGTGAACATTCTCAGCCGTATTTTCGGCAAGCCAAAGTATTGAGTACGGGAGCCTACAACTTGAACGTATCGACTGCGCAACGTGCCGCTCCGTTGGTCGACCCGGCACCAGTGGTGATGGACTGCAAGCTGGACAAGATCTTCTACGGCAATTTCATGGCCGTGCGTGACAGCCATGTGCCGATCGAGAAGAACAAGATCACCGGATTCATCGGCCCCTCCGGCTGCGGCAAGAGCACCGTGCTGCGCAGCCTGAACCGCATGAACGACCTGGTCAAAGGCTTCCGGTTCGAAGGCCACGTGCATTTCCTCGGCCAGGACGTCTACGGCAAGGGCGTCGACCCGGTGGTGGTGCGCCGCTACATCGGCATGGTGTTCCAGCAACCCAACCCGTTCTCCATGAGCATCTTCGACAACGTCGCCTTCGGCCTGCGCCTGAACCGCTACAAAGGTGACATCGGCGACCGTGTCAAGCATGCCCTGCAGGGCGCCGCCCTGTGGGACGAGGTCAAGGACAAGCTCAAGGTCAGCGGCCTGTCCCTGTCCGGCGGCCAGCAGCAGCGCCTGTGCATCGCCCGTGCCATCGCCACCGAGCCGGAAGTGCTGTTGCTCGACGAGCCCTGCTCGGCCCTGGACCCGATCGCCACCCGTCGCGTGGAGGAGTTGATGGTCGAACTGAAGAAGGACTACACCATTGCGCTGGTGACCCACAACATGCAGCAGGCCATCCGCGTCGCCGACACCACGGCATTCTTCTCGGTGGACATTTCCCAGGGCACGCGTACCGGTTACTTGGTGGAGATGGGCCCGACCACCGAGATCTTCCAGAATCCGCGCGAACAACTGACCAGTGACTACATCAGCGGCAAGTTCAGCTGAGCGCCACAGGCTTCCGAGCGGTCGAGCGGTCCCAGGCCAGGAAGGCCTCGGCGACCCTTGGCCGTGTTTCCATTCGTGTTTTCAGAGATTGCCTATGCCTGCGACACGTCGTCTAGACCTCAGCGCCGTCGAGCGTGCCCTGCGGGAGGTGCAGGGCCGTTTCGCCGCGCTGAGCCGCCACTTCACCGAGCCGCGCGATCCGTTCACCGACGAAGTGCTGCACAATGTACTTGAAGGCTACGCGCTGATTGACGAGTATGTCGCGCGGGGCGTGGACCTGTTCGATCTGCAACAGGTGAACCTGATGCTGGAGATCAACGCTACCGTGCTGTGCGGTACCGATCCGGCCCGGCGCCGGGAGTTCGCCCAGCACCTGGTCGCCACCGAGGAGCAGTTCTTCAACAATGTCGAAGGTGGCATCAAGGATCTGTACAACTGGTATTGCTCGTACCGCAGCGATTCGGTGTGGAAGCGAGCAGCAGGTGTCTACGTGCGCATACTGAGCAAGCCGCAATTGTTCATCGAAGGCAACAACCGGACCGGTTCGCTGATCGTCAGCTACCTGCTGATGCGTGCTGGCCTGCCGCCTTTCGTGCTCACGCTGGACAATGCCGAAGGCTACTTCAACCCGTCGTCGGTCATCCGCAACTCTGCCAAGCATGGTGTGAAAGCCTTGTACGAACTGCCCAAGATCAAGAAGAAGTACGCGGCCTTCCTCGAAGCCCAGGCGCCGGCACCGGATGCCTTCTTCCTGCGCAGTGCCTCGCCTCGACTGTCCGGGGAGGTACGCTGATGAACCGCGCTTCGCGCTTGGACCAGTGGCGCAGTAGCGGACGACGTGCCTGTCAGGGCGTCACCCGGCTGTTGAGCCGTCCCCAGGTACGCATTTCCTTCGATATCGACGACACCCTGGCCTGCCTGCCCGACCACAGCCCGGCCGAGCTGAGCAACTTGCCCACCTGGGTGCACCGCTGGCTGGGCGAGCCGCTGCGCCGCGGTACACGCGCGCTGATGCGCGACCTGCGCCGCCAAGGCTACAGCATCTGGATCTACACTTCGTCCGGACGCTCCCCGGCCTACATCCGTCGCTGGTTGCTGCTTTATGGCATCCGCGTCGACGGCGTGGTCAACAGCGACCGTCACCAGCAGGTGCTGGCCGCCAGGGGGCTGGAAAAAGGCCCGTCCAAGCTGCCGTCGGCCTTCGACATCGACCTGCACGTCGACGATTCCGAGGGCGTAGGCATCGAAGGCGACGACCATGGCTTCCGGGTCGTGGTGGTGTGTCCGAAAGATGGCGACTGGACCCGTAAAGTCAAGACCGCCGCTGCCGCCGTCCAGGCCCAGCTGGCCTGGCAGCAGCCGTCGAGGCACCGCGCGCCGGCGTCGGCACTGCTGTCCTGAGAGCCGCTTCAGTGTCGCCTGGAGCGCGCGCAGGCCAGGGCGGCCAGGGTGATCGCCACGGCGGCACCCGCGTAGGCCCATAACGCCGGCACCCTGGGCAGCAGCACGCCGGCGAGCATCGGCCCGAGGCCGGCACCGATGTCGCGCCACACCGCGTTGCCGGCCAGCGCCTGGATCCGCTGCTGCGGGTTGCGCCGCGCCACCAGGGTGACCACCAGCGGCAGTTGCAGCGCGCGCAACAACAGCACGAAAAAGGCGCCGACGAACAGCCACTGGCTGGCGAACACCAGCAGCGCCAGCGCCGTGGCCAGTGACAACATGACCAGCATGCGCAGTGCGCCGAAACGCTCGGCCAGCCGCCCTCCCAAGGGACTGAAGAGCATTTCGCTCAGGTAGCGCACGGCCATCAATCCCCCTGCGGCCAGCACACCCGATTCGCCAAGATGGACCTGGGCGTAGAGCGACAACCCGAAGATGAACAGGCCATCGAGCGTCACCCCTTCGATGAACGACCATGTCGCGATGCTATCGGGCAGCTTCAGGCGGCGTCCGCCAGGACCGCCGATCTCATGGCCTTCAGCGGGCAAGGCGCGGGCCCGCCACAGGCCCAGCAGCGCACTGGCGCACAGGATCAGGAACACGCTGCGCGGACCGTAGGTCTGGGCCATCACCGCACCCAGCGGCAGCGCCAGCATGGGCCCAATGGACAGCGTCGCTCGCGATCGACCGGCTCGCCGGGCGGCCCCCTGGGCCTCGGCGGTCGCCAGGGTCTGCGTGCTCAGGTTGAAGGTGGCGAAACACAGTCCCCAGATCAGCCGCAGCACCAGCAGCCCGGCGAAGCCCGAAAGGGTCGCGCTGCCCAGCGCCGACCCTGCAGCGCCCAGCGCCGCCAGGCTGCAGGCCGCGCGATCGCCCTGGCGGGCATAGAAGCGTACCACCCAGCCATAGCCGACGATGCGCACCAGGCGATTGGCCGCCAGGAGCACGCCTGCCTGGGCCAGGGTGACACCGAAATCAGCCGCATACATGGGCAGCAGCAAATACAGCAATACGTCGCTGGGCAGGCACAGTCCCAGAACCTGGGCCGCATTGCGCGAATCCCGATCGGCGCGCTGAGTGGACGACAAGCTAGCGGCAGACGACATGACAATCTCATGACAGAAGGAAGGCCAGCATAGCCGATCGCAGCCGAGCTGGCATCGATGCCCCTCAGATCAGCAGGTAGTCGCTGCGCTGCACGATCGGGCGATGCGGGCCCTGTACCAGATGCACATAGCGTCCTTCCACCTGATCCACTGGCAGGCAGTCATCCACGTCGAGCACCGCGTCGGTGTGCGCCTGGGACCACCCTCGAGTCATCTGCCGCTTACCCGTTGCCTTGGCTGCGGCCTTGTCGCGCGCGGTCACCAGCAGGTAGCGGTGCGCCTCGCCGAACACGCCTGGCTCATAGCCGCCCAGATTGATGAAGAACAGCTTCATGGCGTCCGGTCCCGGTGCTGCCTGGCTCAGCTCGACGCGATAGCCGTCGATGCCGTCGACTTCCAGCCAGGAGTCGACATGCAACCCCCTGGCGCTACCGAACCACGCTTCACGCAATTGCCCGTAAGTGTCGGACAAGGACGCGGCATGGGCGAAGACCACATCGTGGACTTCGATATTGGCGCGGGGATGGCGTCCCCCCAGCATGACGATGAACAGCATGGGTATCTCCTGTCACAGCCGTGCGACTGGTCGGTCGAGCAAGCGCCCGACGTTGGCCTGCAACTGCTGGAGGGTGAAGGGTTTCGCCAGATGGGCGACCCGCTCGGGAAACTGACTCACCACCTCGGCGGCATCGATGAAGCCTGAGACGAACAGCACTCGCATCCGTGGGTGCAGGGCACGCCCCTGCGCCGCGACTGCATCGCCGCGTAGAGGTCCGTGCAAAATCAGGTCGGTGACCAGCAAGTGAAGGTCGGCACGTTCGGCCATCTGCGCCAGTGCCTGCTCGGCCGTGGCCGCTTCGGTGACTTGCAGACCCATGTCGCGCAACACCTCGACCAGCAATTCACGCACGGCTGCCTCGTCGTCCAGCACCAGTGCCCAGCCGTTCAGCCGCGCAGCGGTGTCGATCAGGAGGTCGCCATCGTCGCTTGCGGCTGGCACCGACGCATCGGCATGCACCGGTAGAAACAGGCTCACGCGGGTACCTTGCCCCAGCTTCGACTCGATACGCGCGGTGCCCCCGGCCTGGAGGGCGAAGTCCCTGACCATCGACAGTCCCAGGCCAGTGCCGGAACCCAAGGGTTTTGTGGTGAAAAATGGCTCGAAAGCTTTTTCGGCCACGCTATCGGGCATGCCCGTGCCGGTGTCGCTGACGCGCACGTGCACATACTCGCCGGCCCTAAGCTGCGTATCGGCTTGCCGCTCGCCCACTGACGCCGACAGTACTTCGATCAGCAACCGACCGCCCTGGGGCATGGCATCGCGGGCGTTCAGGCACAGGTTCATCACTGCACTCTCGAGTTGGTGGACATCGCAATAGCACAGCACGCGGCTGGCGCTGGCCAGCACGTCGAAGTCGATCTGCGGGGTAAGGGTTCGGCCGATCAGGTCCTTCATATCGTCGATCAACAGCCCGGCATCCACCGCTTCGCTGGCCGGGGGCTGGCGTCTGGCGTAGGCGAGCAGTCGCTGGGTCAGCGAACTGGCGCGACGCGTCGCCGTTCTGGCAAGCGCCACATAGCGCTGCAGCTCGCCGTGGCGGCCTTGTGCCAGGCGTTTGTCGATCATGTCCTGGGTATTGGTGATCACGGTCAGCAAGTTGTTGAAATCGTGGGCCAGCCCGCTGGTCAATTGGCCAAGCGCCTGCATTTTCTGACTTTGCTGCAATTGTGAGCTGACCTGCTCGAACGCTTGCTGGCGCTCCCGGAGCTGGGTCACATCCCGCGCAATAGCGGTGTAGCGACCAGGGCGCCCGGCGATCCGCCAGTTCAGCCACAGGGGTTGGCCGTCGCTGCGCACGCTTTGCGTGTCGAGTTCCGCCACCGGACGGTCGTTCAGGCTGCGCAGGGCATCGACGATTTGCGAGGGCGAAATCAGGCTATCGAACGCGCCCTCGCGCAGCTGCTGGTCGCTCCAGCCGGTCTGCCGCTCCCAGGCCGGGTTCATCGTCAGCAAGCCACCTTCATCCGACAAGGTGCAGATGAGGTCCGGCGAGAGGTTCCAGAGGCTGTCGCGCTCGTCCTTGCGGCGCTGCGCTTGCGAAATCAGGCTCAGGTTCGCCTGTCCCAGCGCATTCAGGCTGCGACGCAGCAGGGCACAGACCAGTGCCATGATGAAGGTCACCACGCCAAAGCTCGCACTGTTGGCCCACGACCCCCAGTCGGCGGTGAAACCCAGTGGTCCGATGAAGAAATACTGGGCCGCGAATACGGCCAGGGTGCAGCCCAAGGCTGACGGACCGATGCCGAACCAGAACCCGATCAGCATCAGCCCAGGAATGAAGAACAGGTAGGGAAGGGCGGTCGCCGGCATCTGCGCCCGGCCGATGCAGCACAAGGCAACGATCACGATGGCGCCCAGGTAGCGGCTCGCATCATGCCAGCGCGCGCGCTCCCAGCGCTTGACCAGGCGGACGGTCCATCCTTTGTAACAGGCCAAATAGCCCTCCGACTCACAAGTGTTCAATCAATCGGCTCGTTGGCCGACAACCTGACTACACCTTAAACACGGTGTTTCCCGGCGGACAAATAGGCTATTCGCCCTCCGCGGTCCAATAGATTTTATTGCTCCCCCCGACCAAGGCTGGTCACTGCGCATGAGTGTATTGTTTGTCTAAGCTGGCTAAATGCCGCTATTGAGGTCGGTCATTGTTTCATCAGGTTATCAGGAGGTGCCATGGGAGTTTCCACAATCGCGCAGAATGAGCGTCTGCGATTGGTCGAGGTCGACCGGCTCACATCGGCGATCGCGAATGGGTCCGATCCTGTGCTCAACAGTGTGGTGTCCATGCTCTGCGGCTACTTTCAGGTGCCGACGGCACTGGTCAGCATCATCGATCGCGACTATCAGGTGTTCAAGGCGCGTATCGGTATGGAAGGTGACCGAACGCCACGCGAGTGGTCATTCTGTGCCCATGAACTGCACCTGGACTCGATCCTCGAAGTCTGCGACACCCGGCAGGACTGGCGCTTCGCCGAGAACCCGCTTGTCACTGGCGAGCCTCATATTCGCTACTACGCCGGGGCGCCGCTGGTGGTGAGTCCCGGCCTGAGTCTGGGGCGCCTGTGCATCATCGATCACCAGTCGCGCCCAGTGCTGGACACTCGGGAGCGAGCGCTGTTGGCCAATGCCGCGGACATCGTGGTAGCGCGGCTGAAGTCGATCCACCGGCAGCATTTCTACGACAGCATGACCGGGCTGCCGAACCGCAAGCGCTTCGAGGCAGACCTGCACGAGGGGCATGCCTTCGAGGGCCAGACGGCCGTATTCATCGAGCCGATCGCCGCCTCGGCGATGGACGGCCTGGTCAAGACGCTGGGTGTCGAGTTCTTCGTGCAGTTCATGCTCGCGGTCAAGGAGGCGCTGCTGGCGGCGTTTCCCGCTGGCGCGCGACTGTACCGCACCGGAACCCTAAGCTTTCTCACGGTGATGGAGCACTGCGAACCGGCGTTGCTGCACGCGCGTCTGGACACTATCGTCGCGGCGTTGAGCCGGCCGCTGTATTGTGGGAACGTGCCGGTCTTCGCCGACGTAGGCATCAGCGTGCTGCAACTGGGCGTCGAAGCCGATGCTTCCATCGACCGACTGCGCCTGCTGGCCAGCATGACCGATGCGGCCCGTCGCAGCGAGCGCCGCTGGCTGGGTTACGATCCGCTGATCGACGCCCACCTGCGTCGTAGCACCACGCTGCTCAATGCCCTGGAGGGGGCGCTGATCGCCACCGACCAGCTGTGCCTGGTGTACCAGCCGCGAATCGACCTGAGCGTCAACCGTTGCGTGGCTGTCGAGGCCCTGCTGCGCTGGACGCACCCCGCGCTCGGCCCGATCAGCCCGGCCGAGTTCATCCCGCTGGCCGAGACCACGGCGTCGATCCGTGGCATCACCCGCTGGGTGATGCGCCATGCCTGCCAGCAACTCGCCGCCTGGCGCGCCGACGGGCTGGAGATGGTGGTTTCGCTGAACATTTCCGCCCTGGACCTGACCGACGGCCATCTGTTCGATGATCTCACCCGTGCACTGCGTGACCACGGCGTCGATCCCCGGCACCTGGAGCTGGAGTTCACCGAAAGCGTGCTGGTCACCGACTTCGACCTGGTGCAGGAGCAATTGCAGCGCTTTCGCAGCCTGGGCGTGGCCATCGGCATCGACGACTTCGGCAGCGGTTACAGCAACTGGGTCTACCTGCGCAAGATCCCGGCCACCAGCGTCAAGCTCGACCGCTCGCTGCTGGCCAACCTGCAGCCGGGCAGCAACGAATGGCACATCATCCGCAACCTGGTCAGCCTGCTGCGCGACTTGCGCCTGACCGTCGTGGCCGAAGGCATCGAGACCGACCTGCATCACCACCTGCTCAGAGGATGGGGCTGCGACCAAGGCCAGGGCTACTATTATGCCAAGCCCATGCCGGCCACGGACCTGGCCACCTGGCTGGTCAAGGGAGGCGGGCGTCCGACCACCGTTTTCTAGCGTTCATCGTGCCACCGACGTCCTCGACCATCGAAGGTCGAAGACCTTCTGCAACTACGGTTACTGCCCACTGAAGGGATGCGAGAATGTTCAACGCCAATCTGAAGAAAGAGATCGACCGGCTCAAGCTCGAAGTCGAGCAGTTGCGCAGTGCCGAGCGCAGCAGAAGCGAGCAGATGCTGGAGCTGACACTGAACCGCGAGCTGCAGATCACTGCCGCCAACGCCAACTTCGCACGCCTGGTCGGAGTCGAGGTTTCACGCCTGGTGGGCAGTTCCCTGGCCGGCATCACGCCCACCTATGTGAAGGAACTGCAGTGCTACAAGAACTTCATGGCAGCGGTGAGCAACGGCACCGGCGTCAGCGACGACTACCGCTACATCGCAGCCGACGGGCGCCTGGTGTGGATGCGCGCGGCCTTCTGTCCCATCAAGGGCAAAGATGGCACGGTAACGCATATGTCGGGCTACGGCATCGACGTCACTGCCGCGATCAACAAGGCCCGGGAGAATGATGAGTTCATCAGCGCGTTGTCGCGCTCTACCGCGGTGATCGAATTCGAACTCGATGGCACCGTCATCAATGCCAATCAGAATTTCCTCGACACCGTCGGGTATACCCTGCCCGAGATCGTCGGCAGGCATCACAGCATGTTCTGCGACGCCGTCTACGGCAATTCACCTGCCTACCACCAATTGTGGCAGCGGCTCAACGAAGGCCAGTTCGTCGCCGACCGCTTCCGTCGCCTGGACAAGTCCGGGCGTGAGCTATGGCTGGAAGCCTCCTATAACCCGGTGCGTGACACCCGTGGCCAGCTGTACAAGATCGTCAAGTTCGCCACCGACATCACCGATCAGGTGCACCACGAGATGGAGGTCAGCTCGGCGGCCGGGGTGGCGTACGACGTATCGCGCAAGACCGACGATTCTGCCCGCCGGGGGGCCTCGGCGGTGACCGACACGGTGCAGACCATGAACCGTATCGTCAGCCAGGTCAGCAGTGCCTCGGCCGGCGTTGAAGCGCTGGGGCACCAGTCGCAGCTGATCACTTCCATCGTCTCGACCATTGGGGGAATCGCCCAGCAGACCAACCTGCTGGCGCTCAACGCCGCCATCGAGGCCGCCCGCGCTGGCGATCAAGGCCGCGGTTTCGCCGTTGTCGCCGACGAGGTGAGGAAGTTGGCTGGACGCACCAGCGTCGCTACCGAGGAAATCGTCGAAGTGGTGCAGAAGAACAACACCCTGGTGGAGGAGGCGGTGCTGAGCATGGGCGAGAGCAGAAAACAGGCGGAGATGGGTCTGTCCCTGGCGAGCCAGGCCGGCAAGGTGATCACCGAAATCCAGGAGGGCGCCCAGGAAGTGGTGACGGCGGTGGGACGCTTCGCCACGCATATTTCCGTCGATACCGAGGTCAAGGCCTGAGGCGTTCGGTGGCCGCGGGGACGCCTCAGGCGTGTGCGGTCGCCCGGGGATCCAAAAGGCTGCCCTGGCCAGCGTCACGCCGCTTGAACTTTCATTCCAAGGACTTTCTCGAACCTTCAGACTCCCTCTTCTGAACAGCGAGACGGCCCCATGTCGCTCATCCACCCCCAGGTTCACTACAAGCCCTATCAATCGGCTGCCGGGGGTTGGGGATCGGCCCGTTCCGTCATGGCCATCCTCTGGCGAGAGCAGGCCATGGGTAACGCGCCGCTGGCGCTGTTCAAGCAGAACAAGCCCAAGGGCTTCGCCTGTGTCAGCTGCGCCTGGGCCAAGCCTGGCGACCCTCACGCCCTGGAGTTCTGCGAGAACGGCGCCAAGGCCACGGCCTGGGAACTCACGCGCCGTCGCACCGGGCCGGAATTCTTCGCCGCGCATACCCTGACCGAGCTGCGCACCTGGAGCGACCACGCGCTGGAGCAGCAGGGCAGGCTGACCCACCCGATGCGTTACGATGTGGCCAGCGATCGCTACCAGGTGACCACCTGGGAGCAGGCCTACGCACAGATCGGCGCCCAGTTGCGTGACCTCGATCCGCAACAGGTGGTGTTCTATGCCTCGGGCCGCGCGTCGCTCGAAGCCTCGTTCATGTATCAGTTGCTCGCCCGTGGCTACGGCACCAACAACCTGCCGGACAGCTCGAACATGTGCCACGAAAGTACCTCGGTCGGCCTGCAGGAGAGCATCGGCGTCCCTGTGGGGACCGTTACCCTGGCCGACTTCGAGCACACCGACTGCATCTTCTTCTTTGGTCAGAACGTCGGCAGCAACGCCCCGCGCATGCTCCATCCCTTGCAGGAGGCGCGCAAACGGCATATCCCCATCATTACCTTCAATCCATTGCGCGAGCGGGGCCTGGAGCGCTTCGTCAACCCGCAGTCGCCACGTGAAATGATCGGCCCAGAGTCCACCGTGATCAGCACCCAGTACCACCAGGTGAAGATCGGAGGCGACCTGGCGGCAGTGACCGGCATCATCAAGGCCTTGCTGGCCATGGACGAGGCTGCGCGCGCCGCAGGCCGCCCGGCCGTGTTGGACCATGCCTTCATCGCCGAGCACACTCAAGGCTTCGAGCACCTGCGCAGCACCGTCGAGCGCTACAGCTGGGAAACCCTGGAGCGGCGCTCCGGCCTGGGTCGCGCCGCCCTGGAGGCCGCTGCCACGGTGTACGCGCGCAGCGAGAGGGTCATGGTGGTGTATGGCATGGGCATGACGCAGCATCGGCACGGTGTGGAAAACGTGCAGATGCTGGTCGACCTGCTCCTGCTCAGAGGCAACATCGGCAAGCCTGGTGCCGGGATCTGTCCAGTGCGCGGCCATTCCAACGTCCAGGGGCAGCGCACCGTCGGCATCACCGAGGACCCTGCCAAGGTCCCGTCCGAAAAGCTCAAGGCGCTGTTCGGCATCGACGTACCTGCGCGAAAAGGGCTAGCGACCGTGGACACCTGCGAGGCGATCCTCGATGGCAGCGTCAAGGCGTTCATCGGCCTGGGCGGCAATTTCCTCCGAGCGATTCCGGACACGCTGCGCCTGGAGCAAGCCTGGTGCGGTCTCAGCCTGAACGTGCAGGTCGCGACCAAGCTCAATCGCACCCACTTGCTCCCCGGCGCCGACGGTTGGCTTCTGCCGTGTCTGGGACACATCGAAATCGATCGGCAGGATGGCCAGGTCCAAGCCTACAGCACCGAGGACAGCACCGGTTGCGTGCGCGGCTGGCTGGGCACCAATGAACCGGCCAGCGACCAATTGCGCTCGGAGGTGGCGATCATCGCCGGCCTGGCCGAAGCGCTTCTGGGCGAGCGCTATGCCATCGCCTGGGGACAGTGGCGGCAGGACTACTCACGCGTTCGCGCGGCGATCGCCGAGGTGTACCCGGAGATCTTTCATGACATGGAGACGCGCATGTGGCAGACCGGTGGCTTCCATCGGCCCATCCCGGTCAATCAGCGTCAGTGGCCCACGGAGTCGGGCAAGGCGCAGTTCGTGGCGCCCCAGGGCCTCAATGCCGACGACGACGTGCTCGACCAGGAGCCACCCCGCGACGTGCTGCAACTAATGACGCTGCGCAGCAACGACCAGTTCAACACCACCGTTTACGGCTACGACGACCGCTTCAGGGGCGTGCACGGCACCCGCAGCGTGGTGTTCCTGAATCGCAGTGATCTGGTGCGCCTCGGGTTCGCCGCGGGTGATTGGGTCACCCTGCGCACGGCGGTAGAGCCACAGGTCCTGCGCGAAGCGGGTCCTCTGCAGATCATCGGCTACGACATTCCGGAAGGCTGCGCGGCTGCCTATTACCCGGAGTGCAATCCACTGGTGCCGTTGTGGCACCATGCCGAGCGCAGCAAGGTTCCTGCCGCCAAGTCGGTGCCGGTAACGCTGCACCGCGCAGCGCCATCGGCTGCCCAGCTCGAGCGAGCGGTCCCTGCTACCGACCAAGTGCGCTGATTCCTCGTTCAGGAGGGCCCTCAGCGTTGGTAGGCCTTGCCGAAATGCCGCTCCAACCGTGCCTGGACTAGCTCCAACAGGATCGACAGCACCCAGTAGATCACGGCCGCGGTGGTCAGCATCTCCAGGTAGCGGTAGCTGGAGCGGCCATAGGATTGCGCCAGGAACATCACCTCCCACACACCCATCACCGAGATCAGCGACGAATCCTTGAGCATGGAGATGAACTGGTTGGCGGTCGGTGGGATGATTACGCGCATGGCTTGCGGCAGGACGATGCAACTGAAGATTTGTCGGCCGCGCATGCCCAGCGCCAGTGCTGCCTCACGCTGCCCTCGCGCCACACCAAGGATCCCTGCACGAAAGATTTCGCTCAGGTAGGCGCCGTAGTTCAACGACAAGGCCAGGATGCCGGCGCTGATCGCACCGGGGACCAGCCCGATCTGCGGCAGTCCCAGGTAGATCAACAAGATCTGGATCAACAGCGGCGTGCCGCGGAAGAACGACGTGTAGAAACTGGCCAGCCCGACCAGGATTGCGCTGGTGGAAAGGCGCGCCAGAGCAGCGGCGAAACCCAGCAGCACGGACGCCAGCATCGCGCACAGGCACAGGAACAGCGTCAGCGCCGCGCCTTGCAGAAAACCATTGGGCCCCAGCTTGAAACCGGCCAGATTCGGGAATTTTTCCAGGATGATCGAAAATTTTAGATCGAAGCTCAGGAAAAAGCCGATGAACAGCACCAGCAGTACCAGCCATGTCAGGTAGAGGCGAGTTCTGAAGCCCAGTAACGGTTTGGAGGAGGGTGGTCGCGCGCTCATTTGCTGATATCGGCACCGATCCATTTTTCCGACAGCTTGGTCAGGGTACCGTCGGCCTTCAGTTCGGCGAACACCTCACGCACCTTGGCATTCCACTGCGGGTCGCCTTTTTCGATGGCTACGGAATTGGGCTCTTCGTACAGGGGCGAGCCGGCCAGCTTGAAGCGCTTGTCCTGGTCCAGTCGAGGCTTGGCGGTCACCAGGTTGGTAAGAATGGCATCCAGCCTCACGCCAGCCCCCAGGCCCAGGTCCTGGAACGCGACGTTGTCGGTGTCGTAAGGCGCGATCTGCACGAAGTCGAAGGGGTAATCGATCTTGCGGTTCTCGTCCCCCTCGATGACCAGATTCTTGTTCAGGTAGCTTTCGTAACTCGACGCGCTGGTGAGGCCGACCTTGCGCCCCTCCAGGTCCTTGGCGCCGTGAATACGGTCATCCTTGGCATTGACCACGATCACCGCTGGCGAGGCGTAGTACTCGACCGGGAAATCGAAGACCTCGGCGCGCGCCTTGCTCGGGGTCATCGAGCAGATGCAGATGTCATAGCGCCCACTCCAGCGCCCGGCGGCGATGACGTCCCAGGAGGGCGTCTCCAGGCGCAGCTTGACCCCCAGGCGCTCGGCAACTGCCTTGGCCACGTCCACATCGAAACCATCGAGCTGGTTCTGTTCGTTGAGGAAGGAGAACGGCGGATAGCTTTCCATCAGCACGTTGACCAGTTCCTTGCGCGACTCGACCCGGTCCAGCGTGGCGCCGGCGATGGCGGATGAGGCGGTAGCGAGCAGCACGAGGCCGGCGCCGAGCAAGGCTGGAAAACGCATGTAAGTACCTGAATGGTTGGCGAAAAGTGAATTCGGATATTTAATAGGTATAAATCCGGCGTTCATAATGAATTTTCCTCATAAGAACCTGCAGAGAGGTTATATGAATCAACCTGCGACAGTTATTCTCGACGGCGGCATGGGCCGTGAACTCCAACGCAGCGGCGCACCTTTTCGCCAACCGGAATGGTCCGCTCTGGCGCTGACCGAAGCGCCCGAGGCGGTGGTCGGCGTGCATACCCGTTTCATCGAGGCCGGCGCCCAGGTCATCACCAGCAACAGTTACGCAGTGGTACCGTTCCATATCGGCGAAGCGCGCTTCGCCGCTGAAGGACAGGGCCTGGCGGACCTCGCCGGCCAACTGGCCCGGCGTGCCGCCCAGGCGGCCAATCATCCGGTGCGGGTGGCCGGATCGCTGCCACCGCTGTTCGGTTCCTATCGACCGGACCTGTTTCAGCCCGAGCGAGTCGCCGAGGTTCTGACGCCCCTCGTGCAGGGCCTGTCCGCGCATGTCGACCTGTGGTTGGCGGAAACCCAGAGTGCGATCGCCGAAGTGCGCGCCATCCGGTCCCACCTTCCCGACGATGGCAAGCCATTCTGGGTGTCCTTCACCCTGGAAGACGAGCATGTGAGTGAGGTGCCGCGTCTGCGCTCCGGCGAGCCGGTCGCCGAGGCCGTTGCCGCCGTGATCGAACTGGGTGCGGCGGCGGTACTGTTCAACTGCAGCCAGCCCGAGGTGATCGGAGGGGCGATCGATGTCGCGCGCAGTGTCATCGATGAGCGTGCTGCCGATGTCGCCATTGGCGCCTATGCCAACGCGTTCCCCCCGCAGTCCAAGGAAGCGACCGCCAACGATGGCCTGGACGAACTGCGCGATGATCTGGACCCGCCAGGCTACCTGAAATGGGCACAGGGCTGGCGTGGCCGCGGTGCCAGCATGATCGGCGGCTGCTGTGGAATTGGCCCCGAGCACATCGGCGAGCTGGCACGGCAGTTGCGCTGACCTCGATCTTGATCGCGCGGTCCGTGTAGATCAAAGGATGCAGCGCAGGATGCCGCCTGAGCACATCGAACGCCCTCACGAGCGGACAGCCTTAGGCGCCTGCGCCCGTTACAGCGCGGGGGCCTGGAACGCATTGAAGCGGTACCCGGCCGCGCGGACGGTCAGCGGCACGCCGTGTACACCCGCGGCCCTGAGCTTGTGTCGCAGGTTATGGATATGAGTATCGATCACCCGGCAGTAGGCGTCGCTGGCAGGCATGCTCAGGGACAGCAGTTCATCGCGGCTGTAGGTCTTGTGCGGCGCCTTGAGCAGCGCGGCGAGCAGCAGCAGCTCGGTCTTGGTCAGGGCGAGCAGCGTCGAGCCTGCGCGACCGGTGCGTACGCCTGCCACCAGTCCCTGGAGATCGACCCAGACGCCTTCGCATTCGAGGATCACGCCGGGTTGCTGCGCCTGTTCCACACGCCGCAGCACGGCCTGCATCCGCGCCATGGCTTCCCGAGGGCTGAACGGCTTGTGCAGATAGTCATCCGCGCCTAGACGCAGCGCGCCGATCTTTTCCGATTCATCGACCATTGCGGACAATACGATGAGCGGCGAGGCGCAGCACTGGCGTATCTCCACCAGCATCGGGCGACAGGTCGTGCGCGAAGCGGGCATGTCCAGCAGTATCAGCAAAGGGTCGAGTCGCACGATGAGTCCGCGCGCCACCGTTGGGGTAGGCGCGATCACCAGATCGAAACCCTCTCGTCGCATGAACGGCAGCAGGCTGTTGGCCGTGCCGGGCTGGCCTTCGATTATCAGTATGGGGCGCTGCGACAAGGGATACCTCGATCAAGGTTGTCCAGGTGGCCCTGGCCGCGTGGCTCGATAAAGATCGGCAACGTTGGACAGGACCCATTCGCACTCACGATCGTCCTTGAGCGCGATCGAGCGATACGTGCCAGGCGTTTTACCGGGAACCTGATGAACCAGCACGTGGGCTTTTCCTGAACTGATCGCGGTGAAGTCGACGCTCACTGTTCGCAGTGCCGTTCAGCCCTCACACGGTGTGAGTACAGGACCGACCTCTGCCGATCGGGAAATAGACGAACCCATGGCGCTCCATCCGCTCGGGGTCGTAGAGATTGCGTCCGTCGATGATCACCGGTGTGTCCAGACGCCGTTTGATCGCCTCGAAGTCCGGGGCCTTGAATTGCTGCCAGTCCGTGCAGATGACCAGGGCGTGGGCACCCGTCAACGCGGCCTCCGGTGTTCCCATCAGGGTCAGTCGATCATCGTGACCGTAGACGCGCTGGGTCTCGAGCATGGCTTGCGGATCGTAGGCATTGACGTGTGCACCATGGGCCCACAGCGCTTCCATCAGCTCGCGACTTGGCGCATCGCGGATGTCATCCGTGTTGGGTTTGAAGGCCAGCCCCCAGAGGGCGAAGACCTTGCCCGAAAGGTCCTCGCCGAACTGCGCCTTGATACGTTCGAACAGCTTGTGCTTCTGTCGGGCATTGATGGCCTCGACGGCCTGCAACAGTTCGCTGGGGCATTGCACGCGCTCGGCAGTGTGGATCAGCGCCCGCATGTCCTTGGGGAAGCAGGAGCCGCCATAGCCGCAACCGGGATAAATGAAGTGGTAGCCGATGCGAGGGTCTGCGCCCATACCCTGGCGCACCGATTCGATATCGGCGCCTACCCGCTCGGCGAGTTCGGCGATCTGGTTGATGAAGCTGATCTTGGTAGCCAGCAAGCCATTGGCGGCATATTTGGTCAGCTCGGCGCTGCGCAGGGCCATGAACAGCATTCGATCGTGATTGCGGTTGAAGGGTGCATAGAGCTCGCGCATCACCTGGCGAACCGCCTCGCTGTCGGTGCCGACGATGATCCGGTCGGGGCGGCGGCAGTCAGCCAGCGCTGCGCCTTCCTTGAGAAACTCCGGGTTCGAGGCGATCTCGAAATCCAGGCGACGCCCCGTCTCGTTCAGGCGCTGCTGCATGTGCTCCCGAAGCCGATCTCCCGTGCCCACGGGAACCGTCGACTTCTCGACGACGATGACCGGTGCCGTGCGAAAGCGGGCGATCTGCTCTGCGACGGCGAACACGGCCGTGAGATCGGCCGCGCCATCGAGCCCCGGCGGAGTGCCTACGGCGATGAATTGCACCCGTCCATGTTCGACGGCCAGGCGAGCATCGCTGGTGAACGCCAGCCGTCCGCCGTCCAGTCCCTCGCGCAACAGGGTTTGCAGCCCAGGCTCGAAGATCGTCGCGATCCCCTTCGACAGCGTCTCGACCTTGGCTTGATCGATGTCCATGCAGACGACCTCATGACCGACCTCGGCCAGCACGGCCGCTTGGACCAAGCCCACGTAGCCACTCCCGAACACAGTGATTTTCATGATGATTCCTTGGATGACGGGGCGCCGCACTCGAGGTGTCCAGCGCAGGTGTTCATCAGCCAGATGCCGGCGACGATCAGGCCTACCGCCAGCAGGCTGGACGGCGAGAACCGGGTGTCGAAAAATGGCAGGCTGGCCGAGAGGAGGTAAACCAGGGCATAACTCAGGCTCAGCAGCCCGTACGCCCTGCTCAGCGGCAGGTGGCGTAGCGCTCTGAGCCAGAAACCCATGGAAATCAGGTAGGCCAGGATGGCCAGTGCCACGCAGGCCACTGCCGTGGCGGGCCACGGATCCTGGGTCCAGTGGCCAGGATGGGGCAGCCTGGCCATGCCCCAGTGCATGCCCAATTGCGCCAGGCTGACCAGCACCACACTCAGGCAGGCGTCGAACAGCCCCTTGTGCAGGGTCATCGGATCCACCCCAGCATCGACACGCCGCTGGCGATCAGGGCAATACCCGCCAGGCTGCGTGCATCGAGGACCTCGCCAAACAGATAGCGGCCCGTCAGTGCCACCAGGATGAAATTCACACTCAACATCGGGTAGGCGATACCTACATCCATCCGCTGCAGCACCAGCAACCAGCACGCCAGCGCCGATCCCAGACTGACCAGCGCCACCCAGGGCCAGGGAGTACAAATCAGCGCTGCAGAGGAGACCGCAGGATCCAGTGCTGCCCAGCGACGCGCGGTGAGTTTCTGCGCCACTTGTGCGCAACAGGTCAGCAACGAGGTGGCGAGCACGAGCATCAGGGTCATCGCGACTGCTCGAGAATCAGGAGTGTCAGACGGCCAGCGGAGTAGCGTTTGGCTTTCGCCAGCACTGGTGGCAACGTCAAGGGCGAGTCGTCCTTGCTCCTGAGCAGGATGCCAACCGACCCACTCTGCCGCTGGGCCTGCAGCCAGTCATCGAACGCTTCAGGCACGACACTGCGGTGGCTGTGCTCGACGTACGACAACCCGTATTTGAGTTCGCCCCGGGTGCCATACAGTGTCACCTCGGACGTCTTCAGGCGCCATGCGAGGGCCGAGGCGGCGCCCAGGTCGTTGCTGACCAGGTGGCGTACGCCTGCCAGTTCCGCCAGGTGTTCGTCCACGAACCGGTCTGGTGTCTTGTTGTACACCACATGGTGGGGCATCGCCGCGGGGAGGATGGCGATGAGCGTCCAGAGGCCCAGCAGCGGGGCATACCAGCAGCGCAACGGCTGTAGCACCTGAGTGAGTCCGGCTGCTCCCCAGATCGCTACGACGAGCGCAGCGAGCATCAGAAGCAGCGGTTGATCGACGTACAGCGGCCGTTGCCACTGCAGATACGCCAGTACCACGCCGGCGATCACCGCTATGCAGAGATTGATCGCGCCGTTCAAGCGCAGGGCGGCCGATCGGCGCTCGTCCAGGCGCCTGTCGATTGCATGCGCCATGATCAGGGCCAATGGCATCAGGCACGGCATGATGTAGGTGGGCAACTTACCGCGACTGATGCTGAAGAACACGAACGGCAGTACCATCCAGAGCAGCAGGAAGGCCATCTGAGCAGTAGCTCGATGCTGCCAGGCCTGCTTCAGGCTCGCGGGCAACAAACCGGCCCAGGGCAGTGTCGCTGCCAGGAGCAGTGGCAGGTAGAACCACCAGGGCCGAACGTGCTGGGCGTCCTCTGCGGCGAATCGACGGATGTGCTCGTGCCAGAAAAAGAAGTTCCAGTAATCGGGCTCGCGGCCATGCACGGCCAATGCCCAAGGCGCACTGACCAGCAAGGCCACCACCACCGCCAGCGGCCCGTAGCTCAGCAACGGCCGCCAGCACTTGTGCCAAAGCGCATAGGGTACGACGACTAGCACCGGGAGCAGCCAGGCCAGAAAGCCTTTGGTGAGAAAACCCATGCCGCAGGCCAAGCCGGTCACGGTCCACAAGGCGAGGCGTTGGCCCCTGCCATGAGCATTCAAGGCCCACCAGGTGGCCGCTATGCTCAGGTTCACCCACCAGGTGAACTGGGGGTCGAGATTACTGTACCCGGACTGGCCGGCGATCAACCCGAAGCTGGCGTAGAAGGTAGCGGCCAGCAGGCTGGTACGGCGATTGCGCCAGAGGCTCTGTGCCAGCCAGTAGACCAGCAGGGTGCTGAGGGCCGTGGCGACCAGCGAGGCGATACGCACTCCCAGCAGGTTCTCGCCGAACAGCGCTTGGCCGGCCGCGATCATCCAGTAGCCAGCCACCGGTTTCTCGAAGTAGCGCATGCCGAGGAAATGCGGAGCGATCCAGTCGCCGTCCCGGAGCATGGCCTGGCCGATCTGCGCATAGCGTGTCTCGTCCGGAATCCACAAGCCATGAAAACCCAGCGGCACCACATAGAAGAGCAGGAAGATGGCGCCCAGCAGCGCCCCACATTGCGCACGACTCATGCTTGCACCACCCCCACCCAACCATCGCGTCCTGCCACCGCCCCGCGCTCAAGGCGGGCGCTGGGCAACGCGTGGATGTCTTCGGGCAGCAGCGCGCCGAGCGGCACGAACCCAATACCCGAGCAGTTCGCCCGGTGCAGCAATCGACCGAACTCGGGCGCCATGCGCAGGCCTTCCACCTCGGCATGCACCGTGTAGACCGCGTCCTGGCCACGACCGAGGCGCTCGAGGATGAGGTCGTTGAATGCCTGGGCCGACAACCCCGGCCCGACGGCTTCATCGAAGGTCGGCAGGCTCACCGGGATCTGCGGTGCGCCCAGGCTGCCGTCAGGCAGGCGAGGCCGGAAGATGGCGCGGCCGCGACAGTCGCTGTTGTAGCGAAATCCCAGGGCTTGCTTGGCGGCGACGATCCGGCTGTCGGCACGCCAGCCAGGTGCTGCCGAGCAGGTGACCGGCTGATCGAGGATGTCTTCCAGGCATTGTCTGCCACGCTGCAGGTGGTCGCGGAGCCTGGCGGTCGACCAACGCCCGGCCCAGACCTGCCAGGCATGGTGATCCCAGGCATGCAATCCGACCTCATGGCCGGCCTGCAGCGTGCGGCGCATGATCGGCCCGAGGCTTCTACCGATCGGCTTGCCCGGCCAGGCGGTGCCTGCCAGCAGGATGTCCCATCCATACAGGCTGGCAGCCTTGGTTCGCAGCATCTTGCCGAGAAATTGCGGGCGGGCCAGGCGCCACAGGTGGCGGCCCATGTTGTCCGGACCTACGCTGAAGAAGAAGGTCGCCTTGATACCGGCCTTGTCGAGCAGGTCGAGCAGGGCGGGTACGCCTTCGCGTGTGCCGCGCCAGGTATCCACGTCGATTCGCAAGCCGGCGCGGATCATTGTGCGCTCCTGCGCTCGGCCAGTGCTTCTTTGAGGAAGAAGTCCAGGGTCTTGCCGACCGTTTCGCTGAGCTCGATGCCGGGCTGCCAGCCCAGTAGGCGGCGGGCATTGGTGATGCGCGGAGTGCGATGGGCCACGTCCTGGTAGCCCTCGCCGTAGAAGCTGCGGTTCTCGATGTTCTGAAAGCCCGCGAAAGGCGGGAAATGTCGACGCAGCGGATGCGCTTCGAACTGGCGCAGCAGTTCTTCGCCCAACTGTCGAATGCTGGCCTCGTTGCCTGGATTGCCAATATTGATGATCTGGCCGTCACAGGTCTGATCGCGGTCGTCGATGATACGGGCCAGCGCCTCGATACCGTCGGCGACGTCGGTGAAGCAGCGCTTCTGTTCACCTCCGTCTACCAGGCGGATGGGGGTACCTTCCACCAGATGCAGGATCAGTTGGGTGATCGCCCGCGAGCTGCCGATGCGCGCCGAGTCCAGACGATCCAGCCGTGGTCCTACCCAGTTGAATGGGCGGAACAGGGTGAACCGCAGTCCCTGTTTGCCATAGGCCCAGATCACCCGATCGAGCAACTGCTTGGAAACCGAATAGATCCAGCGCTGTTTGCTGATGGGCCCGACGACCAGGTTGGAGTGATCCTCGTCGAATTCGCCGTCCTCGCACATGCCATACACTTCCGACGTCGACGGAAAGACGACGCGCTTGCCGTACTTGGCGCAGTAGCGAATGATCTTGAGGTTTTCCTCGAAATCCAGCTCGAACACCCGCAGCGGATTGCGCGTGTACTCGATGGGCGTGGCGATCGCCACCAGCGGCAGCACGATGTCGCACTTCTTCACATGGTATTCGATCCACTCCGAGTGGATGCTGATGTCGCCTTCCACGAAATGAAAACGCGGGTTGCGCTTCAAGCGTTCGATGGCGTCGGAGCCGATGTCCATACCGTGAATTTCGTATCGCTCGTCGCGCAGCAACCGCTCTGACAGATGGTTGCCGATGAAGCCGTTGACGCCCAGGATCAATACCCGTATCGGCCGTGCGGGAGTGGTGTGCGCAGCCCCTAGCATGCCACCTTCGACCAGCCCCAGTTGGCGTCCCAGTTGGGCCCCGGCCTGATACAGTCCATGGTCCTCGCATTGGGCGAAGCGCACCACCAGGGAGTCTTCCCCGCAGGCGATGCGCAGCGGATCGGCGCTGAGCACGGTTCCAGGCGCCTGGCCAAGATTGCCTGGCAGTACATCTGCATCCCAGATGATCAGCTTGTGAGCGCCGGCCGGGCAGAACGCGCCGGGGTAGGGATGCGTCACTGCGCGTATCAGGTCGTAGAGCTGGTTCGCCGGGCGTGTCCAGTCGATGATCCCGTCGGCCGCACTGCGGCGACCGTAGTAGCTGGCCTGAGCTTCATCCTGCAGCACCTCGGTCAGCGCACCGGAGGCCAGCAACGGCAGGTTGTCGCGCAGCAAGTCGGCGGCGGCGGCGCGCAGCTTCTGATGCAGCAGCAGGCCGGTATCGGTCCTGGCGATGGCGACTGGGTATTGCGCAAGTATCGGCCCGGCGTCGGCACGGTTGACCATGCGATGGAGGGTCACGCCGGTCTGGGTCTCACCTTGAATGATCGCCCAGTTGCCAGGCGCTCTACCGCGATAGCGTGGCAGCAGTGAGCCATGCAGGTTGAAGGCGCCGCGTGTGGCGCACGCCAGGATAGGCTCGCCGAGCAGTTGGCGGTAGTAGAAGGAGAACAGGAAGTCGGGTGCGAGCGACTTGATGCGTTCCACCCAAAGAGGATGGTTGACGTCGTCGGGGGCATATACCTCGATGTCGCGTTCTGCGCAGAATTGCGCCACCGAGCGGAAGAAAATCCGTTCGTTGGGGTTGTCGGCGTGGGTGAAGACGGCCTTTACCTGGTAACCGGCATCGATCAGGGCTTCGATGCCGGTGCAACCGAAGTCGTGGTAGGCAAAGACGACTGCTTTGGCGTTCATGGAGTCAGGATTCTCTGGCAGGAAGGTGTGTATCGGCGTTCGGCATCGCGTCAGCGCAGCCTTGCAGGTCGTTGCGCACGACCCGCTCTATGAGGAACCGAGGACGCGCCCGGACGTCGCTGTACATGCGCCCGAGGTACTCCCCCAACAGACCCATGCCCAGCAGCTGGAGGCCCGAGAGGGTGAGCAGCACTGTCAGCAGAAGGGTCAGCCCGGCGCCTGCCCATGCTGCATCGAACACCAGGTACAGGATCGGCAAGGTGCAGGTGAACAGGGCGCCACCCCCGAGCAGAAGAGTGCCGCACAGGCTCATGGCCCTCAGTGGCAGGGTGGTCATGCAGGCCACCAGGTCGAACATGAGGTTCAGCAGCCCCATCGGGCTGTATTTGGATTCGCCGTGCTCGCGTTCGCAGTGTGCGACCTGGATTTCACACGTATGCCTGGCGAAGGTGTTGGCCAATACCGGGATGAAGGTGCTGCGTTCTCGGCACGCCAGCATGGCGTCGACGATAGGCCGTCGGTAGGCACGCAGCATGCAGCCGTAATCGTGCATGGCCACGCCGGTGGCCCGTTTGACCGCCAGGTTGATCAACTGCGACGGCCAGCGTCTCCAGGCCGAATCCTGGCGGCGCTCGCGCACCGAGCCGACCACGTCGTAACCCAGCGCTGCTTGCTCGACCAGCCTGGGAATCTCCTCCGGCGGGTTCTGCAGGTCGGCATCCAGGGTAATGACCAGGTCGCCCCTGGACTGCTCGAACCCTGCGAGGATCGCGGCGTGCTGGCCATAGTTGCGATTGAGCAGCACCGCCACCACCGGACTGCCGTGCGCCGAGGCAGCTTCCAGCATGAGGGTCGAGGAGCGATCCTGGCTGCCGTCATCCACCAGAATGATCTCGAAGGCCTGAGCCAGCCTGTTGCAGGCCGCGAGGGTACGGGCCAGTAACTGAGGCAGGCTGGCCTGTTCGTTGAACACCGGAATCACGACCGACACCAACTCGAATGCGATGGGCTTCATCCGTGTTTCTCCACCAGTGCCTCGATCGCCGAGACGACCCGGTCGACATCCTCTACGGTCATGTCGGGAAACAGCGGAAGGGAACACAGCCGTGAAGCGTTCCATTCGCTTTCGGGCAGACGCACACTCGGATAGGCGCCACGGTAGAAGGGATGCAGATGCGCGGGCATGAAATGAATGCCACAGCCGATGCCGAGCTGTTTCATGGCCTCGATGAATCTGTCGCGCGTCAGGCCACTGCTGGCCGGGTCGATGCGCACCACCAACAGGTGCCAGGCGTGGTGGAACGGGTAGGGCGGAACCGCCAGCGGCGTGATGCAAAGCGCCGCGAGACGATCCAGGTAGCGCCTGGCCAGGACCTCACGGCGAGCATTCATCGCTTCCAGGCGTTGCAGTTGCACCAGCGCCATGGCCGCGTTGATGTCTGCCAGGTTGTACTTGAAGCCAGGTTCGAGCACCTGGGCCTGCGGCGCACGTCCATGGCTCAGTCGATCGAACGCATCGACCCCTAGCCCATGGAATTTCAGGCGCCGCGCTCGTTCAGCCAAAGCCCCGTCATCGGTGACCAACAGGCCGCCTTCGGCGCAGGTCAGGTTCTTGATGGCATGGAACGAGAAGATCGCCGTGCCGCGCGCGCCCACTGGATCGCCTCTATAAGACGTGCCCACTGCGTGTGCCGCGTCTTCGATCAAGGCCAGGCAATGTCGCTCGGCCAGGGCTCGCAGGGGTTGCAGATCCAGCGCCGCTCCGGCGAAGTGGACCGGAATGATCGCCCGGGTGCGCGGGGTGATGGCTGCTTGCACCTGATGCGCATTGCACATCAGGGTGTCTCGATCGACATCGACGAACACCGGTTTGGCGCCGAGCAGCGAAATGATGTTCGGTGTCGAGACCCAGGTCATCGACGGCGTGATCACCTCGTCGCCTGGGCCAATGCCCAGCGCCATCAGGGTGATGTGCAGCGCGGCGGTGGCGCTGGACATGGCAATGGCATGCTGGCCGCCCACGGACGCGGCGAAGCGTTCTTCGAGCTCCTGGCTCTTGGCGCCAGTGGTGATCCAGCCGGATCTGAGCACCTGCTCGACAGCGGCGATCTCTGCTTCGCCCACGCTGGGGCGAGAAAAGGGTAGAAAATGCTGGGTCATGCAGACCTCGGTAGCGGACTAGAACGCACGGAACGCAGCGGTTCCTGAAGCGCAGTGATGCTAGCGAGGGTATGTCGAGGGATTGTTCAGGGAAGCTGTACGGGGCCTGAACGAACGGGCATTGGTCGAATTCGAGTCAGCCCACAGATGGGCAGCCACCGGTCGTGGCTGTTTAACGTCTGAAAACTGCAAGCCCTTGCTCGGGGGCTGGGGATCAGGACGTGCGAGTACCCACTGCAGCCGGTGCGCTTGGAAAAACGCCATTTGCGCCAGTACGCGCGGTCGGGGCGTGCAGCGGGCGATGATCGAAAGGCGGGCGCTCAGGCACCCGCCGGTCGCCTGTCAGGCTTCCAGGCCGGCGGCAGCCTGACCGGTGCGCAATGTGAAGTTGACGCCGATCGACAGTGCGGGCTGCGGTGGATTCCAGTTCGGTTTCGGGGCTGCCAACAGGAACTCGGTGAGTGGTTCCATCTTGCCTGCCAGCATGTTCGCCAGCAGCGTACCTGTTGCCGTGCCGCGTACGGTGCCCAGGCCATTACAGGCCAGTGCGCCATATACGTTTTCGCGTAGTTCGCCGAAGAAGCCGGCGCCGTTGCGGGTCATGCCCAGGCCACCGCCCCAGGTGTGCTCGAACGGCACCTGGGTGAGCGTGGGGAAGCGGCGTTCGAACGAACGGCGATGGGCGACGCGGACCTTTTCGACATAGCCGTCCTTGCAGCGCCCGTCAGGGTTGAAGCTGAAGCTGTTACGCACCAGGATACGGTTGTCGTGAGTGCGACGCAGGGTGCTGCCAAAGGGGTCTGCCGGGATCACGCCCCAGAAGTCATGCCCGCCGATGCTGGCTTGTTCGGCCGGTGTCAGCGCACGGGTGAGACTGCCGTAGGTGAAGATCGGCAGCATGCGGTTTTCGAGGAAGCCGAAGTGCTGGCCGAAATGGTTGTTGCCCAGGATCAGCTTGCCGGCGGTGATACGACCGGTAGGGTGGTAGAGCACGATCTCCTTGCCATAGTCCACGGCGGTGATCACCGTGTCTTCGTAGAGCGAGACGTTTTCAGGCAGGCTATCGGCCAGACCTTTGACCAGCGCCGAGGGCTGTACCAGCATGGTCCCTGGGGTGAAGAGCGCCTTGCGGTAGAAGGACGTGCCGATGTGGTCTTTCAACTCGTTGCCTTCGATGAGTTCGACCTTCTCGCCCAGCGCTTCCAGGCCGCCACGATAGGCGTTGAGCACAGCGATACCCTTGTCCTCGATGGCCGCCTGGTATTTGCCGGAGTGGCGCAGGTGCGCGTCGGTGATGCCGTGTTGCTCCACCAGGTCGCGCAAGATGCCCTGGCCTCGCTGGTTCAAGTGCAGAATGTTCTTCGCGTTGGCTTTGTCACCGATGTAGTCCGGCGCGCCGATGTCGTGGGGCACATCGATCAGGAAACCGGCGTTACGGCCCGATGTGCCGAAGCCCACTTGTTGCGCCTCCACCAGAATCACCTTGTCCTGAGGGAAGTTCAGGGCCAATTGGCGGGCAGCGGCCAGGCCAGTGAAGCCGCCACCGATGACCACCCAGGGCGCCTTGTCGTCGCCGATCAGCGGCGCCTTTGGCTGACGCACACGACTGGTGTGAAACCAGCCGGGCGACGAATCGTCCCGAGGCAGGGCGTCCACGCGCACCCGCGATGCCGGGTCGGCCGGGATTCCATCGTCAAGCAAGGCCGTTGCTCCTCCGGCTGCGATGACGCCTGCTCCGATACCGGCGCCGATGAGGACATTTCTTCGTGACACTGCCATTGCTTGGGGATCCTGTTTCGTTGGGGGAGTCGATGCTGCGGATTGCGCGCAGGCGGGCTCGAGTTGTGAGCCTCAGCCGTCTCACCACTCCAAGCCACGCCTAACCAAATGATTAATACTTTGTGTATACACATAGTATAATTGGCTCATGGGTGCGTCAATCCGTCGCCCATGGCCCCCTCCTGGCGGGCGTGAACTCGCCTGAATCCCCCGCTCGATCAGCTGCCCCAAGCCAGCATCGAGTCCGCCCGATCTCGAATGCTCGGACGGTTGACCGCCATTTCGATCTTGGCTTATCCTCCGGTACGTCGTAATACATAAGATAGACACAATGTCTTCAGTCATTTTGTCGCACGTTCTCGGGCAGGTGTCAGGCACCTGTGCGGCGGTGTCGATTAAAGAGTCCTTTGCAGATTGGGCTGACTGTTGAAGTGCGAGGGTCGGAGTTTTCCGATCCGTAGCCAGTGCAAATGTCGCTGTTGGTATCACCGTCTTTAGCAACAACAATAAATAACGCAAAGAGGAACTGTGGTCGTGACCACTCAGACTGTTTCAATAGAAGATGTACCCCTGAACAACTTCCACACACTCATGAACGTGCGTGCCGGTGGTGGTTGGCTGCTGGACGGTTACATTCTCAGCATCATTGGCGTGGTGATCGTCCAGTTCTCCGATTACTTGAAGTTGGACGCCTTCGCCCAGGGCATGGTCGCAGCCGCAGCCATGCTCGGGACTTTCTTCAGCGCTTTCCTGGGCGGCTGGCTGACGGACAAGCTGGGCCGTCAACGCCTGTTCTTCGTTGGCCCCATCCTGTTCGTCGTGGGTTCCGTCGGCACGTTCTGGGTCGAGTCGGGCGCCATGCTCTTCGTCCTTCGATTCCTGGTCGGCATGGGGGTCGGGCTCGAATATCCCGTGGCGGGGTCCCTGCTCACCGAGTTCCTGCCGCAGAAACATCGCGGTCGTCGTCTGGCGGGCCTGACCATTCTGTGGTTCGCAGGCGCCGCGCTTTCCTACATCGTCGGCAACCTGATTCTGGCCGAAGCAGGTGACGATGCCTGGCGCTGGGTGCTGGCGAGCGCAGCTGTGCTGGGTGCCGTGCTGTTCATCCTGCGCCTGGGTACTCCAGAGTCTCCGCGCTGGCTGGTCAGCAAAGGCCGCCTGGGAGAAGCCGAGCAGGTGATCAAGCGTGTCTACGGTCCTTCCTTCTCGCTGGCCAACATGCCCGAGCAGGTCGCCGAGCATAAGGTCAGGCTTCGCGACTTCCTGCGCTCGGGTTACGGCGGCCGGATGCTCTTCGTCGGCGTGTTCTGGAGTGCGGCGGTGGTGCCGATGTTCGCCGTCTACTCGTTCGCCCCCGTGGTGCTGCAAGCCCTGCACCTCAACGGTCAGTGGGCGTCGTACGGTTCGATCCTGATCACGCTGCTGTTCGTGGTGGGCTGCGTCGTCGCCACCCGCTTGATCGATACCCTGGGCCGGCGACCGCTGATCATCCACAGCTTCCTCTGGTCCACCCTGGCGCTTCTGGGGCTCGGGGTGTTCTCCGACGGTTCCGAGGTGCTGGTACTGGTATTGTTCGGTGCCTACGCCCTGTTCATCGGAGGTGCGCAGGTCCTGGAACTGGTCTATCCCAATGAACTGTTCCCCACTGAGGTACGTGCGTTCGCCGTCGGGTTGGGGTCTTCTCTGTCGCGCATCGGCTCGGCAGCCGGAACCTGGCTGGTGCCGTTTTCGCTGCACAGCCTCGGCATTGGCAGCACCATGCTCATCGCCGCCCTGATTTCCCTGGCAGGGCTGGTGGTGTCGGTATGGTTGGCCCCCGAGACTCGTGGCATGAGCCTGGAGGCAGCCGCTTCGCTCGAACGCTGATCGGCGCCCACGTCCTTCAGCTTCCGACAACATCGACAAGGCCGCGCTCGCGCGGCCTTGTCACGTCTGACGGTTCGAAAGTGCGTGTCTACATTCGACAACGACATGTCCTCCCAAGGCGACAGGCGTCACGTTCGACACGGCATAATCCGCGCAACGGCCCACCCAGCGCTGAGGGTGGGCCGTCGCACCGCCTACGAGTAAGCAGCCTCGTCTCATAATTCCAACGCTGCAGCGCCCCGCACCGGTTCCCGGTAGCACCCATAACTATAAATTTTCCAATCACACCCAACGCCGCGCCGAGACCGCGCGGGCCGCGTTCGCGCCCTTATTGAGACGACTGCCATGATCGCTACCTCCGTTTCCACCGCTGGCCTGGCCAGCGGGCACCGCAATGCACTGCTCTCGGCGCACGTCGCCGCCGTTCTGTTCGGGCTCACCGGCATCCTGGGTGCGCTGATCCTGGCAGACGCCAGTGTCATCACCTTTGGCCGGGCGACCTTCGCCTTCATTGCGCTGGGCTTCGTCGCAGGCCTGAAGGGCACCCGCCTGCTCGATGCGCTGACGTGGCGCAACGTACCTATCCTCGGCCTCACCGGCACCCTGCTCGCGGCACACTGGGTCACCTTCTTCGTGGCCGTCAAAGTCGGCGGCGTCGCCGTGGCGACGCTCGGTTTCGCCAGCTTTCCCGCGTTCATCGCCTTGATCGACATGATTGGCTTCCGTGAGCGCATCGGCCGCAGCGAGGGCCTGTTGCTGCTGATGGTGACCGCAGGATTGGTGCTGGTCGTGCCGTCGTTCGACCTGCTCGACGAAGGCACTGTCGGGTTGCTATGGGGTGTGGGCTCGGGCCTGTCGTTCGCCTTGCTGGCCGTGGTCAACCGCCGCCATACCAAAGGCATGAAGGCGCTTCAGGTCGCATTCTGGCAGAACGTCGTGGTGGCCTTGCTGATGACGCCGTTCGTGTTCAGTCATCTGCCGGAGTCAGGTTTGCGTGCCGAGGACTGGGTCAGCCTGGCGCTGCTCGGGGTGTTCTGCACCGGGCTGTCGCAGTTCCTGTTCGTCAAGAGCCTGGACGGCCTGCAAGCACGTACGGCAGGCATGATCATCGCACTGGAACCGGTGTACGCCATTCTCGGCGCGTGGTGGATGTTCGATGAGGCGCCTTCGCTGCGCATGGCCGCCGGCGCGGCGCTGGTGATCCTGGCCACGGTATTGGGCGCGCGGCGCAAGCCCACGCCGCACTGATCCCGATGTCCGCCTGAGCGCAGCCAGTGGCTCGCTCAGGCAACTGGTCCCCGGACGAGCTCTTTTAAGGTGGTGCGGCGCGCGTGCCGTTTGTTGCGCGACACCCCTAACAAAAGCACAAGAAGGGATCAGAACTATGACGACGTCTGGAGTATCCAGCGGCCAATTGGCAGCGGGATTCAAACCGCGGCACGTGACCATGCTGTCCATCGCAGGGGTCATCGGCGCGGGGTTGTTCGTGGGTTCAGGGCATGCCATCGCTTCGGCGGGCCCGGCGGCGATCGTGGCCTACGCACTTGCCGGAGCACTGGTGGTGCTGGTGATGCGCATGCTGGGCGAAATGGCAGTCGCCAGCCCTGACACGGGCTCGTTCTCCACCTATGCCGACCGCGCCATCGGCCGCTGGGCCGGTTTCACCATCGGCTGGCTCTACTGGTGGTTCTGGGTCCTGGTCATCCCCATCGAGGCCATCGCCGCTGGTGTAGTCCTGAACAATTGGCTGCCCCATATCGAACCCTGGTGCTTCGCCCTGTCGATCACGCTGTTGCTGACGGCCACCAACCTGTTCAGCGTGGCCAAGTACGGCGAATTCGAGTTCTGGTTCGCCCTGCTCAAAGTCATTGCCATCATCGGCTTCATCGGTCTGGGCGCATTCGCCCTGGCGGGTGGGTTGCCGGGTCGGGAGGTCAGTGGGTTGGCTCAGTTGCTCAGCCTGCACGGCGGCTTCATGCCCAATGGCTGGACCGCCATCATCGGTGCGCTGCTGACCACCATGTTCAGTTACCTGGGTACGGAGGCCGTGACCATCGCGGCATCCGAGTCCGCTGACCCTGCCCGCAACATCGCCCGTGCCACGCGCTCGGTCATCTGGCGCATCAGCGTGTTCTACCTGCTGTCGATCTTCGTGATCATCTCGGTCGTGCCGTGGAATGATCCGCTGCTGCCGTTGCATGGCTCCTACCAGCGGGCCCTGGAGCTGATGAGCGTGCCCTATGCGAAGGTGCTGGTGGACGTGGTGGTGCTGGTGGCCGTGGCCAGCTGCCTCAACTCGTCGATCTACATCGCCTCGCGCATGCTGTTCTCGCTGGCCAGGCGCGGTGATGCTCCTGCACTCACCGGTCGCACGTCAACGGCGGGTGTGCCGCGGGCTGCGGTCATCGGCAGTACCCTGATCGGCATGCTGGCGACCGTCGTCAACTACTTCGCGCCGGCCCACGTGTTCGGCTTCCTGTTGGCCAGTTCGGGTTCGATCGCGCTGCTGGTGTACCTTGCCATCGCCTTCTCCCAGCTGCGCATGCGCGCGACGCTGGAGCGGCAGGGGCAGGTGATCGCCTTCAGGATGTGGCTGTTCCCATGGCTGACCTACGCCGTCATTGGTTTCATCGTGTTCGCGCTCGGGGTGATGTTCGTCATGCCGGAACACCGCCTTGAAGTGTCGCTCACTCTGGGCTTGGCCCTGAGTGTGCTGCTGATCGGCGTCTATCACAGCCGCCGGCAACCACTTGGCGCTCGACCGCCGGTGGCACCAGCCGTTTAGGCAGTAGCCAGACCGCGCAGGCTCAGCACGCCTGCGCGGTCTGCACTTCATCTCGGCTCTCGCTACAGCCCCTCACGCAATCCAGGCATTTTTCCTTGGCCGAGCAGATGGCCATGCCCAGGCCGCTCTCGACCGCCGCGTCGTCGACACTGGGCGTGGTGCCCGCCCATCTGTCCGGCCGGCTGCACCAGCGTCACCGTGACCCTAGTGTCCAGCACCCGAATGAAGGTGGGGCGAGAGAAGGGCGCAGGCAGTACAGCGCCGAGCCGCTCCTGTAGCCGGGTCGGCCTCCTGCAGCCGAGTGACGCGGCTGCATTCGAGTGCTACGACTGGCCTCGCAGGCCCCGTGTCACCGACCAAAGACAAGCAATAAGAATCCCCCAATGGACTGGGATAAGTTGCCGCCGTCCAGGTAGCTAGAGTCGTATATAGACATGTAACCGTCGTATCTGGATGCGCTGGTCAAAAGTGATTATGCATAGGGCATAGAGCGATGAAAATTCTGTAGACACACTGTCTAACAGTGCATATATTCAGTATACAAACTGTAGACACAGTCCCATGACAATAAAGAAACAAGCGATGAATGCGTTCAGCGAACTTCAGCCGCTATCAGGCTCGTTTCCGAGCAATCGCAAACAGGCTCTCGCAGAGACACTTCGTCAGCGCGTCCTGCTTATGCACTTGGCGCCTGGCGCGTGCATCGACGAAGTTGCCTTGTGCGAGGCGTTCGGCTTATCGCGCTCGCCAGTGCGCGAGTTGCTCAGGCAACTGGCGACCGAAGGCTACATCGAGCTGGAAGCCAACAAGCCGCCGCGTGCAGCCTTCATGGACCAAGGCGCGTTCCTGGGTTTCTTTCAAGCCGCCCCATTGATCTACACCGCCAGCATCCAGCTGGCGGCGAGCCAGGCGCTGCCCGATGGGCTGCACAGACTCAAGGCCATCCACCGCGACTTGAACAGGGCGACCGAGCAGCGGGACGCGGCGCGTCACCTCATGCTGAACAACGCGTTTCATCTGCAAATCGGCTACATGGCGCATAACGATTACCTGCTTCCGAGCCTGCGCCGCTTGCTGATCGATCACGCCCGGTTGAGCAGTCTGGCAGATGCGAACCCTGGCGCCGATGACGCGCAGGTCGGGCGCCGCCTGGCGTACGAGCACTACGAATCGATGATTGGCGCCCTTGAACGGCGCGATGCTGAAGCTGCCGGTGTGCTCATGCGCGAGTACTTCGAGCGATCACGCCATCGACTGGCCACATTCGCATTACCCAGGATATTCACTGCCACGGGGGCGGTTTAACGGCTCATCAATTCCGCGCGCGTTCATCCCGGGTGCTGCGTCACCACCGGGAACGAGCACACACTCTCAACATCGGGTTCCTGCAATGACAAAAATAACTTCGTTGCCCGCCGACGATTCGACATGCGGTTGGTACCACCTGAGCAAGGGCCGGCAGATCAAGCCCGCTCACAGCGGTCACTCTCAGGCGCGCTGGGTCATCGTCGGCGCCGGATTCACCGGTCTGGCCGCTGCTCGACAGCTGGCCCTGCATTTCCCTGACGATCAGATCGTGCTGCTGGAGGCTCAAGAGGTCGGCTACGGCTCTTCGGGTCGCAACGCAGGCTTCGCCATCGATCTGCCTCACGATATCGGGGCGGAAGACTACATCGGCGACATTGGCATCGCCCGCTCCACGCTCAAGCTGAACATCAGTGGCCAGACCCTGCTCAAGGAGCTGGTGGAGCGCTATGGCATCGATTGCCAGATGAAGCATTGTGGCAAGTATCAGGCTGCTGTCGAGCCCCGTGGCATTGCGGTGCTCGAAGCCTACCGCCGCGGTCTGGACAAGCTCGAGCAGCCCTACCAGATGATCGATGCCGAGGCGTTGCCCGAACACATCGGCACGCACTTCTACCGCAAGGCGCTGTTCACGCCCGGCACCTCGCTGGTGCAACCCTCTGCATTGGTCAAAGGCCTGGCGGACAATCTGCCGGCCAACGTCACGTTGTATGAACACACGCCCATCACCGAAGTGGAGTACGGCACCAAGACCGTGCTGAAACACCCCAATGGGTCCATCACCGCCGACAAGCTGGTGCTCACCACCAACGCTTTCGGCATGAGCTTCGGCTTCCTCAAAGGGCGCATGCTGCCGGTGTTCACCTATGCCAGCCTGACCCGCCCCATGACCGAGCAGGAGCAGGCGCGCCTGCGCGGCAAGCCCTACTGGGGCGTGATCCCGGCCGACCCGTTCGGCACCACGGTGCGGCGTACTCCGGACAACCGTCTGCTCATCCGCAACAGTTTCAGCTTCAACCCGGACGGCCGTGCCAACGCCAAATACCTGCAGCGCTTCGAAGCCCGACACCGCGACGCCTATGCACGACGGTTCCCGATGCTGCCAGACCTGCCGTTCGAGTACACCTGGGGTGGTGCGTTGGCCATGTCCCGCAACCACATGGGCTTTTTCGGCGAACTATCAAAGAACGTCTACGGCGCCCTGTGCTGCAACGGCCTGGGTGTGACCCGCGGGACGGCTACCGGCAAGCTGCTGGCTGACTGGCTGGCGGGCGAGAGCAACGAGCTCATCGACTTCGTGCGCAAGACCCCTGGCCCTAGCGCCAACCCCCCAGCCCCGATCATGTCGCTGGGGCTCAACATGAACCTGAAATGGGGCCAGTACCGGGCCGGCAAGGAGAGTTGATCCTACGCAGCGCTGCAGCAGGTGCCCGGTGGGCAGTGCAGCGCGACACCTTCAGTGACACACCGCTTTGAACACTGCGGTCGGCCCGCGGCATGTCCGCCGAGGGAGCTGCGCCGTAGGGTAGCAGGAGAAAACAATGACGAACGCAAGCGTTACGATCGAAGACGTGCCCATCAGTCGGTTCCACCAGGTGCTGACCCTGCGGTGCGGGGGTGGCTCCTTCGTGGACGGCTATGTGCTGAGCATCATCGGGGTCGCCATGACGCAGATGTCCGCCGGCCTTGGGCTCAGCAGTTTCTGGCAGGGCATGATCGCGGCTTCGGCCTTGATCGGCATCTTCTTCGGCGGCTTCTGCGGCGGCTGGCTCACTGACCGTTTTGGCCGCAAGCGTGTGTTCTTCATCGGTCCGGTCTTGTTCATCCTGGCATCCGTGGCGCAGTTCTGGGTGGAGACCGCCGTCGGACTCTTTCTCTTGCGTTTCGCCATTGGCATCGCCGTGGGCATCGAATATCCCGTTGCCACGTCGCTGCTGGTCGAGTTCCTGCCCAAGAACAGCCGCGGCCCGCGCCTGGCGATGCTGACGGTGCTCTGGTTCGCCGGCGCCGCCAGCGCCTACATGGTCGGCGAGGCGATCCTGCACGTCGGAGGCGAGGAGGGTTGGCGTCTGGTATTGGCCAGCGCTGCGGTGGTAGGCGCTCTGTTGCTCGCCTTGCGCGTGGGCACCCCGGAGTCACCACGCTGGCTGCTCAGCAAAGGCCGATCCGGCGAAGCTGAGGACATCATCAAGGGGGTGTACGGCGACGGCTTCTCGCTGCGCAACCTGCCTGAAGAGCCCAAGACCCGCGCCCTGTCGTTCTTCAGCCTGCTGCACTCGGGTTACGGCAAGCGCATGTTGTTCGTGATCGTGTTCTGGACCTGTTCGGTGATACCGGTGTTCGCCGTATACGCCTTCGCACCCAAGGTTCTGGGTGCGCTCAATCTCAAAGGTGATTGGGCCTCGATCGGCTCGGTGGCGATCACCAGTCTGTTCGTGGTCGGCTGCCTGACGGCGACCCGATTGCTCAACACCCTGGGACGACGGACGACCCTGCTGCACAGCTTCCTGTGGTCAGGCCTGGCCCTGCTGGGGCTGGGCGCCTGTGGCACCAGTTCGCAAACGTTGATTCTGCTGTTGTTCGGTGCCTACGCCTTGTTCATCGGCGGCGCCCAGGTGCTGCAATTGGTTTACCCCAACGAGCTGTTTCCCACCGAGATTCGAGCGGGTGCCGTCGGTGTGGGCACCTCGCTTTCGCGCATTGCAGCGGCCGTCGGCACCTGGCTGGTACCCATTGCCCTTGATCGCTACGGCATCAGCGCCACGATGTATGCCGCCGCTGCAGTCACGTTCATCGGTCTTGCCGTGTCCTATGCGCTGGCCCCGGAGACGCGTTCGATGAACCTGCAGCAAGCCGCCTCACTCGCTTGATCCACACTCCGCCGCGGCGTGCGTACGGCGCGGTTCCACCCCAACGACTTACTGGAGATCTACCGTGAAATTCGAAGGCATCTACACCCCCGCCGTCACCCCCCTCGCCGCAGACGGCTCGATCGACAAAGCCGCGTTCGCCGAAGTGCTCGACTACCTGGTCGAGTCCAAGGTCCACGGCATCATCATCGGCGGCTCCACCGGCGAGTACTACGCCCATACCGCCCAGGAGCGCACCGAACTGGCCGCCCAGGCCAAGGACGTGCTCAATGGCCGCCTGCCATTGATCGTCGGCACCGGCGGTATTCGCACCGAAGACGCCGTGGCCTTCGCCCAGCACGCCAAGGACATAAAGGCCGACGCGCTGCTGGTCGGCACCCCGCCGTACGCACTGCCGACCCAGCAGGAAATCGCCCTGCACGTCAAGGCGGTCGACGCTGCTGCCGGCCTGCCGATCATGCTCTACAACTACCCAGGCCGCATGAGCGTGAGCATGGGCGAGGAATTCTTCGATGCCGTGGCCGATGTGAAGAACATCGTCGCCATCAAGGAAAGCTCCGGTGACATGGCCCAGCTGCACCGCCTGGCCATCAAACGTCCGAACATCCAGCTGTCGTGCGGCTGGGACGACCAGGCCCTGGAGTTCTTCGCCTGGGGCGCCAAGAGCTGGGTGTGTGCCGGTTCCAACTTCATCCCGCGCGAGCACGTGGCCCTGTACGAGGCGTGCGTGGTCGAGAAGAACTTCGACAAGGGTCGCAAGATCATGGCGGCGATGATGCCGCTGATGGACTTCCTCGAAGGTGGCAAGTTCGTCCAGTCGATCAAGTACGGCGTCTCGCTCAACGGCCTGAGCACCGGGGGCGTGCGCAAGCCGCTGTCCGAGCTGGACGCTGCGGAGAAAGAAGCGTTGCAGGGCGTTGTCAGCGAACTCAAAGCCACCATCGCCGCCATCAACTGAGGAGGCCCCGACATGACCGAATTGCTCAGCAAGGACCAGTACGCGGCCATCGCCGCCAACCTGCAACTGCGCACCCAGGCGTTCATCGACGGTGAATTCCGCGATGCCATCTCGGGCCGCACCTTCGTCACCACCAATCCGGCTACCGGTAAGCAGCTGGCTGAAGTCGCCGCGTGCGACGCTCAAGACGTCGACTTGGCCGTGGCCGCCGCCAAGCGCGTGTTCGAGCAGGGCACCTGGTCGAAGATGCAGCCCAACGATCGCAAGCACGTGCTGCAGAAATTCGCCCAGCTGCTCGAAGACAACGCCCACGAACTGGCCGTGCTCGAAGCGCTGGACAGCGGTAAGCCGGTCAGCGAGTGCCAGAACGTCGACGTGCCGGAAACCATCCACACCATTCGCTGGCACGCCGAGCTGATCGACAAGATCTACGACGCCACCGCCCCGACCGGCAACGCGGCCGTGACCATGGTGGTACGCGAAGCCATCGGCGTGGTCGGCCTGGTGCTGCCGTGGAACTTCCCGCTGCTGATGTTGGCCTGGAAGATCGCCCCGTCGCTGGCCGCCGGTTGCTCGATCGTGGTCAAGCCGGCCAAGGAAACCACCCTCAGCGCCCTGCGCGTGGTCGAGCTGGCCCATGAGGCGGGCATCCCGCCTGGCGTGTTCAACCTGGTGCCTGGCGGTGGTCGTGAAGTGGGCGAGGCCATCGGCCGCCACATGGACATCCCGATGGTGAGCTTCACCGGCTCCACCGACACCGGCCGGCTGTTCCTGAAATACGCCGCCGAGTCCAACCTCAAGCGCATTGTGCTGGAACTCGGTGGCAAGAATCCGGCCGTGGTCATGAACGACTGCGAGGACCTGAATGAGGTGGCCGAATTCGTCACCGCCGGTGCGTTCTGGAACATGGGCGAGAACTGCTCGGCCTCCTCACGCCTGATCGTGCACAAGGACGTCAAGGACGAGCTGCTCGGCCTGATCGCCAAGCACCTGAAGGACTGGAAGCTGGGCGACCCGCTGGACCCGGACAACCGCCTGGGGGCGATGGTCAGCAAGGCGCATTTCGAGAAGGTCAAGTCGTACCTGGACTACGCCGCCGAGCACAAGCTCAACGTCGTGCAGGGCGGCCAGACCGAAGACGGGCTGCGCGTGCAACCGACCATCGTCGATGGCGTGACCCGCGACGACAAGCTGTTCGTCGAGGAGATTTTCGGCCCGGTGCTGAGCGTGACCAGCTTCGAGACCCTCGACGAGGCCATCGAGCTGGCCAACGACACCGTCTACGGTCTGGCCGCTTCGGCCTACACCGGCAGCCTGCGCAATGCGCTGCGCCTGTCGCGGGAAATCCGCGCCGGTGTGGTCACGGTCAACTGCTTCGGTGAGGGGGATGTGAGCACGCCGTTCGGTGGCTACAAGGAATCGGGCTTCGGGGGACGCGACAAGTCCATCTGGGCCCACGATCAATACACGGAGTTGAAGACCATCTGGATCAACGCTTCGTGAGGCGAGCAGTCGCGTCGCTGTTCTGACGGAGTTCGGCACGCAACTGGCCACTGCCCTCTAGGGGGCAGTGGTTTTTTGTGCACTGGCCAACTCGTCCCACAAGCGATCGTGGGCGCGCCGCGCCCAGATGCGTCCTCAGTCCAGTCAATACGCCAGCGCGACCTCGACGCCACGGGGGGCGGTGTACTCGGCCATGCGACGCCGGGAGAGTTCCCAGTGTGCCTGAACCACTTCGGTCGCTGCCTGCGGGTCCCGTCGCTCGATCGCCTCGATCATCTGATCGTGCTGGTCGCAGGCCAGCTCCAGGTCGCGTTGCATATCGTCGGTCGTGGGATGGCGGTAGAAGATACGGCCTAGCCGTGCGTGATCGATCAGCAAGCGGCGCAGGCTTGGCATCAAGTATTCGTTGTGCGCCATCTTGCCGATTTCCAGGTGGAATGCATCGTTGAGGATGACGCGGTTTTCGACGTCCTTGTCCTCGATGGCTTGACGAAATTGATGCTGAATCTGCCTGAGCACTTCGATTTCCGCCGGGCTGGCATGCAGGGCTGCCAGCTGCGTGGTCGCGATGTAGATCAGTGGTGCAGCCAGAAAGAAGCTGCGCAGCGAGTCATGGTTCATCGCGGCGACACGCGGCGCGCGGTTGGTTTCCAGCTCGATGTATCCCTCGGCGGCAATCTGGCGCAACAACTCTCGGACGGGAGGGCGGGACAGGCCGAACTCGTTACCCAGCGCGATCTCGTCGACCACAGCGCCGGGCGCCAGCTCCATGTTGAGGATGCGACGGCGCAAGGCCTCGCTCAGCACGCTTTTGCGATCGACAGGCACATCCGGGGTCTTGGACGCATTCATGGAGAACTTCTTCTGGGTCATGAGGGTGTCTACGGTTTGAATAATGACTATAGGATGTTGTTAGACAAGACGTCTATAGACAGTGATGTGAGTGTATTCGGCATGAGTCTACGGCATTGACTACAGCGTCGCTTGGTTATCGACCTGCGCGTGGCGAAGCGAACGCACTGCTTTTGCATGACGCTTGCGCGGCTACGCCACCGTACGCTGAAACCCAGGCGCGCGCGCTGTTCTATTGACGACAAGGTGATACCCAATCACGACGAGTTCATCACCCCCTGTCATCTCGGGCAACAGGCGCCAGGGCAGTAAACGCAACGGTTTGCGGCCCGATCATGAATTCAGTAAGTATACAGATTGAATTCAGCCCGTATTGACCACCCCTCGTACCCATGCCAGTCTCGGCGCAGACGGCCTGCCATCTGCGTACAGCGCCAATACCAACAACGCATATGACCGGTCCGGGCGACACTTTATAACTCCATAAAAAAGGTATCAGCCAATGGGTGTAATCAAGAAAGCGCTGTGTGCACTTGCAATGCTGAGCGCAACGATCGTCAACGCGCATGCCGAAGACAAAGTGATCCAGATGGGCACGCTCTCTTGGGAGGACCTCACACCGATTACCGGTATCACCAAAAAAGTGCTCGAAGACTCCGGTTATACCGTCAAGGTCACTTCGTTCTCGGAGTGGGGTATCGCCTACGCCGCATTGAGCAAAGGGGATATCCAGATACTTGCGTCGCAGATCGACTACGTGGCCCAGGATTACTGGAACCGCAACAAGAATCGCCTGGAGAAACTTTCGCCCGTTTCCCATGGGTTGTACCAGGGCATCGCGGTGCCCAAGTACGTGCCGATCGACTCGCTCGAGCAGCTCAATGAACAGGCCGACAAGTTCAACAACAAGATCATCGGCATCGAGCCGGGTTCGGGGTTGATGAGCGATGCGGCCAAGGCCGTCACCGAGTACGGCATCCGTCTGAACCTGCTCGAAGGCAGTTCTGCGGCCATGACCGCGGCGCTCAAGTCCGCCATTGACCGCAAGGAGTGGGTTGCAGTCACCATCTGGGAGCCTTCCTGGATGACGCAGAAGTATGACTTGAAGTTCCTGAAGGACCCGAAAGGCGTGTTCCCGCCGCCACAGGGCTACTACTGGATCGGCCAGAAAGGCTTTTCCGAGAAGAACCCGCATGCCCGCGAAGTGCTGGCCGGAGTGTACGTTCCCTTGAGCGATATCACTGCCATCAATGGCGAGGTCAAGGACGGCAAGACGATGGATCAGGCCATGGCCGACTGGACCGCGCGCAACGCCGAGCTGATCAAACGCTGGGAAAACATCAAGAAGCCCTGACGGGACGTCGCGGCCTCTCGTTGCCCGGGGCCGCCTTCACCGCATTACGCTGTTACCAACACTGCCGTAACCGATTTGAATAACAAGACCAGCGTTGACTGGGTTGACGGGTGTGACATGAAGAATTCAGTTCCTTGCACGAATGACGTGCTGGTCAGTTGCCAGGGTGTCTGGAAGGTATTCGGCGAGCAGGTGGCCGACGCGATCAAGGCGAGCCGCGAGCAGGGCGCATCGAAGAAGCAGATCCTGCAGGACCATGGCTGCGTGATCGGGGTATCCGATGTCAGCCTGGAAGTGAAGCGAGGTGAGATTTTCTGCATCATGGGGCTCTCGGGCAGCGGTAAATCGACCCTGATCCGCTTGCTCAACAAGCTGATCGAGCCCAGTGCCGGCAAGGTGGTGGTGAAGGGGCAGGACCTGGCCACGCTCGACGGCCCGGGCCTGCGCAAGGTACGCGCTCAGCAAATCGGCATGGTGTTCCAGAGTGTCGCTTTGCTGCCGCACCGCACGGTGCTCGAGAACGTTGCGTTCGGTCTCGAAGTGCAGGGCGTCGCCAAGGCCGAGCGCCACGCCTCGGCGCAACGCTCGTTGGAAAAAGTTGGCCTGAGCGATTGGGCGCTGCGCTATCCAGGCGAGCTGTCCGGCGGTATGCAGCAACGCGTGGGCCTGGCCCGGGTGTTGACCTGCGACCCCGAAATCATCCTCATGGACGAGCCCTTCAGCGCCCTGGATCCTCTGATCCGTCGCCAACTGCAGGATGAGTTCCGCGGCCTGACCAAGTCACTGGGCAAGTCGGCCGTGTTCATCACCCACGATCTTGAAGAGGCCATTCGTCTGGGTGACCGCATCGCGATCATGAAAGACGGCGTCATCATCCAGGTCGGGACCGCCGAGGATATCGTCCTGAACCCGGCCGACGCCTACGTCGCCGATTTCGTCGCCGGCATCTCGCGGCTGCATCTGGTCAAGGCGCACTCGGTGATGTCCAGCCTCGACACGTGGCGCGCGCTGCACCCGCACCTGGACGTCGACACCCTGCCCGCAGCGGGACCGCAGGCGGACTTGGACACGCTCATCAATCGCCTGATCCACTCCCGCAGCGAGGCCGTGCTGATCGCAGAGGAGGGGCGGCCACTGGGTATCGTCACGCCAACCGACCTGCTGCGCGGGGTTCAAGGGGCTGAACGGGAGAGCGAGGAGGGCGGGTCGATCGTTCAGCGGGAGGTGCAGGCATGAACCCGTCTACCTTTCCCTCCACGTTCGACGCCTCGGTGGATGCGGGGCTGGAGTGGGTAACGGACAGCGGCGCTCAGGTATTCGAGTGGCTCAACGACGTGCTCACCGGCTTGGTCAATGGGCTCACCTGGGTGCTGAACCTGGCACCTTTCTACGTGGTGGCGCTGGTGTTCGGCGCGCTGGCCTGGCGGCTTTCAGGCCATTGGCGCTCTGCTGCACTCACGGCCATCGGCCTGCTGATCTGTGCGTTTCTCGGGTTGTGGACGGAAACCATGAGCACCCTCGCGCTGGTCCTGGCGGCCACGACGCTGGCCTTGCTGGTCGGCATTCCGCTGGGGGTGATGGGCGGGCTGTGGCCCAAGCTCGATGGCGTCGTGGAGCCGGTGCTCGACCTGCTGCAGACCCTGCCACCCCACATTTACCTGCTGCCCGCCATCGCCTTGCTGGGCTACGGCTCCGCGACCGCTCTCGTAGCGACTTTCATCGTCGCCATTCCCCCCGTCTTGCGCCTGACCGCGCTCGGCATCCGCATGACACCTCGCCCGTTCATCGAGCTCGGTGAGGCCAGCGGCACCCGACCGGCGCAGCTGTTCTTCATGATTCGCCTACCGTTCGCCCTGCCCAGCATCATGACCGGCGTCAACCAGAGCCTGATGATGGCCTTCGGCATGGTGGTGATCGCGGGCATCGTCGGCTCGGGTGGCCTCGGCGAGGCCATCTATGGCGCCATTCGCACACTGGATATCGCGCGTTCGATCGATGCGGCACTGGCGATCGTCATCCTTACCCTGATCCTGGACCGCATGGCCCAGAACGCCACCCCGTCCCAACGCGAGGCTCAGCACGATGCTCACTGACATGCGTTTCTCGCTGGGTGCGGTCCTGGCGCCGATGGTCGATTGGCTCAACGCGAACTTCCATCCTGTATTCGCCTTCATCAGCCGCATCGTCGATGCGGTGCTTGGCGGCATCGAAACCGCGTTGCTCGCACTCCCGGCCTGGGGGGTGATCGCGCTGATCAGCGTGCTGGCGCTGTGGCTGATCAACCTGCGCACGGCCGTGCTGGCCGCTGCCATGCTGGGCTTCTGCTGGCTTTCGGGCCTGTGGACCGCGTCCATGCAGACCCTGGCCCTGGTATCGGTGTCGGTGCTGCTGTCCGTCGCCATCGCTTTTCCACTGGGCATCCTCGCCGCGCGCAGACCACGCTTCGAGCGTGCCGCCAGCCCTGTCCTCAACGTGATGCAGACCGTACCGCCTTGGGTCTACCTGATCCCTGCCGTGATGATCTTCAGCCTGGGTAAGGTGCCGGCCATCATGGCGACGGTCATTTACGGTGTTGCGCCGATGATGCGCCTGACCACCCTGGCGTTCCGTCAAGTACCGCGCAATTTGCTGGAGCTCGGTCAGGCGCTCGGTGCGACGCCCCGGGTGACTCTGTTGAAGATCGAGATTCCGGCCGCCGTGCCGAGCCTGCTGGTCGGCTTGAACCAGTGCATCCTGTTGTCGCTGGCAATGGTGGTGTTGGCGGGACTGGTCGGGGCCGGGGGACTGGGCGCCGAGGTCACGCGCGGCCTCACGCGCATGGAGATGGGGCTGGGCTTGCGGGCAGGCCTGGCGATCGTGGCGGTGGCGCTGCTGTTGGACCGCCTCTCGCGTGGCTTTCTGCAACGCCAACCGGTTCGTCAACACTAGGGGATACCCATGAGCAAGACGTTCTTCTGTATCGATGCCCATGCCTGCGGCAACCCCGTGCGCGTCGTGGTCGGTGGCGCGCCGCTGTTACCTCACGTGAGCATGGCCGAGCGCCGAGCGATGTTCGTGCGCGATCATGACTGGATGCGCAAGGCACTGATGTTCGAACCCCGCGGTCATGACGTGATGTCTGGCGCCATGATCTACCCGACCGTACGCGAGGATTGCGACTTCGCCGTATTGTTCATCGAGGTCAGCGGGAGCCTGCCGATGTGTGGCGCCGGCACCATCGGGCTCAGTACCGTGGTGATCGAGCATGGGCTCGTCAAACCGCGCACGCCAGGGCGGCTGGCCATCGAGACCCCGGCCGGCAAAGTGGAGGTGGCGTATGTCGAGCAAGCCGGCAAGGTGACCTCGGTGCGCTTGATCAATGTGCCAAGCTACCTGCACGAGCGTGATGTCCAAGTGCAGGTGCCGGGGCTGGGGACGCTGAGCGTGGACGTCGCTTACGGCGGCAACTACTACGCCGTGGTCGAGCCTCAGCCTGCGTGGCCAGGGCTGGAGGGTCTGTCAGCGGCGCAGATCGTCGATCAGAGCCGGCGCCTGCGCAGCGCACTCGCCTCGGTGTGCAACCCCCAGCACCCCGAGCACGCCGATATCGGTGGCGTCCACCATGTGCTGTGGTGCGATGACGCCCGCCAGGCGCACGCCGATGGCCGCGGTATCGTGTTCTATGGCGACAGCGCACTGGACCGCTCACCCGGTGGCACTGGCACCTCGGCACGCCTGGCGCAGCTGTACGGCAAGGGTCGACTGCAGGTGGGTGACACCTACTGTAGCGAAAGCCTGATCGGCACGACCTACCTGGGACGGGTCGAATCGGCCTGCAAGGTTGGCGAGTACGATGCCATCGTGCCGAGTATTTCTGGGTGGGCGCGGGTGATCGGGTTGAACACGCTGTTCGTCGACGAGCAGGATCCGTTGGCGCATGGGTTTCAGGTCGTCTGAACAAAGGTACAGCTTCTAGTCATCCGCCATTTTTCGCGGGTCGCCGCCAGCCGTGAGGCAAAGGCTGGCAGTGAATGGCGTTCGACATTCCAACTGCGGTTTCGAGACCCGCAACGCCTAAACCCGCAACGCCCGATTCGACCTTGCGCCTACGAAATGCCTGTGCAGCCGGGATGGCGATGGGGAAGTTCCACGGCGCGCTGCTGCGGATTGCTGCGTGCCCAGCCGGGCTGGGCGCGGCGGGCGGCAGCGATGGCGTGTTCGGTCAGCTCGACGTCTGCGCGCTCGAAGCGCTCGATCACCTCGCCCGGGTTGGACGGGTTACGGTTTTCCAGTATGTCGCTGCTGTTGCCGAGCGCGACAAAGGCGCCATCGATGTAGCTGCTCTTGGTAACGAGGGTCATGCGCGGCGAATCCTTTGTTCAGAGTCCTGGCGGGCGACGAAGTCGGTGATGTTGTCCACGGCGCTGTCCATCAGTTGCTGCATGGCGTCTTCGCTGCTCCAGGCAATGTGCGGGTTGAGCAGGAAGTCGTCGCGCTCGATCAACTGGAACAGCGGATTGCTCGGGTGTAGCGGCTCGTGCTCCACCACATCCAGCGCCACGCCACCCAAGCGCTCATGCAGCAGCGCATCGATCAGCGCCGCCTCGTTCACCACACCGCCGCGGCCGGTGTTGACCACTACGGCATCGGGCTTCATCAGAGCCAGCCGCGGGGCATCGATCAGGTTGTGGGTTTCGGGGGTGAGCGGGCAGTTGATCGACAGCACGTCGCAGATTTGCAGCAGCTCGGCCAATGGCCGGTAGTCAGGACCTTGACGTTTGCCGCCGCGGTCTTCGAACAGCACCTGCATGCCGAGCGCTCGCGCCAGGTGCGCCAGGCGCACGGCGATCGGGCCGCTGCCGATGATCGCCAGTTGCTTGTCGCGCACATCGCGGATGCGGTGATTGAAGTAGATGTTCTGCTGTGGCTTGCTGCCAGCGTGGACCTGGCGCATCAGCCGGGTGAACGCCGCCGGGCGGCGGAACAGTTCGAGGATCATCGCCAGGCTGTGCTCGGCCACGGTGTTGGCAGCGTACCCAGGCACGCTGGACACCTGGATACCATGGGCCTCGCAGTAGTCGACATCGACGATGTCGCGTCCGGTCAGGGCCAGCGAGATCATCTTCAGCTTGGGCAACTGGCGCAGGTGTTCTTCGCGCAGCGGCACGCTGCAGGTCAGCGCGACGGTGGCGTCCTGCAGGTGTTCGAGTACCTGCTCGGGGTGGGTATAGGCGAACTGCTGCCAGGTGTGGTTACAGTCCGGGCGCTTCAGACGGGTCGAGGGCGCCAGCCCGTCGTCGTCGAGGAAGACGATGTGTTCGCTCATGCTCGCGTCCTCATGGCTTTTGCGCTGGCACGTAGCCGGCCGGAGCCATGCCGACCAGTTGGCGAGTGATGAAGCCTGCGTCCTGATCGTGGTCTTCCAGAGACTCCTTGCGCACCAGTGCATCGCGCACCAGGTGGGCGCCAAAGAAGCGCAGCGGCTCTGGCGGCAGCAGTTTCATCTTCTGGTTGACCAGGCCACAGTTGGCCCACTCGTCATTGGCATGGGTGGCCAACGACTTGATGATGCGGCTGGCGAACACCGTGGTCGCCACGCCGTTGCCGGAGAAGCCGATGCCATAGCTGACGCTCTGGTGCGGATCGAGGTAGCCGAAGTTGGGCAGGCCTTTCATGGCGCGGTCGATCGGGCCGGTCCAGCTGCTGACCACCGGCACCTCTTCGAGCTGCGGATACAGCCGGCGCAGTTCGGCGGCGACCCGGTCGGCAGCGGGCGAGGGTTTTTCGTAGAGGTTGCCGATGCGGCCGGCGTAGGCGAACTGGCCCAACGGCTTGCCGAACACCACGCGCCCGTCCGGGGTGTTGCGCCAGTAGTTGAGCACGGTGCGCGAGTCGGTCATGCACTCTCCGCGGCTGAAACCGATGGCGTCGAGCTTGGCCTTGACCGGGGCCGTGGCGACCATGTCGCTGGACATGATCGCGATCATCCGGCGCAGTTCGGGGAACTGCGCGCCCCAGGCGTTGAGCGCGAGCACCACGTGGCCTGCCCTCACGCAGCCCCTGGCAGTGTGCACCACGGGGTTCTTGCCGCGTTCCAGATGGGTGAACGGGGATTTTTCAAAGATCTGCACGCCGAGCTTGAGCGCGACTCGGCGCAGGCCACGGGCGAGCATGGCCGGCTGCACGGTGGCAGCGTTGGGGTCGAAGATGCCGCCGAGCACTAGCGGCGAACCGACGCGGCTGCGAATGCTCTGGCGGTCGAGCGCCTGGAACGGATTGACGTCGAGATTCTCCAGGCCGTCGGTGAGCACCTTCCACGAGTTCATCTGGCGCTGGTTGGTGGCGGTCCACAGCCAGCCGTCCTTGCGGTACTGGGCATCGATACCGTGCTCGGCGCAGAAGCTGCCGATCTCGTCGATAGCCGACTCGGCCGCTTCGCAGAGGCGCCGCGCCTCTACATCGCCGCAGATGGTGCGTACCGACAGGTACTTGCCCCACCAATTGGTGGCGATACCGCCGTTGCGCCCACTGGCGCCTGAGCCACAGCGGTCGCGCTCGACGATGACGATGGTTTTTTCCGGGTGCGCCTGCTTGAGGCGGATGGCCGACCACAGGCCAAGGAAACCACCGCCGACGATGCACACGTCGGCTTGAATCGAGTCCTGCAGGGCAGGGGCCAGTTCACTGTCCAGGTCAAGCGCCTGGGCATACCAGAATCCACGGTACATGAGGGGGCCTCTGAGCCTATTGATCTTGTGCAGACATCATGCTCAGCGTGGCCAGGGCGGCGATATTACAGTCATGACAATTGATAGAACGGCACTGTCTTTTGTCACGGATTTACTATTTGTCGGGATGCGTGTGATATGAAGGACGCAGGGCGCGACTTAGAATGGCGCTATTGTGAACGTCATGAGGCCAGCGTCCATGGTTGCTCGACAACAAATAGAACAACAAAAAGAACAACAGATCGCACCGGTCGCAGCCCCTGTCACCTGCGCGCAGGTAAAGCCTGAACTGCGAGTGGGCTTCGTGCTGATGAACCATTTCACGCTGGTGCCGGTAGCAGGGCTGGTGGACTCGCTGCGCTTCGCTGCCGACAAGTCGTTCCGCAGCCAGCAGGTATTCTGCCAATGGGACTGGATGACGCTCGACGACCAGCCGATCACCGCGAGCTGCGGCATGCCCATTTCCCCGACCAAGCCGCTCGACCTGTTCGCCCAGTATGACTACGTCGTGCTGGCCGGTGGCTTGCTGGACGAAACCCGCAACCCGCCGCACTGGTTGCTGGATGCACTGCGCAATGTGCATGCGGCGGGCATTCCGATCATCGCCTTGTGTTCCGGGTCGTTCGTGCTCGGCAAGGCTGGGTTGCTCGATGGCCGGCGCTGTGCGTTGCATTTCACCTTGCGCGATGAGTTCAAGGAGCGTTTCCCCCAGTCCACGGCGGTGATTGACAAGAGCTACGTGGATGACCGCGGCATCATCACCTGCCCGGGCGGCACTGCCATCGATCTGGCGGCCAACCTGATCCGCCGCCATTGCGGCGCGGTACGGGCGCAGAAGGGACTGGAGTACCTGCTGGTGGACGAGCGAGCCGATGAGCCGCAGGACAGGATCAACGATGACAGCGTGTACCAGAACGATCGGGTGCAGCGGGCGATCAGCTTCATGCGCGCCAACCTGGACGCCTCGATGACCCTCAAGGCAGTCGCTGAAGCGGCGGGTACCCACCCACGGCAATTGCACCGCGAGTTTGTGGCCAATACCCAGGAACCACCGGCCAACTACTGGCGCAAGCTGCGCCTGGATCATGCCAGGCGCTTGCTGGTGAACACTAGCCAGAACATTACGACCATCGCCTTGGCGTGCGGTTTTTCCGACGCTTCGCATTTCATCCTGTGGTTCCGCAAACAGTATGGCGAGACGCCTTACAGTTTTCGCAAGCGTCGCCATGAGGTAGAGCGCCTCGACTGGCATAGTGGCAAGGTAGGGCTGGACCCAGAGTTGTAACTTGCAGGGCGGGTGTGTGGAGTGAATAGGGCGGCGCTGTGTCTCGCGAGGGCTGTGCAGCAGCCCCGGCGATCTATCATCGAGTCAGCCCCTAGAACAGCACGTAGGTCTTTCGCAGGGTTTCGCGGATATCCCACACTCCCTCGCAGTTTTCCGGGAACAACACCGCATCGCCGGCGCGCAGCTCAACCGGCTCACCGCCGTCAGGGGTGAAGGTGCACCAGCCGCTGACGATATGGCTGAACTCACGGTTTTTCAGATAGCGGCGGAACACGCCTGGGCTGCTTTCCCAGATACCGATGCTGGCGCCGCTGGCCTGGTCGGTCTGCGTCTGGGCTGTGGCGGCTTGGGCGATGAGTTCGCCGATGGGCAGGCGGGCCGGGATGGGCGTGCTCAGCGGCGAGGCGGGGGCATTGCGGACAACGGTAAGGACTTGGTTCATGAAATGACACCTTCAGGCTTTGCGAGCTACAGGGTTGGCAGTGGTGGCGCTGGCACCGACCGCACGACCCAGGGCAGCAGCCTGCTGCAGGTCGAGCTTGCCGGTTTCGGGCGCCAGCCACCAGGAAATCAGCGCGCCGAACAGCGACACCAGCGCAGCGGCGAACATGGTGTTGGCCACGCCATAAGAGGCCAGGGAGATCGGGACCAGGTAAGTACCTATCGCCGCGCCGATACGGGACAGCGAGGTGGCCAGGCCAACGGCAGAAGCACGAATTTCGGTGGGGAACAGTTCGTTGGGGTACACGTACTCCAGCACCTGGGCGCCGCCGATGAGCACTGCATAGGCACCGAACAGCACCAGTACGGTAGTGGGCGAGGCGTCTGGAAACACTCCCAGCATCACCAGGGACATGCCCGACCAGAGGAAGCTGTGGATCAACATCTTGCGTCGGCCCAGGCGGTTGATCAGTTTAGTGGCAAGCAGGCAGCCGAGGGTGAACAGCAAGGTGATCGCGATTGAGCCATACGCAGCCCAATCCCCGGTCAGTCGCAGCGCTTGCAAGACTTTGGGGGCAAACGAGTAGATTGCGAACAGTGGCACAATCGCGCAGGTCCAGAACAGGGTGACGAAGGCCATGCGCCTGCCGTAGCCGGAGTGGAAAAGCGACCATACCGACATCGGTTTGTCGGCCGTCTGTTCTGGTAGGTCGGCAATGGAGTAGTCGGGGCCATAGACTTTCTTGATCACCGCGTCGGCCTCGTCGCTGCGGCCTTTGCTCAGCAGCCAACGGGGCGATTCCGGCGTGCCATTGCGGGCTATCAGGAACAGCGCGCCCGGTACGAGGGCGCTGGCCAGTACATAGCGCCAACCGTCTTCACCGCCCACGCGCAGCAGCAACTCGCCGACCATGTAGGCCACGGCGGCACCGGCAAACCACATCAACACCATCGCTGCCAGCAACGGCCCACGCTGCTTGCGTGGCAGGAATTCGGCCAGCAACGAAGTGGCAATCGGGTAGTCGGCACCGACCGCGATACCGATCAGCAGGCGCCAGGCGAAGAGTGCCCAGGCGGACTCGACCCAGAACTGTGCTACCGAAAAGCCGACGATAGCGATCAGGTCGATCAGGTACAAAACCTTGCGCCCGTACTTGTCGGTGAACCAGCCGCCGAGAAACCCACCGAGGAATACCCCGATCAAAGCAGAGGCGGCAATCAACCCTTCCCAGAACGCGGACAGTTGCAAGGCGTTGGTGATCTGCAGCATGGCGACGCCAATGATGCTCAGCACATAGCCATCCAGAAATGGCCCACCGGCGGAGTAAACGGTCAGCTTGCGGTGGAAGGCATTGAGCGGGGCATCTTCGACAGAGCGTTTGGACGTGGTCATTGAACTCACCTTTTGTTGTTATTGATGCGTCAGCGCCGCGGCACTATGACACCGCGGATAGCGGGCTCCATATAACGGCGGGGACGAGTCATGGGATGAGCGGGCAGGCTGCGCCGCGGGCTTATGCAAGTTGTCCGCGAGGTGCTGGAGGGGGACGGCTTTTCCATCGTGGCCTGGCAGGCGGAAGTGTTTTTGCCTTGCTGGCCCGTGATGTGGAGTAGAGACTTTGCGCAGTAAAAACGAGAACCCGGAATCCATTCATTTCCCGTCCCCATTGCGATCTCTCGACGGCGACACCTGTGACGTAGTGGTGGCCGGCGCAGTTGGTTTCACCGCGACGATGCGGACACCCTCCGCGTAATGGATGACGAGATCGACGACATACTCGCCAAAGCCAGCCGACTGTCTCTCACAGGGGCGGACCGCTTCGCGACGGAGCCGCGACGGGGTCGCGGCAGGTGAGTCTATCGACCAGCCAGGTCGGAGCGCGTCAACAGCGCATCCAGCACCACTTCGCACGCCGCCCCCCACGTGGCGCTCACCGGCTGGTGCATCAGCACCGCCAATCCATCGGCAGTGAAGGTGCCTGGAGTCGCGATAGCTTGCCCCAGGGCCTTGAGCGTATCGCCTGGCTGTCGTTCGGCACTGGTCACGCAGTCCTGCAGGTTGCCCAGCACCAATGCGCGTGCCTCGGCGGCCGGCAGGCCCTTGTCAATCAACCATTGCTGCAGATCGTGCAACAGGAAGTAGAACCAGCCATTCATGCACGCCGCCACCGTAGCCAGTTCGAACTCGGGTTCACCCTGCAGCATCACCAGTTTGCCCAAGGGCCCCAGCGTCTGGGTGGTGAGTGCATCCGGCGGGCATACCACCACCGTCGTCTGGTTGTACTGTGCGGCGTACGAGAGCATCGCCCGTACACATAAGGCGCCGGGGAAGGCCGTTTGCAGCTGTGCGAGGCTGACCCCGGCGGCCAGCGATACCAGGCGCTGGTCCGGACGCAGGCGCACTTCACTGGCCAGTTCACCCAACGACTGCGGGCGTACGCCGAGGATCACCAACTCGGCACGGTCAATCACCTCCTGGTTGCTGGCCGCAACCTGGCAGCCGTGCGCCTGGGCCAGCGCGGCAGCCCGTTGCGCATTGCGCGGTGATAGCAGGATCGGGCCATCGAAACCGCTGTGGCGCAGGCCGATGACCACCTTTTCGCTCAGCTCGCCCACCCCGAGAATACCCAGGCTATGCATGATGCCTCCTTGTCAGCTTTCCAGGCCCGCGCGGCGCTGGCCCAGGTGCAGGTTGAGATTGACGCCCACGCTGAGCAACGGCTCCGGCGGGTTGCGGTTGGGGCCGGCGGAGCCTAGCAGGAAGTCGATGAGCTCGTCGCGTTGGCCGCTCAGCCAGTCGGCCAGCAGGGTGCCGGTGGCGGTGCCGCGGGTAATGCCCAGGCCGTTGCAGCACAGCGCTGCATGAATGCTGGGCGCGAGGGTGCCGAAGTACGACAGGTGGTTGCGCGACAGGCACATCGAGCCGCCCCAGGTGTAGTCGAACGGCAGGCCCGAGAGCATCGGGAAGCGCCGCTCGAACGAGTCACGATGCTGGCGTCCGGCGCGGGCGATATGGCGTGGGTTGGCGCGGCCGTCGGCGTTGAAGCTGAAGCTGTTGCGCACCAGCAGGCGTTGGTCCGGGGTACGGCGCAGGGTGCTGCCGAACGGGTCGGCGGGGATGATTCCCCAGTTGGCCTTGCCGCCCAGCCGGGCCTGTTCTTCCTCGGTCAGCGGGCGGGTCAGGCTGGCGTAGGTGAAGATCGGCAGCAGGCGGCCGGGCAGGAAACCGAAGTGCGAGGCGAAGGCGTTGTTGGTCAGCAGCAGCTGATCGCCGATGATTTCGCCATTGGCGTGCTTGAGGGTGATGCGCCGGCCCTGCTCGATAAGGGTGATGGTGGTACGTTCATGCAGGGTGACGTTGGCCGGCAGGCTTTCGGCGAGGCCCTTGGCCAGGGCGGCCGGCTGCAGCAATTGCGTGCCTGGTGTGTAGAGCGCTTTGCGGTAGAACCCGGTGCCGAAGTGCTCCGGGAGGTCGCGGGCATCGATCATCTGGTAGGCCTGGCCGAGCTTTTCCAGGCCGCTGCGGTAAGCTTCTAGCACCGCCAGGCCCTTGGCCTCGACCGCTGCCTGGTACTTGCCGTCCGGGCGGATCTGGCAGTCGATGCCGTGCTGGTTGATCAGCCCACGCAAGATCGACTGCGCACGCAGGTTGAGCTTGAGGTTCATGCGCGCGGTGGGCAGGTCGCCGATGTAGTCGGCGGCACCGATGTCATGGGGCAGGTCTATGGCAAAGCCGGAGTTGCGCCCCGAGGCACCGAAACCGACCTCCTGGGCCTCGACCAGAATCACTTCGTCATCAGGGTGGTGCAGCGCCAGCTGCCGCGCGGCAGCCAGGCCGGTGAAGCCCGCGCCGAGCACCACCCAGCGCGCCTCGCTCCGCCCCCGGTGCGCGGCGCGGGGCTGGCGCTGGGCGCTGAGGTGGAACCAGCCGCAGCCGTTATCGTCTGCCGGGGTAGAGGTATTTCTGTACATGGGATTTTATCCGTCTTGTTTGCTCCACTATGGCATTGGCACAAGAGGGTGGATGTAACGAGCCGGACGACTAATCGAAGCTCTTGTCTCGCCGATGGAAAGCAGACCTCTACCCCGTTGACTCGGACACTTTCGAGTGAGCGCCCACTGAACTGGGCGAGTGTTCATGTCCAAGCGTAAAAAACTTCAGCCTGAATTCGACCCGCAAGCCATGGAACGGGTTCGTCGCTCCGGGGGCGAACTGTCGATGGGTGGCCTTGGAGATGGGTGTTGCTGCCAGCGGTTTGTGAATCGCAACACGCTGATCTGCAGCATGGGTGCAGTCTTAGGGGTCTGTGCGCGCAAGAATTGAAATAGCCAACTGGGCGTTTATCCACCCAATTGCCGCAGTTGCGGCAACAGCTCGCTACCCAGGTGAACGGCTTCCTCCAGATGCGGAAAACCGGACAGGATGAAGCAGTCCACTCCCAGCCGGTGATACTCCTCGATCCGCTCCACCACCTGCTGGTAGCTCCCCACAAGTGCCGTGCCCGCGCCACCGCGCACCAGGCCGACCCCGGCCCACAAGTTGGCCGATACCTCCAGCTCCCGAGCGCGCCGTCCCCGTCCCTTGACCAGTCCGGTCTGCCGTGATTGCCCCACGGACTCGTAGCTAGCCAACTGTGACTGCGCCCGATCGATAGCGTCCTTGGGAATCTCGTCGAGCAACCGCTCGACATGGCTCCACGCCGCGTCATCGCTTGCAGCCGCGAACACATGCACTCGCAGGCCAAAACGCAGGGTACGCCCGTGCGCAGCCGCCAGCTCGCGCATGCGCTGGATCCGCTCAGCGATCATCGCTGGCGGCTCGCACCACATCAGGCAGGTCTGCGCATGAGCAGCCCCCACCTGTTCGGCAGCGCTGGACGCCCCACCGAAATAGATGGCCGGCATCCGCGCCCGCGGGTCGATGGGCGTGTCGCCGGCGCAGCGGTAGTAACGCCCGGGATGGAACTGGTGACGTCCGGACCATACCGCCTGAAACACCTGGAGAAACTCTGCGGTGCGCGCGTAGCGCTCGTCATGCTCCAGGTAGTCACCCAGCGAACGCTGCTCGAAGCGGCTGGAACCGCTGACCACATGCAGGTCGAGGCGGTTGTCGCTGAGCAGTTGAAGGGTCGCTGCGCGCTGGGCGCTCCAGGCCGGAAGCTCCAGGCCGGGGCGCAGGGTCAGGAGGAAACGCAGCCGGCGCACTTCCTGGGCCAGCACCGCGGTGATCAGCCAGGGGTCTTCGAAACCGCTGGCCGTGGGCACCATGATGCCGTCGAAGCCCGACAGTTCGGCGGCGCGCACGATCTGCCGCAAATAGTCGAGGTTCGGCTCACGCTCGCCGTGCTGGAACAGGCCGACCTTGGGCAGGCCGCTGCTGGTCAGGTGATGGCCGTCGCCATTGGTGGGCAGGAACCAGTTCAGTTCCAGGGAGTGACGCGTTTCACCGGCCATGCGCTAGCTCCTCACGCAAACCCTGCTTCTGGAGCAGGGGCAGTATGCGCTCGCCGAAGCGCAGCACCTCGGCCACCGCCGGCTGCTCGAGAACCACGATATGGTCGATGCCCAGCCCGTGGAGCTCGCCCAGGCGAGTGGCGATCTGCTGTGCGCTGCCTACCAGATACAGCGGCTGGCCGCCGCGCAGTTGCAGCAGGTTGGGATGGACCTCGAAATGCCGCAGCGGATGCCGGTCGCGGGCCAGGTGCCGTACCGCCGTGGCGCCGGGCAGCTCCTCGATGTGCGCCGCCAGTTGCTCAGAGGCGGTTTCCCAGGCCTGTTCTTCACTGTCGCCAAGGATCAGGCCGAAGCGGCAGACGAACCCCAGGCGTTGCCGCGAACCCGCACGCAGGCGGCGAATTTCCTGTTCCAGCCAGGCAGGCGGTGCGCTGCGCAGCAGGCACAGGTCGGCATGGGCGGCGATCAGCGCAGTGCCGTGGCCGTCGTCGAGGATCAGTGGCGGGGCCGGTAACGGACGGCGAGCAAAGCCGGCATTTTCCAGCTGGAAATAGCGGCCGTTGTAGTTGAACCCGGGCTCGTGGCCATGCAGCAGGCGTTGCAGGATTTCCAGGTACTCAGCCACGCGTTCGCTGCGCTGGTCGCGGTTGAGCCACTCACCGAAGACCTGGCGCAGGCTGTTGCGGTCGCCGTCGGGCAGGTGCAGACGCACGCGGTTGGCGCTGATCGACTGCAGGCTTTGCAGGGTACTGGCCAGCGCAGCAGGCACCATGACCTCCGCCGGCACGCTGACATTCAGGCGCAGGCGGCGGGTATGGGCGCAGAGCGCGGCAGCCACTGCGAGGCTATCGGCGCAGGGCGCGCCGCCGGGGATCCACAGGCCGTCCAGCCCTGCGTATTCCACGGCCTGGGCCAGCTGGATCCACTGCCCGGGCGTCTGTGCCGGGGCGCCAAGCGGCAGTTGCCAGCTGAATTCAAGTGCCATGGGCCGGCTCCGGGGCGAGAATGGACAGAGACCGTCGCATCATCCCACCGCCGCCGTGGCCTGGGTAGGGCGGGGTTGCCAGCCCAGGGCCGGGGCAATCTGCTCGGCGACGATGCGCAGCCGGCGCAGTACCTGTTCCTGGGTCGAACTTTCCGCCTGGACCACCACGATCAGGTAGTCGGCGTAAGGCAGCACGGACGGGTCCTCGCGCAGGCCGCGCACGATCTCGTCGGGATGCCCATGGTGGACATTGAGCAGGCCTAGGTGTGCTTCCAGGTCGATGGCCTGTTCGATCAGGCCCTCGCGCTGCAGGCGCGGCACATGCCGCTCGATGTCCACCGCCAGTTCGGCCTGGGCGGTGGCGCGATCGGCGGCAGGAAAGACGGCGCGGACTACGCCGATCCTGGGTGTTTCGTTCGGGTGTTTCCAGGCATCCAGATAGGCATCGGCCAGGGGTTTCTGCACCGTCAGTGGGTCGTGGGTGGCGGTGCCGAGCAGAAAACCGTTGCCCTGGCTGGCAGTGTAGCGCGCACCCTCCAGGCTGCCGTGGGAGTGCCAGAGACGTCGGGCCAGACCCGGCCCCGGCGGTTGCAGGGTCAGCTCGCTGCCGGCGAACAGGGGCTGGCCTTCGAGCAGCCCTTGCAGGCGTTGCTGATCCTCGGCGAAGCCCTGCCGGCGTTGCTCCGCATCGCGACCGAAGACGCTGAAACCGTCGAGGTTGGCGCCGCCACTGCCCAAGCCCAGTTGCACACGGCCGCCGCTGAGTTGGTCGAGCACGCTGGCGTCCTCGGCCAGGCGCACTGGATCTTCGAAGGGCAGTACGGTCACCGCGGTGCCCAGTTCGATGTGCCGGGTGCGCTCGGCTACGGCGGCCAGGGCCAGCAGCGGCGAGGGCAGGCGGCCGAAGCCGTTGCTCAGGTGATGCTGGGCGATCCAGCCGCCGTCGAAGCCCAGGGCCTCGGCGACGTCGAACTGCTCCAGCAGGTCACGGTAGGTCTGTTGCGGGTCTTCGCCGAAGGCATGGGTGAGAAAGCCCAGCTTGAAGCGCGAGCGGGGAGTGGTGGCGGTCATGGCAGGGCGGGCTCCTTGGCGGCTCGGCCCACGGCGGGGCGCCAGCCCAGGGCCGGGGCCACTTCTTCGGCGATGACGTGCAGGGCGCGTATGGCGTCGCGCAGCGGCGTGCTGGCGCTTTGTACCTGGACGATCAGATGGTCGTGACGGCCCAGGCGCGGGCCGCTGGCTAGCCCCTGTAAGATCGAGTCAGCGCAGCCGTGCAGTACGCCGAGGCGTTGCAGCGTTTCGGTGAAGTCACCGTCCAGCGGCCCGTGGTAGACCCCGATGCGCTGCTGTCGGGCCAGGTAGGTGTGAATGTCCTGGCGCAGGGCCTGGGTCGGCGCCAACGGAAAGACCCCCTGGACCCGAGCGATACGCGGCGGGGTGCCGTTGTCGCCGGTCCAGGCATCACGGTAGCGCTGCACCAGGTCGATGCTCGCCTGGGCCGGCAGGTGTGGATTGGGCGCAGTGATCAGACCGTTGCCGCGGGCGGCGACCAGTTCTACCCGCGACGTGGCTTCCCAGATCCGTCCGCTCAGGCCCGGGGCCAAGGGTTGCAGGCGCAGGCCGTCGTCGTTCAGCGCGCCATTGCGCAGGGCGGCCTGCAGACGTTGCAGGTTGTTCTCGTAGTCTCGGTGGCGCTGCTCGGGGTCGCGGCCGAAGGCCGTGAAGGTTTCCGGATCGAATCCCGCACCAAGCCCCAGTTCCAGGCGGCCGTTGCTCAGCAGGTCGAGTACCGCCGCGTCTTCGGCCAGGCGCAGGGCTGGCTCCTGGGGCAGGACGATGATTCCGGTGCCGAGGCCGATACGGCGGGTGCGCTGGGCAATGGCCGACAGCAGTACCAGCGGCGAGGGCAGGCGTCCTTGTTCGCTGGCGAAGTGATGCTGGGCTACCCAGCCGTTGTCGAAGCCCAGTTCCTCGGCGGCCTGGAACAGTTCCAGGGTGTCCCGGTAGACCCGGGGGCTGTACTCGGTCTGGTACACCCGGCTGAGAAAGCCGAGGGAGAATCCGCCAGTCATGGTCGTCCTTGCTCCGTGAACAGGGGCAAGCCGGCCAACGCTTGCGCGGCGCCAGCCTGGTCGCTGGATTGCAGTTGGCCGTTGAACGGGCTGATGGTCAGGTAGCCTTTGGCTAGCCACACGCCCTCGTCGTCGTCCTGCGCCTGGTTCGCCGGGGCGCTGCGTTGGAAGCTGATGCCCGGCTTGCCGGCCTGGGCCGGGAACAGCGGGCCGAGATCATCGGTATATAGGGTGTCGAAGCCCACATAGCTGCCGATGCGGGTCAGGCGCACGCCCTTGGGGGCGATGCTGTCGGCGGGGAAATTGACGTTCAGACCAAGCCCGGCGGGGAGCAGCTTGCCGTCGGGCTGGCGATGATGGTCGAGGGCCTGCACCAGCTTCACCACCTGTCGGGCAATGTGCTGTGGATCCTTTTCCTTGAGGTCGGTGCTCACCGCCAACGCAGGGTAGCCGGCACGCACCGCGAAGCTGGCGGCGTTGAAGGTGCCGGAGGCGGTGTTTATGGCGCCGACGTTGTTGCCGGGATTGGGCCCGACGATGACCAGGTCCGGGTCCGGCTGCACTTTCCTGAGGCCCATGAGCAGCGCCATCACCGGCGTGCCGCTGATCTGGATACGCACTTCCTTGCCGGCGCAGGCGTCGCTGCTGCACAGGCCGCTTTCCTGGGTCGTGATGTAGTAGCTGTCTGGATAGTCCGGATCGTCGTCGCGGCCCACCATGACTTCGCGGCCATAGATGAAGGCGCCGCCGCGGGTGCTCTGTTCGCTCTGTGGCGCGGCGATCGTGACCTGGTGCCCGGCAGCCTTGAGGGCGGTGTACAGCGCGCGGATATTGGGGTGACGGTAGCCGTCGTCGTTGCTCAACAGGATATCCAGGGCGAAAGCCGGGCTCGCGGCCAGGCAGCCCAGGGTCAGGAGCAGGCCGGGCAGGGTCTTCATTGCAGGGCCTCCTGCGCCGCGCTGAAGCGGTTGACCGGGCGCGGCAGACCAAGGTTTTCCCGCAGGGTACGGCCCTCGTATTCGTGGCGGAACAGCCCGCGGGCCTGCAGCAGCGGGATCACCTGGTCGACGAAGGTGTCGATGGACCCCGGGAAGTACGGGAAGAACACATTGAAACCGTCGCAGGCTCGGCCCTGGAACCAGACCTCGAAGCTGTTGGCGATGTCCTCGGGGGTGCCGATCACCGGGTTGCCGCCGGCCAGGCGCAGGTACAGCTGGCGGATGCTCAGCTTGTCGCGCCGCGCCATTTCCAGCACCTGGTCACGACGGCTGCCGCGCTGGCCGGCAGGGGTCTGCGGCAGCGGGCCGTCGAGATCGTGACCGGACAGGTCAATGTCTTCACCCAGGGTGTCAGCCAACAGGCGCAGGCCCAGGACCGGGTCGATCAGCGCCTGGAACTCGTCGAACAGCGCCTGGGCCCGTTCCTGGGTCGTACCGATGAAGGGCGTGACCCCGGGAAGGATCTTGATGTGGTCCGGGTTGCGGCCGAGGGCGGCGGCGCGCTGCTTGATGTCCTGGTAGAAGGCCTGGGCCGCCGGCAGTTCGTGGTGCGAGGCGAAGATCACCTCGGCGACGCGCGCCGCCAGGGCCATGCCGGACTCCGAGGCACCGGCCTGGACCAGCACCGGGTGGCCCTGGGGAGGCCGCGCCACGTTCAGGGGCCCACGAACAGAGAAGTGCTGGCCACGGTGGTTCAGGGTATGCAACTTCAGCGGGTCGAAGTACTGGCCGCTGGCTTTGTCGCGCAGGAAAGCGTCATCGTCCCAGCTGTCCCACAAGCCCTTGACCACGTCGTGGAACTCCTCGGCGCGCTGGTAGCGGTCGGCATGCTGGAGGTGGGTTTCCCTGCCGAAGTTCCAGGCTTCGTCAGAGACCACCGAGGTCACCAGGTTCCAGGCCGCGCGGCCTTTGGAGAGGTGGTCGAGGGAGGCGAACTTGCGGGCGATGTGGTAAGGCTCGTTGTAGCTGGTGGTGGCGGTGGCGATCAGCCCGATATTGTCGGTGACCGCTGCGAGGGCGGCCATCAGCGTCAGTGGCTCGAAGTGCTCGGCCCGGGCAGTACGGCTCAGGGCGTCGAGGTGGTGGCCCCACAGCGCGACCACATCGGCGACGAAAAGCGCATCGAACTTGCCGCGTTCGGCACTGCGGGCAATGCTCTTGAAATGGTCGAAATCGAGGCTGGCATCGGCCTGCGCCAGTGGGTGACGCCAGGCGGCGACGTGGTGGCCACTGTTGGCGAGAAACGCGCCTAGCTTGAGTTGGTCGGTACGACGGGTCATGGATACCAGCTCCCGTGGATTGAGTGGATGCCTGCCTGCTATCGGGCAGGCGGGTGATCGTCAGAAGTTGTAGGTCACGCCGGTGTACCAGTAGCCACCGGTGGTGCCGTAGGGCGAGAAGTTGCCGTAGGGGAATGCCCCCGAGCTGCTCGGCAGGCCCGTGCGCTCGGGGTACTGGTTGAACAGGTTGTTGGCACCGGCGGTCAGGGTCAGGTCCTGGGTCAGGTGGTAGTCCAGATTGAGGTCGGTGATCCAGGCCGGTGAGAAGGTGCGGTCGTAGGCTTGGACAGTGCCGTACTGGGTGTACTCGCCGTAGCGGGTCAGGTTCAGGCTCAGCTCCAGCTGCTTGAAGGTCCAGGTTGCGCCCAGCAGCAGCTTGGATTCTGGCAGGCCGTGCTTGAGGTTGCCTTGACGTTGGCGGTCGTAGCCACCGGTAGGGCCGAGGGCCTGCTGGGCCACCGAGGAGGCATGGATATCGTCGATTTCGGTGGTGTTCCAGTTCAAGCCCAGGCTGTAGCGCAGGCCACCCCAGGCACCGAGGTCCTGGCGGTAATCACCGACCAGGTCGATGCCGCGTGTGGTGGTGTCCAGGGCATTGGTAAAGTAGGTCACCGATTGGTTGGTGGCCAGGCCTGCGGCCGCGAGGATCGCCTCGATCTGCGCGGTGCCGCCGAGGTAACCGGTCTGGGCGATACGATCCTTGATCTTGATCTGGTAGGCGTCGAGGGTGACCGAGGTGTTGGCGGACGGTTGCAGGGTCAGGCCGACACTGATGTTGGTGGACTTCTCCGGTTTGAGGGTCGAGGCACCGAGGGCTTTGGCCACCGCGGAATCGACAGCGACGTTGCGGTAGTCGATCAGGTTGCCGTTGACGCTGCTTTGGGAAGTGGAGCTGTAGATCTGCTGCGCCAGCGACGGGGCACGAAAGCCCGTGCTGAACGTGCCGCGAGCGGCCAGGATCGGCGTCAGTTGGTAGCGCGTGGACAGCTTGCCATTGGTGGTGGTGCCTGAGCCGTCGTTGTAGTGCTCATAGCGACCGGCGAGGTCCACATGCCATTCATCTGTCAAGTCCTGGCCCACTTCTGCATAGGCGCCGAGGCTGGTGCGGCCTTTTTCAGCGGCATCCTGCGGGGTGGTGCCGGCGCCTGAGATGGTGCCTGGCGCGATCGGATTACCGCTGGCTCCGGTGGTGAACGGGCCGCTGGAATAGGAGGCATAGTCACCCTTGCCGATCTTGTAGTTCTCGTAGCGTTGTTCCAGCCCCCAGGATATCTGCGTAGGTTTGGCCAGGCCCAGATCGAAGGCGCGGGTCAGGTCGAGGTTGTTGGTCCACTGGCTGAAGGTCTTCACCCCGGTGTCCACCGAGGTCGGCGAATCGGCCCCGTAACTCAGGTTGTAGGTGTGACGCAAAGTGGCTTCGGCGTGGTCCTGCCCGTAGGTGCTGGACAGGTCGTAGTCCCAGCCCAGGGCGGTGCCCTTGCCACCGAAGGCCACCTGGAAGTCGTTTTCGATGAAGCGCAGGGTGTCTTCGATCCCTTCCGGGAAGGGGGTGGCGATGCCGTCGAAAGTGCCCGGCTGGTGGAACGCCAGAGGCTTCTCGGAATTGCGCCGGGTATAGGTCGAGAAGGAGTACAGGCTCAGCTCATCGTTGATCGGCAGCTCGGCGTTGTAGCCCAGGCTGAAGTTGCGTGCCTCCGGCAGGCCGGTGCCGTAGTAGGTGTGCTGGAGGCTGGTGTTGCCGGCACTGTCGGTGTAGGGCGCCTTGTCGGAGCGGTCGGAGATCTTCTGCCGCTTGACGTCCAGGGCCAGGTTGATGAAACCGTCGTTGGGCAGGGCCAGGCCGACGTTGCCGGTCTGGCGTGCAGTCTCACCGTCGCCGTTCTCATAGTTCTGACCGTAGGTGGTGGAGACGCTGCCGCCGTTGTCGGTCTGCTTGAGCACGATGTTGACCACGCCGCCGATGGCGTCCGAACCGTACTGGGCCGAAGCGCCATCGCGCAGGACCTCGACATGGTCGACCAATGCGGTGGGGATCATGTCCAGATCGACCGGCTGCGAGCCGGAGTTGAGGTAGGTGCCGTTATTGAGCAGGGCGCTGTTGTGCCGGCGTTTGCCGTTGACCAATACCAGTACCTGGTCACCGTTCAGGCCGCGCAGGCTGATGGGCCGAACCACCGAAGTGGAGCCGAAGCCGGAGGAAGCGGGCTGGTTGAGCGACGGCAGTACCCGGCTGAGTGCCTTGGTCAGGTCGCCTTGCCCGGTAGCCAGCAGTTGCTTGGAGGAAATCACGTCGACCGGGGCAGGGCTCTCGGCCAAGGTCCGCGCCTGGCCGCGATTGCCGACCACCACCACCGTATCCAGCGGGTTATCGGCGGCGAGCACCGGGGCCACGTCGGCGAGGGCGAGGAACAGCAGGCTGTAGGCGAAGGCTTGAGGGGGGCGCCGCAGAGCTGCGCGGGACGGGGAATGCATAGGGGCTTACTCCGGAAGGTCAGTAGTGTGCGGCTTGTTGGGACAAGCTCTGGTAGCGGGGTAGGAGCAAGGCCTGTGCCAGGCTGTAAAACCTTTTGAAAGCAACGGGTTGTCGGTTGTGCTTGAGGTGAACTGGTGATTTTTCAGCGGTGGCGAGGGCAGGCTGCTGGTTTTCCCACACCTGTAACCCGGCCGGCCATTGGGCTACACAGCAACACAGAAAACCCTGTGAGAGCGGATTGCCAGTGTGGAGGCCGTCAACCGTGAGCTCATTCACCTGCCTGGCACATCGCTTGCTGACCACCCCGGACTACCACCTTTGAGGATGTGCCTGTATGCCGCTTCCCGGTCCACGCAATGCCCTTACCGATATCCCCGGCCTGACCGTCGGCCATGCCACCGATACCCGGGTCGACACTGGGGTCACGGTGATCCGTGCCGAGCACGCCTGGACAGCCAGCGTCGACATCCGCGGCGGCGGCCCTGGGGGACGCGAGTCGGCAGCGCTGGAGCCGGAAAACATGGTCGGCCAGTTGCATGCGTTGGTGTTCTCCGGTGGCTCGGTGTTCGGTCTGGGCGCCGCCGATGCGGTGGCCGCCGCGTTATCCGCCGAGGGCGTCGGCCTGCACCTGAAGGCCGGTGCGCCGGCGATACCGATCGTGCCGGCGGCGGTGCTGCACGACCTGGCCAACGGCGGCGACAAGCTGTGGCGCCTCGAACCGCCTTATCGACGCCTGGGTTTCGAAGCCCTGGCCAATGCCGGCAAGCAGATCGACCAGGGCGCTGTCGGCGCCGGCCGCGGGGCCATGGCCGGGGTCCTGCAGGGCGGCCTGGGCACGGCGTCCCTGGATCTCGGCGACGGCCTGCTGGTGGCCGCGCTGGTGGTGGCCAATCCGATCGGCTCGGTGTACATGCCCGATGGCCGGACCTTCTGGGCCTGGCCCTGGGAAATCGCCGGGGAGTTCGGTGGTGCGCGGCCGCTGGCGGACCAGGATTGCAGCGATCCGATCCCCGAGCTGTCCCGGCTGGATTCCATGGGTCGCCTGCAGGCGGGGGCCAACACCACGCTGGCGGTGGTCGCCAGCACTGCGGCGTTGAGCACCGCCGAGTGCAAGCGGGTGGCGATCATGGCCCAGGACGGCATCGCCCGGGCGGTGCGTCCGGCACACCTGCCGTTCGATGGCGACAGCGTCTTCGCCCTGGCCTCCGGGGCGCTGGAGCTGGGCGCCGGGGCCGCTCGCCAGGTGCGCATCGGCAGCATCGGCTCGGCAGCCGCCGATTGCGTGGCCCGGGCTATTGCCCGGGGTGTGCACGCTGCCCGAGGCCAGCGCTGAGCACCTGTTCGACCCGCTGCCGGGCCTGCTCCGCCAGGGCCGGCAGCCCGAGTTCACGGTACACCCGCTGCAGGTGGCGGTTGCTCGGGACATCCAGTTCGTCGTAGCGCCGGCGCAGTTCCAGGGTCTGCTGCGCCATTTCCCACTCGCCACTGCGCAAGCGTGCATCCACTTCGACCTGGGCGAACAGGTCACGCTGAGCGTGACTGCCGCCGATCTCGTTCAGCCGCGGCAGGCTGGCGGCCAGCAGCCTTGCAGCGCGGCGGTGTTCGCCGCGGGCATGGGCGAGCAGGCCCTCGGCCAGTGGCAGGGTGACCTCGGCCCAGACCTCGCGACTGAACTCCGGGGCCTGGCGGCTGCGGTCCACCAGAGCGGCGAACAGCCGGTCCGCCTCGACCTTGCCGGCTCGGGCCAGCCCGTACAGGTATTGCAGGCTGAGGAACGGCTGCACGGTGTCGGCGTGACGCTGTTGCAGCCAGGGGGCGAGGGCCTGCCAGCGCGGCCCGACGTCGATCCCGGCGAACTCCAGGCGCGCCAGTAGCGAGACTGCGCCGATCTGATCCTGGGAGTACTGCGGCAGGATCCCCCAGACATGCCGGTCGTAGATCTCCAGCACCCGTTGGTCTTCACCGCGGGCCAGCAGGAACAGCGCCAGGTGCCACCAGTTGTGGGTGTACATGAAGGAATTCAGGCCCTCCCAGTGGGTGCTGACACTGTGCAGGAAGTCGATGCCTTCCTCGATCCGGCCTTCGCTGAGCATCACATGGGCCAAGGCGTGTTGCGCCCAGGGTTCGTCCGGTTGCAGGGCCAAGGCCTGGCGGGCGCTGCGTTCGGCGTCGGCGAGCAGGTGGCATTGCTCGTAGGCGAAAGCCAGCATGGCGTGGCTCTGGGCGATGTCCGGCGCGGCGTCGACGGTCTTGAGGGCGATACGCAGCAAGGCCGGCCAGTTGCCGCGATTGAATTCCACGTACTGGTTGAGCTTGGCGGCGAACAGGTCGCGGGGGTAGTCCGTCAGCAGTCGTTCGCTCAGAGCCAGCACCTGGTCGAGATCGTCGCCTATCCAGGCATCCAGTAGCGCCAGGTAGAGCGCCGCTCGGGGATGCGGCGTGCCCACCTGCGCCGCCCGTTGCCGGTAGCGCTGCGCCAGCGCCGGGCCTTGCGGTGATTCGCTGAACATCAGCAGGATCCCCGCCAGGGCATTGCTCAATGCCGAATCAGGATGCCGGTCTGCGGTGGCGAGGATGGCTTCGGCGCGGGGGTGGTAGCCGATGAAGCCGCCGATGAAGTCATTCAGGCCCTGAAGAGCGTCCGGTTGGTCGCTGTCGAGAGGGTTGCCGAGGTAGTCGTGTGGCATCGGGTATGTCCGTCGAACAGGTCGGTAGATCACCGCAAAACCTGTGGGATTTATCGCGATGGCTGCAGTGGCATCACCACCGTCATCATGGGTGAACTCGCACACCTAGGCGCGGGGTGTTGGAGATTGGAGAGCAAAGCCTGTGCCAGGGTCGGGCCCCTGTGGATCCGCGGCCCAACGCGAAATCACGCTGCTGCTTTTTCCACACTCCGGCTACCGCGTTGTGGTTTTTTCACCAGCGCTGGCCCGTGCTGAACCTCCTCCGGCCCGGTTTCACGGTACGCCAATCCCATGGCATAGCGCTTGCTAAATCCCCAGCAGACCATTTGCCAAGGAGTCACCATGCCCGCGCCTCATCGCCCCCCGAGTCACCCCCTGAAGAGCCTGGGACTGGCCCTGCTGGCCTTCGCCGCGCTGCTCGGTGGCAATGCCCAGGCTGAACCACGGGACGGGGGCATCCTCAGCCTGGTGGCTCAGCCGGAGCCGCCGTCGCTGATGCACGGGGTCGTCACCCACGTGTCCACCCAGTACGTCAGTGGCAAGGTGCTGCAAGGCCTGCTCACCTTCGACACCGAGCTCAAACCGCAACCGGTGCTGGCGAAAAGCTGGAGTGTCTCGCCCGATGGCCTGACCTACACCTTCGACCTGCAACCCGGCGTCACCTGGCACGACGGCAAACCGTTCACCGAACAGGACGTGCTGTTCAGCTTCCAGACGTTCTACCCCGAGGTGGACAAGCGCATTGGCTCGATCTTCGAGCAGTTCGTCGCGTCCATCGAGTCGAGCAAGCCGCTGCAGGTCACCTTCCACCTGAAGAAACCGTTCGCGCCGCTGCTGTCGTCTCTGGGCAGCGGATTGCGGCCGATCGTGCCCAAGCACCTGTACGAGGGCACCGATTTGCGTGCCAATCCCTACAATCTCAAGCCGGTTGGCACCGGGCCTTTCGTCTTCCAGGAGTGGAAGCGCGGCGCCTACATCAAGCTGGCGAAAAACCCCGGCTACTGGAAAAAAGGCTTGCCGCACCTGGACGGGGTGATTTTCCACGTGATCCCCGACGGCGCCTCCCGCGCCGCCGCCTTCGAGCGCAACGACGTGCAGGTGCTGCGCGCCGGCGATGCCGACTACGCCGATCTCAAGCGCCTCTCGGGGCTGCCGGGGGTGAAGTCCTCGGAGCAGGGCTACGAGCTGTACGCCGGGCTGGCCTTCCTGCAGATCAACACGCGCAAGCCGCCGCTGGACAACCCCAAGGTCCGTCAGGCGATCCTCACCGCGCTGAACCGTCAGTTCATCGTCGACAACATCTTCTTCGGCGCCGGCCGCGTGTCCCAGGGGCCCTTCGTCTCCAGCTCGCCTTATCACGACCCGCAACTGCCGCAGTACGCCTACGACCTGAAGAAAGCCAAGGCGCTGATCGCCGAGTCCGGGGTGGACGTCGGCGCGGTGCGCATCCGCCTGCTCAACGGCGAGAAAGGCGGGGCCTGGGAGCGCCTTGCCGAGTACACCAAACAGGCTCTCCAGCCGCTCGGCTTCAAAGTCCAGGTGGTGACTTCGGACGCGGCGACCTGGTTCCAGCGGGTCAGCGACTGGGACTTCGACCTGACCTACAACTTCATTTTCCAGATCGGCGACCCCTATCTGACCAATGCCTACCTGTACCGCTCCGACTACATCGTCAAGACCTCGCCCTTCGCCAATGTCAGCGGCTATGCCAATCCCGAGGCCGACCGCCTGTGGAACCAGGTCGCCGACACCGCCGAGGGGCCGGAACGGCAAAAACTCTACAGCCAGCTTGAGCGACTGCTGAACCAGGATCTGCCCATCGCACCGATCTTCGAGATGCGCTACCCGACCCTCTACCACACTCAGGTGCACAACCTGCTGCGCACCGCCACCAGCCTCAATGAAGACTACGAGAGCGTCTACCTCGACGCTCCCGCGCCATGAACGGCCTGTGGTTCTTCGGCGCGCGCCTGGGCCGCGCCGCCCTGATGGTGGTCGGGGTACTGGTATTGTGCTTCGTGCTGATCCGCCTCGCGCCGGGCGATCCAGCGTTACTGATGGCGGGGGAGGCCGGGGTGGACGATCCGGCCTTCATCGCCAACCTGCGCCAGCAGATGGGCCTGGATCAGCCGCTGCAGCAGCAGCTGCTGATCTACCTCGGCCAGGTGGCGCAACTGGATCTCGGCTATTCCTACCGTAACCAGACAAGCGTCTGGGCGCTGTTGGCCGAGCGCCTGCCGGCGACCCTGAGCCTGATGGGCTCGGCCTTCGTGCTGTCGTCGTTGCTGGGTGTCACCCTCGGGGTCATCGCCGCCCGTGCCCGGCAGCGCCGGCACTGGCTCGACGGGGTGATCTCCCAGGGCGCGCTGTTGCTCTATGCCGTACCGACCTTCTGGCTGGCGATGCTGCTGATCCTGCTGTTTTCGGTGAAGCTCGACTGGCTGCCGGCGTTCGGCATGGAGAGCGTCGCCCGCGACCTGCACGGCGGCGCCTGGCTGGCCGACCGGCTTCGCCACTTGCTGCTGCCGTGCCTGTCGCTGAGCTTCCTGTTCCTTGCCCTGTACATCCACCTGACCCGCGCCGCGACGCTTGAAGCCATGCAGCAGGAATACGTCTACACCGCCCGGGCCAAGGGCCTGCGTCCACGGCGCATCCTGCTTGGGCACGTGCTGCGCAATGCCTTGCTGCCGGTGGTGACCTTCGCCGGCCTGCAACTGGGTCAACTGGCCAGCGGCGCCTTGCTAGTGGAAGTCGTGTATTCCTGGCCAGGCATTGGCCGATTGATGTACGACGCCCTGGCGCAACGGGATTACGGCGTGTTGATGGGGGGCTTTGTGCTGATCTCGCTGCTGGTGGTGGGTTTCAACCTGCTCACCGATCTGCTGTGTCGCTGGCTCGACCCGCGTATCGGGGCTGGAGGGCAGAGTGCATGAGTACTCTTTCCGTAGGAAGACGTTTTCTCGGCCAGCGCTCGGCCCTGCTCGGTGCGGCCTGGCTGCTGCTGTTGGGCCTGCTGGCCCTGGCCGCACCCTGGATCAGCCAGGGCGACCCCTGGGAGATGGCCGCGCAGCCGATGCTGGCGCCCTTGCAGGACAGCGCGCACTGGCTGGGCACCGACCTGCTCGGTCGCGACCTCGGCGCCGGGCTGCTGTATGGCGCACGGGTGTCCCTGGCGGTGGCGCTGCTGGCTAGCCTTGCAACTCTGCTGGTGGGCCTGGTGTTCGGGGCCATCGCCGGCTACTTCGGCGGTTGGCTGGATGGCGTGCTGATGCGCATTGCCGAGTTCTTCCAGATCATTCCGCAACTGGTGCTGGCGGTGATCCTGGTGGCGATCCTCGAACCCTCGCTGGGCTCCATCGTTCTGGCCATTTCCCTGGTGGCCTGGCCGGCGGTGGCGCGCCTGGCGCGCGCCGAGTTCCTCAGCCTGCGTCAGCGGGAATTCGTCCAGGCGGCGCGGGTGCTCGGCCAGTCGCCGCTGGCCATCCTGTTCCAGCAGATCCTGCCCAATGCGCTGGCGCCATTGCTGGTGATCCTGACCTTCGTCATGGCCACGGCGATTCTCACCGAGGCGGCCCTGGCGTTTCTCGGCCTGGGCGATCCGGAGGCGATGAGCTGGGGCTACATGATCAATGCCTCCCGTGGCCTGCTGCGGGAGGCCTGGTGGATGAGCCTGCTGCCAGGGCTGGCGATCCTGTTTTGCGTGCTGGCGGTGAACCGCGTCGGCGAGGGCCTGCGGGTCGCCTTCGACGCGGCCCGTCGGCCTGGAGATTTCCCATGAGTGCACTATTGACCATCGAGCACCTGCGTATCGCCTTGCCCGCGGGTGCCGACCGCAGCCATGCGCTGCATGACCTGTCCCTGACTCTGGCGGCGGGGGAGTGCCTGTGTGTGGTGGGCGAGTCCGGCTCGGGCAAGTCCATGTTGGCCAAGGCGTTGCTGCGCCTGTTGCCGCCCGGTCCGCGGGTCGAGGGCGGGCGTATCGCCTTTCGCGGCAAGGACCTGGCCGATCACGATGAAGAGGCCATGCGCCAGTTGCGTGGCCGGGACATCAGCATGGTCTTCCAGGAGCCCATGAGCGCGCTGAACCCACTGCTCGGCGTCGGCCGGCAGATCGACGAGACCCTCCAGGCCCATGGCATCAAGAGCAAGGCCGCGCGGCGGCGGCGGGTGATCGAGCTGCTGGGGTATGTCGGCCTGCCGGATCCCGAACGCCTGCGTCATGCCTTGCCGTTCGAGCTGTCCGGTGGCCAGCGCCAGCGCGTGGTGATCGCCATGGCACTGGCCTTCGCCCCGGGTCTGCTGATCGCCGACGAGCCGACCTCGGCGCTGGATGTCACCACCCAGGCGCAGATCCTTGCCCTGCTGCGGCGTATCCAGCAGGAAAAAGGCATGGCCATGCTGTTCATCACCCACGACTTCTCCGTGGTGGAGGCCATCGCCGACCGTGTGCTGGTCCTGGAAAAAGGCCGGCTGGTGGAGCAGGGCACGGTTCTGGAGGTGCTGCAACGACCGCAGCAAAGCTACACCCGGCAACTACTGGCGGCGGTGAGCGCCAGCGCCCTGCACCCACGCCCGGCGTTGCACGACGAGGCGGTGGTGCTGGAGGCGAAGGCGCTGGACAAGGTCTTCAGTCGCCGCGCCGGCTGGCGGGGGCGGCGCAGCACCCGCGCGCTGGACGGGGTCGACCTGCGTCTGGTGGAAGGTGAAACCCTCGGAATCGTCGGTGAATCCGGCTCGGGCAAATCGACCTTGGGCCGGGCACTGGTGCGGCTGCTGGCAGTGGACGGTGGCAGCATCCAGTGGCAGGGGCGGGACGTCGGCGAGCTGTCCCAGTCGCGCCTGCGCGGCTTGCGCGGCGCGGTGCAGATGATCTTTCAGGACCCCTTCGCCTCGCTCAATCCTCGCCAGTGCATCGACACCATCCTGATGACCGGGCCCCTGGCCCTGGGCGTGGGTCGCGACGAGGCGGCGCGGCGGGCGCGTGAGGTGCTGGCGCTGGTGGGGCTGCCGGCTACTGCACTGCAGCGTTACCCCCACGAGTTTTCCGGCGGCCAGCGCCAGCGCATCGGCATTGCCCGGGCCCTGATGGTACAGCCGAAGATCCTGATCGCCGATGAATGCGTTTCGGCCCTGGATGCCCTGGTCCAGGTGCAGATCCTTGAATTGTTGGAGTCGCTGCAACGGCGTCTGAAGCTCGCCATCGTTTTCATCACCCACGACCTGCGGGTCGCCGCTCGGCTGTGTGACCGCATCGCAGTCATGCAGCGTGGGCAGGTGGTGGAGTCGGGCGACACGGCGCGTGTGCTCAATCACCCGCAGCACCCCTATACCCGCGAACTGCTTGGCGGTGTTCGACACAGCCTGGCGCCGCAGGCAGCGGAGGTGGCTGCATGCTGAGCCTCAATGCCTTCCTCATGGCCACCGGGCACCATGTCGCCGGCTGGCGGCATCCTGCAGCCCGGGCCGATGGCGGGCTGGACTTCGAGCATTACCGGCACCTGGCACAGACCGCCGAGCGCGGCTGTTTCGATGCGATCTTTCTTTCCGATACGCTGGCGATGCTGCCCGGTAGCCATGCCGCCCTGAGCCGCATGTCGCGCACCGAGCATTTCGAGCCGCTGACCCTGCTCGCAGGGCTGGCAGCCGTCACCGAGCGCATTGGACTAGTGTCTACCGTGACCACGTCCTATAACAGCATCGACAGTGTGGCCCGTGCTTTCATCTCGCTCGAGCACCTGAGCGGCGGACGTGCCGGCTGGAACCTGGTCACGTCCAGCAATGCCGAGGAAGCCTTCAATTTCGGTCTCGACACTCATGTCGAGCATGCCCGGCGTTATGTCCTGGCCCGTGATTTCCTTGAGCGGGTGCGGGCGCATTGGGCGCTAAAAGGCGTGGCGCCGGTGCAGGTGCTGGCGGGCGCTTCCAAGGCCGGCTGCGAACTGGCCGCCGCCCATGCGGAAATGGTCTTCACTGCCCAGCCCGAGCTGGCGGCTGCGAAGCAGTTCTACCGCCAGCTCAAGGGCATGCTGCCGCGCCATGGGCGTCAGGCGCAGCAGATGAAGATCATGCCGGGGGTGCTGCCCATTGTCGCCCAGAGCAATGCCGAAGCGCAGGCGCTGTTCGAGCGGTTGCAGGCTCTGGTTCAGCCCGAGGTGGGCTTGTCGTTGCTGGCGGACATTGCCGGAGGCACGGACCTGTCGATCCATCCACTGGACGGGCCTTTGCCGGAGCTGCCAGCGACCCAGTCCGGGGTCAGCCGTCGCGACCTGCTGATCGCCGTGGCTCGCCGCGAGCGGTTGACCATCCGTCAGCTGTACCTGCGCATGGCGGCGGCGCGGGGGCACCTGGTGGTGGTCGGCGATGCGCGGCGGGTTGCCGACTGTCTTGAACAATGGTTCGTCGAGGGCGCCGCGGATGGCTTCAATGTGATGCCGCCGTACCTGCCCGGGGGGCTGGAAGCCTTCGTCGAACTGGTGGTGCCCGAACTGCAACGCCGGGGGCTGTTCCGCCGTGCCTATGAGGGCCGGACCTTGCGTGATCACCTGGGGCTTTCCCGCCCCGTTCATTCGCTTTCAGAAGAGGTACGAACGGCTCATGGCTGACTATCGCGACCTGCCGCACGTGCGCGGCGAACTGCTGCAGATCCGTCCCGGCCGGCGGCTGAGCGTGGCCTATCAGGCGGGCGGTGACAGCGTGGTGTTCTTTGGCCATGGCGGCGGCGGCAACAAGGACCAGTGGCGCGAGCTCTGGCGCGAGTTGGGCCGGCGCGGCTACAGCCTGGTGGCCTGGGACCTGCTCGGTCATGGTGCCAGTGACCGACCCAACGATCCCAGGGCCTATGCCTGGAATGAGCTGGTGGCGGACGAGCTTGAGGTACTGCGGCGCTTTGGTGGGCAGCGCAACGTCATCGTCGCCCACTCGTTCGGCACCGGGCTGGCGTTGAGCGCTTTGCTGGCGGGCCCGGCGGTGAAAATCGAGGCGGCCTTGCTGCTGGGCAGCCAGTTGCACAGGCCGTTGAAGCGCAAAGGCCTGCTGAACTTGCCGGTGTGGGTCCTGGAATTTTTCAGGCCGCGCCTGGCCCGGGGTTTTCGCCAGGCGGCCTGGCATCCCAAGGCTGATCCGGCGCTAGTGGCCTATGAGGATGGGCTGGCCCAAGGCAATTCGCTGCGGGTGTTCAAGGCGCTGGTCGCCCATGCACGTTGGCCGGATTCCGTGGCGTTGACGCGGCTTGAGGTGCCGATCGCGGTCGTGGCCGGTGACCGTGATGGCTTGACCCCGGCTCAGGGCGGCGAGGAACTGGCCCGGCAGCTGCCGCAGGCGACATTCCGGGTGCTGGAGAACTGTGGGCATCAGTTGATGCTGGAGAAGCCGGGGGAGGTGCTGGAGGCGTTCGAGGGGTTGCTGGCGCGGGTTGACCTGCTGGAGCCTGTGCAACGGGTTTGATCGGGTTGACTATGGGTACGTGATTCCTGGCTTGTCCGTGATAGGGCCACCGGGTTCATCAAGTACGACGTCGCCTTCATGACAGAGCAGGCGAGCCGCTGGGACTCACTGGTTGATATTCAGCACTAGGTGAAGCAAGTTGTTGCAGAATCAGCAATCCAGAAAGGCAGTTATTTTCTAATGCTTTTTTAATATTTCTGGCTATAAGCAGGCCCGCGTTACAGTGGCAACTTTCTTACAGCGAACATCGGGACGTATTTGCCATGAGCGGTTCTCAGGGACATCCGACCCCGATTCTGACGCTGCCCAACGGTGCCAAGGATCCCCTGTCGATCCGGGCCAAGGCTCTGGTCTTCGCCGACCCGCGCTCGCGGCAACTGTTGGAATACCTGCAACGGGTCGGGCCCAGCGAGGCACCGGTGCTGATCAACGGCGAGACCGGCACGGGTAAGGAACTGGTAGCGCGCTACATCCATGCCGCCAGCGGACGCAGCGGGGCCTTCGTCGCGGTGAATTGCGGGGCGATTAGCGAGAACCTTGCCGAAAGCGAGTTCTTCGGCCACGAGGCGGGCTCCTTCTCCGGGGCCACCGGCCGGCGTGTCGGCTGGTTCGAGGAGGCGGACGGCGGAACCCTGTTTCTCGACGAGATCGGCGATCTGCCTTTGCCCCTGCAGGTCAAGCTGCTGCGGGTGCTGCAAGAGCAGGAAGTAGTACGGGTCGGCTCGCGTAAACCGGTGAAGATCGATATCCGCCTGGTCACTGCCACCAACGTCAATCTGGAGCAGGCGGTGGAGGCGGGCAATTTCCGCCTCGACTTGTTCTATCGCATCAATGTTGCCCAGGTCGCGGTGTTGCCGCTGCGCGAGCGTCCGCTGGATATCCTGCCGCTGGTGGAGCACTTCCGCGCGCTTTACAGCGCACGCTTGAAGATCGCCGAGCCGATGGTGTCCGAGTCCGCCGCCCAGGCATTGCTGGACTATCCGTGGCCAGGAAACATTCGAGAACTGGAGAACGTCGTGCACCTGGCCCTGCTGGTGGCGGGCGACAAGCCGATCCGCCCGGAGCACTTGAAGTTCTCGGCGGGGCTCAGCGCCTTGTCCGCTGGGGCCAGCAGCGTGGTCAAACTGCCGCAGGAGGTGATTCGCGAGCAGTTGCTACGGCTGTTCGACACCCCCGGCGATTCGCTGCTCGACGATATCGAGGACCTGTTGGTGCGCGAGGCCTTCGCCCATTGTGGCTTCAACCAGTTGCGCACCGCCGAGTTGCTGGGTATTACCCGTAATGCCATGCGTACCTTGCTGGTGAATCACGGGATGCTCAAAGGGCGAGTTTGAACGAGCAGTTGCCCGCTGTATCAATGGTTATCCGGCCTTGCCAAGCGCTTTTAATTAAAGAAACATTCTGCCCGTAAAAACCAGGGCGGTAGCACATGTAGCTTGGGTGAGCGGTATGAGATGGAAAGTTCTCTGTCAGCGTGCAGATAAACCCGGCACCTCTTTCCGCACCCAGTTCCTCGAGTGCATCCGCAGCGCAACCGAAGGCGTGCACGCTAATAATGCAGCGCGGTTCAGACGCGATCGGTGACCTCTCCAGTGCTTCAGCTCATGTGGGCCATCGTATGATGTAGTGGTAAACTCATCCCGACAAGCTTTTGAGTTTTTCTTCAGGTTTCGATGGCTTTAGCCTTGTCAGCTTAATAATGATAAATTCACCGTGAAGTCAGATGGGGGATTTCTTGAGCGTTGATTGTTTGGCAAAAGTAAACGGTTCGGTAATGGGAAGGTACATGTGAGGGTTGGTGTTTTTATCGTAGGCTTATATACTTGTGTGTGGCAATTGCTGCGAATAATGAGTGCGATCATTCTGCTGCCTATTTTCTGTTTTTTTATTTTTTTGATAGTGGAGTCTCCGAAGAAAACGGTGGTCTCGCCGCCCGACTCCACACAGCCGGTTTGTGGTCGAGTCTTCGGGAAGACGATATCCGTACCACGCCATTATGTGATGTTCTGGGCAGAGTATGAGGGTGAAAGTTCTTGGGACAAGGAAACGTTCCGTCGCCACACGGGGTGCGCTATAGATCTCGTTTCATTACCCATGGTGGTGTCCTGGCCCGATTTTCAGCCGCCGAACCAAGCCAAGTATTTTCAACAGGGACTGAGATTTGAAGGTTTGGATATTGTGCTAACACCAACTGAAAGCAATGGCTTCGATCTGCGGTCGCGGCTAAATTTTCTTCTCGGTCGTGATCAAGAAGGGGGGCTCGAGCCCGTTGAGTATGTTGAGTCGCTGGGGCTTTACCTCACCCGACGGCAAGATAAGACATTTCCAGAGAACACTAATGAATATTATTGGCGCGAAGAAGACGGTGACATACAGGCTGTTTTTGAGTGCTTAGGCGGTCGAAATGGAGGCAAGGTCTATAGCTGCCAGGGAGAGTTCTTTCTTGAGCAGTTAGCGTCAAAGGTAGCAGTCGGTTTTACGCCGGATAAGTTGGATGCCTGGAAAAAAATTATTGACTCAACTAAGACGTTTGTGCTGTCTAACATAGTTGACTAAGGAGTTGATTCGTACCGCAGGGTGGGTTAAAGGACTTGTATTTGGAGACGTTGCGCACCACGAAGCGCGGATCTTACATGGCTAGATTTTCAAGGCAACGGTTCACTCACAGATGCCTGGACCTCGAACTCTATATTTACAGTGATGACAGAAAAATTCCGGGGACAAAGGCGAGGTGCTGAACTCGGCATAAGCCGGGCCGACCATCGCATTGGGGGGGGGGGCGGCTCCGGTAACCCGGCGCTGGTGGCAATAATGGGCTGGTAGGAGGTACGGGCCGCAGCATTCTTATCGGTGGCCGCTGCAAGTCGGTGATCCATGCTGGCTCGCAGGGCGATGTAATCTATCCCTGCGAAGGTGAGTGCCTCATGCGCACTGGTGGTAGCGCTGATAGGATCTTTGGATTTTCTGCTGATCAAGCATAAGCAGGATGAAGGCTCGCAAGCACAGCAGGAGGAGCGACACCACTCCCAGGCACAGGATCCTCATCTTCTGGAAATGGATGGCCCTTGATGGCCTGCGGGAAAACAGAAATGATCAGCTGAACAACCCGCCGAATGACTGCTAAAGACTCTCAGGATCCCCAAAAAACATTTGGGCATCCATGCGAATCAACAAGTTATGAGTCGGAAATTGAATTTGTACCCCTAGAAGTACACCTTTTTGCAGTGGTTACGAGTGGAAGAGAGTGGACGCACTGAGGGGCGGTGTTGAACGTGTTATCACTTGCCAAAGCGTGCCGCTTACGCTTTGGGCTTATCCCAGTCACTACGCGTCGCAGCAATCAGCGCGTCCCAGTCATCAGGAGGATTGCCGTGGCCCGGCATCTTCTCGAATACGGCGTAGGGAGCGGATTTGCTGCCTGCGGACCGTGGGGTATTTTCGTCGTTGACCCATGCATAGACGATGACCTTGGATCTTGAGTCGTAGCGAAAGAACAGCCGAAAGCGCCTGCCGATTTTTGCGCGGCGCCAATGTCGGTAGGCGGTGCCCAGCGTGTTGCCTTGGCGGAACTCATCACGGCCCGGGTCGGTTGGTACAGCCTCCATGATCAGATGGCTCAATGCCCGAAACAGCTTCACGTTGGCGTTGCTTTCAAAACCTTGTGGGTCGTTTTGCTCGACCCGGGCGGCGGCTTCTTGCAATTTGCGTAGCTGTAAAGTCACACCTTCATGGAACAACAATGTCCAGCCATGTTGCAGCATCAGATCGCGACCTCACCATCGATATCTTCGTCCAGGTTTACGGAGTGATTTGCGTTGGCGAGCATGGTTTGCGCCAAGTCTTCCGGCAGGGTGGTGAGGTTACGTCCGCTTCGGACATCAGCCTCCAGCAAACCCAGGAATGCGCCGATGGCAGGATCCTCATGGATGGCTTCTACACGGCTGACCACGACTTCACCGTCGCGTACGTCGAATGCGATCTTGCCGCCTGTATCAATGCCCAGTAGCTGGCGAACGGATTTGGGCAGTGTGACCTGGCCCTTCGAGGTCAGCGTGGCGATTTCGTGGATGGCAGGCATGGGTGATCTCCCGGGTCGATTGATCGAATGGTAAGGAATAGTCCTTACGTGGTCAATCATGGTGTTCTGCTCCCAAGTGTAAGCGGGGCAGGTGCTCAACAACCACCTCAGGATTACTTACTCTACCTCCCGGGGAGTCATCTTGCAGATGGTCGAGCAACCTCTAGCGAGTGTTGCCGACTTGAGTGTTGTGCAGCACGGGAAATTCGTGCGTTGTTGAATCTGCGCCAGCTTCAACCCAAAGCGACTCAGGGGATTTTGATCCCCAACGCATTCAGCGATGGCGTATCCATCCGACCATTGACTGTCAGCCCACTGTCCATCTGAAAGGCCATCAACGCACCACGCGTCGCTTTACCCATCACCCCATCAATGGCGCCTTGGTAATACTGACGCACCATCAGCGCGGTCTGCACACGGGTGACCAGGTTACTTTTCTGCTCATTGGTCGCGCGGCTCTTTGACGTGTTCGAGCTGGTCCCGCGGGTAGTGCCAGACGACTGATAAAGGCTGTTGCTGCTTGGTGTGCTGCTCGGTGTACTCGATGTGCTGTAGCTTCGGGTAGTGGTCGCGGGTGGACTGTAGTAGCGAGGTGCGCTATAGCCCCCAGAGCCGCTGTAGTGAGAGCTGTGCGAGCTGTGGGACCGGTGCGAGCTGTGCGAGCGATGTGCCGCATAGATGTTGACGGTGTCTGGCGCATTGAGCGTATCGGCAAATACTGGGGGCTGTAGCTTGTCGATGGGTTGCCATTTAGCATCGGCGAGCGGCATAGAGCCCACCTGTGCCAGGGTGGTACTTACCATTGGCAGCAGGCTGATCCCACTGATCAGGACTTTCCAGCGGTCGAGCAATTTCACTGTGCACTCCTTGCATAGGCACTAAAGGCTTCGGTCGATAGTGGTTGTACGCCGCGGCTCTGCCAGCGGTCGGTGTGGGATTTGAAAAAGCCAGAGCAATGTTTGACGGCAGCGCATTGTTGGCAGGTATCGATGAACAGGTTCTTCCAGTCCGAGATGCTCTGGCGGGCGAAACGTGAGAGGTGTGCCGGGATCAGGCACAGGGGCAAGTTGTAGATCGAAACCGGCATCCCGCGGTTGAAAAGGAAATACACGGCCTGGCTCAACGACTGCTGATAGTCCAGCGGGTCAATCCACAATTCTTCATAGTTCTTCCTGGCCAGGCCGGTACTTTCGATACCCATCAGCGCAACATGATGCACGAAGGGCAGGTTTCTGAACACGTAGTAGGCGAGCTCGGGCAAGCGTGGCGTAGTCAGGCGATTGAGCACCACACGTATTTCGACGATTTGGTTGGCCCGCGCCAGGTTGTAAAGACCTTGCAGAGTTTCGCTAAACGCGCCTGGAGCCTGTACCACATGGTCATGGTCTTCGGCATTGTCGGCGTACAGCGGGATGCCCCAGCTCAACTGGGGGTGGCCGATGGCAGAGAGCGCTGCGATCCAGCTCGGGTCTTGGAACAGGCGCCCGTTGCTGAGTACATGAATAGATTTCTGCGGCAGAACGGCTTTGCACTTGGCCAGGATTTCCAGCAGGCCGTTGCGATAAAGCGTTGGTTCTCCGCCGCTGATTCCCAGATTCTCCTCGCCCGGGTCCATCAGGTCGATCAGCCGTAGGTTCTCCTCGATGTGCCAACGGTCATCGATATCTTTGGGCGGCTGCGAGCACATCAGACAGAGGCTGTTGCAACGATCGGTCATGAACAGCAGGTTGCTGTCTGAGCCTCGTCGATAGAGTACTCGCACCAACGTGTTGCCTGGCGTGATGGCAATGACGTCGCCGGGCTGCACGACATCCGCATCTTTGGGTGTGTGGAGATATGGTCGCGCGCTGTCGAAGTCGCCGATCAATGGCTCTGGGATCAGGAATCCACCCACTGGCAATGACAGCAGATGCGGACTCCGTAGCCGTTCTTCGTTTGGCAGCCAAAATAGCAGGTCACCTAACTCAGCGCTTCCGGCACAAACAGCCAGGCCTTGTTCGATAAACTCATCCAGCGTGATGACCTTGAGCAGTTTCGGCCCATTCAGGTGATGGATTTCGAAGTGGGTATCTTTGCGCAGCATCGCCATCAGCCCCTGTAACCCGGGAACCGGACATCGTTGTAAGAGCGCCTGTTCAACCAGGACAGCAGCACCCTCTGCACGTTATCGTCGCCATCGTAAAGCAGACCGAATAGATGCTTCAGAAGCCCCATGTTCTTCTTGCAAAAGCTGCTGAACACTCGGTGTCCGATCGGATCAGCTTGGCGGGCATAGTGCTCGATAGGGTCAGCGCCACAGTACGGGACAAGTGCGCAATCGGAGCAGCCCGGCAGCGTCTCTGCTACACCACTGGCGAGCAACGCATTCATAACTGGCGATGCGAGTAATTCCGACAAGGGTTGCTGCACAGTGCCGAGCCGCAAGCCGTCTTCACCCATTTCCAGCAGCATTCGGGCTTCGTCCGAGGGATAGACGTAGCCGTCATAGTTGTAAACCAGTGCTGCAGTGCCAGCGCCAGCAGGGGATCGCAGGTCTACGTACCCGGAGGAGAAGGGTGTCAGGATATTTTTCAGCAGCAGGCTTGTGTAACTCTCTGAGAGGTATACGCCCTGCTGGTTGATGTGCAGCAAATAGGCCAGTGCTTTCTTGTAGAAGGCCAGGTATCGCTCAATAGGGTAATCAAGTCGATGGGCACTCTTGGTGGCAAACCCATAAGGGCTTAGAGGTCGAAGCGAGATGCTGGAGAAACCCTGGCTTACATACTCATCGATGATCGCTTCAGGTTGTTCGAGGCTCCTTGAAGTCAGCGTGGTCAGTGCGGAAACCGCATCATGGCCAAGGCGCTCACGGACCCACTGGATACCTTTTACAGTGCGTTCGTAGGAGTCTCGTGACGGGGTAGGGCGGTTAGCATTGTGTAAGGGCGCCGGCCCATCGAGCGAAGTCGAAAACTGGATGCGATTTTGTTCTGCGAAGTCGAGTATTTCCTCCGTCAGGTGGTGCAGCGTGGTGGTGATGACGAACTGGATATCCCGTTGTTCGACCACGTTCCGCTCAACGACCCATTCGACGATCTGGCGGACGCGTTCGAAGGCCAGAAGCGGCTCGCCACCCTGAAACTCCACAGTGAGGGCAGGGGCGTTCGATTCGAACAGGCGATCGACCGCCGCTTGTGCATCCGCTTCCGACAGGTCGTGTCCGGACCCTCCCACAGGGGCCCGCGACACTTGGCAGTACTGACAGGTGTGGTTACAGCGCAATGTAACCACGAACAAGTGCAGTGCAGGCCCCTGGAAGAGGAAGTCCTTGCGGCTGCGATACTGCGCAGCCATTTCCGGGAACGGATCGTGGCGGCCTGGTTCGTAGATGAAGTGGCGGGCCAGCAGGTCCTTGTAAAAAGGCGTAGTTGCTTGAAGGTCGAAGTAACTGAGGGCTCGTAATTGCGCGTCGTTCACGTGCATGTACTCACCGGTATCGGAGGTGAGCAGGATGTCACGGTCATTTCCCGTGTTCATGCGCATGAATCGAAAAGGCAGCAAGCGGTAGTGCTTGGCGTCTGTCGCAATCAGTGTCACTGGGAAATCCCACATCCAGCGAGCGCGGCTCGGGCCAGGACTTCGCGCAACCCTACTGTTTCGCGGTTGATATGGTCGCGTAGGGCGAAGTCGTTCAGATGCTGAAGGATCAGCGAGTAAGCTTGCTCTGGGGAAAGCGTTAGCCTTGCTTCAGCGGGGTGGGCCGTGAGGCTTATCTGATTGGCTTCAATACCGACCTGGATCGTGACAGTGTCGGCCAGGCAATAAGCGGCGCGTTGCACCACGCTGAGCGGGTAGGCTGCACTGTCGAGTTTTAGCGTGACTGGCCATGTCATCGGAACCGGTCCTTCAAATCCGTTGGGAGCGTGTGGATTTTGCCGGTTGACGAGGCATTATGCCATCATAATTTTTTTACATTTGCACGCGTTTGTCCAGCCTGGCGGGTGGTGAGCTCACTACGGCTCGGTCATTGAGACGGGGTAGGGTCGCGGGTTCATATCTCCCTCAGTCCACCCATCGCCATCTATAACCTGCTTGGCCTCAGGCTGGGGGCATCCTTTTCAAACCATCCATAGCATGCCCTCAAATATGCCCCCAATGTAGCAATCCACTGGAAGTAAATAGAGCTCCATGGTTTGTGGAAAGGCAGAGATGATCAGATGAACAGCCTATCCGGCGGCGACTAAAGACTCTCAGGATCCCCGAAAAACATCTGAATCCGCGACCGCAACCACCGCTCGGCCGGGTCATTGTCCTGGGCGCCGCGCCAGGCCATGTGCAGTTCGAAGGTCTGCACCTCCAGCGGCAGGTCCTCGGCGCGCAGGCCGCCTGCTGCGATCAGGGTTTCGGCGGCGTAGTCCGGCACGGTGGCGAGGATGTCGGTGCCGGCCAGCAGACTGCCCAGACCGTTGAACTGCGGCACGGCCAGTACCACGTGTCGCTTGCGGCCTATGCCTTCCAGAGTTTCGTCGATGAAACCCGACAGGTCGCCGGCGAAGGACACCAGCGCGTGGGGGCGGGCGCAGAAATCGTCCAGGCTGAGCGCGCCGGGTACGCTGTCGGCGCGCAACAACTGGGGTTTGCTGCGGCGCAGCACCTTGCGCTTGGCGTTGGCCGGCAGGTCGGAGGTATAGCTGACGCCGACGGAAATTTCGCCCGAGGCCAGCAGCGTCGGCATCAACAGGTAGTTGACCCGACGCACCACCAGCACGATGCCTGGCGCCTCGGCGCGGATGCGCTTGAGCAACTGCGGCAGCAGGGCGAACTCGGCGTCGTCCGACAGGCCGATGCGAAACACTGCCGTGCTGGTGGCGGGGTCGAACTCGGCCGCGCGGCTCACGGCGGTGGAGATCGAGTCCAGGGCCGGAGAGAGCAGGGCGAAGATTTCCTGTGCCCGTGCCGAGGGCTCCATGCTGCGGCCCGTACGCACGAACAGCGGGTCGTCGAACAGGTTGCGCAACCGTGACAGCGCCGCGCTGATCGCCGGCTGACCAAGGAACAGCTTTTCGGCAGCGCGGGTCACGCTGCGTTCGTGCATCAGCGTTTCGAACACGATCAGCAGGTTGAGGTCTACTCGGCGCAGATCGTTGCGATTCATCGGTTGGTGCCACCTTGCTCAAATGGGTCGGGATGAATAGTAAGGGCAAAGACTGCTAATCTGCACGGATTTACCGGCCTCGGATCAATCGCAGGCATGTCGACTATTAATGGCCACTGATGGTCTAACCGGCAAAGCCCCGATAAAGTTCGTGGTAATACGAGAGTCATAAAGGTGAGGTAGGCGATGTCCCGCATGATCCGGTTCCACAAGTTCGGCCCGGCCGATGTGCTGCGCTGCGAGGAGCAGGCTGAACCGTCGCCCGCCGCCGGCGAAGTGCAGGTGCGCGTCGAAGCCATCGGCGTGAGCTGGTATGACGTGCTCTGGCGGCAGAACCTGGCCCCGTCCCATGCGCGCCTGCCGGCTGGTATCGGTCATGAAATGGCGGGTGTGGTGACCCAGGTCGGCGAAGGTGTCGACGATATCGCCATCGGTGATCGCGTGGCCAGTTTCCCCGCCACCAGTCCCAACGAGCACCCGGTCTATGGCGAGGTCATCGTGCTGCCGCGCACCGCCATTACCCGCTACCCCGAGCATCTCACCCCGGTGGAAGCGAGCGTTCACTACACTCCGCTGCTGATCGCGTATTTCGCCTATGTGGATCTTGCCCGTGCCAAGGCAGGGCAGTCTGCCCTGGTCACCGATGCTAGCCATTGCGCGGGGCCTGCCTTCGTGCAACTGGGCAAGGCCCTGGGCCTGCGGGTGTTTGCCGCCACCAAGGAGCCGGAGCAGCGCGATTATCTGTTGAGCCTGGGAGCCGACAAGGTCATCGTCACAGAGGAGCAGGATCTGCTCATGCAGATCGGCAAGCACACCGATGGCCGGGGGGTCGACATGGTTCTCGACGGAATGGGTGGGCCGCAGATGTCGCTGCTGGGCGATGTCCTGGCACCTCGTGGCAGCTTGGTCCTGTACGGCCTGCAGGGCGGCAACCAGACACCGTTCCCGGCGTGCGCGGCCTTCCAGAAGAACATCCAGTTCCACGTGCACTGCATCGGCAACTTCACGGGCAAGCCGGAGCTGGGCATCGCCCAGGACCAGGTGGCGATGCAGCGGGCGTTGCGTGATATCAATCAGTTCACTGCCGATAAACTGCTGACGCCGCAGATCATCCGGGTATTTCCGTTCGAGCAGGCGGTACAGGCCCATCGGCTGATGGATGAATGCCCGTGTGGCGGGCGCATCGTACTGGAGCTGGGATCCTCGTCCTGAAGCGATGCTCGCGGATGGTCAGTGAGGCGTAAACCGGCCGCCCCGCGTCAACCCTGGCAAATCTCATGCAGATACCAGAATTGGCGGGGCGGCTTTTTTACGCCCTCGAACAGCAACCTTCATCGTCCTATTCATGCTCAGAAACTTCCTACAGTTGTATAGCCTCTATCCGGCATACTTTTATAGATAATTAAAATCGACCATCTGAATAATCTATCCAGTCCTTGCGTCAAGCACATTGTTTTGCTCCTGTCTGTGCTACTTTCTTCAATGAAGTTGTCAAAAATGCCAATCCATTGTGTCAATGAGTATGCCGCTATCGGTAATGGCTTTATGATGTCCAGGCGGCAGTAGGCCGCTCAATGCAGGGCTCTGGCCTCGCGCATGCTCGATGCTGAGATGTTCAAGATAATAGGCGTGGAAACGTCCAAAATATCTGTAGGAGTATTCCGCAAGTCTAGTTCTGATCAATTTCCAGTTCATTGGCCTGCGGCTAAGTGCGCTCAAGGAAAGGAGTGATAATCGATGAGCAATATCCATGATCAGGCGATGTACTACATTTACCAGCAGGTGCTGGAGCGTCTGATGGAACATATGACCCAGGCTCAACGCGCCTCGGTGCAACTGTTGATCCAGCGACTGCTGGTGTCGGCCGGCGGAGTCGAATACCTTCATGATTTTCGGCTGCTGGTGGTGCTGGGTCATGATCGTAGTACCTTGAGCCTGCTGGCATTTCTGCGGGCTGCGCAGTTGAGCATCGCCTTGCGCGCGCCTGATACTTTTCGTCTGCAGGTGGTGGTGGGCAGCCGGACCGCGCTTACCGACGATCTGCTCGATACCTTCGAACAGGCCTGCACAACCCTGTTCCTGCAAGACGACCCGCGGGTGGAATTGCTGGCCGCCAGTGGCAGTCGGGTGCAGAGTTTCAGCCGCCAGGCCTTGTGCGGGGTCGAGCCGCTGGATGCAGATCGCGACATGCTATTGATGTTCGGCCATCTTGCGGCGGGACAGCCGGAGGCTGTGCTGGGCAGCCGCCTGCACCTGGAGGCGGCGGATACGCTGCGAGCGCTATTGATCTGTGGCGCTGCGCCCAGCGCGCTGGTCACCGCTATCCCAGCTCGTCAGCGTCAGCGCTATGTCGCCTGGAGTCGCGCGACGATGCGCCTGAGCGGCGAGCGCGGCGATCCGGCCGTGCATCGCTGCGCGGGCGCGTTGTGCGAAATGCTCGGTCGCGTGCACGGCCTGCTGGCATCGGCGCTGCACGATCCCGGCAACGCGGTGAGCGGGCCTCGGGCAGAGTTGGCATTGCGGGTGATCGCCGTGGATGATCTGCTGAACCATCCTCAGGCCGACGATCGGCTGATCAGCGCGCTGGGCCTGCGCCGCTCGCCGTCTGCCAGTGCGGCGCTGGCTGCGACCTGCATCGATCCAGCCTATCTGAATCATCTGCAAGGTCTGTACGTCCACTGGTCGCAGCCGGGCAGCGACACTGCCTGGATGTCGAACGAGTCGAGCAGTGGCCTGTTCAAGCGAGCCTACGGTATAGACGAGGTGCAGTTGACCTGCCTGCTGTTCGCGCCGTTCGCCGAACGAGGCGAGGGGTTGGCGAACTTCATCGAGCGCTGTCATCCGGCAATGCGCGGAGCTTTGCCGCACCTGCATCAGGCGCTGCAAGGCGAGCCATGCCCGCAGAGCGTGGTGCAGTGGATGCTCGACACCAGTGGTCTGTCACTTGCCCAGTTGCGTGCCCTGTACGAGGGACGTATCGATCCGATCGTCTCGCGGCTGGTGCGCAGGCTGGCGCGTCGTGATACCCACCTGCGGCTGATCGGACCGTCCAGGCCACACCCGAGTGCTGCGACGGCTGGTTCATGACCTGGCTGGCAGCGACCGACTCTACGCGCGGACCGTCGGTCCGTTGCGTTTGCCAGGTACGCGGTTCTGTATGTATAACCAGTGCTTCCATTGGTTTTTCGATCCATCGCCGTGATTGCCCATTCCGTCGACGACCCTCTTTATTACCTGCACAATTTCCGCCAGGTCCTGCATTGGGTCGGGCAGCGCTATGCCGATCTGCTCGACCGTCATGAGCACGCGTTCCTGACGCAGTTCGCCGAGCTTCCCCAGGCTGCACAGGCACTGTTGGTGCGAATGGTCATGCGCAAGGGCGAGCTGTTCCGCGAGGATCGCCTCGATTATGCCGAGATCGGCGAGACGGCGGCGGCGCTCGAGCCCCTGCTCGCCCTGGATTGGGTGTGCGTAGCGCCGCTGCTGGATCTCGAGCAGCTGTTTGCGTTATTGCGCAAGGATGAACTGGTGCACTGTTTCGCCGATCGGCTGAGTCAGCCGAAGGCCACCAAGGGTCGGCTGCTGGCCGAGCTGCAACCGCTGTCCCTGGCAGAACGGCGATTGAACGACTGGTACGAGGGTACGCCCCTGCGCATCGTGCATTGGCGTCTGCAACCGCTGTGCGATCGTCTGCGCCTGTTGTTCTTCGGCAACCTGTATCAGGACTGGTCGGAGTTCGTGTTGGCCGATCTTGGCCTGTTGCGCTACGAGCAGGTCAGCTTCAGCCTGGATTCACGGGCCTTGCGCCACCGCGACGATGTGGATCTGGCGCTGGCCCTGCATGCCTGTGCCGAACGCCTCGAACTAGGTGAGGCGCCGGGCGCGTTGCTGGCCTCGTTGTCCTGCCTGAACAGCGCCAACCCCTGGTTGGCGCGTCGACGGGCCAGGGTGCTGTATGCCATCGGGCAGCAATGCGAGCGTCTGGGGGAGTGGTCGTTGGCGACCGAAGTCTATCAAGGGCTGGCCCACCCGCAGGCGCGGATTCGCCAGGTGCGGGTGCTGGAGCGCAGCGAGCGATGGCAATGCGCTCACGCGTTGGCGCAGCACATGGCCGAGGCGCCCGCCAATGCGCTGGAGGTGCAGGCGCTGGCGCGCATGTTGCCGCGCCTGGCGCGCAAGCTGGGCGGGCCGCCACGTCGACGTCGTGCGACGGTGGTAGAGGAACTGATCGAGTTGCAGCTCCCCTTCGAGACCGCGGGGCAGGGTGTTGAACGGGCTGTGCGAGACCATCTGCAGAACGGCGGCGGCGAGGTGCATTATGTGGAGAACACCCTGTTCAACAGCCTGTTCGGCCTGTTGTGCTGGGACGCGATCTTCGCGCCGCTGCCGGGCGCCTTTTTCCACCCCTATCAGTCCGCACCCCAGGATCTGCACGACGACGACTTCCAGTTGCGCCGTACCGAGCTGTTCGAGGCCTGTTTCGCCCAACTCGACGACGGGCGCTACCGGCAGACCATTCGCGAGCGCTTCGTCAGCAAGCACGGCTTGCAATCGCCGTTCGTATTCTGGGGGGCGCTGAACGACACGCTGCTCGAACAGGCACTGGCCTGTGTACCAGCCGAACACCTCAAGCAGTGTTTCGCACGGCTGCTGCAGGACATCCGCAATAACCGCACGGGTATGCCTGACCTCATCCAGTTCTGGCCTGAACAGGGGCGTTACCGCATGATCGAGGTCAAGGGCCCGGGCGATCGGCTTCAGGACAACCAGCTGCGCTGGCTGGAGTTCTGCAAGACTCATGCGATGCCCCTGGCGGTGTGCCATGTACGCTGGTGCGAGGCGGCGGCGTGATTTCCAGCGTGGCGGTGCGCGCGCTTTGCGAGTTCGCCGCCAAGGTGGGCGATCTGGACCTGCGCTTCACCCCATCGCCCACGGCGCAGCAGGGCATCGAGGGTCACCGCCGCGTGGTGGCCAGGCGTGAGCCTGGGTACGAGGCGGAGGTGGCCCTGGAGAGCGATTATCGGGGGCTGCGCGTACGCGGCCGAGCGGACGGCTTCGACCCGCTGCGCAATCGCGTCGAGGAGATCAAGACCCATCGCGGCAGCCTGGAGCGGCAGCCGGACAACCATCGCCAGCTGCATTGGGCCCAGGCCAAGGTGTATGCCTGGTTGCTGTGTCAGTCCAGGTCGCTGAGCCAGATCGAGGTCGCGCTGGTCTACCTCGATATCGACACCGAGCGTCAGACGCTCTTCACCCAGCAGCACCAGGCCGACGACCTCAGAGCCTTTTTCGAGGGCCTGTGCCAGCGGTTCATGGGGTGGGCCCAGGCGCAGAGCACTCGCCTGCGCGAGCGCGATCGCGACCTGCAGGCGCTGAGGTTTCCCTATGCCGATTTCCGTCAGGGGCAGCGTCAACTGGCCGAAACCCTGTACAAGGCCGTGGCCACGGGCCGCTGCCTGATGGCCCAGGCCAGTACCGGCATCGGCAAGACGCTCGGCACGCTGTTTCCGTTGCTCAAGGCCATTGCTCCGCAACGACTGGACAAGCTGTTCTTCCTCACCGCCAAGACCCCGGGACGCGCGCTGGCGCTGGATGCGCTGCGCCAGATCGTCCGTGCCACGCCGCAGCCGCGTCTACGGGCACTGGAACTGATTGCCCGGGACAAGGCCTGCGAATATCCAGGCAGCGCGTGCCATGGTGAGTCGTGTCCGCTGGCAAAGGGATTCTACGATCGCCTGCCTGCCGCTCGCGAAGCGGCCGCCCAGGTGCCGCTGCTCGACCGCAACGGCTTGCGCGACGTCGCGATGGCCCATCAGGTGTGTCCCTACTACCTTGGCCAGGAAATGGCGCGCTGGGTCGACCTGGTGGTGGCCGACTACAACTACTACTTCGATGCCCACGCGCTGTTGTTCGGCCTGAGCCAGGTCAATCAGTGGCGTGTTGCCGTGCTGGTGGACGAGGCCCACAACCTGGTCGAGCGCGGTCGCGCCATGTACAGCGCCAGTTTCGACCAGGGTCAGTTGTCCGCACTTCGGCGCAGCAAACCGGCGGGCTTGACGAGCGTGCTGGATCGCCTCAACCGGCAATGGAATGCCCTGTACAAGCTGCAAACAGCACCTTATGAGCCGTGTGAGGTCCTCCCCGAGGCGTTCATGCAAGCCCTGCAGCGCTGTACTGCGGCGATTCAGGAGCAGTTCGAGCAGGCTCCGGCGCAGGTCGATCCGGCCTTGTTGCAGTTCTACTTCCAGGCGTTGCAATTCAGCCGTGTGGCCGAACTGTTCGACGAACACTACCTGTTCGATATCTCGGTGCGCCAGGGGCCGAAGCGTCGTCAGTGGGCGACATTGACCTTGCGCAACGTGATCCCGGCACGGCTGCTCGGCCCACGCATGGCGGCGGCGCAGAGCGTCACGCTGTTCTCCGCGACACTGGGCCCGCGGCATTACTACGCCGATCTGCTGGGAATGCCTACCGACACCGCATGGCTCGAGGTGGCCGCACCGTTTCGCGCCGAGCAGTTGCGGGTGCGTATCGTCAGCGAGGTTTCGACCCGCTACCAACAGCGCCACCGCTCGCTGGCACCTATCGTCGAGTTGATCGGCACGCAGTACCAGCAGCAACCTGGCAACTACCTGGCGTTCTTCAGCAGCTTCGAATACCTGCAGCAGGTCGCGTCGTTATTCGCCGAGCGCCACCCGGAGGTCGCGTGCTGGTGTCAGGCCCCAGGTATGGACGAAACGGCGCGCGAGGGCTTTCTCGCCCGGTTCGAAGAAGGCGGGCAGGGCATCGGGTTCGCGGTGCTGGGTGGGGCCTTCGGCGAGGGTGTCGATCTGCCGGGCACGCGATTGATCGGCGCCTTCGTCGCGACCCTGGGCTTGCCCCAGGTCAACCCGGTCAACGAACAGTTCAAGTTGCGACTGGGCCGTCAGTTCGGTGCCGGCTTCGACTACACCTACCTCTATCCCGGTGTGCGCAAAGTGGTGCAGGCAGCCGGGCGGGTGATCCGTGGCGATCAGGATCGCGGAGTGCTGTTCCTGATCGACGAACGTTTCAGCGAGGCGCGCGTACAGCAGATGTTTCCGGCTTGGTGGCAGATCGCCAATTAGCCGCTCAGACGCCATCGCGCGGTAGTGCAACTCCCAGTACACTGCGCGTTCAAACACCTACATTCGTAGAACTCGAGGTTTTGCATGACGCTCAGTCCTTTGGCAGGCAAGCCGGCACCGGCCAGCGTGTTGGTCGACATCCCCCGCCTGTTGACTGCCTACTACACCGGCCGTCCAGACGCTTCGATCGCAGCGCAGCGCGTAGCCTTCGGTACTTCCGGGCACCGCGGTACCTCGTTCGAGCTGAGCTTCAACGAGCATCATGTTCTGGCGATCACCCAGGCCATTTGCCTGTATCGCCGGCAGAAGGGCATCGATGGCCCGGTGTTCATTGGCGCCGATACCCACGCCCTGTCGGCGCCAGCGGCCGCCAGTGCGCTGGAGGTGCTGGCGGCCAACGGCGTTCAGGTACGGCTGTCCAAGGACGACGAATACACGCCGACGCCAGCGGTGTCCCACGCCATCCTCTGCTACAACCGAGGCCGAGAGCAGGGCCAGGCCGACGGGATCGTCATCACGCCCTCGCACAATCCGCCCCAGAGCGGAGGCTTCAAGTACAACCCGCCCAACGGCGGCCCCGCCGACAGCGATGTGACCAAGTGGATCGAGGCCAAGGCCAACGAACTGCTCACTGCGGGTCTTGAGGGGGTCAAGCGCATCGACTACGCACAGGCCCTGCAGGCCCCGACCACCCAGCGCCACGATTACATCGCGACCTACGTTGCCGACCTGCAGAACGTCATCGATTTCGACGTGATTCGTCAGGCCAAGCTGCGTCTGGGCGTAGACCCACTGGGCGGCGCTGGTGTGCGCTATTGGTCGGCTATCGCCGAGCACTATGGTCTGGACCTAGAGGTGGTGAACACCGACGTCGATCCGACCTTCCGCTTCATGACCGTCGATTGGGACGGGCAGATCCGCATGGACCCGTCCTCGCCCCACGCCATGCAAGGGCTGATCGGCCTGCGCGAGCGATTCGACGTCGCGTTCGCCTGCGACCCCGACCACGATCGCCATGGCATCGTCACCCGCGATGGCCTGTTGCAGCCCAACAATTACCTGGCCGTGGCCATCGATTACCTGTTCCGTCATCGCCCGAACTGGCGCAAGGATGCGGCCGTTGGCAAGACAGTGGTGAGCAGCGGCATGATCGATCGCGTCACTGCGCAGTTGGGCCGCCAGTTGTACGAAGTGCCGGTCGGCTTCAAGTTCTTCGCCCAAGGGCTGTTCGAGGGCTCGCTGGGCTTCGGTGGAGAAGAGAGCGCGGGCGCCAGCTTCCTGCGCCTGGACGGCAGCGTCTGGTCGACCGACAAGGACGGCTTGATCCCGGCCTTGCTGGCAGCGGAGATGACCGCGCGCACCGGTCGCAACCCCAGCCAGGCATACGCCGACCTGACCAGCGCGCTCGGCAAGCCTTGGGCTACCCGAGTGGAAGCCAAGGCCGATGCGCGGCAGAAGGCGCTGTTGAGCAAGCTGGCGCCGGAGCAGGTGAAGTCCACGGAACTGGCCGGTGAAGCGATCGAACAGATTCTCAGTCATGCGCCAGGAAACGGCCAGGCGATTGGCGGCTTGAAAGTGATCACGGCCAATGGCTGGTTCGCCGCGCGCCCTTCAGGTACCGAGGACATCTACAAGATCTACGCCGAGAGTTTCGTCGACGAGGCTCACCTCCAACGCCTGGTGCAGGAAGCACAGGCGCTGGTCGACGCCGCCATCAGGTGAAATCCGTGCTGGTAGCCACCGCAGGGCTGTGACGCAGCCCTGCGATGCTGATCTGAAGTGCTCCGAGAAATACTCAGGCCACATCCACCAGTACGATTTCGCTGTCTTCGAGTGCCGTTACCCTGAGCACCTGCTCGTCCTCGATTGCCAAGCCATCCCTGGTCTTGACGCGTACTCCGTTGACTTCGATCAGGCCTTTGGCAGGTACCAGATACCCTCGACGCCCTGAGTCGAAGCTGTACTCGGCGCTCTCCCAAGCGCGCAGGGTAGCCGCTACCAAGCGGGCGTCTGCGCGGATACGCAGCGCTTGTACGTCAGTTTCACGACCGCTGGCCAGGGTGACGAACCCTTGGTCGCGCTCGCCCCTGGGGAAGGGGCGGGTGCCCCAGGTAGGCGCCTGGCCACTTTTCTCGGGAATGATCCAGATCTGGAAGATTCGGGTGTCGGTCGCCTCTAGATTGAATTCGCTGTGGGTGATTCCAGTCCCTGCGCTCATCACCTGCACGTCACCTGCCTCGGTGCGGCCCTTGTTGCCCAGATTGTCCTCGTGGCTGATCGCACCTTCTCGAACGTAGGTGATGATTTCCATGTCTCGGTGAGGATGGGGCGGGAAGCCGCTGCCGGCTGCGATCACGTCATCGTTCCACACGCGCAAGGTGCCCCAGTGCATACGCTGGGGGTCGTGATACTCGGCGAAGGAGAAATGATGGTGAGCGTCGAGCCAACCGTGATCAGCGTGGCCCAGGCTTTGGAAGGGGCGAAGTTGCAGCATGATGCACATCCTCTGGAATTCGTATGGGTCAATGATGCACCGATTCAATATCGAAAATAAGCGTAATTATTGGCTGCAAAATATTGGGTTTATCGATATTTAAAGATCATGTGATTTATGTGTTTCATCGCTTAATCGGCTGATCTACAAGCCAAAGCTGGCGATTTGAATCGGATGGGTGGAACATGTGCCATCTCACTAGATTCGCCCTGGAGTGACCGTGTCTCGCGAACTGCCCGAACCTTCGCCGCCTGACCTGACCCCGCCCGCCCAATTGCCCTGGCTGCGACGCCTCGCGGCTCGCCTGCTGGGACGTGGCCTCGACGGTCTGCGCGCGCAGCACCGGGACTCCTGGTTCATGGGCCATGTCTGCGGTCAGCGCAGTGGTCACACCGACGGCATGCGTGAAGGCTATGAACGCGGACGGGTCGAGGGATACGAAGCCGGGCGCCAGGTGCTGGTGATTCGTGACTGCCGTGACGAAACCGCAGCCGTCCCGGGACTCGATGACCAGTTGTTCGACGACTGGCGCCTGCCATTGACTGCTGAGCTGAAGAAGCGCTTCAAGGCGGATGTCGCGAAACGGCTACCGCCGGGTGCCCAACCGAGCCTCGCCCAATGGAAGCTGATCTTTAGCGATACGCCCACCACCTGCGTGGTGGCCGGGGCAGGGGCAGGAAAATCCACGTCCCTGGCACTCAGGATCCTGCTGCTGCATCATTATCTGGGCTTCGAACTCGATGCCATGACGGTGGTGACCTTCACCCGTGAGTCGCGCCGCGACTTCATCAGGCGCCTGCTGCAGCTACTCGAGCGGTGGCAGATCCTGTTGCCAGCCAACGCTGGACGCGATCTGGTGCGCACCTTCCACTCGCGAATCCTGCCGCAAGTGCGCAGCTTGCCAGGGTTCTCCCAACTGCGGGCGTTCGAAACCCTGGGCAACGATGTGCCGGCGGGAGGTGAGGCACAGGCCGAAAGCAATGCCTTCGACCTGCGGCTGAACGAGGTGCAGCGACAGGTCATGAACGCCTGCTACGCCGGCCTGGTGCGTGAAAGCCCGCGCTTCGCAGAGCTTATCGCTCTGCTGCGTCGTGAAGCCCTGCAACTCAAGCCGATGGACTCGGATCATCCGGATGTACAGAAGCGCCTGCAGGTCATCGAACTGGCGGCCCGGCGCGACGAGGAACTCTGCGACACGATCGAAGACCTGTGGTTCGCTGCCGGGGTCTGGCCGATCAGGGGCATCGAACCTTGCCGTGAAGTGGTGCAGGTCCGGGGGCACGGGTTCCATGTGCACGGGCGCCTGAAGGGGCTGGATGCTTGGGTCGTGCTGGGCTTCGATCCGGCCGAAAGCGCGCAGTATCAACGGCCGGGCGCCAAGCTTTCGGTGCGGGCGGAATGGTCTGTGAAGCGCACCTTGTTTCAAGCTTTCTGCGATAAGCCATTGATTTGGATAGACAGCTACGACAGTGCTCGTCGGCTTGCTGCCTCGTTGGCCAATGAAGCCGTGGCAGGGCCTGGCTTCGAATTCAAGGTCAAGGGCGAGCTGGCGGCCACTCCCTTGCTCGACGCCTTCGTGGCGGCGGCCGGATTCATCGAGAACCTTGGCCTCGATGTGAGCCGCGCAGTCGCAGATATGCGTTTTCCGGCAGGTGACAGTGACGCACTGTTCTTCGAGGCCCTGGCGCTTTACTGGAAAGCACTGGAGGCGCACCTGCTGGAGATGTCGCCACCGGTCATGACCTACAACCGCATGTTCGCCCTGTTCGCCGAGCACAACCCTGAAAACCTTCGGCTGGTACCGGACTCGGTGCTCAGACCGATGGCCCATCTCATGATCGACGAGTTCCAGGACGTGTCGCCGCAAATCGTCTCCTGGCTGCGTGCCACCCTCGCCGAGATTCGCCGGCGAGGCTCCGACCTGAGCGTGGGTCGCAGGGCCGCTCATTCGTCACTGATGTGCGTGGGGGACGACTGGCAATCGATCTATGGCTGGCGAGGCAGTTCGCCCCAGTATTTCATCGACTTCGCCAAGACTTTTCCGTCGCCGTCCAATACTCGCGTGATGCTCGTCGAGAATTATCGCAGCCAGCAGCACATCATCGACGCCGCCGAACAATTGGTGAAAGGAACCCCCTGCATCGCTGGCAAGAAGGCCAAGGCCAGCGGCGCGGCTGCTCAGCTGCCGATCACGCCGGTGAAGGTCTTCGAGCGAGATGAACTCGGCTTGGCGCAGACTGCGCTGGAGCACTATCAGGCCGGTGAGTCGCTGATGATACTGTTTCGAAAAACAGCTGATAAGTCGATGATAAGTCAGCATTTGGATGAGTTGATCAAGCTGGAGGCAGGCCTGCCTAGTGACCAGCGACGGCTGCGCCTGCTCACCTACCACAGCGCCAAAGGCCTACAGGCCGATGCCGTGTTCATGCTCGGGGATTGTCAGTATCTGACGCGCTCGCCTTACAAGAATCAGCTCTATCGGATGGCAGGTCTGGGGCGTCAGAACGATGCCGAGGCTTACGACACCGCCCAGGCGCATGAGGTGCAGCGCCTTGCCTACGTGGGTGTGACACGGGCGATCAAACACTGTTACTGGCATGTCGAACAGGTATCAGGCGACGCGGCGACACTGCCGCGAGCTTCGCGCCATATCCCCGCGGAAATGGCCTGTTTCGAAGACCTGCGGCAGGGCTAGGCAAGGAATGTACGTGTACGAGCAATGAGCTGCGTCTGGATCTTCGGGTTCGGAGTGAGGAAAGGGCGAAGAACTAAGGTGAGAGCGAGATCCCGCCCCTTCAATGGGAGGCGGGAGTCGTGAAAGACCCTCAGCGGCTGGCGCCGCCTGCGCCCCCGGCCCCCTCAGAGCCGGTCTGATCCATTCCAGGCAGATCGGCGTCGTCTTTCTGCTTTATGGTCGTGCTCTCGGTGTCGGCATTCGGCACCCGTGGATCCGTCTCACGCGGAGTGGGTGGCGGAATGGGGTTCAGCGTGCTGTCCACACCAGGCTGAGGGCCTGGATTATGCGGGTTGTCGGGGTAGTCGTTACTGGTACCTACAGCCATAGCCAGCGGTGAGCAGAACACTGCAGCCAGCAGGCACGTACGGATGAGAGAAGGCTTCACGGGCATGCTCCTTTGCACAGAACAGGGCGGTTGATTCTTAGGCCCTGTCCCGCTCGGCAAGGTGCCATCATTCCGACCGACGGTCACACCACTGTCGACAGCAACATGATGAAGATGATGCCCACGACCGACAGAATGGTTTCCATCATGCTCCAGGTCTTGAAGGTTTCAGCCACGGTCATGTTGAAGTACTGCTTGACGAGCCAGAAGCCTGCGTCGTTGACGTGGGACAGAATCAGCGAGCCTGCGCCCGTGGCCAGCACCAGCAGCTCACGATTGACTCCCGGCACTAGTTCAATGACCGGGGCGACGATGCCGGCACCGGTGATGGTCGCCACGGTTGCCGAGCCCGTGGCGATGCGGATGACCGCTGCCACCAACCAGGCCAGCATGATCGGCGAGATCTCGGCCTGCACCGCCATCTGGCCGATCACGTTGCCGACCCCGGTATCGACCAGCATCTGCTTGAAGCCCCCGCCGGCACCGACGATCAGCACGATGGCCGCGGTCGGCGCCAGGCTCTGGTCGAGCATCTTCATGATCTGCTGACGGCTGAAGCCGCGCGCCGAGCCGAAGGTGTAGAAGGCCAGCAGCAGCGCGGCGAGCAAGGCGGTGATCGGGTGGCCGATCAGGTCCATCCACTGGCGCACGATATGGTCGGTGGGCAGCACCACATCGGCGAAGGTCTTGAGCAGCATCAGCGCCACGGGCAGCAGCACGGTGACCAGCGTGATGGTGAAGCTCGGAAGGTTTTTCTGATCCGACTCGCGGGCGATCTGGTCCATCAGCTCCTGGGAAGGATTGCCGGGGATGTAGCGCGAGATGAAGTTGCCGAACAGCGGGCCGGCGATGACGGCAGTGGGCAGGGCGACCAGCAGGCCATAGAAGATGGTCTTGCCGATGTCAGCGTGGAAGATGCCGATCGCCAGCAGTGGGCCTGGATGCGGAGGCACCAGCCCATGGACCACGGACAGCCCGGCTAGCAGGGGAATGCCGATTTTCACCAGCGACACCCCGGAGCGTCGAGCGACGATAAAGACCAACGGAATCAGCAGCACGAAGCCGATTTCGAAGAACAGTGGGATGCCCACCAGGAACGCGGCGAACATCATCGCCCAGTGCACTTTCTGTTTGCCGAAGGCCCGGATCAGCGTCTGCGCGATCTGGTCGGCGCCGCCTGAGTCGGCCATCAGCTTGCCCAGCATGGTGCCCAGTGCCAGGATGATGCCGACGAAGCCCAGCACGCCGCCGAAGCCGTCCTGGAAGGATTTCATCACCTTGGCCACGGGCATCCCTGACGTCAGGCCGAGAAAGCCTGCGGCCAGGGTCAAGGCGACGAAGGGGTGAACCTTGAAATGGGTGATCAGCAGAATCAGCCCGACGATGGTAACCAGTGCGTCGAGCAGCAGATAGGTATCAGTAGCCAGTCCGAACATGGGTCTATGCCTCGGTCTTGTCGTTGTTGTTGTAAGGGCGCTATGGGTAGCGTGTCCGCCGTAACCGACGAGACAGCGCTGTCTTTGGTGAGCTGAAGCCGCCGCCGATCAGGCGGTGCGCGCCAGGCTCGGCTCACCGCACGGCTTTAGCCAGTCGTCTACCCGTTCAGCGAGTGTGGCGATCGGTTGGGTGGCGTCGAGTGCCAGGGTGCGAGGCTCGTCCAAGGGAGGTTCCAAGGCCGCGAACTGACTGTCGATGAGGCTGGCAGGCATGAAATGTCCAGGCCGGGCCAGCACGCGTCGCTCGGCTTCTTCCGGGCTCAGTTCGAGGAACACGAAGCCCAGGTCCGGCACCGCCTGACGCAGGGTTTCGCGATAACGGCGCTTGAGGGCCGAGCAGGTGAGGATCGGTCGCTCGCCGGACTGGACGATGGCGCGCAGTTCCTCGCCAAGTCGCGTCAGCCAACCTGCACGGTCGTCGTCGTCCAGAGGAATGCCGGCGCTCATCTTGCGGATGTTTTCGGCAGGGTGGAACGCATCGCCTTCGATCAGGCGACCGCCGCTGTGGGTAGCGATGGCCGAGCCGACGCAGCTTTTGCCGCAGCCCGCTACGCCCATGACCACGATGGCAGATAGGGAAGGGTTCATCGGTACCTCCTGCGGGGTAAGACAGCGCTGTCTCACGCTCGAAGAGCAGTGAGCGCAGGCGCCACCCTCCCGGGTGTTATTGATCTTGTGATACGCAGTATGGACGCTACGGCGATTATGACGTTGCCTGCGTCCTGAGACAGCGCTACCTTAGAGACCGTTCCCCCTTCTTGCAACAGTAAAATTACAACATTCATGACCCGCATCGGCTCCCGCACCACCGGTCGTCCCACTCTGGCTGAAGTCGCCAGGCTCTCCGGGGTCTCCCCCATCACCGCGTCGCGTGCCCTGCGTGGCATCAGCACGGTTGCGCCAGCGCTGGTGGAAAAGGTTGTCGCCGCGGCCGCGAGCCTGGGTTACGTCGCCAACCCTGCCGCCCGCGCCTTGGCCAGCGCACGCAGCCACTCGGTGGTGGTGCTCATCCCTTCGCTGTCCAACCAACTGTTCATCGACACCCTCGAAGCGATCCATGAGGTGATGCGCCCGCGGGGCCTGGAAGTGCTCATTGGCAATTACCACTATGACGTGGGCGAAGAAGAAAACCTGATTCGCAATTACCTGGCGTATCAGCCCTGCGGCATCCTTCTGACCGGTTTCGAGCGCAGCGAGGCTTCGCGGCAGATGCTCGCCGCCAGCGGTGTACCTTGCGTGCACATGATGGAGCTCGGTGGTGAGCCGGGCGCGCTGTCTGTAGGCTTCTCCCAGCAGCAGGCGGGCAGGGCCGCCGCGCGCCATCTGATCGAGCGGGGGCGCACCCGTCTGGCGTTCGTGGCGGCGCAACTCGATCCCCGGGTGATGCAGCGAGCCGAGGGCTTTCGCCAAGTGTTGCACGAGGCGGGTTTGCCCAATCCTGCGGTGGAACTGCTCGACCCCCAACCGTCGTCCATCGGCCTGGGGGGCGAGCTGTTCTCCCGTCTGCTCACCCAGGCACCGCAGGTCGATGGTGTGTTCTTCTGCAACGATGACCTCGCCCAAGGGGCGGTACTGCAAGCCCTGCGCCAGGGGATCGCGGTACCGCAGCAGGTCGCCATGGTCGGCTTCAACGACCTGCCGGCTTCAGCGCACATGGTGCCGCGTCTGACCTCGATTCGCACGCCGCGTGCCGCCGTCGGGCGAACCGCTGCCCAGGCGTTGCTGAGCCTGCTCGATGGTCGACGGGTGCAGGAAGAACGGCAGGACCTGGGCTTCGAACTGGTGGTGCGGGAGAGCTCCTGAGCCCTGGCGCACACAGCCCCTGCGCCGCGGGTGGGGCTGAGCGCCGGGTCAGGCCTGGTCTTGCGGCCCTGCGCCGCCCAGGGCATCCAGCCCTTGCCTGAGCTGGCGTTCCAGGCCTTGCAGGTTCGTCCGAAGACGGTGCAGCTCATCGGCCAGCGGCGCGCCGTCGGCCAGTGCTCGCTCGACGGCATCGCAGTCGCGCACCACCCCGCGAACCTTCAGCATCCGTGCGCCTCCCTTGATGCGGTGAACCAGGGATTTGACCTGCTCGGCCGCACTGTGCGGCGTCAGCTGGTGCAACGCCTGGAGATCTTCAGCGGTGCTGCGTGCCAGTTGTTCGAGCAGGCGTCGAGTCAGGCCGGTGTCGTCCTGGGTCAGATGGCGCAGCTGTTCCAGGTCGAAGCCGCTGTCGCTGGCCGCTGCTGCGCCCCTGGAGCCCTGCGCCAACTGGGTTCTCAGGGTCTGCAGGCCGATGGGCTTGAACAGGCAGTCGTCCATGCCGTTGGCCAGGCACTGCGCGCGCGCCTCGGCCTGGGCATTGGCCGTGACCCCTAGGATGCGACAGGGCACGGAACCGCGCTCGCGTTCCAGGCAGCGGATGCGGCGGGTGAGCTCGTGGCCGTCCATGATGGGCATGCTGCAATCGGTGAGGACCACGTCGAAGGGACTCGCTTGCCACAGGCGCAGGGCGACCTCACCGTTCTCGGCAACGCTGACCTCGTGGCCCAGGTTGCGCAGTTGCCTCTCCAGCAGCATGAGGTTGGCAGGATAATCATCGGCCACCAGGATCCGCAGGCGGCCTTGTCGCTCCGTGTCGGCAGGTGCTTGGGCCGGTGAAGTGACTGGCGGGGAGGTGATTGGCAGGAGCAGGCGTACATCGACCCGGGTGCCTACGCCTTCGACGCTGTGCAGCTGGAGGTCGCCATCCATCAGCTGGCACAGCGTCCGACTGATGATCAGGCCCAGCCCCGCGCCGTGTCGAACGCGCTGACTGTCGAGCTGGCCGAAGGCCTTGAACAGACGGGCCTGATCCGCCTCGCCGATGCCGATGCCGCTGTCCTGAACCTGCAGCGCAACCTGCAGCCGCTGCTGTGTGGCAGTTTGCGTCGTCAAGGTCACCGCTACCTGACCCTGTTCGGTGAACTTGATGGCATTGCTGACCAGATTGGCAATCACTTGGCGCAACCTGACCCCATCGACACTGACCCAGACCGGGGTGTCCGGCAAACTGACCTGCATCTGGAGGCCCTTGAGACGTACATTGGCCTCGAACGCCCGCGTCGTTGCGCGAACCAGCTCGACCAGATCCACTGCCACAGGCTGTAGCGTCATGTGCCCAGCTTCGATCCGCGAGATGTCGAGGATATCGCCGATCAGGTCGAGCAGCCCACGAGCGGCATCATGGGCGGTCTGCAGGCCCTGCCTGTCAGCGTCTCCCGGCCGGGCGTCGTCAAGGGCCAGTTCCAGCAGGCCTATGACCGCGTTCATGGGTGTACGAATCTCGTGACTCATGATGGCCAGAAACGTGCTCTTGGCCTGGCTCGCGCGCTCGGCCTCTTCCTTGGCCTGACGCAACTGATCGAGCAGGCTGCGGCTCAGGCTCAGTTGCGCCTGCAAGGCCCGCTGGGCGTCGCCGCGCTGATGGATGAGCTTGCGCAGGTAGCCGTTCCAGAACACCACGCCTGCCAACAGCACTGCCGACAGCACCAGCACCTGCAGGGCCAATGCGCGGTAATCGCCCCACAGGCTGTCGCTGGCGATGGTGCTGGTGCGCCAGCGGTTGATGAGCTGATCCAGCTCGTCGGGGGGAATGCTCAACAGTGCCTTGTCCAGGATCGACTGCAACAGCGGCAGCTCGGGAGAGACCGCGAACGCCGCCACCGACTGCTCGTCGTCCTGCAAACCGGCGATCCGCAGTTGGTCCTTGAACACGTGGGTGAGGTAGTACGAGGCGGCAATCTGGCTGATCAAGGCGACGTCGGCCTGTCCTTTGGCTACCGCCTCCAGAAGTGTCAAGGCGTTGTCGCTTTCGATCACCCGGGCCTGAGGGTGGTGCCGCAACAGCGCAACGTGCGGCGAGGCGCCGCGTACCAGGGCGACGCGCTGGCCGTCCAGCGATGGGCTGGAAGGTGCATTTCTTCGCACCACGCGCACCGTCGGGCTGACCAGATAGGGGCGGGTGAAACGCACCCGTGCGGCGCGCTCAGGGCTGTAGTCCAGTGCGCCGGCCATCTGCACGTCGCCGCGGGCCACTTCATCGACCATGGCCGCAACCCCCTCGCGCTCGATGATCTCGAAGCGCAATCCGGTGCGCAGGCTGATCTGCTTGAGCACGTCCACGGTGATACCGGCAGGCTGCTGCTGGCTGTCGTTGAAGGTCAGCGGTGCCAGGCTCGGATTGACCACCACCTCGATGGCCGGCGCGTTCAGCAGCCACTGCTGTTCCTCATCGGTCAGGGTGGCAGGCCGGCGCTGCATCAGCAGGCTGGTATTGCCGCTGGACCAGCGGCGCAGGATGTTCAGTCGCTCGCTGTCGGTGATGCGCGCCAGCGCTGCGTTGACCAGCCCAAGCAGGCGGCCGTCATGCTGCTCCAGGGCGAAGGCGAAATGACCTGCGGGCGTCGGCACGAAGTGGTCGATGCGCACCTGCCCTTGATAGGCACGGCCAATGGCGTAGTCCGAGCTGATGGCGTCGCCGATGTAGGCGTCGACCTTGCCCAGCGCCACGGCGCTGAGGCCGGCCTGGGTGGAGGGGTAGAGGGTGAGTTTGGCCTGGGGGTAGAGCGCACGCACGGCCTCGGGGGGAAGATAATGATCGACCATGGCCAGTGTGCTGCCGGTCAGGTGCGGGTCGTCCCGCTGTGCGCGGTCCTGGCGCGTGACGATCACCGGCAGGTCGTCGGCGTAGGGGTGGCTGAGGGCCAGCTCGCGATTGGCCGCCTCGAAACCGTTGGAGCTGCCCAGCAGGTCGATCTGCCCGCGGCGCAGGGCCTCGATGGCCGCCGTGCGGGTGGGAAAGCGCCGGACCTGGATGGCAAGGCCCAGTTGCTCGCCGATGAGGCCGGCGTAATCGGCGCTCAGGCCCTCGTAATCCTGGGGGCTGACATTGATTTCGAAGGGCGGATAGTCGGGTTGCGAACTGCCGAGCACCAGAACTTTGCGTTGGTCCAGCCACTGACGATCGGCCTGGCTCAGGGCCAGCGGGGGGGCTGCGCTCAGTGAGCGTGCGAGCAACTGGCGCATCTGGCCCTCGGCGAGCGCTGTCGACGACAGGCTCAGCAGCAGCGTCAGAAGCAGTCCTCGCAGGCTGATGCTCATGGCCTGTGCTCAGGTGATGCTGTTGCGTTTGGCCAGATCGACCATTTCCACCAGCGATTCGGTCTTCAACTTGTCGCCGATGCGACCGCGGTAGGTGCTGATGGTCTTGGCGCTGAGGTTCATGGCCATGCCGATGTACTTGTTGTTCTCCCCACGCGACAGCCGTCGCAGCACTTCCATTTCCCGGTTCGACAAGCTGTTCAGGCGTACCGTCTCGGATTCCAGGGTGTTGCTGTTGACCGACATCTGCGGGAAGGTCGAGTATCCCTTGACCAGGGCCTTGAGGGCGAACAGCAAGGCGTCGAGGTCTTCGTCCTTGTTGACGAAGGCTGCGATGCCGGCATCCAGACAGCGCCGCACGTAAAGTTCGGAGGACTGGCCGGTGAGTACCATGATCTTCGGCGCGGGGTCGAGCATCTGCAGGCGCTTGATCACCTCCATGCCATCCAGGCCCGGCAGACCGATGTCGAGGATCACCACCTTGGGCGAGAGCTGACGTGCCAGTTGCACGGCCTCGATCCCGTTTCCGGATTCACCGACGACTTCGAAGCGTTCGCGTTCGAGCAGAATGCGCACGGCAAGGCGGACGGTCGGGTGATCATCGACCATCAGTACGGTAGTCATGGGCAAGCTCCTGTAAGAATTTGTGTTCATTCCCGGCTTTACACAGGAATACGTCTGTAGGGCCAATCTGGCTGCTGGCACGATACGTCCCTCAGAACGCTTTGGTAATGGCGAGTATAGGCGTGTGGAAAAAGCCACTAGAGGATGTTGATAATCCTTACAAGATCGGCGGGGGCTATCAGGTGGGAAGGGCGCGAAGAGCGGCACGGCGAGCCGCCTGACGAGCGGGCCCGGTCAGGCGGCAGCCAAGGCGGGTCGGCGTTCAGTCCACTGGGCGATACAGGTGGGCGTGACTGGCTCGATACAGCGCCGAATCGGCGAACGGCGAGTCACCCAGCACATGGCCCACCAGAATCAGCGCCGTGCGGCGAAAGCCCTTGGCGGCGACCTTGGCGACGATGTCGCAGAGGCTACCGCGAACCCAGTCCTGATCTGGCCAGGTCGCACGATGGACCACCGCCACTGGACAATCGGCGCCGTAGTGGGGCAGGAGCTCGGCGACGATGTTCGGCAGGTGCCGCACGCCAAGGTGAATGGCCAGGGTGGTGCGATGGCGAGCGAGGTCCGCCAGCCGCTCGCCGTCCGGCATTGGCGACGCGTCGGCGTAACGAGTCAGGATCACCGTCTGGGCCACGCCCGGAAGGGTCAGCTCGCAGCCCAGAAGGGCGGCACTTGCGGCTGTTGCGGTGACGCCCGGGACGATCTGGTAGTCGATGCCCCGCTCGCGCAGATGGCGGATCTGCTCGCCGATGGCGCCGTAGAGGCTGGGGTCCCCACTGTGCACTCGAGCGACATCCTTGCCGCGCAGATGGGCGTCGTGCAGGACGCCAATGATCTGCTCGAGATGCAGTTCGGCACTGTTGATCACGACCTCGGCGCGGTGACCTTCGAGCACCGCTGCGGGCACCAGCGAGCCTGCGTAGACGATCACGGGGCACTGGCGGATCAGGCGCTGGCCCTTGACCGTGATCAGCTCCGGATCGCCGGGGCCCGCGCCGATGAAATACACTGTCATGGCGAATCCTTCAGAGGGTTCGACTCGGGGAGTCGAAGCAGGCGAGGGCGACTGTCGCGTCAGCGCAGGCCTGGCGTGTGACGCGCAGGTAAGCGTTCGCGCCCCGGTCGCTGGCCAGGGCCAGCGCGGTACTCTCGGCCACGCCCCAGCAGCCGGTCGAGCGATAGGCAACAGCCGATCTGTGGCTCAGGAAGGAGGCGAATTCGAGCAATCCTGGCGCGCCATAGCCGGTCAGTGGCAGGTCGAGTTGCCGGGCTAGTTGCCTCAGCCCGGGCTCCTCGATCTTGTGCTCGAGGCTGGCGATGCCCTGCACGTTGGCCAGAGCCAGTCCGTTGGCCGCCAGCGTTTGCCTGAGCAGGCGTTGCAGGGTCTGTGCCGGGCAGCCTCGACGGCAGCCGAAGCCTGCGTACAGCGTGCTCATCGACCCGGTTGGTGACGACGGTAGAGCCAGGCGCTCAGCACACCCAGGGCCACCCAGAACACCGCGTTGGTCAGCCAGGACGCGATCTCGAACTGCGTCTGCAATGCCTGCGGCGCCAGGCTTTCGTGCACCTCGGGTTGAGGCGCGCCGATCAGATGAGGCACCAGCAACAGCAGGGCACCGAGCAGCTTGAGTGCCCAGTGTCGAGCGAACACCAGCAGCGCCAGGCCTGCTGCCGTGGCGGCCGCCGTGCCGACCCACCAGGTCTGGCGTTGAACCAGGTCTGCGGCTGCCGTACCAGGCAGCTCTGGCGGCAGGCCCAAGGTCGGTGCAAGGCAGAACACGGCAAAGCCGCCCAGGCCCCACAGCGCGCCAGCGCCGATGCGTCCAGGTTCGCGCAGGCTGTACAGCGCCGCCAGTATCAGAGCAAAGCCGACTGCCACCACCAGGTTGCCGCCGGTGGTGGACAGCACCCGCTGCCAACCGTCTTCCGGCGACCAGGCCTGGGCATCATGCGCATGCCCCTGAGCCGCGTCAGTGGTGTGTTCGTGCTGTTCGGCAGGCGCTGCGTTTTCATAGGTTTCGGCCTGGAGAATCAGCGGTGCGACCCAGAAGCTCTGCAACAGGGTCAGCAGCAGCGCGGCGAGCAGACCACTGAAGCCTGCGGTGCGGGCGATACGGGTGATCATGGCAGAGGCCTCAATGGCAAGGGAAGGCGGCGCTGTGGCGGGTGTCGTGGGCGGCGTTGTGCACCGCCTCCAGATGCGAGAAACCGGCGAAGTAGACCAGAGACAAGCCCAGCAGGCTGGCGCCGATGGCGACCACCAGGCGCTGGCTGAGGCTGACAGGAGTGACGACGCTGCGATCGGCGCTGGTGACGGACATGATGCATTCCTCTGCAAAGTTCACGGCGACAGCAAGCGCAGCGCCCCCGGGCCTTCATAGCCGGGAGTCGACGACAGCGCCCGCCCTCCGCGGGGGTGTGATGACGAAACGTCGGGCCGGTCTCCGGGCTTGCGAGGGAGGGCACAGCCTTCCGACAGGGCGTCACCTTCCCATGCCACAGGGCACAGTGGACCCGACGCACACTCGCTTACCGTTGCGGGGGCAGCACCGGACTGGTCTCGGCCTCGTGGCCTCGATGCACCGGTTTCCCGTTTCACCCCTGCATGGGGCACCCAACGTAAGGGCGTAAGCAGATCATGCTCCTGTACAGCCCGTCAATTCTTGTTACCAAATAGGCCGCGGACGCCCGCCGGTGCGCGAGGGCTTCGCACTTTTTTACATTCGTGTGCTCTATGCATGGCCAGGCTGCGCCGATCCCCGGCCCGGCCATCGACCCGGACCCGCAACTGCCGATGCCCGCTCCTGTTCTTCGCTATGGTGCCCGCCTGTTGCTGGCAGGCCTGATGATCGCGCTGTGCGCCTGCACTCGGCAGGATGGCCAGGCGGTCATCACTCAGCTAGGCGAGGGTCATCCCAGCGAATTGTTCCAGACCAGCGTCGACCGCATGGCGACGCTGTCGATGCGTGACAACCTGCAGAGTCTCTACCTGCTGATGAGCAAGCTGTACCTGCGCAACCCCAATCAATGGCGGCAATCGGGTTATCTGGATGCCGCCACTGCCGAACGGCAGATTCGCCAGGCCATCGAGCAGCGTCAGCCGCTGCCGCAACTGGGCCAGCGGCGGGACCTGGCGGCGCTGAGCTATGCGCTGAGCCCTGAGTTTCGCGGCGATCGCGTCGGCGCCTTCATCTATGCCATCGGCAGCATGCTGGTGACCGCCCATGGCGGGCGCACCGAGTTCTACATGACCGATGCCATCGATCCGCTGTTCGTCAACAATGCGGCGCGCAACATCGAGAAGGCCACCTGGATGCTGGGTCAGCGCCAGGATGCCAACGGCGTGCTCCTGCTGTTTTCCAACGAAATTTCCGAGGAAGGAAGCAATCTCAGCTTCGCCGTGGAGTTCGGCAAGATCGTGGCGCGTCTGGACTTGCTGGCGCAGATGCTGGACGAGCGCTACCGGCGCATTGGCTTGAACTACGCCCAGAGCCTGTTGCTGATGAACTTCCTGCCGGTGCAATGACGTTCAGCCTGCCTGCAACAGGGCCTGGATGGCCTGGCGATAGCGCGGGCCAGCCAGGTGCATGCTGTTGTTGTGGGTGGCGCCGGGCACCAGCAGCAGCTTCTTCGGCTCACGGGCGGCATCGAACAGGGTCTGGCTGAAGCGCGCCGGCACGAAGCGGTCATCCAGGCCGTGGACCAGCAGCACGGGCATGCCGACCTCGGCGATCTTGCCGAGCGAGTCGAACTTCTGCGACATCAACCAGCGCACCGGCAACGAGGTGTTGGCCACTGCGGCGGCCGCGTCGCCCAGCGACGTGAAGGTGGATTCCAGGATCAGGCCACGGGCGGCCATGGGCGTTTGGTCGGCGCGGGCCTGCCGGCTCAGTTCGCTCGCCAGTTCCACCGCGACCGCGCCGCCCAGGGAATGGCCGAAGATCAGGCGCTTGCTCGCCAAGGGTTGCAACTGGGCAAAACGTGTCCAGGCGATGCGTGCGTCTTCATAGACCGTCGACTCCGACGGCAAGCCGCCGCGGCTCTGGCCGAAGCCGCGGTAGTCCACCGCCAGGACCGAGTAGCCCATGGCGTGCAGTTGCTGGATTCGGAACAACTGGCCCGTGAGGTTCCAGCGCACGCCGTGCAGGTAGAGCACCGCCGGTGCATCGGCGCGTTCGGCCGGCCACCACCAGGCGTGCAGGCTCTGATCCTGCGCGAAGGAGCGCGGGCGCAGCTCCAGCTCCTGTACCCCCGCGGGCAAACCATGAAACCAGCTGGCCGGTCCGGGCTCGATGCGAAACACCAGCTCACGCTCTTTATGCTGGAGTACGGCGCAGCTGGCTGGCAGGCCGACGACCAGCAGGATCATCGCCAGTCGCATGAGCCAACGGCGTCTTGAGGGTTTGTGCATCACGTTCACAGTTACAGTCACAAGGCAGGATGTCGATGTGTTTTACCAGAAGCCGAAGCTTGGTCGCTGGAGATTGTTACCGAGCGGTGCGGTCACGGCGTTGCAAAGTGTTTCTTCGCCGGTTTCGTGGTTGACGCTTGCCCGGGCAGACGCGCAGGGTTAGCGTTTGGCGCACCTTTGCAATGGAACAGGCTATCTTGGACTCGATTACTCAGGCCGTGCTTGGCGCGGCACTGCAAGGCACACTGCTCGGACGCCTGCAAGGGCGGCGCGCGCTGGCCTATGGCGCCGCGCTGGCCACGGTGCCGGATCTGGATGTGGTGATCCAGTATGCCGACCCTGTCTCGCAGATGACCTACCATCGTGGCTTCTCCCACTCCATTTTCGTGCTGACGGGCCTGGCGCTGCTGCTGGCCTGGGGCGTAGGCTGGCTGACCCGGCGAAGACGCCCCGAGGGCTACTCGTGGCCAAGGCTGTTCATTGCCTTCTGGCTGGTCCTGGTCACCCATCCACTGCTCGACGCCTTCACGGTCTACGGCACCCAGCTGTTCTGGCCGCTGACCTCGACACCCCTCAGCTGGGCCGCCGTGTTCATCATCGACCCGATCTACACCTTGCCGTTGCTGGCAACGGTGGGGTATGCAGCCTGGCGCGGCACCGGGACTGGCGCTCGTCGCGCCATGGCGGTGGCGTTGATCTTCGGCACCGCCTATCTGGCCTTCGGTCTCGGGGCGCGCATGACTGTCGAGCGACGCTTCGAGCAGGCCCTGCACGCGCAGGGCATCGCCTCGAGCCAGGTGCGAGCCGTTCCCGTGGCGTTCAATAGCCTGTTGTGGCGGGTGCTGGTGAAAACACCCGAGGGTGGCTATTACGAAGGGATCGCCAGCCTGTTCGATCGCCAGCCCGCACCTCTGCAATCCCTGCCGCGTCACCCGGAGCTGGCAGAAGCATTGCGCGACGCCCCCTTGCACCAGCGTCTGCGCTGGTTCACCGACGATTGGCTACGCTACGACGTCATCGACGGCGCGTTGATCGTGACCGACCTGCGCATGGGCCTGCCCGGCAGCTACAACTTCCGCTTCGCCATGGCGCATCGGGACGCGCTGGGTCAATGGCGCGTGGACACTCCGTCACGTTGGCGCGACATGGGCGCCCGGTCGATGTTCGATGGGGGGGACCTGGGACTTCTGTGGCGGCGCATCTTCGACCCTACCGTGCACCTGCCGCTGCAAGCCTGGGCCGCCCGAGCGCAAGCGTCGCCACCCGCCAGCCAGGCCATACCCTGAAAGGTCGATCGGCAGGTCTGGACCTGGTCAAGTGGCTGGCCATCCTGAGCATGGTGGCCGATCACTTGCGCTATCTCTGGCCCAGCGCGCAAGGGCTGTTCGTGATTGGGCGGCTGGCTTTTCCACTGTTCTGTCTGGTCATCGCCTGCCATGTGGCCAGGAGCCGGGCAGGGGAGCTGTATACCTCCAGCAACGCGCGTCACCTGACCTGGATGCTGGCGTTCAGCGTGCTCTCCGAATGGCCCTACCACTTGTTGGACGGCGACTCGGCCACATTCAGCGTGATGCCGACCCTCACCCTGGGTCTGCTCTGCGCCTGGGGTGTCCATCACCCGCAGTTACTGGCACGCGTGGCAGGGCTCAGTGCAGGGGTGGTGGCTGCAGGTGCTCATCAGCACCTGATGTACGGCCTGCCAGGCGTGCTGTTGCCCTCTGCCTGTCTGCTGAGCTGGCGTAGGCCAGGCTGTGGGCTCGTGCTCAGTGGATGCCTGGCTGTCGTGGCTAACCTGACCAACGGCTGGCTGGCCTCGCACCTGACGCAACCGATTACCTGGCTGGTGATGGCCAGCGCATTCCTGGCCATTCCCTTGGGCTGGCGCATGGTGGATGTGAGGGGCATCACGGTGCTACCCGTGGGTCGCTGGGCCTATGGGTTCTATCCGTTGCACCTGCTGGCGATCAAGTCATTGCTGATGATGAGCGCAGCAGGGCACGGATAACCGGTAGGCGTCTATTACGTGCGTGGTTCAGGGTCGGCGCGCGGTATCGTCGGCCGTTTCTCCTGCTCGTCATCCTGAAGATCCGGCGTGGCATCAGGGTCATCGACCTTGTCATTGCGCTGATCGGGTTCCAGCTCGGGCCATTCGGTCTGGGCATCGCCACCGCCGAACCAGTGCTTGCCATTCATGCTCTCACCTCGCTGTCGTGTGCCAGGAACCTGAAAAAAAGGCCTGCCTACAGGCAGGCCAACACAGGAGTGAGGGGCTGCCGAACGACAACCCTCAATGTGTATGAGCCAGGGGCTGGATACCCGATCCATGGGATGCACGAACGTCCGACCGGCGGTCCGCTTCGCCTAGACCCGGGCCTGCGCCCGGAATCACTCAGTGGCGATTCAGCCGGGCGCTGGCGAGGCTGTGCCTACACCGAGCCGATACCCCTCACGCGCCGGCCATCCAGCGAGTCAGGCCGTTACGCCCGCTGACACCGAGCTTCGCCGTGGCGCGCTTGAGATAGGTTTCCACCGAGCTGCTCTTGACGTTCAGGCGCTGGGCCATTTCCGGAACCGTACCGCCGGTGAGCAGCCCGATACAGACCTGCTGTTCGCGGCTGGACAGCTGCACCGCCTCCTGGGCCAGGCGCTCGTCGAAGCCCAGGCGCAGCGCATCGGCGTGGTCGGCGCCCTGTTCGGCGTCTGGCCCCAGGCGCTGGGCGTGATACTCCAGCAGCGGTAACAGGGTGTCGGCAAGGCTCTTGAGCAGCGACAGTTCGCCCAGCGCGAAAGCGCACTGGCTGGGCAAGCGATGAAAGCCGATCACCCAGCGACGGTCGCCGTTGCACGACACCAGTTTGCACTGGTGCAGGTGGTGGCGCAGGTCGCCGCCTTGCTGAGGCGGTCTGTGCTGGATCAGCAAGGGGTCCTTCATCTGCAGGATGTCGCGCAGCAGCGGGTGGGTGCCGGGCTCGCCACTGGCGCATGGCCGCTCCACGCCAGCGCTGCCCAGCTGCCTGACTCGCTCCACCCTGGCCTGGCGACCGTCGACCGTCCATTCGCTGAGGTCCAGACGCTGAACTGGCACCAGATCATCGACGAAGCGCAACATTCGAGCGGCGAAGTCGGAGCCGCTGGCACTGGCGATCAGCGCGCCCAACTGGCGGTACATCCGCGCATCGTGGGGTTCGAGCAGGTTGCGTTCGAGCTTCATGAACAATCATCCTTGATTCAGTTACGGCACCGTGGCCCCAGGCAGGGCGGAGCCATTCAAACCGGCAGCTGCGACACCGTCTGTAATGGAAACCGGGGACAAAAATGACACTGTTTCGTCGCTCTGGGCGGGGCGCACTCAAGGCGGTAAAACGTATTGAGGGAAGATGGTCAGCGATTTGGCGTCAAAATGCCGATGATGCCGCCATGTTTCACGGTACTGCTCGCTGGGGTAGGTGATTGATCCGGTAGCGCTGTAGCCGATCTCTTACAGAAGGTTCCGCTAATGACGCTCAATCGACCGCTGTCCGGGTTTCGGGGGCCATACGTCCATGCCCGTGAGTGCTTGAATCCGCCGAATTCAACGCAGAAGGACCTGTTCACCCATGCCTGCCGCCGACACCTACCCGCTGACCAGCGCCCAACGCGATATCTGGTTGGACCAGCTGAGCCGTGGCGATTCGCCGCTCTACACCATAGGCGGGTACGTCGACCTGAACGGAGCGCTGCTGCATGGCGATCTCGAGCGCGCCCTCCAGGCCCTGCTGGAGGCCCATCCGGTGTTGCGCACCGAGCTGCTGCCTGGTGCCGACGTCGATGGGTTGCCCCTGCAACGCTTCGCTGCGGCAGGCGTTGTCTCGCTGCCGCTGCTGGATGTGTCCGGCGAAGCGGATCCGCACGCTGCGGCGCAGAGCTGGGTCGAGTCCTATCTGCAGCATACCTACCATTTCGACGGCAGCCCGCTGACCAGCTTCACCCTGGTCCGCTTGAGTCCCGATCATCACTGGCTGGCCCTGCATGCGCATCACCTGGTGCTGGATGGCTGGGGCTTCGGCCAGATGATCAAGGCGCTCGGCGACCACTACACCGCGCTGCTCGCAGGCGCTGCGCCCCCGCTAAACGGGCCGGACTACGGCGCATTCATCCACGAGGACCGGCAGTACCGACATTCGGCGCGCCAGGCCCGCGACCGGGAATACTGGCTGTCGCGCTTCGCCTCTGTGCCGGAGCCACTGCTGGCTGCCCGTCATCACCATCGGCGCGCTACCGATCAAGCGCCATCATGCACTTGGGTCCAGGCATTTCCCGAGGTGTTGCACGAGCGGATGAAGGCCCTGGCTCACCGTCATCAGGCCTCGGCATTTCATGTGCTGTTGGCGGCGCTGCATGTGCTCTTCACCCGCAGCGCGCAACGTGAGGACTGGGTGGTGGGATTGCCGCTGCTCAACCGTGGCGGCGGACGCTTCAAGACCACGCTCGGCACCTTCGTGCAGGTCAGCGCGGTGCCTCTGGCATTCCCTTCGGCGCAGTCGTTCAGCGAGTTGATCGGTTGCATACGCGATACCCTGCGCCGGGATTTTCGCCACCAACGCTTTGCAGCCAGTGAGCTGAATCGGTCGTTGGGACTGCTGGGCGAGGAGCGCCGACAGCTGTTCGAGGTCTCGGTGTCCTACGAGCAGGACGACCACGATTATCAGTATGGCGCTGCCCGTGCGCATACGATCAAGGTCTCCAACCGTCACGAGTCCACGCCGCTGGCCATTCATCTGCGCAGCAATCGCCACACCGACAAGGCCTGGCTGCATCTGGTGCACCACCGTGCGTGGTTGTCTGGCGAGGAGGCCGAGGCGCTCGCGCAGCGGCTGGTCCACGTGCTGGACCAGGGGCTGTCGGCGCCGGACCTGCCTGTGGCGCAATTCGACCTGCTCACGGCGCACGAGCACCAGCGGCTGCGGCGGTGGAATGCCACGTCGTGCCGCGCTGGCGAGCCGCTGGTGCATCGACGTATCGAGGCGCAGGCGCTTCTGCGCCCTGCGGCGATAGCGGCGCGACAAGGTGCCGACAGCCTGACCTACGCTCAACTGAACCAGCGCGCCAATAGCCTGGCCTGGCACCTGATCGAGCGGGGTGTGCGGCCCGAGCAGCGGGTGGCCGTGCTGGCCCAGCGTGGGCTGGACACGCTGGTGGGATTGCTGGCCGTGCTCAAGGCCGGGGCCGCCTACGTGCCGATCGATCCCGCTCACCCGCCGCAACGCCTGGCCTATCTGCTCGAAGACAGCGCGCCGGTCGCGCTGTTGACCCAGCGTCGGCTGCTCGAACGCCTGGCGCATCAGACCGTGCCAGTGATCGAGTTGGATGGCTGCGGGCTGGCCGAGGATCGTCAAGATAACCCGCAGATCGCAGGCCTGGACGCGGCGAGCCTGGTGTATGTGATCTACACCTCGGGCTCGACCGGCCAGCCCAAGGGCGTGATGATCGAGCACCGCATGCTGGCCAATCTGGTCGACTGGCATTGCCAGACCTTCGAACTCGGTGCAGGCGTTGCCACGTCCAGTCTGGCCGGGTTCGGTTTCGACGCCATGGCCTGGGAGATCTGGCCGTCATTGTGCGCCGGCGCCATGCTGCACCTGGCACCGGTCGGCGCGCAGGGCGAGGACCTCGACGCGTTGCTGCGCTGGTGGCGGGCCCAGCCGTTGCAGGTCAGCTTCCTGCCTACGCCGGTGGCTGAATACGCCTTGAGCCAGCAAGACCATCCCACCTTGCGCACCCTGCTGATTGGCGGCGATCGCCTGAAAAACCTCACCGGTGAGCGGCGATTCCAGGTGATCAACAACTATGGGCCTACCGAGGCGACGGTAGTCGCCAGTTCCGGACGAGTAATGCCCGGCGCGGTGCCGCACATCGGCGGACCGGTGGCGAACGCCCAGTTGCATGTGCTCGACGCGCAACGCCGTCTGCTGCCGATCGGTGTGCCCGGCGAGCTCTACATCGGTGGCCTAGGTGTCGCCCGTGGCTATCTGGGGCGGGCGCAACTGAGCGCCGAGCGGTTCGTCGAAGATCCGTTCTTGGGTGTGCCCGGCGCCCGTCTGTACCGCACGGGCGACCTGGTGCGCTGGCGGCCTGACGGAACCCTGGAGTACCTGGGGCGCAACGACGACCAGGTGAAGATCCGTGGCGTGCGCGTCGAACTGGGTGAAATAGAAGCCGCGCTGGCCAGCCATGAGCAGGTGCGCGAAGCGGTGGTGCTGCTGCGCGATGGGCAACTGCAGGCCTGGTTCATCGGCGCCGCGGTTACGCCCGGCGAGCTGCATGATCACCTGCGCCACAGGCTGCCAGCGGCCCTGATGCCGGTCGGCTATGAGCGTGTCGAGCGATGGCCGTTGACCGCCAACGGCAAGCTCGACCGTCGCGCCTTGCCTGCCTTGCACGCTGAGGCCTTGGTGCGCGGCGCCCACGAGCCCCCGCGCGGGGAGGTGGAGGTGCGTCTTGCGGCGCTGTGGAGCGAGCTGCTGGGCGTCGAGAATATCGGCAGGCATGATCACTTCTTCGAACTCGGCGGTCACTCGCTGCTGGCGGTGCAACTGGTGGAGCGCATGCGCCAGCAAGGCCTGCGCGCCGACGTGCAGGTACTGTTCGGCCAGCCGACCCTGGCCACCCTGGCCGCCGCCAGCCAGGGGCCTTTGGCGGCGGTGCCGGAGAACCGGATTGCCGACGGCTGCCAGCACATCACCCCCTCGCTGCTGAGCCTGACCGACCTGGAGCAGGCGCAGATCGACCGCATCGTCGGCCAGGTGCCGGGGGGCGCGGCCAACGTCCAGGAAATCTACCCCCTGGCACCGCTGCAACAGGGTCTGCTCTATCACCACCTGCGTGATGGCGAAGACCCTTATCAGCAGCAGGCGCTGTTCGCCTTCGTCGACCGCGCGGCGTTCGAGGCCTTCGCCGTGGCCTTGCAGCGGGTGATCGAGCGTCATGACATCCTGCGTACCAGCCTGGCCTGGGAGGGGCTTGAGCGACCGCAGCAGGTGGTGCGGCGCGTAGCTCGCTTGCCGGTCGAAATTCTCGACGGTACCGCCGTGGACACAGCCGCCCGGTTGACCGCCGCATCGGCTCGGCTGGACCTGCGCCAGGCTCCGCTGATGGCTTTGGTGGCCGCACAGGACACAGGCCAAGGCCGCTGGATGGGGCTGCTGCGCTTCCATCACCTGGTGAACGACGCCGTCTCGGTGCACTGCCTGCTGGGCGAACTGCGGGCGTTGATGAGCGATGCGGCGCCCGCCTTGCCGCCGCCCGTACCCTATCGTCGGTACGTGGCATTGAGTACCAGTGAAGGCCGGCAGGCGCAGCACGAGGCCTTCCTGCGTGAATGGCTGGCAGGGGTCGAGGCGCCGCCGTCCTTGCCTGGCATGGCCTCGTTCGAGTGTGAAGGGCAGGTGCTGGAGCGTCTCGACCAGCCGGTCTCGGCCGACCTGAACGACGCCCTGCGCCGACTTGCCCGGCGCTACGACGTGGGCCTGCCGAGCCTGGTCCATCTGGCCTGGGCCCAGGTGCTCGGCGCCCTGGGGGGGCAAGACGACGTGGTGATCGGCACCGTGCTGCTGGGGCGGATGATGGCGGGCGAAGGCGCCGACCGCGCGCTGGGAATGTTCGTCAACAGCCTGCCCCTGCGTTTGCGAGTGAGCGGTCGCCCCGTGGTGCAGGCGCTGAAGGACACCCAAGCGGGCCTCGCCGCGTTGCTCGAGCACGAAGATGCACCCTTGCTACTGGCCCAACGTTGCAGTGGATTGCCTGTCGGGGTGCCGTTGTTCAACAGTCTGATCAACTTCCGCCATGACCTTAGCGACGCGCAGTCGACGCTGCCGGGTACTCGCCTGCTTGAAGCGAGCGAAGTGCAGAGCCACGCCCTGGTGCTGTCGGTCGATGACCGGGGCGATGCCTTGCAGCTCAGCGTTCGCGCGCCCGAGACGCTGGGGGCTGCGCGAATGCTGGGGTTCATGCAGCGCGCCTTGCATGCCTTGGTCGACGCCCTGGAGGCGGGCGGCTCGCAGCCGATCGAGCGCCTGTGCTGCGTGCCGCAGGAGGAGCTGCAGCACCTGCTGGTGAGCTGCAACGACACGGCCGAGCAGCATCCGCTACTCGGCCAGACATTGCCCGCGCTGTTCGAGGCCCAGGTGCGACGCACGCCTGCCGCCATCGCGCTGCAGGCCGAGGAGGGCATCCTCAGCTACCGCGAGCTCGATGAGCGAGCCAATCGGCTGGCCCATCACCTGATAGCGCTGGGCGTGCGACCCGATACCCGGGTAGGCGTATGCCTGGAGCGTGGGCTGTCGCTGCTGGTGGGGCTGTTGGGCTGTCTCAAGGCCGGCGCGGCTTACGTGCCGCTGGATCCCGAGTACCCGGATGAGCGCTTGCGCTACCTGGTGCAGGACTGCCAGCCCGTGGCGCTGGTGGTCCAGGACGTTACCCGAGGGCTGTTCGACGCGCAGCCAGTCGCGCAGGTCAACCTCGACCAGCCCGCCTGGCAGCAATGCTCCAGCCGTGCTCCGCAGGTTGACCTGACGCCGTCGAACCTGGCCTACGTGATGTACACCTCGGGCTCGACCGGCACGCCCAAGGGGGTCATGGTCGAGCACCGGGGGTTGGGCAACCTGATGCACTGGAGTTCCACGCTGTGTCCGCCCCAGCCCGGTGATGCCCTGCTGCAACGGGCGCCGTTCAGCTTCGACGGCTCGGTCTGGGAGCTGTTCTGGCCACTGTGTGCCGGGCTGCGACTGGTACTGCCGCGGCCCGATGGGCACCGCGATCCGGAGTACCTGGTCCGGTTGATCCAGGCTCGGGGTGTGACCACGGTCAAGTTCGTTCCAGCGCTGCTGCACGCCTTCCTCGAGCAACCGGATGTCGAGGGCTGCGACAGTCTGCGGGACATCCTCTGCGGCGGCGGCGAGCTGACCCTGGCGCTCGTTGCCCGGCTGCGCGAACGCCTGCCGCGGGTACGGCTGCACAACGTCTACGGCCCCACCGAGGCGACGGTGGACAGCACGGTCTGGACCCTGGAACCCGATCAAACGCTGCCTGCCACGCCGCCACCGATTGGCCGAGCCATTGCCAATACACGGTTGTATGTGCTCGATCCCCATGGTCGGCCCGTGCCCAGAGGCGTGACGGGCGAGCTGGTGATAGGCGGGATCGGCGTAGCCAGGGGCTATTTCGGGCTGCCTGAGCTCCAGGCCGAGCGCTTCGTGGACAGCCCCTTCGTCGAGTCGGATCGGCTGTACCGCACCGGTGATCTGGTGCGATGGCGTGACGACGGCGAACTGGAGTTCATTGGCCGCAACGATTTTCAGGTCAAGTTGCGCGGCCTGCGGGTGGAACTGGGTGAGATCGAAGTACTGCTGGCCGACCATCCGGCACTCGGCCAGAGCGTGGTGGGGGTTCACGACGAGCGCCTGGTGGCGTATTTCACTTGCCGGCACGCAGGACCCGCGCCGAGTGCCCAGGCGCTGCGCAACCATCTGCTGGCACGGCTGCCTGCGTACATGGTGCCGTCGGCATTCGTCGCCCTGGCCGAGATGCCGCTGAGCCCCAATGGCAAGATCGATCGCAAGGCCTTGCCCGAACCGGACCCGCAGGCCTTGATCGGTCGCAGCTACGAAGCGCCTCGCGGCGAACTGGAGCAGACCCTGGCGCAGATCTGGAGCGAGGTGCTCAAGGTCGAGCAAGTGGGGCGCGACGACAACTTCTTCGAGCTCGGCGGCCATTCGCTGCTGGCGGTGAACCTGGTGTCGCGCATGCGTCAGGCAGGTTTGCAGGCCGATGCCCGGATGCTGTTCCGCGAGCCGACCTTGTCCGGTCTGGCGGCCAGCACCGGTCAGGCGCAGGCCGCCGTGCAGATCGCGGCGACCACCATTCCAGGGCTTAAGGCGCGGCGCAGGCTCTGACGTTCGGGCCGGCAGACTGTGCCGGCCTCTTCGCAGCTGACTGTGCTTGACCGGGGCGGGGCTGGGGGCGAGGCTGTGCAGCGTCGCCACGGAGAACTCCCATGGACCTGTCGAGCCTGTTGCTGTTCATCCCCGCCTGCTTCGCCCTGAACATGGCCCCTGGACCGAACAATCTGCTGTCATTGCACAATGCCAGTCGCTACGGCTTGTTGACGGCGTGTCTGGCCGGTGGCGGCCGGCTGCTGGCCTTCGCCGTGATGATCGGACTGGCGGCGATGGGCCTGTCGGCGGTACTGCACACCAGCGAGTACGTGTTCGTGGGCATCAAGCTGGCCGGCGCGGGCTACCTGTTCTACATCGCCTGGCAGCTCTGGCACGCGCCCGTGGCGCAGGCAGCGGTGGTCGATGGTCAAAATGGCAGCCTGTGGCGGCTGGCGCGGCAGGAATTCTGGGTCGCGGCCGGTAATCCGAAGGCCATCCTGCTGTTCACCGCCTTCCTGCCGCAGTTCGTGTCCGTCAACAGTGCGGTGCCGTTCAGTGAGCAGTTCCTGCGGCTGGGGCTGTGGTTCCTGGTGCTGGAGTGGCTGGCCATCGCGCTGTATGCCGGGCTTGGGGTGTACCTGCAACGCTGGTTCACCCGTCCGCGGGCGCGGCGACTGTTCAATCGGCTCAGCGGCGCATTGCTGGGCTGTGCCGGGCTTGGCTTGCTGGTCGCAAGGCCGCGTTAGCACCGGGGGCGATGCCTCTAGTCGCGGTAGAACACCTGCACCAGGTGATAGCCGAACTTGCTCTTGATCGGGCCGTGCACCACCCGTAACGGCTTCTTGAAGATCACCTGGTCGATGGCACCCACCATCTGGCCAGGGCGCACCTCGCCCAGGTCGCCGCCCCGTTTGCCCGAGGGGCAGGTGGAGAACTTCTTCGCCAAAACGTCGAAGGCCTCGCCTTTGGCCAGACGCTGCTTCAGCTCCTCGGCCTGCTCGGCGGTCTTGACCAGGATATGGCGGGCTTGGGCTTTCATCTGACACCTGTGCTTGCAGCGGAAAAGGGCGCCATTATGCCTCAACGGCGCATGGCGCAAGGAAAAACCAGCCGCTGTCACTGCGCCAGCCAACCGCCATCCATGTTCCAGGCCGCACCGCGCACCTGGCTGCCAGCCTCACTGCACAGGAACAGCACCAACTCACCCAGGTGCTGCGGCGCGACGAAGCTCAGCGAGGGTTGCTTCTCGGCCAGGAGCGCGTGCTCGGCCTGGCGTAGATCGCCGCCCTGCGCGCGTGCTTGAATCTGCTGCTGGACCAGTGGCGTCAGCACGAAGCCCGGACACACGGCGTTGCAGGTGATCGCGGTGGTCGCCGTCTCCAGCGCCACCACCTTGGTCAGGCCGATGACGCCATGCTTGGCGGCGACATAGGCGCTCTTGCCGGTCGAGCCGACCAGCCCGTGTACCGAAGCGACATTGACGATCCGACCCCAGCCACGCGCCTGCATGCCCGGCAGTGCCAGGCGTGTGCAGTGGAACACCGCCGACAGGTTCAGGGCGATGATCTGGTCCCAGCGCTCGACCGGGAAGCTGTCCACGGGTGCCACGTGCTGGATGCCAGCGTTATTGACGAGAATGTCGACGCCGCCGAAGCGCTCGGTGGCCCACTGGAACAGCGCTTCGATCTGCGCCACGTCGCAGAGGTCGGCCGCATGATGATCCACCTTCACCCCGTGCGCGGCGATCTGCGCGATGGCCGCCTGGGGGGCGCCGAAGCCGTTGAGCAGGATATTGGCACCGGCACCTGCCAGTACCTGGGCGATGCCCAGGCCGATACCGCTGGTGGAGCCTGTGACCAGGGCGGTCTTGCCTGCGAGCGTCATGTGCGAACTCCTTGTACGAACGATGATGAGCATTCAGCGCCGCGGGTCGAAGGCCTCACGCAGCGCATCGCCGATGAATACCAGCAACGACAGGATAGTGGCCAGCGCGAAGAATGCCGTGAAACCCAGCCACGGTGCCTTCAGGTGCTGCTTGCCCTGGGTGACCAGCTCGCCCAGCGAGGCGCTGCCCACCGGTAGACCGAAGCCGAGGAAATCGAGGGCGGTCAAGGTGCTGATGGCGCCGGTGAGCATGAATGGAATGTAGGTCAGGGTCGCACTCAGGGCGTTGGGCAGGATATGCCGCAGCATCACCTGAGTATCGCTCAGGCCCAGCGCCCGCGCCGCTCTCACGTACTCCAGGTTGCGTCCCCGGAGAAACTCCGCCCGCACCACGTCCACCAGGGTCAGCCAGGAAAACAGCGCCATGATGCCCAGCAGCCAGCCGAAACTCGGCTCCACGAAGCCGGACAGGATGATCAGCAGGTACAGCACCGGCAGCCCCGACCAGACCTCCAGCAAGCGCTGGCCGATCAGGTCGACCCAGCCGCCGTGGTAGCCCTGCACGGCGCCGGCGGCGACACCGATCAGCACGCTGATCAGGGTCAGCGCGAAGGCGAACAGCAGCGAGACGCGCGTGCCGTACAGCACCCGGGCCAGTACGTCCCGGCCCTGGTCATCGGTGCCCAGCCAGTTCTCGGTGCTCGGTGGGCTAGGGGTGGGCACCTGCAGGTCGTAGTTCGGGGTGTCGGCGCTGAAGGGAATCGGGGCGAACAGCATCCACCCGCCCTGGTCCTCGATCAGTTGGCGCACGTAGGCGCTGCGGTAATCGGGTTGGAACGGCAATTCGCCGCCGAACTGCCGTTCGCTGTAGCGAATGAGCGCCGGGCTGTAGAGTTCACCTTGATAGCCCAGCAGCAAGGGTTTGTCGTTGGCCACCAGTTCGGCGCACAGGCTGGTGAGCAGGACCGCGCCGAACAGCCACAGCGACCACCAGCCCAGGCGGTGGCTGCGCATCCGGTGCAGGCGACGGCGGGCCAGGGGCGAGCGCAGGGCGCGCATCAGTGCGCCCTCGTGTCGAAGTCGATGCGCGGGTCGAGCAGGGTGTAGCACAGGTCGCCGATCAGGCGAATCAGCAGCCCGCCCAGGGTGAAGATGAACAAGGTGCCGAACACCACCGGGTAGTCTCGCGAGACCGCCGCGTCATAACTCATGCGTCCCAGCCCATCGAGCGAGAAAATCACCTCGATCAGCAGCGAGCCGGCGAAGAACACGCTGATGAGCGCCTGGGGCACGCCGGCCACCACCAGCAGCATGGCATTGCGCAGCACATGGCCGTACAGCACCCGTCCTGCGCTCAGGCCCTTGGCTTTGGCGGTGACCACGTATTGGCGGGACATTTCTTCCAGAAACGCATTCTTGGTGAGCAAGGTCAAGGTGGCAAAGCCGCCGATGACCAGGGCCCCGACCGGCAACACCAGGTGCCAGAAATAGTCGGCGACCTTGCCCAGCAGGCTCAGTTGATCGAAGTCTTCGGACACCAGGCCGCGCACTGGGAACCAGTTCAGCGATGTGCCGCCGGCGAACACCACGATCAGCAGCAGGGCGAAGAGGAAGGCGGGCAGGGCGTAGCCGACCACGATCAGCACGCTGCTCCAGGCATCGAAGCGGCTGCCATGTCGCACGGCCTTGCGGATGCCCAGTGGAATCGACACGAGGTAGGTGATCAGGGTCGCCCAAAGGCCCAGCGACAGGGTGACCGGCAGCTTGTCGAGAATCAGGTCGCTGACCTTGGCGCCGCGAAAGAAGCTCTGGCCAAAATCCAGCCGGGCGTACTGCCCGAGCATCAGCCACAGCCGTTCGCAGGCGCTCTTGTCGAAACCATACTGCTGCTTGATCTGCTCCAGCAGCTTGGGGTCCAGGCCACGGCTGGCGCGCGAGTCCGCCTGAGCGACTTCGACGCGCGCACCTGGTGCGCCACCCCCCAGGCCCTGCAGGCGCGCCACGGCTTGCTCCACCGGGCCGCCCGGCGCGGCCTGGATGATGGCGAAATTCACCAGCAGGATCGCCAGCAGGGTAGGGACGATCAACAGTAGACGTCGCAGCAGGTAAGCGGTCACGGTGCGGCCTTCAGTCGTTCGGCCATCTGCCGCTCTGTCAGCGGGGTAGGGCTGACTTCCCACCAGCTGTCCAGGCCTTCATCGTAGGCAGGTTGCACCTTCGGCAGGCCGAAGCGGTTCCACCACACGGTGGAGGTGCCCGGAGGATAGTAGTTTGGGATCCAGTAGTAATTCCATTGCAGCACTCGATCGAGCGCACGGGCGTGACGCTGCATGTCAGCCTGGGTCGAGGCCTGCACCAGCCCATCGAGCAGGCGGTCCACGGCTGGATCCTGCAGCACCATCAGGTTGTTCGAGCCAGGGTCGTGGGCGGCGGCGGAGCCGAAGTAGCTGTATTGCTCGGCGCCTGGCGACAAGGTCACGGGGTAGCCGGTGACCACCATGTCATAGTCGCGCGCCATGAGTCGATTGATGTACTGCGCCGAGTCGACGTTGCGGATGGTCAGCTCGATACCGATCTGCGCCAGGTTGCGCTTCCACGGCAGCAGCAGCCGTTCAAGACCGGACTGGCCATTGAGGAAGGTGAAGCTCAGAGGCGTGCCTTCGGCATTGACCAGCCGATCCCCTTCGGGATGCCAACCGGCGGCCCGTAGCAGTTGCAAGGCCTGCAACTGTTGGGGCCGCACGATTCCCGAACCGTCGGTTCGCGGTGCCTGGAAAACCTGGTCGAACACTTCGTCCGGGATCTGCCCCCGCAAGGTTTCGAGCAGTTCGAGTTCGCCCGGGTCGGGCAGGGCCCGCGCGGCGAGCGGAGTGTTGGCATAGAGGCTCTGCTGGCGCACGTACAGATTGCGCATCATTTGCCGGTTGCTCCACTCGAAATCCCAGAGCAGCCCCAGGGCCTGGCGCACGCGGCGATCGGCGAACATCGGGCGCGACAGGTTGAAGACGAAGCCCTGGGCGCTCTGGGGCTTGTTCGGGGCCAGTTGGGCCTTGCGCAGGCGCCCATCGTCCAAGGCTGCACCTGCATAGCCCTGGGTATAGGCGGTGGCCGAGAATTCACGGTTATAGTCGTAGCCGCCGCCCTTGAGTACCTGGCGGGCCACTTCGGTGTCGCCGAAGAACTCCACGCGCAAACGTTGGAAATTGTAGCGTCCGCGATTGACTGGCAGATCACGGGCCCACCAGTCGGCGTCGCGCTCGAACGTGACGCTGCGGCCATTGTCCAGCCGCGCGATGCGATAGGGGCCGCTGCCCACGGGCCTGTCGAAGCCGCCACCGTTGGCGAAATCCCGCTGCTTCCAGTCATGTTCAGGCAGCACCGGCAGGCTCGCCACGTCCAGCGCCAGGGCACGGCCGTGGGGAACACGAAAATCGAAGCGCACGCTGCGCGGCCCTTCCACGGTGACGCCCGTCACATCGGCGAACTGGGTGCGATACTTCAAGCTGCCCTTGCTCATCAATTGCTCGAAGGTGAAGCGTACATCTTCGCCACGCACGGGCTGACCGTCGGCGAAACGCGCCCTGGGATCGATTTCCACGCGCAGCCAGGCATCCCCCGGCCCCCGCTCGAGGGTTTGGGCAATCAGGCCGTAGACCGTATAGGGCTCATCCAGCGAGCGCACCGCCAGCGGCGCGTACAGCCAGCCATCGACCTGACTGATGCCGGTACCCTGGTCGATGTAGGGCAGCACGTGGTCGTACTGACCGATTTCGATGGCCGAGCGACGCAGAGAGCCACCTTTTGGTGCCTCGGGATTGACGTAGTCGAAGTGCTGGAAACCGGCCGGGTAGCGTGGAAGCTCGTCGTAGACGGTCAGCGCATGCGTTGCGCCAGCCTGGGCGGTGAGGCTCAGGCAACCGCCCAGCAGCGCCAGGATCGGTCGCATAAGGCCTGGGCGAAGAGCGGCGATGCCCGCTCCCACAAGGGTGCTGCAGGTGCGGGCTAACAAGGACGGGTCAGTCCTGGCGGCTAGTCACTTCCAGCAGGTGATAGCCGAATTGGGTCTTCACCGGGCCCTGGACGACGTTGACTGGCGCACTGAACACCACCGTGTCGAATTCCTTGACCATCTGGCCCGGGCCGAACGAGCCCAGGTCGCCGCCCTGGCGGCTGGAGGGGCAGCTGGAGTTGGCCTGGGCCACTTCGCCGAAGTCGGCGCCGGCTTCGATCTGGGCCTTGAGTTCGTTGCACTTGTCTTCGCTGCTGACGAGGATGTGACGGGCGGTAGCACGTGGCATGGTGAAGCTTCCTTGGAGAGGTAAAGGGACAAGCCTACCGCAAAGCGTGGCCGCTTGTCTGTGCCTGGCCATGGTGATCCGCGCGGGCGTATCCGGGGCATGCGCTGCACCTGACAATTCTGCCAGTTGTGCCAGTGACGCCGCTGCTCTGAAATCGACGGACCTTCCCGCAGATGGTCCGGCGCATTCCAGGAGCCCCCATGAACGACGACATCGACACCGGTACCGATACCGACCAGGCCAGCAGCCTCGATCGCGATCTCGCCCTCTACAACCAACGCTTCGAGGCAGTGCCGGAGCCTTCCGACTCGGTGCCGATGCTGGGTGCTCCAGCAGAGTATGGTTCGCCGTCCAGCCCGATGTCGCCCGAGGCGCCCTCAGCCCCGTCGTATCCCGGCACGCCCATGGCACCGCAGGCGCCCTCCGATCCGTCTGGCCTCGCCAGTCCCCTGCCGCCCCAGGCGCCATCGGACCATTCATCGGACTTGTCCATGCTCGGCAGCCCAATGGACGACCAGGGTGCCCCAGACGATTCGCTACCCACCGGCAGGCCGTCGGCCAGCCCCATGATGTCTAGCCGCATGGTGGCCAGCCCCATGTCTGTCAGCTCCATGTCTGCCGGTCCGGCGGGCGCCATGTTCCAGTCGTTGAGCCCGATCTACATTCCAGGCTACATCGCCCCGGTGAAGTCCGCTCCGCCGTCTGCGGTAGGCATCAACCACAAGATGATCAGCTATAACCCCAGTGGTCTTCTGATTCTGGTGCAGGCCTACAACAACATGCGCGTCGGTGACTGGATCGAAGTCTTCTGGAACGATCCTGGGGTCTCGGTCGCCTCGATGCTGGTAGGCGAGGGGCGCATCGGCAAGAACAATCCGCTGTTCATCGCGGCTAGCCGGGTGCCGGAAGGCCAGTCGCAACTGTGGTACCGGATCAAGCGGGTGGGGGGCATCGAGGAAGAGTCGATGCGCCTTACGGTGGTCAGCCGCGTCACCTTGCTGCGCGACCTTCCGCCACCGGTGGCCGACCTGCCTGCTGCCGGGTTCATCGGCTCCGACGAGGCCAGCAATGGGGTGACCGTGCGTATCCCTGCCTATCCGGGCATCCACCAGTACGATCGACTGGAAGTGGTCTGGGGCCAGGAAAGCCTCGAGCACATCGTCACGCAGGCCGAGGTCACTGCTGGCGTCAAGCTGACCGTCGACGAAAACACCATCCTCAGCGCTGGCAGCAGCGACAGTCTGGCGCTCGCCTACCGCGTCACCGATGAACTGAACAACGCTTCCGAGGGCTGGTCGCAGCGGGCCGTAGTGCCAGTACGGTTGCAGGACGACCTGTTGCGCGCGCCCTACATCGCCAATCCGGATCCGGATGCCGCCGCCCGCGAGGTCATCGATCTGGATGTGCTAGGGGGCGAGGACTTGCAAGTAGAGGTCGACACCTTCGATCCCAGCTTCAAACTCAACGATGCCATTGAGGTCACGCTCATCGGCATTCCGTCACAGGGCGCGCAGGTCAGCGTCTCGCCGCCGGCCCAGCCGATCCGGCGCCTGGGTCGTACCCTGTTCTTCGACATCGACAATGCGGCGCTGCAAAGCCTGCGTGGCGGCCGCGCGACTGCCTCCTATGCCAACCTGACCCGCCCAGGCCAGGTTGCCAGCCGCGACTTCGCCAGCTTCGCCGGCGCGCAGGAAGTGGGTGTGCGTCCGCTGCTGCTGGAGGCTGCTGCCGATAACAGCGTCGAGCCGTCGCTGGCCAGCGTCTCGGTGCAGATACCAGCCGCTGCGCAGTTGCAGCGCGGTGACAAGGTGATCCTCACCTGGCTGGGAACCCGCAGTGGCGGCGGTCCGGTGTACGAGCAATTCACCAAGGTGGTCAGTGCCAAGGAGGCTGGGCAGCCGCTGGTGTTCACGATTAGCGACGGTCCTCGCTATCTCGCACCACTGGACGGCGGCATCCTCGACCTGGGCTTTCAGGTCCAACGGCGCAACGTGCCGTTGCCCATCTATTCGCTGCACACCAACCTTCAGGTCGGGCAGCCTCACGTGGCGCTGCCGGCGGCCCACCTGGATACCGAGCTGGCCAATGGCAAGCTGGACCCCAAACAGTTCGACCACGACGTCAAAGTGCTCATCGAGCCGTTCTTCAACATGAACGAGGCGCAGGACGTCTACCTGCAGTGGCAACCGGAGTTCGGCCAGCCCTGGGAGGACGACGCGGTGGTGTGGCCGGGCGAACCCCTGGAGTTCGAGATCCCGCACGATCAGTTGCTTGCCAACTATGGCGGGACGGTACAGGTGCGATATTTCGTGGTGGAGCCAGGGCAGCCCGAGCGCTACTCGGACTATCTGGAGTTCGCGATCGGCCAGAGCCAGCTGACTGACCTGGATCCGCCGGAAATCGCCGCGGCCGAAGGCGATGAGCTGGATCCGAGCGCCGTCACCGAGGGCGCACTGATCCTCATACCGGCATCGGCGCAGTTGCAGGCAGGGGATGGGGTGGAGGTGTTCTGGAACGGCTCCGAGGCGGATGGTGTCACCTCTGTCTTCGAATATGTCCTCGAAGATGGCGTGTCACCCGACACGTTGGTGATCGACCACAATTTCGTGGTGGCGAATCTGGGCGGCAGCGTGAACGTCCATTACGACGTTACGCGGCTTAGCGGCCTGACCGACTCGTCGACGCTTGCCACTTTCTTCGTCAACCGTGGCGGGCTGCCGCAGGCGTATTTCGTGGAAGCCGTGGAAGGTAATCTCAATCCCAGTGCCGTACTGCAGAGCGCGTCTGTTCGCATCGGTGCCGATGCCCGGCTCAACGCGGCAGACAATGTTCGGGTATGGCTCGACGACGAGACGTCCAATGCGCGTCAGCATTTCGATGTGACCATCAGCTCTGATGAGGCTGGCAAGGCGCTTACCGTCAGCATCCCGGCGACCGCGATCCAGGCGTTGGAGGGGACGGTGGTGAATCTGCACTACGACATCGAGCGAGGCAGTCCGGCCAGTATCGAGTCCGGCCCCGGACAACGCTACGCCATCAAGCGCCAAGTCGATAATGGCACACTGAGTGTGTTCGGCGCCCGCTACAGTGCCGCCTGCTATCGCGCCTCAAGCACATCCAGGTTGATGGGCGCTTTCGACGCCATCACCCGTAAGCCGATTCTGGCCGAGTGGCGCTATGAGGGCGATGCGCAGGGCCACATCAGTTACACGTGGCTCGACCGCCAGCCCGAGCGTCCTCTGCGGGTGCGCTCGGGTACCGATGCGCTGTGGCTCAACCCTGCCAACGTCATCGGAACCGGACAAAGCGACACGGTGGATGGCAAAGCCGCTTTCACAGCCATGCTCGACACTTCCATCGCTGGCGCTTACCGTCTCTGCGGTTGGGGCTCTCCGGCGGCAGGTGGAGCGTTACCGGCCACCATGCTTGGACACAATAATGTAGCGGAGGTCAGCGCGACCTGCAGTGCGTTCGCTGCACGCCTGAACAATGGCAGCGTGATTTGCTGGGGTAACACCGCTGAAGGTGGAGCTTTTCCGGTTGCGCTGCAGGGCAAGATCTTCACCGAAGTTCGCAGCACCCGGCATGCTTTCGCCGGTCGGACTCAAGTCACGCCTGGCAAGGCCTCCGGAGGCGTCAGCGCATGGGGGCACGCCAGTTATGGTGGGGCAGTGCCAGCCAGCGTCGCCAGCTTGACCGATATCGATGCGCTGTTCTTCAACGCCAGAGTTTTCATCGTCAAGCGTGAGGACGGACGGCTGATTGCTTGGGGGGACGCCACGGGGGGGGCCACATTACCAGCAGCTCTCGCCGCCCCCCCTGCGAGCCCGGAGAAAAAGGTTATCCATGTCAAGGGTAATTTCTCGGCGTTCGTCGCTCGCCTGACCGACAAAAGCCTTGTCGCCTGGGGCAGCGTGGGCTACGGCGGTACGCTTCCGGCGGCGATCGCCAGCCGTCGGGACATCGAGTCCCTGGAAAGCGCAACTGCCCGAGCCTTCACCGTGCTGACGAGCAAAGGGCAAGTTCTCGCCTGGGGGGCGGATACCCACGGCGGTACCGTACCGCCGGCCGTTGCGCTGCTCGATGACATCCTCGAAGTCACCAGCACCTGGTACGCATTCTGCGCTCGGCGGCGAAATGGCCATGTGGTGGCGTGGGGTGATCAGCCCAGTGGGGGATCACTGCCCGCCTCCGTTGCGAGCCTGTCCAACGTTGTCCAGGTGGTCGGCAGCGCCTGGAGCTTCGCAGCATTGTGCAGCGATGGCTCGGTGGTCGCCTGGGGGAGTGCCAAGTCGGGCGGTACGATCCCGGCAGACGTCAAGGCGCGCTTGATCGATGTTCGCGCCATCTACGCCAACAGCAACAGCTTCACGGCGCTTACCGCCGATGGGCGTACCGTGACCTGGGGTCATCAATCCGGTGGTGGCAACAGCGCATCGGTGCAGGCAGAACTGCGTAAAGGGCTTCGCTATGGGCGCCCCGATTCCAGCGGGCTGGTCCCCGTAGCTGCGGACAACGACCTGCGCTCGCGTACCTGAACATTGTCCTTTGACGATTCGCAGCCCTGACGGGCTGCGGACCAGGAGTGCTTTCATGAACGACCTGACCCTGCCTGCGATGTCCATCGTGGACGATGGCAAGCTCGATCCCTCGAAGATCCCAAGCTCCGGTGCACCGGTGATCATGACCATACCCGGCGCCCACGCCGGAAGCAGGCTGAACCTCATGCTGCAGGCGCAGCGCACCGCGCAGCCGTTGTACACCAGCCCCAGTCTGCCGATTGGCGCCAGCGGTCGACCGATCACCCTGCGCATCCCCCGGCAGCATTTCGTCGACCACCTGGGCGAAGCGCTGCAGGTGCTCTACAGCGTCTCATCGGTTGGCACCAGTGCGGCGCTGACGTTCGACGTGGACCAAGGGTTCAGCGGCGAGCAGCGGATCGACCTGAGCAAGCACCTGTACAAACCGCTGTACGTCAATGGCCAGGTGCGCCTGCCCAAGTCGCTGCCATCCTACGCCTTCTACGACCGCGCCTTGCCAGGGGCCAGCGCGTACCGCAGCAGCGACCCAAGTGTCGCGACCGTCGATGGGAAAGGGCGGGTGACACTGATGCGCAACGGTCAGAGCACCATCACGGCGGATCTGCCGGGCGGACCTCAGTCCTATGTGCTGACCGTGAGCGGGATCAGCGGCCTCGAAGTGCTGTCTGCCCAGCCGGTCGACTGGCAGAGCGCCAAGAATCTGTGCGATGCCATGGGCATGGCCATGCCGCAGGAAAGGGACTTCCGATTCATCATCGACGCCTACGGGGTTGAGCTGTCACGGGTGTTGGACGCACGCGCGCCGCTATGGGGCGCATCGGTCGGGGGCAATACCGCGCTGACCCTCGACCCCATCAAGCTGACGGTGACGTCGGAGGCCGTTCAGCCCAACAAGCTGCGACAGGTCATCGGCATCGACTGAGATCGCGCCATCGCTTGAGCAGGTCCCGCCTATCCACCCGAGGGTCGCCGAGATGTTTCGAATGATGCTGCCACGAGCCGGCATGCTGTCGTGCTGCCTGCTGTTCGCCACCGCGTGCCTGCACGCCCCGTCTGGCCACGCCCTGGTCGCCGCACCGGATTCGATCGAGGTGCTGAACCAGAACAACCTGGCCGCTGCTGCCGACGCAGTGGCCCAGGGGGTCGTCATCGCTTCGGCCCTCAATCAGCGCCTGCTCAGTACGCCTGCCGCCTGTGTGCGCAACCAGCCCGACTACACGTGCAGCGGCGTGTTGGCGCGGCCAATGGCGGCCAACCATGCGGCCAGGTTCTGGGAGCATGACGCCGAGGCCACGGCGCGTGGCAGCGAGGCGTTCGTCTACCTGCGCAGCGACCTCGACCAGGGGCCGCTGTCCGGGCGCGGTGGCTACATCCTGATGGCGCGCCTGGAAGCCATGGCCGCGGGCAAGGCCTATGAGGTGAAAGCAAGGCCCAATCCTGCCCAGGTCCAGGTCGGCAACTGGGACGCAAGGCAGCCCACCAACGTCGCCATAGAGGCGCTCTACTACAACCCGGCCGCAAGCAATGACCTGTTCCGCGCGCAACGCTCGCAACTGCAATGGTTCAAGGCTACCGGCGCCTGGCTGCCTATTCTGCGTTACCAGGGCGGGCCAGGTGCGACGTTCGGGTTCGATCAAGGTGAGCAGCTTTACGAGGGCTATCAGATCGCCGAGCGGATCAACTCCCGATACACCACGGTCTCGGCTACCTGTCCTGACGGGCGCGCGCGCTTCTACTGCCAAGGGGTGTGGGTCAGGACCATCAATATTGCCGATGTCGGCAAACACCGGCCCTGGAATCCGAGCCCCAATTCGGTACGCTTGAACGGCGTATCGTTCAGCTGGTTCTCGGCCGATGCCTCGGTCAGCAGGACCTACCACGGCCAAGGGTTCATCATGCGTGAGTCAGGTTATCCCGTGGTCCAGCCCCTGACGGTGCGGTGCGGCTATCCACGCGATGCCGGTACCGGGACCGCAAACGATCCGTGCACGTTCCGCAACCGCTGCGAAGCGCTGGGCATCAACACCACGGCGGCCTGGTTCGCGCGTTATGGTCGAGGGACCAACGAACCCGGCTGTGCCTTCGGCCCTGGCGCTGCGGCCTTTTCCACGATGGTGAACCTGCGCAACCGTACGACCGGCGTCGACATGGGCGTATGGAACGAGATCATGATCGCCGCCTGGCCGCAGAATGTCCCGGCGCAACTGCCTCTGGAAGCCTTCATCTACACGGTGTCGGCCAACCGGATCGGCGCGCAGACCTTCCAGCGCGAGTACGTCCAGTACACCCAGGGCAGCTACCTGCCAGTGCTGTACCTGAATGCCGCGGCCCCGCCGAATCGACTGGTGACCTACAACCTCGATGATCAGCGGGTGGAGTGAGCCTGGTGTAGCGTCGGGGCAATCGAGCATAGGCCTGGGCTGCCGGGTTCGGCCCGGCAACCCGAGGCGATCGGGCGCACCTGCGGCAGATCACGGGTGCGCGTCATGTCTGCTGGAGGATTACCGGCGAAGGTCCTGCGCGGCTGCCTGCAGCAGCTGCTCGGTGCTACCCCATCCCAGGCAACCATCGGTGATGGACACGCCGTACTTCAGTGCGCCCTTGCCCAGCGACTGGCAGCCCTCGAACAGATGTCCCTCGATCATCATGCCGATGATCGACGTGTCGCCGGCCAGGCGTTGCCGGAGCACGTCCTCGAAGACCCTGGGCTGCCGTGCAGGATCCTTGCCGCTGTTGGCGTGGCTGCAGTCGACCATGACCCGGGCCGGCAGACCGGCCTTTGCCAGGCCCTGGCGGGCCAGGGCGAGACTGTCGGCATCGTAGTTTGGGCCTGTATGGCCGCCGCGCAGCACCAGATGGGTATCAGAGTTGCCGAACGTCTCGATGATCGCCGGATAGCCCTGGGCATCCATGCCGAAATGGCGATGGCCGGCGCTGGCACTGCGCATGGCATCGGTGGCGATGGTCACGCCGCCGTCGGTGCCGTTCTTGAACCCGACCGGCAGTTCCAGGCCACTGACCATCTCCCGGTGGATCTGTGACTCGGTGGTACGGGCGCCGATGGCCGCCCAGCTCAGCACGTCGTCGAAGTAACCGGCCGCCATGGGCTGCAACAGCTCGGTGGCGATCGGCAGACCGCGCTCGAGCATGCCCAGCATCAGGCCGCGAGACAGGCCCAGGCCGGCGTGCATGTCATCGCTGCCATCCAGATGCGGATCGTAGGCCAGGCCTTTCCAGCCTACCGTGGTGCGCGGCTTTTCCACGTAGGCGCGCATGACCAGCAGCAGTCGATCGTTGACCTCATGGCTCAAGGCGGCCAGACGGTCGGCATACTCGAGCGCCGAGCGTGGGTCGTGGATCGAACAGGGGCCGACGATTACCAGCAGGCGCGAATCGCGGCCTTCGAGAATGGCGCGAATGGCCTGACGATGCGTGTGGACCTGTTGCGCGAGTTCGCTGGAGAGCGGCATCTGCTGCTTGAGCAGATGAGGGCTGGGCAGGCGCTGGCTGACGGGTGCGTTGGCAGCGACGGGCTGGGTGAGCGGCAGAGCGAGATTCGAAGAAGGCATGGCATGGTTTTCCTTGGGCGGACGGTGCGAGAGGCTCGCGCAGCGCCGGCCCTATCGAGGTGTTCGACAGGTCGTCGATTGACTGTGTGCAGCATCGCCACCGGGGATCGACCGTACGGAGGCGGCAGGCTGGCCCGAACGGAATTGGCTAAATCGCCAGGCGTAGGTGAAGGCGCTGCGGTAATAGGTGTGGTTCATGACGCTGTCCTCGGAAGCAATAGGTGAAATCGAGAGCCCTGAAATGCAAAACCCCCGGTCGAGGAGCCGACCGGGGGTTTGAGTATTCTCATGTTCGGCGGCCCCTCGAAGGTGGGCGCCGTGTGGATATCGGCGCCTAGTGGCTAAACCAATACCCAAAATAGGAGAGGCACAGCAGTTCTTCACCAGCAACGGCCAGCACAGGACGCGCTGGGCGGCCAGTGGCGAGGGCAGGGTTGCAGGGGATGTTCGACATGCTGTTCTCCAGTGAGTGGGTCGAGCTTACTGCACGGCACATGGGCTGTTCAATGGTTAAATGCTATTGAAGCGATTACCGTCGGTGCGTCAGGGCAGCGGCAGGCGCGGCGCACAGGGCCCACGCCTTTGTGCAGATCAAATCGAATAGTGCTTGAGCTCGCGCGCGATGAGCATGCGCTGGATTTCGCTGGACCCTTCGTAGATCTGGGTGATGCGCGCATCGCGATAGTATTTTTCCACCGGATAGTCCTCCAGATAGCCGTAGCCACCGTGCACCTGAATGGCCATCGAACACACTCGCTCGGCCATTTCCGAGGCGAACAGCTTGGCCTGGGAGGCTTCCGACAGGCAGGGGCGTCCGGCACTGCGCAAACGCGCCGCATGCAGAATCAACAGGCGCGCGGCATTGAGCTGGACGTGCATGTCGGCCAGCAGGTTGGCGATGCTCTGGTGCTCGCCGATCGGCTTGCCGAATTGCAGGCGATCGCGCGAATAGCCCAGGGCCGCTTCGAAGGCGGCGCGCGCGATGCCCAGGGCCTGGGCGGCAATGCCGATCCGCCCGCCTTCGAGATTGGACAGGGCGATGGCCAGGCCCTTGCCGCGTTCGCCCAGCAGATTGGCCTCGGGGATGCGACAGTGTTCCAGGGTGACCGCGCAGGTGTCCGAGGCACGAATGCCCATCTTGTGCTCGCTGCGATCGACCTTGAAGCCGGGGTTGTCGGTCTGCACCAGAAACGCCGAGAGTCCTTTCTTGCCCAGCGCCGGATCGGTCACCGCGAAGACGATGGCCAGGCCGGCGCGACGGCCATTGCTGACGAACTGCTTGGCACCGTTGAGCACCCAGTGGCCGTCGATCAGCTCGGCGCGGGTGCGCAGGTTGTGCGCCTCTGACCCGGCCTGAGGTTCGGTCAGGCAGAAGCAGCCGATCACCTCGCCGCTGGCCAGGCAAGGCAGCCAGCGTTGCTGTTGCTCGTCCGTGCCATAGGCCAGCAGCGGCCCGCAGCCTACTGAGTTGTGAATGCTCATCAGCGCGCCAGCGGCGCCGTCACCGGCCGAGATCTCCTCCACCGCCAGGGCATAGGCGACGTAATCGGTGTAGCTGCCGCCGAAGGTGTCAGGTACCACCATGCCCAGCAGGCCCAGCTCACCCATGGCCCGCACCACCGTGTCATCGATCCAGCCGGCCTTTTCCCAGGCCTGTGCATGGGGTGCGATTTCGCCTCGGGCGAAATCCCGCGCCATGTCGCGGATCATGATCTGTTCTTCGCTCAATTCCAGGTCTTGCATGGGGCGACTCCCGGCTCAGAGGCCTTCGAAGAATTGCTCGACACGCTCGCGCGGCAGGGCCGCCAGCGTGGGTGGATTCCAGCGCGGCTGTTTGTCCTTGTCGACGATCAAGGCGCGTACGCCTTCGACGATGTCGCCATGGGCGAACCACTGGCGATCCAGGTGCAGTTCCATGGCGAAGCAGTCTTCCAGGCTCAGGTGACGGCCGCGGCGCAGCATTTCCAGGGTCACCGCCATGGCCAGCGGCGAACGGCTGTCCAGTTGATCGGCAGTGCTCAGGGCCCATTGCTGGCTGTCACCAATGCGCACTGCGCGCAGCTGCTCGGCGATGCTGGCCACGTCGGGCTGGCTGAAATAGTGGTCGATCACGGGACGTAACCGCGCCAGTGGCGCATCCTCCAGCGCCTGGGTGCCCAGCCTGGCGAGCAGCCCCTGCAGATCCTTGAGCGGGTTGTGGCCGAAGCTCAGGTCGTCCAGCCCCTGCTGGAGCGAATCCAGCCTGTCGCTGGCCATGTACCAGTTCGCCAGGCCGCAGTACAAAGCATCGGCGGCCTGGATTTGGGTGCCGCTCACACCCAGGTAGGTGCCGATTTCGCCTGGGAGGCGGGAAAGAAAGTAGCTGCCGCCTACGTCTGGAAAGTAGCCGATACCCACTTCCGGCATGCCCAGGCGGCTGCGCTCGGTGACGAGGCGCAGGTCGGCACCCTGGGCCAGGCCCATGCCCCCGCCCAAGGTGAAGCCGTCCATTACCGCCAGAATCGGCTTGCGATAATGATGGATGCACAGGTCCAGTGCATATTCTTCGACGAAGAACTGCTCGTGCAGGTCGCTGCCGGCCTTGAAGCTGTCGTGCAGCGCGCGGATGTCGCCGCCTGCGCAGAAACCCTTCGGGCCGTTGCCACGCAGCACCACGACCTTGATCCGCGCATCCTGGGCCCAGGCGTCGAGCTGACGGCGAAGGCTGCGGACCATGTCCAGCGTCAGGGCATTGAGGCCACTAGGGCGGTTGAGCGTGAGGTAGCCGATATGGTTGCTGACGTGGGTCAGCACGTGGTCGTCGACATCGGTTCGAGCATGCGCGTTCATCGCGTTCTCCCTGCTTTGTTATTGATTTTCCATAGCATTCTGGAAATACGCTTGAGGGTCGAGGGATCCTGACATGCGTATTTACCCGGCACAATCGACAAATCTGCACGCCGTGCGTGCATTTTTGCGACAGGCGGGCAAGTGGTTGGACAACGAGCAGTGTAGATGGTTGGCAGGCCCACAGCGGCGTTGCACCGCCGTGGGGGAATCGACGCCAGAGATCAGGCAGCAGGGCGTCTAGTTACGGTCCGACCAGACCGTCTGCACGTTGCAGAACTCGCGCACGCCAAAGTGCGAGAGTTCGCGGCCGAACCCACTCTTCTTCACACCACCGAAGGCCACGCGAGGGTCCGAGGCGCAGTAGCCGTTGATGAACACCGCGCCGGTATCGAGGGCATCGGTCATGCGCTCGGCCAAGGCCAGGTCGGCGGTGTAGAGGGTCGAGGCGAGGCCGAACTCGCTGTCGTTGGCCAATGCCACCGCGTGTTCGGCGTCGCGTGCCGCGATGATCGCAGCTACCGGGCCGAAGAGTTCCTGCTTGAAGGCGGTCATGTCCGGGGTCACATCGCCCAGCACGGTCGGCGCATAGAAGTTGGCCGTGCCCTCGATCTTGTGACCGCCCAATAGTAGCGTGGCGCCTTCGGCCAGGCTCGCCTGGACCTGGCCGTCGAGCTCGTCGCGCAGGTCGAAACGGGCCATCGGGCCAATGTAGGTGGCGTCCTCCAGCGGGTTGCCCAGTTGCAGCGCGCGGGTCGCCTCCACGAACTTGTCGGTGAACGCCTGGACGATGCTGTCTTCGATGATGAAGCGCTTGGCTGCCGCGCACACCTGACCGGTATTCTGATAGCGACCGATCACCGCGGCCTTCACGGCCGCGTCCAGATCGGCGTCGGCCAGAACGATGAAGGGATCGGAGCCGCCGAGTTCGAGTACGCACTTCTTCAGCGCAGCCCCGGCCTGAGCGCCAATGGCCATCCCGGCGCGCACGCTGCCGGTGAGGGTGACGGCGGCGACCCGAGAGTCGTTGATGGCGCGGGTCACACCTTCGGGTGTGACGTTGATCACCTCGAATACGCCCGCTGGCAGCCCGGCCTGGTCGAACAGATCGGCCAGCAGGTAGGCGCTACCCATCACGTTCGGCGCGTGCTTGAGCACGTAGGTATTACCGGCGAGCAGCGCCGGCACTGCGCCACGCAGCACTTGCCAGATGGGGAAATTCCACGGCATGACCGCCAGGATCGGACCGAGCGGGCGATACTCGATACGCGCCTTGGCCACTTGAGTGGGCTCCGGGGCGAGCATCGCCGGGCCGTGCTCGGCGTACCACTGGCACAGATTGACACATTTGCTCACCTCGCCACGGGCTTGGACGATCGGCTTGCCGATTTCACGGGCGATCATCTGCGCGAAGGTTTCATGACGGCTCTGCAGGGCCTCGGCCAGTGCCGACAGGTACTGGCTGCGCTGGGCGAGGGAAACCCGGCGCCATTGCTCGTATCCACCCTTGGCCCGTTGCAGCGCGGCGTCTAGTGCCGCTTCGGTTTCGTAGGGGTAGGCGGCGATCTGCTCGGCGGTGTAGGGGTCGATGGAAATGGCGTGGGTCAGAGGGCTGATCGAACTCATGACGGTTCCTCCAGGGATGGACGGTGGCGTTTTGCGTGAGGCTAGACTAAAGGTGCACCGCTTTAATGAAAACTGAATAATAATGAGCGAAACGTTCACGAATGGAGAAAGGCATGGATCTGGTCCAGCTGGAGATGTTCAAGGCCGTCGCAGAGCACGGCAGCATCAGCGCGGCGGCACAGCAGATCCACCGTGTGCCTTCGAACCTCACCACGCGAATCAAGCAGCTCGAGGAAGACCTGGGTGTCGAGTTGTTCATCCGCGAGAAGAGCCGCTTACGGCTGTCCCCGGCAGGCTGGAATTTCCTGGAATACACGCGGCGCATCCTCGACCTGGTGCAGGAAGCACGCGCCACGGTGGCCGGCGAAGATCCTCAGGGCACCTTCGCCCTGGGCTCACTGGAGAGTACGGCGGCGGTGCGCATTCCGGCACTGCTGGCCGCCTACAACCAGCGTTACCCCAAGGTGGACCTGGACCTGTCCACCGGGCCTTCGGGGACCATGCTCGAAGGGGTGCTGTCCGGGCGTCTGGTGGCGGCGTTCGTCGATGGACCAGTGCTGCACCCGACCCTCGAGGGCGTCGCGGTGTTCGAAGAGGAGATGGTGGTGATCGCCCCGCTGAATCACGCCCCGGTCAGCCGGGCTCAGGATGTGAACGGGGAGGGCATCTACGCGTTTCGCGCCAACTGTTCCTATCGTCATCATTTCGAGAACTGGTTCGTCCAGGACCAGGCGGTGCCCGGCAAGATCCACGAGATGGAGTCTTACCACGGCATGCTCGCCTGCGTCAGCGCCGGTGCCGGATTGGCGCTGATGCCACGCAGCATGCTCGACAGCATGCCAGGCGCCAGTACCGTCAGCGTGTGGCCGCTGTGCGAGGATTTTCGTTACCTCAGAACCTGGCTGGTGTGGCGCCGCGGCACGGTTTCACGCAGCTTGAGCATGTTCATCCGCTTGCTTCAGGAGCAGACCGGGCAGTCAGAAATGAGCGATAACTGAGCAGATAGATGTCTTGCTAACATTTTTTTCACGCATTCATGACAAATGCCTTTCCTATTGGCAGATGTCTGATGATAATCCCGAGCGTATACGGCGTGTGCCCAGATGGGATGTGATGGGCACAGGCACATAAAAGGGGTAGGACCCCATTGCCGCAGGCCGCCTGCCATCGACTGCCTGTCCGTGAAGTCCATCTGGAGTAGTCATTGATGAAGATCCGTCTCGCCGCCTCGCTCGCCGTGGCAATGCTGGCCTTGGCCGGCACCAACCTGGCTCAGGCCGCTCAGGTCTCGGGCGCCGTCGGCGTCACCAGCCAGGGCGACATGACCTACCGCCTGGGCATGTCCTTCGACTGGGACAAGAAGTGGCTGCAGAGCAGCGTCGGCCACGTCAGCGGTTACTGGGACGCCGGATACACCTACTGGGAAGGTGGCGACTACAGCGGCGCCCACTCGCTTTCGTTCAGCCCGGTGTTCACCTACGAATTCGGCGACTCGGGCTACGTGCCGTTCATCGAGGCGGGCATCGGTATCGCCGTGTTCTCCAAGACCGATGTGGGCGATCAGAAACTGGGTTCGGCCTTCAACTTCGAAGACCGCATCGGCTTCGGCGTGAAGCTGCCAGGCCAGCAGAAGGTCGGCATCCGTGCCACCCACTACTCCAACGCCGGGATCAAGGAGCCGAACGACGGTATCGAGTCGTACGCTCTGTTCTACAGCGCGGCATTCTAGTACCGCCGCGGGACGATGCATCGCCGCGGCGGCGGTGCATCAGGCGCGGCAGCTCAGGCCTTGCGCCGCAGCAGCACGATGAAGAACAGGCCGCCCAGCGCCGCCGTGGCGATACCGATGGGCAGGTCCTGTGGGGCGATCAGCGTTCGTGCACCCACATCCACCCAGACCATGAACAGCGCGCCTGACAAGGCGCAGACTGGCAGCAGCCGACGGTGTTCGGCCCCCACCAGACGCCGCGCCATGTGCGGCACCATCAGGCCGACGAACCCTATGGCGCCGGATAGCGAGACCAGCACGCCGGTCAGCAGCGCCGTGGCGACGAAGACCCTGGCCCTGACCGCCCTGGGCTCGAAACCCAGGCTCACCGCAGTCTGTTCGCCACTCATCAAGGCATTGAGTGCACGCGCCTGACTCATCAACAGGACCAAGCCTGCCAGCACGCACAGTACCGGCAGCCACAGCAACGACCACTGCGCCAGGCCCAGGCCGCCGAGCATCCAGAACATGACCGAGGCTGCCGCGTGGGGATCCCCGGTATAAAGCAGCAGATTGGCCGCTGCCATGACCACGAACGAGACCGCGACGCCGGCCAGCAGCAGTCGGTCGCTTTCCAGTCGGCCGCCTCGGCTGGCCACGCCCAGTACCAGGAGCATGCTGCCCAGGGCGCCGATGAAGGCAGCCAGCGGTAGGCTGAAGGCACCTGCGAACGGGCCCAGGAACAGCACCACGGACACTGCACCGAATACCGCGCCGGCGCTCACGCCCAGCAGGTGCGGATCGGCCAGCGGGTTACGCGTCACCGCCTGCAGTGCGGCGCCGACCAGTGCCAAGCCCATGCCGACCAGGGCCCCCAGCAGCACCCGCGGTGCACGGATCTGCCAGACGATCTGCGCCTGGCCATGACTCCAGTCACCCGGCCCTCCCAGCCCCAGCTGCTGGCTCAGGATCCCCAGCACCTTGCCCAGCGCCACCTGGGCCGAACCAAAGCCCAGCGACAGCGCGCAGGACAGCGACAGCACGGCCACCAGCCCCACCATCAGGCAGCGATAACCTGCCTGACTGCGCACGGGCATCATGGCTGCACCTGGCCGACCCGTTGCGGGTGCAGCGCCTTGGCCAGCGTTTCGATTGCAGCGGCGTTCTCCACCGACGGCGTGACCTGCAGGTACGACAGCACCACGAAGCGTCGCTCGCGGATCGCCTCGACGCTTTGCAGTGCCGGTTGGCGAAGCAGAAAATCACGTTTTTCCTGCCAGCGGGTCGGGCCGTAGTCGACGATGACGATCACCTCGGGGTCCCGCTCCACCACACTTTCCCAACTGACTTGCGTCCAGCTGGCAGCGACGTCGGCCATGATGTTGTCGCCTCCGGCCAGCCCGATCAGCACCTGCGGCATGCCAAGTCGCCCGGAAGTGGTCGGGCGGTCCTCGCCGCTGTCGTAGAGAAACACCCGAGGGCGCTGAGCGGCCTGGGCGGTGCGTTCGGCCACCCGCGCGATGCGCTCGCGCAGCTGGCCGATCAGCGCGGTGGCCCGATCGCGCACGTCGAAGATCCGCCCCAGGTTGTCCAGGTCGCGGTAGAGGTCTTCCAGGCTGGCTGTACGCTGGGGCATGATCCACGAGCAGGACTCGCTCAGCTCGTAGACGGGGATGCCGAAGGGGGCCAGGGTCTGGGGCGTGACCGGGCCGCCGACGCGCATCCCGTAGTTCCAGCCCGCGAAGAACAGATCGGCATCCACCTCCACCAGGTTTTCGACCGAGGCGTAGCGCGCCGCCAGCTCTGGCAAGCCTTTCAAGGCTTCGCGCAGGCTCGGGTCCAGTGTCTTCCAGCCACTGATGCCGGTGTAGCCGACCATGTGGTCGCGCAAGCCCAGCGCCAGGAGCATGCCGGTCAGGTTGATGTCATGACTGACCGCGCGCCGGGGCGCGCGGTCGAAGGTCACGTCGCGCTCGCAACTGCGGACGGTGACCGGGTAGGAGGCTGCCTGCACAATCTGCGGCAGGGCGGTCGACAAGGCAAGACAGACGAGCAGCGCTTTCATGCGGGACTGATCCAGGTGATGCGGGGGTGGCAGGCGCGCGGGTGGGTGTCGACCAGCGCATGAACGCCGAACACCTCGGCCAGTCGCTGTTCGGTGAGCACCTGCTCGGGCGTGCCGTGGGCGACTATTCGGCCGGCGTCGAGCACGTAGAGGCGATCGCAGAATGCCGCAGCCAGGTTCAGGTCGTGGAAGCTGGCCAGCAGGCTCAGGCCGGTGTCGCGCAACTGCTGCAGCAGAGCGAGCTGGAAGCGTGGGTCGAGATGGTTGGTCGGCTCGTCGAGCACCAGCAACCGTGGCTGCTGGACCAGGGCGCGGGCCAGCAGTACCCGCTGCTTCTCGCCGCCGGAGAGGCAGGTGAAGGCATCCTGGGCGCGGGTGAGCAGGTCCAGGCGCTCCAGGGTGAGGTCGATCAGGTCGGCATCGCCGTGGGCGTCGAACCAGCCCAGGTGCGGCGTGCGACCCATGGCCACGACATCGCGTACGCTCAGGCCGAATTCTTCCGGAAATTCTTGCAGCATGACCGCGATGCGCTGCGCGGCCCAGCGCGGCGTGTGCTGCCACAGGTCGTCGCCTTCGAGCAGCACCTGCCCGGTGTCCGGACGGTTGTAGCGATACGCGCAACGCAGCAGGCTGGTCTTGCCGCTGCCGTTGGGACCGATCAGGCCGACCGATTCGCCCGCGCCGACGTGCAGGTCGATGCCTTCGAGCAGGGGCCGGGACAGGCCCTGGGGCGACCAGGACAGGCGGTGAAGGTGCAGGGTGGGGCAGGGCATGCAGAAACCGACCGTCGCAGGGAATGAAACCCCGTGCTCGGGTGCGCGCTGGTGCCGCGCGCAGCTCGCTCGCGAAAACCGGCCAGCGCCCGCCCGCCGCGGGAGTTGCCTAGGGCTGTGTCAGGCCGGTCTCCGGGCTTGCGAGGGGCATGAGGCCTTCACCTTCCCATGCCGGGGCACAGTGGTGTGTCGAAGGGCTCGCTCGCCTACCGTTGCGGGGGCAGCGCCGGACTGCTCGAGGGAACGAGGCACCGGCTTCCCGTTTAATCCTCGACGCGGCGGTCGCGGACACCTGAAACAAGGGGCGCATCTGAGCACTTTATGGCCTGGGGAGTCAATCGATGTTGGGCGTCGCGCCGTCGATGCACAGGGTCGGATGAGGGCGGGCGCGGGCATTCGATCCGCAGCGCGTGGGCCTGGGCGCCGCTCTCCTGAGGCTGAGCCTGCAACCCTTGCGCCAGACAGCTCGCTGGCCTCGACATCCGTCTGGCGGGACGGCCGCAACATGAGGATATTTCACTAATCGTTTCAGGATGTGTCCGGCATACTCGAATGGCCGAAGCGCACAACATCAAGAAGATTCACGCTGGAGAACCGTCTATGCCTGCTTCACCTAACGCCCCCCGGTCCAAGGCCGGTGCGGTGTTCCGCGTCACCTCGGGTAACTTCCTCGAACAATTCGACTTCTTCCTGTTCGGCTTCTATGCCACCCAGATCGCGGGCGCCTTCTTCCCGGCCTCCAGCGAATTTGCCTCGTTGATGATGACCTTCGCCGTGTTCGGTGCGGGCTTTCTCATGCGCCCGTTGGGCGCCATCGTGCTGGGCGCGTACATCGACGATGTCGGCCGGCGCAAGGGGCTCATCGTCACCCTGTCGATCATGGCCAGCGGTACGCTGCTGATCGTACTGGTGCCGGGCTTCGCCACCATTGGCTATTGGGCGCCCGTGCTGGTGCTGATCGGCCGACTGCTCCAGGGCTTCTCGGCCGGCGCCGAGCTGGGAGGCGTCTCGGTGTATCTGGCTGAAATGGCCACCCCGGGCAAGAAAGGCTTCTATACCAGCTGGCAGTCCGGCAGTCAGCAGGTGGCGATCATCGTCGCCGCTGCACTGGGCTATGCCCTGAACCAGTCGCTGCAACCGCTGCAGATCAGCGAGTGGGGCTGGCGCATTCCGTTCGCCGTGGCCTGCCTGATCATCCCGTTCATCTTCTTCCTGCGGCGCAACCTTCAGGAAACCGAGGCCTTCGAGCAGCGCACCCATCGTCCGACCATGAAGCAAGTGCTGGCCACGCTGGCGCAGAACTGGAGCACCGTGATCGCTGGCATGATGATGGTGGCGATGACCACCAGCGCGTTCTACCTGATCACGGTCTACGCCCCCACCTTCGGCAAGAGCGTGCTCAACCTGAGTACCACCGATGCCTTGCTGGTCACGCTGCTGGTCGGGGTGTCGAACTTCATCTGGCTGCCCATCGGCGGCACCCTCAGCGACCGCATCGGCCGCAAGCCGATGTTGATCGCCATGACCACCTTGACCATCTTCACCGCTTATCCGGCGCTGTCGTACCTGGCCCAGGCGGCCAGTTTCGCGCACATGCTCGAAGTGCTGCTGTGGTTCTCGTTCCTGTACGCGATGTACAACGGCGCGATGATTCCGGCACTCACCGAAATCATGCCGGCCGAAGTGAAGGTGGCGGGGTTCTCCCTGGCCTACAGTCTGGCGACTGCGTTGTTCGGTGGCTTCACGCCGGCCATGTCGACCTGGTTGATCCACGAGACCGGCGACAAGGCCGCGCCGGCCTATTGGGTAAGTTTCGCTGCGGTGTGCGCGCTCGGTGCGACCCTGATCCTGTATCGGCAGATGGCCGTACGGGCGCGGGCCACGGCGCAGCCCTGAGTGTCGAGGCCCGCCCGCATGGGCGGTGCGGGCCTCGGCCGATGCCCCGCGCGTGGGGCTGGAACCCGCAAACAAGAGGTCTTCGAGGCGGTCGATGACCTGACGCGTAGTCTGGGATTCAAGCCGTCCGTCGTGAAAGCCTGACCTGCCCCTACGGATGGTGGGGGAGCTGGCTGACGATCATCGGGTTAGAGGGCGCCGTACGGCACTGACCTTCCAGCAAGGGCCTGGCCACGGCCCGCAATCGTTGTTTTTCCTCTTCCAGAACGAGCGCCGTTTCGGCACGCTTGACCAGCAGGGCCGCGTGCAGTCGGCATTGCTCGCCGAACTGGGCGGGGGCGATGTCGGACAAGCTGATCAGCGCCTTGACCATGCGCAGGTCGATTTCCAGCAATCCTGCCCCATCACGGGCGATCAAAGTGAAGAAGTCGTCGAACAGGTCGTTCACATCCAGGCAGCGGACGTGTACGCGACGGCAGTCTTCGTCCAGCTCCTCGGCGGTCGGTTCCTGCGTCGCCCATTGTGTGAAACACCGAACGCCCCGTCCGATCACATCGATGGCGGTGCCCGAATCGTTGGTCGCTGGCGACAAGGCCCGCGAAGCGACCTCCGCCAGCACGGACAGACCAAAGCGCGGATCCTGCTCGAAGGTGCGGCGCAGACCCAGGGTGAAGGCGTGGAGCAGCTCGCGGGAGAGTGTTTCGTCAGCCGTCCTGGTGTGGTCTTCCAGGACCACGCGTGCCAGAGGCGCTCCCAGGTGCACGAAGCTGCCCGGCAGCACCTCCAGGTAGATCATCGCCCGCTGTCGTTTGGCTACGACGGCCAGCGCGCTGACGTCGATGTGCTGCACATAGCCCGTGTCGCGGCTGAGGAATGTCATCGCGTGCTCAGGCAGCACGAAGTGCAGCGGGTAGGGTGCGCCACCCAGGCAGGGCCAGCGGGCACGTCGCGCCAGCGCGGTGAGGGTGGCGACCTCGACCCGGTCGATGGTCTCACCGACCCTGCCCAGCGTGGACAGGTGATCGATCCAGCGCAGCAAGGTGTAGACGATCAGCACGATCATCACCAAGGTTACCGCGAACAACACTACCCGTCCCTGGGCACCGTAGGCACCGGTGCTTAGCGCGATGATGCCCACCAGACTGAACAGGAACGAGCCGATGAATGTGGCCAGTGCGTTCTGGGTGGTGGTGTCTTCCATCACCAAGGTGGTCGCCCTGGGGGTGGCGCTATTGCTGGCGGCGCCGTAGGCCGACACGATGGTGCTCAGGGAGAAGGTCGTCACCGCCAGCATGCTGGAAGCGATGATCCCGAGGATCTTGTCGACCGAGTCCGCGCCGATCCTGGCCGGGAGGGCAGGCGGGACGAAGTCGCGCAGGGCGATGGCCAGCAGGGCGGTGAGCACCCCGACCACGGAGAACAGTGTTGCGCGAAACCAGAGCCGCTTGGTCATCTGACCCAGGGCCCAGCGCCAGCGAGCGATCATTCGGCTACCTGACCAGGGAGAGGGGAGCGCTAGGCCATCGAGCCCAGGCTATGCCCGATTGAGTGGTGAAGAGGGGGAAAAGTTTAGAATGCCTGTTCACACTCGACGCCAGCCCCGCTCGCCATCAGCCTGGCGTTGGACCGATCAGGGCTGCACTGCGGTCTCCCACAGCACCGGCCAGTCGGCGGCGCTCAAACCCATGCAGGCGGTCATCTGCGCCGCGTGGCTGAGCACGAAACGCTCACCGTCGTAGCGCCAGCGCGCGGCGGCGCCGCAGCCGCCCATGCCGTTGGCCAATGCCAGGCTTTTCAACTCGCCCGTGGTGGCATCGAATTCCACGCTGCCATCGGGCGTGAGGTCGGATAAGCGAGTGAACGTCTGGAACGGGGCGGGATGTGGGCGTTCCGGGTGCGCCAGGGGCACCAGGTACAAGCGATAGCTGCAGTTGTAGGCGCTGCACCCAGTGCGCACGATCAACAGCGCCTGCTCGCCGGTCAGTGCGTGGACTTCGCCAGTGGGCTCGTCGCCTTCGATGACGTCCTGTTGCCAGTCGGAGCGACTGGCGGCCATGGCGGCGTCCAGCACCTGTTGCCTTTGCATCTCGCCCAGAGGCGGCGGCGTGCGCCAGGCGGGCAGGGTGGGCGCGGGAGGGGCCGGCGGGACATCGCTGGCCGGGGCGTTTGCGGGTCTTGCGAGTGCGGTGACGGTGCCAACCCGGCCTTGGACGTCATCCATCAGCAACAGCGCACCGGCCATGCCGATCAGCGAGGCGCTGGAGGGACCGTCCGAGGTGCTGAACGCCAGCTGGTTGGCGTCGCGCAGCGCGCGGATGAACGTCAGTGCATCCGCATTCGTCGCACTGCGCAGTTCGGGCACTTCGGAAACGTCGAACTCGGCGCGTTTGCGTTCGACCAAGGGCATGCGCAGCGGGTTGCCGTCGATCAGCGGATCGCCATGCAGGTCGTTGTAGCTGAAGACACTGATGCGCAGGTCGCCGTCGGGCCCGGCCTTGCGCACGATACGCAATGGGAAATACAACTCACCGAGTTCGGCACTGGCAGGCCGGGTGGATACGGCGGTACAGGTGCGTACATTATCGCAGGTGACGTTCCAGTCCTTGATGTCGCGGGACAGTGGCGGGGTATCATCGGCGTAGACGGCGGGAAGGGTCAGGCAGGTCAGCAGGGCGAGGAGATAGCGCATGGTCGGACGAATGAGTGCAGGAGGATGCATCGATTAACGCATGGAGTCGGGGAGCAGGCAGCCGGGTCGAGCGAGTCGCACAACAATGAGCGGGCCGCTCACAGTCAAAAGAGGGCTGGGCGTCGACCGGGGGGCCAGCTTGCAGCTTCGCCATGCGCTCTGCTGTGCCGGCGATTGGAAAGTCTGCTATTGGAGATCTCCCAGTGGCTGCGATAATGCCGGCAGCCATGAGGACACTGCGATGCTGACCATCTCCGACACCGTGCATCTACCCGATGCCGACATCGAACTCACCTACATTCGGGCGCAGGGCGCCGGCGGACAGAACGTCAACAAGGTGTCCAGCGCCGTGCACCTGCGCTTCGACATCCGTGCATGCTCCTTGCCCGAGTTCTACAAGCAGCGCTTGCTGGCGTTGCGTGACAGTCGCATCACCGCCGATGGCGTGCTGGTCATCAAGGCCCAGCGATACCGGACCCAGGAACAGAACCGCACGGATGCGCTCATGCGTCTGGCCGAGCTGATCGTGTCGGTGGGCAAGACCGAGAAGAAACGTCGCCCCACCAAGCCGACCCTAGGGTCCAAGACCCGCCGCCTGGACGGCAAGACCAGGCGTGGCACGGTCAAGGCCGGCCGGGGAAGGGTGGATTTCTAGCGCCGCTGCAATGCCTTCAGGCCAAGGTCCGCGGCCAGTCGAACCTGTTCATCGGCATCCTGCGAGGCCAGGCGCAGTGCGTCGATGGCTCGCTGGGCGTCATCGGGCAAGAGCCCGCGGTTGTTCAGCGCAGCGGCAGCGTGACGGCGAATGATGGCGTGAGTCGAAGCCAGGCCGCGCAGGGCCTCGGTGACATCGGCCTGGGTGGTGTCGATCTGGCTGTAGACGCTGCCCAGCACCTCTTCGGTCGCGGCCTGAAGCTGCGGCCGTCGCTCGAGCAGGCGCTCGACGGGTCGGTAGTCCAGCACCGGTGGCTGCTTGCCTCGCCAGCGAAAGCCATCGAAGTTCGCGCAAGTCCCCTTGACTGCCATGGCGGGCGCTTGCTGCCCGAGCCAGTCATGGTCGCCAAGGTAACCCAAGGCAGTGCTGCACCACCGGCGAGTCGACTGCTCACCGGCCTCGATGGCCTGACGGCGCAGGGCCTGGATCACGCGCACGTCAGCCAGGCCGGCCAGTCCGAGGATGCGCGCAATGGTAGCCGGGTTGCCAGAATCTTCGAGGCGTTCGAGGAGGACCTCCTGCGCCGCGAGTCCATTGGCAATCAGCCAACGCTCCGCCTCTTCTCCGGTGATCCCGTCGAAGCACGACAAACGACCGACGTAGTACGCGACCTGTTCGGCGAGTGGGAGGCGCGCGATCTCGCGCACGGTGTTTTCGATGGCCCGCTCGACCGGAAAATTATCTTCGAACTGCCGACGGGTCATGCTGCGCTTGGCCAAGGCGATGGCGCCAGCGAAGTCGTGAAAAAACACCACGAAACCAGGTGTCACACTGGGGTGACCAGCGAAGTGCCGGCCCAGCGTGCGGGCGGCCCGGCTGACGGTAACAAGCAACCTTCGCTCCGCCGCTCGCCACTGGCGAGGGCCCAGCCGGTTGGCATGGGCTTGCAGTTCATCCTCGAGCCGGAGGAAGGGCGCCTGCGCGCAGATCTCCCAGTCCCAGCGCCAGTCAGCCGGATTCCACTTCACCGAATCGAAGCTTTCATCGGTGGGGTCGGGGGAGTCTTCGCTGAGTGCCTCCAGGCTGTTCGCGGCGAAGCTGGGGAGAGACAGATGCGCCTCTTCTTCCCGGTAGCTGGCATGAAACGCTGCGGCGTACACAGGGCTGCCGCTCTCGTCGAGCAGCCTTTGCAGTGCCTGGCTGGCGGCATCGAACAACGCCTGTTCCAAGGCTTTCCAATTCATCGTTCAGGTCCTTGCTGACCGGCGGTTCAGGCCGATCTCGAAAGTGGTCAACGCGAGGATAGCGGTTTTCCCGCCATCGGGAAGATGCAGGGCTGCGCGGCCAGCTCGGCGACCCTAGGGATGTTCGATCACCATGACCGCCGTGGTATTGGCCTCTAACGCTTCGAACACGTGCGGCAGGTGGGCCGAGTAGCTGATGTAGTCGCCGGCCTGCAGCAGGATGGGGTCGCTGGCGGGGCCGACATTGGCGCTGCCCGTGCACAGCACCACATGTTCCACCGTGCCTGGCAGATGCGGCTGCGAGAGCCGTGCCTCTCCGGGCTGAACCTTCAGGCGATAGATATCGCGCTGCACGCCAGCCGGGCAGTCGGCGAGCAGGGTGGCGGCATAGTTGGACGCCTCGGCATAGGCGGTCATGCCCTCGTTCGCCCGAATGACCCGCAGGTGCTGCTGGGGTTGTTCGAAAAAGCGGGTGACCTGCAGCCCCATGGCCATGGCCAGTGACCACAGGGTTTCGATGCTGGGGTTGCCAATGCCGGATTCGAGCTGGGAAAGCGTGGACTTCGCCACGCCGGCCCGTTTGGCCAACTCGGTGACCGACAGGCCTGCAAGCTGACGCTCGCGCTTGATGGCCAGGGCCAGAAGATCGATGCGACTCACCGGGGCTGCAGTTGAGCTGTTCGTTATAGGGTTCATTCGTTCCTTAAATCATCCCCAAAAAGGTTGATGATCAAATCTAGTCTGTTCAGTATGCTGATCGTTCGTTCATTATATAAACATTTCTACCCGCCCTGGGGCCGGTTCGAAAATGACGCAGGCCGCGTCATTGCATGAAGCAAGGAAGCTGTACTGATGAAGCCAGAAGCCCGTGGGACTCTAGAAATGATAACGGCCATGATGATCTCCGGCACGGTAGGCTGGTTCGTCGTCATGTCCGGACAGGCGCCGCGCAGCGTCGTGTTCTGGCGCTGCCTGTTCGGGGCCCTGGCAATGTTGGTGGCCTGCCTGGCCCTGGGTATCTTCAAGCGTTCGCGACTGGACGTGCGCCAGTTCATGCTGGTCTGCGTCGGCGGCGTGGCGCTGATGCTCAACTGGGTGCTGTTGTTCAGCGCCTATAACCATGCCTCGATTGCCATCGCCACGGTTGTCTACCACGTCCAGCCGTTCATGCTGGTGGGGTTGGGGGTGGTCTTTTTCGCCGAACGGCTGAGCGCGACCAAGGTGGGCTGGCTGCTGACGGCCTTTGCCGGCCTGGTGCTGATCGTTCTCGCCCGACATGGCGGGCAGGCAACAGGTTCGGATTACCTGCTCGGTATCGGTCTGGCGCTCGCCTCGGCCTTCTTCTACGCCGTGGCCGCGGCCATCACCAAGCGCCTGAAGGCAGTGCCCGCTCACCTGATCGTGCTGATCCAGATGGTGGTCGGCGTGCTGCTGCTCACGCCCTTCGTGGACGTGGCCACCGCTGATATGGCCGTCGACACCTGGAGCTACCTGGTGATCATCGGGGTGGTCCATACCGGCATCATGTCCACCTTGCTCTACAGCGCCATTCAGAAGATCCCCACGGCACTGGTCGGCGCTCTTTCCTACATCTATCCGATCGTCGCCATTCTCGTCGACTGGATCGCCTTCGGCCACCCCCTGGGGCTCCTGCAACTGACCGGCGCGGCGGCGATCCTGCTGGCCGCGGCAGGCATGAACTTCGGCTGGACGCTACGGCGCACTGGCACCGGGCTGGGCAGTCCATCATCTAAGCACGGGGGTTGATCGTGGCTGTGATCCTGTGTGGTCTGGGGGCTGACTGCCGCCGCAGGCCGTAGACAATCAGCAGATTTCGAGCGGGCTGGATACGACTCCCGAGTGGATCGAATCGCGGACCGGCATTCGTGAGCGACGCAGGGTCAGTGCCGGCATCGGCGTGCGAGAGCTGGCTATCAAAGCAGGTGCGCGTGCCATCGCCTCTTCCGGAGGCCGGCGCATCGATGCGCTGGTGGTCGCGACCACTTCGCCGGAACGGATCTGCCGGGCCGTAGCGCCGGAAGTTGCCACTGCGCTGGAGCTCGGTGACATCGCCGCCTGCAACATGACCACCGCCTGCTGCGGCTTCGTCTACGGGCTGGCGACAGCCACCGGCCTGATCGCTGCCGGTATCGCCGAAACGGTGCTGCTTATCGGCGCCGAGGCGTTCGAGCTGGACGCCTGGCGGGTCGCTGGGAGCGTCAGTGCCCTGGGGTGTCCGCGGATTCATTGCGGCCCGTTTTAAGGGCAGACGGGGCGAGGGGAAGGCGGTCGCTTCAGCATCCAACGTTCAGCCCGAAGAAGCGCACGTTGCATCATCGATGCCATTGACGATCCATGGAACGGGTTCATATTCCATTCGGACTGTAATTTGTATTTTTTTATTCTTTCCTAGACTTGAGGAGACTAAGGCACAGTCGCCACCAACGGAGGGTTCTTTCACTAGGGAGCTCAAGATGGACTTGGCGCGAGGCATGGGGTGAGCGTGAGTCAGAACCTGCAGTTCGGTCTGATCGGTCAAATCTTCAAAAGCGATTACGCCTGGCTCTGCACGCGCGTGAGCCAAGCATTGGGGTGCCCCCACAGTGCGCAAGACATCGCGTCGGAGACGTTTCTGCGAGTGTTGGCACTTCCGGATCCCTCGGCGATTCGCGAGCCTCGGGCGCTGTTGACCACGATTGCCAAACGCCTGGTGTACGAGGGCTGGCGGCGTCAGGACCTGGAACGCGCCTATCTGGAGACCCTCGCACAGGCGCCCCTGGCGGCACATCCGTCGCCCGAGGAGCGGCTGCTCGTGATCGAAACGCTGATACAGGTCGATCGCCTGCTCGATGGCCTGTCTACCAAAGCCAAGGCTGCATTTCTGTATCACCAGATCGATGGCCTGACCTATGCGCAGATCGCCGCGCACCTGGAGGTCTCGGTCAGCCGTGTCCAGCAATACATGGTCGATGGGTTCAAGCGCTGTTATCTGGCGATCGCCCAGCCATGAGCGGCGCAGTGTCCGATGAGGCCATCATCGACGAGGCCGCGCAGTGGATGGCGGTGTTGCATTCCGGGCACGCGAGTGCGCAGGAGCATCAGGCATTTCGCCAGTGGCGCAGTACCGACCCACGCCGGGCAGCCATCTTCGAAGCCATGGGGGCCAGTGCCGGGACCCTGGGCAGCGACGCATTGCGCGACATGCCCAGAGAGAGCTTGCTGCACACTATCAACGCACCGTCGGGGCGCAGGCGTTTCGTGCGAAATGTCCTGTCATTGGTCGGTGTGGTCTCGACGGCAGGACTCATTGGCCAACTGACTCAGCGGTGGCCGATGTCCGGGGTGATCAGCACCGGTACGGGCGAGCGGCTGAGCCTGAGCCTGGACGATGGCAGCGCGCTGATGCTCGATGCGCGCACCCGGGTACTCGATCGTTTCGATGGAGCGCAACGCCTGCTGCAATTGCTGGACGGTCGGCTCTGGATCGATGTGGCGCGTGACGCGTCGAGGCCGTTCATCGTCCAGACCTCCCAGGGCCGGATGCGCGCATTGGGCACGCGTTTTCTGGTGGAGCAGGGCGCGGAGCAGACGCGAGTCTCGATGCTTCACTCGCAGGTCCGCATCACCACGGGCAGCGGTTCGACACGCGTGATTCAGGCCGGCGAGCGAGCGATCTTCGATGCCGAGCGCGTACTCGCCGTGCAACCCTGCACAGACGGCGATTCAGCCTGGATGCAAGGCATGCTGGAGGCGAGAAACCAGCGACTGGAACAGGTCATCGATACCCTGCGCAGCTATCGCCGCGGAATCATTCGAGTCAGTCCGCAGGCCGCCCAGTTGCGACTCAGCGGGCGCTATCCGCTGGATGACACCGATCGCGCGTTGCAACTGCTGGCCAGCTCGTTACCGCTGCGCGTCGACTATCACAGTCCCTACTGGGTCAGCATCGATCTGCGCGAAACCGGCGCGAGGATGAAAGAATAAATGCCCAGGGCTCTATACATCATCAAAGCGAGTTGACAGAGTGATGGTGCCTGGAAAGCCGGAGGCGGCCGCTATCGCACGGCATAAGCAAATACCCCAATGGTTTAAGCACGGCCTATAAAAACACCCGATCAGTTGCTCATTCCCATCAACTGAAACCGTTGGTGGGAGGCCAATGCATGCAACTGACTCACTCGAAACGTCCCGTATTCGGCACGCTGGCGCTGGCCACTGCCATCCTCGCCTTCGGACCCGCAGGCGTGCGCCAGGCCGAGGCGCAGCCGTCCGTGGAGGCGCCAGGCGCGGGGGCGCGCGCATTCGACTTTGCGATAGAGCGCGCAGCGCTGGATGACGTGCTGCTGAGCATTTCCCGCACCAGCGGTACCATCATTTCGTTCCAGCAGGATCTTGTGCAAGGCTTGACCAGTGGTCCGATCCAGGGTGCCCTGACCACCCCCGAGGCGTTGCACTCGGCGCTGCGAGGCTCGGGGCTTGAGGCGTTGCCCAGCGGTGATGGCGGGTGGACTCTGCAGCGTGCGCCCGTACCCGCGGCAGCGGTGGCACCTGCCGTCCAGTCCGTCGGCAATCCTGCCACCCGCGCCGGCGTGCCAGGCGATGTCGCATTGGAGAAAGTCACTGTCACTGGCTCGCGCATTCCGCGCGCTCAAGTGGAAGGGCCTTCGCCTGTGAACGTGATCACCAGCGAGGAGATCGCCGCGCGCGGCTACCGCAATGTGTACGATGCACTGGCTTCCCAAACTCAGAACACCGGCATGACCCAGGGGGAAGACTATGGCAATACCTTCCAGCCTGCGGCCAGTGCTTTGAACCTGCGGGGCCTGGGTCCGAACCACACGTTGGTGCTGGTCAACGGTCGCCGGATCGCCGATTACCCCACAGCCTACGGCGGCACCGTCAACTTCACGAACCTGGCCAACATCCCGTCGATGATGATCGAGCGCATCGAGATTCTCAGCAGCGGTGCGTCGGCCGTCTATGGCTCGGATGCGATCGCGGGGGTGGTCAACATCATTCTCAAGGACAAGACCCAGGGCGTGGATGTCAATGTGCGAGGCGGCTACACGCAGCGTGGGGGCGGTGACAACCAGCGCGTGCAGATCACCGGCGGGGATACCTGGGGCGACTTCGACGGGATCTTCGGGCTTGAATTGAGCCAGCGCCAGCCGATCTGGGCCAACCAGCGCAGCTTCATGCAGGACGGCCCAGTGACCAACGTGGGCTATCGACGGAACCTGGACACTGGCAACTACCTGGGCCCTGACTGCAGCTCCTATGGTGGCGTCTACGGTGGCAAGCTCGAAAATGCCAACGGCCGATGCACCACGCACCAGTACTACAACGACTACTGGACGGTACAGGCGCAAAAAGAGAACTACGACGGTTACACCCGCGGCACCTGGCATTTCAGCGACACCGGCAAAGCGTTCGCCGACCTGATGTTCGGATTCGATCACACGCAGAACAACACCCGTGGGCCCAGCTTTACCTCCCCGGACTTCATCAATCAGGACACCGGTGACCTGGAGCGCTGGTATCGCAGCTTCGCCAGTGAAGAAATAGGCGGCAAGACCAGCAACAACAGCAAGTGGCGAGAAGTGTCCTGGACCGGTACGCTCGGGATCGAAGACACCTTCGCCAACAGCGACTGGGGCTATCAGCTGGCGGCCAACCGCTCGGAGTACACCAGCACCCGTGATACTCGGTACACGCCGCTGAGCAGTATCAGGGATTATTTTCTAGGGCCACAACTGGGCACCCAGGGCGGTTACCCGGTGTTCGCACCCGACCCGTCGCGGCTCGACACGCCGCTCACGCCGGAGCAGTGGCGCCAATTTCGCGGTAGCCTCACGCAACGCAGCAAGTCGGTTTCGCAAACCTTCAGCGCCGGCATCAACGGCGATCTGTTCGATCTCCCGGCCGGGCCGGTCGGTTTCGCCGGCATTGCCGAGGTGGGCAGGCAGTCGTATCACATCGATGTCGACGACCACCTCAATGACGGCACCTTCTACAACACCACCCCGGGCTCCAACTCAGGTGGCTCCCGCGACCGTTATGCCGTGGGAGGTGAACTCAGCATCCCGCTGACCGACACGCTGCTCGCTTCTGCGGCAGGGCGTTGGGACCAATACAAGTTCAGTGGGCGCACCGAGCAGCAGAACACCTACAACCTGGGTCTGGAATGGCGCCCGGTCAACAGTCTGCTGATTCGCGGCAGTTACGGCACGAGTTTCAGGGCACCTGACCTGAATTACCTGTACCAGGCGGACACCAACGGCTACTACCCGGATCAGATCGACTACTACGGTTGCAGCAAGGGCGTGGAAGGGGCATGCGATCGTGGCCGGGTGGACTACACCCAGAGTGGCACCCCCGACCTGCAATCGGAGCGGGGCAAGTCGTGGACCTATGGCTTCGTCTGGTCACCGTCCAACCAGTTCGATTTCTCCGCAGATTTCTGGCGGGTGGAAATCACCGACCTGCTGACCACCGTCGACGCCAACCGATTGCTGCAGCAGGAGAACCAGTGCCGCAATGGACAGCTCGACGCGGCCACTTGCGAGGACGTGCTCGCGCGCGTGCAACGCAACACCAGTGATGCTGCCGTAGACCCGAACAGGTTGCAGCGTGTACAGGTCAATGCGATCAACGCCGCCAGTGAGCGGGTCAGTGGCCTGGACCTCAAGAGCAACATCCGCTGGGGAGCCGGCCAGTATGGGGCATTCAGTTCGCAGCTTGGGTACAGCGCCGTGCTGTCGCACTATTACAAGGAATCCGAAGGCGCCGACACGCAGAACCTGCGCAGCAGCAACAGCAATTACGACTGGCGCAGCAAGGTCAACGCCAGCATCACCTGGGACTACGACCGTCTGAGCGCGACGCTGGCCGGGATCCGCTATGGCAGCGTCACCAATGCCGCAGGCGATGGTCGCCTGTCGCCGTGGACCACGTTCAATGCCAGCGCGCGCTACCAGGTCAGCAAGAAGGCCAGCGTGGGCGTGACGGTCAACAACCTGCTCAATCGCATCAAGAAAGACGACTCGGCGGGTTGGCCGTATTACCCAACTGGCAACTATGACCCCTACGGTCGGCAAGTCTGGCTGGACGTCAGCTATCACTTCGGAAGCTGAGGGGCCGGGCTGTCGGCTCGTCCATCGGACGGGCCTTCGACCTGGTGCAACAGCATAAGCTCATGCCCAATCCATATAACGACGCTCTATAAAATAGCGGCTCTCGCTGCACAAACCTGCATAACCCGAACAGAGCAGGACAGGGAGCCCGCAGCCGATGAGATCCACCCGAACCTTTTCAACGCCGTTCGCGCTGACATTCGCTGCCAGCGTCATCGGCAACGTCAACGCCGCCACTTTCGACATCCCGCCCGGTCCTCTGGATCAGACGCTGCTGAGCATTTCCCGGCAAAGCAGCAAGGCCATCTCATTCGATCAGTCCCTGGTACGCGGTTACCAGGCCCCGGCCATCAAGGGAGAACTCACCCCCGCACAGGCGCTCGAGATTGCGCTCCAGGGCACGGGGGTGCAGGAGACCGACCAAGGCGAAGGTATCGTTCTGAGCGCGGCGCCTGCCACCCGCGCAGTCCAGCCGGCCGTGCCGTCTTCGTCAGCCGCACCGCAACTGGCGCGAATAGAGGTGACCGGGAGCGCCATTCGCCGCGTGGATGCGGAGACCGCCGTGCCGGTCACCATTCTGCGTACCGAGGACCTGCGCAAACAGGGCGTGACGACGACCGAGCAACTCATGAACCGGATCGCCGCCAACCAGTCTTCGGTCGGCGCGGGCCGCTCGGTGGGCAGCAGCAGCGGCGGGGCATCGTTCGCCGATCTGCGCGGCATTGGTGCCAACAAGACGCTGGTACTGCTGAACGGGCGACGGCTGAGCAACAACGCCACCAGTTCGAGTGCCGGATCAGGCGTCGACCTGAACACCATTCCCTTCGCGGCGATCGAGCGGGTCGAGGTACTGCGCGATGGCGCCTCGGCGCTGTATGGCACCGACGCCATTGGGGGGGTGATCAATTTCATCACCAAAAAGAGCGTGACACAGGGCCAGTTGACCGCCGGGGGCAGTTCGCCGACCCACGCCGGCGGCGGCGATACCCGCAATTTCAGTGGCAGTTGGGGATTCGGCGATCTGGACGACGACCGCTTCAACGTCTTTGGCGTGTACAGCCATGACAAACAACAAAGCCTCGAAGCCAAGGACCGGGACTACACCTACAACTACCAGCCGGGCAGGGGGCTGGATTATTCGTCCGGTACCGCATCGCCGGCCAACTGGAGTCAGGGCGCCAATGCGACCAACCCGCTGGCGGCATCAGGCTGCAACGGTCCTGGTCTGATCGCCCGCAACGGGATCTGTCGTCAGTCGGTATGGAGCTATCTGGACCTGGTGCCGGAAACCGAGAAGGACGCCTTCTTCGGCAAGGCGACGGGCAAACTCTCGGATGACCATAGCGTGAGCCTGGAGTACTTCTGGGCGCGCAACAGGAACTGGACGCAAATCGGCCCAGGTTTGCTCACCGGCCTGCAGGTCAACCCAGGGACCACCTTCTACCCCGGCAACGGTATCACCCCGGGGCCCACGAACTTCACGCTCGATCCGTCGCAACCTGTGGATGTGAACTGGCGCGAAAGCGAAATCGGTGCACGTCGGCATCGCGATGACAACGTCAATCAGCGCTTGCTGTTGACCTTCGATGGCAACGTCGGCGGATGGGACTACAACCTGGGTGCCGCCTACAACCAGAGCAAGGTCACCAATACCATCCTCGGCGGCTATGTGGACGATCGCGCGGTGGCGCAGGGCATCGCCAACGGCGTGGTCAACCCCTTCGGCCCGCAGAGTGCGGCGGGTCAGGCATTGCTGGCAGCGAACAACATCGATGGCGACTACGGCGTCGCCGTCGGCCGCGTGAAGAGCCTCGATGGGCGCGTCAGCCGGGATGTCGGCGACTGGTTCGGGGCAGGACCGGCCGCCCTGGCGTTGGGGGGCGAATACCGCAAGGAAGAATTTCACCAGGATTTCTCGGCGTTCGACGCCAACATCCAGAGCCTGGGCGTGGACCCCAACGCGGCCGTTTCCGGTGACCGGTCGGTGCAGGCCCAGTACGCGGAGCTGAACGTGCCGGTGCTCGATAGCCTGGAACTGTCGGCCGCTGTGCGCCATGACAAGTACAGCGACTTTGGCAGCACCACCAACCCCAAGTACTCGTTCCGCTTTCAGCCTTTCAAACAGGTGGTGGTTCGCGGTGCCTACAGCGAAGGGTTCCGCGCACCGTCGCTGTACGAGCTGTACAACCCGATATCCACGGGCTACACCGTGGCCAACTACAACGACCCTCGCCTGTGCTCGGGGGGATCGCCTTCCAACGGCGGCCTGGCCAATCGTGACTGCGCACAGCAGTTCTTCAACCGGACCGGTGGCAATTCCGATCTGAAACCGGAAACCGCACGTAACGTCACCCTCGGCGTTGTCTATCAACCTGTCGACACACTGTCGCTGGGCCTGGATTTCTGGTGGATCAAGATCGCCAACCAGATTTCCGAATTCCCCGAAAACGCCGTGTTCGACCAGCCTGATCTCTACCCCGAGCGTATCGTGCGCAAGCCCGATGGCTCCATCGACCACATCGTCACGGGCCTGGCGAACCTGGGCAAGGTGAAAACCAGCGGCGTGGACGTGAGCTTCGACTACCGCTTCCCGCAAACGCCTTGGGGCCAGTTCGGCGCCAACCTCCAAGGCACTTATGTCACCCGGTACGATTACCAGCAGGACCTCGACGGCCAGTACATCGACAAGCTGGGCGACTATCGCGGCGGCACCTTCGCCTCGGCCGGGGTAGCGACTCGCTGGCGCCACAGCCTCAACGGCACCTGGAGCAAGGGCCCCCTGGGCGCCACGCTGACCAACCGCTTCTCCTCGGGCTACAACGACGACGATCGCTCCACCCACGGCAAGGTGGGGTCGTGGAATGTCTGGGACCTGGCAGGTACCTACACCTGGCGCGACACCGCGCAAGTGACGGTAGGCGTACAGAACCTGTTCGACCGCGAGCCGCCGTTCAGCAACCAGACTTCGACCTTCCAGAGCGGATACGACCCCCGTTACTCGGACCCGTTCGGACGCACCCTGTACACCCGCGTGTCCTACAACTTCTGATGCGCGCGGCGTCAGCGCGTGCAAGCGCGCTGATGTATCCAAAGCGAGTCGCTGCCGCCAAGGAGCTACGTTCCATGCTGTTTCGATGCATCCTGCTGATCGCCTGCCTGCTGGCCCAGGTGACGCCGTCATTCGCTCGACCTGTTCACGCGCTGACCGTTTATGGCGAGCCACCCAAGTACCGCGCGGCCTTCAGCTATTTCGACTACGTCAACCCCGCGGCCCCCAAGGGCGGCAGCTTCCGGCGTTCATCGATGGAAAGCGGCTCGTTCGATCACCTGATTCCCTACGTAGACAAAGGCACTGGCGTTGCCCAGATCCAAGGCTGGTTGTACAGCCCGCTCGCCTACCGTTCCCTGGATGAGCCCTACACCGTGTATGGCCTGGTGGCGCAGACCATGGAACTGGCCCCCGACCGGACCTGGTTGCGCTTCAACCTCGACCCCCGTGCCCGCTTCGACGACGGATCGGCCATTACGGCCGAGGATGTGAAGTACACGTTCGAGCTGCTCAACACGCAGGGGAGCCTGAGCTACCGCCAGCGCTTTGCCGATGTCGATCAGGTGATCGTCGAATCGCCGACCCAGGTGCGCTTCACCTTCAAGAGCGCGGACAACCGCACCTTGCCCCTGGACATCGCTTCGCTGCCTGTGCTGCCGGAACACTGGTGGCGCACGCGCGATTTCGCCAGCGGCGGTGGCTTCGAAGCCCCGCTGGGTAGCGGTCCGTACCGCATCAGCGCGGTCGACAATGGCCGCAGCGTGACGTTCGAGCGGGTCAAGGACTGGTGGGCGCGCGATCTGCCGGTCAGCCGCGGCCTGTACAACTTCGACAGCCTGCGCCTGGAGTTTTTCGCCGACACGGACGTGTCCCGGCAATTGCTTCGCGCGCAGGGCTACGACTTCAATCGCGAGTTCTCCGCCACCAACTACATGACCGGGTATGCGGGCCAGGCGCTGGCCGATGGGCGTCTGCAGCGCGAGCACCTGGCGCCCCAGGCCGTGCAGGGCACTCAAGGCTTCGTCTTCAATCTGCACAAGCCCAAGTTCCAGGACCGTCGCGTGCGTCAGGCGCTGAGCCTGTTGTGGGATTTCGACTGGACCAATCGGCAGATCATGCACGGGATGTACCTGCGTCAACGCAGCTTCTTTTCCCGCAGCGAGCTGGCGGCCACGCAACTGCCGGACGCCGATGAACGCTCGATTCTGCAGCCATTGCGGGGCTTGGTTGCGCCTGAAGTGTTCGATCAGGTGTACCAGCCTCCGGTAACCAGTGGCTCCGGGCATATTCGGCCGCAACAGCTGCAGGCGCTCGAACTGCTCGAAGCGGCAGGCTGGCGGCCCCAAGGCGATCAGTTGGTCAATGCCGAGGGCGAACCGCTGCACTTCACGTTTCTGGTCGATCAGAAAGGTTTCGAGCGGCTGCTGCTGCCCTTCAAGCGCAACCTGGCGCAGATCGGTATCGGTTTCGACATTCGCATGGTCGATTCGGCGCAATACACCAACCGGGTACGTGCCCGGGATTACGACATGATCGTCACCGGTTACCCCGTCAGCCCGTCACCGGGCGCAGAGCTGTTGAACTACTACAGCTCGCAAAGCGCCGACGATCCAGGCTCCAATAACTACATGTCGCTCAAGGACCCAGCGGTCGACATTCTGCTCGACGGGCTGGTGCACGCCAGCGACCGGCCGACGATGGTGCGCTACGCCCATGCCCTGGATCGGGTGTTGCAATGGGGGTACTACTGGATTTCCAATTACTATCCGCCTGGCTCGTCGTCGGTATGGTGGAACCGCTTCGGGCGGCCGAAGATCGCGCCGCTCTTCGATGTGGGCATCGACACCTGGTGGCAAGTCAGCGCCACCCCCCTGACCACCGCGCAGATGCGCGAGCAGCACGAGGCGTCCCGTCATGCTGGCCTATAGTGCGCGACGCCTGCTATTGATCGTGCCGACGCTGCTGTGCATCCTGCTGGTCAATTTCTTCATTGTGCAGGCGGCACCCGGGGGGCCGGTGGAGCAGGCCATTGCGCGTCTTCAGGGCATTGGCAGCCAAGCGTCGGTGGGGGGCGGCCATGTGGAGTCGGTGGGGCAGCCTGGGCGTTCCGACCGGGGTCTGGATCCGGCGCTGATCGCCGAGATCGAGCGCCAGTATGGCTTCGACAAGCCGCTGGGGCAGCGTCTGTGGCTGATGCTGAAGAACTACGCGCAGCTGGACTTCGGTGAAAGCTTCTTTCGCGGCGCCAAGGTCACCGACCTGATCCTTGAAAAAATGCCGGTCACGCTTTCCCTGGGCTTCTGGGCCACTGCGCTGAGCTACCTGATTTCGATTCCGTTGGGCATTCGCAAGGCCGTGCGCCACGGTAGCCGGTTCGATGTGTGGAGCAGTGTGGCGATCATCATAGGTCACGCCATACCGGCATTTCTGTTCGCGCTGTTGCTGATCGTGGTGTTCGGTGGCGGCAGTCTGTTGCACTGGTTTCCGGTGCGAGGTCTGGTGTCGGAGAACTTCGCCCAGATGTCATGGCCGGGGCAGGTCGTCGATTATTTCTGGCACTTGGTACTGCCTGTACTGGCACTGGTGATCGGCAGTTTCGCGACCCTGACCATTCTGACCAAGAACAGCGTTCTCGACGAAATCAGCCGTCAGTACGTGGTCACCGCACGGGCCAAGGGGTTCAGCGAGCGGCAGGTGCTGCGCCGGCACGTGATGCGCAACGCCATGTTGATGGTGGTGGCAGGCTTGCCCCAGGCCCTGATCAACCTGCTGTTCGGTGGCTCGTTGCTCATCGAGGTGATCTTTTCGCTCGACGGCCTCGGGCGCCTGAGCTACGACGCCGCGGTATCGCGTGATTATCCGGTGGTGTTCGGCACGCTGTTCATCTTCACGCTGGTCGGCCTGGTGATCAAGTTGCTCGGCGACCTCTGCTACCAGTGGCTCGATCCCCGTCTGGACTTCTCGGCAAGGAAACACTGATGTTCGTATTGTCCGCTCCCACTCGCCGACGCTGGTTGCATTTTCGACGCAACCGCCGAGGCTGGTGGTCGATGTGCCTGTTCGTCGGGTTGTTCGTCGTGTGTCTGGCGGGCGAGCTGATCGCCAACGACAAGCCGCTGCTGATCGCCTACAAAGGCTCGCTGTTCTTTCCGGTCGTGCAGCGCTACACCGAACAGGATTTCGGCGGCGAGCTGCCATTTCAACCGGATTACCGCGACAGCTACGTGCGTGAGCTGATCGAAGGGCAGGGCGGCTGGATGCTGTTCCCGCCAGTGCCGTTCAGCTACGACACCGTTAATTACGATCTGACCACGCCAGCACCCACGCCACCCTCGGCCCAGAACTGGCTGGGCACCGACGATCAAGCGCGTGACGTGCTGGCCAGGGTGATCTTCGGAACGCGGGTGTCGTTGCTGTTCGCCCTGGCACTGACTGCGATCAGTACCGTGATCGGTGTCCTGGCAGGCGCCCTCCAGGGCTATTTCGCCGGTTGCGTCGACCTCTTCGGGCAGCGACTGCAAGAGGTCTGGGCAGGCTTGCCAGTGCTGTACCTGCTGATCATCCTTTCAGGCTTCGTCGAGCCTGGTTTCTGGTGGTTGCTGGGCATCATGGCACTGTTTTCCTGGCTGGCCCTGGTCGATGTCGTGCGCGCCGAGTTCCTGCGCGGGCGTAACCTGGAGTATGTCAAGGCGGCCAAGGCCCTGGGGGTTGGTAACCTCCAGATCATGCTGCGCCACATCCTGCCCAACGCGATGACCGCAACCCTGAGCTATCTGCCCTTCATTGTGACCGGCGCGATCTCGACGCTCACGGCGCTGGATTTTCTGGGTTTCGGCATGCCTTTGGGCACGGCCTCGCTGGGCGAGCTGATCAGTCAGGGCAAGAACAATCTGCAAGCGCCCTGGCTGGCGCTCACTGCGTTCTTCTCACTGGCGTTGATCCTGTCGCTGCTGGTGTTCATGGGCGAGGCGTGTCGCGACGCCTTCGACCCGAGGGCCTGAGCCCATGCGGTTCAAATATTCAGACGAGGAGTTGGACGTGGATGATGCACTGGTTCGAATCCGTGGCCTGAACGTCGAATTCGACGGCCACGGCGCTGTACGTGGCATCGATCTGGACATCCGTCCGGGCGAATGCCTGGCATTGGTCGGAGAGTCGGGTTCCGGCAAATCGGTGACGGCCCACTCGATTCTTCAACTGCTGCCACGCCATGTCACCCACACCACAGGCAGTATCGTGTTTCAGGGCGAGGAGCTGATCGGCGCTTCGCCCAAACGCCTGCAGCAGATCCGCGGTGATCGCATCGCGATGATCTTTCAAGAACCCATGACGTCCCTCAACCCGCTCTACACCATCGAGCGGCAGTTGGCCGAGACCCTGACGCTGCACAAGGGCATCAGCGGCGCTGCGGCCCGGCGACGGGTATTGGAGCTGTTGGAGCGGGTAGGTATTCAGCACGCCGAACGTCGCCTCACGGCTTACCCGCACCAGTTGTCGGGCGGGCAGAGGCAGCGTGTGATGATCGCCATGGCGCTGGCCTGCGAGCCGCTGCTGCTCATCGCCGATGAACCCACCACGGCCCTGGATGTGACGGTGCAGCGGCGCATCCTGGCGCTGCTCAAGCGCCTTCAGCAGACCACGGGCATGGCGCTGTTGCTGATCAGCCATGACCTGAACGTGGTCCGTACCATCGCTCAACGGGTGGCCGTCATGCGGGCGGGTAGCATCGTCGAGACCGCTGATCGCGAGACCTTGTTCGCTGCGCCTGCGCACCCTTACACACGCCAGCTGCTCGCGGCCGAGCCTGATGGCAGGGCAGTGCCGACCCCAGCGCGCGAGCCGTTGCTGGAAGTGGACGACCTGCGGGTCTGGTTCGCGCAAGGCGGGTGGTTGCGACGCCGAGCGCCCATCAAGGCGGTCGATGGCGTGCAGCTGCGGCTGCAACGCGGGAAAACCTTGGGCATCGTCGGCGAATCGGGCTCCGGAAAGTCGACGCTGGGCCAGGCGATCCTGCGACTGATCGATTCGAACGGCAGTATTCGCTACGCGGGCCAGGCGCTGGATCGTCTCACGGGCAAGGCCTTGCAGCCCTGGCGCAAGAAGCTGCAGATCGTGTTCCAGGACCCCTATGGCAGCCTCAGCCCGCGCATGAGCGTGCAGCAGATCCTCGAGGAGGGGTTGCGCGTGCACACCTCGCTCGACGCCAGGCAACGTGAAGCGCAGGTCGTCGAGGTGCTGCGAGAAGTAGGGCTCGACCCGGATATGCGCCATCGCTTTCCCCACGAGTTTTCCGGTGGACAGCGCCAGCGCGTGGCGATCGCGCGAGCCCTGGTGCTCGAACCTGAGCTGATTCTACTGGACGAGCCGACCTCTGCACTGGACCGGACGGTGCAGAAACAGGTTATCGCCCTGTTGAAATCGTTGCAGGCCAGACACGGATTCACGTACCTGTTCATCAGTCACGACCTGGCCGTGGTCAGGGCGTTGGCCCATGATCTTGTCGTGATCAAGAACGGGGTAGTGGTCGAGGCGGGAGCGACCGAGCAGTTGTTCGAATCGCCCCGGCATCCCTATACCCATGAGCTACTGGTCGCTTCGCTGATCGAGTCAGATAACCTGAATACTCAGTAGGAACCCGTGCGGCGCCGGCTATCAGGAAGCGGTCGACACCCTCTCGAGAGAGAGAACGCGATGTCGAAGAGCGCGTCGGCGGTCATGGTCATGGGAATTTCCTGGTAGGGTGCCATGTACAGTCAGCGGCGTGACAGCAAGAACGATGCCGCCGGTTGCATCGTCCCGTTCATCTCAAGGTCTTCGACATCATGCCTGAACCGCGTATTCGCCACCTGGCCCTGTGCATCTTCCATCATCAGGGCAGAATTCTGGTGAATGAATTCGTCGACCCTGTGAAAGGATCGACGTTGTATCGTCCGCTGGGTGGCGGTATCGAATTCGGCGAGCGCAGCGCTGACGCCATCGTGCGGGAAATTCGCGAAGAGCTGGATCAGCCCATCACCGACCTGCGCCTGATCGGTACGCTGGAGAGCATTTTCACCTACCTGGGCAAGCCCGGACATGAGGTGGTGCAGGTCTATGACGCTCGCTTCGAAGACGCCACGCTGTATCGGCTACCCTGGCTGGAAGGCGTGGAGAGCGACGGCGCAGTCTTCAGGGCGAAATGGTGCGACAGTACATCGTTCAGCGACGCGTCCCCTCTGGTGCCCGAGGGCTTGCAGGCGCTGTTGACCTCGCTGTCATTATTGGGCTGAAGGGCGCGTAGGCCTGTTCACTGGCTTGCAGCGTGTCCAGGGTCTGTTGCGAATGAGACAGAATGCAACATCGGCCCTTGCCGATCGCTATAAACAAGGAGTCACTGTGAATAGGATTTCACCATCGGCCGTCCGCGCCGAGGCAGGCCCGCCCCTGGTGTTCAGACCCGTCGATCTGGACGCGCACCTGCAAACCTGTGTGGACTTTCGAATCGACACCTGCGTGTGCGGATTCGGCTCCGCCGAGCGTTTTCACGAGCGCGACGGCCTGGGCGCCGAGCGTTATGCAGACTGGCTGCGCACCCGCGCCGAGCGCATGCCGGGTTGCCTGGTGCATCTGTGGCAGGGCGACACGATCATCGGGCAGATCGAAATGGGCCGCACGCCGAGCGATCCTGCCATCGGCTACGTCAATCTGTTCTACTTGCGTGCCCACGCTCGGGGGCGGGGGTTGGGACGCTTGCTGGAGGCCTATGCATGGACCTACCTGAGCGGCCTGGGTTGCCAGTCGATTCGGCTGTCCGCGAGCCCGACCAATACACCTGCGTGGCATTTCTATCGCAAGCAGGGCTGGCAGGACCTGGGCCCGCGTGAAGATGATCCAAAGGTGCACCTGCTGGAGAAGCGCGAAGCCATTGCGCAACCGGCACTGGTTCCGATTGCAGCCTGGACCCATGCCCAGCCAAGGTCGCTGCGGGTGCCGTTCAGCCTGAGAACCGAACGGGTGGCACTGATACCCGCCCAGGCGCCACTGGCGCAGCCGCTGGCCGATGCTCTGAACGCCAGTTTCGAGTTGCACCGGGATTTCTTACCGTGGAGCCAGCCGCACTGGACTCGCCAGCAGGCGCAGCAAAGCCTGGAGGGCGCAGCGCGGGATTATTTTCTTTCGGCCGGAGAAAAGCGTTATTTCGTGATCACGGGCAGAGAGCCTGCCGATATCGTCGGCTGCATCGGGCTCACCCCGGGTTGTGACGAAACCGACCCGTTCGAACTCGGCTACTGGGCCAACCAGCGTCACGCGGGCAAGGGGCTGATGAGCGAGGCGTTGGCCGCGCTGGTGGCCGCCCTGAAGGGGCATTCGCTGTACCTGACCACCTCTTCGGCGAACCAGGCCAGCCAGAGACTGGCCGAGGCGGTGGGCTTGCGCCAGGTGAAGGTCATCGTCGGTGATCGGCAGTCGGAGAAATTCGGTATCTGCGACACGCTGGTGTATCGACGGGACAGGGAAGCCTTCGAGAACGGGTGACGTCCATGCGCAGCGTCGTTCGTTCAAGGGCATTTCCCCCGGTCGCCGAATCGCGGTTCTGCAAGGTGAGCGTCGCCACGAGGCTCGAGGCCCCATGGCCCGTGCTCAACGTGCGCTCTTGTCGAGCATCGCCAGCAGCAGCACGTTGGCGCCCGCTTCGGCCCACTCGGGATGAATGTGCTCGGCCTCGTTGTGGCTGAGGCCTCCGACGCAGGGCACGAAGATCATCGATGTGGGCGCCACGCGGTTCAGGTAGCAGGCGTCATGACCGGCGCCGGACACCATGTCCCTGTGGCTGTAACCCAGCTGCTGGGTCGCGCGGCGCACGCTTTCGATACAGCTTTGCTCGAAGGCGATCGGCGCGTACTGGAAGATCTGCTCGACCTTCGCATGCAGGCCAATACCGTCGGCGATCTGCTGCACCTTCTCGCGAAACGCGAAGTCGAGTGCTTCAAGGGCCATTTCCCGTGGATGGCGAAACTCGACACTGAAAAAGACCCGGCCCGGTACCACGTTGCGCGAATTAGGATACACGTTGACCAGGCCGATGGTGGCGCGTCCTTCATCGCCTTGTGCCAGGCCAAGCGCATTGACCGCCTCGGCCACCCGCGCCATGCCCAGCAGGGCGTCGAGACGGTGGTTCATCGGCGTAGTGCCGGCGTGGGCGCTGCGGCCGGTGAGCTCGACTTCGTACCAGCGCTGGCCCTGGGCTGCGGTGACCACGCCGATGGTCAGGTTCTGCGCTTCGAGAATCGGGCCTTGCTCGATGTGCAGTTCGAACGCGGCATGGATATCCCGCCCGCCCATGGGCGCGTCACCGTCATAGCCGATGGCCTGCAACGCCTGGCCGATGGTCACGCCGTTGGCATCGGTACGCGACAGGCCGTACGCCAGATCGAACACCCCGGCATACACACCCGAGGCGATCATCGCCGGGGCGAAACGCGAGCCTTCCTCGTTGGTCCAGTTGATGACTTCGAGGGAGCGCTCGGTCTGGATGCCCAGGTCATTGAGGGTGCGGATCACCTCCAGCCCCGCCAGCACACCGTAGATGCCGTCGAACTTGCCACCCATCGGTTGCGAATCGCCATGAGAGCCGGTCACCACCGGCGCCAGGCTGGCATCACGGCCCTCGCGGCGGGCGAAGATGTTGCCCATGGCGTCCACCCGGATGCTGCACCCGGCCTCCCGGGCCCATTCGACGAACAGGTCGCGCCCCTGGCGATCCTCTTCGGTCAACGCCAGGCGTGACACTCCGCCGTTCTCGGTGGCGCCGATGCGCGCCATGTCCATCAGCGAGCCCCACAGGCGCTCGCCGTCGATGCGCAGTGTCTTGCTCATGCTTCAGGCTCCGACGATTTGACCTTGTAGCGGAAGTCGCAATGGGAAGCGCCGCCCATGATGGTCTGGGTGCGCGTGAGTTCGACCCGAGGGTCATAACCGACGATGAACAGCTCGTCGCGGTTGCACGACAGCAAGTGACCGATTTCGCCCAGGCCCATGGCGTGGTACATCTCGGCGTAGCGGCAGCGGTGCACGTCGTAGTCGAAATGGGTGGCGTCGGTGGCGATCACGTCCACTTTCAGCGCGTCGTCCTTTTCCCAGAGTTCCTGGAGCGCGATGAAGCCCTGCAGGTCGGGCCCGTTGGGTTCTCGGGCGGCGAACTGCTTGCCGGCATCGACCGCCGCCTGGGACACCGCCTCGCCGATGACGGCACCGGCCTTGTCCTTGCCGTAGTCGCGCACGAGGATCTCGTAGATGGGTTTGATGATTTCGGCTTCGATGCGCCGCCGGGCCAGGATGCCCAGTTCACCGTCATGTTGACTCATGTGGGGTGCCTCCATCGGTTCTCACGGATCAGCCGGAGGTGGGCCGCGCGCGCGCCGCCGACCCCGGTCGAATCAGGGCTTGCCGCCGGCTACGCTGACCGGCTGCCAGGCATTGGCCTTCACCTGGTAGACGGTGAAGGTGGGGTTTTTCAGGTTGCCTTCGGCATCGAAGGCGATCAGGCCGGTGACGCCCTGGTACTGGCTGGCCTTGAGCACGGGCAGGTACTTGGCAGGATCGGTGGAGCCGGCCTTTTCGATGGCCGCGATGAGCACGCCCACACCGTCATAGGCGAAGGGTGCATGCAGTTCGATATGCGTCTTGTAACGCTGCTGGTAGCGTTGCTCGAAGTCCTTGCCGCCTGGCATCTGGGCCACGGCCAGGCCAGGTTCCAGGGCGATCACGCCGTCGCCTTCCTTCTGTGCCAGTTCCAGGAAGGTCTGGCTGACGAAGCCGCCTGCGCCCATGAGCGTCGCCTTCATCCCCAGCTGCTTGATGCGCCGGGCCAGGGGCGCGGCCTGGGCGTCGACACCGCCGAAGAAAATCAGGTCGGGATTCTTGCTGCGCACGGTGGTCAGCACCGCGCTGAAGTCCACGGTCTTGTCGTCCACGTACTCCCGGGAAACCAAATTGCCGCCGCCCGCCTCGATGGACTTGACGAACTGATCGGCCAGGCCCTGGCCGAAGGCGGTGCGGTCGTCGATCACCGCGATGCGTTTGGCCTTCAAGGTATCCAGCGCGTAGCGGCCGGCCACCTGGCCGCCGTCATCGTCGTGGCCCATGATGCGGAAACTGGTGTCGAAGCCCTGCTGCGTGTAGGCGTGGCCTGTCGCGACGGGCGCCACCTGGGCGATGCCTGCATCGTGATAGACGCGCGCGGCCGGAATGCTGGTGCCGGTGTTCCAGTGGCCGACCACGCCGACCACCCCGGCATCGACCAGGCGCTGGGCGACGGTCACGGCCGTGCGCGGGTCGGATTGATCGTCCTCGGACACCAGCTTGTACGTCACCGCCTCGCCATCGAGGGTCGGATGTCGCGCGTTGGCGGCGTCGATGGCCAGCTGCGCGCCGTTCTCCAGGTCCTTGCCGATCCGCGCCGACGGGCCGGTCAGTGGGCCGGCCAGGCCGATCAGCACGGTCTGGTCGGCCTGGGCCACGGCGGTGGCCAGGCTGCTGACGGCGACGCCGATCAGGGCGGCGCGCTTGATGAGGGTAGACATGTGCATGTGTGCTTCCTGTGGCAGATCGCGCCCGCGATGGGCGCTGTTCATGTTGGCTCCGGAGGCCCGGTGGCGGTTCGGGTTCATTCGCCGAGGTAGGCGGCGCGCACGTGAGGGTCGTCCAGCAGGTCGTCAGCGGCGCCGTGCAAGGTGATCCGCCCGCTGTCCATGACATAGGCGCGCTGGCAGACCTGCAGGGCGAGGCGGGCGTTCTGCTCGACCAGCAGCAGGGTCATGCCGTCCTTGCAGACCTGATCGATCACTTCGAAGATCTTCTCCACCATGATCGGCGCCAGGCCCATCGACGGCTCGTCCAGCACCAGCAGGCGCGGGCGGGACATCAGTGCGCGGGCCAGCGCCAGCATCTGCTGCTCGCCACCGGAAAGCAGGCCCGCAGGTTGCCGGGCACGACGTTCCAGGTGCGGGAACAGGTCCAGCCACTGCGCGATTTCGTCGTCGACCTGGGCGCGGTCCCGGCGCAGGAAAGCGCCGGCCTGCAGGTTTTCCACCACACTCATGCGGCCAAAGATGCCGCGGCCTTCCGGCACCATGGCGATGCCCTGGCGCAGCAGCTCGTGCGCCGCCTGGCCATGGATCGGCCTGCCGTCGAAACGAATCGCGCCGGCGCTGGCCGGCAGTAGCCCGGTCAGTGCCTTGAGGGTCGAGGTCTTGCCGGCACCATTGGCACCGATCAGGGTCACGCGCTCGCCTGCGCGCACCTCCAGATCCAGGCTCTTCACCGCAGCGATGGCACCGTAGTGCACGCTCAGGCCTCGAATCTGCAACAGGGCATCAGACATGGGCGCCAGCTCCCAGGTAGGCCTGCACCACGGCAGGCTGATGACGCACGAGCTCGGGCGGGCCTTCGGCGATCACTTGGCCGTGGTCGAGCACCGTCAGGCGATCGCAGATGCCCATCACCAGCTTGACGTCATGCTCGATCAGCAACAGGGTGTGGCCATCGTCGCGGATCTTTTCCAGCAGGGTGCGCAGCTGCTGTTTTTCACTCAGGTTCATGCCGGCGGCCGGCTCGTCGAGCGCCAGCAGACGCGGTTCGGTGGCCAGTGCTCGAGCAATTTCCAGGCGCCGCTGATGCCCGTAAGACAGGCTGTCGGCGCGGTAGTCGGTGAAAGCGCCGATGCCCACGTACTCCAGCAGCTCGCGGGCGCGTTCCCGGCTCTGGCGCTCTTCCTCGCGGGCGCGTCGATGGCGGCTCAGGGCCGCCCACACGCCATTGCGGGTGCGAATGTGACGGCCGACCATGACGTTCTCCAGCGCGCTCATCGCGTTGAAAAGGCGTATGTTCTGGAACGTGCGGGCAATTCCGGCCTGGGCCACCTTGTGCACCGACGTCGGCCGGTAGCGCGTGCCGTCCAGGATGAACTGGCCTGAGTCGGCCGTGTACAGACCGGTCATGACGTTGAACAGGGTGGTCTTGCCGGCACCGTTGGGTCCGATCAGGCCATGGATATGCCCTGACGCGATGCTCAGGTTCACCCCGGATAACGCCGCGACGCCCCCAAAGCGCTTGCCCACCTGTTCGAGCTGCAACAACGGCGTGCTCATCGTGCACCTCCTTCACGGGCCGGCCAGAGTCCGGCAGGGCGGTAGAGCATGGCGAGAATCAGTGCCAGCCCGTAGAAGAGCTGGCGGATGACCTCGGGGTCCACCAGCACCTGGCCGAACAGCGTCTGCTGCAGGCTGCCCATGCTCGCTCGCAGGATTTCCGGGAGCGCTGCCAGCAGCACACATCCCAGGATCACGCCTGGAATGTGGCCCATGCCACCGAGCACCACCATCGCCAGCACGGCGATGGATTCGTTGAGGCTGAAGGACTCCGGCGAGACGAAGCCTTGGAAGGATGCGAACAGCGCGCCGCCAACGCCGCCGAACGCTGCGCCGAGGGCGAAGGCCAGCAGCTTGAGGTTGCGGGTGTTCAGGCCCATGGCCGCGGCGGCTTGCTCATCCTCGCGAATGGCCAGCCAGGCTCGGCCGATACGCGAATGCTGCAGGCGGATGCAGGCGAACAGGATCAGCACCATGGCCGCTGCGAACAGGTAGTAATAGAGATACACCGATGGCAGCCGCAGGCCGAACACGTCCTGGGTGCGGGCCAGGTTGACGCCGAACAGGTGCACCGGATCCACCGAGGCGATGCCCTTGGCACCATTGGTGAGGTTGATCGGCCGATCGAGGTTGCGCATGAAGATCCGAATGATCTCGCCGAAACCCAGGGTGACGATGGCCAGGTAGTCGCCGCGCAGACGCAGGGTCGGCGCGCCGAGCAGGATGCCCAGACCGGCCGCCAGCAACGCGGCCAGCGGCAGGATCAGCCAGAGTGGCGTGTGCAGGCCGCCCGGCAACACGGCGGCCAGCGCCGGAAACTGATCGAGCAGGTGAGGCGATGAAAGCAGGGCGGCCAGATAGGCGCCGACGGCATAGAAGGCAATGAAGCCCATATCCAGCAGACCGGCGTAGCCGACCACGATGTTCAAGCCCAGCGCGAGCATGATGTACAGCAGGGCGAAGTCCAGGGTACGCACCCAGGCGTTACCGCCCGCATGGCCCACCAGCCAGGGCGCAAGCAGCAGTGCCAGGGCGAACAGCACCAGGCCGATCCTGGCCCGTGGCGCGCAATTGTGCAGCATCGTCAGGGCAGTCATGCGCGGCTCGCCAGTCGTTCGCCCAGAAGGCCGGAAGGACGCAGCACCAGTACGGCGATCAGCACCATGAAGGCGAACACATCCTGGTAGTTGCTGCCGAACACGCCACCTGTGGCCTCGCCCAGGTAGCCGGTGCCAAGGGCCTCGATCAGCCCCAGGAGGATCCCGCCGAGCATGGCGCCCTTGAGATTGCCGATCCCGCCCAGCACGGCGGCGGTGAAGGCCTTGATTCCGGGTAGAAAGCCCATGTAGAAATGGGCGCTGCCATAGTTGCTGGCCATCATGATTCCGGCCAGTGCCGCCAGCGCGCCGCCGATGGCGAAGGTCAGTACGATCACCTGGTTGGGATTGATGCCCATCAGGCTCGCCACCTGCGGATTCTCCGCCACGGCCCGCATGGCGCGCCCCAGGCGGGTGTGGTCGACCAATAGCAACAGCCCTGCCATCACCGCCAGTGCGATGCCCACCGTGGCGATGGCCGTGACGTTGGTGATGGCCGGCGCATGGCTGGCGTCGCCTGCGGTCACTTCGATGGGATCGAGCGGCAGCAACTGCACGAACATCTGCGGGTTGCGCGACCAGATCAGCATGGCCACGGTCTGCAGCAACAGCGACACGCCGATCCCGCTGATCAGCGGTGCCAGGCGCGGGGCATGGCGCAGGCGGCGGTAGGCGACGCGTTCGATCAGCACGGCCAGCGCGGCGCAGGCCGCCATCGCACCGAGCGTGGCCAGCGCCAGGACCAGCAAGCCCGGAAGGGCAGGGAACAGTGATTGCAGCACACGGATGATCGACAGCCCGATCAGTGCCCCCATCATCAACAGGTCGCCATGGGCGAAGTTGATGATGCGCAAAATGCCGTACACCATGGTGTAGCCCAGCGCGATCAGGGCATACAGGCTGCCGAGCATCAGCCCGTTGAGCAGTTGTTGAATCAAGGTATCCATCGTTGGGACAAATCTCTTGCAGCGGGTGCCCGCGCGCACGCGGCTGGGGCAGGGAGAGGCGCAACAGTAGAGATACATTCTGTTTTAATCAAATATCAGAAAACACTATTCTTATAACCAAACAAAAATGCCACTTACTAGCCTATAAATTCGTATTTTCAGCGCTTTATATTTATAATATGCTCATCACATGAAAAATACAGAACGATTGGATAACGATCCGCCACTGCGTGCCGTACGCACCTTCGAAGCTTTCGCCCGCCACGGCGGGGTCAATGCCGCTGCCCGTGAGCTGGACATTTCTGCATCGGCGATCAGTCACCAGTTGCGCCTGCTCGAGGAGTTTCTCCAGCAATCGCTGACTATTCGTCAGGGGCGCAACCTGATCCTCACCGAGGAAGGCCGCGAGTATTACCGGGCCATCCGCTCTGCTTTCGCGGTGCTGCGCAGCGCCACCGACCATGTCCGGGAAAAGTCTGCGCTGCGCCAGGTGACGATCAGCCTGATCCCGCTGTTCGGCATCAACCTGTTCATCCCCCGGCTGGCGGAGTTTCTCGAGGAAAATCCCGGCCTGGACATCAACGTCACCTACGCCAACCACCGCAGCTACCCCAGCGATGCGGCAGACATCTCGATCCGCTTCGGCACCGGGCACTGGCCCGGCTATCACAGTGAATCGCTGATCTCGGGGGCGGTGGCGGCGTGTTGCAGCCGCGAGTTCCTGCAGCGCCACGGCCCGATCGACACGCCTGAGGCATTGATCGGCCTGCCGCTGTTGCACGACGAAGAGCGCGGCACCTGGGCGCAGTGGTTCCAGCAGAGCGGTGTGCGCCATCCCACGGCACTCAATGGCTTGCTGTTCGAGGATGGTCAACTGGCGCTGACCGCGGCCCTGACCGGGCTAGGCTGTGCACTGCTGCGCGAGCCCCTGGTGGCGCCTTATCTGCAAAACGGCGAGCTGGTGCGGTTGTTCGACACGACGGTCGACGACGGCCGTGGCTACTATCTGTGCCGGCGCGCGGACAGCGAGCTGTCCCGGGAAGGGCTGAACCTGTACAGCTGGATCCGGCGCAGCCTGGTGGGCACTTAGCCACCGCTGGTCATCGGCACGCGCGGGTGTGTCAGCCTGATGTGCCCGGCTTGTGCACGATCGCCTGATGAATGTCGCCGAGCGCCATGATGCGTTGGGCGGCGTTGAGCTTGATGGCTTCCTTGGGCATGCCGAACACCACGCAACTGGCTTCGTCCTGGGCGACGGTGGCGGCGCCGGCATCGAGCATCTCCTTCAGGCCGCGCGCCCCGTCGTCGCCCATGCCGGTCATGATGATGCCGGTCGCGTTTCTGCCGGCGAACCGGGCCACTGAGCGAAACAGCACGTCGACCGACGGACGATGCCGATTGACCAGCGGGCCTTCGACCACCTGGGCGTGATAGTAGGCGCCGCTGCGCGTCACCATCAGGTGCTTGCCCCCAGGCGCGATCAATGCCAGACCGGGCAGAACCCGGTCATTGTTACGCGCCTCGCGCACTTCGATCTGGCAGATGCTGTTCAGGCGCTCGGCGAAGGAGGCCGTGAATTTCTCGGGCATGTGCTGCACGATCACCAGGCCAGGGCACACTCTGGGCAGCGCGGTAAGCACCGTTTCCAATGCCTGGGTACCGCCGGTCGAGGTGCCGATGGCAACGATGCGCTCGGTGGTCTGGGCCATGGCCTGGCCGCTACCGGCGGGCAGGATGGCGTCCGCACTGAGCTTGCTGGCGGGCGCAGCCATGGGCGCGGGGCGCGCCCCACGCTTGCTGAGGTTCTTCACGTTGGAATTGGCCGCTGCACGGATCGCCCCGACCAGCTCGGCGGCAGACTCCATCAGGAAGCTCTTCAGCCCGGTGGTGGGTTTGGTGATGATCTCGACAGCGCCGGCCGAGAGGGCCTGCAACGAGGTTTCCGCGCCTTTTTGCGTCAGCGACGAGCAGATCACCACCGGTGTGGGGCGCTCGCTCATGATTTTTCTGAGAAACGTGATGCCGTCCATGCGCGGCATTTCCACATCCAGCACGATCACGTCCGGCCACTCGCGCGCCAGCTTGTCCATGGCGAAGATCGGATCGGAAGCGGCGCCCATCACGCGAATGTCCGGCGTTTCGTTGAGTATCGCCAACAGCACCTGGCGCACCACGGCCGAGTCATCGACCAGCAGTACGTTGATTTTTTTGGTAGGCATCTTTACGGAGGGTTCCCATTGGTTGGTGCCGGACCCAGACATTTCCAGTCCACAGGTCGAACAGGATGGTGCGGTAGCCGGTGCTGCCCATGTCCTGGGCGGCCAGGTGCAGGTGATGACGTTCGGCCAGGGCCAGTGCTGCGCGAATGTTCAGGCTGGCCACGTTCTGATCGGGCAGGTGGCGGTGCTGCTCTGGAAACATCTCGCCGCCGCCGAACGCTTTCACCTGATAGTCACGCGCACGCGTGCCATGGGCCCTGGCGTGGCGTAGCAGCAATTCGAGGGCCTCGTCGGCGTACTTGCCATCCAGCGACTGGTCGCGACGGGTGCGGGCCGGCAGCATGAAATGGCACATGCCGCCGATCAGGCGTTGCGGGTGCCACAAGGTGAGCGCCACGCAGGAGCCGAGCAGCGTGCGCAGCCGGAGAGGGCGTGTGGCAAAGCTGACCTGGCCGGGCGCCAGCACCAGCTCGGGTGCAATCAGGGACTTTTTCATGGCTTGCGATAGATCGAGGGCGCCACCAGCTTCAACGTGTCATTGACGCCGTGCAGGCTTTCCGAGTGGCTGATCATGAAGTAGCCACCGGGTTTGAGCTGAGGCAGCAGGCGCGCGACCACCTGGCGCTTGGTCGGTTGATCGAAGTAGATCATGACGTTGCGCAGCAGGATCACGTCGAACTCACCCAGGCCAGGCAGCGGTTCGTTGAGATTGACCTGGATGAAATTGACCCGGTTGCGCAGCGATTTGTCGATCAGGAATGTACCTTCCTGGCGGCCGATGCCCTTCAGGCAGTACTTGCTCAGCAGCGGTTGGGGCAGGGTGCTGGCGCGTTCCATGGCGTAGTGCCCGCTGCGGGCCTTGGCCAGCACCTGGGTACTGATGTCCGAGCCAATCACCTCCCAGGGCGTGGTGCTCAACCCTTCGGCCAGGGTCATCGCAAGGCTGTAAGGCTCTTCCCCCGAGGAGCTGGCCGCGCTCCATACACGAAACAGCTTGCCCGGCGGCGCCTTGGGCAGCACCTGCTGGCGCAGGAAATCGAAGTGCTTGGGTTCGCGGAAGAAATAGGTCTCGTTGGTGGTCAGCAAATCCAGCGCCACCTGCAACTCGCCCTGGCGCTGACCGCCCATGATCAGCTGGAAGTAGTCCCCGTAACTGTCCAGCTCGTAGTGCTTGAGGCGCTTGAACAGACGCCCGGCCACCAGCGCTTTCTTGGCCGGCGACAGGTTGATGCCGGCCGCGCGGTGCAGCCAGGCCTGGAACTGACCGAATTCCCGGTCGTTCAACGCTGAAGTGTCGGTCATGATCGCACCTCATCGCCCGTCGGTTTCAAGCGCCGACAACTGGCCAGCCTCGGCCAGGCTCGACATCTCATCGAGGGACAGTACGTGGTCCACCGCCAGGACGATGACGAACTTGCCATCGATCTTGGCCATGCCGCTGATGAAGTCGGCGCGAATCCGTGCGCCGAAGCTGGGCGGCGGCTCGATCTGCGCGGCCGGCACTTCCTGCACGGCAGACACGGTATCGACCAGCAGCCCAAGGTCCTGGGTCTGTCCTTCCTGGCTAGTGGCCTCGAGGATGATCACGCAAGAGCGCCGTGTGATGGTGGAACTGGCCCGGCCGAAGCGCGCCGACAGGTCCACCACCGGCACCACCGCGCCGCGCAGGTTGATCACGCCGCGCACGAAGGCGGGCATCATCGGCACCACGGTCAGGCTGCCGTACTCGATGATTTCCTTGATGCCCAGAATGCCGAGGGCGAACATCTCGCCACCGAGCATGAAAGTCAGGTACTGCCCGTCCTCGTCCGCTGCAACGGTGGTCTGACGGGTGGCGATGACTGCGCCCATGTGATTCTCCTGGTTGGTCCTTGCCAATGCCCTGGTCAGAAACGGGTGAACTCCGACTCGTCCGGCGCACCGGCCATGCTGTAGGCGAAGGCCTTGCGTGGCGCCTGCTGGACCGGTCGTGGCGAGGGGCGGGCGAGCGTGCCGCTGCTGGTATCGGCGCTGTTGCCATGGGCCACGGCCTTGGTGGTCGAGTCCAGCACGAAGAAGCTCATGGCCTGTTGCAACTGCTCGGCCTGGCTGCTCATCTCCTCGGCGGTGGCCGCCAGTTCCTCGCTGCTCGAGGCGTTCTGCTGGGTGACCTGGTTGAGCTGGGTCATGGCGGTGTTGATCTGCGCGACGCCTGCGGCCTGTTCCTCGGACGCGGCGCTGATTTCCTGCACCAGGTCGGAGGTCTTGTTGATCGACGGCACCATCTCGTCGAGCAACTTGCCGGCCTTCTCGGCCATGTCGACGCTGCTCGAAGACAGCTCGCCGATTTCCTGGGCGGCCACCTGGCTGCGCTCGGCGAGCTTGCGCACTTCGGCGGCCACCACGGCGAACCCCTTGCCGTGCTCGCCGGCACGCGCGGCCTCGATCGCGGCGTTCAGGGCAAGCAGATTGGTCTGGTAGGCGATGTCATCGATGATGCTGATGCGCTGGGCGATCTTCTTCATCGCCACCACGGTCTGCTGCACCGAGTCGCCGCCGTCGGTGGCTTCCCTGGCCGCCTTGCTGGCCATGCCATCGGTGACCTTGGCGTTTTCGGTGTTCTGGTTGATGCTGGCGCTCATCTGCTCCACCGACGCACTGGTCTGCTCGACGCTGGCCGCCTGTTCGCTGGTGGCCTGGCTCATCGACTGCGCGGTGGCGCTGACCTGCTCCGAGGCGCTGGCCAGGTTGTCGGCGGCATTGCGTACCTCGCCGATGATATGCGCCAGCTTGCCGACCATGTTGCGCATGGCGTTGAGCACCATGCCGGTTTCGTCCTTCGCGCCCGGTTCGATCCGGGTACTGAGGTTGCCCTCGGCCAGTTGCTCGGCGGCCAGCGCGGCCTGGCGCAACGGGCGGGCGATGCTGCGGGCGATGAACAAGGCCAGGCCCAAGCCAATGAGCAGTGCCGCGCCAAGCACGGCGATGATCGACCAGCGCGAGCTTTCATACAGCGCGCTGCCCTTTTCACCGGCTGCGGTGGCACCCGCGTCGTTGAGCTCGACCATCTTCTGCAGGTGGCCGGTGACCTCGTCGAAGTGGGTCTTGGACTCGCCCCTGATCAGGCTGCGGGCCTCGGCCTCCTGATTCTGGCGGGACAGCTCGAACAGTCGAGCGCTGGCCTTCAGGTACTCGGCCCAGGCGCTCTTCACGTTGGCCAGCAGTTGCCGGTCCTCGTCGCTGACGATCAGGCCTTCATAGGTTTCCAGCCGAGTCTCGAATTCCTTGCGCGCATCGGCCGCTTCGAGTTCGGCCTGGGCTTTTTGCTCGGCGATGTCGGTGCCGATGCTGCGGTTTTCCTTCAGACGGTAGTTGGCGGCGAAAAAGCGCATGCCTGCCGCCGCGCGCATCGACGGCATCCAGTTGCTCTTGATGTCCTGCGCCGCCTGGTTGACGCCGCCCAGCTGGACGATGGCGAACACGCCCATCACCGCGGTGAGCGCCAGGACCAGCAGGAACGAGCTGATCAGCTTGATGGATATTTTCAGGTCATAGAACCATTGCATCGGGGAAACCTCCATGGAAGTGCTAGAACGTCAACGCGTGGCGCCTGACAGGGCCTGGGTCGCCGGAACCGGGCGAGCTTCCCGTTGTACGATTTGATTGAGCAGGGCAGGCACGTCCAGGATCAGTGCCACCGCACCGCTGCCCAGGATGGTCGAGCCACTGATGCCGCGCAGCGCGCCGAACAACTTGCCCAGGGGCTTGATCACGGTCTGGAACTCGCCGAGCAGTTCGTCCACCACCAGTCCGGCCTTGTGCTCGGCGTAACGCACCACCACGACGTTCTGGCGCCGCGCAGGCGCACCTTCGTGGTTGAAATGCTCGCGCAGGTCCACCAGCGGCAGTACCTCGCCGCGCAAATCCAGATAGCCCTGGTCGCGCGTCGAGACTGGCTGGTGTTCGTCCAGCTCGATGCACTCCTGGACCATGTCCAGCGGGATCACATAGGTGGACTTATCGATGCCGACCAGGAAGCCATTGATGATGGCCAAGGTCAGCGGCAGGCGAATGCGCACCAGCGTGCCCTGGCCTTGCCGGCTATCCAGATCGACGGTGCCGCGCAGCAGGGTGATGTTGCGCTTGACCACGTCCATGCCCACGCCGCGCCCGGACAGGTCGGTCACCGCTTCGGCGGTGGAAAATCCCGGTTCGAAGATCAGGTTGTAGATCTCCTGGTCGCTCAGTGTCGCGCCGCTGGCGACCAGGCCGCGCTCCTGCGCCTTGTGCAGGATGCGCTCACGGTCGAGACCGGCACCGTCGTCGGCGATTTCGATGACGATGCTGCCGGAGTCGTGATAGGCATTGAGCCGCAGATGGCCTTTGCTGGGCTTGCCGGCCGCCTGCCGCGCCTGGGCATTCTCGATGCCGTGATCCATGGCGTTGCGCAGCAGATGCATCAACGGATCGCCGATCTTCTCGACCACCGTCTTGTCCAGCTCGGTTTCCGCGCCGCTGATGATCAACTCGATATCCTTGCCCAGTTCCTGACTGACATCGCGCACCACCCGGCGAAAGCGATTGAAGGTGTCGCCGATGGGGATCATGCGCAGGTGCAGGGCGCTGTCGAGAATCTCCTCGACCAGACCCGACACGCTGGAGGTGGCCTCCTGCAACGGGTCGTCAGCGCACGCGCGGGCCAGCAGGCTCGCCCCGGCACTGGCGATGACCAGCTCGCCCACCAGGTTGATCAGCTCATCGAGTTTGTCGGCGTTGACCCGCACATAATTGCCGTCGCGGGGCCTGGCTTCGGCGGGCGCCGCCACGCGCTGGGGCGTGCCCGCCAGCGGCGCGGCTTCGCGCTGGGCGACCAGCTCGGTGCTGGTGGCCGGGGTGCTTTCGCACGTCTGCTCGACGCGGCTGATGCGCACGTCGCAGTCTTCACGCACGAAATCGAAGACTTCATCGATGCTGGCGTAGCCGGCGCTGGAACTCAGATCCAGCTCGAAGCCCAGGTAGCAGCTTTCAGGGTCCCAACTGTTCAGGTCCGGAACCTGCTCGGTGAGCGTGCGCAACTCCACGATCTGCCCCAGGGTTTCGAGATAGCGCAGGAAGGACAGCGGGTCCATGCCATTGCGAAACACGTCCACGCCGAAGCGCAGCGAGATGTGCCACAGCACCTCACCTTCTGCCTCGTCAGCGGGGGAGACGGTGTCGATGCCGGCGACCGGGGTGTCCATTTGCCTATAGCCATTGAGCGCCTGGCGCAATACGTCCTCGTGCTCGAGCGCGGCGCAGGAGAGCGCTTCACCGCGGCTGGCGACGACCTCGATCAGCTCCAGCATGTGGTCACCGGACTTGAGCAGCACGGCGATCAACGCGGCATCGACCGCGATGTGCCCGTCGCGCAAGCGGTCGAGCACATCTTCCACGACATGGGTGAAACCGACGATCGGCGTCAGCCCGAACAGCCCGGCAGAGCCCTTGATGGTGTGAGCGGCACGAAACACCGCGCCGATGGCATCCTCGTCGCCAGGCTCGCTTTCCAGTTGCAGCAGTGATTGCTCCATGGCCTGCAACAGCTCACGCGCCTCGACGATGAAGGTTTGCAGTGCCTGGTCGAGATTGATGCTCACCTGAACGGTCCTTGTCGATTGTTGAACGTCGTGTTTCGGGGGCTAGACGAGGCAACGACATAGTTGCAACGCCTGTCTGACCGCCTGGCTCTGTTCGCTGAGGGTCAAGGCCGTGCCGCCCGCGCTGGCCTCACGGTGAACGACCGCCAGCAGTTGCACACCGGCGCCGTCCATTTCCGTGACCTGGGACAGATTCAGCTGCACACGCGGTGACGCGACCATCTCTGGCAGCAGCGCGGCGGCCAGATCGGCCACGGTGTAGATCGTCAGTTCACCGTCGATGGCGACATGGGTGGTGCCGTCCAGCACTTCGCGGGTGATCGGCATGGAGAACTCCTGGTCCACGAACCTCAGGGCAAGATCAGTTTGGAGACCGCTGCCAGCATCTGCGCCGGCTGGAACGGCTTGACCACCCAGGCCTTGGCCCCAGCGGCCTGGCCCTCGGCCTTTTTCGATTCCTGGGACTCGGTAGTGAGCATGATGATGGGCGTGAACTTGTAGCTGGCCAGCTTCTTCACCTCCTTGACGAAGGTGATGCCGTCCATGTTCGGCATGTTCACGTCGCTGATGATCAAGTGGACTTTCTGCCCGGTGAGCTTGCTCAAGGCATCCTGGCCATCACGGGCCTCGATCACCTCGTAGCCGGCGCTTTTCAGGGCAATGCCGACCACCTGCCGTACGCTGCTGGAGTCGTCGACCACTAATACGTTCTTCGCCATGGTGTGCGTCCTAAAAGAAGGTGATGTCTTGGGAATGCTGCTGCTCGGCCGCTTTTCCGTGGTGGTTGCGGCGTTGTTCGTCGGTGGCGTAGGTCGCCTCCATGCGCGCCAGCCACTGGCGGGCATCGACCGCCACGGCCTGATCCGGCGCCTGGCTGGCCTGTTGCAGGTGCTCGTGCAGGGCCTGCATGTTGTCGCGCACATGGCTGAGGATCTGGCTGACACGGTCCTGGAACTGCAGGTTGACCAGCACCTCGGTCATCTCGTCGCGAATCCCGTAGCTTTCCTGCTTGAGCAGGTCGGCCGAATCGGCCAGGCGTCCGGTGATGCTCTGGAAGCGTTCGAGCACCTGCTGGATGCTCTGCTCGGATTCGCTCACCGAGAGGCCGTCCTGCTCGGCGCTGCTGGAGGCGGCCTGCACCAGTTGGGTGATGGCGTTGTTGATGATGTCGACCTTGGCCGACATCTGCTGGCCGGTCTCGCTGGATTTGCTCGACAGGCTGCGCACGGCATCGGCCACCACGGCGAAACCGCGCCCGGCCTCGCCGGCCCGCGCCGCTTCGATGGCCGCATTGAGCGCCAGCAGGTTGGTCTGCGCAGCGATGGCAGCCACGTCCGCGGCCATGGTCCGCAGTTCACCGGTGTAGGCCGTGAGGCTGCGCACCTGCGCCAGAGTCTGATCGCGGCTGGTCTGGGTAGCCTTGAGCGAGTCGATGACCTGGCTCAGCTCGCTGTCGCTGCGCGCCAGCACCTTGAGCGCCCCCTCGGCGCTCTGTCCATCCAGCTCGCCGGCAGCGTGCTGGGAGGCCTGCACGGTGTCCTGCAGGCGCTGGGCGATGCCGGTGAAGCGGTTGGCCAGGGTGACGATCGCCTCTTCGGTCTGCTGCCGCGAGCTTTCCACCTGCTTGGCCCAGATCGGCATCGCGCCGAGCAGCACTTCGTCGAGCTGCGCGCGCGAGGCCTTGTCGACCTGGGTTGCATCGGCCGCGACGTGATCCAGCGCGAGCGCCTGTGCCCGCCGCACCGCCGCCGCCTGCGATCTGGCGCTCAAGACGCCGGCGCCCAGGCCCGCGAGCACGATGATCACGCAGGCCAGCAGGTTGGTTGTAGCGGTCGATCGAGTGAGTATCCACACCACCGCAGGCAGCACGGGGATCAAGGCGAACCAGAGCAAGCGCGGCGGGGTGGGGGCAGGGAGGAGGGGGGATTGACGCTGGGTCATGATTCCGTCCTTGGAAGATGTTTCGGCATTAACGATAGAAGGGTTATCTGCGCTGCGCTCCTCGACTTGAGGGTTTTCAGAATGCCTTCTGTCGTTTTTTTGTAACCTGTACACCTGATCCTGGAGGCCATTCAAGGCGAGAATGATCCCCCTGCCAGCGACTCGAAGAAGGGCAACGACCAACCTTCACCCATTCCAGTGAGAACACCTTGCCGCAGCGCACCTGCCTGCGCAGTGCTGATATGGATCACGACCGGTCAGGCTGGTCCACCGGGATCCGCGTGACCGCTTTCACTTCGCGCAATGCCAGGCTGGACTGAATCGAGGCGATACCCGGCTGGCGGCGAAGTACCTCTTCGACGAATCGCCCATAGCTTTCCAGGTCGCTGGCCAACACGGTCAATACATAATCGGCCTCACCCGTGACCTTGTGGCACGACAGTACCTGGGGCAACTTCATGATGACCTGCTCGAAGTCATCCGGCGCGTTCGCCGAGTGATTTCCGAAGCGTACCTGAGCGAATGCCATCACGTCATAGCCCAGCTTTCGTCGATCCAGGTTGGCCTGATAGTCCTTGATGACGCCCAGTTCTTCCATGCGTTTTCGCCGGCGCCAGCAGGGGGTGACGGTCATCGACAGCCGTTCGCCCAGTGCAGCGCTGGAGAGCGTGCCGTCGTCTTGCAAGAGGCGCAGCAGGTCGAGGTCGACGGCGTCAAGTTGATCCAAAGCAAAGTCTTTGCCCATGTGTCAGCATTCCTGTGAATACCTTGCTCAAGGAGCGGGATTGCCTGAGCATATAGCAAAACATTTTCGGCGACATCGCGCGAAGATTGCTCATCCAATAATGGCCTGAGCAAAAGGATAGTCGCGTGCTGACAGTCTTCAGTGACAACCATCGATTGCACCATGGATGCGAGCTCAAGGACGGCGCCGTAACGCCATCGTTCGAGAATCCGCAGCGCGCCGATACCGTATTGGCACGCGTCAGGAGCGCCGGCCTGGGTGATGTGATCGGTGCGCAGGCGTTCGATCGTGCCTGCTATGTCGCCGCACACAGTGAGCGCTACGTGGCCTTTCTGGAGAACGCGTGGGCCGAGTGGACGGCAACCGGCAAGACCCATGATGCCTTGCCCCTGGTATGGCCGGTCCGTGACCTGGCCATCGACCGCGAGCCAGGCTTCATCGACGGCAAACTCGGCTTCTACGCCATGGACGCCGGTGCGCCGATTACCGCGGGCACCTGGCAGGCCGTGCGCAGCAGTGCCGACGTGGCCTTGACCGCAATGCAGAGGGTGATCGACGGTGCGCCCAGTGCGTTCGCCCTTTGCCGTCCGCCGGGCCACCACGCGGCACGAGAATACATGGGTGGTTACTGCTACCTGAACAATGCGGCCATCGCCGCAGAACGCTGCCTGAGCCAGGGAGCTGAACGAGTGGCCGTGCTAGATGTGGATTTCCACCACGGCAATGGCACGCAGAACATTTTCTACGACCGCCCGGACGTGTTCTTCGCCTCGATCCACGGCGACCCCCATGTGTCCTACCCGTACTTCTCGGGTTTCGAACACGAGCGGGGGGCGGGAGCCGGGGAGGGCTTCACCCTGAACTACCCCCTGGCCAGGGGCACCGTCTGGACCGGCTATCGGCAGGCGCTGAGTGACGCCCTGGGCCGAATCGTCGCCTACAAGCCCGACTTCCTGGTGGTCTCGCTGGGCGTCGACACCTTCGAGGGCGACCCCATCAGCCATTTCAAACTGACCAGCGACGACTTCCTGCGCCTGGGCGCGGACATCGCCGGCGCTGGCATCGCGACGCTGTTCGTGATGGAAGGCGGCTACATGGTCGATGAGATCGGCATCAACGCCGTGAATACCCTGCAAGGGTTCGAAGGCGGGCGCTGAGCGCCATGACCTGCCCCCCGCACGCTCGGCCTTGTGGACGACACCGGGCCGGCCACGGGCGTTGACACTCAGACAATAACAAGAGGTCGCCCATGAAACCTTTATCCGCAAGCCTCGATGAGCGTTGCACTGGAGCACCGCCCAGTGATGGCCATCTCAAACGCACGCTGGAAAACCGCCACATCCAATTGATCTCTATCGGTGGCGCGATCGGTACGGGTCTGTTCATGGGGTCCGGCAAAGTCATTGCGCTGTCGGGCACCTCCATCTTGCTGGTCTACGCCATTCTCGGGTTTTTCCTGTTTTTCGTGATGCGGGCCATGGGTGAGTTGCTGCTCTGCGACCTGCGTTTCAAATCCTTCGCGGATATCGTTGCTCATTACCTGGGCCCGCGTGCGGGTTTCGTCCTGAGCTGGTCCTACTGGCTGAGCTGGAGCGTTGCGGTAGTAGGGGATGTCGTGGTGGTAGCAGGGTTCTTCCAGTACTGGTTTCCTGATGTGCCCGCCTGGATGCCTGCTTTTCTCACCCTCTTCGTCCTGCTGGGGTTGAACATGCTGGCGGTGCGGATCTTCGGCGAAGTCGAGTTCTGGTTCGGCATCATCAAGATCGTCGCCATTGTCCTGTTGATTCTGACTGCCACCGTGATGATCGCGACGTCCTACACCTCGCCCAATGGCGTGGTGGCGTCGCTGTCCAATGTGGTGGCGCCCGGGGTGATTTTCCCCCACGGTATCAGCGGCTTCTTCGCCGGTTTTCAGATCGCCGTGTTTTCCTTCGCCGGTACCGAGTTGATCGGTACCACAGCTGCTGAGGCAAAAAATCCGCAACGCACTTTGCCCAAGGCGATCAACACGATCCCCTTGAGGATTCTGCTGTTCTACATCCTCGCCTTGGTGTGCATCATCAGCGTGGTGTCCTGGAGCCAGGTCCCTGCCGACCGAAGCCCCTTCGTCGAACTGTTCCTGCTGGCGGGCTTTCCCGCCGCGGCTGGGATGATCAACTTCGTGGTGCTAACGTCTGCCGCCTCTTCGGCCAACAGTGGCGTCTATTCAGGTTGCCGGATGCTGTTCGGCCTGGCTGAACGGCGTCACGCTCCAGCAATTCTGGCAAGGCTTTCAGTGTTGAGCGTGCCCGTCCACAGCCTGCTGTTTTCGGCGGCGTGCATGCTGACGGGGCTGACACTGCTGTTCATCATTCCTGAGGTGATGACGGTGTTCACGCTGATCTCCACCGTGTCGGCGATCCTGGTGATCTTCACCTGGTCAATGATTCTCGCGGCATACATTGCGTACCGTAAACGCAACCCAGCGGCCCACTCGACCTCGACCTTCAAGTCGCCTGGCGGCGTGCCCATGGCGCTCGTCACGCTTACCTTCCTGGCTTTCGTGCTGGTCCTGCTGGCCCTCGAACCCGATACACGCATGGCGCTCTGTGCGATGCCGGCCTGGTTCATCTTCCTGTTGCTCGTCTATGGCCGGCGCAACGCTGCCGCCAATCCATCCTGAGAGGAACTGTTCATGACGCGTTTCGTAGACGTCCCCACCATGTCTCGCCTGGTCGATCACATCGGCATCTCACGCTTCATCGGCGAGCTTGCCGACACGATTCGCGAGGATTTCATCAACTGGCCAGACTTCGACAAGTCAGCTCGGGTGGCCAACCATTCCGACATCGGTGTGATCGAGCTGATGCCAGTGTCCAGCGCCCAGCGCTATGCGTTCAAATATGTCAATGGCCACCCCAAGAATACCCAGCGTGGCCTGTACACAGTGATGGCATTCGGCGTTCTAGCCGACGTCGAGACAGGCTATCCCGTGCTGCTGTCCGAGTTGACTGTGGCGACGGCGCTGCGCACCTGTGCAACATCATTGATGGCCGCACGTGCACTCGCCCGACCGGATTCGCGGCGCATGGCGTTGATTGGTAATGGTGCACAAAGTGAGTTCCAGGCGTTGGCTTTTCACTATCACTTGGGCATCGAAGAGGTCGTGGTCTACGACGTCGACCCCCTGGCTACCGAGAAATTCATCCGTAACATGGCTGCGCACTCGTCTCTGAAGGTGCGCCGGGCCGCATCGACAGCTGAGGCCGTGAAGGGCGTCGATATCGTCACCACCGTAACGGCAGACAAGGCCCTGGCGACCATCCTCACGCCAGAGATGGTCGAGCCGGGCATGCACATCAATGCTGTGGGCGGTGACTGCCCCGGCAAGACCGAACTGCATGCCGACGTCCTGCGCGCGGGCAAGGTGTTCGTCGAGTATGAACCGCAGACGCGTATCGAAGGCGACATCCAGCAAATGCCCGCCGATTTCCCGGTCGTCGACCTTTGGCGGGTGCTCGCTGGACAGATGGTCGGCCGAGAAAATCGCGAGCAGCTCACCATCTTCGACTCGGTCGGCTTTGCCCTGGAAGATTACTCGGTGCTGCGCTACGTCAACTCCCAAGCCGAAGCCGGCAATCTTGGGGTCGGGATCGAGCTGGTGCCCTGGGGTGAACAGGACGATGACGACGATCCCAAGGACCTATTCAGGCATACCCGCTCTGGGACAGCACGCAAGTCATTGCGCCGCATCGCTTGACCGATTGTCGTCTTGCCGTGACACAAGCGGGCAGCGCGCACCAATCCAAGTCTGAGAGCGCTGCTTCACGCAGCGCTTCAGACTTGTAGACGTGCAGACGATCTGGCCCTGGGGCACCAGCGCGTCAACCAAGCTACTTCAGAAAGCTCAGATCCAGCGGGTAGTCGAGAATGATCCGGGTCTGGTCCAGGTCGTTGGCGATCATTCCATAATCCCCGCCGGTGCGCATGGAGGCCTGCAGCAGCCGCAGCGTCAGGTTCTTCAGCGGCCCCGACTGCACCACATACTTCACCCACAGGTCGCGTTCCCACTGCGATCCGTCGCTGACCGCCTGGTAGCGCGAGTACGCGCCGCCTGCATGGCGACCATCGATGTCGGTACCGCGGATGTAGCGCGCCGTGAAGCTCAGCCCTGGTACGCCGAACACGGCCGCATCCAGATCATAGCGGGCGCTCCAGCTGCGTTCGTTGGGGCTGTTGAAATCGCTGGCCTGGGAGGCGGCGTCAAGCTCGATATCGAAGCTGTTCCACACGTAGTCGAACGGCTGGTCACCGTCGATGCGTGTGTAGGCGACTTCGAACTTGTGCCCGGCCAGGGCATAGCCCACCCGTGTACTCCAGGCATCGTTGCGAATATCGCCAAGCAGTGCGTTACCGGCGTCGCGAGTGCGGTAGTAGTTGACGCCGGTGTTGAGCACGCCGCCAACCTGCAACGGCTGGCGGTATTCGATGGAAGCGAACTGCTGGTGCCAGATATCGTCCAGCTCCGAGCCATACAGCTTGATCTTCACGTTGTCGAAGCCGGAGTAGATACCACCGTAGTAACTGACGAAGTCGCTGTCGGCCCGACGTCCGGCATAGACCGTGCCCAACTGGCCGCCGTGATGGGTTTCGGCGCGGTCGCTGCTGGAGGTGAAACGCCCACCGTTCAGGGTCAGGCCGTTGAAGCTGCGATCGGTGAAGTTCCAGCCCCTGAGTGTCTGGGGCAACAGGCGGATATCGCCGTACTTAAGCACGGGCGAGTCGGGGAACAGATCGCCATAGGCCAGTTCGGTGCTGCCGATGCGCATTTTCAGCGAGCCGCCGGCCTTGGAAAACTCGCTTTTCGGTTTACCCTCGTTGTCGCGCGCGACGATACCGCCATTGCCGACGCCGTCACCGACCCGGCCCTGGCCGCCATCGAGCTTCAGCGCTCCCATGTAATGCAGGTCGAGGCCGAAACCGACCAGGCCTTGAGTGAAGCCGGAGTTGAACTTGGCGAGCACGCCCTGGGCCCATTCCTGGCGATAGCTTTGCCGCTCGCCCGCAGGGTTCAGGTAACTGCCATTACGGTTGTCGGCATTCCAGTAGAAGTTGCGTAAACCGACCGTGGTCTGGCTGTCTTCGAAGAAGCCAGCGCTGGTCTCGGCCGCGTGAACGAGCGACCCATACAGGCAGGCACTCGCACCTGCCAGCCCCAATGTAAAAAACGTGCGCAGCATGGACACTCCCTTATTGCCAGGTTCAAGAATGGCAGCGTGAAGATTTATTGTTATTGGCCCTGGGCCTTCGAGCGGGCAGCCGGGGGCATCACCGCTGACTCGTGGTTGAGGCAAGTTGCGGTTTTTTATTGTGGTGTCGCTTGCAGGACCCGGATTTCGCCTGTCGCCGGCAAGCCGGCTCCTGTGCAGAGCCGGGTTGCCAGCAATCGCTGCTACTCGGTCAGGCCGGCGAAGAAGCGTGTGGCGTTTTCATCGAGGGTGGCGATGTCGTAACCGCCTTCCTGGACCACCACGCAGGGCAAACCCAGCGCCTTGATCCGCTGTCCGAGACGGTGGAAACCTTCGTGGCTGACGGCCACCTTGGACTGCGGATCGTTCTCGTAGATGTCGAAACCCAGCGACAGCACCAACACCTCTGGGGCGAAGGCACGCAGCGCTGCTGCAGCCTTGTCCATGCAGGCGAAGAAGTCCGCCTCGCTGGCTCCATGGGCCATCGGCAGGTTGAGGTTGAAGCCGGCGCCGGCACCGGTCCCGGTCTCGTCGTCGAAACCGGCGACCACCGGATAGAAGTTGGTCGGGTCACCATGGATAGACACGTACAGCACGTCGTCACGGTCATAGAAGATTTCCTGTATGCCCTGGCCGTGGTGCATGTCGGTGTCCAGCACCGCGACCTTGGCGAATCTGCCCCGCAGCACCTGCGCGGCGATGGCGGCGTTGTTCAGGAAGCAGAACCCGCCGGCGGCTTCAGCCCGGGCATGGTGCCCCGGTGGCCGGCACAGGGCATAGGCGAGCGAATCGCCCTGGATCACTGCATGGGCCGCAGCCACCGCGCTTTGCGCCGACCAGTAGGCGGCCTGCCAGGTGTGCTCGCCGATCGGGCAACTGCCGTCGGCCAAATAGCGTGCGGTCTTGCCCAGGATACCGCGCAGCGGGTTGTTTTCGCGGATGAAGATGTTCGACATGACCTCATCGCCCCAGTCTTCCGGCACGTCATGCCACTGCTGGTAGGCGCTGCCCAGATACTCCAGGTACGCCGGGCCATGCACTGCCGCCAACGGCGCCAGGCCATGGTCGGCAGGCTCGTGCAGCGGGTAGCCGAGTTTCTCGACGGCGGCCAGGAGGGGATCGATGCGCGCTGGCAACTCCTGGGGTTGGCGCATCTGGCCGCGGGACAGATATGAGCGGGGGTGGTGCAGGCGTTGCGCCGGGTGGAAAAACGTTTTCATCTCGAAGACCTCATCTTACGCATGCGATCAATAGCCCAGTTCGGGGTCGACCCGATTGTTCAACTCAAGCCCCGCGGCCAGGCGCGACACGTTGTCGGCCACCTGCTGGGCGATGCATCGGTCGGACGCAGCCGAGGCCATGTGCGGCGTCACCCAGACCCCGGGCGTGTGCCACAGCGGCGAGTCGGCGGGCAGGGGCTCGCGCTCGAAGACGTCGAGCAAGGCCCCGCGCAGTCGCCCGCTGGCCAGGGCCTGGCGCAGGTCGTCGGCCTCCAGGTGCTGACCGCGGCCGCAGTTGATCAAACCGCTGCCCTTGGCCATGTGCCGGAACACCGCCTGGCTCAACACGCCACGGGTGCTGGCGGTGAGCGGCAGCAGGTTGACCAGCACATCCACCCCGGTGAGGAAATCCTGCAGCTCAGGTGCACCTGCAAAGGTGCTGATGCCATGGACGTGCCTTGGACTGCGAGCCCAGCCACGTACCTGGTAACCGGCCGCCGCCAGGCGCTGCGCCACGGGTGCGCCAATCGCGCCCAGGCCCATCACGCCGACCTTGTAATCCTGCGCCTTGCGCTGTACCGGCCGCTGCCAGTGCTGCCTGGGGTTATTGGCGATGACCTGGTCGAAACCGCGGTGAAAGTGCAGTACGCCCCAATGCACGTATTCGCTCATGCCCTGGGTGTGGTCTGGGTCGACCACCCGGCATACCGGCACGGACGCATCACGTGAGCGGTCCTGGGCCAGGTGATCGACCCCCGAGCCGATCGAGTGCACCAGGCGCAGCCTGGGTAAGGCGCCGAGACTGCCTTCGGGCGGAAACCAGCACACCGCCACCTCTGCCAGCTGCGCCTGGGCATCGTTGGGGCGCATGACCTCCAGATGCGGAGCGTGTTCGGCGAACAATGCGATCAACCAGTCGGTGAGGGTGGGGTCCTGGCAAAGCACTAGGATTTTGCTCATCGTCAGCTGCACCACTCGTGTCGTTGTTCGTCGATCAGACTGAGCGCGGCCTGCCAGGCCATGTCGATGATGCCGTCGATCCCATCGCGTCCAAACTGCTCGGCGGTGTGGCGGCACACCGCTTCACTGGGAAGGTTCAGCGCGACGCCGGCCGACAGCGCCTGGACCTGCGCCTGGCAGGCCCGTTCGAGGAAGTAGATCTCGTGGAAAGCCGCCGCCACGCTGGCACCGGCGGCCAGCAGGCCGTGATTGCGCAGAATCATCGCCTTGTGCGGGCCAAGGTCGGCGACCAGGCGCTCACGCTCCTCCAGCGACAGGGCAATGCCTTCGTAGGTGTGGTAGGCCAGGTTGCCGTAGAACTTCAGCGCGTGCTGGGTCAGCGGAAGCAGCCCGTCACGCTGCGCGGCCACTGCCATGCCAGCGGCGGTGTGGGTGTGGATGATGCAGTGCAGGTCCGGGCGCGCGTTGTGGATCGCCGAGTGGATGACGAACCCGGCTGCATTGACCTTGCCGGCCTTGTAGTGGCTGTCGACCACGGTGCCATCCAGGTCGATCAGCACCAGGTCACTGGCGCGCATCTTTTCGAATGCCACGCCGTAGCGGTTGATCAGGAAGTGCCGAGCGGGGCCCGGCACCCTCAGGGTGATGTGCGTATCGATCAGGTCGGTCATGCGGTAGTAGGCGATCAGACGATACAGCGCGGCGAGTTCGCAGCGCGCATGCCATTCGAGGTCCGACATGCTCATGGGCTTGCTCATCAGGCGACTCCGTGCGAGGTGGGGAGGGCAGTTGGCCGGGCCTGGGCGCTGCGCAGTTGCGACAACCCCAGCACGCCAGTCAGTGACATCAGCGCCAGGACACTGAAGAACAGCGCCAGCGGCAGCCATTGCCCGGCGTATTGGCCGGCCAGGAAGGTCCCCAGCATCGGCGTCAGGCCACCGGTGAGGCCACTGCCCAGTTGATAGGCGATCGAGATGCCCGAGTAACGCACCCGGGCTGGGAAGGATTCAGCCATGAAACCGGCGATCACCGCGTAGAGCGCCGCCAACAGCACCACAGCCAGGGCGATGCCGGCGGTCATGTAGAACAGGTTGCCCGTCTGCACCAGCAGGAACATCGGGTACGGCACCAGCATGCACAGCACGGCGACCCATTTCAGGAAGCGCTCTTCGCCGATGCGCCCGGCCAGCATTGCCGAACAGGGCTGCGACAGGAACTGCAGGATGGTCACCACGAACAGGCAGTCGAGGATGGTGCTGCGGGCGATGCCCTGGTATTGGGTGACGTAGGTGATCATGAACGTGTTGGTGAAGAAGAAGCCCCCCGAGCCAATGGTCACGGCCAACGCCGCGAACACGATGTTGCGCCAGTTCCCGCGCAGCACGTCCCGCACCGGGTTGTCGGAGGTCTGGTCGTTTTCCTTGACCTCGGCGAACTCCGGTGACTCCGGCACGCCGAAGCGGATCACCAGCCCGACGATCATCAGCAGCCCACTCAGCAGGAACGGGAGGCGCCAGCCCCAGCTCATCAAATCGTCCTGCTCGAGGGTCGTGATGAGGCGGAAGGCGATCAGCGCCAGCAACAGGCCTGCCGGGCTGCCCCACTGGGCGAACGAGGCGAAGAATACCTTGCGCCCCTTGGGCGCATGCTCGCTGGCCATGAGCACCGCGCCGCCCCACTCGCCGCCGACCGATATGCCCTGCAGCAAGCGCAGGAAGATCAGGCCAGCGGGTGCCCAGATACCCGCCTGGGCGTAGGTCGGCAGCAGGCCGATGCAGGTGGTCGCCACGCCCATCAGCACGATGGTCACCAGCAGCATCTTCTTGCGCCCGAGGCGGTCGCCCAGGTGACCGAACACCATGCCCGCGAACGGCCTGGCGATGAAGCCGACGGCGAAGCTGCCGAACGCGGCCATGGTACTGAGCATCGGGTTTTCGCTGGGGAAGAACAGCTGCCCGAGGACCAGGGCTGCGGCGAAGGCATAGATGTAGAAATCGTAGAATTCGATGGTGGTGCCAACGAAGGCAGCCGCCGCGGCACGACGCGGGGTGGGGGTCTTGCTGGTCATCTGAGGCTCCTGGGCGTCATTGTTATAGGCAGGAGAAGGAGAATCCGGGTAGCGGTGACACAGGCACTCTGGCGGTGCGTTGCTAGATGTTGAAGCAACACCTATTCTAGGAAAAGCTTCTAATTCAAATACTCGAGTATAAGAAGAACCAATAATGTCGACACCCGCCGCGCCCTATGCAAGACACCCGGAAGCCAAGCGGTTTCTCAACGATCGGCTGGACTGGAACCTGCTGCGCACCTTTCTGGTGATTGGACAGGAGGGCAGTATCAGCCGAGCGGCGGCGCGTCTGCACCTCAGCCAGCCGGCCATCAGCCAGGCGCTGCGCCGCCTGGAAGAGCAGCTAGACAGTGCGCTGGTAGTGCGCCGTGGGCCCCGTATCACGCTGTCGCAGGCGGGGGAGGAGGTGATGCAGATCGCCGCCGAACTGTACGGCACGGTCTCACGCCTTGGCCCGGCACTGGACAGCCCCGCCGAGACGGTGACGGGCAGGGTCCGCCTGTTGAGCATCAGCCGCATCCAATCGCGGGCCTATGACGAGTTTCTGGCGCAGTTTCATGGCGAGTACCCGCAGGTGGAACTGGAAATCGACGTGCTGCGCAGCGCGGATGTGATCAGCGGGTTGTTGCAAAAGACCGCATCGTTCGGCCTGGGCCTGTGCCGCACACCCCAGCCGCGTCTGGAGCAGCGGGTATTGCTGGAGCAGCGCTACGCGTTCTACTGCGGCAAACGCCATCGGCTGTTCGGGCGCAAGAACCTCACTGTAGCGGACCTGCAGGGTGAGAATTTCGTGAGTTTCACCAGTGACCAGATCGGCGGCAGCCTGTCACCGCTCACGGTGTTTCGTGACCAGCACGGCTTCACCGGGCGACTCATCGCCTCGTCGCCGAGCCTGGATGAGATCCTGCGCATGGTTGGCGCCGGTTACGGCATAGGCTGCCTGCCAGAGCACATCGTGGTGGCGGACGTTCAAGCCGGTGAACTATGGCGACTGCCACCCTGGGAAGGCGTCATCGATGTCAATGTTTACCTGCTATGGAACCGCGAGCAGAAACTGACCCAGGCGGAGTCGATTTTTCTCGAGCGGTTCCAGCAGATGTTGATGACAACGGACGTGGCAGAGCGTTTTTGACTGGAGACTGGTATTGCGGTGGGGTCGAAGATGCGGGAGGCCATCACAGGCCCGGAATGGTTGATTCACGCTCGCCGAATCGAACAGCCTGTGCGATTCACGATGCCAATGATCTGCAAGAGATAGGCAATTGCGCTCAATATAGCCGTCACCATCCCGCATGTGGCGGGGTGGTGACGGTGGACATGGATCAATGCCATGGCTTTCTAGATGTCTACCGGTGGCAGGCTGTGCATTGCCACGTGCGGACTGGCCAACTCCCGCAGAGGAGAAAAGTAACGTGGGACATAGGTATTGTAAGCGTTGTTGTGTTTGGCGAGGTACAAGTAGACAGCGTCCAGACTCTTGCCGGCCTCGTCAGTGATGTGCCGCAGGGCGACAACTGATTCAAACACCTGTTCCGTGAGCTCTTTACCCTCACTCGATGCAGTCACCTGACCCAGAAGCGCCTCATACCGGGACTCCATTTTCGACAATGCTCCGGCATTTCGCTGATGGCCCAGGTGCTCGATCAGGCCATTCAAGTCCCAGATGCCGGCTGCTTCTATGAACCCGGTGGAAGTGACGCTGCCTTCGAAGGCCTTCACCTGTGAATTGGACGTCATCGCAAATTTGCTGGCGAATGAAGACTGACCACCGGTAGCCCCGTGACACATAACCAATCGCACGTTATCGAAGGAGTCTGGGTGCAAGCCTTTTTTGATCAATTCACGGTTCAACCTTTCTGGCCCCCACCATTGGGTAACGACGGATGAGCGTTTTCCCAACGCAATATTCAGTTCCTGCAGTTCGTTTTTCTTGAGCCCTGTTTTCTCAAGATCCGCGAGCAAAGCGTTGGTGCGATCTTCCCAATGGGAGACCCGCAATTCGAATCGGGGGGCGGAGATTGCATGGATAACTTCGCTTCCCCTGGTATGGACGGCGGCGTTCAGACCTACTGGGTCCAGATGACCATAAACGTTCAAGCGCATCTTTGGCGTGGTCATCGGCGTCTTCAGCGTGCGCATGAGGTCCAGATCTTGCCTCGGGATGTCACTGCCGAGCCAGTTCGTACGCGCATCGCCGAACGCTCGATAGGCGTTGGCCTGTTCATCGAACAGCTTATGCACAGTGCTCGCCTGTGCACCCAGTTTGGCATTGACATTCTCAAGTCGCTGTACAGCGCTGGCATGCTTTAAAGCACTATCGTTCACCAATTTCTGATGTATGAACCTGAACATGTTATGCCGTTCGGCAATGTCAGACTTCGCTGCGGCAAGCGCCCAGAGTTTCTTGACATCTTTCTCCTCGCCGAGCATTTTCGCCAGGTTGAACAGCGCTTCCTTCTTGAGAGCGCCCAACGTATTGGCGTCGTCCTGACCCAACGTAGTTCTGAAGTACTGTTCTTGCAATTTACGCACACTTGACTTTTCCCCGGTGATTGGGTGGACCACCTCGTATTCATCCGGGTGCAAGTACCTGACCGCCTCCGCAGCGTCGTCCAAGGCGTTTCTGAAACGACCACCCGGACGTGGTGCGGGCTCGAACATTTCAATGGACTCTATCAGCTCGTCATAGATCTCTTTGCGGTTAGACGGCCGTGAGGCACCAAGCAACTGATCCATGTCAGGCACCTCTGGGCCATGGCCTATGCCAAAATGCCTATCCGCCGCGTTGGGCTGGAAATGGAAGTCTTGATGGGTCCTCATGCCAACCAGCTCTTCATGTACACCTTTGAGTGTCGTCACTTCGTCGAATGCCTGTGCATGCTTCGACTTCAACCGTTTCAACACTTTGTGTTCTTTGGCGATGCTGGCGTGCAAGCGCTTGATTATCGCCGATTGCTCAGTCATCACTTTGGACTGGGCAATCGCTTGGCTACTTTTATGCTGTTTGGCTACCTTGCTGTATTTCTTGGCTGCCTCAGTGATGTCAGCGATTTCAGCGTTATTCCTGGCAATCGTCGCGCCGACGCGATAATGATCCACCGTTGCATACACGCCTCCCGCATTATAAGTATTCGGGCTCAACGCCGAGAAGTCCGTATGTCTACCGCCCCATGTCGTGATCCCTAGCGAGTCTTCGACCAGGTCACCGATATGCCTTGCTTCACCTCCAAGATCAAACGCGTTGTCCAGTTTGCCGGCAAGGCTCGCAGTGCGTGCCTTGCTGGAAGCGGCGCCAATCTCGACGATATCATCGAAGTGGCTGACATAAAGCCCTGACCGGCGCGCCATCTTGAAAACACCCTGAAACTTCACCGCTTTTCGCAACTGGTTGGCTTGGCGCGCAGCCCATTTCAGACCCTGTCCTACCTGCTTGAGCCCGACGAGGGCGACATCTGCAAGGCCTACAGCCAATGCGCCGTATCCTAACTTTCTTGAAAGTCTGGGGTTGCTGTGTCTGGTCGCGAGGCTGCCAATCTCCAGTGCGCTACTGATGACCACTATCGCCAGCAGGAAGATCATCATTGCACCACCCGTCAGCAGTGCGCCAATTACGCCGATCACGGCGAATGCCCCCATCAGCACCCACTCCCACCACGGCGCACGCTCATGCACAGGAGGTGCCGTGTCGCGGATCATTTCATCCAGGTTCGCCAATTGGCTTGCAGCGCCCTGACGACTGATCATGAAGTGACCACTCGGGTCATGCCAGTTGACCGGGTCGCCAGCACAGTAAGCGCGGTCGTTGAGCCCGCCCAGGCCGAATGGACTCCAGGCATCGGGTTGCTGGAAGCGCTTCTCGCCGGGGTCGTAGCTGCGGTATCCGTTGCCCAGGTGGTAGCACCCGGTGATCGGGTCAACCCGTTGCTGATTGAATCCAATCCCTTCGAGCGCGCGCAGTTGCTGGGTGGACGCTTCCCCCCACGGTGAGAAAGTCACGCCCGATCGTGTCCATGTACCGTCTGCTGCCAGGCGATACTGGTCGGCCCCGCCGTCTTGTGGGTCAGCCAGATTGAAAAGCGTTTGGCTGCTGGTGCCGTCGTCCGTCGCGTTCACCACTCGAACGACAAGCCCGGCCTGCTCATCCAGGATCCGTCGCCTGACAACGACCCCGCCCGCATCCTGCCACGTCTCCATGCACAGTTGATCGCCACTGTAGGCCAGCAGCCTGCGCTGCTTTGCACCGTTGTCCCATTGGCCGATCAGGCGATCGTCGGCGTCATACTCATACGTCGTCAGCAGCCCGGTCGAGTCCGATACCGATGCCAATCTGCCGGTGGGTGTATAGGTCAGTGTCTGGCCCCGTTCGTTTTCGGCCAGATTGCCATTGGCGTCGTAGCACAATTGCCGCGTGGTACGAGACGTCTCTTTGCCCGCCTTGTCGAGCAAGGTGATGGTCACACTTTCGCGGCGCGTGGCGTAGTGAGCGTGGTAGTCATAATCGCGAATCTCGACGGTGCCGTCTGCGCGCTGGCTACGGCATCGGGTCAGGTTGGCTAGCAAGTCATATTCGTAGGACTGGCCGGTCAGCACGTTGCCGTCGCTGTCATGGGCCTGGTCACTTTCGTTGGTAACGATCGTCCAGTTCAGCAGCCATCCCCGCAGTGAGTCGTAAGCGTAGGTTTGGCGGCTGGATGGCTGAGCCTCCCCGTTCCGGTAGACGGCTTTACTCAACAGTTGGCCGGTTGCAGACCACTCAAGTTCATGCCGGATCAGCCCGTTGTTCGCAAGGCGATACTCCCTCGATATCTCACGCCCGAAGATGTCGTAGGCGCGATTCATCTCAAGATCGCAGTCCGCAGTTGCACCTTTCACCATCAGTTGCTTGATCTCACCTCGAGCCGTGTAGTCGTAGAGATATTCCATGCCGTCGCGTTTAACCCGGCGCACCAGGCCATTGTTATCGTGCCAGCACTGACCTGCTACCGTGTTGGCGTGGTAGACCTTGTCGACCTCACCGCGCAGACTGTGTTGAGCAAGTCGCCGATGGCTCGCCCCCCGAGCCTGTTGGCGAACGCTGTAGGTGCCCAGGAGCGCTGCCGAGTCGATGATTTCCTCGTTCTGGCCCTGATGCTCGCCATCTTCGTGACGCTCCTTGCTGATCGCCCGAGCGATCAGTGTGCGCTTGAAACTGACCAGTAAAGTCCGCTTGAGTGCTTTGCCTTTGCGCGCAGGATACTCGGCATAGAAGTCGACGCGCGTGCCATCTGCGCTGGCTTCGCTGATGATTTTCGAGCTGTCCGGCAGTAGGGTGGCATGCTCCTCGTACTGATACTGCAGTGCGCCTTCATTGGCCACCTCCGCGCGTGTCATGCCCGTGACCTGATCGCCCTGCAATCCTTGCCCCTTGAGGGTCTGGCTGCCCAGAACGCGCACTTGGTCGCCCTTGCGGACAGTCAACTTGGTCGGAGTTTTCGCATAACCCTGATAGTCGTATTCGACAGTCATACCGTCGGGGCACGCCTGCTTGGTCTTGCGGCCAAGCGTGTCATAGCCCATGCGCCAGCTACGGGTGGGCGCCGCTGGCCTGCCGCCATCTGCCTTGCCAACCGTCTCAGTCCGCTCGACGACTCGGCCTAGTGCGTCCAGTTTCTGGTGTATGTCGACGTGGCTGGTATTGGTCTCACTTTCAGCGCCAGACCACCGTTGCTGAAGCTGACTGAAACCGCCATCGGCGTGGCTGGTCAAGGTTTGCCGCACAGTCGCGCGGGTATCCCTGGTGATGCTGCCCAGCGTTCGCTCGGTGATTTGCGACAGGTTGCCAGCCGCATCGGTCGATGTGCTGGACATCTCACCTTGCCAGAACCAATCCTTCAAACCGGCAGGCAGCTGCAGGTTGGACTGCCGGCGGCGCAGTCCACCTGGCAGGTAGTCATACAGGTTCTGTTCAGCGATGTTGCCACGGGCGTCATAGCGCACTTGCTGAATCAGACAGTAATTGTGCGCACTGTGATCGGCGCCAGGGTAGCGCTGCAGCTCACGGCGAACCGGCCGCTGCAGCCCGTCATAGAGCGTCCTTCCACAACGGCCGTCTGGACCGGTGACAGTCACCCACGTGCCGTTATCCGTTTCCTCGCGACGCACGCCATGGCCCTCGTCATGGCTTTCGGCACCCTGCGTGAAGGTCACGGCGTCATAGTCTGTGAGGTAGCTCAGGGCTTTGCGCTTTCTAGCGTCGTAGACATGAGTCACGGCAGTGATTGGGCGGCCCAGTTCATCCTGACTGGATTCACGCAGTAGCAGACCACTCAGTGCGCTGCGCACCTGTTGCGACAGTACCGGGGTGAGCTCACGGCCGTCCTCGGTCAGCGTGGTCGTGGTGCAGGTACGATGAGTCAGGTTTTCGGCGTCATAACTGAAGGCATCAGTGAGCATGTGCGTGACGCGTGTGCTGTTGTCCTTGTACCAGCAGGTAACGGTTTGCTGCGACCCGCTATTGGCGGGCAGTCGGGTGTTTTGTTGCAAAGTGATCCTCAACCCATCGGCATCTTTGGCCTGGCTGACAGTCCAGGGAGCGGTGGAGACGTCGACGGTGATGTTTTCCAGGGTAAGCGCCGTGTTCGGGGTCAGAACTCCCTTATCGTCAAGGGTTGCCAGGTGGTAACCGAACAACGTTACCCGCGCGAACAATCTGCTGCCGTCAGGCGCGAGCGTGCATTGAGCCAGCCCTAGAAGAGGCGGGTTGCGTTCATCGGGAAGCGTTGGGCAAGAGAGCTTCAGTACTTGGTCAAGCGCCGTTTCATCGTCCATCTTGAAGCCGCTCAGCAAGCTGTCGAGTGCGGGCACTCCGTCGCTGCGATCACCGCCGTCAGAAGCAGCTGCAATTGGGTAATAACAGCTGTAGGTATCGTTTTGATCGCTACTGCAACGTACGACGAGGCCCAAGCCGCTGTACTCGAATACTGATTGTTCCTTGACGACCGGCATTTTTTCATTGCTCATGATTGCGGCTCCCTGGCGGCCTGCTCGCTTATGTCTTCATAGGTAATTTCTGTAGCAATCGGTTGGCTCAAAAGGAGGCTCTTGATGCGATCATCCGTGGCCTCGGTACTGGTCGGATAGGTATTGGTAGTGGTACGGCGAAGACTTCCGGGGGTCTCCTCCACGATTGCCACCGGCACTTCCATACCATTTCGCACACCCCAGATACGCTGTGTGAACGGAGCGCCGGGTGACGCATGAACTTCCAGTGTTTCGGTCGACGTGAAACTGCTGTCGCCAAAGCGCGGATCCTGGTCGTATGCCGACCAGTGCCACCGGTGGCTGATGGTTTCCTGTCCTGCACCAGGCACCACGGTGTGGCGCACCACACGGGGTAGGGGAGTGGACAGGTCCGCGTCCCTGGGGCTCAGGCGCGCTACCCTATGAGTGAACATGCCCAAGCCCGGGCTGGCATCCTGCATGTCGGGTTTCTGCCGCGAGACCTGCGGCTCGTAACTGACAACCTCCAGAGAACCGTCTTCTTCACGGATGGAACAGAGCACTCGGTCAAGGGCCTGATCGTTCTGGTAGCCGTAATGCACCTGCTGGACCACAGCAGAATGCTCATCGGCTCTGCGCACGAGGGTCCTGAGCAGACAGTCCTCGATGGCCAGGGTGACCTCATAGGCTTCGGCCGTACCCGGCCAGATCGCGAAAGTACTCGAGTAACGCCCACTGCTGACGGGCTGTTCATGGGCCGCCCGCACAAGACAGCGCTCGCCACTGTGAACACTCAGCAAGCGAACATGGCCCTTCCAGCCCTGCCATTTCAGGCCAAGGCTGCCACCCTGGGGAGAGGTAATGTTCTTGGTGGTGAGGATGAATGCCTTGCGCGATACATCGCGCAGGTTTTCTTCGATAGCCGTGCGGGAAGCTTTGAAGCTTTCGCTTTGCTCGTCGGTGATGTCTTCGTTGTCGATCCAGTGTGTCAGGTTAGCCTTGACAGTGTTCAGGCGAGACTCGATCGCTTTGCGGTATGACTCGCTCGCCTCTTCTCCATCGTGTGTTTCAGGTTTGGCCAAAACCTCTACACGATGGGAAAGGTAGGTAATGGTCACGCTGCTGAGGCAGGTAAGCTTCTCGTCAAGGTCGCCATCGGCAACGCCCTGACTGAGTTGGCAAAAACCTTTGTCCAGCACCTGTTGGGGTGTCTTGCACAGTTGGTAGATCTCGGCAGCTGAGAGCTGGATGGTCTGGCCAGTACCCAGCGTGAGCAAGCGCAGCCGGTTGTCGAACGATGAGAAACGAAATGCCCAACCGTCACCCAGTGCGCCCTCGTTGGCACGCCGTGCCGAATAGTGAATGTTCAGCTCAAGCACGGGTCCCAGGCCTTCGACCCCCTGCACGGTGGCAATCGGGTAGTGGGCGTGGAACAAGCCGGTGCGAGGGTCGACGCCGTTTTCCACCACCCCGCTGACGTCGTAAACCTCGGACTGCGTGGTGTTGCTGTAGTCGGCGCACAGCGTGTCTTGTGGCTTGAAGACCTGGCCGCGCAGTGGGGGCAGGATGCTTACCTGTCTGGGTGAGTGGTTGAGCACGCTATCGGTAGTGAAGTATGTCGATGCCAGTGGCACCGGCGTGGTTACCGGGTCGACTGGCCAGGCGGGGGAGTCAGGAAGGTACAGGCCAACGCTCAGGCAGTTGTCGGGTGTGACCTGGCAGAACAACAGGCGAACACCTGCCTTGAAAACCTCAGGTAGCAAACGTAGCGTGAACACCATCGGCGATTCGGGGGTGGTCAGCAGTGCAGACAGCTCCCTGCCACTGCACTGCAGCGGTGCCAATGAACGTATCTTGCCATCGAAGTGGATCAGCCAACGTGAAGGCTCATGCAGACGTTGCCCTTCATCCAGATTGAGGCGGTATTGCAGGGCTTCCTGAAGTGTGCCGGCATCCAGTTTTTCGAGCATTGTACGAAGCGCAGTATCGGCATGGAGCTTTGGCAGTGTTAGCAGGCTGTCGTACAGGCTACTTCCAGAGGTCATGCGTCTTTTCAAGTTGAAGATTACGTCATCCCGCGCAAGGTTACTGGGAAGGCTGCTCAACTCGACCAGGTTCGTGATCACGGATTTCTCGGCCTTGATGGCAGAAGTCCGGTAGGGCGATTCGAATACGTGCATCGGAGTGGTTGCTGTCCATGTGACCAAATCTGGAATGCCTGCGAGCAAACTGCCCTGTTGGAGCAGGATATCCTGGACAAGACAGGGATCGCTGAAGCCCGGCGTCGAGACGGGTGACGGCTCAGGCGCGTTGTCACTGTGTTTCAAGTAATTGATCGTGAGGCGTCCCGAACCCTGTCGGAGCCAGATTTTGGAGGTATCAGGCTCGGTGAAGTCCCAGATGGCGTGTGCGGGGGAGTCTTTACTCACTGCGATGAAGTCCAACTGTTGTTTCATCGCCTGGCAGAACAACGCATTGTAAAAGCCCTGCAGCCAGCTGCGCTTGTCCGTCACACTTCCGTCAGCGGCAGGAACATAGGCTACGCGCTCAAAAACGTTGGCGTTCGATTCCAGCGTGATGGCGGTAGCGGGTGTCTTGTACCACTCCCCTATAAGAGCAGGGGTGGAACCTTCAGTGGTTAGCGCTTCGCTGAATTGAGTACTCAACATCGCCGGATCAAGGGCCACGAGCACATCCGAAGAGCTATTGCTGAAGCTGATTTTATGGGGCTTGTCTGGGTCGGGAACAGCGATCAGGACGCCTTGGCCCCAGGGCTTGCTGTTCAGTAGGGCAGTTAGCGCGGGCGCCCATTGCAGGGGTTCCTTGTTGGCTGCTGTACCCACGAACTTGACAGGCGACCCCGATGCAGGTTTTCCAGTGCTGGCGTCGCTGGCGTGAATGAGGTATTCCTTCCCTTCCTTCATGATGCCTGCATAGTCATGGATAACAGGCCACTGGCCTTCAGGCATCACCGGGCCTTGCGGCGTAACGCTGACGACCATTTCCATGTCTGCTTGCCGTGGAATCCACAGCTGCCATTTTGCAAAGTCACTGTCTGCGCCATCCCATCGATTGGCCCCGGGCTTGCTTGCGGCAATAGCACAGTAGACTGGGCCGTGTGCCCGAAGACTGTGGTACAACCCGCGGCACCAACTGGCTTTGTCATGTGCCTGACCGGTGATTTCCGGGGTATATGCCAGATATTCCGCGATCGTTTGCGTCCGGCGGTCCTTGAAAAGGATATCGACGGCGCTGAAGGGAGCCCGGTAGAGCGATGACAGCAGCAGCGGCTGCCCGTCATCCGCCAGCACTGCTTGCCAATCCAGTGCTTGAACCTGAGGGCCATCGAACCAGATTCTCAGTGGCAGGTTGGGCGTCCACCAGACGCCCGAGGTTTCGCCTTCGTCAAGATGGCCGACGCCGGGCGCATCGACCTTGCCCAATCTAAGATAATCGGCAAGCGGCGACTGCATCAACGCCTTGGCCAACGCGGCTGGCCATGAAGTCTGGATGCATGACTGCGGGTCTGGACTGAAAATCAAAGGCGAGCCGGGCATCGGGGTGCCCGTGACAGGGTCGTGAACATGTAGCGTGAGGCGCTGGCCTTTTTCAAAAGGTGCTTGTGCACTGAACGTAGTGTATTTCTGCCAGTAGAGCGGCTCGATCGTCACTGACAGGTTGGACTCTTGAGGAACCCAGATACCATTACCGCTTGCATAGGGTATGACCCAGGCCGATGGCCCGAACAACCGCCCTGCTTTGAGCCATTCACTGCGGGAATTGATGAAGTGCCCTAGCGCTTGCGGCCACTGGTGGGCCTCCAGGCAGTCGTCTTGCGCAGTGAACAGATGAGTCTCGAGCAAACGCTGGCTGGTGGCGTCACGTACCTGTAAATGCAGACGGGTATCCGGCAGCAAATCCGTGCTCGGTAAAGTTAGAGCACACGCTAGGTTGGCCATGAATGGCGCAGTGCTGGAGACGCGCACATCGTCGCCGTAGCTCCACAAGCGATTGACGGCATCGCGCTGATCGCCATCCAGGGCGGCGAAGGCATTGCTGTCCGGCGTGTCACTGGCGATCTTCAACACCCCAGTGGCATCGGCACCTATCTGCAGGCGCGCCCCACGCTGTGCCAGCGTGGCGTTTACTTGCTCAGCCAGCGCCTTGGGCCATCGATCGCGGTGATGGTTTTCCTGCGTGGCGCGAAGACTGACCTTTTCCACCACCGCGCCTTCCTGGATCAACTGGGCAAACACATGGAGCGTTTCGCCGATTGCAAGTGACCTGTCTGCCAGTAGATAACAAGAACTGGTCCAGCTACCACTTGCGCTGGGACGGGTGGCGTAGTCAAAACCAACTGTGTTGGGCAACCAGTCATCCAGCGAGGTATCCGGCGTTCCAGACCAGTTGAACAGCAATGGGGCAGGGGGCAAAGCCCAGCCGGGCAGTGCCGAATTCAGAAATTCGGGCAGGTTGGCTTGACGGTCTATCAGTGTGTCGTAGATCGACAGCTGAATGGATTCAAGACCCCAGTTAGCCTCTATCAATGCATAGAGCTGCGCCGGTAGTGTCTGCTGAACGTTGGCCACGATCTGACCGCCATGAGTGTAGCCAGGTAGCTCAGTTCGATTCTCGTGCAGTTGCACTGAGCTTTCATCATCATTGATATAAACGTTGAGCAGCGCAATCCCGTTGCAACGAAGCGCTGGGCTGTCGCTCGGCCAAACAGCAGGCAACACGAGTAGATGCTTCAACGCCTCGTCCGCAGCATTGTCTTGACCAGTAAGAATGAGCAAAACGGATTGAAGGCTATTGCCAGCGCAGAAGACCGGGGTTTCCAACGCAAGCATTTTGAAGCCTGCATCCGGGGCGGGCAGTAGGATCGTTTCCCCCTGATGCTCGAAGGTAAGGTATTGGGTGCCGTGCAACGTGGCACTGACCCAGGCATCACGGTTCGGTAGTTGGTGTGCCAGCGAACACAGCGTGGCTGATGCATGATGATCGGAAACGCCATTCTCGCCAGCTACACGAAAAGTAAATTGCCGATTGCCTGGGTCAGCCAAGGACAGCACACCCATCCAGGCTTCGCGATAGGCCGCAAGGTCCACCGTGCTCAGGTCAAGATCAAGCGCCGGTTGTGAGGTGAACCGGGAATCACCCAGATTTTGCGAATCGCTCAAGCAGGTGCGGCGAACGAGGATGGCCATCCCCTGCTCGGCGAGCGGGATCACATATTCATAGACTTGGCTTTGCACCGAATGCTGTGAAAACTGATCGCTCAATGTATTTGCGGATTCGGCAATGCCCAACACAGAGGCGCGGGCAAGACCCAGCCAATGGTCAGTGTCCGAGCCGGGGCGATCATCGCCACTCAAGCTCAATTGCAGAAGCAATGCAGTCGGCAAGGACAGTGTCCATGCCTTTTTATCGAGCTTCGATGTGCGCGGTTTATCCTTGTCGTGAATGGCGTGTTCGACCTGGATATTGCTCGCGATGCTGTCGGCAAGCGCCTCGATCCGAGCCAGGAGGTTGTCTTCGCCAGGGGCGTAGGGTAATTCGCACGCCCAACTGCGAACGACCCCTCGGCTGATCTTGTCTCGTAATTCGAACTTGACCTGCCGTGAGCCAGTACCGTCCCCAGGCGCAGGGGAGACGGCGTCCATCAAATCGGCGAGTGTCGCGTCGGTACCGTCCGCCTTCTGCAGAGCGCAGGACCACGCTGCTACCTTGTCGACCTCCTCGAATCCGCCAATGAACACACGCAGCGGTTTGTCGGCATGCCAGAAGTCGACAGAGGCTTCGCTGTCGATATCACCATCGACCGACGTTCGAGTGCCCAAACGCAAAACATTGCCAAGGGGCGATGCTGCGAGCTTCGCCCTGACTAGCCTAGGCCATTTGTCGTGGGTAGAGTCGTCACCGAAGCTGAACGACAGCGGTGATCCAGGCACATGAGTGCCAGTGCTGTCGTCGTACACCTGGAACACGCGTAACGTTTTGCTCCATTTGTCATTGAGTGGAATGCCGGTGTTACAGGCTATCCACCTTTCACCTTGATCATCGGAAAGGCCAGCAACCTGACTCAGCTTCAACTCAAGTTCCAGGGCACTGGGCAGGGAGAGCGTCCACTGTTTCTTGTCACTTTTTGATGAAACGGCTTTACCGCAGTCGTGAATGACGTGAGTGATTTGAATATGCTTGCTGATGCTGCTGACCAGCTCGTCGACCCGGGTGAGCAGATTGTCTGCGTCAGCCTTGTAGTTCAGCTCGCACTCCCAGTGATGCAGGTCGCGATGATTCGACTTGTCCCGCAAGGCCAGGCGAACCCTGCGCTTGCCCGTGCCGCCAGCGGGGGCATGAACGAATGCTTCCATCATCTGCGCCAGCGTTGCATCAGTGCCGTCGGCCCTGCGCAGCGCGCACGACCAAGTCGCCGCTTTATCGGTTTCCTCGAACCCACCGATGTTGATCCTCAATGGTATGGAGGCGCGCCAGAAGTCAACGGTCTTCTCAGCATCGATATCACCATCCACCGCGGTTTCGGTCCCCAGCCGTAGGTAGTTGCCCAACGGCGAGGCTGCGAGTTTCGCGCGGACCAGCGCAGGCCATTTGTCCTGAGTACTGTCATCACCGAAGCTGAATGACATTGGCGATCCAGGAACGTGAGCACCGGTGGCAGCGTCGAGGACGGTGAACGAGCGTACCGCCTTGCTCCACTTGTCGTTGAGCGGGATGCCGGTGTTGCACCTTTGCCAAGCCATGGGAGCACTCCTTTGGATTCGTGAAGAGCATCAGTTAATGGCGGGCGAGGCAGATCCTCAACTAGCAAAAATGCCAGGCTTGCGAGTGGTGGGGAGGGTGGACTGGCTAATGCATACTCGCTTGGATGAGCTCGGCGGCCTGATTGGCGGGGCCGATCACTTGCACTGAACATTGCATTGGGATGCCGCCGGCCACCGGCCTAATCAAGGGAAACCGGACGAAGGTGCATTGCGGCATAGGGACATCCATTAACCTGAGAGTAACGATCACCGAGCGCCGTTGATTGATCGGATCGTGAAGCCAGCCTTAAATCGACTCCACGAAAGCGCATCCGTGGAGTTTGAACAATGACAACAACGACCTCCCCCCCGCCGCAATGGTCGCGGCGGCGCAGCGAAAAGCAGCGCCGGCTCGAGCAGGTGCGAGACCTTGTCGATGGCGTGGTGTTGCCCAGCGAGCGGATCGTCGAAGCCCTCGAACGCCTTGTCGCCCCCGGTGACCGGGTGGTGCTCGAAGGCAACAACCAGAAGCAGGCCGACTTTCTCTCGCGCTCACTGGCCAAGGCTGACCCTGGCCGGTTGCATGACCTGCACATGATCATGCCGAGCGTCAGCCGCGCCGAGCACCTCGACCTGTTCGAGCGCGGCATCGCCCGCAAGCTCGATTTTTCCTTCGCCGGCCCGCAGAGCCTGCGCATCGGCCAGTTGCTGGAAGACGGCCTGCTCGAAGTCGGCGCCATTCACACCTATATCGAGCTGTACTCGCGCCTGCTGGTAGACCTGATCCCCAATGTCGCCCTGGTGGCGGGCTTCGTGGCTGACCGTGAGGGCAATATCTACACCGGCGCCAGCACCGAAGACACGCCGGCGCTGGTCGAACCCACGGCGTTCAGCGATGGCATCGTCATCGTCCAGGTCAACCAGTTGGTGGATGACGTGCGCGACCTGCCGCGGGTGGATATCCCGGCATCCTGGGTCGACTTCGTGGTGGTCGCCGACAAGCCGTTCTACATCGAACCGCTGTTCACCCGCGACCCACGCCATATCAAGCCCGTGCATGTGCTGATGGCAATGATGGCCATCCGTGGCATCTACGAAAAGCACAATGTGCAGTCGCTCAACCACGGCATTGGATTCAACACCGCGGCCATCGAACTGATCCTGCCGACCTATGGCGAGTCACTGGGGCTCAAGGGCAAAATCTGCCGCAACTGGACGCTCAACCCACACCCGACGTTGATTCCCGCGATCGAAACCGGCTGGGTGCAAAGCGTGCATTGCTTCGGTACCGAACTGGGCATGGAAGACTACATCTCACAGCGCCCGGATGTGTTCTTCACCGGCCGCGATGGCTCGATGCGCTCGAACCGGATGATGTGCCAATTGGCCGGGCAGTACGCGGTCGACCTGTTCATCGGCGCTACCCTGCAGGTCGACGGCGATGGCCATTCCTCGACTGTCACCCGTGGCCGCCTGGCCGGTTTCGGTGGCGCACCGAACATGGGCCACGACCCGCGCGGGCGTCGCCATGCCACACCGGCATGGCTCGACATGACCACCCCGGTGACCCTGCTCGAACGCGGTCGCAAGCTGGTGGTGCAGATGGTCGAGACCTTCCAGGAAGGCGGTAAACCGACTTTCGTCGAGACCCTCGATGCCGTGGACGTCGCGAAAAAGGCCGGCATGCCGCTGGCGCCGGTGATGATCTACGGCGACGACGTTACTCATTTGCTCACCGAAGAAGGCATTGCCTACCTGTACAAGGCGCGCACGCTCGAGGAGCGCCAGGCGATGATCGCGGCGGTTGCCGGCGTGACCAGCATCGGCTTGCGCCATGACCCGAAGGACACTGCGCGCCTGCGTCGCGAAGGGCTGATCGCCTTGCCCGAAGACCTCGGCATCCACCGCAATCAGGCTTCACGATCGCTGCTGGCGGCCAAGAGCATCGCCGAGCTGGTCGATTGGTCCGGCGGCCTGTACAACCCGCCCGCACGCTTCAGGAGCTGGTGATGACTGCATCCCTTCAGATTCACAGACCGCTGCCGCTGTCGCACCAGCTGGCTGACCTGGCCGTCGAAGCGCTGATCGACGAAGCCGAGCTGTCGCCCAAGCCTGCCCTGGTCGATCGCCGTGGCAGTGGTGCCCACAGTGATCTGCACCTTGGCCTGATGCACGCTTCGGCGCTGTCGCTGTGGCCCTGCTTCAAAGACATGGCCGACGCGGCCATGCGCCACGGCGAGGTTGGCCAACCTCTGCGCGAAGCCCTCGGCCGCATCGGCCGGGAAGGCGAAGCGGCCATGAACGTCACCACGGCGGGTATCAACACTCACCGAGGTGCCATCTGGGCGCTGGGCCTGCTGGTCGCGGCCCATGCGCTCGAGCCAGACGAGCGCGACGCTGCATCGATTGCCGCACGGGCAGGGCGCATTGCCCTGATCGACGACCGCCACGCACCGCAGCGACACGACAGCCATGGTCTGCAGGTACAGCGCCGCTTCGGCGTGCGCGGGGCTCGTGAAGAAGCTCAGCTGGGCTTTCCGACGGTCATCACCCAGGGCTTGCCGCAATTGGCCAGAAGCCGCGCTGATGGCAGTGGCGAGCAGCATGCGCGTCTGGATGCCTTGCTGGCGATCATGAGCCAGTTGCCCGACACCTGTGTGCTGTGGCGCGCAGGCCTGGACGGCCTGCAGGCGATGCACCAAGGTGCACGCCAGGTGCTCGCCAGCGGTGGCAGCGCCACCTTGGACGGCCGCCGTGCGCTGCGGCAACTGGACACGCGCCTGCTGGCGCTGAACGCTTCACCGGGCGGCGCGGCGGATCTGCTGGCGGCCTGCCTGCTGCTCGATAACTTCGGGAGCCGTTGAGCATGGAAACCTTGTCTTTCACATTTCCTGCCGGTGCGCCGGCAAATCACCGTGCACTGGTCGGTTGTGTCGGTTCCGGCGACCTTGAGGTGATGCTCGAACCGGGCACCCGTGGCGAGCTGAACATCCAGGTAGTGACCTCGGTCAATGGCAGCGCGCCGCGCTGGGAGCAGCTGTTTCAGCGCCTGTTCGCCGACCAAGAGCTGCCTGCCATGAACATCGAGATCCATGATTTCGGCGCCACCCCAGGTGTCGTGAGGCTGCGGCTGGAACAAGGCTTCGAGGAGATCCGCCATGACTGATGTCGCCCGTTTGCTGCAGGCTTGCAGTTTCGTCGAACTGAGCGCCCGCGAGCGGGCCCGCGCCTTACTGGACACTGGCAGCTTTCGCGAGCTGCTCGGGCCCTTCGACCGGATGATGTCGCCGTGGCTGGCGCAGCAGGGCATCGTGCCCCAAGCGGACGACGGCGTGGTCATCGCCAAGGGCAGCCTCAATGGCCAGCCCCTGCTGGTGGCGGCCATCGAAGGCGTGTTCCAGGGCGGCAGCATGGGCGAAGTCGGCGGCGCCAAAATCGCCGGAGCGCTCGAGCTGGCCGTCGAAGACAACCGCAACGGCATTCCCACTGCCGCCGTGCTGCTGCTGGAAACCGGCGGCGTGCGGTTGCAGGAAGCCAACCTGGGCCTTGCCGCCATCGCTGAAATCCAGGCGGCGATCGTCGAGCTGCGTCAGCACCAGCCGGTGATTGGCCTGATCGCAGGCTCGGTCGGTTGCTTTGGCGGCATGTCGATTGCCGCCGGGCTGTGCAGCCGGTTGATCGTCACCCGCGAAGCCCGTCTGGGCCTGAATGGGCCGCAGGTCATCGAGCAGGAAGCCGGCATCGACGAATACGACTCCCGCGACCGGCCGTTCATCTGGAGCCTGACCGGCGGCGAGCAACGTCATGCGTGCGGCCTTGCCGACGCCTACGTACCGGACGACCTGGCTCAGGTGCGAGAAGCCCTGGTGGCGCAATTGGCGGCAGGCGAACCGGAATTGCCGCGCAGCCGTCGCCATGCCGACTTCCTGGCAATGCTGGGTACGTTGGGCACTGAGTGTGCGCAAGTGGACGCTGCCCTGACGCGGGCGCTGTATCGAGGAGAACTGCAATGAGCCGTGGTCTTGATTGGCTTCGGGCGTTGGCCCAAGGCCGCGAGCTGCCGGGCTATCCTGCCTCGGTGAAAGTCATCGACGGCGAATTGGGCGACCGCCCTACGCGCTTCATCGCCGTAGTGCCGGATGCGCAGAATCCCTTTCCACGGGCGCGCGATGGCGAGGTCGGCCTGCTCGAAGGTTGGGGCCTGGCCAAGGCTGTCGATGAGGCGATCCAGGCTGACCAGGGCGGCACGCCGCGGGTGCTGGTCGCCGTCGTCGATGTGCCCAGCCAGGCCTATGGCCGCCGCGAAGAAGCACTGGGTATCCATCAAGCGCTGGCCGGCGCGGTGGAGGCCTATGCCCGGGCGCGACTGGCCGGCCATGCGCTGATCGGGCTGCTGGTGGGCAAGGCCATGTCCGGCGCGTTTCTCGCCCACGGCTATCAGGCTCAGCGGTTGATCGCACTGGATGATCAAGGGGTGATGGTGCATGCCATGGGCAAGGCGGCAGCTGCGCGGATCACCCTGCGCAGTGTCGAGGAACTGGAAGCCCTGGCTGCGAAGGTACCGCCCATGGCCTACGACATCGCCAGCTATGCCTCGCTTGGCCTGCTCTGGGAGCGGGTCGAGGTGGAGGCAGTCGAGCAGCCGACAGCCGCCGATGTCGGCAAGGTTCGCGACGTGCTGGTCAGCGCCGTGCAGGACATCGGCAACAGCACCGATCTGCGTGGGCGTCTTGGCGCGCCGAACCGGGCGATGTCAGCGCGGGTCCGGCAGCTGCTGCGCGAGCAATGGTGAGGCCATGGACGCACACGACCTGCTGTGGGGCATGACCCAGGACCAGTTACCGTTAGACGCGCCCGAGTGGGCGCGGCGGGTGCTCCTGGCCGCTCGGCCAGTGGTGGTGCGCCGTGCTGTGATCGGTGCAGGGCGAGTAGCGGTCGGCGTGCGTGGTGGCCAGCGCAGCGATCGCCTGGCGGCTGAAATGCCAGTCGCTTCGATCCAGCGCCGGTGCCGCCCCGAGCAGTTGCGTGGTGGGGGGAGGGCGCAGGTGCCTGCGTTGCAGGCACTGCACGCTGTCACACCGCTCATGGACAGCCTCGGCCTGCCCTGGGGGCCGACCGGCGGCGTGGGCTACCAGTTGGCGACCGGTGTCGCGGTTCTGCACCAGGGCAGCGATCTGGATCTGCTGTTGCGTACACCCGCCGCCTTGAGTCGCGTCGAGGCGAAAGCGCTGCTCCAGGCATTGGGCACAGCCCCTTGCCGCATCGACCTGCAGCTGGAAACCCCATTCGGCGCCGTCGCGTTGGCCGAGTGGGCCGGCGCCTCCAAGCGGGTACTGCTTAAAAGCCGCCACGGCGCCTGCCTGGTCAGCAACCCGTGGTCGGCATTGGAACTCTCGGCATGAGCAGCCTGTTCGCCTTTCCCGGCCAAGGCGCGCAGCGGCCTGGCATGCTTCAGCAGTTGCCGGATGCCGCCATCGTTCGCACCTGCCTGGAGGAAGCCAGCGACGTGCTCCAGCAATCGCTATTGCAGCTCGATACCGCGCAGTCACTGGCCTCCACTCGCGCCGTGCAGCTGTGTCTGCTGATAGTCGGGGTCGCCCATGCACGATGGTTGCTGGCGCGCAGCCCAGCGCCGGACTACGTTGCCGGCCTGTCGATTGGCGCGTACCCGGCGGCCGTCATCGCCGGCGCCTTGAGCTTTGCCGATGCGCTGCGGCTGGTGGCGTTGCGCGGCGAGCTGATGCAACAGGCCTACCCCGAGGGTTACGGCATGACCGCGATCATCGGTCTGGATCAAGCTACGCTCGAACGCCTGCTCCAGGCCTCGGCGCAGCCGCTGTATCTGGCCAACATCAACGCCGACAATCAGTTCGTGATCGCCGGCAGTGATGCCGCCATGGCCGCACTTGGCAGCCAGGCACTGGCGTTGGGTGCCGGCGCGTGCAAACGCCTGGCGATGAGCGTGCCCTCCCACTGCGCGTTGCTCGCTGCACCTGCCGCCGAACTGGCAGCCGCCTTCGTCGACGTACCGCTCAAGCGCCCGCAACTGGGTTACCTGAGCAGCACCAGCGCTCGCCCACTGCATGACCCCGAAGCCTTGCGCCGCGACCTGGCGCTGAACATGTGCCGTACCGTCGACTGGTACGGCACGCTGTGCAACGCCTACGAGCGCGGCGTACGCCTGCTGATCGAACTGCCTCCCGGCACAGTGCTCAGCGGACTGGCGCGGCGTGTATTCGACTCCGGTACGGTGATCGCCTGCCAAAGCGCCCGCGCCGACACCATGGACACCCTGTTGCGGCGGGAGGTGAACACCACACACTGACGGCCCGCATTTCGAAGAACAACAACAAACAACTTCGATTCAACGTGAGGAAAACAACAATGATCATCTACGGTGTGGCCTTGCTGGCCATCTGCACGCTTGCCGGTGTCATCCTCGGCGACTTCCTCGGCGTTCTGCTGGGGGTCAAATCCAACGTTGGCGGGGTTGGCATCGCCATGATCCTGCTGATTTTCGCCCGCCTGTACATGCAGCGTAACGGTGGCATGAGCAAGGAGTGCGAGCTGGGCGTTGGCTTCTGGGGCGCCCTGTACATCCCCATCGTGGTGGCCATGGCCGCCCAGCAGAATGTCGTCACTGCGTTGCATGGCGGGCCGGTCGCAGTGTTGGCGGCCATCGGCTCGGTGCTGCTGTGTGGCGCGACCATCGCCCTGATCAGCCGCACTCACCGTGGCGAGCCGCTGGCAGAGGAGGGTGTTGAGCCCCTTGACCCCCCTGTCGCCGTCGCACCGGCCGGAGCTCGCTGATATGGAAATCATCCTCAACGCACTCGAACACAACAGCCTGATCACCGCCTTCGCCGTAGTCGGTGCGGTGATGTGGATCTCGGTGATTCTCTCCAGGCGCCTGACCTTCGGCCGCGTGCACGGCTCGGCGATCGCCATCGTCATTGGCCTGGTGCTGGCCTGGGTTGGCGGCACCCTGACCGGTGGGCAAAAAGGCCTGGCCGACATGACTCTGTTCTCCGGTATCGGCCTGATGGGCGGCGCCATGTTGCGTGACTTCGCCATCGTCGCCACTGCCTTCGAAGTGCAGGCCACCGAAGCGCGCAAGGCGGGCATGATCGGCGCCATCGCCTTGTTGCTGGGCACTGTGCTGCCATTCATGGTCGGCGCGGTGGTAGCTTGGAGTTTCGGCTACCGCGATGCGGTGAGCATCACCACCATCGGTGCTGGCGCCGTCACCTATATCGTTGGCCCGATCACCGGCGCCGCGCTGGGCGCCAGCTCTGACATCATGGCGCTGTCGATCGCTACCGGGCTGATCAAGGCGATTCTGGTGATGGTCTTCACCCCCGTCTCGGCGCGTTGGCTGGCGCTGGACAATCCACGCTCGGCCATGGTCTTCGGCGGCCTGGCCGGCACCGTCAGCGGCGTTACCGCTGGCCTGGCCGCCACCGACCGCCGGCTGGTGCCATACGGCGCATTGACCGCCACGTTCCACACCGGCCTGGGTTGTTTGCTGGGGCCCTCGATCCTGTACTTCTGCGTGCGCGGTCTGGTCGGCTGAAACCGCTCGAAGGCGAACGCCCCAGCCCCGAATGCCGGGGCGTTCGTGTCTCAACCCTGGCGCTGGCGGCTGTACATGCGGCACTCGGCAACCAGCGCCAGCAGATTCGGATCGCGCTCGCGGGTTTTCAGGAACACGGCACCGATATGCTGCTGATGACGGTAGCGCGCCTGCAGCGGGATCAGCCGGATACGGTTTTCGTACACCGCCGAAATCCGCCCCGGCAGCAACGCATAACCCACGCCCGAGCTGACCATGCTCAGCAGGGTGAAGATGTCATTGACCTGCATCGCCACATTCGGCTTGAACCCCGCCTGCTGGAAAACCCGCTCGCCATCGCGATGGGTGGCAAAACCCTGGGTCAAGGTGATGAAGGTCGAGTTGGCCAGATCCGCCAGGTCGACCTCCTGCTCCTGAGCGAACGGCGAATCGTTGGGCACCGCCAGAAAGATATCGTCGGAGAACAACGGCAGTTGCTCGCACGCCGCATCGCAGGTGCTCTCATCCAGCGACACCAGAATCGCATCCAGTTCGAAGTTCTTCAGCCGGTACATCAAGTCCACGTTCGAGCCCAAGGTCAGGTCGATGTTCAGCTCGCTGAGGCGCAGCTTCAGGCCCATGACCAGCAACGGTACGGTTTTCACCGTCAGCGAATACAACGCACCGAGCTTGAACCGCTCTGACGAAAACCCCGCCGCCTCGCGCGTGGCTCGGACCATCTCGGTGGTGTCCTGGATCAGCTTGCGGGCTTTTTCTTCCAGCACATAGGCACTTTCCAGCGGCGTCAGCGTGCGGCCCTCGTGCTTGAACAGCGGGCAGCGCAAGGCATTTTCAAGCGAGTGGATGGCCCGATGCACGCTGACACTGCTGGTGTCCAGCGCGTTTGCAGCACGGGCCAGATTACCGCTGTGCATGAAGGCGAGGAATATTTCGAGCTTCTTCAGGGTGAGCTCTTCGTCGATCTGCATTGTGGGCCTCGGGAGCGGTGGGGCGGATTTCAGATGCTGCTTGCGGGTGAGGCGTGGGGCAGGGTCAGGATAGGCGGTTGGGGAGCAATTTTGTACTCGGGTGGTTTCAGGAAGCGCGGCTAGGATTGACTCCCACATAAGATACATTGCGTAGGTCAGCATCTACGACATGGGTGCTGCAACCCGCAACGGCCCCAAGCAGGCGATGACACTCGAGCAGTGCAATGCACTCCGGTTGCTTGGCCAAGCCCGGCGTGGCCTATTGTAAAGTGCCATCATCCAAGCCATCTAATGGAGTGTTTGTATGCCGTATGAGCTAGAAGGCCGATTGGTCATTGGCGTGGCCTCCAGTGCCGTGTTTGATCTCCAAGAATCCGACGCAGTGTTCAAAAGCGAAGGGGAGGAAAAATACCGGAAATTCCAGGAGGCCAACCTGGCTAACCCTTTACCAAAAGGAATCGCCTATCCTTTCATCAAGCGACTCCTGTCAGTCAATGACCTCTCGCCTGATCCAGCCGACCCTCTGGTTGAGGTAGTCCTGCTTTCTAAAAATGATCCCGATACGGGTATGCGCGTGATGAAGACCATCGAGCACTACGGCCTTCCCATGACGCGTGCGATTTTCATGCAAGGCCAGTCACCCTACGAGTACATCCCGGCATTGAACATTGCACTCTTTCTTTCAGGAGACAAGCAGGACGTGGAGTCAGCTATCAAAGCTGGTCACCCTGCAGGGCAGATGCTCGACTCCAAATTCGATGATGATGAGAGCGACCATACACTGCGCATCGCATTCGACTTTGACGGCGTCCTTGCTGGCGACGAGTCAGAAGCTGTGATGCAGACCGGTGGGCTCGTCAAGTTCCATGACCACGAAGTCAAGAATGTCATGCAGCCGCACAACCCGGGGCCGTTGAAGGAGTTCATGGTACGCCTGGCGAAAATCCAGTCAGTCGAGGAGGCGCATAAAAAGCTCAATCCTACGTATAAGAACCGTATTCGTGTGTCAATCGTCACCGCCCGCAACGCTCCATCTCACGAGCGCGCCTTGAACACACTGAAAAGTTGGGGCGTTATGGCCAACGATGCCTTTTTCCTAGGAGGTATTGAAAAGGGCAAGGTATTGGCTGTTCTGAAGCCCCACATTTTCTTCGATGACCAATCCGGCCATCTGAAATCCGCCAGCGCTGTGGTTCCATCGGTTCACATCCCCTTTGGTATCACGAATCAGGCTGCTGTCGAACCAGCTCCTGCCGCAGTGCCCGTGCCTGCTGAGGATAATGCGTAGACCATTGAAGGAGTACAAGGATGTATTGGTTAGGCCCGTTTGAATACCCGTCCAAACAGGCGCTTCTGGATGGCCTGAAGCACTTCATCAGAACCGCGGATGTCGGACGTATCACTCATGATGTAGCGACGCAAAAACTACATTTGCTGCTTGCGCTGCATCCAGATGCTGAGCGCAAGATCGGTGTGGGTGTTGATCACTTCTGCGTGGAACGAAACCCGCTGGCGGGCCGAGGCTTACACTTAGTTCGCATCGACGGAACGAGAGATACCTTCTCCTACAAGCGCTGCATCACCGGCGTTACTCAATCCCACCATGGGAAGGTGTGTGAAGCGCTACGCTTTGCAGTGAGGCCACAGATGGAGGCATTCAGGGCAAGCCTTTCATGGCCCGTCAACTGTGCAATTACCGGCGATGAAATAGCCCATCCGAACGACCTTCACATCGATCATAAAGTTGCGTTCTGGCGCTTGCTGGCAAACTTCTGTAGCGAGTCTCAGGTTGTTCTGCCCGATCTGGACGTCGTGGGTAACGGAATGGCCCTCGAATTAGCAGACCCAGAAGTGACCAAGGCTTTCGTGGACTATCACTTTCGCCACGCTCAGTTGCAGCCGACCAGCAGGCAAGCAAATGTTCGCAAGGGCGGTCGTGTGCAGTGAAAATCGGGGGAACTCCGAACACATCGTCTATCAGCCGGAGATGAGTGGCTTGAGGATGCCGAAAAGCCCGACTTTCCTAATACCGGACCCCTGGTGGAGAGGTATCTAAGACTCGATTTCAGGGCGGCTGCGGTGCCAGCGAGGTGGGGTACGGTTCTGCGCGCGCGGGGGAGCAGGTGACTGCCATTATTACCGCGACCGCTTGCAGAGCTTCGACCAGCGGTATCTGGGGTTAATGTTTGATCACGCTCCGCAAAAACATCATTTAACAAGTGGGCGATGTCGAATGTTCATAAACGCCACAAAAACCTTGCGCTACACCTCTTCGCCAAGAAGTCGTGCTATTAAAACCGCGGCGTGGAGATCAAGATGGCTTGAGGCGAATGACTTCATTAGAAGCGAGCGGGGAAGGGCCCAATCCCATTTCTCTCGGATTATGTTTTCGACACTCTCCAAGATGGGCTCTACATCTGAAATATCCACTTGACCCACCACGCGCAACGCTCGCAACGTATCCTCTTCACTGAATGCAACTTCCAGGAAGAGCCCTGTATTTTCACAGTGAATGCCTACATGCCGGAGGAGCAAGGCCAGCGCATCGTTGGTGTAGTCCCCTCGCCAGGTCGCCACGTAGCTGACACTGGCGGAGCCGACAATTGCCGTGCTACCCAATCCGAGGGCACGGAAGTTACTCCGAGCCTCCTGCAGAAGGGCTTGAGCGTGCTTGTCCAGGAAAGGGCAGGGGGTGGTTTCCATCAGCACGCTTCGCATTTCAAGCCTGACACGATCATCCACCTGCGCACCTAGCCCATCAAACTGAGGGGGCTCGCCGCCCCGCGCCGGCGTGACTACGATCACCTTCGCTTCAAGATCGACATCCTGAACCTGCCAGCGTTTGCCGCCGAAAATGATGCGTTGCCCCTTGGTCAGAGGTTTGCTGACGGGCAGCGAGCCAAGTAGTTTGCCATCCCGGAGCAAACGAAACTCTTCATCGCTCGTGAATGCGGTGTAGAACTCATAATGGTTGATCAAGCGCTCCCCGAGCTCGCCTGGCAGCAGTAGTCCTGAACTGTCCTGGACGATCAACTCCTTTTCACCCATCCCTTTGAGCAGAGAAAGAAAATCAGGCTTGGTGACGCTCGCAAAACTGCCGCTTGATACCAGATTTCCCCATAATTGCGCCGCCGAGGCACCGCCGAGCTGAGCAATCGAAGACAAACACTGCTGCACCAGTGTCGAGGCGTGTAGACCTCCCGACCGAGGCGGTTCAAACCATCCACTGATTAGCAAGCGGATCATGGCGACCGTTTGGACTAACCCCTCTCGTAACTGGTCGGAGAGATCTGACTCATCCGTTAAGGGACGCTCTCGGCAGTAAACCCTGAGCGTGGCAGGCTCACCCGGTCGACGACCTGAGCGGCCAAGCCGTTGCCTGAGACTCGCCACAGAGGGCGGGCTGCCGATCTGTGCGACCGCCCTGATGTTACCGATGTCGATACCCAGCTCAAGTGTAGTAGTGCATATGGCCGAAGCGGGTGGATCTCCCGCTTTCAACGCCCGCTCGGCATCCTGACGCAGTTCCTTGGACAAGCTACCGTGGTGCGGCCAGAACTCGTTTGGTACCCCATCGTTCTCGCACAGTGAGCGCAGGCGGTCGGCAAACCATTCAACTTCTTGGCGCCTATTGGGGAAGATCAGGTTGTTCTGCCCCCTCAGCACCTTGTACAAGTGGCCAGCAATTGCCACCTTAGTGCCAGAGGTGTCCTCCTGTTCGGCGTCTTCACTTGTTGACGCTTTTCCAGGGTGTTCCGCCGCCACCTGCTGCATCGGCTGTTCAATGTAGCCGCGTACCTGCACCTGGAGCTCCTGGCCAGAGGATTTCGACTCGATGACGGTGATGTCATCGGGGCGAGCGGGCCTCAGGAATTTTCGGGCCAGTGACATCTCACCAAGCGTTGCAGAGAGCCCTACACGAGGCAGGGCTCTGCCTACAACAATCTCAACCCGCTGCATGAGCGATTGCAGTTGCTTGCCGCGCTCACTGCCAATGAAGGCATGAAGTTCATCGACGACGATGTAGCGCAGGTTCTGAAAAGCCCTAGGTAAACTCAATCCTCTGTTTACGAAGAGTGCCTCAAGAGACTCCGGTGTGATCAGCAAGATGCCCTCAGGCGATTTCAGAAACCGTTGTTTCTTGCTTGCAGCCACATCACCGTGCCATGCAACCACGGGCACCTCGAGCCTCTCACATAGCCGGCTAAGTCTATCCCATTGGTCGTTGATCAGTGCTTTGAGCGGGCTGATATACAGCACTGCGCCGGCGGGCTCACTGTTATTGAGCAGGTTGGTCAGGATAGGTAGGAATGCGGCCTCTGTTTTACCTGCCGCGGTGGACGCTGCAATGATTACATCGCGATCAGCGGCCACCAATGCTGGTACCGCCCACTCCTGAGCATCACGTAACGACGTCCACCCCTGTGACCAGACCCATTGCTGAACCTCGGGGTGTAGACGTTCAAACGAAAAAGAGTCAGAGCTTGAAGCTGGCGAGCTCATCGTCGGCCTCAACTTCAAGATCCTGTTGCCCAGCCTCATCCTTGGCCAGCTCCACGGCGCCGAGCAAAGTGCGCCAGTCCGCTGTAGGGTTCTGCTCGATTACCGCGAGCAGATTGATAAAAGCCGTAATGGTCGTGCGCGGCGTCCGGAAATAGGCCTCGCCCAAGCGCTGGTTGCAGTGCGCCATAAACGCTGGGATGGCTTCGTCCGGCAGCAAGAACTTCTCAGGTTCGCCGAAGGCATAGACATTGCGCAGCTTCTGCAGCAGCACGTAGAAGTCTTCGGGGGTCAGGCTGCTGAGCCGAATGACAGGCCCAGAAAGGTCAACCAGGCCAGACTTCGCAAAGCTGTTTTCCGCGAGACGCGATTGCAGGGCAGGGTAGCTGTAGAGCCCGCGACGCGTGTCCATCAGAAACTCTGGTGTGCCGCCCAAGACAAAGCCCAGGCCTTCAGTCGAACCCTGCAGCGAATCATTGAGGATCCGCAGAATCTGTTCGTAATTGGCGTTGCGGGCTTGCGTATTTGCCAGTTTGTACAGGTTGACCAATTCATCCAGGCAGACCATCAAGCCGCCGAAGCCAGCCAGGCGCACAAACCGTGACAGCAATTTCAACTGATCGTAGACGGATGCATCGTCGACGATCGTACGCACGCCCAGCGCAGCCCGGGCATCGGTCTTGGTGGAAAATTCGCCGCGCAGCCAACGGATGGCATCAGCCTTGAGCTGCTCATTGCCTTCCTCGAAACCGCGACAATAGGCAGCAATGACGTCGGCAAAGTCATACCCGTTGACCATCTCGGTGAGCTCCGCCAGGTACTCACGAATGACCACCTCGCTCTCGACGCCTTTAGACCTGGCTTCCGTTTTAGCCTGTGAGATAAATTTCTCAACGATACCCTGGAGCGCGCCGCCATCGGGTTTGGTGCGCGTGGCCATGTTCTTGGCCAGTTCGGAGTAAAGGGAGCGCGCCTGACCACCCGACGCATGAAGACGACGGTCAGGATTCAAATCGGCGTGCATGGTGACGAGCTTGCGCTCCATTGCGATGCCGCGAACCAGGTTGAGGAAGAAGGTTTTACCCGCGCCATACTCGCCAACCACGACGCGGAATGCGGAGCCGCCATCTGCGAGACGATCAACATCCTTGAGCAGCGAGTCGAGTTCACCCGCCCGACCTACCTGGATCAGGTGCTGTCCTACACGGGGCACAACACCCGCACGCAGCGATTGAATGACCGCGTCGCGATCCTTGGCTCGTATTTTACTCATAGGGCTAATTCATCCAGAATTTCGGGGTTGATTTCGATGGGATCATCGCCTTCAGTCACGGGCATGTCGAACAGCTCAAACGCTGTGTCGTTGATCCGTTCCAGGGCTCCATCCAGCATCAGTTCCATATCACTGGCTGCGTCTTCCAGCTCAGCGCGGCTCCATTCAGTCCGGGAAACCAACAGACGGAGAAACGCAGAATGCTCGACGTCCAAACCATGAACGGTAGCAAGCTGTTCGACGCAGCTGCTTTCCTGTTCTTGGGGCGTTTCTGGTTCCGCGGCACCAGAGGTTTCGGTGGGAGACTCTTCATTGAAGACGCTGGCCAGAAGCGCCGATACCTCTGCCGTTTCTTGTTGCAGACGAGCGACCTTGCTCATGTCCAGTGCGAAGCCTGAACTCATGCCTTCTGACCCTTCCGCCGCAGTTGCCGGCGCGGCAGGCGAAGTCATTGCCTCCACGATCTGGGAAGGGCGAACGGCTGCACTATGGAGATCGCTGTAGACGAACTGCGGATCGAGGGCGAGCGATTTGTACACGCGCTCAAGTAGCTTCACTTCCTGCGGCGTCACCTCGCCATCCGCATGTGCTAGGTGGGCCAGGAAGCTGGCAATTTTTCGTTTAGCCTCGAGGGTCAAAGGCTCAAGCTTCTTCTTGAGGCTTGCCAGCGTGGGCGGTTGCTTCAGCTGAATTTGGAGGTGCGCTTTCAGGCGTTTGCGATGCGCGATGCAGAGGTGATCCCACGAGTCAATGTGGCCTGACAGCAGACTTACTTCTTCAAGGGAGGTGTCACCGTCTGCTGCAGCGACTGCACTTGCCAGGTCTAACGTCACTGCTGCGGCGCTGTAGGCATCGGTAGAGCGAAGCGTGCCTTCGTCAGAGTCCGCCGCAAACAGCGCGATGGTGTCTTCAAGCTTTGGGGTACGGCTGCCAGACAGGACGTCGGGTTCCAATCCGATCCGCTTGCTCTCCAACGCCTGGGCAAGGGCGATCACTTTGTCACGGGAGAGCGCGCCGGCCGATTTGAATCGACCTGCCAGCTCTCCGAAACTCATGCAGATGGTTTCGCCCCCAACGCGTCGCTCCAACTGTTCGAGCTCCGCTTTTGCCTCAATAGGCCAGAGTTCGGTTGGTAACTGCAGGATGGCTTCCAGGCTATCTCTCGCGTCTGGATTACGCCCTAGATACCGACTGAAAGCGTCGAGTACGGTGGTGCAGTCCTCGACAATGACCTGCAGCTTGTTACGCGTTCCTGAGGTCGCCGCGACATCAGGAAGATCACCTACGGCCACTGCCGGACTAATCAATCCGGCAGAAGCGGGTCGATAGGCGACCTTCAGCTTGGTCTTGTTCTGGGGCAGCACAATGCCGTTGGGATAGCGCTTTGCGAATTCGTGTTTGAAGAGCGCTGCGAATTGCTCGGGACACCGCGTCACAGGTGTGCGCCTGGAGATGTTGGGCTCTGCAAGTGCCCAGGCCAATGCCCAGCTCGAATTAAGCGGATACTTGTCCACGGCCATCTGCCCCAGCGCAACGCGCAGAGACATGGGCAGCTCATACCCATCTGCGGGGCTGGCGCCGGGCTCGCTTAGGTAGCTCTCTGGCTGAACAGCGTTCGCGTCGATATGAGCGAGGAAACGGGTAGCGTAACCGCGGAAAGAATTGCTACCGCCGTAAAGACCAAGTAAACGCTCGACTTCGGCCTTGATGGCCGGGATTTCTGCCTTTGCCTGAGGGTCGGTGGATGCATCGATCAGCGCACGGCGTTCAAGCCCATAGAAAAACAGGAACACATAACCCGCATCAGCAGGCTGGCGACGACCTCCTGCCAACCATTGCAGATACGCTCGCCGCGCCTCAGGCGTGATGCTCCGGTAGCTTGGCCAGTACGGCATCTGTCGCTCGGTGAGGTTCATCGGTGAGCGCGCGATACGAAGCGTAGTGTCGATCAGGGACGGTTCGGATTGGCCGAATGGTGTCGCTTGCTCGGTGATGTAGAGCAATCCACCTGGTATGGCCAGCCCAGCCATGTTGATGGACTCGCCTTCTGCAAGCCAACGAACCCCCTTGGGCTTAGCAGAGGGCTTTGGGATGGCGTAGCTCTGACTATCCCTAGACGAACCGACCTGAACGGTATGGAAGTCTCGCTCGCGAGTACTGGCGCTGAACTGGACGGTTACAGTGGGGGAGGCCACGTGTCGAGAGGACGCAGCGATCTCGGCCGCATCTTCAGAAGCGTTGGGCTTGGCCCGGGTAGCGCGTCTGATGGCCCATACCAATACGCAAATGCCGAGGATAACACCGAGGGTGATCCAGACCTGTTTTGGAATCTGTGCCAAGAGGGCAACGACGAATAACAAGGCGTACAGAGCGATCGGCCCGCCGTCGCTCCCTTTGCGCTTCCGTGGCATATGAGTATTCCATAGAGTAGGTAATGGCCAAATGACATTCTTACGGATTTTTCAATGCCGGCCAAGTGCAACAGACGAAGGGAGAGCTTGGATGAAAGCATTCAGCTGTGTCGCACGGCGCTCAGGTTGGGACGAAGCTTTGGAGGTCTCGTTAGGAGCATCGACGAAAGAGTTGATTAGCCGTGTTGTATGGCAGGCGGCGATTGGCGACCAGATGATTCGAGTTTCAACCGCGGTCACGCATGCCAATGCGCTTGACCGAATGTACGAAGTCCTGATCATGCAGTGTGGCGTCACACTAGCCCAGAAAGGCGCCGACGCAGGCCAGCGGTGAGCCGTGGAAACTGAAGTCTCGCTCGATGAAGCTATCGTGTCAGGCAAAGTCTAGTTTTCGAAGACTGGTGACATTAGGAACATATCTGACATAGCACACTATTTAACATAATATACATTATGCGCATCCTCGCATGGAGCTAGCAGGGCCAAGAGTGGACAGATTTGAAGCAAGGCTCACGAAGGTTCAGGCTCATTTCCCGCTTTGGACTGGAAATCGGCCGGCGTCATCCCATAGCAAACTATGAACACATCGCGGCAGCCTTGCTCGCGGTACCAAATCACAACGCGCTCGATCATCTGACCCAAAATGTAGATCAGCATGTCGTCATAACCGCCTGGCGAGCTTGCTTCGTACGGATAGCGAGCGTTTGTGAAGACGTTACGATAACGCTCAATCCATTCTTCCTCCTGGTCGAACCGGAGGCGCGCCCGGATATCTGCAGGGACTGCGTGAAAAAGCGTGAGCAGATCATGCTTATCGGCCCGATTACGATCAGCAGCAATCTTGCCGGCGCGCTGCAGCTCACGGTGAGCGTCATTGATCAACGTGGGGTCAAGGTCGTAGGTTTCGTTGACCTGGCCATGGTTGCCATTGGGCCTAGCTACGAAACTTTTGAGCAAAATCTCCATGCCGATAGCAGCGTTTACCTGGGCAACAGCCATCATGTCGTGCCCGGTAAGCAGGTGTTTGGCGGCATCCCAGTAGCGGTAAGCGCTTTCGATCATCCAAGGCGTAAGGTGGTGCTGCATCAAAATTCTCCGTCAGTTGAGCTACCCCTAGCTAATCCTTGAACGCTAGCGTACAAACGTGAGCGTTAGCGGTCACGCATGAGCTACCCTGCCTTTATGATATGATCCTAAGAAATAACTAAGCTAAATGACTATTTAGTTGAGTTATATAGGTGCATCAACCAAACGCGGGGTCAAGAACAAAACAAGCTCAGTCTGCATCTTCACTGTCGACTTGCTGCTGAACAACCACTTCAAACCTGGAATCTGTCCGAAGAACGGCACACTGCGTACAACGGTACTGTCAGCATCCGAATAGACACCTCCCAATGCAACTGTTTTTCCAAAACCAGAGAAAACACGCGACGTAAGAGACGTTGTGTTGATCGGCGGCACGCCGCTCAAAGCCTTGGAGTAATCAGGTTCATCCTTCGACAAGATCACATCCAGAAGGACGCCAGAATCGTTAACCAGAGGCGTAACATCGAGCGACAATGCTGCCTGTTTAAAGGAAACCGACGTTGCACCGTCACCAGCTGATTGCTGATATGGAACCTGAGAACCTTTGATTATCTTAGCCTGATGACGATCACTGGTGATCACACGCGGGCTAGAAATCACACGACCTTTACCAGCCAGTTCCATTGCATCGAGCTCAGCGTCTAGATTGAATGATCTGGACGTAATACCAAATCCCGCAATTGCAGCAGGCGTCAAACCCAGCGGAACGCTGCCAGTCAATTTGCCGATACCACTTCCGGCAGAAGTTGACCACTTAACACCTAGATTTTTAGTGTAAGAGCGATCAACCTCAACAATACGAGCCTCAATAATCACCTGTTTGCGTGAGTAATCCACTGCTTTCAGGTAAGTTCGCAAATCGACCAAGCGCTCATCACTCATACGAGCAACGACAACTGAAGAACCCTCTTCAGCGTTCAAGCTTTCACCAGGATCAAGTGGGAATGCCTTGATTGCATCCGATGATGGAATGTTATGCACTTTCAACACTGAAACCTTATATGAAGGAATCGCACCGGCTGAGGGGATGCCAGATTCTCCTAAAAAAGGACCATCACTATCGTGCGCGCGGTCATGTAATGGATATCGGCTGACGTGCAGAAATTTGCCCTCGACCGTATATAGAAGCCCGCGAGGCGCGGTAACAAACTCAATAGCTTGATCCCAAGTAACATCTTTCATTCGCATAGAAAGCGAACCGGACACGCCATCGCCCAAGACAAGATTCAAACCACGATAATCTGCCAGCACCTGGAGAGCGTCAGAAACCTGAATTACCTGGAAGTCGAATGTCAAAGGCTGGGGGCTGTCGTCGGCATGGGCTAATGAGAAGACAACCGAAAAGCACAGAATAGTAATAAAACGATTTAAATAAGACATACAGGCCCCCTACTCAACCATTTACGCAGACGAAAGAATGCAGCTGTGATTAATACTTAGATGAAGCGAGGCCGATTGCTTAGCCGGATGGACTGCTTACGCTACGCTGAGCAGTCCCACCGCCTAAGCCCCCGATGATAGGCGGAATACTGAAAGAAGATTTTCGCGGAGTCCAAGTTGTGACGCGCTCACCGTCTACGTCGCAGTAAGCTTCTTTGAAATCAGTGAAAAAACGGCATCTTGAGAAAGCGATATAGCGAGTGCGGGCTGACGTATCAATAAGTACAGCAACAGACACGTCAACCTTTGAGTTAGGATCTGGCTGTGATGGATGAATAAAGCCAGTCAGTCGCCAGGTTTCAGAGTATATAACGGATGGAGGCGTTGCTGACTTAGGTACTGAAGCTACGGTTGGAGCTGGAGAATGAGCTGGGACCTGCTGAATTTTGTCAGGCGACTTATTAAAGAAACTCTTAACTCCAAGAGTACCAAAAAGCAGACCGGCGACAACAACAAAAGCCAACGACCATAAACCGTATGAACGCAAAAAAGATGCACTCTTGTCAGCCACGGACTCATCACCAACGGCGCCGGTAGCGGAATGAGTCGCAGACTTGTAGTAGTTTTGAATGACCTTATCAAAACGTCCAGGGAATTGACGGACGCGGCTAGAGACAGGAGGTTTATCTCCTGTAACGACACCTGAATAAACATCAACCCTGTAGATTTTCTTGGATATCTTGACAACTCTAAAGGTTGTTTCAATAAGCGTTCTTGCCCAGCTAGGAATTTGGGAAAGGTCCTGAGTCACAATCACAATGCGCATTGAGTTGTTTTTTGCATCGACCATATGACGATGTTCGGCAAGTAGTGTCTTGTCCCAGGGATTTGCTTGGTTCGACTTTTGGCCCTGCGGCCAACGACGCCATGCCTCATCAATAATGAGAACACACCCTGGAAGAACGTATTCAGCAAGATCAGGTAAGTCAAACCAGTCAGAAGGAAGCTGCTGAATGGTGCCGCCAAAATCGGCAAGCAAATCGTCAGCGTTCAAAGGAATATTAGTGACGACATGCCGATTTTGCTTAAGAGACGGTATAACTACTCGCTCGACGACACCATAGCTCTTGCCGTGGCCGGGCTTGCCAACATATGCATGAATTGCCATTAGCCAACCACCGGCAAACGACGAATCATGAAGCGGATGACATAAGCCGTCAGTAATGCGCCTAATCCAAACTGAACTTGGAAAATATTCATAAAGTACCAAACTGAATCGGGTATCTGATCAAACGCCGTTGCTGACAATCTAATCTGGTCAGCTAAGCCCAAAGCGTCGAGCAGATAAAGGAGCGCACTCCAAAGCCAGCCAAAAACCAAGAACATTAGGTCAATGAGCCAGCCTGCAATTTGCTCGAGAATAGATTTTAGCCAACTAGCAAGCGCAGACAACATTAGGCACCTCAAGCGGAAAGAACAATACGCACAGCAAGAAAAGACCAAATAGCGACAAAAATAGCTTTCAATATTGGCGCGATCAGATCAAACAGCTTGCAGTGAGTGTCAAAAACAATCTCTTGGGAGAAAAGATTTACAGATCCTACTGGGCAAATAGCTGAAGTGTGAGAAGAACCGTCGAAAGCATTTTTTGCTGTCATGTAAGTGTTCGATTCAGCCATTTTTTGCTTCATCTCAATAAATTGAGCTTTTGCCTGAGCTTCACGACCGGCAATAGACTTAGACAAATCTAGAAGACCAGGTGGGGTAAAGGTATCGTCATGTGAAGATCCACCCTCGGAACCACCGCCAGTTCCGCCACCAGTGCTGCCACCGCCGCCAGTACCGCCACCAGTGCTACCACCGCCGCCAGAACCACCACCAGTGCTAGCACCGCCGCCAGAACCACCACCAGTACTGCCACCGCCGCCAGAACCACCACCAGTACTGCCACCGCCGCCAGTACCACCACCAGTACTGCCACCGCCGCCAGTACCACCACCAGTACTGACACCGCCGCCAGTACCGCCACCACCAGCAGGGTCTTTAGGTATTGGAGTACACTGCTTACTGCCATCAACAAACTCATATCCTTCAGGGCAGGCATCAGTAAGTTCGTCACCTACTTCGCCTGGGACGATGGAAGGATCAGTAGTGCAAGCTATTTCATGGCCAGCAGAATCGAAAGTTAGATAATAACGATAGTTACAGAAGCCTTCATTATCCGAACCGATTGTCATATAACATTTGTCGCTGCGATCAGCGGTGTAGCTGCAACTGTTGCTGCAAACGTTTTCACCGGGGGGTCTAGAAAGAACGATACGCTTCCCTTCCTGGGATGTAATTACGGAAGAAGGCAAGCCCTTGAAAACTTGGCTTGCCTCACAACTAAAAGGGCGGGATACCCAAGCAAAGTCATCGCGCCCCTGATAAATGGTTTTCAGCTTGCCGAACTCGAAAACTTTAAGAGTTGATTTAAACTTACAAGTATACATATAGTAAAGGGGAGGACTGTGAGGCTGACAATTAATACCTTCCGCCTCCCAAGATAGGAAGTTTGACCCGTAAAGATTCATCATCCAAGTTCGATATGCGTATATGTATTGCAATGCCGCATCGCCAGGGGTCTGAGAGTAATACCCCTTACTTCTACAAGTTTCATAAGCTGGGTTAGGGGTATTGGTGCCATTGTAGCAGGCCCAGTATTCCTGACCTGCGTGGGCATTGTCTAAAAAAACAAAAGGGGCCCATACGGCGAATAAAGCATAGAGAACTATTTTTCTCACAGTTACCACCCGTAGAAGACAGCAAAGGCGCAGCCAGAACCGATTACAAACATTGTGAAATAATAAAGTTGATCCATAAGGCACTCAAAAAAAAGGACTCACGAAGAGCCCTTTGTTAGAAAAGAGCCGTCAACGCAAGAATGCGAGAACAATCTTGGCACCTTTGATGCCTGCATAAACAGCAGCTAGCAATGCTGCTACAGCCAACACACCAACACTGATAGTGGAGAAATCAACGCTCGATGTGAGCGAAGAATAGTTCCAACCAGCGTCGGCTGCGGAAGCATTAGCCGAAATAGCAGCAGTGACAAATACAGCAGCAAAGCTCTTTTTACCGATTTTCTTAAGCATAGAAGCCTCAACTCGTTTTGATGAAATTTAGAAACGCCCGAATACCCATGGAGAAAACCATGAAGGTTGCAACTAAGGTAAAACCGGCGCCGAATGCTTGACCCAAGATGACTGGATCGAGCTGTGACGGGTCAAATGGTTGAATGTATGGAACAAGCACCCAATCAACCGAGCACATAGGTGATGCAACGCCCTGCATGACAAGTTCACCAGGGCAATGCAGTAAACCGGGCATTACGCAGTCTTAGCCTGTGGAGTGCTTACGCGACGGCCCTGGCGAGGATCGACCTCAAAGATTAGCCGGGAATCCCGAACGCTTGCGATAACATCGCACTCATAAGTACCAGGCTGAGGCACCTGGTTAGGCAGCTCAGCGTAGAAATCAGCCATCTGAGGATAAGGAATGTTTGGTAGATGGACAAATGCCGTATACATACAATAAGGTTTGCCACTCTTAGCAGCAGTACCGGTGCGATACTGGCCGGTAACTTCAACAGTGATAGTATTTGAGTTAGACATAAGTGCCCTCTTCTATTTTTTGGCAGCTAGCAACTAAAGGCCAGCGTAGGTTATGCCCTGATGGGCGTTTTTTAGCGGCTAAAGATATTAATAGCCCATCCACTCTGCAATCGAGACAGTGCCGCGAGTATCAATGATAGTTACCCACTGCTTTTCAGGCTGGGTGCCCTGCTCTTTTCGAACCTCGAGCACAGCAATGGTCTGAGCAACCTGCTCGCCTAATAGTGGATTAAACACACTTTTAATACGACGCTGTTGTTCAAGCCTGTGCCGTTGACCAGATGTAAGCTGTACGCCCTGGAAGCTGACAGTTTTCATGCCGCAACCTGCCTCAAGTGGTTAGGACGTTGGTACCAGGACGGAACAGCCAAAGTAGACTTGGTGACTTCGCGGCACTGTCGGACAAAAATAGGCGCGAATCGACTGGTATCGCAGGCATTGCGAATGTTGATGCCAATACGATTAAGACGAGCTGCATGGTCTTGGACTTGTCGTTTCTTAAAATCGAAGCGCTGGCCATGCATCCATTGAATGGCATAAAGGGCAGTTGTATTTGCAGCGCGAGTGGTATCAACAATTTTCTCTGCCAACAGCTGCTCGCTAATGCTAACGATATCCATCGCAGTCACCTTCAGCTTTTCATCAATTTTAAGAAACTCACAGTGGAGCTGGGCTAAACGCCCTTCATCAAATAGGCCCCAGTAGCAAAGGGCTTCGCGCTGCAAGAATTCGCTTTTTAGCTCTTGCTCTAGACGCACGACACCTTCAGTAGCGCAGTAATCACGAACACGCTGGACATATTGATATTCAGGCGATTCCTCACCATAAATGCGCTTGATTTTTGGGAGGCAGTTTTGATCCATTTCAAAGGCTTTGTCATAGGCCTTTCTATATTGCAGGCGGCCGCCCTGACCATTTCCTTTCGGAGTCCAAGCAACAGTACGACCATTGGGATACAAGAAGCCGATGGAGTGGCCGATGCGCTGGCTAGATACACCGCGCAGGTAAGCCAAAACATTGCCTTCACCCAACGCAACGTTAGTTGTGAGGTCAATACGTTCGATTTTTGCGCCGTCGGCGATCCTGTCACCGGAATTTGCACCTGAAGCGCCCTGACGGATATCGAGTCGAGTACAACGAGTAAAGCCAGGCAACCCGTATTCACGAAGAAGGTCGTTGTAGACGGCAACACACTGCTCAATGTTGGTGAAGCCGAACAAGTTGTCCAGCCGCCCTACTCTGCTTGGATTGCCCTCGACTCGGATTTTTCGGCCCTGAACATGAACCGTGACGGAGGTTGAATAGCTTGCCTCGTGCTTGAAGCGAGGCTGCTTGGTGCTCAGTACCTCATTGGTGTTCGAGTCGATCGTCAACGTCACAACGTCGCACACGATCGGCAGATCATGGTCGTGCTCCTGCGAAATTGTGAGCCAATCGATGAACATCAGAAATCCTTGTCAACCCAACACATTACGAAGCCAAAGCTACGCTATGTGTTAGCCTTTTGACAAGAGATAAGTCGCAGTTAGACCCAATAAATCTATGTGCTGTATGAATACACAGGAGTTAGAGTCTATGGATCATGAACATTCGGTTGAAGCGGCGATGAGCATCGGAGAGAACATCAGGTTTAGGCGAGAAGTTAACAAATACTCGCAGAAAACCGTGGCTGAGGCGGTTGGCGTGGCAGAAAACACTATTGCTAGCTGGGAAAAAGGCAAGAATGTGCCGCCAAGTGACAAGGTTGTGGCGATAGCTAAATTCTTCCAATGCACCACAGATGAAATCCTGCTCAGCGATGAGGAACGAGGGCTAGAGGTTCAGATGTTGGGCCTGCTCCGCCGTTTCGGAAGCCTGAACGATACCCACAAACCTATAGCCCTCAATGTAATCAGCTCGATCCTCCAAGGCATGGAAATGGAGGAGTACATGAAGGGCGAACGCAACAACGACAGCAAAAAAATAGGAGTGCTGGGCTAAGGATCGCGGGAAACCGCGGTAAAGTGGGGGTGTAACAGCACCCCCACCCGCCTTCGGCGGCCAGCAGGTCAATCACCTGGAGGCCGGCCCCTCAAATGTCATCATCAGATCTGCCCTGGAAACGGCGCTGCAGATCGATCAAAAGCGGTTGGACGCCAAAGGGCAGCAGCCAAAACGGCGTGAAAACTGACGCGCTGCGCTTGTCCGCCGCATCTGAGCCCCTGCCTGGAACGGTCGCGGAGCGACTGGTCCCAACCAGGCACTCAGCTCCGGCCCCTCAACTGTCAACGCTGCCCCTCAACTGTCATTAGAGATCCTGGATCAGCGCGGCGACAGATCTCAGCTTTTCAACCAGGCCATCCAGCTCGGCGGATTCGTCATCGAGCTGACGAACCCTGGAGCGCAGCTTGCGAATGTCGGCCACCAGGACGCCATACGAATCAATCAGCGACTCGATGGCATGCTCAGGGTCAGGGTTGGCCATGTAGGCCTTGGCATCGCGCACGGCGCGATCAGAGAGCGAGAGTTGGATGCGCATAATGGACCCTATATTAAGCGACGCCCGGAGCCGGTGGCATTATCCGGACGCCGCTCAACATAAGGCCCTGTCATTATGCGCACCTACATATGCACCCATCAACCCGACCCCAGGCTACAATTCACCTGGCAAAACTCATTCAGGCTCCACCCCCCACGGAACCATCACCCCCCCGGAATCCCTCCAACCTCGCAGCCGGTACCCAGCACCGCCCGAACCGGTTTTCATCCATCTGACTCAGACAAGGACGCCCCGCAATGCGCACCATGTTGCTCCCATTAGCCATCCTCGCCACAGCGCTGGTCGGCTGCTCGGATCCCAAGAAAGCCTCGGAGGAAAACTTCGAGAAAGCCACCCAGGCCTGGCTCGACAAAGCCTACCCAAGCTGCCTGGTGACTTCGACATTCCCGATGGACACCCAGGAGTTCGACGTCTACGGCACCAACAAAACCCTGAGCGCATTGGCCGAAGCCGGTGCATTGAAGGCCGTCGAAACGTCTCGTAAGGATTACCCCGACAGCCTATTCCAGAAAGCTCACACCGAGATCAAGTACCGGTACGAGCTCACCGATGAAGGCCGCAAGTACTACAAAGATGACGCCCGCACCAAGCCCGATGGTACCGTCATCCCAGGCCTGTGCATCGGTAAGGCCAAGGTCGACAAGATCGAGCAGTTCAGCGAGCCTGGGGACATGATGGGCCACCGGATCTCTGAAGTGACCTACACCTACAAGGTCGACGACCTACCTAAATGGGCGTCCAGCCAGGCACTAATGGATGCTAACAGTGACCTCAAACGTATGGTTGCTAGTCAGAAGACGCCAATTCGCGAAAAACGCGCGTTTGTCCTGACTAACAATGGGTGGGTTCACGAGCGACTGTTCCGCGAGCAATGATTTGCGAGTAAGCTGTGAACCTGCCCTGTTCGGCGACGATCGCAGCTTTACTCAACTAAATGAATATTTAGTTGAGTTATCGGTGGATGATGGGGCGTGTTGCAGTGTCAGCTCTTGCGGAGCTGGTGCTAACTCAACACGTTCGACCCGGTGACTTCACACCGTTATACGCCTCAACTGCCCCACGATCAGGGACCTGCCTAGTCGTAGGTCTCTCGACCCCGTTGTAATCATTTCCACATTCCAGCTGAGCAAGCCTGCGAGCGTCGGTCCGAGATGAGTGTCCTGATCGCAATGTTCGTTTCTGCTGTGGATTCGAATGCGGCACCGCCGTCGTTGTCACGCCGGTCGTTTGGGTTTTTCCCATCCTCAGCGTGATCCCAGGCTCTTGGAACGGCGTCGGGCAATTCCAGCCGTGTCGTCCTAGCCTTAATAGCTCACCCCCCTCCTCTATACCCTTCGGCATATGGACCACCCTGCCCCTCGCCGTTAGTTTCGTGCCCATCGCTTCCGATTCGAACAACAAGGAAACTCATGATGGGACGTCTAGCCGGAAAAGTCGCACTGATCACAGGCGGCGCGGGAGGCTGCGGGCTGGCAGCTTCGGAGCTGTTCGCACGGGAAGGCGCCAAGGTGGCGATCCTCGACCTGCCCAGCAGCGACGGCAGCCGGATCGCCGAACGCCTGACAGCCGAGGGCGGCAGCGCGTGCTTCATCGCTACCGATGTCTCCAATGCCGACCAGGTGCAAAGCGCCGTGAAGCAGGTGGAGCAGCGTCTGGGGGCGATCACGGTGTTGATGAATCACGCCGGCACCATTCATGTCGGGCCCTTCCTCGAGACGCGAGAAGAAGACTGGGACCGGTTGATGTCCATCAACGTCAAGAGCATGTTCCTGGTGACCCGCGCCGTGTTGCCAGGAATGATAGCCGCTGGCGGCGGAAGCGTGCTGTGCACCTCTTCCATCTCTGGCGTGGTCGGCACGCCCATGGAGGTGCTGTACTGCACGAGCAAGGGCGCCTGTCATATGTTCGCCCGGGCGATTTCGGTGGAGTTCCGTGACCGCCACATTCGCAGCAATGCCATCTGCCCTGGCTTCATCGGTACCGCCCATGGTCGCCGCGAGCTCGAGCTGCTGCGCGAGCACGGCACGCACATCACCGATGACATGCTCCAGGGCATGCAAGGGCGGTTGTGCGATCCGGCCGAAGTGGCGAAGGCGGCCTTGTTCCTGGCCAGCGACGATGCCAGTTTCGTCAACGGTGCCCACCTGTTCGTCGACAACGGCTACACCGCCGCCTGAGTGACCCCGAGCCCGCGCGCGCCCAGAACAAAGCGCGGCTCATGTACACCTGTACTGCCCACAACAAAACCTAAAATCGTCGGCAAGAAGGAACACTGTATGGAGATCGAAAGCAGAAGCGTCGAGTTCATCCCGGAGAACGAGCGCTACGGCTCCCCTGCGCGCCTGTTCACCATCTGGTGCAGCGCCAACATGCAGGTCACCACCATGGTGATCGGCGCCCTGGGTGTGGTCGCCGGGCTCAACCTGGGCTGGACCTTCATCGGCCTGATCCTGGGCAACCTGATCGGCTCGATATTCATGGCGGCGCACTCCGCCCAAGGTCCGCACTTGGGCATTCCGCAAATGATCCAGAGCCGTGCCCAGTTCGGCGTGATCGGTGCCGGCCTGCCCTTGGCCATTGTAGTGCTGGCCTACATCCTGTTCACCGCCGCCAACGGTGTGGTGATGCGCGACTCGATCAAGGCCGTGGCGCCGGTGTCCGACAACGAGGCGATCATGCTCTTCGGCGTGCTGACCTTGATCGTCGGCTACGTGGGCTATGAGCTGATCCACCGCATCGGCATCTGGATGAGCGTGCTCTCGGGCATCATCTTCGCACTGGCGGCTTACGTCGTGTTGCGGCATGGCCTGCCGGCCGGGGTGTGGGAGGTGTCGGGCAGCACTTTCAAGTTCGCGACGTTCTGCCTGGTGGTCACTCAGGCGGCATCCTGGACACTCGGCGCCGGGCCTTACGTGGCCGACTACTCGCGCTACCTGCCGAGCAGCACCCGCACGGGCTCGACGTTCTGGTACAGCTACGGCGGCATCGTCGTGGGGTCGTCGGTGGTGATGCTGCTGGGGGCGATCATGGCCAGTGCGGCGATGGATGTGATCGCCGATCCAGGCAGTGCCATCGCCCGGCTGTTCCCAGGCTACGAGCGGCTGGCCTACTACGTCATCATCATCGGCGTGCTGGAATGGAACGTCATGAACCTGTACAGCTCCTACATGTCCACCACGACCATCTTCACCGGTTTCAAAGGCACCGTGCGGATCGGCAAGCTCGCCAAGTTCATCATCATGGCCATCGTCGCCGTCATCGTGACCTGGATCGCCATCGCGGCGCAGTACAATTTCAGCGCTTACTTCAGCGATATCCTGATCGGCCAGGTGTACGTACTGGTGCCGTGGAGCGCCATCAACCTGGCCGACTACTACTGGGTGCGCCAAGGGCGCTACAGCGTGGCAGCCATGTACGACGTGAATGGTATCTACGGCAGGATCAACTGGAACACGTTGCTGATCTACGCGCTGGCGGTGCTCATCCAGATTCCCTTCATGGAGCTGTCGTTCTACAAAGGGCCGATCGCGCAGATCGTGGGCACGGACATTTCCTGGCTGCCAGGTCTGATAGTGCCGGGCGTGCTGTACTACCTGTTCAACCGCAGGAAACAGCTGCACCTGACGCCGTTCGAGACCCCCTCCTCCTTCGCGGCCCCGCTGACGCCCCTCAAAGGTGCCTGACTGGGACCGGATTGCCAGGGGACGCGTTGGCGACACCCGGCAATCCAGTGCAGGCCGGTGTCTGGGTCGGGCGCTTCTGGTATGTTCTGTCGACACTCGACACTCGCCGCTGGCCAGGGCAAAGGTCACTGCGCCCTGGCGTAGCGGGCCCCCGCAGAGGAGATCACGATGAACAGCCAGGACGCCAGCGTCGCGGCCAAGCTCGTCACGGCCATCGGCAGCGCCCACCTGGGGCGCCACCTGTGCGCTTTGCTGGAGGACAAGGTCAGCTACGACATGAGCTGCCTGTACCTGTTCCGCTTCGACCAGCCCGCCGAACTGCTGCACGATGGCTACAACGACCAGGTCTCTGCCCGGACCCTCAAGGCCTACAGCCGTGGCGGATACCTGCTCGACCCCTTCTACGTGGCCAGCACCCATCGGCATCCAGGTGGGCTCTGGCGCATGAGCGAGCTGGCGCCGGACAGTTTCTTCGCCTCGGGCTTCGCCATCTCTCCCGACCTGCATCCTTGCGTGTCGTCCACCCACGGCACGCAAATCGACGAGATTGGCTACATCGTGCATCTGCAGGGCCGCGCGGCCCTGGTGTTCAGCGTGATGAAAGCGCAGCGACGCGGCCTGTTCACCGACGCTGAGGTGGCCTACCTGAAAGGGCTGGATCCGTTGATCCGCGCCGTCCTCGAGCAGCATGGCCGGCAACTGCCCCATCAGCTGGACAGCAGCGAGGTGGACAGCAAGCTGGAGAGCGCCTTCGTCGGAGCGCTGGGGCAACTCACCGACGCCCAGCGCTACATCGCCAAGCTGCTGCTGCAAGGCCACAGCAATGCCTCCATCGCCGCTGAGTTGGGTATTTCCGAAGGTACGGTGAAGGTGCACAAGCACAATCTCTACCAGCGCCTGGAGATTTCCAGTCATGCCGAACTGTTTCGCCTGTTCATCAGCTACCTGGCGCAAACCACGCAATGACAGGGCGTGTCGGGAACGGCTGGAAGATCGACGGCCACCGGTTGACCCCCGGCACCGAGCCCACGACAATCGCAGCCCGATCCTGCACGGTCTGGTCTCATTCTTGACGGAGTCACGGCATTGAAAGCGCTTTCCCCCTCGGCGACACGGGTGTGTGAGGCGGCCATCGGCCACTTTGCAGCCCAGGGCTACGACGCCTCGTCGCTCAACGAAATCGCCCTGCTGGCCGGGATGCGCAAGGCGTCGCTGTACGCCCACTTCGCCAACAAGGCGGCGCTGTACACCGCCGCGTTCGAGCGGGCTCTGGCAACCGAGGCGGCGTTCGTCGAGCAGGCGTTCCGGGAAGAAGCCGCGGGTAAGGTCGCTCCAGGTCACTGGCTGGTGCTCAATCTGGGCGAGCGATACCAGCGTTCCCAGAGCCTGAAGCTGGTCTTGCGCACAGCGTTCCTCCCACCCGCCGACGTCAAGGACGTGGTCACTGCCCGCTTCGAGCAGCACCTGGAGAACATCCGCGAGGACTTCGGCGAGAGCCTGCGGGGCCGATTCGAGTGGGCGCGACGTGATAGCGCCCTCACAGACGTCTATGCCGATGCCTATCTCGGGATCATGGACAGCCTGCATGTGGAACTGATGTATGCCGACCTTCAGGTGTACACCCGGCGCGCAGCGTCATTGCTCAAGATCCTCGATGATTCGTTGTCGCTGAATCGCTGATCCAGCGCCCTCCCTCGCCCGC
>NZ_JACVTO010000050.1 GCF_016518545.1 Pseudomonas sp. S30
GATGCTGCAGGTTCCGCACGTGGGGCGCCATGACAACTTCTTTGATCTGGGTGGTCACTCGTTGCTGGCGACCCAGTTGGTTTCCAGGATGCGGCGAACCTTAATGATCGAGCTGCCTCTACGCAGCCTGTTTGAAATGCCGACGATCAAGGCCCTGGCCATGAGCATCATCCAGGAGCCGCGAAGCGGTGCGGGGGTGTTGCCTGCAATCACACCGCTAACGCGCAAGGACCCCTTGCCGTTATCGTTCGCGCAACAGCGTCTGTGGTTCATCGATCAACTATCGCCAGGTGACTCGACCTACAACATGGCGGTGGCTCTTCAGCTAACCGGAGCGCTGGACCTCACTATCCTGGCCAGTACTTTCAACGAAATCATTCGTCGTCACGAAGCGCTGCGCACGACGTTCTCCAGCGTTGATGGGCAGCCAGGCCTGTGTATTGCCGACAGCCAGGTGCTGGCGCTGCAAGTCACCGACCTGACAGGCGCTTCGAGCACTGATGAGCACCGCTCCATTGAGCGGCTACTGCAGCAGGAAGCGCAGACTGGGTTTGACCTAGCCAGTGGACCTCTCATCCGTGCGCACCTGCTTCGTCTTGAAACGAGCCGCTTTGTTGCCGTGATCACGATGCACCATATCGTTTCCGACGGCTGGTCGATGGGCGTGCTGATCAAC
>NZ_JACVTO010000051.1 GCF_016518545.1 Pseudomonas sp. S30
ACCAGATTCTTGCGAGCGGGCGTCAACCAGTGACGATTCTTACCGCTTTGAGCGACGCCCAATAGCAGGTCGGCGCCCCAGAAGCCCTTATCGAATAACGTGATCGAATCATCTGGGACCTGCCCGAGAAAGCTTTCGGCCAAGCGCATCTCGCTGCCCCGGTAAGGGCTGAGCTGAGCGTCGAGGATCACATGGGAGCGCACATTCATCAGTGCCACGAGGCGTAGCATTGGGAACGGTGTCTGACGTTCGGTGCTTGTGTTGCCCGAGCCGAAATGCTCTCGCAACTCAGGTGAATCAGGCGTTCGCAGCAATGCGCCGTCCACCGCGAACACTTGCAGGCCATCCCAGTCATCACCTTCGTACCGCTCGCAGCCCCACTGCTTACCGGTCTGGCGGAACAAGGACTCGACCGGATCGGCGCCCAGCCGCTTACGCGCCTCGGTCACACCGCTTCGCGCCAGTAGCTGGTCAGAGGCCAAGCCTTGAGCACAGATATTCAGCCGTCTGGCCACCTCATGCACAGGCTCATCGCGAAACAGTGCCATGCCCAGCACCAACCAAAGCACCTGATCGCTCGGCAGGCGGCGCCGCCGGATAGTGGCTTGAGCCGAGAGATTGAGCGCACTGGCAACCCACTC
>NZ_JACVTO010000052.1 GCF_016518545.1 Pseudomonas sp. S30
GTCTCGCGACTTCGGCTACGCCTCAGGGCGCTGCGCGCCAGGGCCCTACAGACGCCTCCGCTCGGCCTTCTGACGTCGCGATTTGTGGTGTCTGAGCTATCGCGCACTCAGAAGCAAAAGCGAGGGGCGGTGAATGCGGTTGATTCACTCGGCTTGCTGACGTCGCGACTTGAGACGAACAGGCGATCGTTTGCTTGAATTGGATGGGCAAGTTCCAACGCGAAGGATGGGGCTTAGCTGCACTTTCCGGTCGGGCTGCACCCACCCAAGTTACAGATCCCAAGTGAAGCGCTAAGCATCTGGAAGGCTGGTTTAGTTGACCACCGGGCCACTGATAGAGGTACAGCTAACGGCAGGCAACGACACCATTAGCTCACATCGCGCAGGCTCAGTTTGCTGTTGCTGTTGCTGTTGGTCTCGCTGTTGCTGTGGCTCTTGCTGTTGCTGTGGCTCTTGCTCCTAAGTGCGCAATAGCTCAGTCACCACAAATCGCGACGTCAGGAGGCCGAGCAGAGG
>NZ_JACVTO010000053.1 GCF_016518545.1 Pseudomonas sp. S30
ACTTGCTGCGCAAGTCACCGTCTCGCGACTTCGGCTACGCCTCAGGGCGCTATGCGCCATGGCCCTACAGACGCCTCCGCTCGGCCTTCTGACGTCGCAATTTGTGGTGTCTGGGCTATCGCGCACTTAGAAGCAAAAAGCTGGAGCCCGTTGGTGTAGGGGACAAGCCGCTCGGCTGGGTGACGTCGTGATTCATGGTGGCTAAGGGCTGTGGAACTGGATTCGAAAGCCGAGACCCGCGAGGTGCAAAGCCTGCACAGGTCGTGCAAGCCAGTTCATGCACCCAGGAGGCAGGCTGTCCCTGAAAGGACCGCTCTGCAAGGCATGACCAGGTTCCATCCAGGGGAAATCCGGCGACAACCAGTCATTGTCACCGTGCAAACGTAACAGCACCTCACAAGCACGATACCAACGGTCATTCTTGCTCTTGCTCTTGCTTCTAGGTGCGCAATAGTCCAGTCACCACAAATCGCGACGTCAGGAGGCCGAGCAGAGGTGCCT
>NZ_JACVTO010000054.1 GCF_016518545.1 Pseudomonas sp. S30
TGGTTGACCGCCGACGTAGACGTCGTTCGGGGCTTGGATGGTGAACGTGCCGGAAGCAGAACCTGCTGGAACGGTAACTTTGGTGCCGTCACTCAGGGTGAAAGTCAGGCCTTGATGGCCAGTGACGTCCAAGCCTTGGCCGTTGGTCAAAGTGACAGTGTAGGTAATCTGGCCGCCTTCAGCGACGGTGGACTTGTCAGCGGTAAGCGTGGCGATGACTTCGCTGATGGTATCAGCGATCTGAACCGTCGCTGCGCCGCCCAATTCGAGGTTCTCGAAGGTTTTGCCGGCAACGCTGGCATCGGTGACGCCGACGGTGAGCGAGCCGGAGTCTTTGAATACGTCGTCGCCTTGTGCAGGCGCTTTGTATTCAACTTCCGTCTGGCCAGCTGCGATTACAACTTTCGCGCCGTTGCTCAGAGTCACGGTCATGTCACGATCAAGTGGCTGGTTCACTTTGACGGTGAACGACGGC
>NZ_JACVTO010000055.1 GCF_016518545.1 Pseudomonas sp. S30
CGTGAAATGCACTTGGTAGCGCGGATGCGCTGCCAACCACGCTTTCACTTTATCGGTGTTGTGTGTCGCGTAGTTGTCCATTATCAGGTGAACAGGCATGCCCTCTGGTACGTTGGCGTCTACCTCTTTGAGGAAAGCGAGAAACTCCGTACTTCTATGGCGGCGCTTCAATCTTCCGATGATTTCACCCGTCGCGATGTCCAGCGCCGCGAACAGCGATGTGGTTCCGTGACGCTTGTAGTCATGGGTGCGGCTGACGGGTTTGCCGGGAGCAAGAGGCAAGCCTGGTTGGGTACGGTTCAGCGCCTGAATCTGGCTTTTCTCGTCGATACAGAGCACCAGGGCCTTGTCGGGTGGGTTGAGATAGAGCCCGACAATGTCGTGGACTTTGTCGACGAACAGCGGGTCGGTCGAAAGCTTGAGCGTCTTTTCCAGATGAGGCTTGAGGCCGAAGGCATGCCATATCCGCATGACG
>NZ_JACVTO010000056.1 GCF_016518545.1 Pseudomonas sp. S30
CAACGCTAGCATCGGTTACACCGACGGTGAGCGAGCCGGAATCTTTGAATATATCTTCACCCTGTGCAGGTGCCTTGTACTCAACTTCGGTCTGGCCGGCTGCGATTACAACTTTCGCGCCGTTGCTCAGGGTAACGGTCATATCACGGTCAAGCGGCTGGTTCACTTTGACGGTGAACGACGGCTGTTGATCTTCAGTGACATTACCGTTGCTAGCGATGGTGACGGAGACTTTGTCGCCTTCGTTGCCAGTACCTGGGGTGCCAGTACCGGGCTCATCGGTGACATCGGTTTTGACTTCGGTCTGACCCAAGGTCAATTTTTCGAAGTTGTCTGCGCCAGTGACGGACTCCAGCTTGTTCACGATCGAAGGCTGACCGCCCACATACACGTCGTTCGGC
>NZ_JACVTO010000057.1 GCF_016518545.1 Pseudomonas sp. S30
GGGCTTGAGGGTGGCGGGTCAGGTTGCGGAGGGGGGCTGTCTGAAAAGGTTTGATACCCGGTGATACTGCATTGAGCGTTCAGGACTAGTGTGGTACTTCTCAAATAATGCTCATATTTTTCGGCTTAGCGCCTCAGCTGCACGGCCGACGCTCGCCAAGATGTCATCAGCCTTTCGATGCCAGCGAAAGGGCCGAGGATTGGCGTTGTGAGTGGACAGGTAGTACTCAATAGACTCCTCCAAATCCTTCACGCTGGTATGTGCCTGGCGCTTGATCCACTTCTCGCTCAGCGTCGAGAAGAAGCGCTCCACCAGATTCAACCAGGATGCCGAAGTCGGCGTGAAATGC
>NZ_JACVTO010000058.1 GCF_016518545.1 Pseudomonas sp. S30
ACGGAACAAGTCGAGAAGCGTGGCCACACCGGCGGTGGTGCGGGTGGGCTTGAGAAGGGGCGGGTCGGGGACGAGTTTCTTCATGGTGCATCTCCTGGACGATTTCAGGAGCTGCCACCTCGACCCTTCTCACGGGTTGGGGTGGCAGCCGTGCACGAGGTGAGAAGTCCGTGGTCCAGGATCACGGCCAGGCCGAAACCTGCACGCGCACGGCTGCCATGACGGATAGCCATTCCTGAAACACTCGGGCTTCTCACACCCGGTCGCCTGATGGCGACCCTGCGAAGTTATCCCTGGGCCATTTCCCCGACAATTAAGAGGCGTCCGCGAAGCGCGTAGGATACTTCC
>NZ_JACVTO010000059.1 GCF_016518545.1 Pseudomonas sp. S30
TGCACCTCGGGCAGTGACGCTGTGCCCACCCACACCCCTGAGCGTCACTTCGGTACCCACGGCCAGCAATTCTATCCCCGCCGCCGCACTGGTCAATGCCGCCGCAGCCACCTCACTCCAGAAGCGCCGATCCTTGTTGTCTTTCCCGCCTTGCAACAGCAGCAACCCGGCCTCCAGCAGAAGCAGCGCACTGGCCACACGCAGGCGATAGAACTGATTGCCGTGCACCCCGTGCAAGGTCTCGACATAAGCGCGATCGAGGCGGCGTACGACAGGTGCCGAGACGCGCCCCGGCGACGGGGTCTGGCCCTCCAGCGCCTGCTCG
>NZ_JACVTO010000005.1 GCF_016518545.1 Pseudomonas sp. S30
CCGCCGGATAGTGGCTTGAGCCGAGAGATTGAGCGCACTGGCAACCCACTCAACAGGGATGTTCTGGGTAAAAGTGCTGAGGTCGGAGAAGTTGAAGAGATCGCCGAGGTCGAGCAATTGCTGCTGAATAGGCATAAAAAATCCGATACCAGGGGGCTGGTATCGGATTTTCTAGAAACCCTGGCTCGGACTCAAATGCTTAAGTGAACAGCATTACGGCAACCTGCCGGGGTTTTTCTTTGCCAATCCCTGATGGACGAAGCACTTCCTGCTGCCTGGCCGACCCTGCCGGGCCGATGATGGACCTGCACTGATGAGTGCAATCCCATCTCTCGCTCCACAGGAAAATGCCATGAACATCGAACGTACGTTGGAGTTCCTCGACCAATTCGAGCCGCTGCTGCCACAACCCGCTGCACTGGTGGCCTCGGCCGGCCCGCCCGCCCCTGCCGACGATGCACCTCCAGCACCCAGTGGTAGCGACAAGCAAGAGGCCGGTGTGGTCAAATCCCAATTGATCGCCTTCACCTCTGGGCTCGATAGCCAGTACAAGGATGCGGTCAAGTACTCCACCCAGCTGGCACAGATGGCCGCCGACAAGAAGTTCGACCACATCAAGCAGCGCATGGAATGGTACGACGCCTACAGCGAGTCGCTGAAGATCCTGGGCTGGGTCGGTTCGACCATCAAGCTTACCGAATACAAGAACAGCAACCTGGAAATCACCATGGAGGAGGTGGCGATCGAGTTGCTGAAACTGGCAGCCGGTCCCAACGCAGCGCTTATCGCCGACCTGACCAGCGCGACCATCAACGCACTCAAGCAGGACGAGAACGTGCTTTCGAAGCTGCAGATGTCTTCGAGCTCGGGCTCGACAGGCGCGTTCGATATCCTTCCGGCACTCCAGCATGAAGATGACGTGGTGCTGTACACCCACGCGATGGTATTCGAGCAGCATAAATCCAGCGGAGGTTTCTGGTTCTGGAGCTGGAAACTGAGCGATATGAGCCTGTCCCACGCCGCCAACCAATGGACACTCAATTACGACTTCTACAAGTCAGTCGAGCCGCGCGCCAAGAAGATACTGGGGCAAAGCACCGACGCGTTCTTCGACTCGCTGAGCTTCTGAACCCTCTCGAGACACTCTTCATGGATGACTCAGCATATACCTTGTACCGAGTGGCAGGGGCGGTGGTGATCGCGCCAGTGCGCATCGCTTCACTGGCGCGTCAGGATGTACTCGACAGCCTCCTGCTGGCCCAGCTTTACGCCAACCAGCGACATGACCCCTTCATCGATGCCGAAGAATGGGCCAGAGCGTGCGTGACCAGCTTGCAGAAGATTCGCTGGTCGCTCACCTCGTCCGCAAGCAGTACGCAAACGCTGACCTCAACTTTCACCCTCGAATCTCGCTTCACAGCCGCAGCCTCAGGCAGGCCATCAGCATGGATGGATGCCCTGGACGCGCTGTCGGCCGGTGCCAGGAAGGCTCTTCTGCCATGGTGTACGCGGGTACACGACAGGCAGGTGATCGTGAAGTTGGCCGTGGTCAGAATCTGCAGCGAGGATCATTTCGAGATCAGGAGCTTGCTGGCGCATTGTCCGTCGCCACTACCGGCCCAATGGCTGGAGCATGTGCAGATGGCGTCGACGCGATCACCCGTGCCGACGCGCTCGAGTGACGTCAGCTTCAATCTGAGCAGTGATTACGCCGAAATGCGAAACAAGGTGATCCAGGCGCTGGGCACCCATCGAAGCTCGGAGATCGTCAGGCTGTAGCTAGGCTGTAAAGGCAGGTGCCTGCGCTGCACGAAAGGCGCGCAGGCCTTGCACACCCTAACCTACCGCGCTTCAGCCTTGGTCCGCAACGCCTTCAAGGTATTGAACGGCGCATCCACCACGAACTTGTTGGCCAGCCATGACGGCACGCTGCCGCCTGGCTCGGTGTGCACCTGGTAGGTCACTTCGGTGCTGTCGCCCTTGGGCACCAGCTTCCAGAAGCCTTCCACCTGGGCCACTCGCACGAAGCCTTTCTCCTCTGGCAAGTACTTGGGCTCGCCCTCGAGCTTACGCGTCAGGCTGCCGTCGGCGCCCTGCACGGTGGTCACGTGCAGGACCGAGTCGCGGGGCGTGACCGGCCAGGGCGTATTGAATTGGGTGTAGGTCCAGCTCTGATCGCCTTCATGCTTGAGCAGCTTCTGCGACTTGCACTCGTGCACCCAGGCACAGGCACCGGCCACGTCCTCCTGCAAGGCCCTGACCTTGGCCAGCGGCGCCTTGATGACCGTCACGCCACGGTAGGCCTTGTACTTGGAGCCGGCCACTTCGCTGAGCGACACCTGGATGCCCTCCTGGTCCTTGGCCACCTGCCAGTCCTCGGCCCAGGCTGCCGGCGCCAGCATAATCCCTACTCCACACACCAGCATCACGCGCTTGATCGATCTCATCATCTTGTTCCTTTTGTCGAAGATTCGAATGTCACGCCGCCGTCATGCGCTCCAGCCAGCCGATGATCCTGATGGCCTCGTCGCGATCGCCGCCGCAGACATCCGCCTCAGCCTTGAAGCCACCACAGACCTTCGGCCGTTCAGGGCTGCCGAACAGCTCGCAGAGATACTCCATGGACAGGTGCAGGCAGCGCTCGCCAGCCGGCTTGCCATTGGGCATGCCAGGAATGGGCGAGCTGATGGATGGCGCGATGCAGCATGCACCACAGCCCTCACGGCATTTCATGAACACGACACTCCTGGTGCTTGACGGGACGGACGCCCCTGAATACTAACGACCCAAACGCCTGTTTGAAATTACCGGAGCGATGAAATCGGCGATGACTCGGTAGTCAGTTGCGAAATTCGAAGTCGAGCGCGGCGCCTTCCACGTCGCGGCGGCTGTCGTTACGCAGTTGCAGTTGCATTTCGTTGCTGATGAGCCTGCCGTTAAGCTGAAACGGACTGTCGTCCACGGGCTTGTCGGGAAACATGGCCGGCAGCAGCGGTTTGCGGGCGGTGGGCGCCGCGTTCACCGAGGGCTTGAGGTTCTTCACCATGTCTGTAGGCAGGCTCAGGTCGAGCTTGGCATTCGGTGCGGCCTGAGCAGTCGGCTTGCTGGCAGACTTGCGGCCGGTGGTCTTGCGCTTGGCTTTGCTGGCGGGCTTCTTGGCAACTTTGCTGACCGCCTTCGTCGGCTTTTTCGCCGCCGACGTGCTGGCGCTTTTCGCCGGAGGCTGAGCCCCCTGGGGCTGAGCCGTCTCCGTGGCGGCCTGCGCCTGCGCAGCCTGCACCACTGTCCCGGTCCATCCAGACAGGACAATACACATCATCAGAGCGAAGCGACGAAAAGCAGTCATGGTGATCGCAAGCGTGGCATCAAAATGCCTATGCTCCCTGTAAAGCGCGGATCTGACAAGCTAGAAAAGCGTGTCTGGCGATTCGCGACACAATTGATGGGCCAGCAGACCCAGCGTCATGACGGCCCTTTGCGCCTCTTTGTTCCAGGGAATCCCGCAGTTGAGCCGAATGCAGTGGTTGAACTGCTCGGTGTTGCTGAAGATCAGGCCGGGCGCGATGCTGATGCCCTGCTCCAGTGCCCGCACGTGCAATTCCTGGGTATTGACGCGCCCGGGCAGGCTGACCCAGAGAATGAAGCCGCCCGTGGGCCGGGTCATCTGGGTACCGGTGGGGAAGTGTTGCTGCACAGCCAGTTGATAGGCGCTCAGGTTCTTGCGGTACTCCTGGCGAATGAACCGCAGGTGGCGATCGTAGCCGCCGTTTTCCAGATAGGCCGCCACGCCCATCTGGGTCACGCTGCACGCCGAGTGCGTGGTGAAGGTCTGCAAGCGCTTGATTTCGTCCTGGTAGCGCCCCGGGATCATCCAGCCGACTCGCACACCGGGCGACAGTGTCTTGGAAAAACTCGAGCAGTAGATCACCCGATCCAGTCGGTCGAACGCCTTGAGCGCCTTGGTGCGGCCCTGCTCGAACATGAGCTCGCCATAAATGTCGTCTTCGACGATCTGGATATCGAAATCCGAGGCCAGGCGCAGCAACTGTTTCTGCCGCTCTTCGGGCATGGTGCCGCCCAGGGGGTTGCTCAGGCGCGGCGTGAGCACCAGCGCCTTGATCGACCACTGGTTGGCCGCCAGTTGCAGCGCCTCCAGGCTGATACCCGTCGAGGGATCGCTGGGGATCTCGATGACCTTCAGGCCCAGCAGGTCGGCCAGTTGCAGCAGCCCATAGTAGGTCGGCGACTCCGCGGCGATCAGGTCGCCTGGCCGGGTGAGCACCCGCAGGGACATTTGCAGGGCGTCGACGCAGCCGTGGGTGACGATGACCTCGCGCGGATCGACCAGCACGCCAGCATCGCGCATGCGGATGGCGATCTGTCGACGCAGCGGTTCGAAGCCGGGGCTGAACATGTAGCTGAAGGCGCGCGGGCTGTGGAATCGGGTGACCTTGGCGATCTGCTGATGCAGGGCGCGCACCGGCAGGTAGTCGACATGCGGCACTGCCGCGCCAAAGGGGAACACCCCATCCCGACGCGCCTCGGTGAGCACCTGCTCGATGATGCTGGCGCGGGTGACCAGCCCCGGCCGCTCGACCCTGGCGATGTCCGGGGTGGGCGCAGTGAGTGCGGGCGTCTGGTGGACGTAATAGCCCGACTGCGGCCGGGCGCGGATCAGGCCCTGGTCTTCCAGGTTGGCATAAGCCTGCAGGACTGTGGCATGACTGACATTGAGCTGGGCGCTCATCTTGCGCACGGAGGGCACACGCTCGCCTGGCTGATAGACACCACGGCGGATGTCCTCGGCCAGCTGCTGGGCGATACGCTGGTACAACAGCAGGTTGGTCATGGCGATTCTCGGGGCGCGGACGAATTCATTGTTCTTGTGCCACTGCAGTGCCGCTAGCATACCGGAACAGTTGCAAAGTGTACGGGGACAGATGAGAAATTAGTCGCCGTTACAGTTGCGTGACATCAATGAAACTCCAGCGCCCGCGACGCTCAGCGCGCCGGTGACAAGCGACCCTTGTCATCGGAGAACACGATTTCGACGCGACGGTTCTGCGCCCTGCCCCGCTCCGAGGCGTTCACGTCGACCGGATACTGGTCGCCATAGCCCTGGACCTCGATGCGTTTTTCGTCCACGCCCAGGTCGACCAGCATGTCGGCCACCGACTGAGCACGGCTTTGCGACAGCGTGAGGTTGTCCTCGGGCGTGCCGGTACTGTCGGTATAGCCCTCGATGCGCACCACGCGACGCGGGTTGAGCTGCAGGAACTGCACCAGCTTGAGCACCGTGCGGCTGGCCGAGTTCTTCAACTGCGCCTCACCGGTGTCGAACAGCACATCCGACAAGGTCATCACCAGACCCCGCTCGCCCTGTTCGGATGCCAGGGCCGCGATCTGCGCCTCGACCCACTTGCCCTGCTGCTGCACGCTCGCCAGCTTGGCCTCGCGCAAGGCCAGTTGCAGACGCTGACGCTCCAGGTCGAGCTTGGTCAGGCGCTCCTGGTTCAAGGCCAGATCGGCATGCTCGCGGGCGATTTCACTGTAGCGCTGGCTGAGGTAGGCATAGTGGCGAACATCGCTGCCGGTGCCGATATACCCGGCCAGACGCTCGGCGCGAGCCAGGGACTCGCCGGCACGGATCACGTCACGTGGGGCGCTGCGCAGCACGTCGGAGTCGTCCTTGACCTTCTGCAGCGCCGCCGAGGCGTCGGACAAGGCCGATTCGCTGCGCTGGCTGGCGCAACCCTGCAGGCCCAGTGCAGCCAGCAGGGCAAGCGCGGCGAAGGCGTCGTAGGCACGCTTCATGGCTGCACCTCCAGCTGTTTGCGCAGGCGCTGAACCCGAGACTGAACCACCTTCAACTGTTCGTCGCTCTTGCGCGTCAGCACTTGGGCTTCGGCCAGACGGGCGTCCAGCTCGGCCTGCTCGGCGCGCATGCGCGCGTCACGAAAATCCTGGCTGGTCATGTCGACCCTGGCCCTGGACAGCTTGTCCTCGGCCAGCTTGAAGGTGTCCAGCTGATCGGTGGCACCGACTGCCCTGGCCTGTTCCAAGGCCTGTTCGGACAGGCGCATCTGCTCGTTCGGGGCGGGGTCGTTGGCGCATCCGGCCAGGCCGACGAGGGCCAGGAGCAGCATCAGGGGTTGGCTTTTCACGCAATCTTCCTACTGTTTGGGGGCGTCTGCGGTTGTCTGCATCTGCGCTTTCCAGCGCTCGACATTGCGTTGCAGCACCCCTTCCGAGGCGCCGGAGACCGGCAATTCTGTCAGTTTTTTTGCCAATTGCCCACGCAACCAGGTGTCGTTGCAGGCCGAATTGTGCGACACCGCCAGGTACAGGCCCGGCCGATCGACCACCAGATCACGGGCGACGAGGTCGGCGCCCAACCCCAGGCTCTGGATCATGGCCATGCCCGAGTAGCGCCCCGCCAGTACATAGTCGACCTGACCCAGCACCAGTTTCTGCAGCGCCTGGGTCAGGTTCTGCGACGGCACCAGCTTGAGCTGGGCCTTGGCGAACGCCTCGAACGCCGGGGTGAGCCGGGCCTTGGCCGACACCGTACCCCGGTGCCTGGCCAGATCGGCCGGCCCCTCCAGCGCCAGCGTGGCGTCGTGTCGCGTCCACACCAGGTACTCGTTGAGTTGCAGCGGCGGATGAATGTAGTCCAGCGCAGTCAGTTGCTCGACCTGCATCGGCGTATCCAGCAACAGGTCCATGCGTCCACTGCGCACTTCTTCCAGCGCTTGCTCACGGCGTCCGCTGTACAGCACCTCGATCTTGACGCCGAGCTCGTCCGCGACCTGGCGCAGCAGATCGACATTGGCGCCGATCAGGTGCCTGGGGTCACGCGGGTCCTGCCAGGAATAAGGGGGCGCATCGGGACTGCCGGTCACCACCAGCCGCTCGCACTTGCCAGCCGCCATCGCCTGCGTGGCCATCAACGCCAATCCGCAGAGCCACCAGCGACCCACTGCGCACGACACCATCGTCTACCCCCTCACCCTGCCGCCAAAAAAAAGCCCGACCCTCGAACGAGGACCGGGCTTCTTTATAAGTGAAGCGACTGGATCAGACCAGCTTTTCCAACTCCGGCACCGCCTCGAACAGGTCGGCGACCAGGCCGTAGTCGGCTACCTGGAAGATCGGCGCCTCTTCATCCTTGTTGATCGCCACGATCACCTTGGAGTCCTTCATACCCGCCAGGTGCTGGATCGCGCCGGAGATGCCGACGGCGATGTACAACTGCGGCGCGACGATCTTGCCGGTCTGACCGACCTGCATGTCGTTGGGCACGAAGCCTGCGTCCACCGCGGCACGCGAAGCGCCGACCGCTGCGCCGAGTTTGTCGGCCAGGGTGTACAGATGCTTGAAGTTGTCGCCATTGCCCATGCCGCGACCGCCGGAGACCACGATCTTGGCTGCGGTGAGTTCCGGACGGTCCGACTTGGCCAGCTCTTCGCCGACGAACGACGACTTGCCGGCGTCGTGGGCTGCGGCGACCGCTTCCACGGCAGCCGAGCCACCCTCGGCGGCGACGGCGTCGAAACCGGTGGTACGCACGGTGATGACCTTGACTGCGGCGCTCGATTGCACGGTCGCGATGGCGTTACCGGCGTAGATGGGTCGCTTGAAGGTGTCGGCGGACTCGACCGCGATGATCTCGGAGATCTGGTCGACGTCCAGCAGGGCGGCGACGCGTGGCAGGATGTTCTTGCCGTTGGTGGTGGCCGGGGCCAGCACGTGGGAGTAACCGCTGGCCAGTTCCTGGATCAGCGGTGCGACGTTTTCCGGCAAGGCGTGGGCATAGGCGGCATTGTCGGCCACCAGTACCTTGGCCACGCCAGCGATCTTGGCGGCTGCCTCGGCAATGCCGGCGACGTTCTGGCCAGCGACCAGGACGTGGATATCACCGCCGATCTTGGCAGCGGCGGCCACGGTATTAAGGGTGGCCGGAGCCAGGGCAGCGTTTTCGTGTTCAGCGACAACCAGGATAGTCATTTCAGATCACCTTCGCTTCGTTCTTCAGCTTCTCGACCAGTTCGGCCACCGACTTGACCTTGATGCCTGCGCTGCGCGCGGCCGGTGCCTCGACCTTGACGGTCTTGACCGAGGAGGCGGTGGACACGCCCAGCGCATCCGGCGTGACGGTCTCCAGAGGCTTCTTCTTGGCCTTCATGATGTTGGGCAGCGAGGCGTAGCGCGGCTCGTTCAGGCGCAGGTCGGTGGTGACGATCGCCGGCAGCGCCAGCGCGACGGTCTGCAGGCCGCCATCGATCTCGCGGGTGACGTTGAGCTTGTCGCCTGCCACTTCCACCTTGGAGGCGAAGGTGCCCTGGGCGTAGCCGGTGAGCGCAGCGAGCATCTGGCCGGTCTGGTTGTTGTCGCTGTCGATGGCCTGCTTGCCGAGGATGACCAGTTGCGGCTGCTCCTTGTCGACCAGGGCCTTGAGAGCCTTGGCCACGGCCAGGGAATTCAGCTCTTCAGCGGTCTCGACCAGAATGGCGCGATCGGCGCCCAGCGCCAGGGCGGTACGCAGTTGTTCCTGAGCGGCGGTCGGGCCGACGGCCACGGCCACGATCTCGGTCGCCACGCCCTTCTCTTTCAGGCGCACGGCTTCTTCCACGGCGATTTCGCAGAAGGGGTTCATGGACATCTTGACGTTTGCAAGGTCGACGCCGGAGTTGTCCGCCTTGACGCGAACCTTGACGTTGTAGTCGACCACTCGTTTGACAGCTACAAGAACCTTCATGGATTCCTCGTTACTCTCCGGTGAAAAGAATGTCGCCTGGGGCTTGCCCGGCGAGTGCGCGTGGGTACAAGGACACCTCTGAAAACGTTCGGGGAGCCGGGAAATTTGCCCCGACCTACGGGTGGGCTGTCGCCCCGCAAGGCAAAACCCTGGGGCCATTTCCTGTTGTGGCGTGTAGACTGCACTACACGACGCCCACTGGCCGCTAGACCCCACCGTACCGGGCCTTTAGAGGTGCACCTGCGTCCGACGATCAGCCTACGCCGAGCGCAAAACCGCTCGTATCTTGACCGTAACGCTTAATCGGGTCAATACGGCAGATCGGCCAGCTTCCGGCCCTGCTCCTTTGATTTTACTGGGCTGCGACGAATTCAAACAAACGTTTGTATTGGACCTGCCGAGTGGTGTAGATATAATGCGCGGCCAAGACAAAACGGTGTAGTCCGCCTGCGGCACGGCTACCACTGCCCCACCGTGAGGGGCACTCGATACCCATAAGACAAAGCACACGCGACGAGCCTTGAGTAGGAGATAACCTGTGGAACGCGAATACATGGAATTCGACGTGGTCATCGTCGGCGCCGGCCCGGCGGGCCTGTCCGCCGCCTGCCGCCTGAAGCAGAAGGCCGCCGAAGCCGGTAACGAGATCAGCGTCTGCGTGGTCGAGAAAGGCTCCGAAGTAGGCGCCCACATTCTCTCCGGTGCGGTGTTCGAGCCGCGTGCGCTGAACGAGCTGTTCCCCGACTGGAAAGCACTCGGCGCGCCGCTCGACACCGAGGTCAAGCGCGACGACATCTATGTACTCAAGGACCCGAGCAGTTCGGTCAAGGTACCAGACCTGTTCGTGCCCAAGACCATGCACAACCAGGGCAACTACATCATTTCGCTGGGCAACCTGTGCCGCTGGCTGGCGCAGCAGGCCGAGAACCTGGGCGTGGAAATCTATCCAGGTTTCGCCGCCCAGGAGGCGCTGTTCGATGACGACGGCGTGGTCCGCGGCATCGTCACGGGCGATCTGGGCGTGGACCGCGAGGGTAATCCCAAGGACGGCCTGTACACGCCGGGCATGGAGCTTCGCGCCAAGTACACCTTGTTCGCCGAAGGTTGCCGCGGTCACATCGGCAAGCAGCTGATCAAGCGCTTCGACCTGGACAGCGAGGCCGACGTGCAGCATTACGGCATCGGTATCAAGGAAATCTGGGAAATCGACCCGAGCAAGCACGAACAGGGCCTGGTCGTGCACACCGCTGGCTGGCCGCTGGACCTGGTCAGTGCCGAGAATACCGGCGGCTCGTTCCTCTACCACCTGGAGAACAACCAGGTGGTGGTCGGCCTGATCGTCGATCTGTCCTACGCCAACCCCTACCTGTCGCCCTTCGACGAGTTCCAGCGCCTGAAGCATCATCCGGTGATCAGCCAGTACCTCGAAGGTGGCAAGCGCATCAGCTACGGCGCGCGCGCCATCTGCAAAGGTGGCCTGAACTCGCTGCCGAAGATGGTCTTCAAGGGCGGCGCTCTGATCGGTTGCGACCTCGGCACGCTGAACTTCGCCAAGATCAAGGGCAGCCACACCGCGATGAAGTCCGGCATGCTGGCTGCAGAGGCAGTCGCCGAGGCGCTGCTCGCCGGTCGCGAAGGCGGCGATACCCTGGACCGCTACGTCGAGGCATTCAAGGCCAGTTGGTTGTATGAAGAGCTGTATGCCAGCCGCAACTTCGGCCCGGCCATGCACAAGTTCGGCCCGCTGTTCGGTGCAGCCTTCAACTATGTCGACCAGAACTGGTTCGGCGGCAAGCTGCCCTTCACCCTGCACGATACCAAGCCGGACTACGCCTGCATGAAGCTGGCGGCCGATTCCACCCGCATCGAGTATCCCAAGCCCGATGGCAAGCTCAGCTTCGACAAGCTCAGCTCGGTGTTTCTCTCCAGCACCAACCATGAAGAGGAACAGCCCTGCCACCTCAAGCTGACCGATCCCAGCGTGCCGATCGCCACCAACCTGCCACTCTACGATGAGCCGGCGCAACGTTACTGCCCGGCAGGCGTGTACGAGGTGGTCACACAGGAAGACGGCAGCAAGCGCTTCCAGATCAACGCGCAGAACTGCGTGCACTGCAAGACCTGCGACATCAAGGATCCGTCGCAGAACATCACTTGGGTGACGCCAGAAGGTGCAGGCGGCCCGAACTACCCCAACATGTGATCGACACGCGGGACGAAAAAGCCCCTCTGGCCGTTACGCCAGAGGGGCTTTTTCATGCCCGCGACAAAGTCGCCGGCAAGCTCAGGACAGCACCACGGCCGCTTGCTCGATCAGCGCCCAACCACCTTGGCCATCCACCTCCAGGCGATGACTGTGAAAGGCCGCCAGGGTGGCGCGATGACCGACACTGACCAGCAGCGTTTCGGGCATTTCCTGGCGCAACAGCGCATACAGCGCATGCTCCAGCCCCTCGTCCATCGCCGAGGTGGATTCGTCGAGGAATACCACATGGGGACGATTGAACAGCACCCGGGCGAACGCCAGGCGCTGCTGCTCGCCGATCGACAGGATGCGTGACCAATCGCGCTGTTCTTCCAGGCGCTCGGCCAGGTGCGGCAGGCTCACCTGACGCAGCACCTGCTGCAGCCGGGCATCCTGATCCAGACCCGGCTGCGCCGGGTAGGCAATCGCAGCGCGCAGGTCACCCAGCGGCAGATACGGCCGCTGCGACAGGAACAGTGCCTGCTCGCCCAGTGGCCGGCCCACCCTCCCGTCGGCATGGGGCCACAGGCCCGCCAGGGCGCGCAGCAAGGTGGTCTTGCCACTGCCGGACGGCCCCTTGATCAGCAGCGCCTGCCCGGCCTGCAGGTGCAGGTCGAGGTGGGCGATCAGGCTCTGGCCCTCGGGACGACGCACGCACAGGTCTTCGATGATCAGTGCCCGAGCCGCTGGGTAGGCCGTCACCTGCGCAAGTGCCGCCGCCTGCTGATTGGCGTCGACGAAGCCGGTGAGGCGATCCAGGGTCGCACGGTAGCTGGCGAAGGTGTCATAGGACTCGCGAAAGAACGACAGCGAGTCCTGCACCTGGCCAAAGGCCTGCGTCGTCTGCATCACATCGCCCAGCTTGATCGCCCCACTGAAGAAACGCGGCGCTTGCAGGATGAATGGAAACACCACCGCCACCTGCCCGACCCCCAGGTTGAAGCCGTTGAACTTCAGGGTTCGCCAGACCAGTGCCCAGACGTTGCCGATCAGCGCGAAGAAGCGTGTCAGCAGGGTGCCGCGCTCGACCTGTGCACCCTGGTAGAAGGCAATGTTTTCGGCATTCTCGCGCAGGCGCATCAGGGCGTAGCGGAAGTTCGCCGTGAGTTTCTCGTTGAGGAAATTCAGACGGATCAAGGGCCGGCCGAGCCGGAAAGCGATCCAGGTGGCCACCAGCACGTAGACGTAGACGGCGAACACCATGGCCCGCGGCACCTCCAGGCCGGCTACCGACAGCGGTGCCGAGAGCCCCCAGAGAATTCCTGTGAAGGCCACCAGGGAGACCAGTGCACTGATCGCGCCCAGGGCCAGCGACAGCGAGCCGGACACGAAGGCGCTGACGTCCAGCTCGATGCGCTGGTCCGGGTTGTCGACCGGTCGATCGAGGAACTGGCCACGGTAGTAGGCATCGCCCTGCATCCAGTCGGCCGTCAGCCGCTCGGTCAACCAGACCCGCCAGCGGATGTTGAAGGCCTGGGTCACGTAGTAGGCCAACAGCGCGCGCAGTACATGGATGCTCGCCAGCACCGCGAACACGCCCAGCATGTACCAGAACGCTGCCTGGTCGAGGTTCTGCAGGGCATCGTAGAAGCCGTTGTACCAGAATGAGAACAGCACGTTCATGCGCACGGCGAACAGGGTGAACAGCAACAGCACTGCAAACATCAGCAGCGGGCGCCAACTGCGGCGGATATCGAAGTAGGCGCCGGCCAGTTGCCAGAACTGCCGTCCCCAATGAGTGAAGCGCACCACCAGTGCAGCGGCGACGACGAAGGTCACGGCGGTGATCGAAAAGGCGATTGCCAGCCAGCTCAGGCTTTGTTGCAGGGCCTGGTGCCAGTTCATGTCCATGGTGCACGTCCGCGGCGAAAATTTCCCCGAGCCTAGCACCGGGCGCAGCGCCCCTGGATGACGGAGGTTTCATGTTGCAGACGGCGGGCCATGCCGTGGAAACGGGCGTCAGGGATCCTCGGCGCCTTACAGCGCTAGAACCCGTCGCCTGATGGCGCTTGCGCAGCAGGCGGCCGATGCAGGTCAGTCGAGCACTATGTGCGGCACGAAGCGCGCGCTGTCCTTGGTGATCAGCGAATCGTCCTCGCGGATGCCGATACCGCAGGCCTGGTCGCCGATGACCCAGGCGCCGACCAGCGTGTAGCTGTCGCCGAAGCGCGGCAAGGGTGCGAAGCGTTGGAGGATGTAGGGGGCGTCGTCATAAGGCCCGTCCTCGAACACCCGTTGACCGTCGTAGGTGAGGATATCGACATTGGCCCCTTCGCGGGAGAAATAGGGCTTGCGCACCCACCCCTTGGGTACTGCGGCCTCGGGATGCTCGTCGCGATGGGCCGGCAGCAGATTCGGATGGCCGGGGTGCCATTCCCAGAGCAGTGGCAACAGACCCTTGTTGGACACCAGCGCCTTCCATGCCGGCTCCACGAACTGCGTGCCGCTGGCCTGGATGGCGAGTCCGAAGGGCTCCTGGAAGATGTGTTCCCAGGCATGCAGCTTGAACAGCCGCACGATAGGTTCGCCGGCCAGGTCGACGAAGCGTCCCTGGCTGTCCAGCCCGATGTCCTGCAGGTCGATGTGGCCCGTGCGAAGGCCGGCATGCGCGGCCATGCGCCGCAGAAAATCCGTGGTGCCGCGGTCTTCCACGGAGCCGGCGATGGCCGAGAAGTGGAACCTGTCACGGCGATCGAACGCGCCGAAGGCCCGCACCAGCTCCTCGGCGATGCTGTTGAACTGAGTGGTGTGCGGCGCCAGGACGCCACGCTGGATCTGCTCTTCCAGCCAGATCAGCTGGAAGGCAGCCGCTTCGTACAGAGAGGTCGGCGTGTCGTAGTTGGCCTCGATCAGCTTGGCCGGACCTTCGCCGTCGTAGCTGAAGTCGAAGCGGCCATACAGGTGCGGCTCACGGGCGTGCCATGACTGGCGTATCAGGTCGAAGAACGTTGGCGGTATGGCCAGCCGGGTCATCAGCGCCTCGCTCTCGACGATCCGCGCGACCGCATCCAGACACAGGGCATGCAGCGCCTGGGCGGGCGCTTGCAGGTCGCGCAGCACCTGCGCTTCGCTGAACACATAGCAGCCGCGCTCGTCCCAGTAGCGCTCGCCCTCGAAGGTGTGGAAGGCAAAACCCTCGCGCTCGGCGGTAGCGCGCCAGTCCGGGCGTTCGGCCAGCTCGAGACGGCGCACGCTAGCCCCCGAAGAAGCTGGACGACTTGCCGCCCCAGCCGCCACGGGCCACGGCCGCACTGCCGAAGCCGCTGCGCATGATCGCCGAGGTGCCTACCTGGCGCCGCGGCGCTTCCCGATAGGCGCTGCTTGCGCTGGCACCGCCTCCACCTCCCGAGTATCCCGAGTAGCTGCTGGCAGGCTGCTGTTCGTCCTTGCGCCGGCCCAGCACATCGCGACGCAAATCGTTCGGTCCGGCGCCGTAGCGGTACAGCGGCTGGGCGCTATAGCGACGGCTGTCTGGAGCGATCACCCGGCTGAGCAGCATGCCGGCGACCACCCCGGTGGCGGCGCTGCCCAGGCCGCTACCATGGGCCTGAAGGTTGGCCTCGCGGTTGGCGGCGTCGAGCTGTGTCTGGGTGACTTCGCCGGTGGTCTGCAGGGCGAAGCCGTCCAGTTTGGGCTGGTAGTGAGTCGCGTCATACGCCTCGCATCCGCCCGGGCTGTACGCCGCCTCGCACGCCTGCTCGCTGTCGAAGCGCTGCGCGCTGTGCTGGTGGTCCAGGCGTGCCTGCTGGTAGGCCCGCTCGCAGTCGGCGCGCGGCACCTGGTCATTGACGCAGGCATCGACGTCGGCGTAGTCGACCCGTTGAGTGACTTCGTAGGTATCCTCGCTCGGCCCACAGGCGCCGAGCGCCAATGGTAGCGAACCGGCCAGCACCAGCTTCAGGGAACTGCGTTTCATGTCAGGCGCCTCCAGGCTCAGGTCGACGGCGTCATGCATGCCGAGTTGAGCAGACCGACGCTGATGGCCACCGCCGCCGCATAAATGGCTGCCGCCATCTCGCCCTTGGCGATGCGCGCGGCCAGGCCCTTGAGCACCAGGCTGGTCAAGGTGAACGCCAGCAGCTGTACCACCGCGCCGATCACCACCCAGATCACCACGTCGAGCAGGCCGATGCTGTAGGCGATGATGTTGCTGGCCGGCAGCGAAAAGCCGATCAGCGCGCCGCCCAGGGCGACTGCCGCCGCACTGTTGTTTTCACGGATCAGGGCGAACTCTCGGTGCGGCGTGAGGCGCGTGTAGACCAGCTGGAACAGCCAGAACAGCAGCAGGGCCAGACCGATGTACAAGGTGAAGGCGATGAACGCCTGGGCGTTGATCGAATGGCGCAGTGCGTCGAGCATGCAAGGTCCTTGTCAGGTGACGGTGAAGTCCGTGGGGTGGAGAGTGACGCCCAGTGAAGTGCTGAGGCAAGTGGTGCCCGCCTCGTCCTCCTCCACCGAGAACAGCAGAAATTCACGGCGATCGGCCAGGCCGATGTCGCGGGCGTAGAGCATCGACAGGTGGCGCACCGTGTAGCGCGCCTGGGTATTGACGACGCGCTCGATCAACGGCACCAGGCGGGCCTGGCCGGCCTGGACGCCCCACTGCCGAGAAAAGATCTCGCCGTCGTGCACCACCTGCGGCAGACCGAGGCTGGATCGGGCGCCCGCCAGGCGCTGGAAGTCGTCGTCCCCCTCGATAGGTTGCACGCGGTGGTAGCCGAACAGAACGATATCGCTGGCGGCGGCAGGGTGCGTGCCGGTCGTCAGGACCTGCAGCCAGTAGTCTTCGTCGTCGAAGTAGAAGCGGGCCAGGCGCACCGAGTCGCCGAGGTCCACCTCGCCGAGCGCCCAGACCGTCTGAGGCCCCTCAGGCAGCAGCAGCTGGGAATGACCAGACAGACGTTCGCCGAGGGCAGCCGCGAGCGCCGGCGAGCGCCCGCTGGCCAGGCCGAACGGCGGCGACTGCGGCTGCGCCTGGCTGGTGCTAGCGGGCGCCTGTGAACCCAGCAGACGTTTCAGCCAACCCATGGCAGGGTCAGGCAGGCAATGAATGGTGAACGCGGCATCGAGACTCCCTGGCGATGCGTGAGCCGCTGGCAGCGGCGATCGTGAGCGGGCGCCATCTGGCCGGGCGCACCTGGCCGAGCGCAGCTAGCCGGGCGCACCTAGCCGGCCGCCCCTAGCCGGGCGCCACGATACTGCGTTTCGACCGTGGCGCCAATGCTCCTGGCTCAGAAGGTGTAGGCCACCCCTGCCTGGACGGTACGCGGCGCGCCGGGGTACACGTAGTTGTTCCAGCCCGCCTCGTCGTAGCCCTTGTCGAACAGATTCTTCACATCCAGGTTCAGGCGCACGTGCTCGTTGACCTTGTAGTAGCTGAGCAGGTCGACGACGCTGTAGCGCTCCATGGTGTAGGTAGCGTTGTCGGTCTGGCCCTTGCGGTCATCCACGTACTTCAACCCCAGGCCCAGACCCAGGCCCTTGGCTAAGCCCTCCTGGAATTCGTAGGTATTGATCAGGCTGAAGCTGTTGCGGGGACTGTTCGCCAGGCGCGTGCCGGTGGCCAGACGATTGTCCTTGGTGACTTCGGCATCGACGTAGGCGTAGCCGCCAATGACCTTCCAGGCCGGTGTGATGTTGCCGGTCACGTTCAGGTCCAGACCCCGGCTGCGGACTTCACCGGCGGCCAGACTGTTGGCAGGGTTGGCCGGGTCGAGGGTCAACACGTTTTCCTTGACGATGTGGTACAGCGCCGCGTCCACGCTGAGCTGGCGATTCAGCGCTTCCCACTTCAGGCCCACCTCGTAAGACTTGCCTTTTTCCGGATCGAAGCCGCCGCCACCTGCCGGCGTTCCCGTGTTGGGTTTGAACGAGCGTGCGGTGTTGGCGTACACCGCCAGCGTGTCGGTAAGGTCGTACATCAGGCCCAGGCGTGGGGTGACGCTGTTTTCGGCCTTGGTGAAGTCGCCGGCGTTGCTGAGCTTGTTGACGTAGTCGTGCTCGAAGCGCTCGAAGCGCAGCGCCGCCACCGCCTTGAGGCGCTCTGTCAGAGTCACCTGGTCCTGGATGAACGCGGCCCAGGTCTGCAGGTTCTCCTTGTCCCAGGTGGTGACGCGGGTCAGCGCCGGACGAGGTTGGCCGAGCACGGGACGGTAGATGTCGATCGGGTAGGTGCCCGCTGCCGCGGAGGAGCGCTGGATGATCGAGTTGTAGTCGTAGTTCTCGTACTCCACGCCCGTGAGCAGGGTATGGCTCAGCCCGCCGGTGTCGAAGTGGCCGGTCAGATTGAGCTGCCAGTCGCGGTCGGTCCATTCCAGCTTGCGGTAGTTGAAGTTGCGTTGCAGGGTACGACCATCGACCGGCGCACCGTTGGCCTCCACGGCATTACCCTTGAGCGACCCGTCGAGGAACTGCAAGCCGCCGCCCAGGGTCCAGCTGTCGTTGAGCTGATGCTCGAAGCGCAACTGAGCCATGTCGTTGTCGTTGTGCAGCAGGTTGTCGCTGCCCTTCTCCCACAGGTAGGTGTCGCGCGACAGGCTGCCGACCTTGCCGGGATAGCGTGGCAGGCCACGGTCCAGTGGGCGGTTGTTGCGCATGAAATCACCCTCGAAGGTGATCCGGGTGGTGTCGTTGACCTGCCAGCTGAGCACCGGCGCCACGTCGTAGCGCTCGCCGCGGACATCGTCGCGGAAACTGTCGCCGCCCTCCCCGAGCAGGTTCAGGCGATAGGCCAGGGAGCCGTCCTGGTTCAACGGACCACTGGCGTCCAGGGTCGCGCGGTGCATGCCCTGGTCGTCGAACTGGCTGCCCACGGTCACCTTGCGCTCGGGCAATGGCTGCTTGCTGACCACATTGAAGGTGCCGCCAGGATCGCCACGGCCGTACAGTGCGGTGTTCGGGCCGCGGATCACTTCCAGGCGCTCGATGGTGTTGGCATCCGGGGCATTGGGATAGCCGCGGTTGACCGGGAAACCGTTGCGGTAGAACTCGCCCGTGGTGAATCCGCGCACGGTGAAGGTGGTCAGCCCCTGGCCGCCGAAGTTGTTGGCACGCCCCACGCCCCCGGCGTAGTCCAGCGCGTCCTGAAGGCGGGTGGCGCCGATGTCGTCCAGCACGTCTTTGGGCACTACGCTGATCGACTGCGGCGTTTCGTGGAGCGAGGTATCGGTGCGCGTGGCCGAAGCGGAGCGGCTGGCACGATAGCCCTGTACCGGACCGTCGGCGCGCTCGTAGTCAGCCGATTCGGCATTGATATTGACCGCGTCGAGTTCGAGATTGCCGGTGGCAGGGGTAGAAGCTTCAGCGGCCATCGCCAGTGGCGCTACGGTGTTGAGCAGGCACAGCGAAACGATCATGCGGCGCATCGACAGGGGGTTCCAGAGCAGACTTTGGGTGGGGGGAGTTGAAAGGCGCCGAGATGCTATATGTAAATAGTTCTTACTTGCAAATATTTGCCGCGCTACCCCTCCTGCTGATCGCTGGAGGCTGATACCGCTCAGAAACATGGTGAGAAGATTTGTACAGCGAACTTTTTCTGTACAGATTTCGTCGGAGCAATGATGCCGCTTGAATATCAAACAGCCATCATCTTCCCGCCCGTAGTCAGGCGTTCCGTCCGTGTTTCCGAGAGCCAACTCCGATGCTTGCCAATCTCAGTCTTCGCAAAAAACTGTATGCCGGTTTCGGCCTCATCCTGCTGATCATCCTGATTCTGGTCCTGGCTGCACTGCGCGGCTTCGATCAAGTGAGCAGCAGCGTCAAGCGCAACATCCACAGCTATGACGTGCTGAACCAGTCCGGCGTCGTGCTCAACAGCCTGGTCGATATCGAAACGGGCCTGCGCGGCTATGCCTTGACGGGCCAGGACAGCTTCCTGGCACCGATGCATCAGGGTGAAAAGACCTTCACCGACTATCACGGCCGTATCAAGGCAGCGACCGCCGACAATCCCGAACAGCAGGCGCGCCTGGCGCAATTGCAGGCGCTGTACCAGCAGTGGCTGCAAGACGATGTCCAGGGCGTTCTGAACCTGCGTGAGCAGGTCAACCGCGGCGCACAGCCGCTCTCGGCACTGGCCGCGCAGATCGGCGAAGGGCGTGGCCGGGTGAAGATGGACGGCATGCGCGGGCTCATCGGTGAATTGCAGGCGAGCGAGAAAGCCCTGCAGGAGCAGCGGACCGCCTCCATGAATGCGGCCAAGAGCGCCGCGGCGATCATCCTCATCGGCGGTGGCCTGGTCGCTGCGGTGCTGGCCTTGCTGATCGCCTGGTCGCTGTCGGCCAATCTCGGTCGCCGCTTGCGCCAGGCACTGGAGGTGGCCGAGCGCATCGCCCAGGGGCGTCTGGACAACAGCATCGACAGCCATGGCCGTGATGAGGTCGGCAGCTTGCTGCAGGCTTTCGCCGCGATGCAGGCGCGCCTGCGCGGGATGATCGGTGAGATCCGCCAGGGCGCCGAGCATCTGGTGAAAGCATCCGAAAGCATTTCCAGCGCCTCCGTGCAATTGTCCGCCTCGGCACACGAGCAATCGCAGTCGGCCTCCTCCATGGCCGCCACGGTCGAGCAATTGACGGTCAGCATCAATCACGTGGCGGACAACGCGGGCGATGCCCATGCCCTGTCCAGCGAGTCGGGACGCCAGTCCAGCGAAGGCGGTAGCGTGATCCAGGAGACGCTGCAGAGCATGCGCCTGATCGCCGATACGGTGCAGGCCTCGGCCAGCCAGATCGGCGAACTGGACCAGCATGCCGAGCAGATCTCCAGCATCGTCGGAGTGATCAAGGGCATCGCCGAACAGACCAACTTGCTGGCGCTCAATGCCGCGATCGAGGCCGCCCGCGCCGGTGAGCAAGGCCGTGGCTTCGCCGTGGTCGCCGACGAAGTGCGCCTGCTGGCGCAACGCACGGCCAACTCCACCCAGGAAATCACCGATATGGTGAAGAAGATCCAGGTGGGCACCCGTGAGGCGGTGAGCAGCATGGACGTGGGCGTGGACCAGGTCAAAGGTGGCGTGGCCCTCGCCCAGCAGGCGGGGGATGCCATCGTCACCATCCGCCAGTCCTCGGCCGATGTGGTCGGCGTGGTCGACCAGATCTCCCTGGCCTTGCGCGAGCAGACCGCTGCCAGCCAGGACGTGGCGCGCAACGTGGAGCGCATCGCGCAGATGTCGCAGCAGAACAGCCAGGCGGTGGAACAGACCAGCGCCACTGCAGGTGCTCTGCAGCGCCTGGCTCAGGACCTGGAACGGCAGGTGAACGTTTTCGTGCTGTAAGCACCGCGCGCAGCAACCGCCATGGACTGCGCGACCACCGCCTGGCGCGTTGTGAGCGACCGCCAGCCTGTTGTGCAGTGCGGCCAGCCTCATTGCCTTGGCTGTCTGGCTGGCATTCAATGCTGTCTATCGCACACCCGCGATCTATGCGCAGCCAGCCGAACGAGCGTACCAAGCACCATGAACTTCGAATTTCTCGGCAACGACAGCGAGCACAACCCTTCGTCAGCCACCTGCGACGCGTACTGGCTCGACGGATTGCAGCACATGGCCGATCTCACCGATGCGCAGCGCACCCTCGCTGCGCGTCATCCCGGCTGCTGCATCCTGTTCTCGCTGGACGACCTGCCCCAGGCGCTGTACACCAGCGGCCACGCGCGGATGCAATCGGGTATCGACGAGGTCCGTACAGAGGACCTGGCGACCCTGCCAGCGTCCCGTTTCGCCAACGGACATTTCCTGGGCTACACCGGCAAGGCTGAGTTCGCACCGTGCCTGCGCAATTACCTGGAGCAAGTCAGCGCGGTCCCGTTCGACGAGGTTTGCGCACACGGCCTGACGCTCGGCGACGATGGGCTGAGCGAATGGCTGACCTACCAGCAGGCGCCGTTCGATCTGATCGACCGGCTCGTTTTGGCACTGGTGGTGCCCGTGGAGCAGCCCTGGCAGGCCTTGGTGGCCTTCCCCAACGGCTATTTCGAAGGCGACCTGCAACCGACTCACAACGGCGCCCTGGCGCGCCATCTGCAACAGACCCACGGCTACGCATTGATGGGCGTAGGTGCCGCTTACCTGGGCTTCACTCGAACGCAGCCGCTGAACGCGAGCCAGGCCGCGGACGTGGCCGCCGACTTGTGCGCGCTGTACAACGTCGACCCCGATCAGCGGCCGGCGCTGCGACGCACCTTCAGTGCCGCTCTCGAAGACCGGTCGCACCTGTGGGTGCGCTATGTGGAGTGATGAACGTCGATGAATTCAAGCACCCAGCCCCTGATAGACGTGCTCGAGCGCCTGGCGCTGTTGCTCGAGAGCGACGGTGACCAGCACTGGAGCCAGTGGATGCGCCGAGCACGCAGCCGCCTGCTCGAGGGCGATCTATCTGGCGCGCGCTACCTGCTCTCGGCCTACGGCGGCATGGGCTCGTTCAATGACCTGATACTCGGCCAGCACTACGACAGCCAGGGCTTTTCCTGGAAGCCTGGTCATATCGCCCTGAACGACGAGCTCGACGCCTTGCGCGGTGAAGCCTACTGTCTGGCGCAGCAGCTGCGCCGCGGCGCGGACGGCGACACCTGAGCCCGCACCCGAGGCCGCACGCTCAAGGAGCGGCCGTGGACAACTGACGGATCATCGCCACGCTCAGGTAAAGCCTGGGGGCAATGCTCGACAGCTCGATGTATTCGTTCTCGGCATGCAACCCCGCCCCTACCACACCCAGGGTTTCCAGTACGGCTGGCCTGGCGCTGCCAGGCACGTAGGCATAACCGGCGTCGGTGCCGAAACGCATGGCGATGGCCTCGATACGTCGGTCGATCTGCCCGTAAAGCGCCTGGGCAGTGTCGGCCAGGGATTGTGATCCGGCGTTCTTCGCCAATGGCGGACGCCCCTTGTCCAGCCGCACCTGGGTTTCGGTGCCGTCGATGAGCGGCTGGCGTATCAGGCGCTGGGCGTCGGCCAGCACGCGTTCGCTTTCGCTAGGGTCCGAATAGCGCATGTCCGCCTCGGCCGTGGCGCTGTCCGGGATGATGTTGCGCTTGTCGCCTGCCCTGAGCATCGTCCAGTTGACCGTGGTGCCCTTGCCCGGGTCGCCGAGGTCCTTGAGCTGCAACAGCTGGTGCGCCAACTCCATCGCCGCATTGCGACCAGCCTCCGGCGCGGAACCGGCGTGGGAGGACTTGCCCTTGACCTGCAGCAGAAGGGCATTGATGCCGTTGGTAGCGACCGTCACGGCGTCAGTGTCCGGTGGCTCGTACGAAAACACGTAATCGTGCTCACGCGCCAGTTCCGCGATCAACGCCTTGGATCCACTGGAGCCGGTTTCTTCATCGGGATTGAACAGCACGGTGACTGTGCCGAAGCCGTCGAATCGTTCATCCTGCAGCAGCTTCAACGCGTGCAGGATCATCGCCACGCCGCCCTTGGCATCGGCCACGCCAGGCCCATAGGCGCGCTCGCCCTCGACCCTGAACGGCCGCTTGGCTGCGGTGCCCGGCAGGAACACCGTATCGTAGTGGACCATCAGCAGGAACGAGCGGCTTCCCGTGCCCTTGAAGGTACCGACGATGTTGTCCCCTGCCGAAGGGCTGGCCGACTGGGTTCGCACCTCGGCGCCGAGGGCCTCGAGCCGCTGCACCAGGAGTTGCGAGACGGTTTTCAGGCCAGGTGCCTGGCCAGTGCCGGTGTCGACATCGACCAGTTGCTTGAGGGTCTGCAGATAGGCCGCCTGCTCGGCGCGTGCGCTGTCGAGCCGCTGCGCGGGGGTGAGCTCGGCGGCGAACGAGATCAGTGGCAGACAGGCAAGGCCCATGACCGTGGCAAGTGTCGAGCAGCGAATCGGCATATTGGATCCTTTAATGCAGAAAGAATGAATAGGTAGTTTTGACCCTGTTTTGTTTTGACGCCAGTTTATTGGCTGAATATTTATTCCATACACAGACGGTTACAACATTCTGCGACGCTCGAAGTCTCTGCGCCCAGGGATAAACAATGTGTTAAGCACGCAAAAAAATTTGAAAAATCATGGAACGATCAATGAAGCGCTCCTATCGAAGCCTGCTGCCGACCGCCTCGGCAGCCCGGCATCAGCCCGGTGCTGCAGGTTCATCCGGTGATTCGAAGCACCCATGCTATGGTGTGCTGCCGCAACCAATGCCCGACCCATAAGATAACCACTGCCCACTCCGTTCAAGTATTGAGCCGACACTTAACTGCACGCGATCCGCCATGGATAAAGGTGGGACGCCCGTGCAACTTCGAAGCATGCGAAATGAATTATCCTCCCGTCGAACATCGCAGGTCGGATTTACTCACTGCCGAAATGGCCGAGATAGACAAGAACGAATCCATCACCGCGCTCCTGCAACTTGCTGCGCAATTGACGGGCGTGCGCTATGTGGCGCTGCGCAAGTCGAATCCTTCGCTCTGGCTCGGCTTCATGGAGAACCGTCAGGTCGAACTGAGTTTCCACGGACAGACCAACGCCGTTTCCCACCTCGAAGCTCTCGACAGACTGTTGTCCGGCAGCGATCTGTCTGCCGCGCTGGAAGACGGCCGACCGACGCCCTGCGCCTTTGGCGCCTGTGCCCTGGAAAGCGTGTTCGCGACCCCGATCCATACCATCGACGGCACCAAGCTGGGCCTGCTGGTGGCGGCCACCGATCAACCGCTGGGTCGCCTGGAAAGCGATACGATTCGACAGAACCTGAAGCTGGTCGCCCGGCTGACGGCCAGCATGCGCTCGGTGTTCTGATCGACCCACTGCTCGGTCGTCATGCCCGACGACCAGGCCCGATGCCTCGCCGTGCAGGTCGACCCTGATCGCTGGCGGAAACGGCCTCGGCTCCACTGGCGCCGTCGCCTGTACGGGTGTTTTTGCCCAAGCGGTGGCACTGCGCGATGGCGAGGCCGCCAGGCGCCTCGAACATGGGTGATGGTAACGCCTGCATGCGACTTGCTGCACCGATGCTGCCGAGCATGTATCGATTTACCTGAATAGCCGATTCGCACGATAATGGCCAATCGACATCTCTCGGCTTTCGGCGACGCTTCGCTTCGCATCGGTGCACTATGCTCTCCAGCAGCTACAACCCCGTCCTGGTCGCGTTTTCCTTCATCGTCGCCATACTCGCGTCCTACACCGCACTCAAGATGGCCGCCCGGGTCACCAGTTCAAGGGGCAAGGCGGCGGCGTTCTGGCTGGCAGGCGGCTCCTTCGCCATGGGCTTCGGGATCTGGGCGATGCACTTCATCGGCATGCTCGCGTTCGACCTGCCGATCCCCTTGGGCTACGACGTCCCGCTGACGCTGCTGTCACTGCTGATCGCGGTGTTCTCCTCGGCGTTCGCCCTGTGGCTGGTGTGCCAGCAGAACCTGCCACACGTACGCCTGGTGCTGGGCGGCTCGCTGATGGGCGCCGGTATCGCCGCCATGCACTACACCGGCATGGCTGCCCTGCGGATGCAGCCGAGCGTGATCTACCTGCCCTGGATGTTTGCGTTGTCCATCGTCATCGCAGTGCTGGCCAGCGTCAGCGCGCTATGGATCGTGTTCCGCCTGCGCAGAAACTCGCGCAGCGAGGCCTGGGCACGGGTGGGCGCGTCGCTGCTCATGGGCTGCGCCATCGTCGGCATGCACTACACCGGCATGGCCGCCGCCCAGTTTCCCCTGGGTAGCTACTGCGAAGCGTCCAACAGCGGCATCGACGTCAAATGGCTGGCAGTGGTGGTGATCACCGTCAGCCTGGCGGTGCTGGCCATCGCGCTGATCGTTTCGGTGCTCGATGTGCGCAGCAACCTGCTGTCGGTCTCGCTGGACCAGGCCAACAGCGAGCTGCTGCAACTGGCCCTGCACGACAACCTCACCCGCCTGCCCAATCGCCTGCTGCTCAGCGATCGCCTCAATCAGGCGATCCACAGGGGCACGCGCAACGAAGGGCGCTTTTCGGTGCTGCTCATGGACCTCGACGGTTTCAAGGCGGTCAACGACGCGTATGGGCATCACGTCGGCGACCTCCTGCTGATGGAGGTCTCCGAACGCATCCTGGCCAGCAAGCACCCGGCGGACACGGCTGCGCGACTGGGCGGCGACGAATTCGTGTTTCTCACCCAGTCCGCCACCCCCGTGCAGGCCGCGCAACTGGCACAGGCCCTGACCGAGGCGATCGGCCGCCCCTACAGCATCGAAGGCCACGCCCTGCACATTTCCGCCAGCATCGGCATCGCGCTGTTTCCCGATCACGGTCGCAGCGCACGGGAGTTGCTGGTCAATGCCGATGCAGCGATGTACCACGCCAAGGAAAGGGGTCGCGAGGGCTACTGTTTCTTCGAAAGCACCATGAACAAGAACGCCCACGAGCAGATGCAACTGCACCACGACCTGCGCCAGGCCGTGGAACACGGCGAGTTCGTCCTGCATTACCAACCCAAGTTCGTCGCCGCCGATGGCTCGATGATCGGCGTCGAGGCCCTGGTGCGCTGGCACAAGCCTGGTGTCGGCCTGGTTCCCCCGGACCGCTTCCTGCCCCACGCCGAGCGCACGGGCCTGATCGTACCGATCGGCAACTGGGTGATCGACGAAGCCTGCCGGCAGATACGCCATTGGCATGACCAGGGCCACGGCCACTGGAGCATGGCGGTCAATCTGTCGACCATCCAGCTGGCGCACGCGGACTTGCTCGACGTGATCCGCGGCGCACTGCAGAAATACGCGCTAGCGCCTCGCCACCTGGTATTGGAAATCACCGAGTCGACGGCCATGCGCAAGGCCGAAGTCAGCCTGGAAATCCTCGAACGCCTGGCCGAACTGGGCGTGAACATTTCCATCGACGACTTCGGCACGGGCTATTCCAGCCTGCTCTACCTCAAGCGCTTTCCGGCCAACGAACTGAAGATCGACCGCGGCTTCGTCAAGGAGCTGGTCGAGGGCAACGAGGATGAGGCGATCATCTCGGCGATCATCGCCCTGGGCCGCACCCTGGACATGAAGATCGTCGCCGAGGGTGTGGAAACACCGCAGCAGCAGGCCCTGCTCACCCGCCTGGGCTGCCACGCTCTGCAAGGTTATCTGCTGGGCAGACCGCTGGCCGCCGAACAGCTGCTCGAAAGCCTGGCCGCCACTGGCAGACTGCGCGGTAGTGATCCCTTCGCCACGAGCGACCCATTCACAGCTTCATGTTGAGCGAGACGAAGGCCGAGCGCCCCGGCGCGGGTGAGAACATGGCCTGATCGTCGCCGCCCCAGAAGAAGTTGTCGTACCACACGTACTCGTACTGGCGATCCAGCAGGTTCTTGACCTGCACATCGACACTGGTGGACGGGCTGATGCGATAGCTGACACTGGCGTCCACCACCACGAAGCCGCCGTACCGGCCCTGCTCGTTGAGCTCGTCGATGTAGTAGCTGCCCTGCGCCCGGCCTTGCATGCCGAACTTCCAGTCGTCGTCGTAACGGTAGTCCACACCGAGGTTGCTGATGTAGCGCGGCGTGGAAAAGACATCCTTCCCGGACAACGACTGGCCATTGGCGGCAAAGGCCTTGACCACCTTGGCCTCCTGTATGGCATGGGAGGCCCAGACCGTCCACTGCTCGTCCAACTGTGCGCTCACTTGCAGGTCGACGCCACGTCGGCGGGTTTCGCCCAGGCCGACCGTGGTGCCAGTACTGGGCATGTTGGCCACCTCATCGGTGGCATCCTGTTGCCACACCGCGACACGTGCCTGCGCCCCGGCGAACGGTTGGAACTTGATGCCCACCTCCTTGCCGGTGTTGATCGACGGATCATAGGACGCCTGCCCAGGTGTCATGTAGGCCGGCGCGGTAGAACCTGTGAGTATCTGGAAGGTGCGCCCCCAGTTGGCATACAGATCGATCTCTGGGGTAAGACTGTAGATGACGCTGAGCTTGGGCTGACGAATCCAGCCGTAATCCTGCAGGGAGGCCTTGGCGCCGCCGAGCAGCTCGGTGTTGCCGGAAAATTTGTCGACGCGCATGGCCGGGATGATCTTCAGCGCCTCGGTTGGCTGTATCACCGCCTGCACATAACCCCCGAGGTTGCGCAGGGTATAGCTGTCGTCGTTCTGCACGCGGGCGGGCGTGGCATGGAAATCGGTGGGCACACCGTAGCTGTAGCGCAGGCGGCGGTACGCGTTGTCCTGCTCCTCGAAATTGAGGCCGCCATCCAGCGTGAGCAGGTCGTTGGCGCGCCAGGTGAGATTGCCGAGCATGCCGCGCTGCTGCTCGTCCCACTGCCGACGCTGGCGCGGCGCATTGCCTGGCCGGTAGTCGGTGAAGGTCACGGTGCGATCGTCGTTGTAGCTGTTGTAGTAGAGCTTGCTGCTCAGGCTCAGGTCGTCGTCGATCTGCCAGTCGCTGTGCAGACTCAGCTGCTTCATGTCGCGATCATCGCCATCGTTGGCGTTCTTGTCCGGCGATTGGTTGCGGCTGGCGTGCAATTGATCGCGGGTGAGAAAGCCCGGCTCCTGCGCCTGGTGATGATAAAGCCGCGCGATCAGCCCGACCCGGAAGTTCTGATCGTCGTTGCTGACGAACCACTTGCCCCCGAGTGAATACTTGTTGGAGTTACCGTGATCCCGTTCGCCGTCGCTGTCCTGCTTGGCAAGCAGGTAGTTCTGGGCGAAGTTGCCTTCTTCGTGCCCGAGCGCCAGCTGCACCTCACGGGTATTGAAACTGCCGTAGGTGACGCGGCTGTCCGCATAGTTGCCGCCCTGGCGGGTGACGAAGTTGATGTTGCCGGCGATGTTGTGCAACCCGTAACGGGGGTCGTTGGTACCACGCACGACTTCGATGTACTCGATGTCCAGCGGAAAGACCATGTCGATGAACCGCTGGTTGCCGCTGTTGACGTTGCTCGGAACGCCATCGATCAGCGTCTTGATGCCGTTGATGTAGCCTTCGCCGTTGAACGCACGAAAGCTGACCTTGCCCGATTCCGCGCCCTGCCCGGTTTCGGTCAGCTGGATGCCGGGCATCTGCCCCAGCAGCTGCCAGCTGTTCATCACGTTCTTGTCCTGCACCTGGTCGGCGCCCAGCACGTCGACCGATGTCAGCACGTTCTCCGTGCTCAAGGCCGTGGCCGACGCGGTCGAGGCCTGAGTGATGTTCACATCGCCCAGGATGATGGTCGAATTGCCTGAGGCATCGGCGAACAGGTCGGGGGAGACCATGGCCGTGAAAATGGCAAGCGAGGCCGGGGTGAATCGCATGGAAGCTCCTGAAGCGCAGGGTAACGGGGGCGGGCTATACCCACGGAGGAAATGGGCAGGTCTGCGCCCGCCTCAACAAAAATACGTTATATCATAACTTCAAAGTATTGATACATTTTGCCTTATCCAGAAACATTTGCCTGAGACCCAGCAGAAGAGCATAAGCACACAACTAGTGCTCGCCCGACGATGCGTGTAGATTGCGCCATGTTTTAGCCATCTGCCTGTAAGCCTGGCAACACCGCGATGGCGACTATCGCCACCAGTTGACCGACCTATCTCATGCCGGACGTAACCTATGCCTCACTTGTCGCCTGACGAAATCGTACGTGCCGCGCTGCAGATTTCGCATACCCGGTTGCGCAGACAACATGAACTGGTCGTCGGCTTCGCCGTGGACTCGCTCGGCTTCACCCACCTCGATGAGCTGCTGACGCAAGCCTGCGCCATCGCCGCCGCAGGCATGCACACCCCCTACGCCAAGATTCTCCAGCCCAGTGACGACCCCGCGGTCTTGCGGCTGACCCACGGCGTGGGCTGGGCGCCCGCCGACATCGGTAGCGCCACGGTCGGAGGTGATGAGGCCAGCCCCGCAGGCTACGCCTTCACCACCAGCCGACCGGTGATTTCCAATCACCTGGGCCAGGAGCTGAGGTTCAGGACCCCTGCCCTGCTGCACCAGTACGGCATCGAGCGGGCCGTCAACGTACCGATACGCGGCACCGCTGGTACCTTCGGCGTACTGGAAGCGGACAGCCGCGACGGCGATGATTTCATCGAAAGCGACGTGGTGTTTCTCGAAGGCCTGGCGAACATCATCTCGCTGACCGTCGAGCGCCTGGCCGCCAAAGAAGAGGCCGACACGCCCCACACTTATTCCGAAAGTGTGCTCAACGCCAGCCCCGACTGCGTGAAGATCCTCTCGCGCAGCGGCGAGGTGGAGTTTTTCAACGAGGCCGGACTGTGCCGCATGCAGATCCCCAGCCTCACAGACATCGCTGGCAAGCACTGGGTCGAGCTGTGGCCCGAGAGCTCAAAGCCGGTGATCGAAGACGCCCTGGTGCGGGTCAACCGGGGTGAATCGGTGCGTTTCGAGTCCTTCTGCCCGACCGCCCAGAACGAGCCCAGGTGGTGGGACGTCACGGCAGCACCAGTGCTCGACCGGCAGGGCGAGATCGACAAGATCATCGCCGTCTCGCGGGACATCACCGATCGCCATGAGCAGGAAGTGCGCTTCGCCGAACTGATCGAAACTCAGAACACCAAACTCACCGAGAGCGGCCTGCACGTGGCCGAGACCCACCACCGGGTGAAGAACAGCCTGCACCTGGTCAACAGCCTGTTACTGCTGCAGGCCAACCTGGCCGTCGAGGAAGCCGTGCAGACCCAGTTGCAGATCGCCGCCAATCGGGTGATGACCATCGCCAACGTCCACGAGCATCTCTATCAGGACGCTCACTGCGAAGCCATGAGCGCGCCGGACTACCTGCGCTCGTTGCTCAGTGACATCAGGAAGGCATTCGGCGAGCCGGATATCGAATGGCTGGTCGACCCCTTCGTCCTGCCGCCGGAACGCATGGCACCATTGGGTCTGGTGGTCTCGGAGCTGGTCACCAACGCCCTGAAATACGGGCGCGGCAAGATCACCGTGAGGATCGAGCGCGACGGTGCCGATGCGCGGGTCACCGTCACCGATGAAGGCACCGGATTTCCCGAGTCCTACCCGAAGCCGAGCGGCACCGGCTTGGGCATGCGCCTGGTGAAAAGCTACTCGGGGTACGGAGACCAGGCGATCACCCTGGATCGCTCGCGCGGCCTGAGCAGCATCCAGGTACGTTTCAGGCTCTGACAGGTACGGGGTCGGCGCAGGCGCTCGAACGCTTCCCGCCAAGGTTCAAACGCTCGTGCCGAACCAGATCCCGTAGAACATCAGGACACTGCCCAGCGCTGCCAGGCAGCGGACGAACACCCACAGGCCGGCGCCATACCTGACGCCCAGGCCGCGAAGCCTGGCGGCGTTCTCGGGCGTGTTGTGTCGCTCATGAAAATTCATGATCGCGTCGAACACTACGCGCAGCGCCACTACGAACAACTTCGCCATCAATAACGCCATGAGCGAGGCCGGCACCAGCAGTGTCAACGCTCGCGCCGTCTGGCGGTCTATGAGGGACGACGACTTCGCCAGCAGCGCCACTCACAGCGCCAAGAGGAAGGCACCCGCCAGCACCGCCAGGCATTGCAGACCGAATCTTCGCCATTGGCGTTTTCCAAACCGGTCCGTACACGCAAAGAGATACATCAGTGTCGATACGACGCACAACATGAATCCCGCCCACTTCATTGACTTGAAGGTCCCAGGGAAGCAAATTTCATCAGCATCGCCCTTCTTCAGCCAATCGTATTCAAACAGTCGCGCTTTCATCAACTTACTTATTGACGAGGGTTCCGGACAATATCGACAGGCCGACGCCGCTCTCTGCGTGGACCGCGTTGAGTGCCAAACCATCGACACCCGATGGACATATGCCGCCAGTCATTTCGCCAAGCGCCGCACCTCGATCACGTTAAATAATACCCGCTCCAGCCACAACTAACCCACCCTATCTCCAACCCGCACGAGCCGCGCCTCGCCGCCATGGCGCAGATCAGCTCGACACCTGCAAAGCCCTGCCCATCAAGGCTTAAACTATTTTTCATGCCGACCTTAAGCATCCCTTAAGAAACCCCGCACTAAGATTCTCCCCGCACTCACACCCTACCTCGAATGGTAAACGTCCATGTTGAACGAACACTCAGAAATTCATTCGAACTCTGCGCTTGGAAAGCAACTGGTCATCGAACTTTACGACTGTAACGACGCGCGCTTCGACGATATCAAATGGATCGAAGACAGCATGTTGCAAGCCGCGCGTGAAGCCAGGGCTACCATCATAACTTCCACGTTCCACAAGTTCAGCCCGATCGGTATTTCCGGCGTGGTGGTGATCGCCGAGTCGCATCTGGCCATCCACACCTGGCCCGAGTTCAAATACGCCGCCATCGATGTGTTCACCTGCGGCGACGTCCTCGACGGTGCCCAGGCAGTACGCGTGCTGAGCGAGCGCCTGGGCAGCCAGCGGCACATCATCTCGAGCATGGACCGCGGCCTGGAAGGCCATCGGGTCGGCATGGTCAACCGCACCCTCAATGGCGCCGGCGCGATCAACGACGACAGCCCCACGCTGCGCTGGGCCATCGGCTCGGAGCTCGGGAGCGCACGATGAGCCAGTTCGCCGAACGCTCTGCGCCCCTCCAGGAGATCGACTCCACCCGCCAGGACGTCGACCTCAGGTACCTCGTGCCCGAACACGTGGCCTGCACCCTGCCCGCCCTGCCGCCAAATCACTTCTATTTCTATCCGCCCGATCCGGCCAAGGAAGGCGACAGCGCCATCACGGCGCTGGAAAACAGCGACCTGTTCGACAGCTACCTCTACGGCGTGCGCCGCGTGCTGCACCAGGGGCGCACGGCCTGGCAGAACGTGCTCATCGCCGACACCTACAACTATGGCCGCATTTTGATGATCGATGGTGCGATCCAGAGCGCGGCCAGCGACGAGTCGCTCTACCACGAATTGCTGGTGCAGCCGGCGATGCTCGCCCATGACGAACCGCGCGACGTGCTGATCATCGGCGGCGGCGAAGGCGCCACCCTGCGCGAAGTGCTGTCCCACGCCAGCGTGCGGCGCGCGGTGATGGTCGACCTGGACCAGGAACTGGTAGAGCTGTGTCGAACCCACCTGTTCCAGTGGCACCAGGGTGCCTTCGACGACCCTCGCTGCACATTGGTGGGCGCCGATGGCAGGGCCTATCTGGAGAACGACCCGTCGCTCTACGACGTGGTCATCATCGACGTGGTGGACATGCTCGACAACGGTCCGGCACAGGCCCTCTACACCCGTCAGTTCTACGAACTGCTGCACTCGCGCCTGCGTCCCGGTGGCGTGGTGGCCGTGCAAGGCCTGGAGTTCTCCCACAGCGACGACAAGCCTCATGCTGCACTGGCCCGTACGCTGCGCAGCGTGTTCAGCCAGGTCCACAGCTACCGCGCGGCAGTGCCTTCGTTCCTCGCCTCCTGGGGCTTCCTGCTCGCCTCGGACTGGGTCGATCCTGCCCAATGGCACGCGCACGAAGTGGACCGGCGCGTCGAGCGCAAGCTCGGCCCCCACTGGCTCGATCACCTCGATGGCGACTACCTCAAGGCCTGTTTCGTCATGGACAAGGAAACGCGTTTCCTGATGGCTCAGCCCGGTCCGCTGCTGGAAGATGGCGTGGCCTTCATCGCGCCGCCCGACATCGAGGAAATCGAGTTCGGCCCAACACAGTTGCCTGCATTGAAGGCCTACTGAAATGGTCGCTCCGCACGCCGAACAGGGGCGCGAGCCGACGCCCTCTGGCACCTGCATCCTGCATCGGGTGACCTTCACGCCCGGCGCAGCGCCGCGCGATCAGGCCGCACGTTGCCTGGTGCAGTTCGAGGACCCCCACCCGGCGTACGCAGTCCTGCTGGAGCGTTCCCCCCTGGCGCACATGCAGGCGCTCCCTGAAGACGTGGCCCGGGACGACCTGCTGATGGTATTCGCCAGCGCGGGGCTACAGACCAGCCACGCCTGGCGCCAGACCCTGGAAGCCTGGATCAGGGCCGACGACGATGTCGATCAGCCAACCCTGGAGACGATGTCGTTCGGCGAGCGCATACTGTGGCGACCAGGCCGGGCGCTGATCATCGGCAACCCCGAGCGCTGCGAGGAGCTGCTGGCCGGGATCGTCGCTTTCAGCTGGTACGAAGGCTGCCTGCGTGGCCTGGAAACGGACATCGCTGCATTCTGGTCCACGGCGGATGACGACATCGAGCTGACCCACATGCCCTGCAAGCGGCATCAGGCCCGGTCGAGCCACGTCGATGCCTGCGTGACGCGCACCACGCGCTGGCGCATGGCCTATACCCGTCTGGAAACCTGCCTGGAAAAAGCGCCCACGCGGCTCAGCAGTGCGGTGCGCAGGCTCTACAATGAACTGGCCATGCAGACCGACGTGCATGACCGGCTGGTCAGCCTCGACGACCGCATCGAAGTGCTGCAGGACCTGTACGAACTGGCCACGGACCGCCTCAGCGAGCACCGTCACGTCATCCAGGAGTTGCGGGTGGAATGGCTGATCGTGGCGCTGCTGCTGGTCGAAGCCGCCTTGAGTGTCTGGCAATGGTTAACGTAGCGAAGAAGGCTCGAGCATGCGCGTACTGCTAGTGGAAGATGACCTGCTGCTAGGTGATGGCATTCAATTGGGCCTGCGCCAGGAGGGTGACCAGGTCGAGTGGCTGACCGATGGGCTGCTGGCCAGGCAGGCGCTGGCCACCGATGAGTTCGACCTGGTGATTCTCGATATCGGCCTGCCGCGCTGCAGCGGCCTGGACGTGCTCCACGAGCTACGCAATCGCGGCTCCAAGGTGCCGGTCCTGTTGCTCACGGCCCGGGACGAAGTGGCCGATCGAGTGAGGGGCCTGGACTACGGTGCTGACGACTACCTGACCAAGCCATTCGACTTCGACGAGCTGCTGGCCAGAGTCCGTGCCCTGGCCCGCCGCTCACTGGGCCGCGCGATGCCACAGCTGGTGCATGGTGGCCTGCGCCTGGATCCGTCCACCCACACGGTGACCCTGGGCGACGACCTGATCAACCTCGCCCCACGCGAGTACGCCCTGCTGCGCCTGCTGCTGGAAAACAAGGGCAAGGTGCTGTCGCGCACCCAGCTGGAAAGCAGGCTCTATGGCTGGAGCGGCGATGTCGAAAGCAACGCCATCGAGGTTCATGTGCACCATGTCCGGCGCAAGATCGACAACAGGTTGATCCGCACCGTCAGGGGCCTGGGCTACACCATCGCGGACGAACCAGCAGGTCTCTAGGCATGCCCCTCACCCGACTTCGACACTCGCTCCTGGGCGAGCCCGCGCGCCCCTCGGTGCGCCGCCTGCTGCTGATGTGGCTGCTTGGCAGCTTCATCGTGACCTGGCTCATGGCCGTGGTGCTCACCTACTACCTGTCTCTCATGAAAGTCGAGAAATTCTTCGACGAAGACATGCTCGACTTCGGCGACGCCGCGCTCAACATCCTCAACATCGCCGTCGCCAGCCAGGACCTCGGCAGCCCTGGCGCGACCATGACGCAAAGCATCGAAAACAGCCGCGAGGCCATCAAGGGACTGCCTCTGGTGCACCGAGACGGCGTACTCGCCTACACCGTCTGGTTCCGGGGCGAGCCCGTCTTGTCGAGCGCCAAGACCCCATCGGGATTCACCGCCGCCGAAAATGGATTCAGCACCATCGAAAGCGCGGACGCCAACTGGCGAGTCCTGAAACTCGCCGAGGGCGACGTCCAGGTGTGGGTCGGGGAAAACATCAGCTATCGACGACGTGCCATCAACAGCCTGGTGAGTTACTCGCTGTTCCCGCTGCTGCCTGCCTTTCTCCTGCTCGCCACGATGATCTGGTTCAGCGTCTCGCGCGGGCTATCCCCGCTCCAGGCCTTGCAGGCCGAAGTACACAAGCGCTCGGGGCGCAATCTGGAGCCGATCGCGTTGACGAAGGTACCGTTGGAAGTGCACGGGCTGGTCAGCGAACTCAATTTCCTGCTCGAACGCCTGCGCAGTGCGCTGGAGGCAGAACGTCGGCTCACGGGCGACGCCGCCCACGAGATCCGCACCCCACTGGCCGCCCTGCGCACCCACGTACAGGTCATGCTGCGTTCTACCGACGCGCAATTCCAGGCCCACGGCATGCAGCAGGTCAACCGCAGCGTCACGCGCATCACCACGCTGATGGAACAGATTCTGCTGCTGGCACGGCTGGACAGCGATGCGCTGATCGAGGAGTGCTATCCAATCGACTTGTCGAGCGTGGCCGAGGCGGTGGTAGCGGAGTTGTCGCTGCCGGCCTTCGACAAAGGCATCAGCCTCTCGCTGGAGCAGGCGCCCACCAGAATCATCGGCATCGAGCTGTGGCTGAAAATACTGCTGAGGAATCTGATCGGCAATGCAATACGCTATACGCCCCAAGGCGGGCATATCAGGGTACGAATAGAGGATCACCCGCAGCACGCGGTGATCTCGGTGCAGGACGACGGACCGGGGATCACCGCGCAGGAAGAAGGCGTGATTTTCAAGCGCTTCTATCGCGGCAGCGCTGCCTCCAGCGATGGCCAGGGCAGCGGCCTGGGTCTACCCATCGTGAAGCGGATCGTCGAAGTGCACAGGGGCGCGATCAGGCTCGCGCAGGGTTTGCACGAACGCGGCCTCGGCGTGAGCGTTTCTCTACCGAAAAGACTTTGAAACCGCACAGGAATGCTTGCGCATGATTCACATCGACGAACACACCCAGGTGGCCTTGGCCGATACGCTTTTCGTCTTCGCCCTCGAGGCCGAGGCCGGCGATGGCTTCAGCCATGTCGACACGCTGTTCACCGGCATCGGCAAGATCAACGCCGCGATCGCCCTGGTCAGGGCGTTGCAGACGCGCAGACCCAAGCTCATCGTCAACCTGGGCTCGGCCGGCAGCCCTCGGCATGGCAGAGGCGCGCTGGTGTGCTGCACGCAGTTCCTGCAACGGGACATGGACGTGACGCCGCTGGGCTTCGCCCGCTACGAAACCCCCTTGGCCAATCGCCCGGTGCTGCTGGAGCATGGCCTTGCCCTGCCCGGCGTGCCGCTGGGCACCTGCGGAACCGGCGACAGTTTCGAAATCAGCCACCACGATGCACCTTACGACGTGATCGACATGGAAGCCTATGTACTGGCATTGATCGCCCAGGACGAGGGCATCCCGTTCCTCTGCCTGAAGTACATTTCCGACGATGCCGGCAGCGACGCTGCGCAGGACTGGTCGGTCCAGGTGCATCGCGCGTCCGAGGCGTTCGCCAAGGTACTGTTCAGGTAGCGACCGCTCATGCCCGCACCACCCACAGCTGATCGATGCGGGTCGTGTACGACTGGCTCAGCAGCTCCCGACGCATCGCCCAATCGGGGTTCAGCGGTACATTGCCCGACCTCATGGTGCCCCGCCCATACCGGCCATTGATCTGGTCCATGACCGTCATCAAGCGGTCGCTCTGAGGCGATTGCGAGGTGGCGAACAGGTCGTCCGAAGACTGTCCCGGCTGGCGCAGGTCGAGCAGCAGGACTTCGGCCTTGCTGTACCGGTAGCCCTCGCGGAACACGCGTTCCAGCGCACGGGTGGCGGCGCGGGTGATCAGCAGCGTGTCGTTGGTGGGATATGGCAGTTCCACCAGTGCGCCCTGGGCGTGGTGCCGTTCGGCAGGGTTGAACATGCCGGTGCGAATGCTCACCCGCAGCTGCTTGCACAGCGAGCCTTGCGTGCGCAGCTTTTCAGCCGCACGCCCGGCATAGGTGGCCACCGCCTGCCTGATCGGCGCCAGCTCGCTGAGCCGGTCGCCGAACATCCGACTGCAGCAGATTTCCTGCTTGGGCGCCTGCGCCTCCTCCAGCGCCAGGCAGGGCGTGCCGGCCAGTTCCCGTGCGGTCTTTTCGAGCACCACGCTGAACGTGTCGCGCAACATGCGCGGCTCGGCTCTGGCCAGGTCCATGGCGGTACGAATGCCCATGGCATTCAACGGCGCGAGCAGTCGCCGCCCTACCCCCCAGACTTCCTTGACCGGGGTGTTGCGCAGCACCCAGTCACGCTCGAAATCCTGGGTGATGTCGATCACCCCACCGGTGCGTTCCAACAGCTGCTTGGCCATGTGATTGGCCAGCTTGGCGAGGGTCTTGGTACGCGCGATGCCGACCCCGACCGGTATGCCAGTGCGCTGCGCCACCATCGCCTGCAACGCTCGACCGAAAGCGGTCAGGTCTTCGCGGATGCCGGAGAGGTCGGCAAAACACTCGTCGATCGAATAGACCTCGACCGCCGGCACCCTCGACTCGATGATCGACATCACCCGCTCGCTCATGTCGCCGTAGAGCGCGTAGTTGGAAGAAAACGCCATGATGCCGTGCCGGCGCAGCCTTTCCCTGGCCTGGAAATAGGGCTCGCCCATCTTCACGTACGGCTTGGCATCGTAGGACCTGGCGATCACGCAGCCGTCGTTGTTGCTCAACACCACGATGGGGGTCCTGGCAAGGTCCGGTCGAAACACGCGCTCGCAGCTGGCGTAGAACGAGTTGTTCCGGGGCTTGCTAAAGGTTAGGAATGAAATACGCTCATAAACAATGATTTAAGAAAGATCTAAAACAGCTTGAGAAGCAATGGGGATAGGTCAAAGACGGAGGGAGGTAGATGGAGCTTGTGTGGGCTACCGAGGACTTGGTGATTGCCGGTCGTCCTTATCCAGGCTTTCCGATCCTGCTTTGGGACACGATGGACAGTTGCATCCCGGCCAATGAATTCTTTCGCCACTACCTGTTGCGTGGCGCTATTGGTTCACGAAAGTCATGGCCAAGCACAGGGCGTGCGCTATATGACTTTTTTAGTTTCCTCCAAGTGCATGACCTTGACTGGCGCGACGTGGAACGTGGCGAGGCCAAGAGTGTCGTAGGGGCGTACCGGGACTACTCCCTGATGGAGTGCAAGTTGACCTCATCAACAACACGTCAACGGCTGCACTATGTATGCAAGTTCTACGAGTATGCACAGCAGCAGAGATGGGTGAGCAGACTGCCGTTTGGCCATGAAGAACGAACGGTCAAACGCGTCCTCGGCTTCCTTGCCCACGTCGATACCAAAGGCGGCAAGGCCATGGTGAACGACATCATGCCGCGCAAGCATCGGACGCTGCCCAAGTTTCTGAGCATGGATGAGATCAAGGCGTTACTGGCTACGCAGGAAAATCCGCATCACCGAATGATCATTCGGCTCGGACTTCAGACTGGACTGCGTCGGGAGGAAATCGCCTCTTTCCCGCTTGCCTACATCTTCGATCCGGATAGCGCCGGTAGGCGCGAGCGCAACATCCGGATTCGCCTCGATCCATACGATGGCCATGGCATGCGCACCAAGGGCAGCAAACCGCGCGACATCTACATCAGTCGCCGCTTCCTGGCGGATTTGCATCGTTACGTAGTGCAGATTCGCGGTGAGCGGGCCTCATTGAGCCGTATCAAACATGAGCCGCTGTTCCTTAACCAGTTTGGTGAGCCCTACTCTGATGATGGCAAGCGCATCGCGCGTATCGTCCGGGAAACCGGCAAGCGAGCCGGTATCAGGGTCCATACCCACATGCTACGCCACACCTACGCCACCCATACCCTGGTCGCACTCCAGCGAAACCGCGCTGGGGTGGATCCGCTGGTGTTCGTGCAGCGGCAGCTTGGCCATAGCTCCATTCAGACGACGATGGTGTACCTGCACCTGGTCAACGAACTGGCCGACGACGCGGTGCTGGCCTACGACGATGAGTTGAATGCAGAGCTGGGAGCGGTCTAATGGGCAAACGCAAGGTATTCAATAGGACCGACCTTAGCGTCCCACATGTCGAGCATAGCCGCGATACGGCGGGTCGTGTTGTCGTTCTCCCGGAGGCGATTCCACCGGCCACTACTACAGTCACCTTCGAGCGCAATGCCACGCGCTCCCGGGGCATCGACTTCGCGCCTTGGTACGGCACGGGCATTGATCCGATCACTTATGCCTGCCAGCGGCAGATCGAACGCTTCCTGGCCCGGCAGGACGGCGGGCTCGAGGCCAGTTCCGTGGCGAGTATCTGTAAAGGTGGTTTACGTCACTTTCTCAACTACATTGAGCTGCGCGCAACCGCGCTCGGGCGCGTTCTGACCCTGGACGATATTAATCGCGCTGTAATTGACGGTTTTCTTGGCCACCTCGCTGGACTGGGCATCACCACCCTTAGCCAGAGGGGCCATTACACCAGCGCGAAGTCCGTCCTTCATGCGTTGGGCCAGCGTGGGCTTATTTCGTTAGTCTCCACGGGGGACGATGCGACTTTCCCACGAAATCCGTTTCCAAACAGTGGCAAGCATAAGGGCGAAAGGCCGCTGCCGAAGCGTCAGCGGCGGGCGTTCACCACCGCGCTCAGGCAAGCGGTCATGCCGATCTGGCGCGACGATATCCCAGTAACTGGCGAATTGTTGGCTAATGCCCTTCTGACTGTAGCACTGCACACCGGGCGGAACTCCACGCCACTGCTAGAGATGGAGCGCAATTGCCTGCGCGCCCATCCCAAGGACAACAGCGTATTCCTGGTCCTTTGGAAGCGCCGCGGCCACACCAGCCACAAGGTGGCGCTGCGCGCCGAGAATACGACTGCACATCTGTTGGAGTCCACGCCAACCGTCAAGACCAATGTCGAGCGCCTGATACGACGCATCCTTGCCCACAGCGAGCCGCTGTGCGCGGAGGCCCCGGACGACCTCAAGGATCGCGTGTGGCTGTATCGCGTGCATCGCGGCCCAGGCCCCGGCCGGGTCATTGCACTGACTGACGGGACGTTGATGCTGGCGATCAAGAAACTCGTGGCCGACCACGGGCTTACCGATATCGACGGCCAACCGCTGCGCATCAACATTTCTCGTCTCCGCAAAACGTTCGCCAACCGAATTTTCGAGTTACTAGGGGGCGACCTGGTGACTACGGCCATCGCGCTTGGCAACACGCCACAGGTGGCCGGGCGAAATTATTTGGCACCTAGCGGGGACGCGAGGCGCAACTGGAAATTTATGGGCGAGATACTTGTTCAAGAATTACTGACCCGCACCATCGGCGCGACCTACCAGACCACCCCGATGGGGCGCTGTGGCGACCCGATGAATGGTCAGTACGCACCGAAACGTGAAGGGGCAGCGTGTTTTTCGTTCCTCAACTGTCTGCGCTGCAAGCATTACGCAGTGACAGAGGAAGATCTGCACCGCCTATTCAGCTTCTACTTCCGTGTATTCACGGAGCGCACACGCATAGACAAGCGGCGTTGGGCACAGGAATACGCGCACATTCCTCGATTGATTGACGACTACATTGTAGCCGAGGGGCTGCGGCGCGGGACTTTCAAGCCGGCGGCCGTCGAAGCCGCCCGCGAGCGTGCGCGCTGCGAGCCGCACCCGTTCTGGTCGTCCGATGTGGTGGAAAAGCTGGAGATCTTTGCATGAGTGGCAACAACCTAGTCACGCTATCTTGGGCGAACATCGAGTCCCAGCCGGGGGAAATATGCGAGTTACCCGAGAGCGATCGCGACGCACTCATCGTCAGCGCCATCCAGGTCGAGGGGCACTGGGTCATCCTCAGCCGCTACGGCGACGATATTTGGCAGTTGGACGGCTTTACCAACAACGTGCCAGACAACTTGCGGCGCCAGGACTTCAGCCGTGTGCCTTGTGCGTTTAAGGACGTGATGAAGGCCCTGCTGTACCGCTACCTGCGGCGCGGCCGCGCGGGGCAGAAGCGCCCCAAAGCGAGCACTTTGCGAAATTTTTTTGAGAATGCGCTGCCCTTCCTACGGTATCTAAACGCGCTCAAGCTCAATCACTTCGGCGCGGTGACACCCATTGTCTGCGCGAACTACGTTGCCGAGTGTCGGGCGTACAAGCAGACGAGCCGGAGCAAGGGTAAGCCGCTGTCTCAGAGCGCCCTTGAGCGCCGCTTCATGGCAGTTGAGGCGCTTCAAGAATTGAGCCAGTACACCCACGATCCGATCCCTCTGCATCCCTGGCCTGATACTTCCGCGAATGCGCTGGCCCGCAGCGGTACGGCCCGTAGACAGGGCGGCAAAACACCACTGATGTCGGATGAGGCGTTCTGCGCCCTGTTCGAGAGAGCCTATCAACAGGTTCAGCACGGCAAGGCGCTACTCGATTTACGCGATGCCCTCAGCGCCATCGCAGCACAACGGAGAAGACAGGTTACCAGAACAGTCATAGAGGCTAAAAACCGCCACCTCGCCACTTTGGGCTGGGATGGCGGCTTGGGGGCATTTAATCAGGCGATCCTTGATTTACGGACTGCCTGCTACATCGTGTTGGCCAGCACCTCCGGTTGCCGCAACCACGAACTGGCCAACGTCCAGTCGGGCGCGCACCACTGCACCGAGGACGACGAAGGAATGATCTATCACTGGATGCGTTCAAGGTCGGATAAGACCGACACTGGTGTACACGACTGGATGATCCCCGAAGTCGCCGTACGCGTGTTGCGCCTGATGGAGCGTTGGGCCGAGCCATATCAAGCTATGATCGCCACCGAGATTGCCGAGCGGAGAAGGGTCAATCTGCGCGACCCAGAAATCGCCACGGCGCGTAAGCATCACCATGCACTCTTTCTCGGGGTGTGCCCTGCAAAGGGCAATTTAGTTCGCACCCTGTCGGGCATTACATGGAACCATGCCCTCAAGGCGTTCACGCAGAGCTGTGGGCTGGACTGGAACCTCGCCAGCCATCAATTTCGCCGCAAATTCGCCAACTACGCAGCGCACAGCCAATTTGGCGACTTGCGCTATCTGCGCGAGCACTTCGCACACTGGTCCATGGACATGACGCTGGGCTACGCGATGGATGAGGACTGGGGTGAGCACCTCGACATCGAGTTGTACAGCGACATCCAGGCAGAACTCGAAGACATCAAGTTCGGCGTCGTTGACACTTGGATGGGGGACGAACCGCTGGCGGGAGGCTACGGTCGCTCAATCAAACGCTGGCAGCGCGATCCGGCGAGCCTCGCCATCTTTAAGAGTCATGCATCGATGGTGACCTCAATTTCCGAGAGCACCGCGATCCGCAGCAATGGCCATGCCTGGTGTACCGCGAGCGACGACCGTTGCATCGGCAACACATTAGAGCGGACTCGCTGCGGCGACTGCCATAACGCGGTGATTGGGCGCGGCCATATTGGCATATACCAACGTCTCTACGACAACCTGAAAGGGTTGCTGGATTGCAGCGACCTCGGTGACGGTGGCCGCCAGCGCATCTTGCGCGACCTAGAGCGCTGCCGTGACGTCCTCGTGCAACTTGGATACGACCCGGAGATAAACCTAACATGACGACCAAACGCAAGCCCTCGGACGCCCGCGAGCGGGATTTGCGACTCGCGCTCGCCCGCATCCAGCGTGGTCGAGCACATACCGGAGAATCCAAGGTCACTATCGCCTCTGTGGCGCGCGAGGCTGGCGTTTCGACGGCGCTGATTCACAACCACTACCCCATAATCGCTGAGGCGATCCGCGATGCTCAAGGGCGTTCCAGTCGCGCCCAACGCGATGTGAAACACCAGGATCTCTGTGCGGAGCGTGAGAAGAATCGCGCGCTTCGCCAGGAGATAGAGGGACTGCGCGCCAAGGTAGCCAGCCTTGCCTCCATCAACGAGGTTTTGCTAGCCGAGAACCGACTTCTAAAGGCAAAGCAGAGCGACTCCAAGGTGATCGACCTGCCCCCCGTGCATATTCTGACGTAATCTCGAGAGCAGTCGCCCACTGATAATGCTCCCATGGCACTGCCAGTTATGCGCTTTCCGCCGAATCAGATGGCGTTGAGGTTTTCTAAGTGAAGAAACGAGCGTACAAGGCAAGCGTTTGGCATGTAAAATCCCTCCAGCAGATCGATTAATTCGGTAATAGGATAAAAGGAAGCATCTTGGACATCGAGATTTGGGACGGCGGACTACAAGAGCAAGAGATTGAGGCAATCAACAAGATCAAGGCGGCGTTCGCGGATACTCTCCATGCAAGCAAGCTCCAAGGTGGAGGCAACTCCCTGAGGGACCAGCTCCAAAATAAGCTCGGACGCATCCAAAGTCATCCCTGGAAAGGGTATGCAGGGTTCAGGTTCGTTGATTCTAAAGGAAAAGAAGGTGAATTTGATTTAGTTATCGTCACTCATTGCAATGTCATCATTGTCGAGTTGAAGGACTGGAACCATGAACCCGTAACGGCCAATGGGGATATCTGGTTCAAGGGCGACAAGAACATGGGGCGTTCGCCCGTCAGCATCACGAGAAACAAAAAATTCTTGCTGGATAACAAGCTCAAACGGCTTTCATCACGATTCACCAACAAGAAATATCTGCCGCGAGTCAATTTTTTCGTTGTCATGACTGGAAGTTCTGATTTTGGCCAGCTACCAGAAGTCGATCGTCAACATACGATATCCCTAAGGGACTTTTTGCGTTTTGCGGACAAAGTCAAGTTCAACGATTACTTCCGTCCGCATCCCGATTCGCAGGTCTTAAATCAAGACATTCCGGTCTTTGACGAGCTATTTCTGAAGGGAAATACAGCGCCGAAGTCACTGAAAATCGGAGGGTACACAGCAGTCGAGGAAATTTTCGAGCATCCGAACTCGGTTTACAAGGAGTATCTGGCAAGGTCGGAAATCTCGAAGGGTAATGAGGCTCTGCTGCGGGTTTGGAACTTCAAGAAGCTCCATGGTAACAAGGCTGTAACCTCACAGGGAAGAGCTGAAATCGTATCCCGTGAGCGGGAGGTATTGCAGTTCATCAACCACCAGAATCGTGACCTGTATAACCACTGCCTGCGCTCGCTGACAAGCTTCGAAAAGGATGAGGTTACATCCCAATACAGCGAGCTTTATGAACTTCCTCCTGGGCATGTGAGGTTCAACGAGTTTGTGGGCAAATACGGTCAATCCTTTAACCAGGCTGACCGACTGATCCTCACGAAGCTGCTCCTCGCAAAATTCGGTGACTTACATGAGATCAAGATTGCCCACCGAGACATTGCAGACCATAGTCTGTGGTTGTCACCATCGAAGGAAATTGCTCTCTCTAATTTCATCTCCGCTTACCACCAACCAATTGGAACGGTTGGCGATTATCGGAGCAGCCTTTCGGTAGGGTCTGTAGAGGTAAAGGAGCTGCTGGATGGCTCCTCATCGACTCCATTCCAACAGGACGTTCATGCGCTTGGGCTCGTGTCGTGGCATCTGCTGACCGCTCAAAGAATGTCTCCGAAGAGCCTGGAGAACATTCAGAATGAGCTGCTTTCAAGCAGTGAATGGTATGCAGGAGCTCTTCTCGAAGCGGTGACAGGAAAATTTAAGGATGCATCGGTATTCTTCGATGCCTTGAAGCGTGCAGAACCGCAAGGCGAGTCGATACCGACTTTCGACGATTCCGAACTGGAAGCCTATCGTCACCCCATAAATCACACGCGGCAGTTTCCAGACCAAGGCGAGTTTCTGGTTTCGACCGATGATAAAGAGGTCTATGCCTCAGAGGGAAGGCTCGTTAAGGCTTGGTTTAATGTCGGCGGCAAAGGAGATGATCCGGTAAGCAATTTCCGCATACTTACTTTTTTGAAGCGCTTGGACAAACTGGCAGCAGTAAATCCAATTTACTTACCACGTATTCATGAATATGGACTCGCGGCAAGGGCCGGCAGCATGTATCTGGTGACCGATCTGGTTGATGGGACGACGTGGGCTGATGCTGCAATTGACGACTCAGATAAGTTAGGCGTCATCGAAAAGCTGATCGATGCAGTTGAGCATCTTCATAGCCTCGGGATTTCTCACGGCGACCTTCATCCCAGCAACGTGATGCTGGATAAGGAACACGGGAGTGTGTACCTGATAGATATTCCGGACTTTTCGCACAGCACTGTCGAAGCCAAGAACCATCGATATAGTCCAGAGAACATCGACGGAAGCTCCTCCGAACAGCGGGATATATTTGCCGTACTCCGAATGTCTTGCGAATTGCTCGGCTTGGAGTGGGGCGAGGTGTCCAACGCCTATCCGAGAGTCTCGGATGCGATTCAGTCGGAACTGAGCGACATAGAGTTCGGCTTCAAGGATTTTGGACGGTTCAGAAAGGCGCTAACGACCGCAGTCGACGTGCAGGAACAGCAACTTATCGAAATTACACTTAGCAATACTAATGAGCAGGTGACGATATTGCCCGACAACGGGCATCTGTACGTCAAGGTAGAGGCACCCAAGAAAGGAAAGAGCGATTACTCGGTGACGTTTTCCGGCATTGGCGGATCATTCGTCGCCTTCTACGACAAGGAACAGAGGTGCTTTGTCGGAGGGTTACCCCCTCGAATCAGATCTGATGTCCCCTTCAGGGCGGCAGAAGAAAGCCAATTCGAAATCAGCGCGTCAATTCGCATCAAGCCAGGCCGACCAGCTCAACTTTCCGGCTTGTCTGAACATCTTCGTGATCATGACGCATTTCGTCGTGCCATCGTGATGCTTCAGACGGTTCCGCCAGAAATTGATGAATCGGGGTTGAGCCAACAACTCAAAGATGTATTCGAAAGGGCGGCAGCTTCCGTTGAGGAAGACCGTTCGGATATTTCGTTCGATATTTCGACACAGGCACTTTGGCAGGCAATTCTCGCCACAGAGACTGAGTCAAGCCCCAATATCGAATTGAATGGTGCTTCGACGACACCATCAGACGCCGATTCTGAACTGATTCTTCCTTACGAGGCAGACATCGATCCGCTTGGCGCTTTCGCAAGCACGGATGAGGTCGAGGCACTTCTCATTGACCAGGATGGTGCGGAGAAAGTCATCGGCGAAGTCTCGCTCAAAAAGTCTGCTTTAAACGAGGTTCGACTAAATAAAGTCCGACTTTCTGCCTACGGTCTAAAAGATGGCGACTCTGTCTTCTTTAGGACGAAACAAGACAGGGCTTCCTACCGCAAACGGAAAGCCGCGCTTGAAAGACTGCTTGATAGGGAGGGGGTCTTGCCTGACCTGCTCGATTTGTTCGACCCCGCATGCAACAAGAATGCAACGCCATACAACATTTCGGTCACTGAGGAGGACTTCGCCAGATACGACCGCCAAGACCAGCATGGAAACAAGATTAGCCTAAACGAACAACAGCGAGAGGCATTCACCAAGCTGCTTAACTACGGACCTCTGTCGCTCTTGCAAGGACCGCCAGGGACAGGGAAGACGGAATTCATCGCTGCATTCGTCCACTTTCTCGTCGAGAGGCTGGATGTGCGAAGAATTCTGCTGGTCAGCCAATCTCACGAAGCGGTCAACACGGCTGCAGAGCGGATAAGGAAGCACTGCAGGAGGTTGGGGACTTCGCTCGAAGTCGTCAGGTTCAGCAACCGTGAAGGGGCAGTTTCGCATGGTCTGAAAGACGTTTACTCTCATGCCATCACCGCAGAAAAGCGCGAATTGTTCAACGCCGAGTATCGCTACCGTGTTGCTGCTCTATCAGATGCGCTGGGTCTCGACGCTGAATTCATCTCCAAGGTCGTCGAAGCGGAGTTGAAACTGTTCAAGCAGATTGACCATCTCGAGTCTCTCCTCAAGAACTTTGAGAACGTTGGCGATAAGGAGGATATCAAAGCCCTCAAACCGATCGTAATTGAACTGGATGAAACCATCCGAACCAAGCTTTACGCGGATTACGGCATTGCTCTTTCACAGGAACGCAAGGTTTCGGAAGCGAAGTCGATCCTGCTTTCCAATCTCTGTTCCGAGTATGGTGTTCGGCCAAATGAAGCTAAAAGGGTTCGGGCATTGGCTAGGATATCCCGAGACATCCAGGACGCCCTGTCGGCAGAGAGGGTCAATTGCGACGAGTTCTACGCCCGGTCTAGACAACTGGTTACCGGCACCTGCGTCGGTATTGGGCAAGGGCATATCGGGATTCACGACAACTTTTATGATTTCGTAATTATAGATGAGGCGGCTCGTTCAATATCCAGCGAACTGGCGATTGCTATGCAATCGGCGAAACGCATTCTTCTGGTCGGCGACCATTTGCAACTGCCCCCCCTATATTCAGACGCACACAAAGCCGCTCTTGCTCGTCGACTTGGAATCAACGACAAGCACACCGAGCTTGATGAAGTATTGCGAAGCGACTTTGCACGGGCTTTCAATTCGGAATATGGGAAGCAATCGAGCGCTACGCTGCTCACTCAGTATCGGATGGCCCCGCCCATCGGGAATCTGGTTTCCCAGACCTTCTACGACGGCAAGCTGAACAATGGAGATCGTGCTATTCCCGACATCTATAGGGGTGCTCCGAGCCAGCTTCGCTCCCCCGTGACTTGGCTCGACACTTCATCGCTTGGGGAACATGCCAATCACCAAAGCGACCGTGGCGTCAGTATTTACAACCGTTGCGAGGCAGAGCAGGTCATCGACCTTCTCAAACAGATTTCAGAGAGCGGTCAATTTCTGACCGACCTTTCCAACCTTAAGGACAAAGATGATGCGCTTATCGGTGTTATCTGCATGTATGCAGAACAAAAACGTCTGATTCGGCAGAAATTCAACCAAGGAATTTGGAACGACGGGTTCAAGGCACTGGTAAAAATCGACACTGTCGATAGCTACCAGGGCAAGGAAAACCGAATTATCATTTTGAGTCTGACGCGCTCCGACAAACGGAAGAGTCCAGGCTTCCTACGCACCCCCAATCGAATAAACGTCGCGATGTCCAGAGCAATGGATCGGCTGCTAATCATCGGTAACGCGGAGATGTGGAAGATCCACAACAAGGACAAACCTCTCGAACAGGTTGTTTCCTACATGAGCGATATGGGCGAGGATGCAGGCTACAAGTTCATATCCGCGAAGAAGATCCGCTAAGGTGACGACTTTGGAAAACACTACGATTTATCACGAGATTGACTTCCTGTTGCCAGCGCAACGCTTCAATATTAATTTCTCGTACATTACCCAAAAGGGGCTGCCGTTCGTTCGGGAATTTGTTCTTCGCCTGATCCACCTTGCGCCGATGTCAATGTCGCAGGTTGCGGATTTTTTCGGCTTTTCACGCAGGGAAGTTCAAGAGGCAATTAGTGACCTCGTCGAGCGCGGCGAACTGACGTTGTCCGAAAATGGTCGTCTGACCCTTACGGAGAAATCTAGCGGTTACTTTACGGAACTCGGTGAGGTTCCGCGTTTGTCGCTGCTTCGAGACAGCACGGCTTGCTTGTCTTTCGACCTCGCAACCTTTTCATGCCTTGGTAAAGACAACTCGTCAGAAAAATGGAAAGCGGGACTTTCAATCAAGGTCGACGACGAGAATGCATCTTGCAGCGAGACACAGGTGGAAAAGCATTTCCAGCGTCAGTTCCATGAAATCTTGCAGAAGAACTTTCTTTCCAGCTCGCTGACCCTGGATGAAAAGGACTCACCGAATGTCTACACAGTGAATTCGGTGCACAAGATTAAGCAGATGCCCGTCAGACTGCCGGTTCAGTTCAAGGTTGACGAGGATGGCAGAAGCGTCGAGCGGGAGGATTTCGAGAAGCTAAAAAGCTCAGACTACGTGCATGAGCGAATTTCGCTGGAACTTGACCGTTTGGCAAGACCCAGCAATTTTGGCGAGATTGCGAGAGCCTTGATCGAAATTGGGGACGGCGAGACATTGAAGCTCTTCGACTCGAAGGGTAGCTCCGTCAGCCTGCAATTTTTCGAAGACTTGGCGAAACTGGAATCCAACAGTCAGAAGAAGAGAACCACCTTTATCGGACCAATCTACGCGTCGGCAAATTGGGGGTTGCTCCAGAAACATCTGGCTCCCCTCATCAAGGCGAGGAGAGAAAGCAAGGCGGACGTGGGGAAAACTCCATTCCTTTGGCTTGCACCAAGCGACCCGTATTGGGGAAAAAGCAGCAATCTCCAGACAAGAGTCAGTGAGATTCTCAGCATGGCAAGTACGAAAGAGAAGAGGCTCTATTCGCCTACCTTCTATTTGCCTGTCTCCGGAGCAGATGACCAGAAGACTGCCCGCCAGTGGAAATGGGAGTTCGACCCTAACACCGACAAGGTTCATGGGGTGATTGAGGGCTTCCTTGGCGGGAATGTCGAGGTGATGCACTTCGAAGGTGAGTTTGTGGTTGTCGTTTATCACGTCTCATTGCCTGACTCTTACCCTGTCAGCTTCCCTATCGGATTCATCAGTGCCGATAAAGATGTCGTCTCGTCTGTTGGACGGCTGGTTACGACATACCTAGAGGGCAGTTCTGGCTTTGAACGTCCTAACGATTGTGGATTGCTATCCCGTTTCGGGCGTTATGAATGATCAAGATCAGAGTTGAGTTGTGAATTGTGTTAGCCCGTAGTGCTGTCCCACCTGGTTACGCAATAATTTCAAGCGTCTGTTTTGTGCTGAAATCCTGCCGCTAGGTGCGCGCCGACTGAATGACCGCTTCGGCCGACAAGCATGAATTGACCATCCGGCAGGTATCAGAATGAAGTAGCCCTTTGAATATCTCTCGCTCTGCTCAGGCGACAGTCCGGTTCTTGCCGATCTCTGCCCTTGGTGAACAGGCAGAAATCGGCAAGGAACGGTTATTTGCGACCACATTTTTTACCCGTCAAGAAAGCTGGTCATACTGGAACGCACATCCGGCAAGTACGTCAGTTGGTTGATAATCTCCGCTCCAGCCTCGACTGCGACCGCGCTCAGAGATCAGATGTAGGTTCTTTCTGGCCCGCGACGACACCACATACATGAGCTTATTCGCAGTCTCGGCTTGGTTCGGATCACTGAAGTGGGGAACCATCCCTTCTAGCAGGCCATAGGCGATCACTGCGTCATACTCGGCACCCTTGACCCCGTGGATCGTCGATACGGTAACACCTGTGCGGTTCGCAAAGACCTTCCTGAACATCGCCAATTCAGCAATCGCCTCAGCGCCTTCCTTTATGAGTTTATCGATGCGCCTCTGCGAGCATTCGAAGAAAGCGTCGTGATGCTCTTGGAGTGCTGCGCAGCTGCGGCGATCGATCTCGAAAGTGGAACATAGCTGGTCGAAGAACGCCCGAAGGTAGACCAGGCCATCGGTCTCGGTGATGGTGATGGCGTTGCAGGCGCGCAGCAGTGTCTTGCGGTCCAAACCTGGAACCTCGACGCCCGCATCGCTGAGGCCGGCGATTACCTCTCCCGCCCATCGCATTCGGCGTACATACAGCTGTGGGGACGCCTCCGTCAGAATGATCCGGGCGAGCTTGTACCAGAAATTGTCAACGTCGCGCGCGAAGGGCACCATGCCCGGGCCATCGAACGAATAGTTCGGAAGCGCTGCGACCAGCCGGCGTGTCATGCTTGCGAGATGGACCCACCAAGGCGCAACGATGCAGACCTCATGCTGAGAGATCCCGAGCGTTTCGACGTTGAATTTGATGAGCCTTACAAGCTCTTCCTCCAGCGCGTCGCGGTGTGTCTGGTGATCGAACGACACAACGCTCGCGTAATCCTTGTCTTTTCCCACCGCCTCGACCTTCGAAGGCAAGACGTTGTAGTTGCCGAAATAGCTCACAATGCGGGATGACGACCGGTAATTGTCTGATAGCTCCATTTCCTTGAAGGCGATGCCGCACTGCGTCCCAAAGTCCGCCGCCGTGATCGCATAGCCGCCAAGCGAGCCATAGATTGCCTGATTAGGGTCGCCTACAACAAAGGCGGAGGCACCGCCTTTAGACGCTTTCAGGATCGATGCGAGGATCGCATATTGAATTTCCCGCGTATCCTGAAACTCATCGAGAAGCACGCATTCGAAGATCGAGCCGAGCAGCACGCTGATCGAGAGATTCTTCTCAATGAGTTGATAGGCGTAGAAAAGGATCAGCTCAAAATCGAGCTGCCGCTCGGCATCAAGCGCCTTCCAATATGCCTGCAAAACTCCCTCAATTGCTTGATGCTTGTCGGTCTTGTTGCATGTCAGGACATAGCCGTTCGGCGTGAAATAATAGGCGCAGTCGAAGCTGCTGAGCTTAGTGCCCTGCACCGCGCTGCAGAACTCCTCCAGCATTAGTTCGGTGTCATGGGCATTGATCACCCGGAAACCGTGCTTGAGCGCCGAGTGATAGATTCCGTAGGGCTTTAAGATCCATTCGAGACAGAAGGAGTGGATCGTGCCAATCCAAAGTTGGCTCGTGTCGACGCCAAGCTGCTCGATACGCTCGTGAATCTCATCCGCAGCCCTGTGCGTGTAGGTGATCGCGACGACGCGTTTTTTGTCCGACTTAAGCTCCGACAACAGGCGGGCGATCTTGTAGGTGAGGGTTCTCGTTTTACCGCTCCCCGGGCAGGCAACGAGGAAAACGCTGCCTGGATGCTCGATGGCTGCGACTTGGGCGTCGTTCAGGTCCTTCCTGTCCCAGATAAACATTCTAGAAGCTCGCCAGGATCGTGTTGATGCCGTCTGCAGGAAACGCCTGTAGCATTTCGGCGCGTACCCCTGCGAAGTCGATCTCGCCGCGATGGTAGCGTCTGATTTGCGCGCGCATCGCGTCAATGTCCCCTGATGCGTGTAGTTGCGACGCGGCAATGACCGAGACCCGATAGTCCAACACACGCGCCCATGTCTGGATGGATACTGGGATATGCGCTTGGAAGATCGCGTCGAGGATGTAATCCGGAATGACGGTTTCAGGCGTGATCATTCGCCCCAAGATGATGGCGAACCACCCCTTTCCGGCGTAACGTGCCATCGTCAGAACGCGCGTCCCGAAACGTGCGATGTCGCCCGATTCCAGCTCCATCTTAGACGTCGCGATAGTGCGGCTATCTTTGTAGACTTCGCTCAGCACCGAAACGACAGTGCTGACATTGCCGGCGGAGACGAAGTCGACCTCGAAAGTGTGGTCGGCGAAGTGCGCTGTCAGCCAGGGGTTCCCGTCACACAACTCTTTGAGCGCCGCTTCGCGCCGTAGTCCAGCGATCTGTGCCCCCAGTGCCCTCTTCTTTGCGGCCGCCTCATCGCCACTGTCGAGTATGCTCTTGGTCGTATCGATAAACGCGCGGTCAAGGTCGGTAATGATCGCACAGCGCTTGCGGATGCGCTCCTTGTGGAAAAGCACCGCCACATTCTCGAAGCCGGTGCTGCGGATGTTGATCAAGCTGATCCCCAGCTCGTCCAGGCTGAGCCCGAACACCTTTTTAATGAGGATCGGGATGAGAATCTCCTCGGCGTCGCCCTCGACGAGCACCACGCTTTTGGCGAAGAGGAGATTGCTGCGGACTGCATCAAGGTAGCGCTGGATATTGCCAATCTGGATGGGGTCAAGTCCCGCAGATGGCTGGAACACCTCACATCGTCCGTCCTGCCGGCCGAGGATGTTGATGTTCACGACGTTGTTCACTTCGGATATGTGGGTCGAATGGGTCGAATAGATGATCTGGGTATCATCAAAGTTCAGCCGGTCGAACAGTGTTTTCTGGATATGCGTGTGGATGTGCGCCTCCGGCTCCTCGATAACGAGGAAGTTGGCGAAGGACTCTTTCTGCTTCTGATATTTGAACTCTAGCAGCTTCAGCGTCAGGTAGATCAGGTTTGCACCGCCCAGGCTCAACTCGTGAATTGCGCCCTCATATTCTTCCTCGCTCTCGCCCACAAATAGCTTGAGCGACTGGAACAGGCGGTCGGCCTCGTCGGACAGATCCGAGCGGATTGAAAGTGAACGCGGGGAGTAGGTCTCGCCTGCCGCATCGGTGATGGTGTCGCGAATATCGGTGCGGATGGTTCCGACATCTGGTAGGCCCTCGATTGCATCGTTAAGCCCCTTTACGAGCGCGGTGATCGGCTCGAAGCTCTGCGGATCGATCGCACCGCTCCGGCACTTGAGCAGAGTTAGGAGGGGGTTGGTGCGGTTGTTCTGAAAGTCAGCGACTACATCGCGCAGTGCCTGCACGAAGGTGAAGCACACTTCGCGCGAGATTGAGAGCATGCCCGGGATGATGCCGCCGATAGCAGGGCTCGTCAGTTCTTGGGGAAAGATTACCGCATCGAAGTCGCCAACCAGTTGCCTATAGATTTCGGGATCGAGGAAGTTTGTGGTGCTCTTGCCGGTGAAGATCGTTTCATAATCCGAAACGGTGATTTTCGAACGTGCCTCGGCGAGTCCTACGGTATCACCAGCGGCAAGGTCGGCCAGTGTCCGTCGAACTGCCGCCTTAGGGCGAAAAATAAGGTTGTAGGTCGCCTTGCCGATCGCGCCGTCGGCGATGTTACCGGTCCCATGGAGAAAGAGGGATTGAATCGCCTCGTCCTGGGATACCTCATCGAATTCGAGGCTAATGACTATCCAGTGACCGCGCCAGTCGCCAAGGCCCCGGTGGAAATCCTTCTCGTCGAGCCTATATGCCGCGCGCAGCAGCGTGTCGTCTAACAAGAGACGCAACGCCCGGAACAGGTTGGTCTTGCCTGATCCGTTCTCGCCGATGATCGTGTTTACACCCTTGTTGAATATGACATTCGCACACTTGAAATTTCGGTAGTTGACGAGTTGTAACTTTGAAATATGCACGAATAACGTACCCCCGCTTAGCCGTAGCTCACTATTTTAGCCTGCACAATCGAGCTGGAGCATTGTGCACTCCCGTGGCTTGGTGGTGAAGATGCGGCTCAATCGCTTAGCAAAGCGCCGATCGATTCCTGCATTGTTGGCGGACACAAGACCCGGCGGCCCTGCAAACGCTGCAGCCCCTGCGATGTTGACCGGGAGTAATCGGAGTAGACCACAATATTGATTGATGACGGGGTAGTCCAAAACGAATTTTGCTGCCAGTGAGTGGCTGCCCTTGGCCGCTTGTCACCCGTTACGACCGAACGATTTGGGGCGACTGCGGCCGATGAAGGAAGCGCCATTTCGAGTGGTGACATACATATCCTTGCCATTGGCTAGATTCAGTAGAATACGGGCCTCGAAAAATCTATAAATAGTTACAAACAGTAACGCGTTGAATTAAATTAAAAAAATCAATACTAACGGTTAGTAAGGGTCCGGAAGAGTTGCAGTCGATCAGCGCGAACACCGGCTCATTGCGCATGATCGCGTACGCTGTAGCGAACCACACCCCAGATGACCAGGTCATCCCCCTCCAGTACCTGCCGTGGCGGGTAGCTGGGATTTTCGGACTGAAGTATCAATTCCTCGCCGCGACGATGCAGCCGCTTGCAGACGGCCTCGGCGTTGATCGCGGCGATCACGATGTCGCCATGCACGGCCTCGTTGCCACGGTCCACGATCAGCAGGTCACCCGAATGGATGCCCGCGCCCTGCATGCTGTCGCCCTCCACCTTCACCAGATACACATGCGGCGCGCGCAGCTCGAACAGTTCATCGAGAGAGATATGCCGCTCGAGGTGATCGGTCGCAGGAGAGGGAAAGCCTGCGGGCACCCGGGACGTGTACAGAGGCACCGCAGCAGGGCCGCCGGTCGGGATGCCCAGAAAAGTGACGATCATGACGGTCATACTCAACCATAAACTGTATATTCGTACAGTAAACGGTCAGTCCTGCTCGGCGTCAACGCGCAGGCACGTAAAGCCGACGAACGAACGAACGAGGTGAATCATGTGCGGGCGCTACTCGATCTACGAAAGCATGGATCACTACCTCCGGCAGCTGAGCCTCGAACTGGTGGTGATCGACGGCTACGACGACACGCGGATAAACCGCTACAACGTCGCCCCCTCCTCCCGCGTGCAGGTGATACGCCCCGTGCCGGGCGGTGTGGGCGTGGATACGGTGAAATGGGGCTGGTCGCCTTCGTGGGCCCGCGGCAAGCGCGTCGACCCGATCAATGCCAGGGTCGAGACGCTGACATCGAACAGGTTCTTCACGTCCCTATGGCCCGCAGGCCGGGCACTGGCGCCGGCCAATGGCTGGTTCGAGTGGGTCAGCGATCCGGCGCAGCCCAAACGCAAGCAAGCGTGCTACATCAGCGCGCGGTCGGGTGAACCCTTGTACTTCGCCGCGTTGGCACAGGTGCATGATCGCCAGGCAGTGCACGCGCAAGACGGCTTCGTGATCCTCACCGCAGCCGCCGACGAGGGCCTCGTAGCGCTGCACGAGCGCAAACCGGTGGTGCTGACGCCCGACCTCGCCAGGGAGTGGGTCGATGCTGGCACCACGCCGATGCGCGCCGAAGAAATCACACGTGAGGGCGGCCGCCCTTGCGCGGATTTCATCTGGCATCCAGTAGGCGCTGCGGTGGGAAATGTGCGCAATGAGGGGGCGGGTTTGATAGAGCCGATGGGGCTGGTGAAGTGATGGGTCAGGCATGATTTCCTCCGAACGCCGTAACTTTCGCCAAACTCATCGTGTTCGACAGGCCGGCCCCGATACGCAGCGATCGCCCGACCCCGCTTGGTTCAAGCCAAACTACCGGGCAAGGTTCGACGCAGCACCGATCAAGCGCGTTTGCAAATACCTAGACGTCCAGCAAAGCCCCGAGGACTGTCTTGCGTTCAGCATCGAAATCGACCCAGATCGTGCAAGTCTCATCGCCCACGCACGCATCATAGGTGCAGCTCAGACGGTCCCCGTTCGGCTGATAATGCGTCATGTGCAACGAGAAGACGTGGTGGAAAAGCTCGCGTTCCTGCACCTGCTCGGTGAGTTCGTCCAGGCCCTCAACGCTGTCGAAGACTGCACAATCCATTGACTCGTTTGGTTTGCCGGAAACAACGGCCATTAGAAACTGGCGTAAGTGCTGCGTGAGCAAGGGCTCTTCACCAGGCGGGGCCAAGCTTTCGGCAAGGCGCAAACTGGGCGAATAGCGCTCAGCGACCCCATCGATGATCGTTTCAATCTGCGCGTCGCCCAGGTTGGCCAGCGCGACGACAGTCACGCCTCGCTGATCGTAACGGCGAAACCCTGCTACGAACCCTTGCCAGCTACCCAGGTGACCATGAACCGGACTGCCCTCGATGTCCGTTGCAAGGTCCCATCCGAATCCATACGGGTAACGCTGGCCGCAGCCCAGCAAACTGGCCTTGAACATCTCCTGCCATGAGGCCGCAGACAGTAGAGACCTGCGAGCCACCACCGAGTCCCAGGCTGCCCAATCCTGCAGGCTGAGATACAGCGATCCGGATCCCAGCCTGTTCGCCTCTTTGGATACGGGCTCCTGATTGCACACGACACCCTCGATGTGCTCATACCCCGCCGCTCGATGCCGCAAAATACGCGATTCATCGATCATGCACGCCGTCATCATTGCGCACGGTTCGAACACCCTGCTGCGCAGGAAGTCACCCAAATGAACCCCCGACACTCGACTGACCAGAATGCCCAGCAACGAGTAGCCCAGGTTGCTGTAACGCCAACGCCGTCCAGAAGCGAACTCCGGCGTCTGGTCATAGGCCTGAAGGACATAATCTTCGTCTGTGAAGGGTCGGCTGACATCAATGCAGTCCTCTCCCAACCCAGAGGTGTGGTTGAGTAGATGCCTGACGGTGATGGTCCGCCACGTTACCGGTGCCATCGGAAAATAGTCCGACAGCGCGCCATCCAGCGTGATGAGTTTGTCTTCCACCAGCAACATGATGGCGGCTGCGGTGAACATCTTCCCCACTGAGCCTGACTGGAAAAGTGTGTACGGGTACACCGGTACGCCGTGTTCGAGGTTGGCCTGGCCGTATCCTCGGTGATAAATCACCTCGCCATTTCGAAGAATACCCAGGCTCAGGCCCGGGATTTCCTGGCGATGCATTTCATCGTTTATGAATTTGTCGATTGTAGGTTTCACGATCATTGCTTTTCGAGAGGAAGCCGCAGAACAAGCAGATCGGTTCCGATCCCGTCTCCACGGGTGCTTCACAAAGATTGAAAATTTCAGGCCCAGCTGGAAGTTGCCAGGGTGAATTCAGTCACGGGCCGATCGACATAGTCTACGACACCCACAACTTGCTCGATGATTTCCATAGGCCTGACGGCTTGCTCAATCGGGCAATCGCGCGCATGATTCCCTCCTCATAGGATAGGGGGGTATGCTATGGCGCATACACAGGCGGGAAAGGACGAGTTGCTCAAGCGTGTGAAACGCATCGCCGGCCAAGTGCAGGCCATTGAACGTGCCTTGGAGGGTGAGGCCGATTGTGCAAAGACCTTGCATCTGGTGGCTGCAACCCGAGGGGCGATCAATGGGCTGCTCGACGAGATAATCGAAGATCATGCTCGCGAGCACGTCGCCAAACCGGGTCTGACCGATCAGGAACGGGCGCAGGGCTTGGAAGAACTGTTGCAAGCCATTCGCCGATATTCGAAGTGAGGCAGAAATGAGCACTGCTGATCACGTTCACAGCCACAACTTCCTGGGCGCAGGGCACGATGCCAATGCCAGACGAACCTTGTGGGTCGTGGCCCTGACAGTCGTGATGATGGTGGGTGAAATTTCTGCCGGCTACCTCACCGGCTCAATGGCCCTGCTGGCCGATGGTTTCCACATGGCAACCCACGCGGGCGCACTGGGCATTGCAGCGGCGGCGTATGCGTTTGCCCGCAAGCATTCGGAAAACTCCGCTTACAGCTTCGGCACAGGCAAGGTGGGCGACCTGGGTGGCTTCGCTTCTGCGTTGATTCTCGGCCTGATCTCGTTGTGCATCGGTGTGGAGTCGGTCATGCGCCTCTTCGAGCCGACGCAGGTGCAGTTTGCAATGGCGATTTTGATCGCAGTGATGGGGCTGATGGTCAACATCGTCAGTGCGCTGTTGCTCGCTGGCGGCGGGCACGGCCATTCCCACGATCATCACGGGCACTCGCACGACGAGGACAACAACCTGCGCTCGGCCTATGTGCATGTGCTCGCCGACGCGGTGACCTCCGTCTTGGCGATCGTGGCATTGTTGGCGGGCAAGTATCTGGGCTGGGTATGGCTGGATCCGGCGATGGGCGTCGTGGGCGCAGTGGTCATCGCGCGTTGGGCGTGGTCGCTGATGTGTGATACTGCATCGGTGCTGCTGGACAGGACAGATGGGCACGTCGCCGAGGAAATTCGCGAATTGCTGGACCAGTCCGGCAAGTTTCAGATCACAGACCTGCACGTATGGCGAGTCGGGCCGCAAGCGCGAGCGGCCATCGTGAGTCTCCAAGGCACATCCGAGTTTTCCGCTGATGACGTACGGGCCGCACTAAGGTCAGTACACGAGGTCACCCACCTGACCGTCGAGTACCGGGCAGCATGAATTTCCGTATGTAGTGAACGCGGGCCATCCGACGACACCTCTTCTCCATCGACTGGGTATCCATATGGCAAAGGACATCGAAAACCCTTGCGTATCGCAGTGCCGATTGAACGGCGAGATGTGCGTGAGCTGTGGTCGCACCAAGGAAGAAATTCGCACATGGCGAAAGATGAAGCGGCCTGAGAAGAAGGCGACGGTGCAGAAGGCAGCCGAGCGTATGAAAAGTGTCAAGAAGAAGAAGAAGAAGTCCAAGGCTTAGAGCCAATGCCCCTCGACCTTCAGGCGGGTGGCACCCGAGCCGATAGCAGATGAGGTGCAGGATCTGAATGGCTCTGCTTATCCTTGTAGGCGTTCGTCCTTGCACCCTCCGTAGCGCGCTGTGGCTACAAACTGTATTAGCCTTAGCGTGAATGGCTACGTAAGACCCATTGCTGCCCCTCGAAGAAGACCGTTCACTGCCAAATGCGAAAATCTTCTCGCACTCCCTCCCATAATTCGGCTTAGGCAGCAATCGACTTAACGGTTCTCCGGCGCGGGTAACTGCTTGGCACGTTTATAAATGACTTCGCTCGCATGATAGGTTGAGCGCTCACCCCCATGACTAGGCAAGCGTGAATGACAACAGACCCGTTTCGAATCCCTACAGAGGCCGAAATCGCAGAAGCAGAGCGTATCCTCCAATTCCGTTTCCCGGCCGAATATATCCAGTTTCTAAAAGGAGGCAGCAACGTTGAAAACGCGATTTTCGAGGCAGCGGTGATCTTGAGAGGTAGCAGCCACTTAGACATATTTGAAATTGCCGATCACGCTTGGAGTCACGAGGACGTATCGCGAGACTGGTTGCCTTTCATCGAAGACAACGGTGACTACTTTTTGACTTCGGAGTCAGGCGCCGTTCGATTCTGGTCGCATCAAGGGTCTACAGATGAGTGTTGGCCTTCCTTTTCTGCGTGGTTTCAACAAGTCTGCATAGAATGCAGGTAGTCGGCAGCAATGGGTCGTTGACAGGCACTCGCGCTTGACCGCTGACGAGCTATGGCAAAGCTTCAGGTAGGTAAATGCTTGCACCTCTTGAATGGCATCTCCAAAGACTTTGCGATCCGTTCCAGAATGGCCATGCACTTTTCAGAAACTACCAGCGGTGGTTCGTCAATCATGTAAAGCAGGTGCTCGAACGCTAAGCCAGCCTCGTGGTGATCGACATAGTCAAGAACGATTTCACCCCCATTTTGCAAACCTGCTTGAGCTAATGCATGGTCTTCCGGCACTGAGCCTAGCTGTTCGTATGCCATGGACATCAGCGTCGAGATCTCCTCAAGTGCCTCAACGAAATCGATCCTCAAGTCGTTACCAGGGTGGCTCATAACAAATTTCCTTCGCTCAAGCTGGGCTGGGGTCCGTTGCGGCGTGGTAGATGGGGTGCCCAACGTCTGATCTTTGCGTGCGCGGTTGGAAAGCTAAGGTGGACGTAACGATGCGCCCATTCCGGCCCCTATGCTTGATGTGATGAAGTACGCCGATGATCGAATGACAGTCGGCTATGCGGACCGTGCGATCAGGATCAAGAGTGCAAGCAGGCCCAGGCTGGCTTGCTACGTCACTGGCCAGAAGCGCATCAACCGTTTTTGCGTTTTTCTTCATCGCACTACCCGGGGTCGAATGTTTGGAGTTGGTCAGATTCTACCGGTCATAACGACCGCGATGGGTCGAGCGTGACCGCTTGAATACTGCGCTCCCGGCTCTGATACCAGTCCATGACGCGACCACTCTGAGCATGTGGATGGCGCTTGAACGCGGTTCGCACCCTCGATGGCACCCGGCTTTGCCAACTCGGTCTCGCGTCGCTTCGCTCAAGCCACAGCTACCTATCTGCGGGCGAACGCCTGGCTCTCTTGGTACACTGTAGTCTTGTCGCGGTTGAAGCAAATCTCGGGGTGTCGCTGATGGTGCCATCGGCTTTCTTGCGCCATCTGATCGCTGCCTTAGGGAATGGGTACACGCCCTCGGTCGATTGCTGCATTGCACCAAGTGTTTGGTAAAAACGCCCCAAAATCCCCGAAGATCGGTACGAAACACGTTGAACGAAATGACTGCAAAATCAGGCTCCAAGCCAGAAACCATACATCCTAAGCCCTCTCGCCGCTTCAGCGTTGCACCCATGATGGATTGGGCAGGCTTTCGTCGAAGACTTCGTGTTCATTGAGATACAGCAACATCTAGCTAACCGAGTACCAATTCTGTACCAACGACCGGTCTCGACCACCCCTGTCACGCGCCCCGCATCCAGTCTCGACTCCTCCAAAATCGCTTAACCAGTTTTGACCCAGGCCACTCCATCCCGAAACGCTAGAGTGATGCCGCAAGGCCAGCTTCGTGCTACTGTTAGATTTTGAAGGCAAACGAAGGAACGAGCCGGATGCTTAAGTCCATTTCTCTCAAGCGTTTTAAATCTATCTGTAATGAAAGCGCTCTACCTCTAGATTTATTTTCAATTCTCTGCGGCTCAAATAGTAGTGGCAAAAGTTCTTTAATCCAAGCCATATTATTCATGAGTCAAAGTCTGTCTTCTCGATATGACAGATCCTCGTTTATCCTTAATGGACCGCTAACTAAACTAGGTTCTATCTCCGACGTCAGAAGCCATTTTAGCAACGAGAAAAGCTTCGAAGTAAAATTCACGCTCTCTGGAGGTCGCTTCCCGTGGTACATCGACCCAGATGACACTGTTGAAGTCAGACTCCTGCTTGGGAAGCGAAACAGCTACGATGGAAGCTTGGACGATGAACTCCATCCCACCCCTATTGAATGTGATGTCACCTTCATCGGAAGAATTGACGGTTCCAGCTCCCTACAAACGATCCAAGTTTACGACGATACATATAATAAGCAACCTCACCCCCAAGCTGTTGACACAGCGCCCATCTTCAAAATCAAACATTTCGATATCGATTCAATCCCCGTTCTCGCCGAAGAATTTCCCGAACTAACCCCTATCGGATTTGAACGAGACGGAATAATCCCCAAAAATTTAGTCTTCAGCTACGACAAAACTAAGCGTACCGCAAACCGAATCATTCCTTTCCTATGCGGTTCAAGAACAGCTATGCTGGGCGGATTCTTTTTGGAGTTGAGCGAGGAGAAACTTCGACTACCTCCTTCATTCATTGATTGCATCCAACGACTTATCAAGCAAGAGCTTGAAACTCTTAGCGAAAACTTTGTTCTCCCCGAAGCCCTTAGCAAAGCGATGCGCTCAAACACAGCACTTCAAAGATCAGTTGATTTTTCAGAAGTAAAAAAACAATTAATTTCACAAAAATTCCCCCTCACAGCATCACTCTTCGATTCATTAAAGAACACACCTCACATCCAAGCCAAGGCTTTCAAGGCCTTTGTACAGCAACAACCTAAAGAAATATCATTTGCCATCCTCGATCTGCTAAAAAGACATCAAGAAATACTGAAAGATGCATGGTATGCAGGAACCGAGAAAGAAACTGCAATTGAGTCACAGACAATACAGATCTTCGATAAACTAGAAGACTTCATAGTCGCTTATTTCTCTCGGGCAGTGAGATATCTTGGACCTCTTCGCATTGAACCTCAAGCGAACTACCCAAGCACCGGTCTAGCAGACCCTAAAAATGTAGGTTTAAAAGGTGAGAACACCGCCGCAGTTCTTCATGTAAATAAGGGCCGAAACATCCGCTACTCCTCACCACTTCAAGATGATGACGGAAGACTAACGTTAAAGGAAAGCGCTACCCCTCTCGATGTCGCATGTAAAACTTGGTTGACCTATCTAGGTGTAGCGCGAGACTTTGTCACCGTGGACACCGGAAAAATGGGACATTTGCTTAGAGTAAAAACGCACTCTGCAGATCAGTGGCAGGATATGACCCACGTAGGCGTTGGAGTCAGCCAAGTTCTTCCGATCATCCTAATGGCTCTACTCTCTGACGCTGGAGATATGCTCATTTTTGAGCAGCCCGAGCTGCACCTACATCCACGGGTTCAATCACGTCTTTGTGACTTTTTTATAGCAGTCGCTCTAAGCGGCAGGCAATGCCTCATCGAGACCCATAGTGAGTACCTGATCACTCGATTACGGGCGCGAATTGCACAAAGCGAAGATGACAAAATCAAAAATATAAGCTCTATTTACTTCGTAAATAAGCACAATAGCGCATCACAGTTTGAAAAAGTAGACATAAGCCGTTATGGCGCAATAGAAAACTGGCCAAAAGATTTTTTTGACGACAACAATAAAGAAGTTGAGCAAATCATTAGAGAAGCCGCCCTCAAGAGAAAAAGAGATCGAATTCGAGCAGCCGAAGAACAAAAAAATCGCGAGGACCAGTAACAATGCAACCGGTAATAACCTGTGACTTCCTGCTCGCACCCGCGTACTGCGACCCAACTCTTATTGACGAATTTGTCACCGACTTAATGCAGATTCATGCCGACGTTACAAACTCGGGCCACCCACCTCTTCTGGAGGATGAAGCGTATCTGAAGCTGCAACTAGCTAACCGCTTCCCCACGGATAAGGTTTTCTCAAAAAACATTCAAGAAGATGGCGTTTCCATCTATTCCGCAAATGATATAACAACCATTGTCAATCAAATTCTTTCCACTGCCAAAAGCATGGAAGAGCGGGACTATTTTTGGGTAAGCGATTGGAATGATCTCACGCTTGCCCCCGAAATCCCTGAGCACGATATCCCCAATAGGCCATCTGAGCTTTCAGAGCTTTTCGTAAACCTCGCCCTTTACAGCCTAACTCAAGGTAAAAGTCCTTGCGCACTTCATCATTACCCACCCTTCACCCCATTGACCGAGGTTAATGGCACACTATTAAATGCTCATCCATCCCAACTATCATTCCCAATTCAAGTCAAACAACCAATCCCCGTCCACGCAACTTACAAGTCATACTTCTCACACATTAATGGCAGTCACTTCTTCTCTGCCGATATGAGCAAATACGATCTTAAATTAGGCATCTACTCCTATGCACTTCGCATCGCAAGAGAAGCTGGAGACGACCTCCGAACAGTAGAATGGTCATCTTTCTCAATCGGCGACGATTTCATGGAAAGCATGAGAGACAATCAGTCCCACTTTGAACAAAGATATTTCACCACTCTAATTGATTGTATGAGTCATATCGTAGCTGACCGCCCCAAAAATCAGCTTTCACCGTTTTTTACTCATGCAGGCTCTGGGATTCAGATACAACGAAATGAAAATCTAGCATTTCGCTCACACATAACAAAATCCGGTGCCGCGTTGCGACTTATGCACTGGCAGACTCCCAGCGGAAAAATAATATTCGCAAACGTTGGTGTAAAGAGCGAACTCAAGATACTGTAAGCGGCCAACACTGACTTCCTCCATAGCACTTTCGGTAATTTCGTGAGCCGCCCCACGTGATTTCTTACACCCCGATTGTGCTCAAGTGTTGACGAGAAAGACCGCCCAGGCCTTGTACATAAGGACCTGGGCACTTTTTTTCATCTACGGGAGCCCTCATGTGCGGCATTGAAAGGCATGGAATGGCGCTCGGTTTGCCCCATTTTTGCCTCTAGCAAGACGTGCTACAGATAGGCAGAACCGTGGCGGCATTCACCGTATTGAGGGATAGAGATTCGAACATGTAAAGCCTGCTCTCAAGACCGAGATAGAACCGCAATCTCAGCTATGATCTCTTGGGCAACAGGGCTGGTACAGCTGAAAATTTCTTGAATATGCCCTAAAAAATCTCAGCAATGGACACTGCCCATGGAAAAAAATGCGTCCCTCACCGCTGACGCTCTTGAGCTTTTACTCCTGAACCAGATCGCCATAAGGGCTGCTCTTGAGGAGCTATCGCTGTGGGTTAATGAGAGGGGATCTGTACACATCCACGAGAACGTTATGGGTGTCCTGCGAGCCTTGGACGTAAACGCTGACGCGATTTCGGCCAGCATAACGGAGTTGCGTGAGTAAGCCGGCAAAACTGATAGGGCCGACGATGGATCCGACCAATTCTTTTTAGAGGCCGCGGATTCAGCCGGCGGTGGATGTTGGCGCATCCGCCCGGCTCGCCTCCTTACTACTGTGTCACTTGCCGCACGTAGGCCTGACAGGCCTTCAAGGCGATGATTGCTCGGTCGCCTTCGTCGGTGATGGCGACAATTCGCTGAGCATGCGCTGGGTCAAGGTAGGCGTGTACGGGGCCATGTACCACGCTTCCGGTGCCGGGGGGCTCTGGCAGCCCACAGCCACGATCCGGGGTTGAAGTGGCGTCGAGTACGACTGACAGCCGCTGATCAGCAGTAGCGAGCCGGTCACGCAGGCGAGCCTGAGCGCTCTGTGCATCATTCATCTCCTTCCAGTGAGTTTGTGCCGAAGTGGCCAGGCGCGCTTCCAACGCTTCACGCTGGTCCTGATGAACCTGCAGCTGCGCGATCACCGCCGCCGCTGCCGCTTCACGTTCAGCCTTATAGCTGCCGGCCTGCTCGGCCAGTTGCTGGCCGTAGCGCCAGTCCTGCCAGGTCCAGCCTGCCCAAGCACCTACGCAGGCGCCCAGCAGCAGCGCAAGGATTGCCAGGCGAACACCCGGCGAAATCACTGCAGCACCTCAAGCGCTCGCGCATACAACGCTTTGCGGTCATCAAAGCCGCTGGTACCGCCGTTGATGCGTTTGGTGATGGTGAGCAGATCGCATAGGTCCGCCAGGGTGTTCAGGCCGGCTTTCTGCCAGAACCAGCCAGCCGACATCGCCGCATACACTGGATGCTCTAGCAGTTCCGGTGTGCTCAGCAGGCGGCTGTCACCGAATAGCGCCTCGCTGCAGGCGGCATAGTTGTCACGGCCGGTGACTTGAATCAGCCCCCGACCGCGATACCGCCAGCCATCACCCGTGACTTCGGGTCCGTTGCCCATTCGTCCGCTATACACCGCATTGGCCAAGCGCTCCGGGTTGCCGGCCAGTTCATTGGCGCGTGGTACCAGGGATCGCCACCGGCTGCCGGCAGGCGAGCTCTGCCCGATCTGGCGGATGCGGTCGGCGCGGTAGTTGAGGTTTTCACTCAGGGTCCGCAGTTGGCCCGACTCGTGACCGATCTGCGCTAGGAATGCGGCCATGCGCAGGCGGCTGACGATGCCGTACTTGCCCATGGTCGCATTGAGTCCAGGAACAAAAACGCCGGCTTGGCGGCCGGCGTTCGGGAGGATCTGCTGCAGTTGCTGTTCTGTGACTGCCATCGTGTGTATCTCCTTTATGAATCAGTTGGGTTTAACGTCCACCGTGCGCATGGGCTTGGTCGCTTTTTTCTTCTTGCCCTTGGCCTTCGATTTGCCCTTCTTGCCGCCATTGCACTCGACGACCGTCGTCCATCCGGAGCCGTTGAAGGTGTGCTCGACGCCGTCGACCAGGTACTCACCATCCAGCCCATTCTTGAAGCCCTGGGCGTTGATCGAGCGCTCGGCAAACAGGTCGGTACGCCCCATCATCTCCAGCCGCACACCGGCCGTGCTGCGGTTGAATGCAGCCAGCCGCGCCCGGGCGGCCTGCTCGGCAGCCTTCTGATCGGGATAGACGTGCCGGTCGGTGTGCACCGCTGGAACGCCGGCAGGCGCGTCGTCGTTGTTCAGTTCCACCGTCTTGAGCACGCCGGTCTTCTTGTTCTGGTGCTTGGTCTTCACCGCCTTCTGCGAGCTACGGTCACCTAGGTGGAACGAGTAGCGCGCCACGTCTTCACGCCGGATCACCACCGCACCGAATGACTTACCGCCTGGGGTGGTGCCCCCTTGGCGGGGCATCACCAGCAGTTGGCCGTTAGCGACCTTGGCCGTGCAGTCGTACTGCTTGGCCAGGCGGGTCAGGAAATTGAAGTCAGATTCGTTGCGCTGATCCACGCGCGGCACCTTCGTCTGCACGTTGCAGCCAGGCTTCCAGCCGTTGCGTGCCGCCACGTCGCTGACGATCTGCGAGAGCGGCACGTTCTCCCAGCTGCCGCTGCGCGTAGTCTTGCCGCTGCCGCGCATGTCGCTCGCCTTGCCGCGCAGAGTCAGGGTGTCGGGCGGGCCGGTCAGCTCGAGCTCGTCGACGGCATAGCTGCCCAAGCGCGCCAGAGTGCGACCTTCGTAGCCGAGGAAGATCTCGATCTTGGCGCCGCGCCGGGGCAGCGTGACCGCCTGTTCGCGATCATCGATGTGCAGCTCGAACTCGTCCGATTCCATGCCAGGTTTGTCTTTCGTGCGCAGCAACAGCAGTCGGTCGTTGATCAGCGCCGTAATGTCCCGGCCATCCGCGACGATGCGAAACATCGGTTTCATTGGCCCTCCAGTAACGAAAAGCCCCGCATCAGCGGGGCTCGGTGAATGGGTACAGGGTCAGTCCCACAGCCTGATTTCTTCGGCATCGGGCTCTGCCAGGTCAGGCAGGGTGATCAAAACCCCGGCGCGGTACGGCTGCGGCTCATCGCCCAGCCCTTGGTTGGCCTGCAGCACCGCTTCCACGGTGCCGCGCAAGTGGCCGTAGTGCGCCTGGCACAGGCTGTCGAGCAGATCCCCGTCAGACGTTCTGCATGTCAACGCCATACTTCACGAACTCCAGCGAGAAGGTTTGTTTGCGCGGGATGCCGCCAGCCAGCAGCGACGACTGCTCTTCGTCAACGCTGATCAGGCACCAACTGCCCAGCACCGAGCCGTAGCCGGTAGTGAGCATCATCGGCTTGAGCTCGCGCGCGATACCCCGCAACGCATCGAGCTGGCCGATCCCGCCTTTGAACGTCGGGAAGATCACCCCCTTGATCGTCAGCCGATCCTCACCCTGCCCGATTCCCTGTTGCGCAATATCGCGCGACAGCCGCTCCTGACCTTGCCAACGATAGGCCGTCTTGCGACTGAGCTCGTCAAATGCCGCCGTGTCGAGGTTGAAGTAAAACGTGCGGCCACCAGGCTTCAGGGGCTGCATCACCAGCAGGTGCGGAAACGGCTTCACCGCCGCAGCTGCAGACGAGCCTGCCGGTTTGATCGCGCCGGTCGGCAGGATGCCGGGTGTTCTGCCCAACTGCCCCGCGATGCGATTGGCGGCCGAGCTGGCCCGTCCCGTCTGCGATCCCAGCACCGTCAGCACTCCCTGCACCGCCGTCGTGCCTGGGGTAGACGGCCCGCCCTTGTTCGCCACCTGAGTCGCAACTCCTTGCGCGGCGCGGATCGCCCTCAAGCCGCGCTGCAGCTTCGCCCCTCTCTGCGGATCCAGTGACGCACGCCGCTCCAGCTCGTCAGCCGCGAGCGTCATGCCCATTACGGCCAAGTTCAGCGGGTCGAGCATCCCGCCCGGCCCATTGCGACCGGCCTCCCCGGCCGCGACGATCGAGGACAGCACCCGCGTCAGTTGCTCTTCATATGCCATCTCGCCTCCTATGCAACATCCGGTGAGTCATACAGTCGGCCCGAGGCCATTCGCGCACCCGCGTCCCGCTGCCAGCCATCCCACATGCTGCGCAGGGTGGCCTCGGCCGAACGCACGACTGTCGCGGGATCCTTCACATCACCTTGCACCACCAGGGACACGGAAGGGGCGAATGAAAACGCCTGATCGACCTTCGGCGTAGCCGGCTTGGCCGGCGCCGCTGCGCTGGCCAACTGCTCGGCACTCGGCGCAGGCGGCGCTGCTGCAGCCAGGTCGCGGGCAACTTCGCCCGGCGCCTTGGCCACCGCCTGCGGTTTGTCTTCACCGAACAGCTTCAGACCCAGCCAGCCACCGAGCGAGTCGCCGCCCATACTGCCCAGGGCAGCACCAATCGCCCCGCCGATGGCCGTGCCGATGATCGGTACAACCGAGCCGATCGCCGCACCGGCAGCCCCACCAGCCAGGGCACCGGCCAAGCCACCAGCGGCTGAGCCGTAGCCCTCGGCCTTCTCGTCCTTGGTTTCTGCCGTGAGCGCGGTGTCGAGCACCTTCATCCCCGAATCGATTACTGCACCGCCTGGGACCAGTCTTGACGCTTTGCCGGCCACGCTCAGCGCTTTGCCGAACCGGCCCAACTGGGCTGCCCCGGCAAGCGGTGCCGCCGTGGTCACAGCGGGTACGGCTGGCACGGGCGAACGCGCTATCGCACGCCCTGCCCCGCGCCGACCTGACCGGGCGAGCCGGCCATCACGGCCACGCCGCGCGGCACGACCACTGCGCCGGGACCGGCCTGGGCCATCACCGACTGGGCCACCCCCTATTCCACCCAGCGCGCCGGCATTGACCACAAACACCTTCAGGGGCTCACCGCCCAATGGCGAGCCGGGATCGTTGCCGGCCGGGGCACCGAGCACTTTGCCCAGTGCACCCAGCCCGGCGTCGATCACTGGGTTTCCAGTGCTGGGGGTTGCATCCGCACCGGCACCGGCGCGACCTGCCGTGCGCTCCATCACACGACCGCGAGCCAGGTTCATTACACCGCGCCCAATCTTCAGTGCGCTGCGCGCCGTAGCCAGAGCGGCGATGCTGGCCACGACTGCAGCGATGCCTTGCACCACCATCGGGAAGCTATCGCTCAGCCAGGTCAGGCCGTGGACCACGGCCTTGGCGCCCTTAGCAAACGCATCAGTCGCCGGCCGGATCGCATCCCCCACGCTACGCATGCCGTCATCAACCGCCTGCAGCGTTTCGGACCAAATCTGCGCGGAGGTCTCGCGCCGCTCGGCCAGGTTCTTGTCAAGAATGCCCGTGGCTTTCTGCGAGTCAGCCTTGAGCTCGTTGTATAGCCCACGATTCTGACCGTAGGCAGTGAGCGCCGCCTTGACCTGCATGTCAGCGAACAGATCACCCGTGCGCAGAGTCTTTTCCAGCGCCTCGAGCGCGGCTTTGGCTTTCTCCGGGTCGACTTCCTTGTCGATCTTGGCTTGAGCGTCCTTGAGCTTTTTCGCCTTGGCCGGATCAGTTGCCTGCACGTACTGCATGGCCAGGGCCATGGACGCCTCAATGACGTTCATGCCCTTCTGCAGGCCGGTGTTGAGCGATGCTTGATAGTCGATGCCGGCATCCTTGTAGGCCTTGACCACGTCACCGGCGCCGATCTTCTCCATCCAGTTCTTGAAGTTGTTCGCTGCCTCATCCGAGCTGCCCGCAGTCTTCATCTGCACCTGCAGCATCGATCCGAGCGACGTCACTGCCTCAAGACCAGTGATGCCGTTCTTCTCCATGCCGGCGAGCAGTTGCGGGAACCACTTGGCCATGTCGTTGGCCTCAAAGCTCCCCGCCTGGCCCTGGAACGCGATAGCCTCCAGCGCCTGCTGCATCATTTTCGGGTCGGTGATCTTGGCGTTCTGCTGCAGCGCCATGATCATGCTCGCCGTGTCGACGCCCGAGGCCCCCTGCCCCACAGCGAACTTGGACGCGACCTTGGCATACGACATGGCCTGATCCAGCTCCATGCCGGCACCGACCAATTGGTTGATCAGATCCGCCACATCGTTGCGCGACATGCCGGTATCGCTCGAGGTCTGGATCACAGCACGGCTGAGCTCCACCTCCTTGGGCGTGTTTGCCGCGTCCGACTTGATCGCGATGTCACGAATGATCGCCTGATAGTCCGCACTGATTTTGGTCGGTACCGCCGCCAGACCAACACCGACCGCCGTCGCACCCACGGCGGTTTTCAGCGACGACCGACCCGCTGCGATCTGCTGATGACCTTTCACCTGCAGATCTGCAGCTTTCGCCTCACGGCCCAGGCGCTGGTACTCACGCCCGAGCCGGCCAACTTCTACGCCTTGCTTGCGCAGCGCATCGAGGTTGGTGTTCAACTTGCGCAGCAGCTTGTCAGCCGAGGCAGCACCTGTATCGTGCGCCCGCTTCCACTCCGTCTGCAGCTTCATCGTTTCGCCGATGGTGCTCTTGAGTACCTTGGCCTTGTCGCCTTTCTTCGCCAGCTTGTCGATGCCGCCTTCCACTGTACGGAACGCATTACCGACAGAGGCCGCTACGGCGCCGCCAAGCACCAGCGACAACGAAACCTTGTTCGCCATCTGTTACCTCCCGTGCAGCTCAATCCGTGAGCCACCAGACCATGTCCGACCAGGACATGGTCTGTATGTCTGCAGGCGAAAACCCGAACTCACGGGCCAGCCGCTTGGCCAGCCCCTTCTGCAGGGCAGCGTTAAAGCTCGTCTTCCTGCACCAAGCGAAAGTAGCCAGCCTGCAGGCGCGTGTAGTCCTTCAGGGCCAAACCTTCCAGATCCTTGACGCCGACCTGGGCCAGCGAGGCGAACAGATTCAGTTCAGTCTGCTCTTCGTTGCCGCTGGCCGTGGCCTGGGCGGTGCGGATATCACGCACGGTCGGGGCGCGCAGTGTGATCTTGTCAGCGGTAATGCCGTTGAGCTCGGCAGGTTTGCTCAGCGTCACGATCACGCTGTCAGCGCCGAGATTGAGATAAGCGGGCAATGGCTTGGCCATGTGTCAGTTCCTTGAAATGGGTTGGGTTAGAGGCCGAGGGCCTGACGCTGGGCAGCGAGCTGATCGACGCCGTCGATTACGCGTTTCATGCCGAGCGCGTCGATCTCGTAGATCACGCGGCCGTCGACTTCGAGCTTGTAGTACGTCACACCGACCGAGTGCTTGATCTCGGCCTTGTCGCCCGGCTTCCAGTCGCCCAGGTCCACTTCCTTGAGCGAGCCGCGCAGAGTGACAACCACCGGCTTGATTACACCCTTGAGGCCCTTGAAGGCGCCCCGGAACGTGCCGTTGAACGCGGTACCGTCGGCCAGGCCGAAGAACTTCAGCGACTCTCGGCGGACTCCGGTGGTGGTGAAAGCCGCCTCTTGCTTCTCCATGCCTTGGTCGAGTTCGACCGGCATGTCCATGCCACCCGCGCGGTGCTCTTCGGTCTTGAGCGTCAGCTTGGGCAGGGTCAGGCTCGGCACGTCGCCTTGGAAGCTGACGCCGTCGACGAACAGGTTCAGGTTGGCCAGGGTTTCGGGAATCATTGCCATCTCAGTTGCTCCTTAAGCGCGGCCGTCGAGGACTTCGGTCAACCACTGGTTGGTGACCTCGACGCGGAAGTTGGGGTTTTCGGCAGGCGGTACGTCAGTGAACCGGATGTTCCAGTACACCTTGCCCTGCTCCAGCTGGCTGGCCGTGTTCAGCTCGGCGTCGGCGTACACCTCGAAGTTGATGATTGCGCCCTGGGCCTTCAGGTCGCGCATGAACGCCTGCAGGCCCTCGGTCACGTCCTTGACGTAGGTGGCCGTGATCGAGCGGTCCACCGCCCACTTGTGGCCGTAGAGGATGGCGTCCATCACGATGTCCATGGTGCGCACGCGGGTGACGAAGGCCCACTTCGGATCGCTCGACAGCGTGCGGTTGCCCCACAGGCGGAAGCCGTCATCGCGGATGATGGTGGTTACGTTGGCGTTGTTCAGCAGGTTCGCCCGGCAGCTTTCATCGCCGTCGAGAAACTCCACCGGCCGCCCGGTGCCGGTGATGCCGACGAATTCCTTGTTCGACGGCGACGCCCAAAAACCGTACTCACTGTCGGTCCAAGCGAACAGGCCGGCCACCCAGGCCGAGCTTGGCGCGTCGACCGTCGCACTGGCGTCTGTGTCCCACAGTTTCACGCCCGGATCGACCATGTACGCCCGCTTCGCGCCAAAGTTACCGGCATAGGCGATCGCCGCCTCATCGGTCGTGTTCGGCCCGTCGATGATGGCGATGCCGCGGACTTTATCGGCCAGTGCAACCAGCGCGGTACCGACCGCCTGGGTGGCACTGTGCTTGGGGGTGATCAGCAGCCGAGGCTGTGCGTTGAACCGGCTTTTGCCGTCGAGCAGCGCCTGAAGGCCGGTGCGCTTGCCGTCGGCTTGAACACCTCCGATGATCGCCGAGATCTGCTCGGCAGGTGCGTCGACCTTGGCCACACCACACGCGACGATCACTGCATTGGCGCGGGTGAACACCGCGCGGCACGCCTGGGTGATCGGCGCATTCGGTCCGAACGCAGCGACAGCTTCGCGCTCGCTGGTGATCAGCACCAGGTCGTTGGCCTTGGCCGACGCATCAGCGCCGGGTGTGAAAGTATCGACCAAGCCGATGATCGAGGACGACGGCAGCGCAATGGTGCGCGCTCCGGTGTCGACGTTGGTGACGGTAACGCCGTGAAAGAATCCAGCCATGTTTGCTCCAGAGAGTAAAAGGCCCCGCGAAATTGCGGGGCCCAAGTGCTGCAGAAAAGAAAACGCCCCGTCAGTGCGGGGCGTTTCAGGTGTGCTCAGCAAGCCAGGCCGGCGGCTTCGGCCGTTGCGTTGGGTCGGGGAAGTCAGTCGACTGTGGCCAGTCGCGCAGCGCCTGCATGTATGTCAGTAGCTCGGTGAACTGCTCACCCGTCAACGTTGTGTCGGCGCCTATTTCGGTCTGGTCGCGGTGTCGGTCCCGCAAGCTCAGCAACACAGCCAACACTCCATCACGCCAACCACGCTCCAGATTCGCAAGCGCGGCCGGGTCGGCGGGCGGCTCGAACAGTTCGCATGCACCCGCCTTGTTGACCCGCACCAACAACCCCTGCGACATGCCGGTGATGATGGCCCTGCGCCGGTCTTCGTCGACCTCCACCGCATCAGCGGGTATCTGATCTTTGCTGTGAAACCGTGTATCGAAAAAACCCTGTTCAGACGGACTATAAAATGCGGTCATGCCCTACCCTCATCGACCAAACGCGATCCAAGCAATATCGCCCGCAGACGACACGTAGTTGTTTTGCACGCGAACCATCGACCTCGACACGAATCCGGCGCCCGGCGCAAACGCCGACGTCGTGTTCATCGTGGTGAAAAACATGCTGCTGATAACCCACATCTCTTCATTCGGAAACGTGACGTACAGCGGAACGTCACGCGTCGGGCCGATTGAGCTTGCCGAGTTCGTTGCCTGGGGCACGCCCATGGCAATGCCCCACTGCATGATCCAGCCGCCCAGCCAGGTCGGAAGCGCGACATAGCCGTTCTTGCCAAACGCCCAGGACACGCCGGCGCGCAGCTTCCTTGCCGTCACGGCTTTGGAGTTATCGAAACCCTCGTTGACCTCAGCCTGCGTGGCCAGTTGGATGACCCCGGCCACACCTTCCTGCGCGCCTTGCCACCAGGCGCGCAGGCGTGCAGCGAGCGTCTTCGGCGTCACGATAGAGCTGTCATCTGCACCACTGTCGACAGCGTTCTGAGACGCGATGGCCGCGATGCCTGAACGACTGACGGTCGCAGGCAGAACCTTGGCAGCAATGGCTTGAAACACGCGAAGCGCCGTCATTGGCTTGTTTGTATCGGCCCCCGTCTCAGCATCGACCTGGCTGGCCGGGGCAATGCCGTACCCGGCCAAGGTGTTCGGCACTCCGGTCAGCGCAGCGAACGGCACTGCCGACAGACCGGCACCACTACCGGTCAGCGTGCCGGTTACTTCGACAGTCCCGTCGAGCTTCACGCGGATACCTGGCCCGAGATACCAAGGGTCAGTTCCCAGTCCGAGGAACGCGGTTCTGACTACGCCGTCTTCACCGCCCCAGAAACCGAGGCCGGCCTTCACATCCTTCGGGGTGCCAGCGAACAAGCCATAAGCCCAGTAGCCCACCGAACCTGGGGACAGGTAAAGACGGCAAGTGTCAGTCATCTGCACATTGCCGGTAAGCGTGCCTCCTTTAGTCGACAGTGCATCCGTGATGCCATAGCCGGCCAGAGTCGTGGGGTTCTCACCAGCCACAACAATGCCGCGCTGGTTGATCGTGACTTGAGTGTACGTGCCTGGCTTCTTGTCCTGCGGCAGGACTTCAAGAATCATCCTGTCCACGTATTCGCGTGTGGCAAGCACGACTGATGGATCAATTTTCAGTTCGACGCTCGATGAGCTGCTAACGAGCAGATTCATACGCACAACCTGGGTACGGCCCGAGCCTTGATTGAGCAGCGGCTTGAAAGTCGGCGGACAGTTCGCGATAGCGATCATGTCGCCGTCGGCGTCATACAGCGCGATCTCTCTGATCCACTTCCCACCTACCTCGGCGGGAATGACTTGCTCGGCAACGATGATGGCCGGATTCTTGTCGTCGACTTTCAACTGATTGAGCGGCGCACGGCGCCATTCGTTGATCAGCCGCGTCTGTGTTGCGTTGGGCGTAGGCTCAGCCCCATTGCCGTCACCAACGCCCATCTGAGTGATTTTCCACGGGATACCGAGCGCATCCGCGTTTGCCTGCTTCGCCGCTCCCACATTCGTGAGAATGGCGTAGAACTGCGAGTTTTGATCAGCCATGTGAGATTTCCAGAGTGTCTATTGTGTGATCGCGGCCCCCACGGCCCACTGCGCCTGTGACCTGAATGTCGCGCTGCGCGGGCGGATAAACGTCCAGCTCGTCGCCCTGATCAAGCAACAGCGCAACATGAAAACGGCCGCTGGCTTCAAGGCTAATTGCCAGCCCCGTCATGTGCCGACTGACTGGCCGCGCGTCGTCTATCAGCGCGGTCAACTCCAGATAGGTTTCTTCGCTGATGCCCTCATCAGCTATGCCAACCTTGAGCGCGAACGTGCCGGGCACGCCTTGGGGTACCGTCTGCCACCATTCCAGCACCTCGATCAAATACCCAAAGGGCTCGACGACACGCCGCAGCGCCCCGATCGTGCCCTTATGGGCATGCACGGAGAACGACGAGCGGATGACCGAGCGCTTGACCGGTTCCGGCCAACGATCGTCCCAGCGGTCCACCGACCAGGCCCAGGCCAGCAGGTACAGCAGCTCGGACGGGCAGGTGTCCGGGTCATAAAGACGGCGCAGCATGATCGCCGGCTCTTCAGCCCCAGCAGCCTCTACAGAGCGCTCGAGGCGTGTGCGGTTGAGTGGCAGCAGGCTCGTCATCTGTCACCCCCGCTCCACGACAAACGTCGTGCACCACGCCGCCTGCGAACGGGTCGGCCGTATGTCGGTCCAGCCCTTCAGCTCTACGCGGCTCACCCCAGGAATGTGCAACTGCGCATCAATCGCCGAACGGGCCACCTCCACGCCTAGGCGGCGCCTGGGGTTGATCCACGCCGCCAGGCGCGAACGGCACTGAGCAAGCACCCCTTCGCTTTCCGGTCCCGTCCCTGACATGAATAACTTGGCGTTGATCTGATACGGCAGAATCTGAGCGCTCTGGACAATCAACCGATCACCGACGGGACGGACATCGTCCGCACTCAGATAAGCCTCCACCGTGGACAGCAGCTCGGCCGGGGCAGTGCCGTCGTTCTCCAGGGCCAGTACGGTCACTTCGACTACCGCTGGCGATGGGCTCTCGGCTGTCGCATCTGCTACCCGGCCCGAAGCGTTGCGCGCATGCAGGATGTAGCTGTTTCGCGGACCCGCTGTAGTGAGCCCCTCGTACACCAGTTGCACGCGCTCGCGCAGCGCCTCGTCATCCTCGAAAATCGCCGGCACCGGGGGCACCGCTACCAGATCTTCGGCTTGAACCAACAGGCGCTGCAGGCTGACGTTGGCAGCGAGGTGATCCAGATCGCTGCCCTGAGCGTAAGCCAACAACAAGGACTTGGCCGCATCGTTGATCCGCGCTCGTGTCGTCAACTTGCGATACGCGCCGACTTCGAGCAGCTTGGTCACCGGATCGCTTTCAAGCTGTGCCGTCCAGTCTTCGCCCATATGCTCGCGGAACACGTTGACGTCAGCTTGGTACTGCTCTTCAAAATCCAGACTCTCAAGCACCTGCGGCGCGGGCAGCGCCGTCAAATCGATCATGCTCACGCGCTGACCTCCACAATCATGCTGTCGCCCAGGTACACCCCGGCGAGCTCCAAGGTGATCTGTCCGCCCACAACGGCCGTGACGCGTACCCGTTCAAGCTGCAGGCGTGGCTCCCAGCGCCCAAGCGAGCGCGCAACCTCGGCCTGCACGGCGCTCTTCCAGCCGTCGTTCACCGGCAGGTCGACATAGCGACGCAGGTCGCTGCCATACTCCGGGCGCATACGACGGCTGCCGACGGGGGTCGTCAGGATGTCTTCGATGGACTGCCGCAGGTGCGCCACACCCGACAGCGGCAGCCCAGTGCGGCGATCCAATCCGATCATGGTGCTACTCCAGCCGCTCGAAATCGGGGTGCCGCTCAAGGCACGCGATAGCGTCGGTATCGCTCGTTGACACTTCTATGCGTCCCACCGCCACCAGCAGCGGCCGCAGATCCGCCGTGAAGATCTGCCGCGAGGTGAAGCGGGTATCACGAAACGCCGCCACAGCCACGGGCTGATGTGGATCGTCTGATTGTTTGTTCGCCATGGGATCTCCGGGCAAAAAAAGGCCCGCACGAGGCGGGCTGTCAGTGTTTGTGATTCGGTGTGTTCCCGGCTGTGTCGATGATCCGGGCGCCACCGTGTATGTCGCCGGTCACCTGCAAGGTGCCGTTGATGGTCACGTCACCGGTGATCGTGACGGTACCGGCCTTGGCAGTAATGGCATCATCAGTCACCACCACCTCGCTAACGCCTACCTTTACCGTCGCGGTGCCGCTGGGTAGCGTGATGGTGTAGGACTTGGCCTGCCAGTCGTAGACCAGCGAGCCACCATCATCGAAGCGCCAAACCTCGACGTGGTCGCGGTTGTCAGGAGGACCGCCCGCATTGCCATACAGGCCTGGCACGAATGTGCCCTGCGCCGGTTCCCCGCTGGGACTCACCAGCACGCCCTGCTCGCCCAGGCTCGGCGCGCGCCAGTGGCGGGCCTTGCCGGCCGCGACGGCATGCCAGCGCACCCAAGCACTGGTCCAGTCATCGCCATCGGAAACGCGCACCATGGCTGCAGCCAGGTCCACCGCCACAACGCGGCAAGGGATCAGCAGGCCGGCCAGCATCCGGTCGTGTTGCGCTGACACATAGCTCATGTCAGCTCACCTGCAGGTGTGTAATCACCTTCATGGCCAGGGCCGACTTGCGGAGCAAAGCCCCACAGCAGCATGCTGGCCGGTTGATTCGGCCAGGGCCATTCTTCAACGCCCAGGTAAATCACCTGTGTCCACTCGACGACCCATACGGCATAGCCGTCGAGCTCCGGGCGAGTCCAGTCCTGCTCGGCCCTCACGAAGACAGCATTCTCGATGGCAAGGCCCCACGTCTGCATACGCAGCAGCACCGTCAGCTGCGCGCCGGCAAAGGCGGCAACCTTCAGCGCATCTTCGACTTCACTGCCGACGATCACACGCGCCTCGAAGCGGGCCTCAATGCCGGTTTCGCCAGTGCCAGGATCCGGGCCGGGCTCCCAGCCGGCCAGCTCGATGACAACCGCAGGCAAAGCCAGTCGCTGCATCGGATCGGGCATCGCCGCCACCAGGGCCAGCCCTGGGATGGCAGCGCTGATCTGAGCCTCCATCGCCGCGTACAGCTCAGTCAGGGGAATCGGTGAATCATCCATTGCCTGATTTCCTCAGATATTTCTGCAGTTCAAAGTTCAGCTCCTGCTCCAGCACTTCCAGCAGTCGCTCATGCGCCCGACTGGTCCAGGCCTCGAAGTGCGGCCGCACGCCTTCAAGCGAGATCTTGGCCTTGGCCAGCGGAAAGCGGCTGTCGTTCTCGGCGATCCAGCCGGAGCTCACGCCACCCCTGCCCGAGGCTTCGGTATCGGGGTAGTCGCTGGCCTTGAAATGCTTGCTCGCTGTGCGGATCCAGATGTCGGGCTTGTTGCCGTAGACCTTCTTGAGGAAGGCCCCCGCATACCGGCGCCCAGCGACTGACACGCCCGACTGGGTCTGCCGGGCTCTCCCTGCCCGACTGGCCTCGATCGCGTTGATGCCAAACCAGAGCTTGCCCTGCCCGTTGCTGTTGATCGGATAGGCCCGCAAGCGTTGCCGCACTGCAGCGATAGCGATCCGCTGTTCCCGGCCGACCGCGCGAGCAATGTGCGTCTGTAGCCAGCGCAGCGTCTTGTTAAGCGCCCGGCGCTGGGCAGCCGCTGCGGCCTTCGGCACCAGGGCGGCGAAGTCCTTGAAGGCTTCGATCTCACCCGGATCCACATGCAGCGTGATCAGGCCGGAACTCGCAGACTGCTTGGCGTAGCTACCCACGCTCACGGCGACTTTCTCAAGACCAGGGTCACCAGGCCGTCACCACCTGGCTCGATGTTGGTGATGATGTAGCTGCCACCACCGTCCTCAGGCGGCAGATCGATCACCACCGCCTGACGCGCCGCCACCCCTGCGTTATCGCCTACCCGGATCACCAAGTGAGGCTCACGCAGGCCAGTGTTGATGCGGCCAAGCTTGGGTTGTAGCCACGGCGCCGAGAACATGCCGAGCACTTCGCGCCCTTCGATCAGAGCGGGATCGCCCAGCACCTCGAACACCGTCTCATCCACGTCTTCGAGCAGATCCCGGAATCCCATGTCAGCGCTTCGCTTTCAGGCGAATGATGGCCTTCGGTCGGGTGACCAGGTGCAGCGGGTTGGACTGCGCCTCGCCTGCCACGCCCTTCTTGAAGGGCATCATCTCCAGCTGGCTGTAGTACGGCAGGCCCTCGGTGTTGACCGTGTCCATGTAGTCGGCCGGGGCGAAGCGGGTAATGCAAAGCCCTGGCACGCCTTCGGGTACCAGACGCGCGTCGTCGTCCCCCACGAACGCGGTGTTGCCCACCTTGCCCCGGTAGCGCTCCCAGGTAATGCCGCCGAAGTCGAACGCTTCACGGCCATCCGCCCGCAGCGCAGCGGCGTACTGAGTACCCTCGTAGGTTTTCTTGACACTCTGATGTGCGATCAGCATGCGCCAGAAGTTCTTGCCGCACAGCGCTCGCGACCCCGAACTGGCCGTTGCGCCCAGTGCCTCTTCCTGCGCGTCGAGTGCATCCACGCACTTGACCCGCACCTCGGTTTCGGCCTTGTCCAGATCCATCACGATCTCGATCGGCTTGATGCCGAAGCGCTCGTAGATGTTGAGCAGCACCGTCTTGCCATCGGCATCGAGCACGAAGCCGTTGAGGGCGCCCATGCGATGAAACTCATGGGTAGCGTCCAACTGACGCCGGGCCTTGGCCAGGCGCTTGTTCACAACGTCCTGCACCGCCTGCAGCTCGGTCTGCGATCCGAAGGCGCGAATGCCCTGGATCTCGTCGGCCTTGATCGCGAAACGCTCAGGCAGATGCACGGTGTTAAACGGCAGCAGGATCCGCTTGCTGCCGTTGACCACCAGACCCGAGGTACCGCGTTCGCCGGCAGGCACCAGCGCGAGCGTCTCACCGTCTTTCTCGACCTGCACGGTGATGGTGGTAACGCCCTCTTCCTCGAACAGGCCCAGCTCAGCGATACGACCTGGCACAAAGGGCTGCTCGTTGATCGCGGCGGTCAGTGCCGGAACAGTGAATGCGTTGTCTTCAAAAATCTCGATGTCAGCCATGAAGGCCCTCCAGAAACACAAAACCCCGCACAAGGCGGGGCTGGAATGAAAAGAGGTTCGCGGTCAGCGAACGATGATGAATTGCGCAGCGAGGGCCTTCTCGCCGTCCAGATCCAGGCCGGTCAGCAGCGCTTCGGATACCTCGGCCAGGCGCACCACCGCGCGGCCTCGACGGGCAACCTCCGACGACCCGACCGAGGCGAACAGGATGCACTTGGCAGTTTGGCTACCGTCTTCGGCCTTGGGGTCATACGGGGCGAACTGCCCGGAGGCGGTGACCAGGCCGAGAACCTGGCCGGCGATCAGCGCCTCACCAGGCGCGAGATCGATCGCCTCGCGGGAGATCTGCCCTGCCCCCTCGGACAGGAGGAATTCACCGGCATGGACCGGTTCGACGTAGGTGTTGCTCATGCTCAGGCTCCTTTGCCGGGACGTTGCGAGGCCTGCCGACGGGCAGACCAGATGCTGCTGGGATTGGGAAGTTTGGCCTTGACCTTCTCGGGCTCGTCTTCGGCCGGGGGCAGGCTGTTATCGATCTCGAAGCCCTTGCCCGAGCCGACCAGCTTGTCGAACAAGCGGGCACGTACCGCGCTGGGATCCAAGCCAGCCCCCACGTACTCGGCGGTCAGCTCCGGCAGGCGTGCTGCAGCGCACAGGTCGCGTACAGCCTTGGCGCGGGTCAGCGCGGCTTGCACCGTGGCGTTGTCCGCCAGCTTGGTGGAGGCGATCAAGGGCTCGATCAGGTTGCTGATGCCGGCTTTGGTACAGGCCTGCGTGATCTGCAACGCCAGTGCGGCCGCGTCGGGCGCAGATCCTGTGGGTGGATCGACGGGCGGATCCTGCGGCGGCGTGGCTGGCTGCTCGGTCTGGCTGGCTTCAAGCTGGTCGAGCAGCGCTTGCGGGGTCTGCCGGTATCGCGCGAGCGCGGTGCCCTGCCCTAAGCACGCCTGCACTTTCACGCCGTTGCCGACTTCATCGGCCAGACCCAGCGCCAGGGCATCCTGGGCGGTCAGCCAGGTTTCGGCGTCCACCATCCGGCGCAGCTCAGCGTCATCGATGTTCGGCGCCTTCGCCTTGTAAGCCGCGATGATCGCCTCGAAGGCCTGATCGAGCATGTCCGCAACCCGGCGCAGATCCTCGGCATCACCGCCCACCCAGGTGTAGGGGTTGTGAATCATGATCATCGCGTTGGACGCCATGATCACCCGATGCGCGCCGCACACCGCCACACTGCCGGCGCTGGCCGCGAGGGCATCGATTCGTCCAGTACAGCGCTCCCCCAGCCGCGCCAGGGCGTTGTGAATCGCCAGGCCCTCGAACAGATCCCCGCCGATGGTGTTGAAAGCCACCACCACAGCGGACGTGCCATCGTCCACGGCCTTCAGGTCTTGGATGAACTGATTGGCTGTGATGCCCCAGGCACCGATCTCGCCATAGACGTACACCTCGATCACCTTCTCGGCGCCTTCGATGTCGGCAGCGGCCTTGATCGTGTACCACTGCTGGTCCTTTACCGGCTGCGTGGTCTTGGCCTTGTTGAAGATGCGGAACGGCATCAGCGGTTTCAGCGGTTTCATTTGCTCTCCTTCTTGTCGGATTCGTCGGGGTCATCGTCGATGGCCGACAAGCTGCTGTACTTGAGGCCCAGGCCGTGAGCCCTGGCGATGTCGGCGGCGTTCTCTTCGTCCACCGCTTCTGCGTTGGTGCCGGAGCGCAGGCACATCTCACTGCGCGAAGCGAAGCCCGCGCCCACTTCGAGCATGCGCGACTGCACGTCCTGCACGGGGTGGATGTAGGCCCAGCCTTGCGGTACCCAACGGGTGCGCAGGTACTCGCGGCGGCGCTGGGTGTAGTCGGCCAGGTCGAGCGCGCCCGACAACACCGCCATGTCCATCCAGGCCGAGCGCACCGGGCGGCACAACTGGTGGACGTACACTTGGAACTGCAGCTGCTCCAGGCGGCGGCGAAACTCGGTGAGCACCACCCGGATCGCGCGGTCGTTCACGTCGCGCATGTCGCCGGTCATAAGCTCATAGGGAAGACCGGCACCGGCCGCAGCGGCGGTCAGTTGCTGCCGCATGAAGTCGGGATAGTTGTTGCCGCCGTCGGGCGGGTCGGAGAACTCGACCTGCTCGCCGGGCAGCAGCTCCTGCATGGTGCCCGGCTCCAGCGCGACCATCGGCGTGAAACTGTCGCGGTCATAACTGACCGGGGCGCCTGTGAGCATGTCCACCGGAGGCGGTCCCCCGGCATCAGGAGCCGGCTTTCGCACGAAGCCCGCGAACAGGTTGGCCACCTCCTGCCGGAACAGTACCGCGTCGTCGTAGTTGTCCAGACTGCGCAAGCGCTTGAGCACCGGGGCCAGGCGCGGCACGCCGCGCAGTTGCCCAGGCTCCAGCGGCTCGAACACATGCAGCATCTGCTCGGCCGGCACCCGAACCAGTGGGTTGTAACCAGCGTTCTGCGACGACTTGTCACTGGGATGAGTGCGATAGCACCAGTACGCCACGCGGCGCCCGATGCTGTTGAACTCGATCCCCGCGCGGATCACATTGCCGGAGCGGGTGATCTCGAACTTGTCGTGAGGCACGAACTCCGGCGCCAGACACTGGACTTGCAGCGGCACGGCCAAGCCATCTTCCAGCCGACGCGGCCGCAACCGCACGAAGCACTCGCCGGACTGCTCGACGGTGCGAGCGATCAGCGCTTGCTGGCCGTAGAAGTCGGTGAGCTCATCGGCATCCGACTCATCGACCCAGTCCTCCCACAGCACCTGCATGGACTCGCGCAGCACCTTGTCGGTCAAACGCGGCTGCGGGGTGATGCCGGTGCCGATGAGGTTACTCACCCGCTTGTCGATCACGTTGGCTGCATAAGGGTCGTTGCGCACCGCTGCGCGGGACCGTGAGCGCAGGTTGCGCAAGGCGGGCATGATCAAGCTGTTCGGCCCGGTGTCCGGCGCGTCCCAGTTCGATGAACGCCGGCCCTCGGCAGCGCCTTCGTAGCTGGCCTTGATCCGCTCAGGCACCAGAATGCCGGTGCGCGTGGAGACGAACCGACTCACAAGCCCTTCCCTCCATGGTAGAGCCTGACAACGCGTGAGCGCGGCCCAGCGGACCGGACCAGTTCCGAGCGGATCAGATCACGGGCGCGCATCAGCTCGTCCACGGAACGGTACTCCACTGTACGGTCGGTGTAGCGCACGGTCTTTTCGCCGCGCGCGATCGCACGCTCGACCGCGTCGAGGTGGGCTTTGGTGTAGGCCATGGTCAGCGTCTCTTCAGGTAGCCGCTGCTCGAGCTGCGGCGTTGTACAGGTGGAGTTCGTGCTGCAGGTTGCGCAGGTGCTGCAGCCACTGGCCTGCTGGCCACGGGCGACACCGGCGCTGACGGGCGAGTGACGGGCGCCTGATCTACTTCGGGGGCAGGCTCGCGGGCTTCAGGCCGGGCTGGCTGTGGCTCGCCCTGATCGAACAGGCTGGTCTGCGCAAGCTTCTGCCGGAGCTTGTCCCAATCGTGCTCAACGTAGCGGTGCAGGTTCAGGAAGTAGGCCATTGCCAGGTTGTACACCATGAGGTCCAGCGCCTCGTTGCGATCGGCCTTGCCCTTGACCCACTCGATCCGCTTGTAGCCCTTCACATAGCGCGCCACCTTGCGTTCGGCCACGCACTGCTGGAAGAACTCTTCGGGCAGGTCTTTGGCGAAGTGAAGCGCACCAGGCCCCGACTCGAAGCTGTAGCGGTTGTAGATCCAGTCTTTGGCCGTGTCGGTACCGACCATCCAAAGTTCGGCGCCGTGTCGCTCGGTCTGCCCCTTCCACGTAACGTCCACTGGCGAGGGCCGCTGCGCAATCACAGGCCGCCCTGGCTTGCTCGCCCCTTTCAGCGCGAAGATGTTTCGCCAGCGCCGAACACGGGTGAACTGGTAGACCTCATGGGTGTGGTGACCACCCGAGTCGATGCCCGTTGCCAGGATCGCCAGGCTGACGCCACAAGGGTGCAGATAGCGCACCTTGAGGCGTTCATCCAACACCGCCCAGGTGCGCTCATCGGCGGGATCGCCGGGAATCACTTGGTGGTCGACCACCCAGCGCTCCATGCCCACGCCCCAGCCGATGACCATCAGTTCCAGGCGGTTGGCCTGCACATCGACCGAGGCAGTCAGTGCCAGCACGCCCGAGGTGAGCGTGCCCAGCACGTAGTCTTCTTGAAGCGCCCGCGCTTGCAGCACCTCATGCTTGGTCTGCTCGACCGCGCTGTCCCACACCTCGGCCAAGCGGGTGTTGTAGAACACCTGCATCGGCTCAAGATCGCCCCGGTCCTGGGCTTTCCTGGCCTTCTCGTATTGCTTGGCAAGATCCGACCAGGATACCCAGCCCAACGGCGAATACAGCGCGTTGAGGTGGAAGCCCACCGTTTCGCCGTCGCCCTTGCCGTGAGCGCGCCATTCACCCCTGGCGAGCATGTCGCTCTTGTGATGCTCTTCGATCAGAACGTCGCACTCAGGGCCAGCGCACTGGTAGTGCACCGTGGCGAAGTCTGGCGAATAGAGCAGGCGCTCCCAGCGCAGCACCTGCATATGGCCGCAGGTCGGGCACGGCACGTAGTAGTGCCGCTGATCGCTTTGCTGGAACAGGTCGTCGATCCGCGAGGCGCCCTTGATGGTGGGCGAGCTGGAGAAGTAGAACTTGGCGTTACGTCCGAAGGTACTACCACGGGTTTCCGCCAACTCGATCGGGTCGCCCTCTTCGTCGACGTCCACGTCCCAGCGGTCGACCTCATCGCCGTAGACGAAACGCGCAGACAGCTCTGCCAGGTTGGAGGCCGAGCCTGCCGTGGTCGCGTAGAGCGTGCCGCCCTCGAACTCTTTGGTGTCCATTGTGTTCTGCGAGTCACGAGAGCGCTTGGCCGCAACCCTTTGGCTCAGCTCAGGCGTGACCGCGATAGTCTTGGCGATCCGCGCCGACACTCGCTTGGCCAGCGCCAGGCTGGGCAGCAGGGTCAGGATGTTGGACGGCGACATATGGATCAGCGCCCCGATCCAGTTCAGGGCGATCTGCGTTTTCATCAGCTGCGAGGCCACCTTGGTGATCACCCGCTTGCAGGGGTGGGCAGGTGACAGGCAGCGCATGGGTTCACGGGCATACGGCGTACGGTCGGTGCGGTACTTGCCAGGCTCGGCAGCGCCGGTATCACGCGGAATCCGCATGTACTCGTCCGCCCATTCGTCGACCCACAGCTCCGGGTCGGGCATCAGCCCTCGGCAATATTCATCCCGATACACCTTGGCTCCGTCAGCGTATCCGGTAGGCATAGGCTCAGCTCGGCTTCATGGCTCTTTCGAGATCGTCATCGTTCATCTTCGCGGCATCGGTGAAGACGCGGCGGAAGGTGTCAGTGAGGTGTTTTTCGACGTCCCACGGATCGGTCATGCCCGCCAGTTCGGCGGCAAGCTGGGGAGCGAGCCCGAACATCTGGTCGCGCAGGCCTCGCGCCGCTGTAAAAGCGGCATCCTCCACTCGTTGGCGCTCGACCAGTTGGCCTTGAACCTTGCGGAAATCAGCTTCAGCGAGCTGCGCCAGGTAGTACTCCCGGTGCGCGCGCGCAGCCTGAAAGTCGCGCCCTTTGCCAGGCGCCTGCACCACTGCCTGCACCGCAGGTGTATCGGCGGACGGTTGCAGATGGCTGCGAACATCCCGCTCGACCCGATTTTCGGAATGCCGGGCCGCGACGGCTGCCTTACTCGGATCGGCTGACTCGGCCAACAGGGCCTCGGTGGCTTCCACGTCGACCTTGCCGTCGTCCGAAAGGACCAGACGGTCCTGGGAGGCGAGCTTGGAGACATAGGATTTCGACCATCCACGCCGCGCGGCGAACTCCGATTTGGTCAGATAAGTCATGCCAGAACGTCCAGTTTACTTTGTGAATTCAAGGGGTTAACCAGTTAACCGCAGTTCACTAAGCTGGTGAACTTGCCGCTAACGAAGAACCGCGGGTTTCCCGTCCCGTATCCCGGCCATCCCGGCAGGGTCCCCGGCCCCTCGGCGGGGGCCGGCCGGGTCACTGGGCTGCCCCGCCGCTGCCGGGGGGTGCCGCCTCGACGCCCAACCGCTTCGCCGCCCATCGCTCGTACAGGCCGATGGCGACGTCAGCCCCCGCCGTGGCCGTGAGGCAGCCAAACGCTGCCGCAGCCCAAATCGAAGCGCCCATCGAGTACAACAGCATGATTGTTGCCATCCCGCACACTACACACGCGCCAGAGCGTAACGCGATGCGCCGCACCAACCCCCAGCCGCGTGCACCCGCCCGGTCTGCCCGCCACATCTCGCCCGATACACCACCGACCAGGGACAGTACGATCACCATCCAGATCGGCATCTCTACTAACGCTTGTTGTTCGTTCGTCATTCGGGGCTCCTTGACCAAAGCAGTTCGCCTGTCTTGACCCTCAGCTGAATATCCATCACGCCTCCAGACGCCGGAAATAGAAAACCCCGCCAATTGGCAGGGTTCTCGGGGTGCAGTTCGGTAATTGGGACGCGCCTAAGCGCAGCTGTCATATCGTGGGGACTTTTTACCGGTGAACTGCAAAACCGAAAAGAGGCAATTTTCGGTACGCAGTCTCGGCGCTACTTCGGCGCAGATTCGGAGCGTGCTCGGCGCATTCCAACCCGACGAACGGTATTAGCTCGGTTAGGCCCAACCCGGCTAACCAAGATTCTTGCCACCTGCAGATGCAAAGCGGCAACCCAGTTCCAGTAGGTTCTCTCAGCATGTTCCTCAAGTCCCACCTCCCTCATTTGCTCACGAATCGCGGCTTCATGAACGTAACGAAACAGGGCAAGCCTTGCTAACACGCGGCCCCGAGCATCACGCCGATCAAGCTCGGCCACTGCCGCCTCAATCTCTGCCGCCGCGTGATCCATCCCAGCTCCTGCGATCAGGATTCGCGAGCCCGATGCGCCGGTGCGAGGGGCAAGCCCTTTCCATTCCATGATGCTGCCCATCTGGCTACCCAAGCCGGACGGCCCCTGGCGCCGCTGCTCAGCCCAGTGCCGCATCAGAGAGTCAATGTCTTTCATCATCTCCAGCACGCTCCGATGGCAACCCAACACACAATCAGCCAACCCAACACAAACCCTACACAGATGGAGCCTGTTAAAATCAGTGCTTTAGAGCACCCTGTGTAAAGTGTGTAAGGTTGGTAAGGTTTTTTGGGCCTCGCGTGAGAAAAAAAAGCAGCCATAGCGGTGGGAGGGGTGTGAAAAATTTTCGTATGCGCACGCGCGTGCGCGCGAACCTTACACACCTTACACAGGTATCCCGCAGCCCTTGAAATTCGTGGCTTAGCGCTGTGTAAGGTTGGCCATTCGGCCCTACACAGCCCCAACACACCCGACACACTTCTGGTTGTAGTCATGCAGCAGCCCCCTTGACGTGGTCCCAGCCATCGACGTTCCACCCCGCAAGTTTTGCCTTGGCGCGCCAGGCCACGACATGCGCCCCCAGCTCGGCACTCTTCAAGGATGGTGGCAGGAAGGCCTGATCATCTTTCGGAAAGAACCAGGCGCTGAATCGCCTGTTGTTCCCCTCCGTCCAGGGAATAGCCCTCGTCTTCTCAACCCCGACCGTCTCGATGAACAAGCTGAACTTCGTCTGGCTCATCGAGTGCTCCTTGAATCGCTGGCACCACTCCAGAAACAATGAGTACAGATCGGACGAGAGGCAGGCCCCCCACAGGCCATTGCCGAGCTGAGATGTACGCCACAGATGCACAAAGGTCTGCCAACTCGCCCTGCTCAATGCAACGAGCCGTTCGCGGGCTGGCGTGCTCGGAGGTTTGGTCTGTGGATCGAAGTCGCCCAGGTCCTGGGCGAGCAACCATCCGTACAAGGCCTCTACGCCACCGTTGAGCAGCTCTTGCTTGATGGCTAGCTGTCTGTCAGGCGGGAGCTTTTCTTCGGGCCACATGACCAGAAAGCGCCGGTCAGCCTCGCCGATCGGCCAGGGCATGATCTCGTTCGACAAGAACACCGCATTCATATGGCTGGACTCCTCCCAGCCATTCACGAACTTACTTTCGATCCGGATCGTCTGGCCGGTGATCAGCTGCTTGATCTTGCCCACTTGGTTGTAACGCTGGTCACGGCTCACGACCTCTTCAAAAACCGCCCATAACTTGCCACTTTGCCAAGCGTTGAAATTCCCCTCCAACTGCGTCTGGCCTACCGTCGCCGAGTAAATGCCGTACAGCTTCCCCATCACGACGGAGAACAGCAGGCTCTTACCCGAACCTTCCATGGTGGAATGCATGAGCACTGCGGTATCCATTTTGGCCCCGGAGTGTTGGAGCGGATAGGCAAGCCAGCAGGTCAGCCAACGCGCCGCCACCTCGTCCCCATTGCATAGAAAATTGATGAGCCACCTCAGGTTTTCGCAGGCTCCGTCATTGCGGACCGGTTCCAGCGGCAGTCCTTCGAAGGTATTGATGTACACCTGAGGGTCGTGCTTCATGCAGGGATCGAAGACGATGTGATTCATGTCCACCACACGTCGGTCCGGGTTGTTCAGCCACAGGCTGTAGGCATCGCCCAAGGCCATCTTGACGGCACCCTCGGCGACACGTCGTTTCTTCGCGTAATCCCACACGTCCTTGGTCCCGTCGATGTATACATAGCGCGTCATCATCGGCATGGAGAAGTCCCCGAGCGCCTTGCCGGCCAGAGCCTGGGTACGCTCGTTGTCCTTCACCCACTCCTCGCTGACGCGCTTCTTACGAGTTGGATCCGTGACCGACTCCCAGTCCTTGAACGCTTCCTTGCCAATGTGGGCAACGAACCCGGCCTTCTTGATCTTCTTGGCAGCATCGATATCCCATACCTGAGTAGTGCCCTCAATCAAGGCATAGCGCCGTAGAAGCGCCTTTAGATTGAATCCACCCCCGCCCCCCTCGTCGTCGGAGGAGCCGGCCGGGCTGCCCGGTGGTCCCTCAGATGCCACGCCCGTCACCACCACCGCGACGGGTGCAAGGAGTGGATCTTGGGCGGCCTGCTCGCTGGCAGATGGGGCGTGGGGAAGCTCGCCAACTGGAGGTGGTGCTGGCGGGCGTGACCTCGGACTGAGGCCGAGGATCTCGGCGGCAGCTTTGGTTGCTGCCCGCTGATCACCACCATGGGCCAGGATGCAGAACACGTCGAACGCGTCGTTCTTGTGACCATTGGCCAGTGGATCAGAACTGTGGTGGGAATACAGTTTTCCTTCACTGATCGACACGCCCGCCATGCCGGTGCTGCTCTGCGGGCACAGCCATTTGTCACCGCGCCGCTCATAGCCATGGGCCTCGATCAGCGATGCGATGTCATGAGCCTGGTTGAACAGCGGGATCACTTCGGGCAGATCACGTCCGGCACGAGCCAGAGCAGGCCTCGACTTGGCTGGAGCAGGACGAGGCGCCGGCTTGGGTTTGGGTAGCCATGGGCAGATACTCTCGGCCTTAGGCTTGAAGTTGTCCCAGTCCTGCCAGATAGCCAGCAATTTCGCCGGCAGCTCCGGCAAGCCCTTCGGATCAGGAGCGGTACGCCATGTGTACGGACGACCAGTGCCAGGATGAATCGAAGGCGGCAGTACGTCTTGCACCAGGCCCGCCCGCAGTTCGAACACTGGGATTTTTTTGAAAGGCTCAGCAGCCAACTTCAGGGCATTGACTCGATCAACGTCTCCAGCATCACGCGCGGACTTGACCTGAACCATCAGCGCTTTGTGAATCGACCCGTCCGGGTCTGCCTGGCTTGGCCAAGTCAACGGATGCCAGGACAGATCAACACCGTCTGGCACCTTGAACATGATTCGGAAGCGCGCGGGATTACCCACCGACGTCGGATAAGCGTCAGCTAGGGAGTCGAGGTCCATACCCAGCAGCTCCTGCAGGATCTGCCGCGTGCATGGCACATCATCAACATCCAGCGAGCAGACACGGCTAGGCCCGAGCACTACTCCCAGGTTGTGGCTCGGATGCCTGCTCCAGAAGTCCGCTGCATCATCCGCAGCGATGAAGTAGCCACCCGGCTGATTCCAGCCATTACCTTTGGGCCCCTTTTCGCCTGGGTCGATCGGGACCAGCGCTAGATCGAAGGTTTCAATGTAACGCCGCGCCCAATCAGCTGTTGTAGAAGTTGGGCGTCCCCTCACCGGCGCCGCTCCCGTAGTTCCTGGCAACTCACACAGGTTTGGCAACCAGTCACCAGCTGTTGACGCGCAGGTGGGATCGCCTCTCCACAGTCTTCGCAGTGTTCAGCGCTCGGTTGTTCCGGGAGCCGAGCGAACCGTAGGAGCGACAGCTGCAGAAAATACTCGACGTGGTCATTGGCGAAGTCGACTGCATCAGCCATGGCATTGATCCTCCATGGCCTGGCGGGCACCTGCGATGATCGCGAGCACCTGCCTGATGACATCTATCCCGCGCGCCTCCAAAGTCTGGACCTCATGCGGCTCCCAAACATTGTCCGCTGCGCCCTCATGCATGCTGCGCACGAACTGCGCGGACTCCTCCAGCAGATGGGCGACCGCCTTGAGCTGCTGATTGGTGGCAGGTACGGGCTCCGGGCGATACCAGACAACCCCCGCTGCCCTGCCCAACGCATCGAGCACGCGCTTGTCGCAGGTCCACTGCAATACCTCCTCAAGCTCATCAGGGTTGAGCCAGCGCCGTTCTTCGTCGTGCTTGAGCTTCTTCTGCAGAGCATCCAAGTCCATCCCCATGTCGAACGCCAGGGACGTGATGCCACCTCTGTACTCGCGGCCAGCGCGCCAGAGCGCGTGGCGCAATGAAAGAGCCGGACCTGTGTCCGGCGAGTTGTCGATGCGACTCATAACCGTTAATTCCTCTTTAACGGTGTAGCCATCGGCTAGGGCAACCCCTATCCTACGACCACGACCGTACTGAGCTGTGCGCCGTCGTAGCTGGCCTGGGAAGGTGAGAGCTCCCAGGTCAGCACCCTATGCTGTTTTTTGTCGAAGGTAGGCCCAGTCGATGTCGGGCCGTTGTGATTCACAAGCGATAATTCCCCCTGTTTCTCGGTCGAGACTCACGGCCAAACCCGCGCTGGCTCTACGATTGCCGTAAGCCACCTGCCGCAGTTGACCTATCGATGTCCCGCAACGATTTGCGAAAGCTTCGAGCCGTTCCTTGTCCATCGTCTTCAGATACTCGCTAAGCGTCATAGATACCTCCATGAGCGGCGAGATTAGCAATTGCTAATTATCATGGCAATAGCGTTGTGCAATTTACTGTCTGCTAACTGGAAGCAATCATCGTCGAATGGATATCAACGAAAAGCGCATCGCCACCCTCCGCAAGCTCATGGGCAGCCTCAGTCAAAAAGACTTTGCCGACGCCTACGACCTGGATGCTTCCTACCTATCGCAGTTGCTGAATGGCCATCGCAAGCTCGGGGAAAAGGCTGCGCTGACGCTCGAGTCCAAGATCGGGCTCGCTGCAGGGACGCTGACTTCTCCTCAAACTGAGGAGCCATCCAACAAAGCCCCGGACAATGTCGTTCATCTGTCGAAGCGAGCGGTAAAGCACAAGGATTTTGTTCTTATCCCGCACCTCGACATCGCGGCATCGATGGGGCCAGGCAGGGCAGCCCCGGATATGTACATTGAAGTCATCCGCGACATGACGGTCCATTTGGACTGGTTGAGGATGCAGGGCCTCAACTTCTCGAACCTCGACAACCTGGCAATCATCACGGGTGATGGCGACAGCATGTCAGGCACTTTCGCTGATGGTGACGCCCTGCTGGTAGATCGGGGGATCACGGAGGTCAAGACTGACGCGATCTATGTGTTTACCCTTGATGGCGACCTTTACATCAAGCGGTTGCAGCGCATGACGGGCGGCCAGCTCAGAATGATCTCTGACAACCCCATCTATCCACCGATCACGATCGACGAATCGATGATAGACAGGATGCATATTCAGGCGCGTGTCCTGCTCGCCTGGACCGCTAAAAAGCTCTAGACCTCTCAGGGAATTTCGATTCACCGGCCGCGCCCGGTGAACTCGCACACCTGAGCGATTTAGCGTTTGCTATTGCACATTAAATTACTCTTTGCTAATTTCCCATGGCGTCAGCTCTCACATCAAGGATATGACCCATGACAAAGGCTCAGTACAGCAATACCGCAATCATCTACCCCCACTCTGCAATCTGCTGCGCTCCAGAGAAAGCGAAGGCGTTTGAAGTCCGCACCGGACTTCAGATAGCGGTAACGCTTTCGGGCCGCGCGCAGGTCTTCCCACGCAATGGTGGTGAAGCATGAGTGAATTCACCATACCCCTGCGTCGCGTCATGCTGCTGCAGCACACCCTTGAGTCGGGCGGCAAAACCGTTTGCCAAATGCTTCGACCGGAGCGCGCCTTCGATGCCCAGCTGGAAATCGAAAACGACCAGCGCAGGCATCACATCAAAGCGAGCTTTGGGCCTCTGACGGCGTCGCTGACGTTACTCAGAGGTGACTCCTCCAAGTACCAAGCCCTGAGAGACTTTTTGCAGGATCTAGCCAATGGCCGCACTGATTCCGGTCGGCAGTCCGCAGAAGCCATTGCGATGCGTGAAGCGCTGGAAGCGGTGAACGCGGTAGTCGGCCCCAGCCTCAGTGCATACATCAGCCCAACGAACGACCTTGAAAAGCCGTTCAGGGTGATCGTGCTCAACCATCTTGGCGAAATATGCGCCGCAACCAAAGGGCACTGCCAAGACGACTTGGCGGAAACAGTGCGCAACCAGATCAGGGGCTTCGACGATGCTATGGCGAAGTACGCATGACCGGCACGCTGGATCAGCTACGCGCCCAGTGGACGACTCCATGTCCCACGCTGACGGCTGTGCGGGAGCAGTATTTCCCGCACATCAAAACAGATCGCAGGTTCAAGGAGCTGGTTCGCAAGGGCGAGATCAAGCTGAAGCTGAAAAAGCTCCACAGCTCAAGCAGGGCGCAACATGTGATCTACCTGCACGATCTCGCTGAGTACCTCGATCAGCAGCGCACACAAACCGCATAACAAGGCAGCCCCGGCCATCTGGGGCATCTGCTCGTCGCTGCTCTCAATCACCAGCGACGAGCATACCGGAGCACAGCTCATGCAATCACATCAACTGATTCTCACACTGGGTATTCTGTGGCTGGCAACACTCGTCATCATGCCCTTCCTTTTCGCTAAGTCGCGCCATCTTGCCTACATGCGCGGCAGGACCGAGGGCAAAGAATGCGTGGATTCGAGCCTCAAGCTACGGATCAGAACGCTCGAAGAGCAACTGGCCGATACCAATATCGAGAATGAAGCTGATACGCGAAAACGCCTCAAGGCGATCGCCTCGCTTCAAAGCACCATCGCCGAGTTGGAGGCCCGGATCATGTCCTACACCGGGATGGCCGTGACCAGGGCGGATTACGACCTGCTGGCCGAGACGGCAAGAACGCTTGGGCTTACAGAGCGGACCCTCAACGCGCTGAAAGCCAACCAGCAAGCCCAAAGGGCGAATGAGCAGATCCAGCAGTTGACTCAACTCGCAATGCGTTTGCATGCCCACTTGCGAGCAACCCCCGCAACCGCAGGAGCAGCGGCATGACAAACTTGCCTTCATATCGCTCCACAGGCTATGCCGTGAATACGCTACACAATCAGCAGTTCAATGTAGTCAGCGTCTCGGGCGGTAAGGACAGCACCGCCACGCTCTTACTCGCTCTAGCGCTGGAAGTACCGAATATTCGCGCCGTCTTTGCCGACACAGGCAATGAGCATGGACTGACCCTGGAATACCTCGATTACCTAACCGACACCACAGGCGTTCAGATCGAGCGGCGCCGGGCGGACTTCTCCCGCCAGATCGCTCGCAAGCGACAGTTCATTGCGACCAAATGGCGCGAGCAGCGGGTGCCAGAAAAGATTGTTGAGACGGCCCTGCAGGTTCTGCAGCCTACCGGTGTCCCCTTCTTGGACCTGTGTCTTTGGAAAGGGCGATTCCCAAGCCGGAAAGCTCAATTCTGTACCGAAGAGTTGAAGCGCAACGTTCTTGTCGAACAGGTGATGCTCCCGCTACTCGACGGAAACAACATGGTGCTGTCTTGGCAAGGTGTGCGCCGCGAGGAGTCCGAGGCACGTCGCTACTTACCTCAAGTCGACGAGGTCGGAGGCGGCCTATTCAACTTCCGCCCAATCATCGACTGGCCAGTCCAGGCCGTGTTCGAGGCCCACCGCTTCGCAGGGGTAAAAGCTAACCCGCTATATAGCCTCGGCATGGGCAGGGTTGGCTGTATGCCTTGCATCAACTGCCGCAAAGGTGAGCTACGGGAAATTGCAGCCCGCTTCCCCGAGCACGTCGACAAGATTGCTCACTGGGAAGACTTAGTACGCCAAGCAAGCAAGCAAGGTGGCGCTACATTCTTCGCGGGTGCCAACGCCAAGCATCAGAAAGGCTCGATTGCCGATATGAGCCCGGCAGAGATCGTCGCGCTTGCCAACATACGGCAAGCCGTGGAGTGGTCACGCACAACACGCGGTGGCATCCAGTACGATCTGATCGCCAGCGACGGCGAGGCAGATGCATCGGCCTGCTCGAGCGCATATGGGCTTTGCGATGGGGCTTGGACTGATGCCGATACACCGGAGGCAGCATGAAACGAGTCTACATCTCCGGCCCGATGACCGGACTTCCCGACTTCAACTACCCAGCATTCAATGCTGCGGCCCAGTTGCTGCGCTCGGAGGGTATCGAGGTCGAGAATCCTGCCGAAAATCCGACACCCGAATGTAGATCGTGGGCAGGCTACATGCGTCTCGCGCTCGTGCAGATCTGTCGCTGTGACGCGGTTTTAATGCTACCTGGCTGGGAAAAATCAAAGGGCGCACGACTGGAGCTTCACGTCGCCCACCAGCTCGGCCTGCAGGTGCTGTATCACCCCAGCTCTCTGACGCGTGCGAGCAACATAACCTCAGTCACATACCTACCGGAGGTAAGAACGCTCAAGGGAATACAGCCACTTCTACGACCAGCGATGTCGGCGATCTGCGACGTGTGCGGCAAGTCTCGTACTCGCCCAGGCGGTCACGATAAATGTTCCAAGATCCGCCAGGCGGCGGGCTTCATCATCAAGCAGGAGACCAAGGGATGAGCGTGGACATTTTGAAACTGAAAGCGCTCGCCACCGCTGCGAAACGTGATCAGTACGACAACGTAGCACTCAACGACTACGGCATGGCAATGGCGCCTGCGGTGACGCTGGAACTGATCGCCGAGATCGAGCGCCACCGCCAAGTAAACGCAGTGGGCTGCAAGCCCGACCTCATAATCGTCTTGTCTGAAGTGGAGAACCGAAGCCGTGCGATTGCTCTTGAGGTGCTATCCGAACGTCTCCGCCAGATCACAGTTGAGGGACACACAGCGGAAGCTGACGACCTCTATACGAATGGCCAACTTGCCGACGCTGCCAGCGCACTCGCCGCATGGGCGCACACATGGAATATGCCACTCGTTGAATGCACGATCGTTCCAGCGCTATGGCCCTGGGGTCCTGAGGCGTGGAAGCCTGGAGCCCAGCGAGGGATGCTCATCAAAGCAGGAGCGCTTATCTTGGCCGAACTGGAGCGCCTAGATCGCTTGGAGGTGTGCGAATGAAAACGGCATTCATGCTGATGGCGCAGTACAACGGGCTCGCCATCATTCCACTTGATCAAGTGTGCACCGATTACTTTACCCACCTGACCCCTGACATGTTTCAGCGGAAGGTTCTTGCTGGACAGATCAAACTTCCTATCACCAGGCTCGAGACAAGCCAGAAGAGCGCGCGAGGCATTCATATTGCCGATCTAGCGCAGTACCTGGATCAGCAGCGGGAGACTGCCCATAAGGAGTGTGCGCAATTGAACAAAACGCTTCGGGACGGCTAGCCGGTAAGATAAATTTCGCGTGGCCAGGTGTGGGTGGCCGTCGACATCTTCGACGAGCAACCCGAACCGGCTTTCTGCGAGGGCAGCTAACGACCCAAAGCAGCCGTTGGTGAATGGTAGGATTCAGCCAGAAGCAGCCGTTCGGGAATTTCTACAAAACCAAGGACGATTCAGGCGCCCACTGAAGCCGAGAATGATTAACGCAGAGTCCTAGACTAGCTGATCAGAACCTATATTTTTTTGCCAACCAGAAACTGGAGAGCCTCAAGCAACTAAATTCACTTTCAGCCACTCATTACGAAGCTTCAGCGCTTTTGCTTTTCTTTATACTCTTTAATTTCTCAAACAAAACACCCACAGCCTCGACGGACTGTAGCATATGATTGAAGTCGTTCTTATTTAAATCTTTGAGCTCTGGCCACTCTTCTGACTTCTCTAGAATTGTAAGCAAATCATTTTTTGCTACCTCCCCCCCATCACCGAACTCAAACACAGCACAGTATGCCAAGAGGTGCCTTCCGTACATAGACCGAACCTTCATGTAAGCAAAAGCTGAATCCCCATAGTGGCGATATTGCTTTAAGAACCAGGCCCCCAAAAACTCTACTGTTATGAATAGAATTGTGCACGACGCCATGCCAACAATCATCCCTGGCGTTAGCTCCATGTGAGCCCCCCATAGATATAATTGCCAAGCTATAATTGTAATCAAATAAAATGAAATACCCATTTTTATGAACGATCTGCCGCTCTCAAGCAACCGGGAAGCTTTTTCCTCAGCGTAGCGAATTTGACTATCAAGATTTGAAATTATGTCTTGAATGTTTTCGACAAAATCATAGCTTGGATCTTTTACAGGGGCTGATTCACTTGTAGACTTTAGCTCAAGTCCAGCATATTCGTTAACGGCATCAATCTTAACGCGTGCAAGCTCTTCCGAAAACGCTCGCATTTGAGCCTGTGCTTGAGCCTTCGCCTTGATTAATTCTCTATGTTCGGCACGTTTATCTAGCTCAACGAAAGAGGTATCACTACCAGTCAAGTCTTTTCGCATCCAGATCTTGGCAATAGCAAAAAAGCTTATCGCGAGCAAAACAGGAATCGCAGTATAGGTCACATAGAAATAATAGTAGACCACCGACTCACGAAAAGTAAAAACAGTTCCCAAAATTGTAACAACAAGGATAATAACGGTTATTGTTGAAAAAATCTTCTGTTGCAATAATTCGCTGGCGAGTTGATTTTTCACTCTAGCCTGCCTTTCTTTTTCGAAGGCCGCTTGCTTTCGCTCTTCATCTTCATCACGCTTCTTCATAGCATCATATTCACGATGAAAAGCTTTGAGACCATCTAAGTTGAGAGGGTCACCATTTGGAATTTCTGCTTCAGACATCGAAAATCAACCCTCCCGGCACGGAATCGAGAACAACAATCACTATTAAGATCTGTCTTTACGCGCTTTTGGCCCACGCTCTGTGAATCGCGCGGCATGCAATTTGACTGGAGTGAGCCATAAAGGCAACCGGTCTTTGATCAATTGATGCCGAAACACACGAGATCTACCCACGACAGCAGCATGATTCTGATGGCCGTCATTTACGAATAGACGATATCAAACTTGACAGGCGAAAGGCTGTTTTTGGCCGTATGTAGCCCCTGACGAGGGTCCGCTTTGGATCGAAAGCAGCCGGACGCTACTGACCGCTGTCGCCCTTAAGCGGATGCCTACCACGAGAGGCGATCATAGAAGTAGCACGGGTGTCGATCCGCCTACTCAGCCCGAGCACCGAGTTTAACCGGTGCCTGAATGATCTGATCCAGCCACCTCCAGCTTTTATACGCATTCCCTCGCCCACGCAAATGGGTATATCGCCGCATCGAGTTCCAATCACGGTGACCGGATACGCTTGAGACCCTCGGTATGTCCCAATCCATTTCAAACAACCGACTCACTCCTTCATGACGCAAGTCGTGGAAGTGCAGATCCTCTATTCCTTTTATCTTGCAGGCCTTCGACCAAGCTGTGCCGATTGAATCCGTGTTGTACGGGAATATCTCGCGACACTCTCGGGGCATGCTCTGTATGATGAGCCACGCCTCATCCGGCAAGTAACACCAGACATCGTTGCCGATCTTCTGGCCAGGATTCTTCATATCCCGCACCTTCACCGCCTGGCGGTGCTCATCCAGGTCTTCCCACAGGATGCGGGTGATCTCATCCATCCTCCGCGTCGAGAAAATCGCAAACGCCATCACCTTAGGCATGTGAATGGCGGTGGGCCGACGCGTCAGCATCTCGAAAAAATGTTCGAGAACCTTGTCGAGCTCATCCATCGTCGGACGTCGATCCCGCTCGCGGCTGCGCATGTTGTAGCCGAACTGCTTAAGAACAAGACGAGCGTCAGGCATAGCTCGCGCGTCGATCTCGTAACCCCACGCTGCCCTGGCCAGCGACAGGACCGACCCAAGGTGTGCCAAGTCATTACCTGCCGTCTGCGGTTTGACTCCACCACCCTCGGGGCCCATTCGCCACAAGGCGAAGTCGACTAGGACCTGCTGGGTGATGTTGGAGTCGACTACTTCAGCGAGGTAGGTTTTCTGAATGGCCTTAAGTGTCTGTCGCTTGGTCACACCTAGCGGCCGGGCTTTCTCCGCTTCTAACAGGTACCGGTCAATCATCGCCTTGATCGGATGTCCCACGCGCTTCGCCCGCTCGATGGCGCCCGGCTCCGACAATTCGGTCTCTCGTCGCTTCGCCCAGGCCACAGCTGCCTGTTTGCGGGCGAACGTTTGGCTCTCTTGGTAGACTGTGACCTTATCGCGATTGATGCGAATCTGGACGGTGTAGCTGGTGGTGCCATCGGCTTTCTTGCGCAGTCGGATCGTTGCCATAGGAAATTGGTACACGTCTTCGGTCGATTGGTACATTGTACCAAGCGCTTGGTAAAAACGCCCCAAAACCCCCGAAAAACGGTACGAAACACGTTGAACGAAAACACTACAAACTCGGGCGCTGAGCCAGAAACGACGCGCCCTGAGCCGTCACGCCGCTTCTCCGTGGCCCCCATGATGGATTGGACCGACCGCCACTGCCGCTATTTCCTGCGCCTGCTCTCCCGCCACACCCTGCTCTACACCGAAATGGTCACCACCGGCGCCCTGCTGCACAACGACGCCGAGCGCTTCCTGCGCCATGACGTGTCCGAGCACCCACTGGCGCTGCAATTGGGCGGCAGCGATCCGGCCGCACTCGCGGCCTGCGCGAAGCTGGCCGAAGCGGCGGGCTATGACGAAGTTAACCTCAACGTCGGCTGCCCAAGTGACCGGGTGCAGAACAACATGATCGGGGCTTGCCTGATGGGGCACCCTGGGCTGGTGGCCGACTGCGTCAAGGCGATGATCGACGCCGTGCAGATTCCGGTCACGGTCAAGCACCGCATCGGCATCAACGGCCGCGACAGCTATGCCCAGCTGTGCGACTTCGTCGGGCAGGTGCGCGACGCCGGCTGCACGAGCTTCACCGTGCACGCCCGCATCGCCATTCTCGAAGGGCTGTCGCCCAAGGAGAACCGCGAAGTGCCACCGCTGCGCTACGACGTGGCCGCGCAGCTCAAGCAGGATTTTCCCGACCTGGAGCTGGTGCTCAACGGCGGGATCAAGACGCTCGAAGCCTGCCACCTGCATCTACAGACCTTCGACGGCGTGATGCTGGGGCGCGAGGCTTACCACAACCCCTACCTGCTGGCCGAAGTGGATCAGCAACTGTTCGACAGCCAAGCGCCCGTGATCAGTCGCAGCGAGGTGATGGCGCGCCTCATGCCCTATCTGGTCGCGCACGTGGAGGCTGGCGGGGCTATCCACCATATTACCCGGCATATCCTGGGGTTGGGTCAGGGTTTCCCTGGCGCTCGACGCTTCCGTCAGTTGCTGTCGGCGGACATCCACAAGGCTGCGGCGCCGCTGCAGGTGGTGGAGCAGGCCGCGCAGCTGTTGCAGGGGCGCTAAGGGGAACCCTGGCCGGAGGGCGAACTCGAACAGGGGTTCGCCCGCCCGCACCAGGCTGCGCCGGTGATCGGCCTTGAGTGGCCGCCGGGGCTCGGGTAATGTCGAGACACTCACAGGACAGAGCACGCCCATGACTTCCAAGCTGGAACAACTCAAGCAGTTCACCACCGTCGTCGCCGACACGGGCGACCTCGACGCCATCACACGGTTGAAGCCGGTGGATGCCACCACCAACCCTTCGCTGCTGCTCAAGGCTGCAGCCATCGAAGGCTACGCCGACCTGCTCAAGCAGGTGCGCAGCGATGCCCAGGGTGACGTACAGCTGGCGTGCGACAAGTTCTCGGTCGCGGTCGGCGCCGGCATTCTCAAGGTGATTCCAGGGCGCATCTCCACCGAAGTGGACGCGCGCCTGTCATTCGACGAACCGGCGCTGCTGAACAAGGCTCGCCAACTGATCGCCCTGTACGAAGCGGCCGGTATCGGGCGCGATCGCGTGCTGATCAAGCTGGCCTCCACGTGGGAAGGCATTCGCGCTGCCGAGAAACTGGAAAAGGAAGGCATCCAGACCAACCTCACGCTGCTCTTCTCCTTCGCCCAGGCCCAGGCCTGCGCCGATGCCGGCGTATTCCTGATCTCGCCGTTCGTGGGGCGCATCTACGACTGGTACAAGAAGAGCACCGGCAAGGAGTACACCGGGGTCGATGATCCGGGCGTCCAGTCGGTCACCCGCATCTACGACTACTACAAGACCCATGGCTACGACACCGTGGTCATGGGCGCGAGCTTCCGCAACGTCGGGCAGATCGAACAGCTGGCCGGCTGCGATCGCCTGACCATCAGCCCGGAGCTGCTGCAGCAGCTGAGCGACGATCAGGGCGAGCTGCCGCGCATCCTCAAGCCGGGCAACGCCGGCGAAGCCAAGCAGGTGCTGGACGAGGGCCAGTTCCGCTGGGCCATGAACGAAGATGCCATGGCCACCGAGAAGCTGGCCGAAGGCATTCGCCAGTTCGCTCGTGATCAAGAGAAGCTGGAAAAGGTCATGGCCGAAAACACCTGACACGGCAGGCGATGACACGACGGGCGGAGAATACTGGGTATTCTCCGCCCGTTTGCGTTGAGGTGTGTATTGGAAAAGAGGTACAGCTGAACGGCTACCGGTGGCTCAGGACCGCTCCAGCGCACTCACCAGGTCGCGAAACGCCTCGCGATTGGAATCGTTGAGTCCCATCAGGATTCTGTGCGCCTCCAGAACCTTGGAGCGCACAACTTCTTCGTTTTCGTCCTGCGACGGTAGATCGCTCAGGCAGTCCGGGCATGGCAGCGGGCGATCGACGATATTGAACACCTGGTCGAAACCCATGGACTGCAACAGCCGGGAAATGTCCGGGTTGGTAGTGACCACGGTGGGCAGCAGGCCGACCTTCTGGCGGGACAGGATGGAGAGCTTCGCCAGCAGACCGAGGGTGGTGCTGTCGATGCTTTCGGTTTCAGTGAGGTCTATGACGATGGCCGAGAAATTCAGCGCGGTGAAGATCTTCTCGATCGTCGCATCCAGCGCCGAGCACAAGGTCAGGCGCACTTCACCGACGAATTTCAGTACGAAGGTACCGTTCTGTTCGGCGAACTGGATTCTACCAGTACTCATGGAAGGTTCCTGCTCAACACCAATAGGGCGATATCATCCGGCATCTCCCCAAGCGTAGCCAATCCGAATCGTCGGCGCAGCCCATCCAGACTGCCCTGCGCGGCCTTGACGATTTCCGGCAAGGTCGCTTCCTTATCTTTGAGCGTGTCGCCCGGCAAAAGGTCCAGAATACCGTCGGACATGAGCGTGAGGCTGAACTGCGGAGGCAGTTCGCATACATGATCCTGGTAGGTCGCTTGGTCGAACAGGCCCACCGGCAAGCCTCGGCCCTCGAGATAGCGAGCCTGGCCGGGCGTATACAGCACCGGCAGCGGCAAATGCCCGCCCACGCTATAGGTCATCAGCCCAGTGTCCTCATCGATCACGCCGCCGACCATGGTCACATGCTTGCCGAGCTTGCAGTTGATCAGCCCGCGATTGATGTGCGAGAGCACCTCGGAGGGCTTGAAGTCGCGCATGTTGCCGCTGCGCTTGAATTCGAACAGCAGCCGAGTGGTCATGAACTTGAGCAGCACCGTGACGAAGGCCGAGGAGGCGCCATGGCCGGACACGTCCGCCAGGTAGAACGCCACGCGCCGCTCATCGACACGGAAATAGTCGGTGAAATCACCCGACAGGTACAGCGACGGAATGATCTGATGGTCGAACGTCAGATCGCCGGCCTTCCACGGCCTTCCCGGCAGCATGTTCATCTGCACCTGACGACCGGCGGTCTGGTCCTCCTGCAACAGGTGCAGGCTGGCTTCCAGCTCCCGATTGGCCGCCTCCAGCTTTTCCTGGTAGCGCTGGTTCTCGAGCTCCAGGCGGGCTCGATCCATGGCCCGGCGAACCGAGTGCTCGAGCACCGCAAGGTCTTCCAGGGGCTTGATCAGGTAGTCGGCCGCGCCCAGGCGCAAGGCCTCCACCGCATCGCTCATCACGCCTGCACCGGACACGACGATCACCGGCACCTGGGGTGCCTGCGCGGTAATGCGGCGAATGAGTTCGAGACCGCCCATCTGCGGCATGCGCAGATCGCAGATGACGAGATCGGGCTGGTGCTCTTCGAAGACCTGTAGCCCCTGCTGGCCATTGCTGGCCTGGAGGACGCTGAAGCCGCTGTCTTCCAGATACGCGGCGAGGCTTGCACGGACCACGTCGTCGTCATCGATGATCAGCAACGTTGCACTGGTTTTCTGCATGTGGGCGAACGGCGCCGATTGGTTGGCGTAGCGGACATCGGCAAGGACGACGGTCGACTACTTGGAATACGTGTGAACCCTGTACGTGGAAGCGGGACGGTGACCCAGTTCGGCGACGCACAGTGGTGCCTGTAAGGCGCAGACGGTACTCCCATCCGCGAGGGGTTTCAAGCGTGCAAAGATCGGGGGCAGGACGCTAATCACCGAAGGTTATTGGAAGCATCCGTTTGGCTTACGTTTAGGTATAGCGAGGGCAATGTAATGCTCTCCCCGGTCCTCGAATTCGTGGGTCCCTGACCAGCGAATGGTTCCAGCCCACAAAAAAGGCGATCCGCAGATCGCCTTCGTACTGGGTCGATACGTACTCAGAAGTCGTCTTCGACCTCGCCATCCCTGACCTTGAACTCGCGGTTCTGCAGGTAGGCGTTACGGATGAAGATGTATTTCTCGCCCTGGATGAGCTTTTCCGCCGGCAGCAGGCTGGCACGGGTGTCGATCACGTCGAGTGCGAAGATCGAATTACGTGTCGGCACGTGATCGATGTAGCGGTAGGGTTCGGTGAAGGAGTCCGGGTACTTGGAAATCGCGTCGCGGACCGTGCTTGGCCCCAGCAGTGGAATGACCACATAAGGTCCGCTCGGCACGCCCCAGTAGCCAAGGGTCTGGCCGAAATCCTCGTCGCTGCGCTGCAGCCCCATGCGCGTACCGACGTCGAAGAAGCCGCCCAGGCCGAACGTGGTATTGACGATCAACCGTGCGGTGTCAACGCCCGCATTATGCGGCTTGAGCTGGAAGATGTTGTTGACCAGGTTGCCGACATCGCCCAGGTTGCGGAACACGTTGTGGATGCCGTCCTGGAGGAACTGCGGCGTGACCGTGTCGTAACCCTTGGCCAGGGGCCTCAGGGCGTAGGTATCGAGGACGTCGTTGAACTTGAAGATCGGTCGGTTGACCGCTTCCCATGGGTCTTGCTCGGTGGCCGCCTGGGTGGCGGCCAGCGGGGCCAGCGAAAGGCTGGCACAGACACAGGCCTGGGTGATTCGCTTGATCACACCGGCACCGATCCTCTGCATAGATGTTTCTCCAAAGAGTGGATGCGTCGGACACCCAGGGCGTCGCGCAAATGAGAGTGCGCCAGTATAGGGGCAAACTGGCTGGTCGCGAGCATGCCATATCTCGCACCCTCGCTGTGTAAACAAGTGCTTCACCCTATGACGGTCATGTTTTCGTCATCTACAGGCCTTAGCCTGAAGCGCATTTGCAGAGACCCTGCCATGCCTGAAGCCCCCGCCCCCACCGCCGTGCTGTTCGGCCTGCGCGGCTGCCTGGTGCAGGCAACCAACGGACGCCCGCGGCCTGCCCCTGGCGCGCTGTCTACCCTCCAGACGCTGCGGGTTCGACAGGTGCCCTGCATCTGGCTCGACGACTCACGGCTGGAGCACAGCGCACGCCTGGCCGATGTGCTACCTGACTGGCTGCCGGGCCACACGGCCACGGGCGCACCCTGGCCGTCACCCGATGCCTGCTGGCAGGCCCTGATGTCCCTGAGCAGCGACCGTCTGGACGGCTGCGTACTGGTCAGCGGCGAACCGCGGCTGGTGCAGGCTGGCCTGAGCGCCGGACTGTGGACGATCGGACTGGCGGCGTGCAGCCCGGTGTGCGACCAGACCGCCAGCCGATGGCAGGAGCTGAGCGCGCAGGACCAGGCAAGGGCCCGCGGCGAGGCGACCCTGGAACTGTTCGGCCTGGGTGCCCACTCGGTGATCGACCATCTGGAAGCGCTCGACACCTGCCTGGCGGACATCGCCCAGCGCCGGCGCAAGGGTGAAAAACCCTGAAACCAGTTACTTGAGGCACGCCCTGCAGAGCGCTCGGATGTGGTTTAGGCTGGAACATGGGCCAGAACCTTTGCCGCTTCGCCGAGGTCCATGGCATGCCAAGTCATCGATGGAGTACAACCAATGCCCGCCCGCGAATTGCAAGAACGCCTGGACAGCCTGCGCGAGCAACTGGATCGCAATGTTCCCTTGTCCGATGAGGAGCTCGCTGGTCTGCGCGAGGAAGCGCGACAGATCGAAGCGCAGATCAAGCTCGAGGAAGTGTCACCGGACAACAACCTGGTCGATGGCGTGAACCTCGCCGTCGAGCGCTTCGAGGTCGATCACCCCGACCTGACCGCGACACTGCGCGACATCATCACCCGTCTGCACAGCATGGGTATCTGAACCCCGCGCCAGGGGCCGCCGTCAGGGGCCCCGCCACCCGCTACTGGCGAACCAGCCGGCCGTTGTGCACCGTCATCGGCGCAGTACTTCGGTAAGGGTTGATGTCCAGCCCGCCACGGCGCACGTAACGGGCATAGACCGTCAGGTGCTCGGGCTGCAGCAGGCGCAGCAGGTCGAGGAAGATCCGCTCCACGCATTGCTCGTGGAAATCGGCATGCTGGCGAAAGCTTACCAGGTAGGCCAGCAGGCTCGAAGGCTCTAGCACGCGTCCCTTGTACTCTACGACCACGCTGCCCCAATCGGGTTGCCCCGTCACCGGGCAATTGGATTTGAGTAGATGGCTGTGCAGCGTGCGCTCCACGACGCGCTCAGCGTCGCACTGCAAGAGTTCGGGCTGTGGCTCGGCATATTGGCTGATGCTCACGTCCAGTTCGTCGATGCATTGCCCTGGCAAGATCCTCACGCCCTCGGACTCGACCTCGGCCAGGCTGCGCACCCGCACCGCCACCGGTTTGCCTGCGGCCGCGGACAGGTCCTTCTCCAGGCAGGCGCACAGCTCGTCGGTACTCGCGAAGACGGTCTGGTTGAGCGAGTTCAGGTACAACTTGAACGACTTGGATTCGATGATATTGGGCGAGTCGGCCGGGATGGCGAACTCGCCGATGGCCACGACCGGCTTGCCCGACGGCAACAGCCAGGAGAGCTCGAAGCAGTTCCAGTAGTCCACACCCTGCCAGGGCAGGGTCTGTGCAGTGACGCCCAGCTCCGCCCACTTGGCCGTGCGCGGAATCGGGAACAGCAGCGACGGCGTGTAGATGGCGATGTATTCGCTGGACTTGCCCAGCGGGGAATGTTCGGCAGCGGGATGCATGAATCTGACCTGAATGCACGGAAATGAGCGCATTCTACCGGTTTTGCATCGCGACTTGTGGCCGATGTCAGTCGATGGTCAGTGGCCCGACCATGCCCGCCTGGTAGTGCCCCGGCACGTTGCAGGCGAACTCGATGGGCGCCGACTTGCGGAACGTCCAGGTCAGCTCGGCGCGCTGGCCGGGTTGCACCAGTACCGTGTTGCCCTGGTCGTGACCGTGGGCGCCGTGCCCCATCTGCTCATGGCCCATGGCGGCCATGGCCGCCATCTCTTTCTGGTGCTCGACGTGCATGGCCCGGTCACCGAGGTTGAACTCGTGGGCCAGCTTGCCTTCGTTGATCAGCACGAAGCGCACGGTCTCGCCCGCCTTGACCTGCAACGCGTCGGGTTCGAAGGCGATGTCCTTGAGCACGACCTGAACGGTGCGGGTCGCCTGACTGGCGGCAGCAGGCTCGCCGAAGCTGAACGAGTGCCCGCCATCGGCCAGCACGGGCAGGCTGACGGCGAAAAGCGCGGCGCTGAAGATCGAGGATTTCATGGCGGTTCCAGGCAATTGAAGGAGAGGCCCATTGTGTGAGCCCTGGGCTGCCGCCAGGCTGACCGGAAGATTACAACCCTGTCAGTTTCGCCAGCCCGACCCAAGGTCACGTATCATCGGCCGATCGATGTCTTTCGTGTGTGGACGCTGGATGAAACTGCTGATCGTCGAAGACCAGGCCCGTACCGGCCAGTACCTACGCCAGGGCCTGAGCGAGGCAGGCTTCGCTACGGAGCTGGCCGACGACGGCGAGACCGGCCAGTTCCTCGCCCTCAGCGGCGACCACGACCTGATCATTCTCGACGTGATGCTTCCCGGGCGCGATGGCTGGCAGATCCTCCAGGCGGTCCGCCAGGCCGGGCTGGACACGCCGGTACTGTTTCTCACCGCCCGCGATGCGGTGGCCGACCGGGTCCACGGGCTGGAGTTGGGCGCCGACGATTACCTGGTCAAGCCCTTCGCTTTCTCCGAACTGCTGGCCCGGGTGCGCAGCCTCCTGCGCCGTGGCGCCACACCTAGCCAGGACAGCCTGCTGACCCTGGCCGACCTGCGCCTGGACCTGCTGCGACGCCGCGTGGACCGCGGCGGCAGTCGCGTGGACCTGACCGCCAAGGAGTTCGCCCTGCTCGAACTGCTGCTACGCCGCCAGGGTGAAGTGCTGCCCAAATCGCTGATCGCCTCGCAGGTGTGGGACATGAATTTCGACAGCGACACTAATGTCATCGAGGTGGCGATCCGCCGCCTGCGCCTGAAAGTCGACGAAAATCATCCGAACAAGCTCATCCATACCGTGCGCGGCATGGGCTACGTGCTCGAAGAGCGTGCCGACTGATGCCGCGCCTGTCATTGAGCGCACGCCTGGCCCTGTTGTTCGCCGCCTGCACCGCCGCCGTGTCCCTGTCCGCCGGCCTGCTGTTCAGCCGGGCCAGCGAACGGCATTTCATCGAGCTCGACCAACAGGCGCTGAGCGCGCGCCTGTCGCAACTGCGCGCCCACCTGGAGGGGGTCGATTCGATCGACACGCTGGCCACCCGCCTGCCCGCGCTGCGCGGCGAGCTCAGCCATCAGGCTGACCTGGGCTTGCGCGTTCGCGGCGAGGACGGTGCACTGTGGTTCGACAGCCAGCCCGGCCTGCCCCAGGAGCCGGGTCGACCCGGCCTTGCCACCTTGCACAGCGATCGAACCGAGTACCGCAGCCTGTCCCAGGCCATGCCGGGTGCGAGGGTCACGTTGTTCCTGGATATCACCCATCACCAGCATTTCCTGCAGCGCATGCAGCAGTTGATCTGGCTGACCGTAGGGCTCTGCGCCCTGTTCACTGCCCTGCTCGGCGCCTGGGCCGTACGGCGCGGCCTGCGGCCTCTGCGACAAATGGGGGCGATCGCCGCGAGCGTCGACGCCCAGTCGCTGACCACCCGCCTGCCGGTGACGCAACTGCCCGAAGAGCTGGCCGAGCTGGGCCAGACGGTCAACGCCATGCTGCAACGTCTGGAAGATGCCTTCGAACGCCTGTCGGCGTTTTCAGCCGACATCGCCCATGAGCTGCGCACGCCGCTGTCGAACCTGCTCACCCACACCCAGGTCACCCTCACCCGCCCACGGAGCCTGGAGCAGTACCGCGAAACGCTGCACGACAACCTCGAAGAACTCCAGCACATGGCGCAGATGGTCAACGACATGCTGTACCTGGCCAAGGCCGATCATGGCCTGCTCGAGCCCAGCCGCCAGACCCTGGACCTGTCGTTGGAAGTGGATGCACTGCTCGATTACTACGCCGCCCTGGCCGAGGACGCCAGCATCACCCTTGGCCGTGAGGGCGAGGCGCGTGTGGAGGGCGATCGCCAGATGTTGCGCCGGGCGCTGTCGAACCTGCTGGAGAATGCCTTGCGCTTCACACCTGCCGGTGGCGCGATCCTGGTGACCCTGTCACCCGAGGGGCGTATCGAGGTGGCCAACACCGGACCCGAGATCGCCGAACAGGCGTTGCCGCGCCTGTTCGACCGGTTCTATCGGGAAGACCAGGCACGCCATGAAGGCAGTACCGAACACGCCGGGCTCGGGCTGGCGATCACCCGCTCGATCGTCCAGGCCCATGGCGGTCGGATCCACGCGCACTGTGGCGGCGGATGGACACGCCTGGTGATCGAACTGCCCGCTGAACGCTGAACCAGCCTGGGTGCCATAACGCCGGGCACCCAGGCCAGCGTTTCACTCGTAGCGCAAGGCCATGGCGGGCTCGATCTGCGAGGCCCGGTAGGCGGGGTACAAGGTGGCCAGGAAGCTCATGACCAGGCCCGCGGTGCAGATGATCGCCACGTCACCCCATTGCAACTGCGACGGCAGGCTGCTGATGAAGTACATGTCCGAGGTGAAGATGTGCTGCCCGCTGGTGCGCTCCAGCCAGCCGACGATGGCGCTGACGTTGAGCGCGCCGATCACGCCCAGCACGCCGCCGATCAAGGTGCCGACGATGCCGATCAGGCTGCCCTGGACCATGAAGGTACCCATGATCTGCGCAGGTGTCGCGCCGATGGTCCGCAGGATGGCGATGTCCGCGCCCTTGTCGTTCACCACCATCACCAGCGTGGCGATGATGTTGAACGCGGCCACGGCGATGATCATCAGCAGCAGCAGTCCGATCATGGTCTTTTCCATTTTCATCGCGCTGAACAGGCTGCCCTGGGTGTGGGACCAGTCGTCGGCACGATAGCCCTCGCCGAGTCCCTGGGCAATGGCCCTGGACACCTGAGGCGCGGCGTACAGATCCTTCAGCTTGAGCCGTATACCCTGCACCTGACCGGGCGCCCAGCGCTGCATTTCACCCGCATCGGCGATATGGATATAGGCCTGCGAGCCGTCCAGCTCGGCACCTACCTTGAACAGCCCCACGACCGTCAGGCGCTGCATGCGCGGCGTGATGCCGCCCGGTGCAGAGCTGATTTCCGGCACGATCAGGGTGACCTTGTCACCGGTGTTCAGGCGAAAGCGGCGGGCGGTCAGCTCGCCCAGCACCACACCGTACTCGCCTGGCTCGAGCGCCTGCAGCGCCCCCTGCACGATGTGCTGGCCGACGATGGAGACCTTGTCCTCCTGCGCGGGATCGATGCCGCTCACCTGGATCGGCTGCATGGCCCCCTTGTACGAGAGCATGCCTTCCATTTCGGTGACGGGCGCCGCAGCGATCACTGCCGGGTTCTTCGCCGCAGCGCTGGCCACCTGCTGCCAGTCGTCCAGCGGCTGCACACCAAGGATGCTGGCGTGCGGGACCAGCCCCAGGACCCGCGAACTCATTTCGCGCTGGAAGCCATTCATCACCGACAGCACCACGATCATCGCCAGCACGCCCAGCGAGAGGCCGATCATCGAGGTCATGGAAATGAACGAGATGAAGTGGTTGCGACGCTTGGCACGGGTGTAGCGAGCACCGATGAACAAGGGCAAGGGTCTGAACATGTTGGGCGAATACCGAGTTGAACAGAGAAGCGGGGCCGCGCGAGGCGCCCCGAGCGATCAGATCGACACCAGTCGACCGTCTTCCAGGCTCAGCACACGATCCATCTGCCGGGCCAGGTTGAGGTCGTGGGTCACCACCAGAAACGCCGTGCGCGAGGCCGTCGAGAGCTCGTGCATCAATTCCTGGATGCCCTGGGCGGTGTGATGGTCCAGGTTGCCGGTCGGCTCGTCGAGCATCACCAGCCCCGGCTGGTTGACCAGGGCGCGGGCGATGGCCACCCGCTGCCGCTCGCCACCGGACAGCTCGGCTGGCTTGTGACTCAGGCGGTGCCCCAGGCCTACACGCTCGAGCAGCGCCGTGGCCCGCTGGCGGGCTTCGGGGATGGGCGTACGACCGATCAGCAATGGCATGCACACGTTCTCCAGGGCGGTGAACTCGGCCAGCAGGTGGTGGAACTGGTAGACGAAGCCCAGGGCCCGGTTGCGCAGCAGGCCCCGGTCGCGCTCACCGAGCGCGGACAGTTCCTCGCCGGCCAGCCAGACGCTGCCCTGGGTCGGGGTATCCAGGCCACCGAGCAGGTTGAGCAGCGTGCTCTTGCCCGACCCCGAGCTGCCGACGATGGCGACACGCTCTCCGGGATGCAGCTCCAGGCTCAACCCGGACAACACCTGTACCGATTCCGGGCCCTCGTCATAGGACTTGCCCAGGTTGCGGCAACTCAGTACGGCTTTATCACTCATGCGCGAATCACTCATAACGTAGCGCCTCTGCAGGCTGGGTGCGTGCCGCACGCCAGGCCGGATACAGGGTGGCGAGGAAACTCAGGGCCAAGGCCGCGGCGCAGATCATCCACACGTCCTGGGCGAGGATCTGCGAAGGCAGGTAGTCGATGAAGTACACGTCGGCATTGAGGAACTTGTGGCCGATCAGGGTCTCGATCCCGGCGATCGCCGCACTTACGTTGAGGGCGGCGAGAATGCCGACCACCGCCCCGATCAGGGTACCGACCACGCCGATCACCGTGCCCTGGACCATGAAGATGGCCATGATCTGCCGGGGCGTGGCGCCCAGGGTGCGCAGGATGGCGATGTCGCCGCGCTTGTCGTTGACCACCATCACCAGGGTGGAAATGATGTTGAAGGCCGCGACCGCGACGATCAGCAGCAGCAACAGGCCGATGATCGATTTTTCCATGCGGATGGCCTGGTACAGGTTGCCCTGGGTGCGGGTCCAGTCGCGGGCGAAGTACTGGTGTTCACCCAACCGCTGGACGATGTTCCAGGCTTCGCGCGGGGCCTGGAACAGGTCATCGAATTTCAGCCGCAGCCCCTGCACCTGATCGGGTTTCCAGCGGTGCAGGCGTGAAAGGTCGGTGAGGTTGGTCAGGCCCAGGTAGCCATCGATCTCACCCGCGCCGACATGGAAGGTGCCGACCACGGTGAAGCGCTTCATGCGCGGGAACATGCCAGCCGGGGTGATGCTCACCTCGGGCGCAACGAAGGTGACCTTGTCACCGACGTTCACGCCCAGCTTGTCGGCCGCCTTGTCGCCGATCAGGATGCCCCACTCACCTGGCGCCAGCCGGTCGAGGCTGCCCTGGCGAATGAAATTGTCGATGATCGACACCTCGCGCTCACGCTCGGGCAGCACGCCGTTGAGCAGCATTTTCTGCACCTTGCCGTCGTGGGTCAGCAAGCCCTGCATCTGGGTGAAGGGCGCGACCGCCTGGACATGCGGATTCTGCTTTACTTGTTGGGCAAGGGCCTGCCAATCGGCGATGGGTTGATCACCCTCGATCGTGGCATGGGGCACCATGCCCAGCACCCGGGTGCGCATCTCGTGATCGAAGCCGTTCATCACCGACAGCACCACGATCATCACCACCACGCCCAGGGCGAGGCCGATCATCGAGGTCAAGGAAATGAACGAGACGAAGTGGTTGCGACGCTTGGCACGGGTGTAGCGCGTGCCGATGAATACGAAGAGAGGTCTGAACATGTCGGGGCTTGTTCGGAGGAAAGGGAACGTCCTGGTGGCGAGGCGCCTGTGGCGGCTTTACACTCGGACCACTGCCGCAACCATGGGTTCGCCATGACGACACTAGACGAAGAAGATCGCCGGGAATACTACCGCATCGAAGATCGGATCGCACTGCAAATCAGCCCGTTGAGCGCAGCGCAAGCCCTTGATTCAGAAGTATTGCAGGATGATTCCCCGCTGTTCAATCTGCTCAGCGAGCTGCACCTGTCCGATTTCGAGGCGCAGCATTTGCTGCGTCAGCTCAGCGACAAGGACCGCACCCTGGCAGCCTTTCTGCGCGCGCAGAACAAGCGCCTCGACCTGCTCAGCGCGGTACTGGCGCAGACGCTACTGGGCGAGATCGGCGAGCCGCAGCGGGTCGGGCTCTCCGAAGGCGGCCTCGAATTCGTCCAGGCTGGACAGATCGCCCCTGGCAGCCGGGTGAAGGTCAAGATGGTGCTCATGCCGCGCGCCCATGGCCTGCTGCTGCGTGGACGCATCACCCACTGCAACCCCCGACCGGACGGCACCTTCGAGATTGGCGCCGAGTTCGTCGACATGACCGATGCCGAACGCCAGCTCCTGGCCCGGTACATCCTGCAGCGCCAGCAGCAGCAACGGCGCGAGCAGTTGGAACGGCAAGACCCGGCGTCCTGAACGCTACCCCTTTTCCCTTCTGAAGGAACGAACGTGACCCTGATCTACGGCCATCGCGGCGCCAAGGGCGAAGCGCCCGAGAACACCCTCACCAGCTTCCGTCAGTGCCTGTCGCACGGTGTGCACCGCTGCGAGCTGGACCTGCACCTGTCGGCCGACAACCAGCTGATGGTGATCCACGACCCCACCCTCAAGCGCACCACGGGCCGGCGCGGCAAGGTGGTCGAGCACAGTGCCGATGCCCTGACCAGCTATGACGCGCGCCAGGGCGGGCCGGGGCACGTGCAGCCCTGCCCTATCCCGCGCCTGGAAGAGCTGTTCGAACAGTGCGCGTTCGAGCACTGGCAGCTGGAGGTCAAGAGCGCATCACGCACCCGGGCCGCCACCACGGTGCTGGCGATTCGCGAACTGGCCCAGCAGTACGGGCTGCTGGACAAGGTGACCATCACCTCGAGTTCACGGGAAGTGCTGGGTGCGGCCCAGGAGCTGGTGCCGGACGTGGCCCGGGGGCTGGTGGCCGAATATGCCTGGCTGGATCCACTGAAGGTGGCGCAGAACTACGGCTGCCAGATGCTCGCGCTGAACTGGACGCTGTGCACCCCGGAGCGGCTGATCAAGGCGCAGCGCCAGGGGTTGCACGTGTCGGTATGGACGGTCAACGAACCGGCGCTGATGCGCCGACTCGCCGACTTTGGCGTGGACAGCCTGATCACAGACTTTCCCGGTTTGGCCAAGACCACCCTCGGGTAGGGCTGAAATCGGTCTCCCCGACCGGCTCAGGCCACCGGCCGGAGCCGCTCAAAAAAGCCGGTTCAGGCCATCGTACGCCGCTACCCGATAGGCTTCGGCCATGGTCGGGTAGTTGAACGTGGTGTTGACGAAGTACTTGAGATTGTTCAGCTCACCCGGCTGGCTCATGATCGCCTGGCCGATGTGGACGATCTCCGAGGCCTGGTAACCGAAGCAGTGCACGCCGAGGATCTCCAGGGTCTCGCGGTGGAACAGGATCTTCAGCATGCCCTGAGGCTCGCCGGCGATCTGCGCACGCGCCATGCTCTTGAAGAACGCCTTGCCCACTTCGTAGGGAACCTTGGCCTGGGTCAGCTCCTGCTCGTTCTTGCCGATCGAGCTGATCTCCGGAATGGTGTAGATGCCGGTTGGCACGTCGTTGACGAAACGCCAGCTGCCATTGTCGACGATGCTGCCAGCGGCCGAACGGCCCTGGTCATGCGCGGCGCTGGCCAGGCTCGGCCAGCCGATCACGTCGCCGGCACCGTAGATATTGGCCACACCCGTGCGGTAGTTTTCGTCCACCTCGATCTGACCACGGCTGTTGACCTTGATGCCGATGTTCTCCAGCCCCAGTTTGTCGGTGTTGCCGGTACGACCGTTGCACCACAGCAAGGCATCGGCCTTGATCTTCTTGCCGGATTTCAGGTGCAGGATCACACCGTTGTCCAGCCCCTCGACCCGCTCGTAGTCTTCGTTGTGGCGGACGGTGATGTTGTTGTTGCTGAAGTGATAGCTCAGGGCCTGGGAAATTTCCGAGTCCAGGAAGCTCAGCAACTGGCCGCGGTTGTCGACCAGTTCGACCAGCACGCCAAGGCCGCTGAAGATCGAGGCATATTCGCAACCGATGACGCCGGCGCCGTAGACGATCAGCTTGCGCGGAGTGTGGCTGAGGCTGAGGATGGTGTCGCTGTCGTAGACCCGCGGATGGTTGAAGTCGATGTCGGCCGGACGGTACGGCCGCGAGCCGGTGGCGATGATGATGTGCTTGGCGTTGAGCTTTTCGACCACGCCGTTGGGGCACACCACCTCGACGGTCTGCTCGTCGGCGAAGCTGCCGGTACCGACGAACACGTCGACGCGGTTGCGCGCGTAGTAGCCGGTACGCGATGCCACTTGCTTGGCGATGACCTTCTCGGCGCTCTTGAGCACGTCGGGGAACGAGAACCAGCGCGGCTCACCGATGGCGCGGAACATCGGGTTGGTGTTGAACTGCATGATCTGCCGCACCGAGTGACGCAGTGCCTTGGACGGAATGGTTCCCAGATGGGTGCAGTTGCCGCCGACCTGGCGCCGGCTGTCGACCATCGCCACCTTGCGCCCTGCCTTGGCGGCGTTCATCGCCGCGCCCTCACCGGCCGGGCCTGAACCCAGCACCACCACGTCGTAGTTGTAGACAGCCATGCGTACTCCTTCAGAACGGGCCCGCCGGCCAACTGGCCGCGGGGCTTGCCATGTCGCCTGGGCGCCATGAAAAAATCGGGTGCAGTCTAATCGAGCCTGAACGCTGCGCACATTACCCCTTGGTCGCGTCGTAGGCCAATTCTGCTTGCACTACATGGGCGCCACCTGTACCTGCTGCAGGGCCAGGCGGCACCCTACGAAAAACGGGAACCCGCAGGTTCCCGTTCGTTCAGCACTTCACTCGCCGATCAGCGCGGGAAAGCCGGCGGATTGACGCCAGCCATGTCTTCCATCACGCGGACCACCTGGCAGCTGTAGCCGAACTCGTTGTCGTACCAGACATACAGCACGACGCGGTTGTCGTTGCAGATGGTGGCCTCGGCATCGACCACACCGGCATGACGCGAGCCGACGAAATCGGTGGACACCACTTCCTGCGAACTCACGTAGTCGATCTGCTTGTGCAGCTCCGAGTGCATGGCGGTCTGGCGCAGGTACTCGTTCAGCGCTTCGCGGCTGGTGGCCTTCTCCAGGTTCAGGTTGAGGATCGCCATCGAGACGTTCGGCGTCGGCACGCGAATGGCGTTGCCGGTCAACTTGCCCTTGAGCACCGGCAGCGCCTTGGCAGCAGCGGTGGCGGCGCCGGTTTCGGTGATGACCATGTTCAGCGGCGCGGCACGGCCGCGACGGCTGCCCTTGTGGAAGTTGTCGATCAGGTTCTGGTCGTTGGTGAACGAGTGAACGGTTTCGACGTGGCCGTTGACGATGCCGTATTCATCGTTGATGGCCTTGAGCACCGGCACGATGGCGTTGGTGGTGCAGGAGGCCGCCGAGATGATCTTGTCGTCGGCGGTGATGTCGCCATGGTTGATGCCATGGACGATGTTCTTCAGCGCGCCCTTGCCCGGTGCGGTGAGGATCACGCGGGCGGCGCCCGGGCAGGCCAGGTGCTGGCCCAGACCGTCGGCGTCGCGCCATACACCGGTGTTGTCGACGATCAGTGCGTTGTCGATGCCGTACTGGGTGTAGTCGACTTCGCCAGGGTTCTTGGCGTAGATGACCTGGATCAGGTTGCCGTTGGCAGTGATGGTGTTGTTGGCTTCATCGATGGTGATGGTGCCGTCGAACGGGCCATGGACCGAATCGCGACGCAGCAGGCTGGCACGCTTGACCAGGTCGTTCTCGGCGCCCTTGCGCACGACGATGGCGCGCAGGCGCAGGCCGTCTCCGCCGCCGGTCTTCTCGATCAGAATGCGCGCCAGCAGGCGGCCGATGCGGCCGAAGCCGTACAGCACCACATCGGTGCCCTTGCGGGCCGAAAGGTTCTGCTGGCCGACCACATCGGCCAGCTCCTCGCGCACGAACTGCTCGGCGCTGCGGCCGTTGCCCTGCTGCTTGAACTTGTTGGCCAGCTTGCCCAGGTCGACCGAAGCGGCGCCCAGTTTCAGCTCGCTCATGGCCTTGAGCAGGGGGAATGTCTCGTGCACGGACAGTTCGGTCTCGTCGGCCTGGCGATGCCGCGCGAAGCGGTGAGCCTTGAGGATCGAGATCACCGAACGGTTGATCAGGCTGCGGCCATAGATCGAGCTCACCACGTTGTTATTGCGGTAGAGCTGACCGATAAGCGGGATCATCGCTTCAGCCAGGGCTTCACGATCGATCCACTCACCAAGACACTGGTCGGGCTTCTGAGTCACGGGAACCTTCCACATGTAGGGACAGAAAAAAGGGGCTACATTATGCCGCCCCGTCGCGTAACCGGCAATGAGTGCCTGTCGGCGCCGCACACGGGCGCCTTGGAGGCCTTTGGAACCTGACAGCAGACGGCGGCGTCAGTACAATCAATCCCTTTGCCGTACGCTTGGAGTCGGATCTTACGTGTCAGTTCTGCGCCTACCGCCACTGTCGGCCACGGCCGGCAAACACACCTGGGGCAACCTGCCCGGTGCCGCCCTCAGCCTGGCCATCGCCGAGGCCGCCAGCAGCGCTGGCCGCTTCACCCTGCTGCTGACCGCCGACAGCCAGGCGGCCGACCGCCTGGAACAGGAACTGCGCTTCTTCGCGCCGCAGTTGCCGGTGCTGCCGTTCCCCGACTGGGAAACCCTGCCCTACGATCTGTTCTCGCCCCATCAGGACATCATCTCCCAGCGCATCGCCAGCCTCTATCGCCTTCCAGAACTGGACCACGGCATTCTCGTGGTGCCGATCAGCACCGCCCTGCACCGGCTGGCGCCGACTCGTTTCCTGCTGGGCAGCAGCCTGGTGCTGGACGTGGGGCAGAAAATCGATGTCGAGCAGATGCGCGCGCGGCTGGAAGCCAGCGGATACCGCTGCGTCGACACGGTCTACGAGCATGGCGAGTTCGCCGTGCGCGGCGCGCTGATCGACCTCTTCCCGATGGGCAGCAAGGTGCCCTACCGCATCGACCTGTTCGACGACGAGATCGAGACGCTGCGCACCTTCGATCCGGACAGCCAGCGGTCGATCGACAAGGTCGAGTCGATCCGCCTGCTGCCGGCGCGGGAATTTCCCATGCACAAGGATGAAGTCACCCGGTTCAAGGCGCGCTTTCGCGAACGCTTCGATGTGGACTTCCGCCGCAGCGCGATCTTCCAGGACCTGACCAGCGGGATCATCCCGGCCGGCATCGAGTACTACCTGCCGCTGTTCTTCGAGGACACCGCCACCCTCTTCGACTACCTGCCGGCCAACACCCAGGTGTTTTCCCTGCCCGGCGTGGAGCAGGCGGCGGACGTGTTCTGGAACGACGTGCGGGCGCGCTACGAGGAACGTCGGGGCGACCTGAGCCGGCCGCTGCTGCCCCCGGCCGAACTGTTCCTGCCGGTGGAAGACTGCTTCGCCCGGCTCAAGCAATGGCCACGCGTGGTGGTCAGCAGCGACGAGCTGGAGGCAGGCGTGGGACGCGAACGCTTCCCGGCGCGCGCCCTGCCCAACCTGGCGATCGAGGCCAAGGCCAGCCAGCCCCTGGCGGAACTGGCGAATTTCCTCGATCAGTTTCCCGGCCGCGTGCTGTTCACCGCCGAGTCGGCGGGGCGGCGCGAGGTGCTGCTGGAGTTGCTCGAACGCCTGAAGCTGCGCCCTCACATGGTCGAAAGCTGGATGGACTTCGTCACCAGCAGCCAACGCCTGGCGATCACCATCGCGCCCCTGGACGAAGGCTTGCTGCTGGACGATCCGGCCATCGCCCTGGTGGCCGAGAGCCCGCTGTTCGGCCAGCGCGTGATGCAGCGTCGGCGCCGCGACAAACGCGGCGAAGTGGCCAGCGACGCAGTGATCAAGAACCTCACCGAGCTGCGCGAGGGCGCCCCGGTGGTGCACATCGACCACGGTGTCGGCCGCTACCTGGGCCTGGCGACCCTGGAAATCGACGACCAGGCCGCCGAATTCCTCACCCTCGAATACGCCGAGGGCGCCAAGCTCTACGTGCCAGTGGCCAACCTGCACCTGATCGCCCGCTACACCGGCAGCGACGATGCGCTGGCGCCCCTGCACCGCCTGGGCTCCGAGGCCTGGCAGAAGGCCAAGCGCAAGGCCGCCGAGCAGGTGCGCGACGTCGCCGCCGAGCTGCTCGACATCTATGCCCGCCGAGCGGCGCGCAAGGGCTACGCCTTCGCCGATCCGGCCGTCGACTATGCCACCTTCAGCGCAGGTTTTCCGTTCGAGGAGACCCCGGACCAGCAAGCGGCCATCGAGGCCGTGCGCCTGGACATGCTCGCTGCCAAACCCATGGACCGGCTGGTCTGTGGCGACGTCGGCTTCGGCAAGACCGAAGTGGCCATGCGCGCAGCCTTCATCGCCGTGCACAGCGGTCGTCAGGTGGCGGTGCTGGTGCCCACCACCCTGCTGGCCCAGCAGCACTACAACAGTTTCCGCGACCGCTTCGCCGACTGGCCGGTGAAGGTCGAGGTGATGAGTCGGTTCAAATCCGCCAAGGAGGTGGCGGCCGCCGCCGCCGACCTGGCCGAGGGCAAGATCGACATTCTCATCGGCACCCACAAGCTGCTTCAGGACGATGTGCGCTTCAAGGACCTGGGCCTGGCGATCATCGACGAAGAGCACCGCTTCGGCGTGCGCCAGAAAGAGCAGCTCAAGGCCCTGCGCAGCGAGGTGGACATCCTCACCCTGACCGCCACGCCGATTCCGCGCACCCTGAATATGGCCGTGGCCGGCATGCGCGACCTGTCGATCATCGCCACGCCACCGGCGCGGCGGCTGTCGGTGCGCACCTTCGTCATGGAGCAGAACAAGAGCACGGTCAAGGAGGCGCTGCTGCGTGAGCTGCTGCGCGGGGGCCAGGTGTATTACCTGCACAACGACGTCAAGACCATCGAGAAATGCGCCGCCGACCTCGCCGAACTGGTGCCCGAGGCGCGCATCGGCATCGGCCATGGCCAGATGCGCGAACGCGAACTCGAACAGGTGATGAGCGACTTCTACCACAAGCGCTTCAACGTGCTGATCGCCTCGACCATCATCGAAACCGGCATCGACGTGCCCAGCGCCAACACCATCGTCATCGAGCGGGCCGACAAGTTCGGCCTGGCCCAGCTGCACCAGTTGCGCGGACGTGTGGGGCGCAGCCACCACCAGGCGTATGCCTATCTACTGACCCCACGGCGCCAGCAGATCAGCGCCGACGCCGAGAAACGCCTGGAAGCCATCGCCAACACCCAGGACCTCGGCGCCGGTTTCGTCCTGGCCACCAACGACCTGGAAATACGCGGCGCAGGCGAACTGCTCGGCGAGGGCCAGAGCGGGCAGATCCAGGCGGTCGGTTTCACCCTCTACATGGAAATGCTCGAGCGCGCCGTCAAGGCCATTCGCAAAGGCACCCAGCCCAACCTCGAGCAGCCCTTGGGCGGCGGCCCGGAGATCAACCTGCGCCTGCCCGCGCTGATCCCCGAAGACTACCTGCCGGATGTGCACGCGCGGCTCATCCTGTACAAACGCATCGCTTCCGCAGCCGACGAGGAAGGCTTGAAGGACTTGCAGGTGGAGATGATCGACCGCTTCGGGCTGCTGCCCGAGCCGACCAAGCACCTCATGCGCCTGACCTTGCTCAAGCTGCGGGCCGAGCAACTGGGCATCAAGAAAGTCGATGCCGGCCCCAACGGCGGCAAGCTGGAGTTCGAGGCCGAAACGCCGGTCGATCCGCTGACCCTGATCAAGCTGATCCAGAGCCAGCCCAAGCGCTACAAGTTCGAGGGCGCGACCCAGTTCCGCTTCCTGATGCCCATGGAACGCCCGGAAGAACGCTTCAACACCCTCGAGGCGCTGTTCGAGCGCCTCGCTCTCCACTCCAAGTAAGGAAGTTCAATGCGTGCCATTGGTTGCCTGACCCTGCTGCTGACGCTGCTCGCGCCGGTGGCGGCTTTCGCCGAAGGGCCCTATCAGGTGGAGATGCTGGTACTGCGCCAGAACGCGGTGCCGGCGGTGACCAGTCCGTTCGCACCGGAGAACTGGAGCGCGGGTGCCCCACGTCTGAGCCAGGAGGCCGAACGGCCGTTGGCGCTGAACGACGAAGCGACGCGCCTGCAGGCCACGGCCGACTATACCGTCCTGCTGCACAAGGCCTGGCAGCAGCAGGTCGGCAGCGAGCCCAGCCGTATCGCCCTGGGCGCCGGCCAGGAGCAGTTCGGGCACTTTCCCATCGAGGGCAATCTGAGCCTGGCCGAGGGCCGGTTCACGCGCATCGATGCCACGTTCTGGGTCAACGAGCTGGACGGCAACGGCAATGTGCTGCGCAGCGAACAGTTCAAGCAAAGCAACAGCAACGTGAAGAATGGTCAGCTCACATTCCTCGATGGCGGCCATCTGGCCGTGCTGATCAAGGTCGCGCCCGTCGGCATGCGCCAACCGCCAAGCCAGGATCCGGAACTGATGGAGCAGTGAGGCCGTGAAAGCGCTGGAGCACCTGTTTGCAGAAAACCGCAGTTGGGAACACGCGTTCGGCGCGGCCACGCTGCAACGGGGCCGGCGCTACGCCGAGCTGGGATGGGTCAGGCTGGTTTCCGAGCAGCAGTCGCGCATCGAGGCGAGCTGCCAGGGCAGTGGCGACAGTCGCTACCGGCAGTCGATTACCTTCAGCGTCACGCCCGCCAGGGCGGTGAAGGTCGAAGGCCGCTGCACCTGCCCCGTCGCCACCAACTGCAAGCACTGCGCGGCCGTCCTGTACACCCTTGCCGCTGGCTACGAGCCCGCAGCCAGCGGCGGCCACTTGCTACCCCACGAACTCGAGCACTGGCTGCAGGTCCTTGGCCAGCCGCCCGCGCCACCGCCGGAAGACCGAGGCGGACGCATGCTGTGCTACGAGCTCATCCTGCGCGAAGACCTGAGCTGTGCCGTGCGCGCCCGCAAGTGCGCCCCGCAGCCCGAAGGGATGCGCTACAGCCGCATCCACTCACTCCACGAACTGCTGTACGACCCACCCCGCTACGTCACGCAGGACGATTTGCGTATCTTGCGCCAATTGATGACCCAGAACGTGCCGTATGGCCAGGAACGCGGCTACGCCCTCAAGGGCCGTGAAGGTGGAGACCTGTTGCAGCAGATCGCCGCAACCGGCCGACTGCTGGTGGACGAGGGTTCACCCCTGTTGAAGCTGGGCGCCGAGCGCGAAGCGGATTTTCGCTGGGTGCGCCTTGAGAGCGGCCAGTATCGGGGGCTGTGGCACTGCGCGGACAGGCCGGTCAAAGTCCTGCCACTGATCCCGCTCTTCTACCTGGATATCGAAGCGGGCGAAGTCGGCATTCTCCAGCATTCGCTGGACCCGCATACGGCGCAGCAGCTGTCCATCGCCCCCGAGGTGCCGGAACACCTGATCGTGCCCCTGAGCCACAAGCTCAAGGCGTTGAATCACCAGTTACCGACCCCGAGCAGCGTGACCCAGGAGCAGGTGAACGACCTCCAGCCGGTCGCCCACTTGACCCTGGGCAGCGTCGAGTTCAGCGCCTACATGCCCAAGACCGGGCGCATGCAGCGACAGTTGCAGCACCGAGCGGCGCTGGCCTTCGATTACGACGGCATCCGCGCCAGCGGCACCGATGACAAGCCGCTCAGCCGCCTGGCAGGCACCACCAGCCAGCGCATCGCTCGCCAGCCACTGCGCGAGAAACAGCTGCGCGAGACCCTGCGCAGCCTGGGCTTCAAGGCCGCCACCCGCCAGAGCAAGGCCCTGCCCGACAGCGCCGGAGAGATGTACCAGTTGCCGGACGACGAAGCCTGGCTGCACTTTGCTCGCGAGGCACTGCCGAAACTGCGTGAAGCGGGTTGGCACGTGGAGATGCAGCGCGATTTCGCCTTCGACCTGCAGGAGGTGCAGGACTGGTACGCGCACATCGAGCAGGCCCCTGCCCACGAATGGTTCGATCTGGAACTGGGCATCGTGGTCGACGGCCAGCGCCACAGCCTGTTGCCGATCATGTTGCAGCTGTTGCGCAGCAACCCGGAGTTGCTGCGGCCCAGCGAGCTGGCGCGGCGCGGCGACGACGAGCACCTGCTGCTGGATCTCAATCGCAATCGCCCGGAGGGCACCGCACTACGCGTCGCCCTGCCCTATGGCCGGATCAAGGCGGTGATGGGCACCCTGAGCGAGCTGTACCTCAACGAAGCGTCGAGCGGTCCCGCGGTGCGCCTGGAACGCGCTGACGCCGCCCGCCTGAACGACCTCGACCACCTGCCGCTGCAGTGGGAAGGTGGCCAGTCGCTGCGCGACCTCGGCCGCCGCCTGCGCGATGCACGCGACCTGCAGGTCACGCCGCCGAAAGGCCTTGCTGCGACGCTGCGGCCTTATCAGCAACAGGGCTTGAATTGGCTGCAGGCACTGCGCGAAATGGGTACCGGAGGCATCCTCGGCGACGACATGGGCCTGGGCAAGACCCTGCAGACGCTGGCCCACCTGCTGCTGGAAAAGGAAAGTGGCCGCCTGCAGCGGCCCGCTTTGGCGGTGATGCCCACCAGCTTGATCCCCAACTGGCTGGACGAGGCGCAGCGCTTTGCGCCGGACCTCAAGGTGCTGGCACTGCACGGCCCGGGACGCTCGCGCTCTTTCGCCGCGTTGAGCGATCACGATCTGGTCCTGACCACCTATGCCCTGCTGCCGCGCGATCTTCCCCACCTGCAGCCCATCAACTGGCACCTGCTGGTGCTGGACGAAGCGCAGAACATCAAGAGCAGTACCAGCAAAGCCGCCCTGGCCGCCCGGGAGCTCCAAGCCGACCAACGCCTGTGCCTGACCGGCACGCCCATGGAAAACAACCTGGGCGAGCTGTGGTCGATCTTCCACTTCCTGATGCCCGGCTGGCTGGGCGATCAGAAACGCTTCAGCCAGGACTACCGCACCCCGATCGAACGCCATGGCGACACCGACCGCATGGCGCACCTGGCCAATCGGATACACCCCTTCCTGCTGCGCCGGCGCAAGGAACAGGTGGCACAGGAACTGCCGGCCAAGACCGAAATGGTGCATTGGGTGGACCTGAGCGATGCTCAGCGCGACGCCTACGAAACCGTGCGGGTGGCCATGGATAAAAAGGTGCGTGACGAGATCAGCCGCAATGGCGCAGCACGCAGTCAGATCGTCATCCTCGACGCCCTGCTGCGCCTGCGTCAGGTGTGCTGCGACCTGCGCCTGGTCAAGGGCGCTGAAGCCAAGGGCAATCAGGCGGACAAAGGCAAACTCGGCAGCCTGCTGCACATGCTCGAGGAACTGCTGGACGAGGGCCGTCGAGTGCTGCTGTTCTCGCAGTTCACCTCGATGCTCGCACTGATCCAGGCCGAGCTGGACGCGCGGGCCATCCGCTACAGCCTGCTGACTGGCGACACCCGCGACCGACGCACACCCGTCAGGCAATTCCAGAACGGTGAGAGCGAGGTGTTCCTGATCAGCCTCAAGGCCGGCGGCACCGGCCTGAACCTGACTGCCGCCGACACCGTCATCCATTATGACCCGTGGTGGAACCCGGCCAGCGAGAACCAGGCCACCGATCGCGCCTACAGAATCGGCCAGGACAAGCCGGTGTTCGTGTACAAACTGATCACGCGCGGCACGGTGGAAGAGAAGATCCAGCATTTGCAGCAGGAAAAAGCGGCGCTGGCAGCGGGCCTGCTCGATGGCGGGCAGGCCGGACAATGGCGCCTGGGTGATGAGGAGATCGAGGCCCTGTTCGCGCCGCTGACCGGCAAGCGGGCGCGCTAGACGCGTCGTCAGTCCACCAGTTGCGCGTCCTTGAGCGCCCCCAATGCCTCGAGCCAGCGCGGCTGCTGCTTGTAGTCGGTGCACGCCAGGCCTGTGCCGCGCATCGCGGCGATACGCGGTGACGGGCGCACCCGCAAGCGCTGCGCGGCGCTCAAGGCCAGCTCGGCCGCCGCACGATCGTTGCACACCAGGCCCATGTCGCATCCGGCGCTGAGCGCTGCCTCGATGCGGTTGGCGGCATCACCTGCCACATGCGCCCCGGCCATCGACAGGTCATCGCTGAAGATCACCCCGTCGAAGCCCAGCTCACCGCGCAGGATGTCCTGCAGCCAACGCCGGGAGAATCCGGCAGGTTGCTCGTCGATCTGCGGATAGATGACGTGTGCGGGCATGACGGCTGCCAGTTGCCCACTCAGACGCGCGAAGGGCACCAGGTCCGCCTGACGCAGTTGCTCCAGGCTGCGCTCGTCAGTGGGGATGGCCACATGCGAGTCGGCTTCGGCCCAGCCGTGACCCGGAAAGTGCTTGCCGCACGCCGCCATGCCGGCAGCGTTCATCCCGCGGATGAAGGCGCCGGCCAATTGCGTGGCGATGTGCGGATCGCCCTCGAAGGCGCGACTGCCGACCACCGCGCTGCGCTGGTGATCCAGGTCCAGCACTGGCGCGAAGCTCAGGTCCAGGCCGACGCTCAGCACTTCGGTCGCCATCAGCCAGCCACATTGCTCGGCCAGGTAGGCGGCGTTGGCGTTGTCAGCCAGCGCGCGCATCGCCGGCAGGCGCACGAAGCCCTGGCGCAGACGCTGGACGCGACCTCCCTCCTGGTCCACTGCCAGGATCAGGTCGGCACGCACGGCGCGGATCGAAGCGCACAACTCGCGTACCTGGCGAGGGCTGTCGATGTTACGAGCGAAGATGATCAGGCCCGCCACTTCGGGCTGGCGCAGGAGATGGCGATCTTCGGCAGTCAGCCAGTGGCCGGCGATGTCGACCATCAGGGAGCCTTGCAGGCTGGCAGTCATGGAGAGTCCTTGTACGAAGCGCCAGGGTGGCGACACACGTGCACGCCGACATCGACTGTGACGCCGGCAGCGAGCGGATGGGAGGAATTGGGCGTAAGAGTGGAGACAGCAGGCATGGTCGCTAGCTTAGCGCAAGCGCCCCGCTGCGCCCAGCCTTCAGGCCTTGCTCGGGACGGCGCCGGCGGTACTTTTGCTGCGTGGCCGCAACTGCGCGCTGGCCATGGCCGGGTCGGTCACGCCGCTCTCGGCGCGCATGCCCGCTGCCAGGAACGGCACCATCAGCCGCATGACCTGCTCGATCGAGGTGTTGATGCCGAAATCGGTTTCGGCGATGGCCCGCAGGGCCTTGATACCGGACATGCTGAACGCGGCCGCACCCAGCATGAAATGCACGCGCCAGAACAGCTCGATGGGCGGAATGCGTGGGGCGGCGTCGTTGACCAGCAGCATGTAGCGGCGAAACACCTTGCCGTACATGTCTTCGAGGTAACGCCGCAGGTGACCCTGGCTCTGGCTGAATGCCAGCCCGAGCAGACGCATGAAGATCGACAGGTCGTTGTTGCTGCGAGGTTGCACCGCGAGCGCTTGCTCGACGAGCATTTCCAGCAGTTCCTCGAGGCTTGGCCTGGCCTCCGGCTGGGCCTGGCGCCGCTCCAGCTCGCGCTCCAGACTGGCGCAGAACGGACCCAGGAAGCGTGAGAACACCGCCTGGATGAGGGCCTTCTTGGACCCGAAATGATAGTTCACCGCCGCCAGATTCACGCCGGCCTTGCTGGTGATCAGGCGCAGCGAAGTCTCCGCGAAACCTCGTTCGGCGAACAGCTGCTCGGCAGCATCGAGAATGCGTTCAACGGTTTCCGATTGTGCCATGAGTGATCCGCCAGACGAACAGTTGTTTGAAACATACGTTTCAGAGGCTCCACTGTCAAGGTAGGGTGACCCATCGGTCGCGTAATATTCGCCCGAATCCTGGGCCCAGGACGGCTCGGCTGGCAAGGCCTGCAGCGCGCCTGATCGGGCTGAGCGATTTTTTGTTGGAACTTGACCCTTGCAGCCGCCCCAGCACTGTATATAATCCCAGTCACTGTATAAAAAGACAGAGCCACTCGCCATGCTGAAACTTACGCCACGCCAAGCCGAGATCCTGGCTTTCATCAAACGTTGCCTTGAAGACAACGGTTTCCCCCCTACCCGTGCGGAAATCGCCCAGAAGCTGGGATTCAAATCGCCCAATGCGGCCGAAGAGCACCTCAAGGCCCTGGCCCGCAAGGGCGCGATCGAAATGACCCCAGGCGCCTCCCGGGGCATTCGCATCCCTGGCGTGGAGAACAAGCCACAGGACAGCGGCCTGCCGATCATCGGCCGCGTGGCCGCCGGCGCACCGATCCTCGCCGAGCAGCACATCGAGGAATCCTGCAACATCAACCCGGCCTTCTTCCACCCCCGCGCCGACTACCTCTTGCGTGTCCAAGGCATGAGCATGAAGGACATCGGCATCGTCGACGGCGACCTGCTGGCCGTACACACCTGCCGAGAAGCGCGCAACGGGCAGATCGTCGTGGCGCGCCTGGGTGATGAAGTCACCGTCAAACGCTTCAAGCGAGAAGGCAGCAAGGTCTGGCTCATCGCTGAAAATCCAGAATTCGCTCCGATCGAAGTCGACCTGAAAGATCAGGAGCTGGTGATCGAGGGCTTGAGCGTCGGCGTTATACGCCGCTGATCCAGGAGGCGCCATGCAGCAGTCCGCCCATTCATCCCAGCCCGCGCAATTGCCCTTGTTCGAGGCGTTCCTCGCGCAGCCGATGCTGCCGGGGCTGAAGAGCCGTGAACACCCACTCAAGCCCCAGCGACCTGAGCTCTTCAGTGAACTGGCGCTGCGGGGTGCGCCGGGGCATTGTCACAGCTTGCTGGCGCCGATCCTGCGCGAGCTGAGCGAAGAAGACGACACGCGGTGGCTGACCTTGATCGCTCCACCGTCGAGTCTGACTCAGGCCTGGTTACGTCATGCCGGGCTGAATCGCGAGCGGATTCTGCTGCTCCAGCCTGGACAGAACCAAACCGCAGTGCAACTGGCGTGCGAGGCCTTGCGTCTTGGCCATAGCCATACGGTGGTGAGCTGGCTCGGCAGCGTCAGTGCCACGGTACGTCATCAGCTTGTCAGTGCGGCTACCTCTGGAAACGCACAGAGCCTGAATATCCGCCTCGGCTGATATTCAGGCTCTGCCAACGGCCCTGATGGCGTTGGCGGGTACCGCTCAGTGAAGGACTCGCGGCCCTTCATCCCGCTCGAACTCCCCTTCCACCAGCTTGCCGGCCATCTGCACGCCTACGCTGAGCATCGCCTTGGCCACTTCCACGTGCTGTCCTTGCAGGAATACCTTGGCATCTTCGGAGAAATCCAAGGTCACCAGCGAACCCTCGTCCTCGGCGCGGCGCAGCTCGATGCGACCATCAGGCAGTTCGACAATTTCTAGAAAGGACGTAGACATAAGTGGCCTGCTGTTCACGAAAGGCGGGTAGTGTACCAGCCACGCTCGCTCTCAGCACTCACTCAAGGCTTCACGAAAACGTCTTGCAAGGCTCTTGAGCGACTGACGCCAGGCTTCCAGCGTTTCGCGAGATAGCGTAGCAGGCTCGTCTTCATCCAGATTGACCGCCTGGATCAAAGGCTGGGTGACGTCCGTCTTCACAGGTCGCCTTGCGACCGGCGGTTGGAACAAATCGGCATAAGCGGCCAGCAGCTGCGCCAGCCATGTCTCTGGCTGGCGAGCCAACTCGATCATTTCGGCCATTTCTGGAATGGCCACGGCCGCGAGCGCGTCTTCTGTCAGCAGCGCCTCGGCACGCGCGGCATTGGCTTGAGGCAGTCGATAGAAGCCGGCGATTTCGTGGCACAGCCCAAGCAGGGCGCCGTAGAGGTGAAACAGCGACGACTCGCGCTCTGCCTGGATCAGCCCTTGGGCGTTCATGGCGCCACTCTGTTCAGCCTTGGCCATCGACTCCAGGGCGAGCCCGGCGAAGAACAGTTTCTGATTGGTGCGAGTGTAGAGTTCCTGGGCCATATGCGACGACCTCCCTAGGCTGTGAAACGAATGCCAGCATCATAAATGATCAGGGCCAGTTCTGCGCCCATCACGACGGTCCGTGATGGGCGCAGAACTGGCCCTTTTCGGTTGCAGGTGCGATCAGCGCTTGTCTTCGACCTTCCACGCCTTGCCATCGTAGAACGCCTTCCAGCCGGTGGGCTTGCCATCGACCTCGGACTGCACGTACTGCTCCTTGGTCTTGCGGCTATAGCGGATCACGCTTGGGCGACCGTCCGGATCCTTCGGCGGGGCATCACAGAGGAAATGGTACTTGGGATCGATTTCGTGCTTGTGCGGAAGAATTTCCAGCACCAGCGGTGCACGAGTTTCGCGGTTCTTCGGAAACTGGCTCGCGGCCAGGAACAGCCCGGAAGCGCCGTCGCGCAGCACATAGGTGTCATCGACCTTCTCGCAGCGCAGCTCGGGCATGTCCACCTTGTCCATTTTCGGCGGCGCGGCCTCGCCGCTCTTGAGCAGCTTGCGGGTGTTCTTGCACGCCGGATTGGTGCAACCGAAGAACTTGCCGAAACGGCCGGTCTTGAGTTGCATCTCGCTGCCACATTTGTCGCATTCCAGGCTCGGACCTTCATAGCCCTTGATACGGTAGCTGCCCTCTTCGATCTCGTAGCCGGGGCAATCCGGGTTGTTGCCGCAGATGTGCAGCTTGTGCTTCTCATCCAGCAGGTAGGCGTCCATCGCCGTGGAGCAGATCGGGCAACGGTGCTTGCCGCGCAGCACCAGCGACTCGGATTCGCCTTCGTCGTCCGCCGCGATCTCGTCGCCCGGCACCAGGTTGACGGTCGCCTTGCAGCGCTCCTTGGGCGGCAGGCTGTAGCCCGAGCAGCCGAGGAACACGCCGGTGGAGGCGGTACGGATCATCATGGGCCGCCCGCATTCCTTGCAGGCAATGTTGGTCAGGGTCGGCTGATTGGCACGCATGCCGTTTTCGCTGGATTCGGCGGTGAGCAGTTTCTTGCTGAAGTCACCATAGAATTCGTCGAGCACGTTCTTCCAGTCACGCTCGCCCTGGGCCACGTCATCGAGGTTCTCCTCCATGCCGGCGGTGAAGCCGTAGTCCATGAGGTTGGAGAAGCTCTCGGAGAGGCGCTCGGTGACGATGTCGCCCATCTTCTCGGAGTAGAAGCGGCGGTTGTGCAGGGTCACGTAGCCACGATCCTGGATGGTCGAGATGATCGCTGCGTAGGTCGAGGGGCGACCGATACCGCGCTTTTCCATCTCCTTGACCAGACTCGCCTCGGTGAAGCGAGCAGGCGGCTTGGTGAAGTGCTGGCTCGGATCGAGCTTGAGCAGCTGCAGCGACTCGCCTTGGGCCATGTCCGGCAGGACATCGTCCTCGCCGGGCTTGGACTGCTGCGCAAGGACGCGGGTGTAGCCATCGAACTTGAGGATGCGGCCCTTGGCGCGCAGCTCGAATTCGCCCGCTGCCACGGTAACGCTGGTGGACAGGTACTGCGCAGGCGGCATCTGGCAAGCCAGGAACTGGCGCCAGATCAGCTCGTACAGCCGCTCGGCATCACGCTCCATGCCGCTGATCTTGCTCGGGTGCGTGGTGACGTCGGAAGGTCGAATCGCTTCGTGCGCCTCCTGGGCACCTTCCTTGCTGCCATAGACCACCGGCGCTGCCGGCAAGTACTGCTTGCCGAACTCTTTCTCGATATAGCTGCGCGCCATGTCGACGGCATCGGTCGAGAGGTTGGTGGAGTCGGTACGCATGTAGGTGATGTAGCCCGCCTCGTAAAGGCGCTGGGCCATCATCATGGTCTTCTTGACGCCGAAGCCCAGGCGATTGCTGGCGGCCTGTTGCAGGGTCGAGGTGATGAACGGTGCCGACGGCTTGCTGCTGGTGGGACGATCCTCGCGCTTGACCACGCTGTAGCTGGAGGCCTTGAGCTTTTCCAGGGCAGCCATGGCCTGGGCCTGATTCAGCGGCTTGAACGCCTCGCCGCGCTCACGGGCCACCTCGAAACGCACCTTGGCGTTTTTCGCAGTGCCCAGGTCGGCGTGCACTTCCCAGTATTCTTCGGGGTTGAACGCACGAATCTCACGTTCGCGTTCGACCACCAGCTTCACCGCCACCGACTGCACACGCCCGGCAGACAGCCCGCGGGCGATCTTGGACCACAGCAGGGGCGAGACCATGTAACCCACGACGCGGTCGAGAAAACGCCGAGCCTGCTGGGCGTTGACGCGGTGGATGTCCAGATCGCCTGGTTGGGAAAACGCCTCCTGGATGGCCTTCTTGGTGATCTCGTTGAACACCACTCGCTTGTAGCGGCTGTCATCGCCGCCGATGGCCTCGCGCAGGTGCCAGGCGATGGCTTCCCCCTCGCGGTCCAAGTCGGTCGCGAGATAGATGGTGTCGGCGTCCTTGGCCAGGCGGCGCAACTCGTCGATCACCTTTTCCTTGCCGGGCAGGATCTCGTACTTGGCTTTCCAGCCGGCTTCCGGGTCCACACCCATGCGCGCGACCAGCTGCCGGCGAGCCTTCTCCTTGGGCGTGAGGGTCGGTGCCTCGGCAGCGGTCTTGCCGCGTTTGGCAGCCGGCTCCTTGGCCGTGCTGGCCGAACCGCTGGTGGGAAGGTCTCGGATATGGCCGATACTCGACTTCACCACGTACTGGTTGCCCAGGTACTTGTTGATGGTCTTGGCCTTGGCCGGGGATTCCACAATGACCAGCGATTTGCCCATGGATCGGAAGATTCCTGAATCTGAAAATGAAAAACGCGTCAGGTGCCGCACGCGGCACCGCTATATATAGTGGCGAAAGAGTGAGGTCAAGCGTGGACTATCACTCGCCGGGCTTCACCAGGAGCCCTGCAAGCCCGTCTTCAGCCTCGAGCAAAGCAAAGCGCGGTAGACGCTCGCCGTCAACCTCGACCGACTCCTGAAACATCGAGAGTGGCCTGACCCAGAAGCTGTAATCACCATACAGGCACTGGTAGAACACCATCCACTCCTCGGTCTCGGAGTGACGTGCGACACTCAGCACACGGTACTCAGGCCCTTTGTAATGGCGGTATACGCCAGGTTGGATGTGCATCGGTTTACCTCTTGCCTGCGAACGTTGCTGGATCGATAAAAAACAAAACCGGGGCACTAGGCCCCGGCTGCTGTCCTGCAAAACGCTCAGACGCGTTCGAAGACAGTGGTGATGCCCTGACCCAGGCCGACGCACATGGTCGCCACACCCAGGGTGCCGCCGTTTTGCTTCATCACGTTCAGCAGAGTGCCTGAAATACGGGCACCGGAGCAACCGAACGGGTGACCGAGGGCGATAGCGCCGCCGTGCAGGTTAACCTTCTCATCCATCTTGTCGAGCACTTTCAGATCCTTGAGCACCGGCAGTGCCTGCGCTGCGAAGGCTTCGTTGAGCTCGAAGAAGTCGATGTCGGCGATGCTCAAACCTGCGCGCTTGAGCGCTTTCTGAGTCGAAGGCACGGGGCCGTAACCCATGATCGCCGGATCCACGCCGGCCACCGCCATCGAACGGATCACCGCCAGCGGTTGAATGCCGAGGTCCATGGCGCGCTGGCCGGACATCACGATCATGCACGAGGCACCGTCGGTGATCTGCGAGGACGTACCGGCGGTGACGGTACCGCCCTTGGGGTTGAAGGCAGGCTTGAGCGCGGCCAGGCCCTCCAGGGTGGTTTCCGGACGAATGGTTTCATCGTAGTCGAAGACCTTGAGGAAACCGTTCTCGTCATAACCCTGCATGGGAATGATCTCGTCCTTGAAATTGCCCTCCACAGTGGCCTTGTGGGCCAACTGGTGGGAGCGCAGGCCGAACTGGTCCTGTTGCTCGCGGGTGATGCCATGCATCTTGCCCAGCATCTCGGCGGTCAGGCCCATCATTCCCGACGCCTTGGCAGCGTACAGGGAAAGGTGCGGGTTGGGGTCCACGCCATGCATCATGCTGACATGACCCATGTGCTCGACGCCGCCAATCACGAATACGTCGCCGTTGCCGGTCATGATCGCCTGGGCGGCGGTGTGCAGAGCGCTCATCGACGAGCCGCACAGGCGGCTGACGGTCTGGGCGGCGCTGGTATGAGGGATCGGCGTCATCAGCGAGGCCATGCGGGCGATGTTCCAGCCCTGCTCCAGGGTCTGGTTGACGCAGCCCCAGATGACGTCCTCGACTTCTTTCGGATCGACCTTGTCGTTGCGCTCCAGCAGCTTGCTGATCAGGTGCGCCGACATGTCTTCAGCGCGGGTGTTACGGTGCATGCCGCCCTTGGAGCGGCCCATCGGCGTGCGACCGAAGTCGACGATCACCACGTCTCTTGGATTGAGGCTCATATCACTATTCTCGCTCTAGCTCGGGGGCCGTTCAGTTGAAGAAGCGCTGGCCGTTCTTGGCCATTTCACGCAGCTTCGCGGTCGGGTGGTACAGCGGACCCAGATCGGCGTAGCGGTCGGCCAGGGCGACGAACTCGGCGACACCGATCGAATCGATGTAGCGCAGCGCGCCACCGCGGAAGGGAGGGAAGCCGATGCCATAGACCAGGCCCATGTCCGCCTCGGCGGCGGTCTCGACGATGCCGTCTTCCAGGCAGCGCACGGTTTCCAGGCACAGCGGCACCATCATCCAGTTCAGGACGTCTTCATCGCTCAGCTCACGCTGTTCGTAGACCACCGGCTTGAGCACTTCCAGGACCGAGGGATCGGCGACCTTCTTCGGCTTGCCGCGCTTGTCGGTCTCGTAGGCGTAGAAGCCCTTGCCATTCTTCTGACCCAGGCGATCGGCCTCGTAGAGGGCGTCGACGGCGGAACGACGATCATCCTTCATGCGGTCGGGGAAGCCCTCGGCCATGACGTCGCGACCATGGTGGCCGGTGTCGATACCGACCACGTCCATCAGATAGGCCGGACCCATGGGCCAGCCGAACTTTTCCATGATCTTGTCGATGCGCACGAAGTCGACGCCAGCGCTGACCAGTCGGGCGAAGCCGCCAAAGTACGGGAACAGCACGCGGTTCACCAGAAAGCCCGGGCAGTCGTTGACCACGATCGGGTTCTTGCCCATTTTCTTGGCGTAGGCCACGGTGGTGGCGACTGCCACTTCGCTGGACTTCTCGCCACGGATGACCTCCACCAGCGGCATCATGTGCACCGGGTTGAAGAAGTGCATGCCGACGAAGTTTTCCGGACGCTTGAGCGCCTTGGCCAGCAGGTTGATGGAGATGGTCGAGGTGTTGGACGCCAGGATCGCGTCGTCCTTGACCTGCCCTTCCACCTCGGCCAGTACGGCCTGCTTGACCTTTGGATTTTCCACCACAGCCTCGACGACGATGTCGACGTTGGCGAAGTCGCCATAGGACAAGGTCGGGCGAATGGCGTTGAGCGCCTCGGCCATCTTCGTCGGCGTCAGGCGGCCTTTCTCCACGCGTTTGTCGAGCAGCTTGGACGCTTCGTTCAGACCCAGTTGGATGGCTTCTTCACGGATGTCCTTCATCAGGATCGGCGTGCCCTTGACCGCCGACTGGTAGGCGATGCCGCCGCCCATGATGCCGGCACCCAGCACGGCGGCCTGCTTGACGTCGCGGGCGATCTCGTCGTGGGCCTTGGCCTTGCGCTTGAGTTCCTGGTCGTTGAGGAACAGACCGATCAGGCTCTGCGCCACCGAGGTCTTGGCCAACTTGGCGAAACCGGCGGCTTCGACTTCCAGCGCCTTGTCACGGCCGAAGTTAGCCGCTTTCTGGATGGTCTTGATCGCCTCGACCGGCGCAGGGTAGTTCGGCCCGGCCTGACCGGCGACGAAGCCCTTGGCGGTCTCGAACGCCATCATCTGCTCGATGGCGTTGAGCTTGAGTTTTTCCAGCTTGGGCTGGCGCTTGGCCTTGTAGTCCAGTTCGCCGCTGATGGCGCGCTTGATCAGGTCCAGGGCGCCGGCCTGGAGCAGCTCAGGGGCCACCACGGCGTCGACGGCACCGACCTTCAAGGCGTCTTCGGCGCTGTTTTCCTTGCCCGAAGCGATCCACTCCACCGCGTTGTCCGAACCGATCAGTCGTGGTAGGCGCACGGTACCGCCGAAACCGGGGTAGATGCCCAGCTTGACTTCCGGCAGGCCGATCTTGGCGCGATTCGACATCACCCGGTAGTCGGCGGCCAGGCACATTTCCAGGCCACCGCCCAGTGCGATGCCATTGATGGCTGCGACGGTAGGTACGGCCAGGTCTTCGAAATCGCTGAAGATGCGATTGGCCTCCAGGTTGCCGGCGACCAACTCGGCCTCTGGCAGCTTGAAGTTGTCGACGAATTCGGTGATGTCAGCGCCGACGATGAACACGTCCTTGCCGCTGCTGACGATCACGCCCTTGATGGACGCATCGGACTTGATGGTGTCCACCGCCTGGCGCAGTTCGCTCAGGGTCAGGCGGTTGAATTTGTTGACGGACTCACCCTTGAGGTCGAAATTCAGTTCGACGATGCCGCTTTCAAGAGCCTTAACCGTGATGGCTTTACCTTCGTAAATCATCAACTGATCTCCACGATATGGAAGCTGAACTGTACACGCCGAACGCTGGCGGTCGGGTTTCGAACAAACCCGCGCCAGGCACACCCGTCAGCGCGATAGTCGGGATTCTGGACGAGCGATGAAAACAGACAAACGCTCAATTCATACGCCCGTTTGATTTGGGTACGCACACATTCTCCGAAAAGGTCGAGGTTGTCAAATGCCCGCAGACAGCGGTGAAAACCCGACTTTGCGGTCATTTTGTCGCAGGCAGGCGAAAACCGGATGACGATGATCACCGGTCATTCATGGGAACGATTCGGGCTGGCCAGGCGGGTAGCGCTGCGCAGGACTCGGCCCAGCCTGCAGCCGCGTGCACCGGCTGGACAGACAGGTCGGTACCGGCTCTGGCCGATTGGCGGGTATGCCCTGCAACCAAGCGCAATCGGCGTGGCGACGGGCGTGTGGCTCGAATGCTGCTTCAGGCGAGGGTGTCGAGCGTGTGCGCAATATCCTGTAAAACAGCGGCATCTCCTCGCTCGCTCCAATACAGCGCGAGCATCCGCGAGTCGGCCTCGACCTTGTAGACGCTCGCCGGCAGTTTGCTGAAGCACGCCATTAGCCGTGCATCCTCGCAGGGCTCGCGCCAGGTATTGCACCAGAGGCCGGGGCTGACTTGCCAGTAGCACCAGGTGTCCTCTCGCCCCTTGCGGCGCCCCCGGTGGTATTGCGGGCAGGGGCTGGGGGGCTCGTGCTCCAGCCAATGCGGCCACTTCTGCGGAGCCAACTGCATGGCAAGGCCCATGCGCCGGGCGTGCAGGCGCAGATTCATCTGCTCGCTCTGCTTGCGCGACGGTCGCAGCCAGGCCAGGGGGCTCAGCATCAGCGCAAGGATTGACACCACTAGCCATACCGTCATATCTGTATCCCCCCTAATGAACCGGACAGTGGCGTGAGATCATTTCACACGGCCCTGCCGTAAACCGACCATACTTGCATTATCGCGATCTTCAGGAGAGCCGCTCATGTCCTATCAACACCTTCTGGTCGCCGTCGACCTGACCGAGGAATGCGATCCGGTGATAAAGCGCGCGATGAAGCTCGCCGAGCCCACCCAGGCGACCGTGTCGCTGGTGCACATCGTCGAGCCCATGGCCATGGCCTTCGGGGGCGACGTGCCCATGGACCTTTCACAACTGCAACAGCAGCAGTTCGACCAGGCCAAGGAGCGGATGGATCGCCTGTACGCCAAGTACCCCAGCATCAAGCGTGGAGACTCGCACCTCAAGTACGGCCAACCGCGCCAGGAGATCCACCAACTGGCCAAGGAACAGGCGTGCGACCTGATCGTGGTGGGCAGCCATGGCCGCCACGGCCTGGCGTTGCTACTGGGCTCCACGGCCAACGACGTGCTGCATGGCGCACCTTGCGACGTGCTGGCCGTCAGGTTGCAGACCAAGGAGTGATTCCTCGCGGCTAGCCCGCCCCCGGTGGCTGAGATGCTGCCTGCCTGTTCAGGCGCGGGACCGCCCGCGCCTGAACGGCTTCAACCCTCCAGCTCGGCCCAGCGCTCCACCAGTGCATCCAGCTGCGCCTGCAGCGCTTCGAGCTGACCGAGCACGTGCGATGTCTCGGCGATCGGCCGCTGGTAGAAGCTGGGCGCAGCCACTTCCTCCTGGAGCACCGCCATCTTCTGCTCGAGTGCGTCGATCTGCCCGGGCAGCAGCTCCAGTTCGCGCTGCAGCTTGTAGCTGAGCTTCTTCTTGGCACTGTCGGGCGCCGCAGCGGGCACCGGCTCCACGGCCTGCACCTCGACCTTTTCGACCACGGCACTGTTGAGCGCCGACTTGCCACCCTTGCTCTCGGCCACGCCCAGCAGCTTCGGCGAGCCGCCCTGGCGGATCCAGTCTTCGTAACCGCCAACGTACTCACGAACCCGGCCCTGACCTTCGAACACCAGCGTGCTGGTGACCACGTTATCCAGGAAGGCCCGGTCGTGGCTGACCATGAGCACGGTGCCCTTGAAGTTGGACAGCACCTCCTCGAGCAGCTCGAGGGTCTCGACGTCGAGGTCGTTGGTCGGTTCGTCCAGCACCAGCAGGTTGGCCGGCTTGCTGAACAGCTTGGCCAGCAGCAGGCGGGCGCGCTCGCCGCCGGACAACGCCTTGACCGGGGTCCGCGCCCGCTGTGGGCTGAACAGGAAATCGCCCAGGTAGCTCAGCACATGGCGATTCTGGCCATCGATCTCGATGAAGTCCCGGCCTTCGGCGAGGTTGTCGATCACGGTCTTCTCGAGGTCGAGCTGGTGGCGCATCTGGTCGAAATAGGCCACTTCCAGCTTGGTGCCGCGCTCGACGTGACCTTCGGTGGGCTCCAGGTCGCCGAGCATCAGCTTGAGCAAAGTGGTCTTGCCGGTGCCGTTGGCACCGAGCAGGCCGATGCGGTCCTGGCGCTGCAGCACCATGGAGAAATCCTTGACCAGCGCCGGACCGTCGGCATGGGCGAAGCTGACGTTCTCCAGCAGCATCACCTGCTTGCCGGACTTGTCCGCGACTTCGATCTGGATGTTGGCCTTGCCCTGGCGCTCACGCCGCTCACCGCGCTCCACGCGCAGCGCCTTGAGCGCACGCACCCGCCCTTCGTTGCGGGTGCGTCGGGCCTTGATACCCTGGCGGATCCACACCTCTTCCTGGGCCAGGCGCTTGTCGAACAGCGCATTGGCGGTTTCTTCGGCCGCCAGCGCCGCCTCCTTGTGCACCAGGAAGCTGGCGTAGTCGCCGTTCCAGTCGATCAGCCCCCCGCGATCGAGCTCGAGAATTCGCGTGGCCAGGTTCTGCAGGAAAGAACGGTCGTGGGTGATGAACAGCACCGCGCCGTTGAAACCGTTGAGGGCTTCTTCCAGCCAGGCGATGGCGCCGATGTCCAGGTGGTTGGTCGGCTCGTCGAGCAACAGCAGATCGGGCTCGCAGACCAGCGCCTGGGCCAGCAGGACCCGCCGCCGCCAGCCGCCGGAGAGCTCGGCCAGAGTCTTGTCGGCCGGCAGTTGCAAGCGGCTCAGGGTACTCTCGACCACCTGCTGCAGGCGCCACCCATCGCGGGCCTCGATCTCGTGCTGGACGTGCATCAGCTTGTCCAGGTCGTCGTCACCCTGGATGTTCTGGCTCAGGTGATGGTATTCGGCGAGCAGCGCGCCGACGCCATCCAGCCCCTCGGCCACCACGTCGAACACGCTGCGCGCGTCGGCCACCGGCAGTTCCTGCGGCAACTCGCCGATCTTCAGGCCTGGCGCACGCCAGATGTCGCCCTCGTCGGGTTTCTGTTCACCCTTGACCAGACGCAGCATGCTGGACTTGCCGGTGCCGTTGCGACCGATGATGCACACCCGCTCACCACGGGCGATCTGCCAGGACACTTTGTCCAGCAGCGGCATGGCACCGAATGCGAGGGACACATCGCTGAATTTGAGCAGGGTCATGATCGTCTCCAAAAACCGGGCGCGTATTCTACCTGACTTTTGCCTTGCCTTGGCCGATTCATGACGGTATGCGCCTGGCCGGAAAGCGCTTGGCGACCCTGGGTCGAGGTTCATGATTGGATACAAGCACAGCGCTTTCATCCATGGCGGGCAACCGGCTAAGCTAGGACCCAACCACCTCACCAGTGTTGGCTTCGCCGTCACTTTCTCATGGTTCAACTGCCCGGACGACTCATGCGCAGCCGCCTGTTCCAATTCGTTTCCTGCCTGGTGTTCACCGCTGCCACTGCCAGCGCTGCCCAGGCCATCGACATCACCCAGCAGCGCCAGTACTACGATGAAGCCAAACGCGCCCTGGCCAAGGGGGACAAAGGGCCTTATCTGCGTTATGCCGATGCCCTGGCCGATTATCCACTCACGCCCTACCTGGCCTACGACGAACTCACTGCACGCCTGAAAACCGCCAGCAACGAGGAAATCGAGCGTTTCCTCGCCCAGCATGGCGACCTGCCGCAGGCCAACTGGATGAAGCTGCGCTGGCTGCGCTGGCTCAGCGAACGAGGCGACTGGAAAACCTTCGCCAAGTACTACGACGCCAAACTCAATTTCACCGAGCTCGACTGCCTCAATGGCCAGTATCAGCTCGCCAGCGGGCAGCGCGCCGAGGGCTTCGCCACGGCAGAGAAGCTGTGGAACGTCGGCAAATCCCAGCCCGCGGCCTGCGACACGCTGTTCGGTCTGTGGGCTGCCGAGGGCCAGCTCACCGAGGCGCGGCGCTGGCAACGCGCCAAGCTGGCGGCCCAAGCGCGCAACTACACCTTGGCGAGCAACCTGGTACAGACGCTGCCGACCCTCGCCACCCAGGGCAAGCTGCTCATCGACGTGGCGCAGAAGCCCGAGTTGCTCAAGCAGCCCGCACGCTTCCAGCCAGCCAGCGACGCCATGTCCGACGTGGTCAGCCTCGGGCTGCGCCGGTTGGCGCGGCAGGACCCGGACCAGGCCATGGCGCTGCTGGACGACTACGCCCAGCGCATGCACTTCTCCCGTGACGAGAAAGTGGCTATCGCCCGCGAGATCGGCCTCACGCTGGCCCGCCGCTACGACCCGCGCGCCCTGGACCTGATGACCGGCTACGACCCTGAACTGCGCGACAACACGGTCAGCGAGTGGCGGATGCGTCTGCTGCTGCGCCTGGGCCGCTGGGAAGACGCCTACGAGCTGAGCCGGCGTCTGCCCAAGGATCTCTCGGACAGCAGCCGGTGGCGCTACTGGCAGGCGCGCAGCCTGGAACTGGCGCAGCCTAACAACCCGCAGATCCCTCTGCTGTACAAGAACGTGTCGCGCGAGCGCGATTTCTACGGGTTCCTGGCCGCCGATCGCGCGCAGACGCCCTACCAGCTCAACAACAAGCCGCTGGTGCTCAGCCAGGCGCTACTCAACAAGGTGCGCAACACGCCGGGCGTGCGTCGCGCCCTGGAGTTCCATGCCCGTGGGCAGATTGTCGAGGGTCGACGCGAGTGGTATCACGTCAGCCGCCACTTCAACCGCGACGAAATGGTCGCCCAGGCGCGTCTGGCCTACGACCTGCGCTGGTACTTCCCGGCCATTCGCACCATCAGCCAAGCCCAGTACTGGGACGACCTGGACATCCGCTTCCCCATGGCCCACCGCGACACGCTCGTGCGCGAAGCCCAGGTGCGCGGCCTGCATTCGAGCTGGGTGTTCGCGATCACCCGCCAGGAAAGCGCCTTCATGGACGATGCTCGCTCCCCGGTGGGCGCGAGCGGTCTCATGCAACTGATGCCTGGCACCGCCAAGGAAACCGCGCGCAAGTTCAGCATTCCCCTGGCCTCGCCTGCACAGGTGCTGGACCCGGACAAGAACATCCAGCTCGGCGCTGCCTACCTGAGCCAGGTCCATGGCCAGTTCAATGGCAACCGGGTGCTGGCATCGGCTGCCTACAACGCCGGACCAGGGCGTGTGCGTCAGTGGCTCAAGGGTGCAAAGCACCTGAGTTTCGACGTGTGGGTGGAATCGATACCTTTCGACGAGACCCGCCAGTACGTGCAGAACGTGCTCTCGTACTCGGTGATCTACGGTCAGAAACTCAACGCGCCACAACCGCTGGTGGACTGGCACGAGCGTTACTTCGACGACATGTAGCATTGCAAAGCTGCTGCAGCCCCTTCGGAGCCTTCGCACAGCCTCCAGGGGCTGCATGTCGGACTGGGTTAACCCGACGTTAATCAGCTCGCTCCAGCATGATGCCTTCACTGCACTGCCAAGGCGGCCACATGCGCATCATTCTCCTATTGCTGACGTTTCTCTCCGCTGGCGCGGTGTACGCCAATCCTTTCGCGCCCAAGTCGGATTTCCTGCCGGTGGACCAGGCATTCGTGCTGTCCCATGACCGTCTACCTTCGGGGCAGACGCGCCTGTATTTCCAGATCAAGGACGGCTACTACCTTTATCAGAAGCGCCTGAAATTCGACGGCATCGCCACGGACCTTCAACCGGCCTTGCCACAGGCGCTCAATCATCACGACGAATTCTTCGGTGACAGCGCGGTGTACCGCACCGAGCTGGAACTGCTGCTGCCGCCCGAGGCCAGCGGGCAGTTGCGCCTGGGTTGGCAAGGTTGCGCCGACGCCGGGCTGTGCTATCCGCCACAGACCACCGTGATCGACCTGGGAGGGCCGGCCAGCGCAGCGGCGCCGGCCGGCGACCAGCAGGCCGCGGACCAGACGCTGGCCAGCGACCTGGCCGACGGCAGCCTGGCCTGGAGCCTGCTGGCATTCTTCGGCCTCGGCCTGCTGCTGGCCTTCACCCCCTGCACTTTGCCGATGTTGCCGATTCTCGCCGGCGTGGTGATGGGTAACGGCGCCAGTGCCAGGCGAGGTGCATTCCTGGCTGGGGCTTACGTGCTGAGCATGGCGCTGGTGTATGCCGCGCTGGGCGTGGTGGCAGCGTTGCTGGGCGCGAGCTTGCAGGCCTGGCTACAGCAACCGTGGCTGCTGGGCAGCCTGGCCGGCCTGTTCGTGATACTCGCCCTGCCGATGTTCGGTGCGTTCGAACTGCAGTTGCCTGCCGCGCTGCGTGATCGCCTGGACCGTGCGGGACGGGGCACCCAGGGCGGTAGCCTGTACGGTGCAGCGCTGCTGGGCGCCCTCTCCGGCCTGCTGCTGGGTCCCTGCATGACCGCGCCTCTGGCCGGCGCGCTGCTGTTCATCGCCCAAAGCGGGGATGTCGTGCAAGGCGCGCTGGTATTGTTCAGCCTGGGCTTGGGCATGGGTGTGCCCTTGTTGCTGCTGGTCACCGTAGGCAATCGCTACCTGCCGCGACCCGGCGCCTGGATGGATCGGGTCAAGGGTGTGTTCGGCTTCATCTTTCTCGCCATGGCCCTGTACACGGTGCGCAGCCTGCTACCCGATCCGCTGTTGCTGGGGCTGGCCGGCGCATGGTCGCTGGTATTCGCCTGGGCCGCCTGGCACGCCTTGCAGCGGTTGCCGGCCTTGCGCGCCTTGCCGCTGCTGGCCGGTCTGTGGGGCACTCTGCTGTTGATCGGCGCGGCAGCAGGCGGCGACGATCTCTGGCAGCCCTTGAAACCCTTCGCCAGCCGCGGGGTGGCCACGGTGACCGATTCGCATCAGGAGCAGGTGGTCACCCTCGATGATCCGCAAGCGCTGCAGCGTGAACTGGATGCAGCCAAGTTGCGCGGCCAATGGGTGCTCATCGACTACTACGCCGATTGGTGCGCCTCGTGCAAAGTGATGGACAAGCAGGTATTCGCCCGCGACGACGTGCAAGCCAGCCTGCGCGATGTGCACATGCTGCGCCTGGATGTGACCTCCGATTCCGCGGCCAGCCGCGAGCTGCTGCAGCGCTACCAGATCCCCGGGCCTCCGACACTGCTGTGGATCGGCCCGGAAGGCCAGGAGCGTCGACATCGGCGCATCACCGGCGAAGTCGATGCCGCTACATTCCTGCAACATTGGGCCAGGACTCGGAGTGAAGGCTGATGCTGACGATTACCCTCGGTCCCCTGACCATGGCGCTCAATCACCTGCTGCTGCTCGCGGCGCTGGGTGTCGCCTGCCTGGTCGGCTGGTGGGTGGCACGCCGAGGCGGGGAAAATCCTGAAGCGGCATTGTTCAACCTGTTCCTGGCCGGGGTGCTCTGCGCGCGCCTGGGTTTCGTCCTGCAATATTGGTCGATGTACCAGAACGATCCGCTGCAGATGATCGACATTCGCGACGGCGGCTTCCAGCTCTGGGGCGGCCTGGCCGGTATCGTCGCGGCCACGCTCTGGCAGGTCGTGCGCCGCCCGGGATTGCGCGTCCCCCTGGGCTGGGCGGTGATGAGCGGCGCGCTGTTCTGGGGCCTGACCAGCCTGGGCAGCCACCTGTACGACAAAGGCACCGAGCTGCCCGACCTCACCCTGCGCACCGCCAGTGGCGAACCGGTCGCACTGCAGACCTACCGCGGCAAGCCCTTGGTGGTGAACATCTGGGCCACCTGGTGCCCGCCCTGTCGTCGCGAGATGCCCGTGCTGCAACAGGCGCAGGGCGATCACCCGGACGTCACCTTCGTGTTCGTCAACCAGGGTGAGACCGCAGAAACCGTCAGCACCTTCCTTGCCACTACAGGACTGAGCCTGACCCATGTGCTGTTCGACGGCAGCGGACAGCTGGCGCAGCGAGTGGGCTCCATGGCCCTGCCCACGACCTTGTTCTACGACGCCCAAGGGCGTCTGGTGGGCAGCCATCTGGGCGAGCTGTCGCGCGCCAGCCTGCACGCTGCCCTCGCCGACCTGACACGGGCCATCCCGCCCGATGCACACCTTTCCAGAGGACATTGACATGCGAATGACCGCCCTGCTCGCCCTGAGCCTGCTGACCGCACCGCTGGTGCATGCCGAGACCTGGCCGGAACCGATCCGGCAGATGCAGGCCAAGGGTGCAGTGATCAAAGGCAGCTTCGAAGCCCCCGACGGGCTGCGCGGCTACGCTGCCGAGTACCACAACAACGGCATCGCCCTGTACCTGACCGCCGACGGCAAGCATGTACTGGTGGGCAGCCTGTTCGACGAACAGGGCCGGGACCTGAGTGCCGAGCCGTTGGAAAAACTGGTGTACGGCCCGATGAGCAAGGAGATCTGGGCGAAACTGGACAAGAGTACCTGGATCCAGGATGGCAAGGCCGATGCGCCTCGAACTGTGTACCTGTTCAGCGACCCGAACTGCCCTTACTGCAACATGTTCTGGGAACAGGCACGGCCCTGGGTGGACTCGGGCAAGGTGCAACTGCGCCACATCATGGTGGGCATCATCCGGCCGGACAGCCCGGGCAAATCGGCGGCCCTGCTGGCAGCCAAAGACCCGGCCAAGGCCCTCAAGGACCATGAAAGCGCTGGCAAGGCCAGCACGCTCAAGGCGCTGCAAACCATTCCAGAGGTCGTGCAGAAGCAACTGGCCGCGAATCAGGGGCTGATGGAAGAAATGGGCCTGGGCGCCACCCCGGCGATCTTCTACCGAGACGAGCAGGGTCAATTGCAGACCCAGCAAGGCGCCCCGCGACCGGACATGCTGGGCAAGATTCTCGGCAAGCGCTGATCCAGCCAGCGAACGGGGGCGCAAGGCGCCCCTGTTCACTCACAGCCCTTCCAATGCCGCCATCAGGTCGCTCAGCCGATCCACTTTCCGATCGTCCAGGGCACTGCCCTGCAAGCCCTCGACATACACCGCCAGCTCCTCCACCGTGCTGCACTCGAACATCGCTCGCAGCGGCACGTTGAGTTGCAAGCGTTTCTGTACGCGCGAGGCGATCTGCGTAGCCAGCAGCGAGTGACCGCCCAGCTCGAAGAAGTTGTCGCGCACACCGACCCGCTCCAGCTTGAGCACCTCGGCCCAGATACCGGCCAGGGTCGCTTCCAGCTCGCTGCGCGGAGCCAGGTAGGCTTGGGTCTGCTGAGCGCCGATATCGATGGCCGGCAAGGCCTTGCGGTCGAGCTTGCCATTGGCGTTGTGCGGTAACTGGTCGAACCAGCCCCAGTGCAGCGGCACCATGTACTCGGGAAGCTCGGCGCGCAGGCGCTGCTTGAGCTGGTCGAGCAGCGTGGCGTCGGCCGTCACATCCTGATGGGCGACCAGGTAGCCGACCAGGTGTTTGCCGTTGGCACCTTCCTGAACACCCACAGCGACATCGCGCAGCTCGGGTTGCTCGTGCAGACGGGCTTCGATCTCGCCGAGCTCGATCCGGTAGCCGCGGATCTTCACCTGATGGTCGATCCGGCCGACATATTCCAGCACTCCGTCGACGCGCCGCCGTGCCAGGTCGCCGGTGCGGTACAGACGTTCGCCGGGTGCGCCGTGCGGATGCGGGACGAAGGCCAGCGCAGTGCGGACCGGATCACCGACGTACCCACGGCCCACGCCGGTGCCTGCCACGCACAGTTCACCCACGGCCCCCAGCGCCACCAAGGTCTGCTCTTCGCCATACAGGTACAGGCGGTTGTTGTCGGTGGGCGTGCCGATGGGCAGGTAACTACCCTGGGTGGACGCGGCATCGACCTGGAAGAAGGCCACGTCGTCCGAGCATTCCGCAGGGCCGTAGGCGTTGACCAGACCGATACCTGGGTAACGCTCCAGCCACTGGGCCGCGAGCTCCGGTGGCATGGCCTCGCCGGTGGGCAGCATCCAGCGCAGGCCATCGAGCGCCTGGTGATCGTTGGCCAGCATGCCCTGGATCAGCGAAGGCACGCTTTCCAGCACGGTGATGCCGCTGCGCTGGACATGGTTCAGCAGCCCCTGAGGATCGTGTGCGAGGTCGTTGGGCACGATCTCGACGCAGCCGCCGAACAAGGGCGCGGCGAGGAACTGCCACACGGAGATGTCGAAGCTCTGCGAGGCGGTCTGGGCGATCACGTCGGCCTCGTCCAGCGCCAGGTAGGGCACCTTGCTCAGCTGGTTGTTGAGCATCCCGCGCTGCTCGACCATCACCCCTTTGGGCAACCCGGTAGAGCCAGAGGTGTAGATCACATAGGCGAGGTTGTCCGGCCCGCTATGGATACCCGGATTGTGGCTGGCGCTCTGGCTGGACTGGACGTCCTCCCACACCAGCAGTGCAGGCCGGCGCGTATCGCCGAGGCTATCGAGCAACTGGCGCGCCTGCTCGGCGCAGGCAGCCGTGCACACCAGCACAGGGGTCTGGCTGAGTTCGACGATGCGTTGCAGGCGCGCAGCCGGCAGCCCCGGATCCAGCGGCAGATAACCCGCACCGGCCTTGAAGCTGCCGACGATCATGCCCAGCAAAGGCAAGCCACGCTCGGCCAGCAGTGCCACCGGCTGATCGACCGCCACGCCGGCCGTGGCCAGCGCATGGCCCAGACGGTTGGCAGCCAGATTAAGGCCCGCATAGTCGTAGGAGGCCTCCAGGCAACGTGCCACGGTGCGCTGCGGGTGGGCCGCCACACGGGCTTCGAACAACTGCACATAGCTCTGCTCGAGCGGATAGCTGCGCGCACTGCGGTTGCAGGTTTGCAGCAGGAAGTGCTGCTCTTCGGCGCCCAGCAGCGGCAAGGCGTCCATGTCGCCCTCCAGGCCATCGACCAGCGCCAGCAACAGCCGCTTGAACTCGGCCAGCAGGCGTTCGACCGTGGAATAGTCGAAGTAGCGCTGGTCGAACGACAGGTGCAACCCCAGGTCATCGCCGGGGTAGCACACGGCCGTCAGCGGGAAGTTGGTGTGGGTCCGGCCGGAATCGGAGCTGGCGTTCAGGTGCTGGGCGTGGTCGAGCACGTTGCTCTCCACCGGAGCGTTCTCGAACACGAACAGGCTGTCGAACAGCGCCTGGCCTTTGGGCAGCTCGCTGCACTCCTGGATGGCCACCAGTGGCAGGTATTCGTATTCGCGCAGTTGCATGTTGCGCTCAAGCAGGCCCTGCAGCCAGTGACGCACGCTCAGCCGCTCGCCAGCAGCGGGCAGCTGTACGCGCAGGGCGACGCTGTTGATGAACAACCCGACCGTACGTTGCATCTGCGGCAGGCTCACCGGGCGCCCGGCGACGGTGACGCCGAACAGCACGTCGCGCTCGCCGCTGTAGCGTGCCAGCACCAGCGCCCAGGCCGCCTGGGCGAAGGTGTTGACGGTCAGCTGGTGGGCCTGGGCCAGCTCGCGCAGGCGAGCGCCTTGGCTGGGCTCCAGTCGGGTGAGGCAGTCTCCCACGATCATGCCGTCGCCGGCGTGGTCATGGCGCAGCGGGCGGTCGCTGGGGATGGCCGTGGCCCGTTCGAACCCTGCCAGATTGGTTTGCCACCACTGTCTGGCCTCGTCCAGGTCCTGGCGCTGCAACCAGCTGATGTAGTCGCGGTAGCGCGGCGGCACCGGCAACTGCGCCTGACGCCCCTCACCGAGTGCCTGGTAGAGCTCGAAGAAGTCGTTCATCAGCAGCGAGCGGCACCAGGCATCGATGAGAATATGGTGGTTGCTCATCATGAACCAGTAGCCGTGCTCGGCCACACGTACCAGGCGCAGGTGGAACGGTGCCTCGCGCAGCAGTTCGAAGCCGGCTTCGCGCTCCTGCTTGTGCAGGGCCTGAAGACGTGCCTCCTGACTGGCGTCGTCGAGGTCGCGCCAGTCTTGGTAGTCCAGCGAGGTGCTGCCGGGCTTGTGGATGATCTGCAGCATGGCCTCGCCGGCGTTCCAGCTGAACGAGGCGCGCAGGGCTTCATGGCGAGCCACCACGGCCTGCCACGCCTGGGCGAAGCGCTGTGGGTCTAGGGCGCTGTTGATGCGGTAGCGGTCCTGCATGTAGTAGATGCCGGTGCCGGGTTCGAGCAGGGTATGCAGCAGCAAGCCTTCCTGCATGGGCGTCAGCGGATAGACGTCCTCGATCTGCGCGGCCGGCACCGGCAGCGCGTCGATCTGCTCCTGGGTCAAGCGCGCCAGGGGGAAGTCCGATGGGGTGAAGCTGCCGTGGCCGTCGATCAGGCAGTGCTCGATCAGCGCCAGCAGCTCCTGGCGGTAGCCCTCGGCCAACGCGGCGATGCTCTGCTCATCGTAGCGCTCGGTGCTGAAGGTCCAGCGCAGTTGCAAGGCGCCGCCATAGACCTGGCCGTCGACGCTGAGCCAGTTCGGCAGCGGCGCGTCCAGGTCGTGGGCCAGGCCCGCCGGTGCGTCGACGGGCAGGAACAGCGCTGCGTCGTCGAACTGCTGGTCGAACTGCCCCAGGTAGTTGAAGGTGATGCGTGCCTGGGGCAAGGCGGCCATGCATTCGCGGACCGGCGCATCGGCCAGGTAGCGCAGCACACCGTAGCCCAGCCCCTTGTGAGGGACCTGGCGCAGCTGCTCCTTGACCGCTTTGATCGACGCCGAACGCGCCGCATGATCGTCACCCAGCACCGGGCTCAGGCTCAGGGGATAGGCATTGGTGAACCAGCCCACGCTGCGGGTCAGGTCGATGTCCTCGAACAACCCTTCGCGGCCATGGCCTTCGAGTTGCACCAGGGCGTGCGCTTCGCCACTCCAGCGGCACAGGGTGCGCGCCAGGGCGGTGAGCAGCAGGTCGTTGACCTGGGTGTGGTAAGCCGCGGGCGCCTGTTGCAGCAACTGGCGGGTCTGCTCGGCGTCCAGCGCCATGCTCAGGGTACGGGCATGCCGATGCAGGTTGCCGCCCTGGGGATGATCGCAGGGCAGCTCGCGGCCGATATCACCGAGTTGCGCCTGCCACCAGCCCAGTTCGTCACGCAGCGAGTCGCTGCCGGCATAGCTGGCCAGGCGCGCGGCCCAGTCGCCCATGGCATGGGTCTTGGCCGGCAGAGACTGGTCGCGGTACAGCGCCTGCAAGTCTTCAAGCAGCACGCGCCAGGATACGCCATCGACCACCAGGTGATGGATGGCCAGCAACAGGCGTTGCTGTCCTGCCGCGTCGGTCAGCAAGAGCGCACGCAGCAACGGCCCCTGCGCCAGGTCGAGGCTGCGCTGGGCGTCGGTGTACAGGGCCTGGCAGTCGGCGAAATCGTCCACGGTCGCCGTCCACAGCAGCGGAGTGACCGTGGCGGCATAGTCGCCCTGCCAGTGCCCGGCCGATGCACTGAAGCGCAGGCGCAGGCTGTCGTGGTGCTCGACCAACGCCGCCAGCGCCTGCTCCAGAGCATCGGCTTCCAGCGGTTGACGCACCTGCAGCAGCACCGCCTGGTTCCAGTGTTGTGGCTGGGGCACCTGGGTTTCGAAGAACCAGTGCTGGATCGGCGTCAGGCCGATACGGCCCTGGCGCGCGCCCTGCTCGATCCGGGTGGGCGCCGCGCCCTGGGTGACCACGGCGGCCAGGGCCTGGATGGTCTGATGCTGGAACAGGTCACGCGGGGTGAACTGCAAGCCGAGCTGGCGTGCGCGGCTGACCACCTGGATCGACAGAATCGAGTCGCCGCCCAGTTCGAAGAAGTTGTCCTGCACGCCGACGCGAGGCAGGTTCAGCACCTCGCCCCAGACCTGTGCCAATTGCGCCTGTACGGGGCTGGACGGCGCCTGATAGCGCTGACCCGCCAGTTCAAGGTCCGGCGTGGGCAATGCGCGGCGGTCGAGCTTGCCGTTGCCCATCAGTGGCAGGCGCTCGAGCAGCAGCAGGTGCGCGGGCACCATGTAGTCCGGCAGGTGCTGACGCGCCTGGGCCTTGACGGCGTCGCGCAGCTGCGCCTGGGTCTGCTCGTCGGCGGTGGCCTGGGCACAGACCAGATAGCCGACCAACTGCTTGCCGCCCGGGAGGTCGAGGGCCTGGACCACGGCCGCCTCGACGTCGGGGTGGGCGTGCAGGCGGCTTTCGATTTCGCCCAGCTCGATGCGGAACCCGCGAATCTTGACCTGTTGGTCGGCGCGACCGATGTACTCCACCAGACCGTCGGCGCGCAGGCGCACCAGGTCACCCGTGCGGTACAGGCGCCCGCCGTCGTGGCTGAAGGGGTCGGCGACGAAACGTTCCGCCGTCAAGCCCGGACGATCGTGATAGCCCTGGGCGAGACCGGCGCCACCGATGTACAACTCGCCGATGCCACCCTGGGGCATGAGCGCCAGGTCTTCATCGAGGATGTAGCCGGTGCGCGCCCCGATCAGGCGACCGATCGGCACGCTGCCGGCATCGTCGGGCAGCGTCTGCGGCGCCAGGCAGGCCAGTGGCATGACCACGGTTTCGGTCGGGCCGTAGGCGTTGAAGAACTGTTGCGGCGCGAACGCCTGGCGGATGCGTTCCAGGTGCTCGCCGGTCAGTGCCTCGCCACCGGTGATCACCAGGCGCACCGGCAATCGCTCGCCACGGCTGCTCAGGTACTGGGCCAACTGGCTGCCGTAGCTGGGCGTGAAGCCCAGGATGCTCACCTGCTGCTCGCGCACCAGTTGGCAGATCTCTTCGGCGCCCCATTGCCCCTGGGCGCGCAGCACCACGCGAGCGCCGCACAGCAGCGGCGTGAGCAGGCGCTCGGTGGCCGCGTCGAAATTGATGGAGTAGAAATGCAGCTCGCAATCGTCGCTGCGCATGCCGAAGTCGACGATCACTGCCTGGCAGTGCATGGCGATCTCGCCATGGCTGACCACCACGCCCTTGGGCTTACCGGTGGAGCCGGAGGTGTAGATCAGGTAGGCCTGATGCTGCGCCACATTGAGGTTGTCCAGCGGCGCATCGCTGTAGCCGGACAGCGTCGCCTCGCCCTGTTCAGGGCTCCAGGTGGCGACGTTCGACGGCAGCTCGCCCAGGGTGGCGAGCAGATCGCGTTGGGCGATCAGCAGCCCCAGGCGGCTGTCTTCGATCATGTAGTGCAGGCGCTCGACCGGGTATTCCGGGTCTAGCGGGACGTAGGCGCCGCCGGCCTTGAGGATGGCCAGCAATCCCACGACCATCTCCAGCGAGCGTTCCAGGGCCAGCCCGACGCGCACCTGCGGACCGACACCGCGCTCGCGCAGGGCGCGGGCCAGGCGGTTGGCCTGCTGGTCGAGCTCGGCATAGGTCAGGTGGCGACCGGCGAAGGTCAATGCCCGCGCCTGCGGCGTGCGCTCGACCTGTGCCGCGAACAGACCATGCAGAGTCTGGTCCGGCTCGAAGTCCTGCTCGCCCTGCAACTGGCCGATCAGCGCCTGTTGCTCGGCGTCCGAGAGCATCGGCAACTGGCAAAGACGTTGTTGATCGTCGTCCAGCACCGCGCTCAGCAACTGTTGCAGATGCTCGGCCATGCGCGCGATGCGCGGCAGCTCGAAGAGGTCTTCGCTGTAGGTGAGGCAGCAACCCAGGCGACCGTCCAGGTCGGTGACCTCCAGGTACAGGTCGAACTTGGTGGCGCTGGCGTCGTTGACCAGGTAGTCCACCTGCATGCCGGCGAGGGTTCGGCTCTGCTGGAACGTCCAGCGCTGGACGTTGCACATCACCTGGAACAGGGGGTTGTAGGCGCTGCTGCGAGGCGGTTGCAATGCCTCGACCAGTTGATCGAAGGGCAGGTCCTGGTGCGATTGGCCGTCGATCACCGTCTGGCGGACCTGGTCGAGCACCGCTGCAGCGGTCATCTGCCCATCCAGCTCGCAACGCAGCACCTGGGTATTGAGGAAAGCGCCGATCAGCCCTTCGCTTTCCGGACGAATACGGTTGGCCACCGGCGCACCGATGCGCAGGTCGTGCTGGCCGCTGTAGCGGTGCAGAAGCACGGCCAGGGTCGCGGTCATGGTCATGAACAGGGTCAGGCCGTGGCGCGCGTTGAACGCATGCACACGCTCCACCAACGCCGGCTCCAGGTCGAAGCGGTACAGCGCGCCGCGATGGCTCTGCACGGCGGGCCGCGGACGGTCCGCCGGCAGGGCCAGCACCGGGTGCTCGTCGCCCAGGCGGTCTTTCCAGTAGGCCAACTGGCGCGCGCCCTCGCCGGCATCGAGCCACTGGCGCTGCCACACGCTGTAGTCCAGGTACTGGACCGGCAGTGGCGCCAGCGGCGACTCGCGCTCATCGACGAAGGCCTCATACAACTCGCCCAGCTCGCGGGCGAAAATGTCCATCGCCCAGCCTTCGGTGACGATGTGGTGCAGGGTCAGCACGAAGAAATGCTCACGCTCCTGGGTCTTGGCCAGGCAGGCACGCAGCAGCGGGCCGCGCTCCAGGTCGAAGGGCTGGTGGGCCTGCTCGTCGGCCAATCGCTGCAGGCCCTGCTGGCGAGCCTCCGGTGCCAGGCTAGTGAAGTCCTGCCAGTGCAGGCGCACACCGGCATCCTCGGCCACGCACTGGTAAGGCTTGCCATCGACGCTGGGGAAGGTGGTGCGCAAGGTTTCGTGACGCACGATCAGCGCGTGCAGGGCCCGCTCGAAGGCGTCCACGTGCAAGGCGCCGCGCAGGCGGGCCATGCCGCCGACGTTGTACGCCGGGCTGTCGGGCTCCATCTGCCAGAGGAACCACATGCGCTGCTGGGAATACGACAACGGCACGGCCTGGCGGCGGTCGACGCGAGCGATCGGCCCTTGCAGGTTGCGCCCACCCGCTTGCTGGATGCGGGCGATCTCGGCGCAGAAGGCAGCCAGTTCGCTGGCATCGAACAAGGCCTTGAGCGGCAGCTCGACGTCGCAGGCCTGCCGGCAGCGCGAGACGATCTGGGTCGCCAGCAGCGAGTGACCGCCCAGGGCGAAGAAATCGTCGTGCAAGCCCACCTGCGGCAGGTTCAGCACTTCGCGCCAGATGGCCGCCACCTGCCGTTGCAGGGCAGTGGCGGGCTCGACATGCTCGCGTTGCTGCCAGGCGGGCGCCGGCAGCGCGCGGCGGTCGACCTTGCCGCTGGGCCCCAGCGGCATCTGCGCCACATGGATCAACTGGGTCGGCACCAGGTAGGCCGGCAGTTGCGCGGCCAGGAGGGCCTGCAGCTCAGCGCTGCGCTCGGCGCCGCTGTAGTAGCCGATCAGTTGCGCGCCCACGGCATCCTGGTGAACCAGCACCAGGGCCTGCTCAACGCCGGGCTGGTCGAGCAGCACGGCCTGGATCTCCTCCGGCTCGACGCGGAAACCGCGTACCTTGACCTGCTGGTCGACACGGCCCAGGTACTCCAGGGCCGCACCCTGGGGCCACCAGCGCGCGCGGTCGCCGCTGCGGTACAGGCGCTGGCCGTCGCCATCGGGTTGCGGCACGAAGCGTTCCGCGGTCAGGCCGGGACGTCCCAGGTAGCCACGGGCCAGGCCAGCGCCGCCCAGGCACAGCTCGCCCGGTACACCGGGCACCGTCAGCTCGAACTGATCATCCAGCACCCGGCACAGGACGTTGGCCAGGGGACGACCGATGGGCGAGCGCTCGCCATCCTCGCACTGGGCGTGCCAGTGGGTGACGTTGATCGCGGTTTCGGTCGGTCCATAGCGGTTATGCAGTTGCACCTGGGGCAGCAGCGCCAAGGTGCGGTCGCGCAGGCTGGCCGGCAGTGCCTCGCCGCCGGAGAATACGCGACGCAGGCTGCTGCAAGCTGCGGCCAATGGCTCCTGCACGAAAACCTGCAGCAGTGGCGGCACGAAGTGCAAGGTGGTCACGCCGTAACGCTGCACCAGCCCGGCGATGCGCTGCGGATCGCGGTGCTCGCCGGGCGCTGCGAGCACCAGGCGGCAGCCGTTGACCAGCGGCCAGAAACACTCCCATACCGAGACATCGAAGCTGATCGGTGCCTTCTGCAGCAGGACGTCGCTGGCGTCCAGCGCGTAGGTGGCCTGCATCCAGTGCAGACGCTCGGCCAGCGCCCCGTGGGTGTTGCCCACGCCCTTGGGCCGGCCGGTGGAGCCGGAGGTGTAGATGACGTAGGCCAGGTGCTCGGGTTCCAGGTGCAGGCCCGGCGCATGGCTTGGCCAGCTGTCTAGGTGCAGCTGGTCCAGGGCGATGGTGCTGACGCTCTCGACCTGCGGCGTGCGCTCGCCCAGGTGGCTCTGGCTCAGCAGCAGGCTGGCGCCGCAGTCGGCCAGCATGAAGGCCAGGCGCTCGGCGGGATAATCCACGTCCAGCGGCACGTAGGCGCCACCGGCCTTGAGGATCGCCAGCAAACCGATCAGCAACTGCGGCGAGCGCTCCACGGCGATGGCCACGCAGGTGTCCGGGCCGACGCCCTTGTCGCGCAGATAGTGGGCCAGGCGGTTGGCCTGCTGGTGCAGGCTGGCGTAGTCCATTTCGCCGCCATCCCAGGCCAGGGCGATGCGCTCGGGGGTCAGGCGGGCCTGTTCGTTGAGCTGCTCGACCAGCAGCGCGGCTGGGGGCTGCGCAGGCGCCTGCCCCCAGGCCAGCAGTTGATCGCGGGCGCTGTCGTCGAGCAATCGCACCTCGCCGACCGGCAGGCCAGGCTCGGCGCACACCTGTTCGAGCAGGGCCAGCAGGTGACGCGCCAGGCGCTCGATGGTAGCCGCGTCGAACAGCTCGGCAGCGTAGTCCAGGGCCAGGGTCAGGCGGCCCTGGTGATCCTGCTCGCTGTGCAGTTGCAGGTCGAACTTGGCCTCGCGGCTATGCCAGGGCAGTTCTTCGGCGAGCAGGCCCGGCAGGCGTCGCAGGGCCGAGAGATCGCGCTGCTGGTGGTTGAACATCACCTGGAACAGGCCCTGCTCGCGCGCCTGCGGCAGTGCCTCGAGCAGTTGCTCGAAGGGCAGGTCCTGATGGGCCTGGGCATCGAGGGTGCGCTGACGTACCTGCGCCAGCAATTGCTCGAAGGGCGTGCGGCCGTCGAACTCGGCACGCAGGACCTGGGTGTTGATGAAGAATCCCACCAGGCCCTGGGTTTCCAGGCGTGGACGGTTGGCGTTGGGTACGCCGACGCGGATATCGCTCTGGCCGGTGTAGCGCTGCAGCACGGCCTGCCAGCCGGCCAGCAGCAGCATGAACAGGCTGGCCTGCTGCTCGCGGGCCAGCCGCTCCAGCGCCTGGCCCAAGGGTGCGGGCACTTTCAGGCTCAAGCGCTCGGCACGCCGGGTCTGCTGGGCGGTGCGTGGATGATCGGTATACAGGTCCAGTACCGGTGCCTGGTCGCCCAGCGCGTTTTGCCAGAACTGCAACTGGCGCGCGCCCTCGCCTTCGGCCAGCCATTGGCGTTGCCAGGTGCCGTAGTCGGCGTAACCCAGGGCCAGCGGTGCCAGTGCCAAGGTCTGGCCCTGGCAATGGGCCGCATACAGGCGGGCGAATTCGTCGAGCAGGATATTCAGCGACCAGCCGTCGGCGACGATATGGTGCAAGGTGACCCACAGCTGATGCTCGTCATCGGCCAGGCGCACCAATGTCACGCGCAGCAGCGGGCCGTGGCACAGGTCGAATGGCTGCACGGCCTCGCGCTCGCGCGCGGCGGCCACGTCCGCGGCCTCGGCGCCTTCGAGGTCCAGGTGTCGCAGGTCGAAGTCGGCCTTCGCCAGCACCTGTTGCAGCGCCTGGTCGCCGACCTGGCTGAAGCGGGTGCGCAGGGATTCGTGGCGATCCACCAGGGCCTGGAAACTGGCCTGCACGGCCAGCGGATCCAGGTCGCCACGCAAGCGCAGCCCGGCCGGGATGTTGTAGGCGGCCGAGTGCGGCTCCAGTTGCCACGTCAGCCACAGGCGATGCTGTGCCAGCGACTGGGGCAGCGCGCGAGCGCGGTCCAGGGTGGCGATGGCTTTGGCGCCCTCTGCGCCCTGCCCGCCCTGCGCCAGCAAGGTCTCGACCGCTGCGGTGTAGTCCGCCAGCACAGGCGCTTCGAACAGCGTGCGCAGGCCCAGGGCGATGCCCAGTTCATCGGACAGCCGCGCCGTCACCTGGGCGGCGGCGATGGAGTTGCCGCCCAGCAGCAGGAAGTGATCGTCGGCCGCCACCGACTCGACGCCCAGTAGCTCGCACCACAGGGCGGCGATCCGCGCTTGCAGGGCATCGCCGCTCGCGACCGGCTTACGCGCCTGCTCCGGCAGAGGGAAGCGGGCATAGCAGTCCAGGCTGCCATCTTCCATGCGCAAACGGCAGGCCGAGCGCTGCAACTTGCCGCTGGAGGTCTTGGGCAGCGCACCGGGATTGAGCAGCAGCACCACGGCCGGCGCCTGGCGGCAGGCGTCGGCGATCACCTGGCGCAGGGTCTTGATCAGGCTGTCGGCGGACTGCGCCTTCTGCACGTTACGGCTGATTTCCACCGCGACACCGATGCCCTCCTCACCACCGTCATCTACGGCGAACACGGCTACGCGGCCTTTGCGCAGCACAGGAACTTCAGATTCGAGCGTTTTTTCCAGGTCCTGCGGGTACAGGTTCTGCCCCCGGACTATGAGCATGTCCTTCAGACGCCCGGTGACGAACAACTCGCCAGCGCGCATGAAGCCCAGATCGCCGGTGCGCAACCAGGTGTGGCCGTCGCGCTGGACGAAGGTCCGCGCGCTGGCCTCGGGATTGCGCCAGTAGCCGTGGGCGATGCTGGGGCCGCACGCCCAGATCTCGCCGACCTGACCCTCGCCGAGCAGGCTCAGGTGCTGCGGGTCGACGATCTGCACGCCGTGACCCGGCTGCGCATAGCCGCAACTCATCAGCACGCTGCCCGCGCCGGGCTCGGCCCGGTTGGCGGCGAAGGCGGCAGCGTCCAGTTCCAGGGCCGCGATGCCCTGACCCCGGCGACTACCGCTGACGAACAGGGTCGCCTCCGCCAGGCCGTAGCTGGCGAAGTAGCTGCTCGACTGGAAACCGCAGGCGGCGAACCTGTCGGCGAAGGTGACCAGGCTGTCCTGGCGGATCGGCTCGGAACCCGAATACGCCACTCGCCAGCGGCTGAGGTCGAGCCCGGCCAGTGCCGCGTCGCTGACCCGCTCGCTGCACAGTCGGTAGGCGAAATCGGGGCCACCACTGATGGTACCGCCGTACTCGCTGATCGCCTGCAACCAGCGCAGCGGGCGGGCGAGGAAGTACCCAGGCGACATCAGCACGCACGGCACGCCACTGAAGATCGGCTGCAACAGGCCGCCGATCAGCCCCATGTCGTGGTACAGCGGCAGCCAACTGACGATGACATCGTCGGGATTCAGGTCGATGCCGAAGCCTTGGCGAATCAGTTGCTCGTTGGCGACCAGATTGCCGTGGCTGACCTGCACGCCCTTGGGTAGCGCAGTGGAGCCGGAGGTGTACTGCAGGAAGGCGATGTCGTCGGCGCCCAATGCCGGCGCCTGCCAGTGGCCGGCCAGGTCAGGTGCCAGCCGATCGACCGCCAGCAGCGCCGGCGCATCCTCTGCCGCCAGCGCGTCGAGCCCCTGCAGGCTGTCGTGCAGCGCCTGGACGGTGAGTAGCAGGCGCGGCTCGGCGTCGGCGATGATCGACAGCAGGCGCTGCTGATGGTGCTGGCGCGCAGACTCCGGTGGATAGGCCGGCACGGCGATGACGCCGGCATACAGGCAGCCGAAGAATGCCGCGACGTAGTCCGCCCCGCTGGGGAACAGCAGGACCGCGCGGTCACCCAGCCCCGCCCGGGCTTGCAGGGCGGCGGCGATGGTGCGCGCACGCAGGTCCAGTTCACGGTAGCTGAGCACCACCTGTTCGCGCGGATCGTCGGCGAGAAAGCGCAAGGCGATCCGGTCCGGTGTAGCCAGGGCGCGTTGCGCCAGGGCCTGGACCAGCGTGAGCGGGAGTTCGAAGGCGTCCGTCATGGAATGTTCCTGCCAGTGTCTGGGTAGGGCGGGCCGCGACCGCGTCCGGTGCGAACGGGCGGCAATGGGCGGCGGCTGGATGTACACAGGGGAACGGATGGGCAGGGCAAATAATTAGCGCCGTCGCCAAGCCGTCAAGCAGGCTTCACACGACGGTCACGCAGGCAGCGCAGCTTATATCGGGAACGAATAGAGACTCACTCACTTCTGTATTTGACAATCATTATCATTACGAATAATTTGTCGCACGTTGCAGGGAGCGCACCGTCACGCAGTGCCCCCTTTCTTTCAGAGACAAGGTGACTTCCATGGCGGAACAACTATCCACAAGTAAGTGCGATTCACCACTGCTCCAGGCATTCGTCGACAACCGCAGCATCCTCGTGAAGATCGCCGCCCGCATCACCGGGTGCCGTTCGCGCGCCGAGGATGTGGTGCAGGACGCGTTCTTCCGACTCGGCTCGGCCCCGCAGATCACGTCGTCGTTCAAGGCCCAACTCAGCTACCTGTTCCAGATCGTGCGCAACCTGGCCATCGACCACTATCGCAAGCAGGCGATGGAGCTGAAGTATTCAGGCAGCGAGGAAGAAGGCCTGAACGTGGTGATCCAGAATGCCTCGCCCGAAGCCACCCACATCAACCTCACCACGCTGGAGCACATCGCCGACTCGCTCGACGAACTGCCCAAGCGCACCCGTTACGCCTTCGAGATGTATCGCCTGCACGGCGTGCCGCAGAAGGACATCGCCAAGGAACTCGGCGTCTCGCCGACGCTGGTCAACTTCATGATCCGCGATGCCCTGATCCACTGCCGCAAGAACAGCCGCCAGGCCGAATACGATCAAGCCGGCGAGTCGTCGAGTCTGCGGCGCCGCTAGTGCGCTCTGGCCCCTCACCGGCAAACGACGGCCTGCCCGCTTTACCCCACCGCTATGGCATGCGCCCGGGCTTCACTGCCGGGGCGGCGCCTGCACGGTGATGCGGTAGGGATCGAACAACGTGGCCAGGGCGCCACGTTCGCGCAGCCGCTGCATGAGTTGCGCGAAGGCCTCGGCGCTGATCGGAGCACCGGGGCGCAGCAGCGCATAGTGGTGATAGACCTGATCGACCCGCTCCGAAGCCAGCAGCTCCTGGGCCTTGGACGGATTACGCCGCAAGTAGTCGCTCAGGTACGAGCGGGTCACCAGGGCGATGTCGGCGCGGCCATGCTGGACCATCGACAGGTTGCTGTCATGGGAATAGGTCAGGTTGGCCTGGAAGGTCTTCTTCAGGTATTCAGGGTCGGAATTGAAGCCGGCGAAGGCATAGTGGTAGCCGTTGAACAACGCCAGACGCTTGTCCTCGAGCTCGTCGAAGTAATGCTGATCGCGCCCCGGCTGTCGGCGGGCAACGAAGATCTCGGCGTCCTCGAGGCCCATGTCGACCGCGGTATGGGCGATCTTCTGCCAGCCCCACTGCGGATTCTCGAACACCGCCATGTCGGTGCGATGCTGCTGGAAATCGCCGAACCGACGCGGAATCGAGGTGGGCACCAGCACGAAGCGATAGCCGGCCTGCAACTGGTTCAGCGCCTCGGCCAGTTGCGGCAGCAGGCCGGTGTCCGCGCCCTGCTCGGGGCGAACCGTGTACGGCGGGAAGTGCGCCGCGCCGATGCGCACCTCCACCACGTCGGCAGCATGGGCGCCTGCGCCCAGGCACGAGACAGCGAGCATCAGCAGCGATGGCAGGGCCCGCAGGCCAGACAGGGGTGTCACGTGGGGCACTCGATCACGCGGTGTTGAACTCGGTGCGCCTAAGCTAGGCGTTTTCCCATCAGGGCACAACTGCTGGATGCGGCAAAGTAGAGGCAATTTGCCAGGGGATGCCCTAAGGGTCACGGATTGGCTACGCTCTAGGAGCCCGCGACCTGGCCTGGCCAGCGTCATCCATGTCGCGGCCCACAGCGTCTTGCAAGGGAGCCTGGTATGGGCCATTGGCTGGTCATCGACCTGGAGGCCACCACCGACGACGGTGGCTGGCCGGTCACCGAGATGGAAATCATCGAGATCGGCGCGAGCCTGGTCACGCGCGAAGGGCGCGAAGTGGATCATTTCCAGCGTTTCGTCAGGCCACGCCGGCGGCCGCAATTGACGCCGTTCTGCCGGCAACTCACCCACATCAGCCAGGCCAGCGTCGACTCGGCCGCCTCTTTCGTGGAGGTGTGGGCACAGTTCGAGCGCTGGCTGGGTCACCACAGCCAACAACTGCAGGCATGGGTGAGCTGGGGCGACTACGACCGCCGGCAACTGCTTCAGGAATGGCAGCACCACCAGTTGGACAGCCTGCTGCAAGGCCTGCCGCACATCAACCTCAAGCAGCGCTTCGCCAAGGCCCGTCAGTTGCAACGCCCACCCGGCCTCAATGGCGCCCTGCAACTGGCCGGCCTACAGTTTGCCGGCCAGCAGCACAGGGCCCTGGAGGATGCCCGCAACACCGCGCGGCTGTTGCCCTTGAGCCTGCCGGCCACGGGTGCCTGAAAGCAGATGACGGGCGCCGGGGGCTTGGGCATACTGGCCAGCCTTTTTCCAGCCCCTGTTCAGGAGTGGCCCATGTTCCAGGTCAACGAATACTTCAACGGCACCGTCAAGTCGATCGCCTTCAGCGGCGAGGAAGGTCCGGCCACCGTGGGCGTGATGGCGCCGGGCGAATACGAATTCGGCACCGCCAAGCGCGAGATCATGCACGTGGTCTCCGGCGCCCTGACCGTCAAGCTGCCGGGCAGCCAGAACTGGGAAACCTTCAACGCCGGCACCACCTTCAACGTGCCGGCCGACAGCAAGTTCCAGTTGCAGGTGAAGGTCGACACCGCCTACCTGTGCGAATACCGCGACTGATCAGCCGCCCGCTCCAGGCGGATTCTTCGCAGGCAGCCCGGCGAAGAATCCCGCCACCCGGTCGGCCGTCGCCTGCAGATGCTGATCATGGGTGAAACCGGAGGCCTTCAACGGCTTGAGGTCATGATCGCCCGCCACCTGCCAGCTCAGCGCGATGGCGACTGACAAGGCATAGCCCCCGACCCGCTCGCGGTTGCCCAAGGCATCGCGCTCGCCCTGCACGATCAGCGTCGGCGTGCGCAGCTGTGCCAGATGCTCGACCCGCGGCTTCTCCGGCTTGCCCGCCGGGTGGAACGGGTAGCCCAGGCATACCAGCGCATCGGCGCCCAGTTCGTCGGCCAGCAGACTGGCCATGCGCCCGCCCATGGACTTGCCGCCGATCGCCAGCGGCCCAGTGACCAAAGGTCGCACCTGCCGATACACTTCGCGCCAGCGCTCGAGCAGCACCCCCTGGGGATTCGGCGGCCTTTTTCCGCCGTTCAGGCGACGCTGGGCCATGTAGGAAAATTCAAAGCGGATGACGCCTACGCCAAGACCGGCCAGCCTTCGCGCGATCGTTTCCATGAACGGGCTGTCCATCGGCGCGCCTGCACCGTGGGCCAGGATCAGCGTCCAGGATCGCCGCCGATCTTCCAGGATCTGTGGGGGATCGACGCGCAAGCCCTGGACTTGTGCAACTTGGGCCCATTGATCCCCGTCAATACCGGCACAGTGCCCTTCTTTCATGCTTCCTCCGCTGTTTAGCCTGCCTATAACCGTGGATGGGAACCCATACATGAACACAACCAGCAGTACCGCCTATGACTACCAGGTGGTCCGCCAATTCGCCATCATGACGGTGGTGTGGGGCATCGTCGGGATGGGGCTCGGCGTGTTCATCGCCGCGCAACTCGTCTGGCCCAGCCTGAACTTCGACCTGCCGTGGACCAGCTTCGGTCGCCTGCGCCCGCTGCACACCAACGCGGTGATCTTCGCCTTCGGTGGCTGCGCGCTGTTCGCCACCTCCTACTATTCGGTGCAACGCACCTGCCAGACCCTGCTGTTCGCGCCCAAGCTGGCCGCGTTCACGTTCTGGGGCTGGCAACTGGTGATCGTGCTGGCGGCGATCAGCCTACCGTTGGGCTACACCAGTTCCAAGGAATACGCCGAACTGGAATGGCCGATCGACCTGCTGATCACCCTCGTCTGGGTCTGCTACGCCATCGTCTTCTTCGGCACGCTGATCAAACGCACGACCAAGCACATCTACGTGGGCAACTGGTTCTTCGGCGCGTTCATCCTCACCGTGGCCATCCTGCATATCGTCAACAACCTGGAGATTCCGGTCAGCCTGACCAAGTCCTACTCCGTCTATGCCGGTGCCACCGACGCCATGGTGCAGTGGTGGTACGGCCACAACGCCGTGGGCTTCTTCCTCACCGCGGGCTTTCTGGGGATGATGTACTACTACGTGCCCAAGCAGGCCGAGCGGCCGGTGTATTCCTATCGGCTGTCGATCGTCCACTTCTGGGCGCTGATCACCCTGTACATCTGGGCCGGCCCGCACCACTTGCACTACACCGCCCTACCCGACTGGGCCCAGTCGCTGGGCATGATCATGTCGCTGATCCTGCTGGCGCCCAGCTGGGGCGGCATGATCAACGGCATGATGACGCTCTCCGGCGCCTGGCACAAACTGCGCAGCGACCCGATCCTGCGCTTTCTGGTGGTGTCGCTGGCGTTCTATGGCATGTCCACCTTCGAGGGCCCGATGATGGCGATCAAGACCGTCAACGCCCTGTCCCACTACACCGACTGGACCATCGGTCACGTCCATGCCGGCGCGCTCGGCTGGGTAGCGATGATCTCCATCGGTGCGCTGTACCACACCATTCCGAAGGTGTTCGGCAAACAGCAGATGCACAGCCTGGGCCTGATCAACGCGCACTTCTGGCTGGCCACCATCGGTACCGTGCTGTACATCGCCTCGATGTGGGTCAACGGCATCGCCCAGGGCCTGATGTGGCGGGCGGTGAACAGCGACGGCACGCTGACCTACTCGTTCGTCGAAACCCTGGTCGCCAGCCACCCCGGCTTCATCGTGCGCTTCGTCGGCGGCGCGATCTTCCTCAGCGGCATGTTCCTGATGGCCTGGAATACCTGGCGCACCGTGCGTTCGCCAGCCATCGCCGTCGCCCCTGCGAACGCCCAGCTGGCTTGAGGAGAACCGCCTGATGAAACATGAAGTCATCGAGAAAAACGTCGGCCTGCTGGCCTTGCTGATGGTGTTCGCCGTCAGCATCGGCGGCCTGACCCAGATCGTCCCGCTGTTCTTCCAGGACGTGACCAACAAACCGGTCGAGGGCATGAAGCCCTATACCGCCCTGCAACTCGAAGGCCGCGACATCTACATCCGTGAAGGCTGCGTGGGCTGCCACTCGCAGATGATCCGCCCGTTCCGCGCCGAGACCGAACGCTACGGCCACTACTCGGTGGCCGGTGAAAGCGTGTGGGATCACCCCTTCCTGTGGGGCTCCAAGCGCACCGGGCCGGACCTGGCCCGGGTGGGCGGACGCTATTCGGACGACTGGCACCGCGCGCACCTGTACAACCCGCGCAACGTGGTGCCGGAGTCGAAGATGCCCGCCTACCCCTGGTTGGTGGCGCAGCCGGTGGACAACAGCCACACCGAGACCAAGCTGCGCGTGATGCGCTCGCTGGGTGTGCCCTACAGCGACGAGGACATCGCCGGTGCCCGCGACGCGGTCAAGGGCAAGACCGAGATGGATGCACTGGTCGCCTACCTGCAGGTGCTCGGCACCTCGATCAAGAACAAGAGGTGAACGCCATGGAAATGGACATCGGCATGATCCGCGGCGTGGGCACCCTGGTGGTGATGATCGCCTTCATCGGCCTGTCGCTGTGGGTGTTCAATCGACGCCGCGACCGTGATTTCGCCGAAGCGCGCCTGCTGCCCTTCGACGACGACCGCCTGCCCCCTGCCGGGCAGGAACCAGCTGCTGTGCCTGCAGCCGTGACTGCAGTGGTGAGGAGTAACGGGCAATGACCACCTTCTGGAGTACCTACATCAGCGTACTGACGCTCGGCAGCCTGGTCGGACTGACCTGGCTGCTGCTGGGCACGCGCAAGGGCCAGAGCGGCAACACCACCGACCAGACCATGGGTCACAGCTTCGATGGCATCGAGGAGTACGACAACCCGCTGCCCAAGTGGTGGTTCTGGCTGTTCGTCGGCACCCTGGTGTTCTCGGTGGGCTATCTGATCCTCTACCCGGGCCTGGGCAACTGGAAAGGCATCCTGCCGGGCTACGAGGACGGCTGGACCCAGGTCGGCGAATGGCAGAAAGAGATGGACAAGGCCGACGCCCGGTTCGGACCGATCTTCGCCAAATTCGCCGCGATGCCGGTGCAGGAGGTGGCCAAGGATCCCCAGGCGCTGAAGATGGGCGCACGTCTGTTCGCCTCCAACTGCGCGGTGTGCCACGGCTCCGACGCCAAGGGCGCCTACGGCTTCCCGAACCTCACCGACAAGGACTGGCGCTGGGGTGGCGAGCCCGAGACCATCAAGGCGTCGATCATGAACGGCCGGCACGGCGTGATGCCGGCCTGGGCCGAAGTGATCGGCGAACAGGGCGTCACGGATGTCTCGGCCTACGTGCTGACCGGCCTGGCTCATCGCAGCCTGCCGCAAGGAGTCAAGGCCGACCCGGTCAAGGGCAAGGACATCTTCGCCAGCACCTGCGTGGCCTGCCACGGCCCCGAAGGCAAGGGCATCGCGGCCATGGGCGCCCCGGACCTGACCCATCCGCAGGCGTTCATCTACGGTTCGAGCCTGGCGCAGTTGCAGCAGACCATTCGCTATGGTCGCCAGGGACAGATGCCGGCCCAGGCCGAGATCCAGGGCAACGACAAGGTGCATCTGCTGGCAGCCTATGTTTACAGCCTGTCACAGGATGACCCGGCCCAGACCACCCAGCCGTAATACCTTTCCCCGCCAGTCCCGCGCTTCTGTGGTGGTGCCGAGTCGGTCAAGTCCGACTCCGCATCGCCACAGGAGCGCTGTCGTTTCAGCCAGGCTTGACGGACGCCACCCCAGTCGCCGTTATATCCCATCGCGCTTGTGAAGTGGCTGAAACGCGCTTTAAAAGCCTGACCGATCGATCAGAAAATTCCGAGAAAAGGTACACATAACAGTTATTTGTTTGTGTACAATCACCTAGCCTGCGCTCGATACCGCCGAATGAACCGCATCGCCCGTGGGCATCGGCGCGTTGCCTTGCGTAGCCTCGCCACCGATCGTCCACTCACAAGAACAGCCCAAGCGTGGAACCTCGACATGCCTACAATCGCTGCCCATCCCCCTGCCTACAACTACAAGGTCGTCCGCCAGTTCGCCCTCATGACCGTGGTATGGGGCATCGTCGGCATGGGGCTGGGGGTGTTCATCGCCTCGCAACTGGTGTGGCCGCAGCTGAACTTCGACCTGCCCTGGACCAGCTTCGGCCGCCTGCGACCGCTGCACACCAACCTGGTGATCTTCGCCTTCGGCGGGTGCGCGCTGTTCGCCACCAGCTATTACGTGGTGCAGCGCACCTGCCAGACACGCCTGTGCAGCGATCGCCTGGCCGCCTTCACCTTCTGGGGCTGGCAGGCGGTGATCGTCGGCGCGCTGGTCAGCCTGCCGCTGGGCTACACCACCACCAAGGAATACGCCGAGCTGGAGTGGCCCATCGCGATCCTGCTGGCCATCGTCTGGATCGCCTACGCGGTGGTGTTCTTCGGCACCCTGATGAAGCGCAAGACCCGGCACATCTATGTGGGCAACTGGTTCTACGGCGCTTTCATCCTGGTCACCGCCATGCTGCATGTCGTCAATCACGCGGCCCTGCCGGTGAGCCTGTTCAAGTCGTACTCGGCGTATGCCGGCGCCACCGACGCGATGATCCAGTGGTGGTATGGCCATAACGCCGTGGGGTTCTTCCTGACCACCGGTTTCCTGGGGATGATGTACTACTTCGTGCCCAAGCAGGCCGAGCGGCCGATCTACTCCTATCGGCTGTCGATCGTCCACTTCTGGGCACTGATCACCTTGTACATCTGGGCCGGCCCGCACCACCTGCACTACACCGCCCTGCCCGACTGGGCGCAGTCGCTGGGCATGGTCATGTCGATCATCCTGCTGGCGCCGAGCTGGGGCGGCATGATCAATGGCATGATGACGCTCTCCGGCGCCTGGCACAAACTGCGGACCGACCCGATCCTGCGCTTTCTGGTGGTGTCGCTGGCGTTCTACGGCATGTCCACCTTCGAGGGCCCGATGATGGCGATCAAGACCGTCAACGCCCTGTCCCACTACACCGACTGGACCATCGGTCACGTCCATGCCGGCGCCCTGGGCTGGGTGGCGATGATCACTATCGGCGCCCTGTATCACATGATTCCGCGCCTCTACGGGCGCACCCAGATGCACAGCATCGGCCTGATCAACGCGCACTTCTGGCTGGCGACCCTCGGCACCGTGCTGTACATCGCCTCGATGTGGGTCAACGGTATCACCCAGGGCCTGATGTGGCGCGCCGTGAACAGCGACGGCACGCTCACCTATTCGTTCGTCGAGGCGCTGCAAGCCAGCCACGCCGGCTATGTGGTGCGCGCGGTGGGCGGTGCCTTCTTCGCCTCGGGCATGCTGCTGATGGCCTATAACGTGACGCGCACGGTACGTGGCGCGAAGCCGGCCGAGGCCGAACAGGCCGCCCGGATCATCGCCGTGGGAGCGCCGTGATGAAGCATGAAATCGTCGAGAAGAACATTGGCCTGCTGGCCTTCTTCATGGTCGTTGCCGTGAGCATCGGTGGCCTGACGCAGATCGTCCCGCTGTTCTTCCAGGATGTGACCAACAAGCCGGTCGAGGGCATGAAGCCGCGCACCGCACTGGAGGTCGAAGGCCGGGACATCTACATTCGCGAAGGCTGCGTGGGCTGCCACTCGCAGATGATCCGCCCGTTGCGCGCCGAAACTGAACGCTACGGGCATTATTCGGTGGCCGGTGAAAGCGTGTGGGATCACCCTTTCCTGTGGGGCTCCAAGCGCACCGGGCCGGACCTGGCCCGGGTCGGTGGGCGCTATTCGGACGACTGGCACCGCGCGCACCTGTACAACCCCCGCAACGTGGTGCCCGAGTCGAAGATGCCAGCCTACCCCTGGCTGGTGGAGAATCGCCTGGACGGTCAGGACACGGCGAAGAAGCTCGAGGTGCTGCGTACCCTCGGCGTGCCTTACAGCGATGCGGACATCGCCGGTGCGCGCGACGCAGTCAAGGGCAAGACCGAGATGGACGCGCTGGTGGCCTACCTGCAGGGCCTGGGCACCTTGATCAAGAGCAAACGGTGATGGCGATGGATATAGGAACGATTCGCGGCCTGGGCACCCTGGTGGTACTGCTGGCCTTCGTCGGCCTGGCCCTGTGGGTGTTCAGCCCGAGGCGCAAGCAGGCTTTCGACGAGGCCACGCAGTTGCCGTTCGCCGACGACCCCGAGGCGCGGTCGCGCCTGGAGCGCGCGCACGACCAGACACCCGGGAGCGAGCGACCATGACCACGTTCTGGAGCCTGTACGTCAGCGTGCTGACCCTGGGCACGATCCTGGCCCTCATCTGGCTGCTGCTGTCGACCCGCAAGGGCCAGCGCGACGAACTGACCGAGCAGACCGTCGGACACGCCTTCGACGGCATCGAAGAGTACGACAATCCCCTGCCGAGCTGGTGGTTCTGGCTGTTCGTCGGCACCATCGTCTTCGCCCTGGGCTACCTGGTGCTGTATCCGGGCCTGGGGAACTGGCGCGGCCTGCTGCCTGGCTACGCCTACCTGGATGCGGACACACGCAGCGAATTCGGCGACGGCGAACGCGGCTGGAGCGGCGTGCACGAATGGGAAAAGGAAATGGCCAGGGCCAATGCCCGCTTCGGCCCGATCTTCGCCAGGTTCGCAGCCATGCCGTTGGAAGACGTGGCCAAGGATCCCCAGGCGCTGAAGATGGGGGCGCGGCTGTTCGCCTCCAACTGCGCGGTGTGCCATGGCTCCGATGCCAAGGGCGCCTACGGCTTTCCCAACCTCACCGACAGCGACTGGCGCTGGGGGGGCGAGCCGCAGACCATCAAGGCCTCGATCATGAACGGTCGAATGGGCGTGATGCCTGGCTGGGGCCCGGTGATCGGCGAACAGGGCGTGGCGGACGTGGCGGCCTATGTGTTGACGGACCTGGCCGGCCGCAGCCTGCCAGAGGGTGCCAAGGCCGACCCGCAGAAGGGCCAGGCAATCTACGCCAGCACCTGTGTGGCCTGCCATGGCCCCGAAGGCAAGGGCACCGCGGTCATGGGCGCGCCGAACCTCACCCGCCCCCAGGCGTTCATCTACGGCTCCAGCTTCGCCCAGCTGCAACAGACCATCCGTCATGGCCGCCAGGGGCAGATGCCAGCCCAGGCCCAGATCCAGGGCAACGACCGTGTGCACCTGCTGGCCGCCTATGTCTACAGCCTGTCCCAGCAAGCGCAGCCCGCTACGCCAGCCTCAGCCGAGGCGCTCGAAACACCGACGCCGCCAGCGAAACCGGCCGCTCACTGACCTGAATCAATTGACACCTTGCCGTACACGAATATCGTCGGCAACCCAACGCGGCTAAAGGTCGCAGCGCGGTCCGAGCCCGCCATCAGCGGCGTATCATGACTCGCAGAGCGCCCCTGCCGGGCGCATGACCAGGGCCGGCACGCACTGGCCCGGGCATTTCTCCACTGCCGTGGGATCGAATGATGAGCAAGCAGATACCCGTACATGATGTCACCCCTGCCACCGGAAAGGATTCCGTCGACCTGTATGCTTCCCGGGAAAAGATCTACACCCGCGCCTTCACCGGTGTGTTCCGCAGACTGCGCATGGCCGGTGGGGCCGTGCTGTTGCTGCTGTACTTCGGTACCGTCTGGTTGAACTGGGGCGGTCACCAGGCCGTGTGGTGGAACCTGCCCGAGCGCAAGTTCTACATTTTCGGCGCCACCATCTGGCCGCAGGACTTCATCCTGCTGTCGGGCATCCTGATCGTCGCCGCCTTCGGTCTGTTCTTCATCACCGTTTACGCCGGGCGGGTCTGGTGCGGCTATACCTGCCCGCAAAGCGTGTGGACCTGGATCTTCATGTGGTGCGAGAAGGCCACCGAGGGCGATCGCAACCAGCGCATGAAGCTGGACAAATCGGCGATGAGCGGCGGCAAATTGCTGCGCAAGCTGGCCAAGCACAGCCTGTGGCTGCTGATCGGCCTGGTCACCGGCCTGACCTTCGTCGGCTACTTCGCCCCCATTCGCGAACTGGTGGTAGATTTCTTCACCGGTCAAGCCGACGGCTGGGCGTACTTCTGGGTCGGTTTCTTCACCCTGGCCACCTATGGCAACGCCGGCTGGCTGCGTGAACAGGTGTGCGTGTACATGTGCCCCTACGCGCGTTTCCAGAGCGTGATGTTCGACAAGGACACGCTGATCGTCTCCTACGACCCGCGCCGTGGGGAAACCCGTGGGCCGCGCAAGAAAGGCGTGGATCCCCGCGCCAAGGGTCTGGGCGACTGCATCGACTGCACCCTGTGCGTACAGGTCTGCCCCACCGGCATCGACATCCGCGACGGCTTGCAGATCGAGTGCATCGGCTGTGCGGCGTGCATTGACGCCTGCGATGCGGTGATGGACAAGATGAACTACCCGCGCGGCCTGGTCAGCTACACCACCGAGCACAACCTGTCCGGGCAGAAAACCCACCTGCTGCGCCCGCGCCTGATCGGCTACGCCATCGTGCTGCTGGTGATGATCGGCGCCCTGGCCAGCGCCTTCGCCACCCGTTCGCTGGTTGGGCTGGATGTCAGCAAGGACCGGGTGCTGTACCGCGAGAACGCCCAGGGCCAGATCGAGAACGTGTACAGCCTGAAGGTCATGAACAAGGATCAGCACGACCATGTGTATGTGCTCGATGCCGGTGGTCTGCCGGGGCTGCAACTGACCGCCCAGCGAGAGCTGCGGGTGGCGGCCGGTGACAGCGTCAGCCTGCCGGTGCAATTGTCGATCGCGCCCGAGCAACTGCCGTCGACCACCAACGACATCACCTTCATCCTCAGGGACGCCGACGACAGCGCCACCGAGGTCCAGGCCAAGAGCCGCTTCATCGGCCCACAGATCCGCTGACAGAGAGATAGCGCACCATGATCGCCACCGCCGCCAGCCCCTGGTACAAGCACCTCTGGCCCTGGATCCTGATCGGCATCCTCACCACCTCGGTGTGCCTGAGCCTGACCATGGTCAGCATCGCCGTGCGCAACCCGGACAACCTGGTGAACGACAACTACTACGAGGCCGGCAAAGGCATCAACCGCTCGCTGGACCGCGAGATGCTCGCCCAGGCCCTGAACCTGCACGCCAGCATGAACTTGGACGAGCTGACCGGCGAGGTGCAACTGCAGCTGAGCGGCGACAGCGTGCCGGCCAGCCTGGAGCTGAACCTGATCTCGCCGACCCAGCCGGACAAGGACCGCAAGGTGCGCTTGCTGCGCGTGGATGGCGGGCGCTACGTCGGCCAGATCGACGACAAGGTCGAAGGGCGGCGCTTCGTCGAACTGCTCGGCAGCGAGCAGGGCCAGGTCTGGCGTCTGTTCGAGGAGGAGAAGATCGAGCAAGGCGTCGCTCTGCAGCTAGGCGATGAGGCGCTGCAAGGCGCCCAGGACCGCTGATTGCACAGGCCGCGTCCAGCCGTCCAGCGACGCTGTACGCGCCAGGGCGTGAGCGTGATGATCATCGGCAGGTGCAACTGAACCCGCACCTGCCTTCCCACGATTCGTTCAAGGCACCGACCTGATGACTCAACCCACCCTCTGTTACCACTGCGCCCTGCCCGTCCCGGCGAGCAGCCGCTTCTGCGCCGTGGTGCTGGGTCAGTCGCGAGCATTCTGCTGCCCGGGCTGCCAGGCCGTGGCCGAGGCCATCGTCGCCAGCGGGCTGGAGCAGTACTACCAGCACCGCAGCGACAGCAGCGCCAACCCCCAGGCATTGTCCAGGCTGGTGCCGGAGGAGCTGGCTTTGTACGACCGCAGCGATGTGCAGCAGGGCCTGGTTCACCACCAAGGCGAGTGGGCCGAGGTCGTGCTGATGATCGAGGGCGTCAGCTGCGCAGCCTGTGGCTGGCTCATCGAACATCACCTGGCCCGGCTCGACGGCGTGGCCGAAGTGCGCCTGAACCTGTCGAATCATCGCTTGCAGGTGCGCTGGGACGCGCAGCGCCTGCCGCTGTCACGGGTACTGAAGGCGTTGCGCGGTATCGGCTACGCGGCCCATCCCTATCGACCCGATCAGGCCGCCGAGCAACTGGCGCGAGAGAACCGTACCGCGCTGCGTCGGCTGGGAGTGGCCGGCCTGCTGTGGTTCCAGGCGATGATGGCGACGATGGCCACCTGGCCGGAATTCAATATCGACCTGTCACCCGAACTGCACAGCATCCTGCGCTGGGTGGCGCTGTTTCTCACCACCCCGATCGTGTTCTACAGCTGTGCGCCGTTCTTCAAGGGCGCTGCCCGCGACCTGCGCACCAGGCACATGACCATGGACCTGTCGGTGTCCCTGGCCATCGGCCTGGCCTATGGCGCCGGGATCTGGACGGCGATCACCGGCAGCGGCGAGCTGTACTTCGACACCGTGGGCATGTTCGCCCTGTTCCTGCTCAGCGGCCGCTACCTGGAACGACGCGCTCGCGAGCGCACCGCGGCGGTCACCGCACAACTGGTCAATGTACTGCCCGCTTCCTGCCTGCGCCTGGACCTGTACGGGGCGACCGAGCGCGTGCTGCTATCGGAACTGGCCAAGGGCGATCGGCTGCAGGTGCTGCCTGGCGCGGTCATTCCGGCCGACGGACGCATTCTGGAGGGCCGTTCGAGCGTGGATGAGTCGTTGCTCACCGGCGAGTACCTGCCCCAGGCCCGGCGCGTCGGCGATCCGGTCACCGGCGGCACGCTGAACATCGAAAGCACCCTGGTGGTAGAGGTGCAGGCACTCGGCCAGGACTCGCGACTGTCGGCCATCGTGCGCCTGCTGGAGCGCGCACAGACGGAAAAACCACGCCTGGCACGGCTCGCCGACCGCGCCTCACAATGGTTTCTGCTGCTGAGCCTGATCGCGGCACTGGCCATCGGCCTGTGGTGGTGGCATCTGGATGCCGGGCGGGCGTTCTGGATCGTGCTGGCGATGCTGGTGGCGACCTGTCCCTGCGCCCTGTCGCTGGCCACGCCCACCGCGCTGACCGCCGCCACCGGTACGCTGCACAGTCTCGGCCTGCTGGTGACCCGCGGGCATGTGCTCGAGGGCCTGAACCAGATCGACACGGTGGTGTTCGACAAGACCGGCACGCTCACCGAAGGTCGCCTGGCGCTGCGCAGCGTCCAGCCGCTCGGGCCTTTGTCGGCGCAGCGCTGCCTGGCCCTGGCGGCAGCCCTGGAGAACCGTTCGGAGCATCCCATCGCCCGCGCGTTCGGGCGCAGCGCCGAGCCGGCCGAGCAGGTCGAGGCGGTGCCGGGGCTGGGCCTCGAGGGGCACCTCGGCCAGCAGCGCCTGCGCATCGGCCAGGCCGCGTTCGTCTGCGCCCTGAGCGGTGCCCAGGTGCCAGCGCTACCGGCCGCCGGGGGACAATGGCTGTTGCTGGGCGATCGCCAGGGGCCGCTGGCCTGGTTCGCGCTGGACGATCGGCTGCGCGAAGACGCCGCCGCGCTGCTGGCGGCGTGCAAGGCCCGCGGCTGGCACACCGTCCTGCTGTCGGGCGACAGTTCGCCCATGGTCGCCGAAGTGGCCGCGCAACTGGGGATCGACCAGGCCTGCGGCGGTTTGCGCCCGGATGACAAGCTGGCCCGGCTCAAGGCCTTGCAGGCCCAGGGACGCAAGGTGCTGATGCTCGGCGATGGCGTCAACGACGTCCCGGTACTGGCGGCGGCGGACATCAGCATCGCCATGGGCTCGGCGACGGACCTGGCCAAGACCAGCGCCGATGCAGTGCTGCTGTCCAACCGCCTGCAAGCCGTGGCAGAGGCCTTCGATCTGGCGCGGCGCACTCGGCGCATCATCCTCGAGAACCTGCTGTGGGCGACGCTGTACAATGGCCTGATGCTACCCTTCGCGGCGCTGGGCTGGATCACGCCCGTGTGGGCGGCCGTCGGCATGTCGCTGAGCTCGCTGGTGGTGGTGCTCAACGCCCTGCGCCTGACCCGACTGCCGGCCGCCGCCAAGGCCCGCGTAGCAACGAGACCAGCCGCCCTGGCCACCTGACCGCCTCTGGAGGACACCTTCATGCCCGCGCTGTACATCATGATTCCTGCTGCCCTGCTGCTGGTCGGCGTGGCGCTGTACGTGTTCTTCTGGGCCGTGGACAGCGGCCAGTACGACGACCTCGAAGGCCCGGCCCACAGCATTCTGTTCGACGATCAGGATCCACGCCATCAGGCCGCGATCGAGGCCCGTTCCGCCCCCGCCGCTGCCGACCAGGACCGCCCGCCCCGTGCCTGAACTGCTGCCTTCGATCGCATCCGCACTGGTGTTGGGGCTGCTGGGTGGCGGCCATTGCCTGGGCATGTGCGGCGGCCTGATGGGCGCCCTCACCCTCGCCATCCCACCCGAGCAGCGCAGTCGTCGCCTGCGCCTGCTGGTGGCCTACAACCTCGGTCGCGTGCTCAGCTATGCGGCAGCCGGCCTGTTGCTGGGCCTGGCCGGCTGGGCACTGGCCGGCAGCCCGGCGGTCCAGGCGCTGCGGCTGCTGGCCGCCCTGTTGCTGATCGCCATGGGCTTGTACCTGGCGGGCTGGTGGAGCGGGCTGACCCGCATCGAAGCCCTCGGCCAGGGCCTGTGGCGCCACGTTCGACCGCTCGCCACGCGCCTGCTGCCGGTGTCGAGCCTGCCCCGCGCCCTGCTGCTCGGCGCCCTGTGGGGCTGGCTACCCTGCGGACTGGTGTACAGTACCTTGCTGTGGGCGGCAAGCCAGGGCAACGCCGCCCACAGTGCGCTGCTGATGCTGGCGTTCGGCATCGGCACCTGGCCGGTCCTGCTGGCCACCGGACTGGCTGCCGAGCGCGTTGGCGCCCTGCTGCGCCGACGCCCCGTGCGCGTGGCCGGCGGCCTGCTGGTGATCCTCTTCGGCCTATGGACGCTACCTGGCCCCCACCAGCACTGGCTCATGGGGCATTGAGGCGGTGGTCGGCGGCAGCACGCCGCTGGAATTCGCTGGTGGCGTGCGGCGTGGTGCCAGACGCCGCGCTTGATACAGGTCAAGGCCGCGTCCTACAGACGATTCTAGACTCCGGGCACTGCCGCTCTTCTCGGGGACTGCCCACATGCTCGACGAACTCCACTGGGACCCCGACCTGATCCGTCGCTACGATCTGGCCGGGCCGCGCTACACCTCCTACCCGACCGCCGTGCAACTGCACGCCGAAGTGGGGTCGTTCGACCTGTTGCATGCGCTGCGCGAGAGTCGTCGCGCGGTGCGCCCTTTGTCGCTGTATGTGCACGTGCCGTTCTGCGCCAACATCTGCTACTACTGCGCCTGCAACAAGGTCATCACCAAGGACCGAGCGCGCGCCGCGCCCTACCTGCAGCGCCTGGAACAGGAAATCCAGCTCATCGCCTGCCACCTCGACCCCCGCCAGCGAGTCGAGCAGCTGCATTTCGGCGGCGGCACCCCGACCTTCCTCAGCCACGTGGAACTGCGCCAGCTGATGGCCACCCTGCGCCAGCATTTCAACCTGCTGGATGACGACTCGGGGGACTATGGCATCGAACTGGACCCGCGCGAGGCCGACTGGTCGACCATGGGCCTGCTCCGGGAACTGGGCTTCAACCGCATCAGCCTGGGCGTGCAGGACCTGGATCCGGCGGTGCAACGCGCCATCAACCGCCTGCAGAGCCTGGAACAGACGCGCACCCTGGTCGAAGCGGCGCGCACCCTGCAATTCCGTTCGGTCAACCTGGACCTCATCTATGGCCTGCCGCGGCAAACGCCCGAAGGCTTCGCCCGCACCGTCGAGGAAGTGATACGCCTGCAGCCGGACCGCCTGTCGGTCTTCAACTACGCGCATCTGCCGGAACGTTTCCTGCCCCAGCGGCGCATCGACGCCAGCGAGCTGCCTGCTCCGGCGCTCAAGCTGGAGATGCTGCACACCACCATCGAGCAGCTCGGCGCCGCGGGCTACCGCTACATCGGCATGGATCACTTCGCCCTGCCCGACGACGAGCTGGCCATCGCCCAGGAGGAAGGCACGCTGCAACGCAACTTCCAGGGCTACACCACCCATGGTCATTGCGACCTGGTCGGGCTCGGGGTCTCGGCCATCAGCCAGATCGGCGACCTGTACTGCCAGAACAGCAGCGACCTGAACACCTACCAGGACGCCCTGTCCAGCGCTCAGCTGGCGACCCAGCGCGGCCTCGTGTGCAATCAGGACGACCGCCTGCGCCGCGCGGTGATCCAGCAACTGATCTGCCACTGCGCGCTGGACTTCGAAGCGATCGAGCAGGCCTTCACCATCGATTTTCGTGGTTACTTCAAGTTGGAGTGGCCGCAACTGCTAGTGATGCAGCGCGACGGGCTGATCGCGCTCGATGACCGCGGCATTCGCGTGCTGCCGGCCGGACGCCTGCTGGTGCGCTCGGTATGCATGGTGTTCGATGCCTATCTGGCGCTACAGAACCGACAGCGGTTTTCCCGCGTGATCTAGGCGAAACGATGGACCACAGGACGGTCCAGTGAGCGAGGCACACCATGGAGGGAAAAGGGCTCGCGCCTTGGCGAAGAGCCTTGCGCCGGCCGCACCAAAGAAGTGCGGCTAGCCTCCAGGCGACCCGTAGGTTAACCTTACGGCTTATGTGTGCTTTTTTCACAAGGATCGAAGAAATGTCCGAGCCAGTCAAACTGCGCCCCCACGGTCAGGCCCATTGCAAGGATTGCAGCCTGGCCCCCCTGTGCCTGCCCCTGTCACTGAATCTCGAAGACATGGACGCACTGGACGAGATCGTCAAACGCGGGCGCCCGCTCAAGAAAGGCGAGTTCCTGTTCCGCCAGGGCGACAATTTCGGCTCGGTGTACGCGGTGCGCTCGGGTGCGCTGAAGACCTTCAGCCTGAGCGACGCCGGCGAAGAACAGATCACCGGTTTCCATCTGCCCAGCGAGCTGGTCGGGCTCTCGGGCATGGACACCGAAGCCTATCCGGTGTCGGCCCAGGCCCAGGAGACTACCTCGGTCTGCGAAATTCCCTTCGAGCGCCTGGACGAGCTGTCGGTGCAGCTGCCACAGCTGCGTCGTCAACTGATGCGGGTGATGAGCCGGGAAATCCGCGACGACCAGCAGATGATGCTGCTGCTGTCGAAAAAAACCGCCGACGAGCGCATCGCCACCTTCCTGGTCAATCTGTCTGCGCGCTTTCGCGCCCGTGGCTATTCGGCCAACCAGTTCCGCCTAAGCATGTCGCGTAACGAAATCGGCAACTACCTCGGCCTGGCGGTGGAAACCGTGTCTCGCGTGTTCACCCGGTTCCAGCACAATGGCCTGCTCAAGGCCGAGGGCAAGGAAGTGCACATTCTCGACCCGATCCAGCTGTGCGCATTGGCCGGAGGCGCAATGGACACCTGAGGCGTGCGGCGCGGGGTATACTGCCGGCTTGCTTTCACAGGATATCCGCCTCATGCACAGCGACACCTTCGACCTCAAAGCCCTGATCCGCCCGGTGGTGGACTTTCCCAAGCCGGGCGTGATCTTCCGTGACATCACGCCGCTGTTCCAGTCTCCGCGTGGGTTGCGCTACGTCGCCGATCAGTTCATCGAGCGCTATGTGGAGGCTGACTTCAGCCACATCGGCGCCATGGACGCCCGGGGCTTTCTGATCGGCTCGATCATCGCCCACCAGCTGAACAAGCCGCTGATCCTGTTCCGCAAGCAGGGCAAGCTGCCCGCCGACGTGTTGTCCGAAGGCTACCAGACCGAGTACGGCGAAGCGTTTCTGGAGGTGCATGCCGACAGCCTGTGCGATGGCGACTCGGTGCTGATCTTCGACGACCTGATCGCCACCGGCGGCACCCTGCTGGCCGCTGTGAACCTGGTGCGTCGCACCGGCGCCAAGGTGTTCGAGGCGGCGGCGATCATCGACCTGCCCGAGCTCGAGGGCTCGCGCCGCCTGCAAGCCACGGGCGTGCCGACCTTCTGCCTGACCGAGTTTTCCCTTTCCGAGTACTGAGCCGTCCGCGCTCACGCCTGCCGGCGGAACACCAGCGCCTTGAGCCCGCCCTGCGGATCGGCGTCGGGAAACTCCGGCGGGTTCTCAAGCCGCTCGCTGTACAGCAGTTCCGGCGCCTGCTCGCGCATGCCGTCGATGAGAAAATCCGGGCCGATGGCCGGGTCGTTGACACAGGCCAGTACCGTCCCTCCAGCACTGAGCAACTCGGGCAAGCGCCGCAGAACCTTGGCGTAGTCCTGGGTCAGCACGAAGCTGCCCCGCTGGAAGGTCGGCGGGTCGATGATGATCATGTCGTAAGGCCCGTACTTGCGCACCTTGCCCCAGGATTTGAACAACTCGTGACCCAGATAGGCGACACGTGAAGCGTCGTGTCCGTTGAGGCGATGATTCTCGCGGCCACGTGACAGCGCCGACTTGGCCATGTCCAGGTTGACCACCTGCTGCGCGCCCCCGGCGATCGCCGCGACGGAGAACCCGCAGGTGTAGGCGAACAGATTCAGTACCCGCTTGCCGGCGGCCTGCTCGCGCACCCAGCGTCGACCGTAGCGCATGTCGAGAAACAGCCCGTTGTTCCGCCGAACCCCAAGATCCAGCAGGTACTTCAGGCCGTCTTCGACCACCTCGCGCTGCTGGCAGGGCTCGCCGATCAACCATTGGCCTGGACTGTCGGGCAGGTAGCGGTGCTGCAGCAGGATCGCACTGCCTGTCCACTGCGGGGATTTGGCAAGGGCATTGAGCATCGACTCGAGTTCTGCCAGTTGCGCAGCGGCCGGTTCGCGAAACAGGGCGACCAGCAGCACGCCTTGCACCCAATCCACCGTGATCTGCTCCAGGCCTGGCCAGCAACGGCCACGACCATGGAACAAGCGGCGGGTTTCAGAGGGGACGGCGACCGTGAGCAAATGTTGCTCAAGTATAGACAGGGGGTTAGGCATGGGTTTTGGAGGGATCAAAATGGCTATCTTACCGTCGATACCAAGTAAGCGATACCTCGTGTGGCAGGATCGCAAGCAGTAGACCATCCGAATGCATGGAAAACTGTTACAGACACACAAACTCAAACTTCGCGAATAACCTATATGTAAGATATAGCCTACACACATGTTACTCGGTATTTCGGCCCCTCAATTTACCTCCATTGCTTGATTAAAATCTGAACACCGCTATATTCTTTAACTCTCCACCCAAAGGATCAATCCATGACAAACGGACATGTCACATGGTTGATATCGCCAATCGGCTATCAATCAATCACCAAACGTTGCCCCTGCTGCGAAATCAAGAAACTGTTTTTCCCCGCTGGCACCTTCCGCGTCAATGCCCAGAAGAAAATCCTTGATGTCTGGAATATCTACAAATGTGAGAAGTGTGACTACACGTGGAACATCGACGTTTTATCGCGCATCAAAACGGGAAAAATCGATCCAGAACTGCATCAGCGTTTCATTCATAACAATCTTGATGAAGTTCGTCGTTACGCCTATGACTACCCACTGCTCAAGCGTAATCAGGCCGAACTGGGTCCCTCGCCCGAATATGAAATCAAAGGGCCGTCACCCTACACTTATCGCGATTCCAGCCTCCTCGACATCACCATCGAGTTCGAGTACCGAATCGCTGTACGCCTTATAAACATCCTCACGCGCAAGCTGTGCTTGAATCGACGTCAAGTCATGCACTTGATCGAGGAGCACGCGCTCCTGGATGTCACCGCCAACGATCTGAACCGCAAACTCAAGATGCCAAGAACATTTCGCCTGGATCTGGCTCGCTTGTATGCATTGGACTTGCCGCTCACTACGCGACCTGAACAAGCGGTGACACTTTGATGGCTCATCTCAGCGATTGCCCGAGGACGCAAGAGGCCTGCCCCCATGTTATTCACTACCCCGCCCGATCCCGATAAGTTGAACGTGTTGTGTTTCCCGTACGCGGGTGGCAACGCCGACTTCTACAATCGCTGGAACCCACGACTACCCGATGACATCTGCTTCCACGCCGTGCAACTTCCCGGCAGAGGAAAACACATCGAACTTCCTCTGATCGGAACCATGGAGTTGCTCATCACACTGCTCATGGATGAGCTAACGCTTTTTCGCCACTGCCGGGTGGCGCTTCTAGGTACCAGCATGGGCGGGTGGATTGCCTTCCAGCTGGCTCAGCACCTGCAGATGGCAGGACATTGCGTACAACCGCAATGCCTGATTCTCTGCTCCACTGCACATCCCGACTACCGCGTCCATCTACCCGACCTCAGCGGCCTGGACAGAGCCAGCGCGATCGAACGGCTGGGTATCTTCAACCCTGGCTGCCTGAGCGTTCTCGGCAATCCGGAACTTGCAGACATCTTCTTACCCATTCTCAGGGCTGATCTGAACCTGTGTCGTCGGTGGCGTTTTCAAGCTCGGCCGGTGCTCAGTTGCGACATGCTCGCTTACCACGGAGCGTCGGATCGGATCGTCGACTATGCCATGATGCCTGCTTGGTCAACGCTGACTCGCGGTGTATTCACCCTCGACCGGGTACACGGCGATCACTTCTTTACCGAACGACCGGAGCAGAGTTTTCTCGAACATCTGAAAAAAAACCTCACCGCGCTGCACTCCCCATTGGCCATCACCTGAGAAGACACGCCGGCTTAACCACCGGCGTGCCTTGCGATCATCCTCTTGCGTCCATTACCCCCACCTTGATCTGCTCCCGGACGTGCTCGAACAACGAAACGCCAATCTCAGCGCTCGCGGTCGAGGTCATTGCCAACACGCCCTGATTGCTGGCGTCATCACGTAAAGGCAACTGATAGACACCGGCCCTGGGAGGTCGATCATGGTCGGGTCGTTCTGCGCGCACCAATTCAGGGTGCAAGTGCAGCATCAGGCTGGTTTCGGTGATGCCGGCATGCTCGGCATGCCAACCCGGGAACTCTGGCAGATGCTCCTGGACCCACTCCGGCCTGACCATGCTCCACCAACTGAAGGCGAGCACCGAACGTCCCTGCAGTGCCCCGCCCTGACGCATCTGGTCCAGCGCCTCGAAAATGAAACCTTCGTTCTCGTAATGACCATTGATGATTACCAGCTGTCGATAGGGCAACCCACTCAAGCTACGCAGTGTCTGCCCAATGAAGTCAATGAAGGTTCCACCCTCGACGAACACGGTGCCAGGAAACTGCAATCCTCCTCCGCTCTGCGGTAGAGACCGTACAGAGATAGGCAGTAGCGGCAACAGCAGCCCCTGTACGTCCACGCTCAACGCCTCGGCGAACGCTTGAGGAATCAAGGCATCGACGTTCAGTGGCAAGTGAGGACCATGCTGCTCCAGTCCGCCAATGGGCCAGACCAACACTTTGCCCCTCACCGCCTCATGCACCTGAGTGCTGGTCAGGTCGCTGAACAGCGTCACCGCACTCATGCCGTCACCTCGCGACGTGAGGTCTCACAGCGTTCGGCAAACTCTGAGCAGATGGACTGCAATGTGCCGAACATGTCCTGATGCAGCGCAGAGTAGACCTGTACGGTTTGCGCGCCGACCATGAGATATTCGTGCACATCACGGCCCCTCCCCACCCCACCACAGCCCATGATAGGCAATTCGAATCCCTGACGACGCAGGTCGTGAATGGCCGCCAGCACCAGCGGCTTGATACCTGAGCCTGAATAGCCGCATACACCGCCGAGCATCACACGCTGCCCCTGCTCGTCGAAGGCCAGCCCGCTGAGCGAGTCACTCAGCGTTATAGCCTGAGCCCCCGCGCGTTGCGCGCTGCGAGCCCGCTCGATGAGACCGGGCCCCAGCGCCAGCTTCACTGAAAACGGCGCAGTGGTTCGTCCGCGTACAGCCCGCGCGTAGGCTTCGACACGCTCGGGAGTGTCGTCATCGACGTCGTCGGCATGCAGGCACGAGATACCCAACTCCAGAGGACAGTCACTGACCTGCGCCACTTGAGCCGCCAGTTCGCCCAACGCCTCGGCGGTCCTGGCATGAATCGACGCAATGACGGGCAAGCCGTCCCGCCTGAATTCGCTCAGCACCACCAGCCAGTCAGCTACCGAGCGCTTGGAATACGTGGTGTTGTTCAGCAGCCCGGTTTCGATCACATGAATCTGCTCGGCGTGCGTCTTCTGGCAGTCGGGAAAAATGGTTTTTGTCACCACCGCCGCTGCACCGTGGGCCAGTAGCTGGCGAATGTTCCGGGGCTGATCCGATAGCAGCCCCGAACCCACGATCAGGGGTGATTTCAAATGCAGGCCCAGAATTTCATAGGTTCCGCTATGCACTGTAGTCTTCATCCGTGATTACCTGTTAGGTGAGGGGTCTTCAGGCAGGCTCCAACTGTGAACGTCGTTCCAGCAAACCCTCGATGATTCCAGCCAGTTGCCACGGGTTGGTACGCAGTTCCTCGATGTCGAGCTTTTCAACCCGGCAGATCTGTTCGAGCCCTTTGAGCAGATGGCTGGCATTGGCCACGATCGGCAGTTGCGTCACCAGCACGATTGGACGGCGCAAGGCGCAGGCCCAACCCAATTCGATGTGCGTGCCGTCCGTGCGCAGCAGATCCTGTCCCGAAAGCACCGGTAGAATCGGCATGAATACATCGCATTCCTGCATCCAGGCAAAGTCTCGTCTGGACACCTGTTCAGGGGTAAAAGCGGGTGTATCGAGCCCGAAACGCTCAGCGGCATGGGCGGAGAGCACTCGACCGTTCATTGCGCTCACTGCCTCAGTAGCCTGTTCGATGGTCTCCTTCAGCAGTTCGTGAAAACCATCCTGGCGAATGGCGAACTGGATAGGCCCCCCGATGAACACTTTCAGATTGTTCAGTGGCATGACAACGCTCCATGTTGAAGATAAGGTTCCTTGGGCACCCAAGGGCAGGTGAAACAATGCATCAGATCATCGCGTGCGCCCGCAGCTCCTTGAGGCTGTCGACGAACGCTTGATACACCTGGTCCAGATCACGGTCCTCATGTGCTGCGCTGATGAACCAGCAACGCCACTCCCAGATGTACACGTTGCGCAACAGCAGGTTGTAATACAGAAGGTCCATGTTTTCGCGATGCACCAGCCGCATGAATGAGGCAAAACTGCGTGCTTCGATCGCCACGCCGTAGTCGGCGAACAACCTATTCAGGCGACCCGCGAATGCTTGCATACGCTCGGTTAGTCTTTCGGTGAACGCTGTGCCGAGAAGCCTGACCTGCTGGAGCGATGCTCGCGCAGTGGCCATTGCAAGAGGATGCTGAAAGAATGTCCCGCCGAAGAAGGTAGGCTCCACAGCAGGGAAGCTGGCATCACCGTAGCGCCACAGGCCACCGTCGATGGCGTCCAGCGTGTTGGCACGCCCGGCCACAACGCCTAATGGCAGACCACCGCCTATGGTCTTGCCATAGGTGACGATGTCAGCCTCGATGCCATAGAGCCCCTGCACGCCCGCTGGATGTGCCCGGAAACCTGTAACGATTTCATCGAACACCAAGAGCGCACCACTGGCAGTACACGCTTCGCGCAACGCTCGAAGGTAGTGAGGGTCCGCCAGCCCCGGATCTCGGGTAGGTACTGGCTCGATCAACACCGCCGCAATTCGCTCGCCTTGTCGCGCGATGAAATCGAGCGCAGCCTGGGAGGCGAATTCGAATACCGACACATCCGCTACCATGCCCTCGGGAATACCGACGGAGACCGGCGCACTGATACCTGAGGGCCCGGCACTGGCAAGCACGGCGTCCCAGTGCCCATGATAACTGCTGGAAAATAGCACTACGTGGTTGCGCTGCGTCGCCGCCCTCGCTGCGCGCACCGCATTCATGATTGCCTCGGTGCCGCTGTTGACGAATGCCACACGCTCCATGCCCGTTATTTCGCAGATCAGCTGCGCCACCTCCAATGCCGTTGCGTTACGCGTGCCCAGTCCATAGGTCTGTTCGAGCTGATCGTGCAGCGCCTGATTGATGAATGCAGGTGAATGGCCAAACAGATGCGTGCCGAAGCCCATCGTCATGTCCACATACTCATTGCCATCCAGGTCACGGACCCTGGCGTCCCTGAACTCGGTGCACACCAGCGGATACAGCATCTCCTTGGTCGACCCTTTGAACCCGATACCCGAACGACTATCGGCGATCCGCTGGCGAACCTGCTCGGCATGGAGCTTGGACTGGCCCGTACGCTGGACATACCGTGGCACCAACTCATCGAGGTAACGCTGGCGAGCCTGCGACTCGACAGGATCGGCACTGCGCCGCATCCAGTTGAAGCCCTTGGCAGCCTGACCTGGGGCCTGGGCCTGCAGATGGTCGTGCAATTGCCGGATGGTCTGCAGCTCGGCGAAGAATTGCTTCACCGACAGCTTCACCCCGAACTGATGCTGGATCGGCGCCAGCACCTCGAACAACTGCAATGAATCCGCGCCGATTTCGGTCAATGGGGCGTCCATGTCGAGCTCGTCGGCAGGAAGGCCGAAAGCTTGCGCAAAGACTTCCACCAATTCCTGTTCCCTGCTCTGCGTACTTTGCATGATTGACTCTCTCCTTGAGTGACGAATGATTAATAGGACGATGATCTAGCCAGGATGGGTGGACGAAGACACCCCGCCCACAATGACGTGTACGTTGGTGCCGCCGATGCCAAAGGAACTGACTCCGGCCAGCCGCTGCTCTGCGACCTTTGGCCATGGCCGGCTGTGAGCGGTGATGTCGAATGGCGATAATGGATCAAGCAGTGCCGCGCAGGGCTGCTCGCAATGGGTGCTTGCAGGAAGGACTCCCAAGCGCACGGCCTGGAGCGCCTTTATGAGGCCGCTTATTCCCGAGGCGCAGTCGGTATGCCCCAGGTTGGCTTTCAGTGCGCCGAGTGCACAACTGCGCGGAGCGACGGCATCGAACACGCGTGAAAGGGCCCTCAGCTCGACAGCATCGCCTACCGCTGTCCCAGTACCGTGTGCCTCGAGCAGGCCGACCTGCCCCGCGCTCACGCCCGCCCGGGTCAATGCAGCGTTGATCACAGCCTCTTGTGCCTTGACGTTCGGAGCGGTGTACCCGGCCTTCTCCAAGCCGTCGTTGTTGACGGCAGAGCCTTTGATCACCCCGAGCAACGGATTACCGTCACGCAACGCGTCGCTCAGTCGCCGCAGCCCGACGAACCCTGCCGCATCGGCAAATACCGTGCCGTCAGCGCGCTGATCGAAGGGTCGAACTTTGCCGGTCGCCGATAAGATGCCCCCTTCGTTATAGCGGTAACCCACATGCGCCGGGTACCGCACACAAACGCCTCCGGCAAGGGCCATGTCGCATTCCCCGAGGTACAGGCTGTTGCACGCCATGTGAACCGCCAGCAAGGATCCAGAGCAGAAGTTTGCGATATTGACCGCAGGCCCTCTGCAATCGAGTTTATAAGCGACGCGAGTAGCCATGGCGTCGCTGCTACGCCCCCCCAGGGTCAGCATGGCATCGGAGGCGCTGTGATCATTCGCCGGGTATTGATCATGCCAGGTGTCGGCACGGGTCCCGACGAAGACTGCGCAAGCGTCCAATTCTGCGCCGGAACGATAGCCAGCCTGATTCAGGGCTGCTCGACAAAGGACCAGACACAGACGCTGCTGGGGGTCCATGCGCGAGGCCTCGCGGGGGGTGTAACGGAACTGGGCATGATCGAAACTTTCGGCATCGCTCAAATACGCTCCTCTGGGCACCCATCCGTCGGGCTGCGGCGTGATGGCAGGGTAGGTTTGCAGCAGCTCCTTGCCTTCGCAGATCGATTGCCACAGCGCGTCACAATCGTCGGCACCTGGGAAGCGGCCCGTCATGCTGACCACGGCAATGTCTTCTCGATAATGCGTCAGTGCGTTCATTGTTCGCTTTCCTCTGCTTGCAAGGTCGCAACGTGCTTGGCGAGCGCATCGGGACTGGAGAACTCGAAGAGATCGACCATCGCCAGACCGACATGGAATCGAGCGTTCGTTCTGCGAATCAGCTCAGCCCCCACTAGCGAGTCGCCGCCCAGGTCGAAGAAGTTGTCACACGCCTGCACAGGACAGCGCAGCACTTGCTGCCATAGCTCACTCATGGCGCGCAGATCGCAGACAGCGCTCGCCTCGCCTGCATCCACACGCAACGCTGGGCTGGCCAGGCGCTGGGGCAGCGGCCTATCGGAGACGATGAAGCGCGAATGGCGCTCGATGCTGGCGAAGATGCGATCCAGTGCGGTTTCGACCTGAACCGTCGAGAGGCCTGCGCCTCGATCCGGGGCATAGCGCAAGCCCTCACTGTGCTGCCAGCCCTCCAGACCCTCCCAGTCGATACTGAAGTAAGGGCTCTTGTCGCGACGGCGGCTGGCCCACCAGGCACAGGCCTCATTGGCTGCTGCGTAGGGACCCAGGCCAAGCCCGCCCGCCAGGACCGCCAAGGAAGAAATGAAGCAGCCAAAGCGTAACTCAGTTCCCTCGAACCACTCGTCGAGCCAGCGCGCGCCTTCCCACTTAGGCTGCATCAGTAACTGCCACTGTTGTCGCTCAGAGCGCATGAGCCAGTGCTGGGTAGCATTGCCCGAGGCCCCGGCGGCATGAATGAAGGCGTTGGCTTGAATACCGTCCCTGCGAAGTTGCTCAAGCACCCCGTGAATCTGCTGGCGGTCGCTGATGTCGGCCTCTACCGAGGTCACTTTCACACCCGTAGCTTGCAGCGCGAGCAACCTTTGCCGGCGAAGTCCCAAGCGCTCGGCATCGTGGCAGGCGCGCTGCAGGACGATAAGGTCATAACCCTGTCTACTGGCCAGGTAATGCGCCATCGCGAAGCCGACGGTGCCTAGACCACCGGTCACCAGGCAGGTCCCGACTGGCCGGACCGCACGAGCATTGATCGATCCCGACAACTCGTCGTGTCGTCGCACCCACACGCTGCTCGCCCGTATCGCACACAACGCCGGCAACGCATCCAGCCGCTCGAGCACTTGTCCCAACAGCTTGCCGGGCGACCCAGGGTTGTCCTGCATCTGCGCCAGGTCGACGATCTTTATCGATACCGTAGGATGCTCATGAGCCAGCGCGGCCACGCACGCCAGTGCAGCGCTCGGTCCCGATTGGACGTTGCCTGCCCCCCACGGATCGACGAAGCCGCTGCCCACAAGCACCAGTTCGATGCTCGGACGGGCCCGCTTCACCAGGCTCTGCACCTGCTCGCACAGCCACCAGGCCAGCTCAGGCCCACTGTCTGCCTTGTCGTCGTCAAGCAGCCAGACCAGCTTGTCGGCAACGCGCTCATCGGCACCGGCACCTCTACAGCCCAAGCGATGCAACTGATCGATCAAGGCGTCGCGCAGTGCTGGATCGCTCGCGCAGAGTGCGAATGGCGTTACGCACGGCACAGGACTCAAGCCCTGTAAAAGGCCCAGCCGTTGCCAGTTTTCCACATACACGTGCACCGGGTCGTGCTGCGTACTGCGCGCAGTCACTGCCTGCGAGCACGCCTGCTCCGACGCTTGCACGGGCTGGTCGGAGTCGTACCAGCAACGCACTGGGCGCAAGGGTGGCAACGGCAACGGGCAGTGCGGGGTCGTCGGCTCATCCTCCAGACGACTCCAGTCCACCTCCGCACCCATTGCCCAGAAGCGGCCAAGCCATGCACGCAGCGATTGCTCGCGCAGATCCAGTTGGAAGGCAACGCTGGTTGCTCGATTGGCTGGGTCAAGCGCAACAGGCACGCGGGCCGACACCTCGGGCTCGGCGAAGACCAGTGTCTGGCCAGGCAACAATAGCCGCAACCATTGACGCATCGCCTGCGCACAATGGCCATGATCGCCAGGTGTCTCGTCGGCATGGCCCCCATGGACGTAACGTTGAAAACCCGGCTCGCGCTCAAGCGTTGCATACAGCGCTTCGTCGAGCCGGACGTCGACCTCGTCAGGCAGTCGCTGTCTGGGTGAAACAGCGTAGCTGCGGGCCTCGAGCTGCTTGGCCAGCTGCGCGCAATCGTCGACATACATCGAGGTGCGCCAGTTGAGAGCACTACGCCCGACCGCCAATACCTTGGCAATCTGTTGCAGGTCTGCCCCGACGTTCTCTCGAAGATGATCCGCGAGGGCAGCGGCCATCCAATGAACGTCCTCTTCATCCCGGCCGCTGAGCACGACGGCCTGGGGCCCGGGCTCGCCCACGGCGACGCGCATGCTGCGCACAGGCGCCTGTTCGACGATCAGGTGGACATTGCTGCCGCCTGCGCCGAAAGCGCTGACCCCAGCACGGCGCGTGCAGCCCTTGGCCCACGGCATTGGCTGAGTGTTGATGACGAAGGGGCTCGACTGCAAATCGCAGGCTGGATTGGCACGGGTAAAGCTTGGATGCGGCGCGATATGGTCGCTGCCCAGCGCCAGAACCGCTTTTGTCAGGCCAGCGACGCCTGCGGCGGCGGCGAGATGGCCTACGTTCGCCTTGATCGAACCCAGCGCACAGAATTGACGCCGGTCGGTTGTTTCAGCGAATGCGCGACACAGCGCATCGAACTCGACCGGATCGCCCAACCGTGTTCCAGTGCCGTGCGCCTCGATCATGCCGATGGAATCGGCCGAGACTTGAGCCAGCGCCTGCGCCTCCATGATCAGCCGGCGCTGACCTTCGACGCTTGGCGCCGTGAACCCGGCTCGAGCACTGCCATCGTTGTTGGCCACCGACGCGGTGATCACGGCATGAATCTCATCGCCGGCACGCAAGGCTTGGTCCAACGGCCGCAATGCGACCAGCGCGACGCCATCGCCGAAGAAGGTGCCACTGGCCTGGGCATCGAAGGGCCTGCAGCTGCCGTCCTGGGAGAACATGAGATCGGGCTGGTACAGGTAACCAGGCTGAGCCGGTGCATGGAAGGAAACACCACCGGCGAAGGCGACCTCGCACTCACCCAGAAGAAGGCTATTGACCGCCAGGTGTACCGCGCTCAATGAAGAAGAGCATCCAGTCTGCACCGCCATGCAAGGCCCTTCGAAACCCAGCCGGTAGGCGACTCGGGCGCACATGTAGTCCTTGTCGTTGGTCAGCATGAGCTCCGTGCCGCCAGCGGTCGTCAGATCACAGTGGCCACGGATCACGTTGGTGAGGTAGGTATTCATCGATGCACCGGCGAACAGGCCGATGCAGGGCCGCCCAAGCGCATTGCCCAGGCCACTGGTCTGCGTCAGCTCCCATGCGCACTCCAGCAGCAGCCGCTGCTGCGGATCGAGCAACTGGGCTTCCCTGATACTGATACCGAAGAACGCTGCATCGAACCGGTCGGCATCGGCCATACGAGCATCCACGGGTACGAAGCGAGGATCTTCCAGCAACGCCTCACTTACGCCGAGGTCACGCAGGTGTGCAACGTCATAGCGGGTGGAGCATATTTTTGCTGCGAGTAAATTACGCCACAGCGTTCTGGGGTCACGTGCGCCAGGCAAGCGGCAACTCATGCCGATCACCGCGATCGATTGATCACTCATTGCCCGCTCCTCCATACACGGATCGATTGGCTCGACGATGGCGCAGGACGTTCTCGCGTCTGTGGTGGGATGAACTCACGCTCCGCTCCTCGGCCTGGCCGTAGTGTTGCAATTCGTCGGCGAGCATGCGTCCAGTCACGAGTCGGAACAGGTCCGAAGGTCGCAGGTGTTGGGCCTCTGGATAGGCCTCCAACTGGGCGTGCATCCGCAGCAACGTCATGGAATTGCCACCCAGCTCGAAATACGGTGTGTCCAAGTCGACCTGATCGCGCTCGAACACATCGCAAAGAATGTCCTGAATGCGTCTATGCCAGCCTGCGGAGGGACATACGCCTGAAGCGCTGAGCGCAGTCAGCTCAGAGGCAAGGCCGGCAAGGGCACTGCGATCCAACTTGGCGTGACGATTGAGGGGCAGGCTTGGCGCATGCAGCAAGCGGGTGGGCTGCATGTAGTCAGGCAAGTACTGACGCAAATGGGTACGGACGGCGCGCTCATCGAGCGGCTCGACGCCTTGGTGCCATTGCAACAGAGCAACCAGACGTGGATGCTCGCCCTGTTCGACGAGTACTGCAGCTTGCTTGACCGGTGCCAGTCGCTCCAGGCAGCGTTCCACTTCAGCAGGCTCGATACGGTACCCATTGAATTTGATCTGCTCGTCCACGCGACCCACGAAGCATATTCTCTGGCCATCCCAATAGCCTAGATCGCCCGTTCTATAGGCCGTTTGCGCACTGCGATAGGGGTCTTGGATAAAACGTTCCCCATTCAACGACTCCAGGCCGATGTACCCCAGCGAGACCCCTGCCCCTCCCACGACGATTTCTCCAACGCTTGCCGCAGGTGAAGTGGCCGTCTCATCCAGCACATACAGCGTTGCCAGGTCCAGGGGTTTGCCGATCGGTACCACTGCGTGCTCGGCAGACTCAGCGTCGACTTTCTGGATACTGGCGAATACCGTGGTTTCAGCAGGGCCATACAGATTCCACACCTCCCAGTCGTCGCGGATCATGTCGCGGGCAACTGCGCCTGTCAGCGCCTCTCCGCATATCACCCAATGCCTGGCATCGCTCAGCGATGGGCGGGAATTGATCACAGGGACCAGCTGACGCAGGCCCGACGGCGTCTGCGTGATGATATTGACGCCTTCGTCTTGCAGCAGAGCCCATAGCTGTTCCGGGAGCGCCCTGACCGCGCGGGGCACCACTACAAGACAGCCTCCGGAGCACAATGCACCCCAGATTTCCCAGATCGACAAGTCGAAGCTCGCGGCATGAGTCCAGCTCCAGATCTGGCCTGGAAGCATGTCCAGCGCGCGGAACATCGACTCGAGCAGCGCCACGACGTTACGCTGCCGAACATCGATGCCCTTTGGGGCACCCGTCGAACCAGACGTGAATACGCTGTAGGCCCGAGCATCGGCGCTGCTGAAGTCGAAGAGTGCGAGTTCCTCGGTTTCAGCCCCCCCTCTAGCGATGCTCGGATCGCACCTTCGCACTCGATCGAACTGGGCCGGTGACGACGCCTCGCAGACGACCGTGTCGATCTCGGCCTGCTCGATGATCCGCAGCAGTCGCTCTATGGGCAAGTCGGGGTCCAGAGGAACGTACGAGGCACCGATGCGCATGATGGCGAGCATGGCGATGATCGCATCGGCGCCTGAGCCCAGGTAGATACCGATACGATGCCCAGCCTGTGCTCCGCTATCCAGCAGCCCCTGGGCAAGCTTCAGGCTGCAGCGCTGAAGCGCGCGCCAGTCCAGCGTATGGGCGCCTTCACGAAGGGCCGGGGAGTCGGGGTGATCCTGGCAGCGGCTATCGAACCAACTGACCAGCGACTCGAACGAGACGTGCGTACAGGGCACGGCATTGATCGGTCCAGGCACACGGTTGCAATCCTGATCGATATCCATGGGCTGAAGCGAACGCCCCTGGAAGGTCTCACCGACTATCCCATCGACGCAGGCCAGCCAGTGTTCGGTGAATCGCACTAGGCCGGTAGTCGAAAAGATTCGGTCATCTCCCTTGATGACCACACGCAGCGCGTCGATGGCGTCGATGAACTCGAGAGCGATGTCCACCTGACCCTGCTGCTGGTTCAACCGCCAGGGTCCCACGTCGAGTCCGGCCCATCGCTGGCGTGCATCAGGGGCCGCCATGTGCAGCGCAAGCCAGCGCGACTGTAGTGTCTGCCCCAACATGTTCACGGTTGTTTGAAACAGCGGGTTACGCCCGTGCGGTCGAGCGATGGGCAAGGCACCCAACGCCTGCGAGAGATCGAACGATCGTAGCCCAAGGGCTCGATGCAGATCGCCTCGCGCTCGCTGGATCCGCTCCGATAATGCTGAAGACGATCGGACTCGCTGAGGCAGGACATTGAATAGACTGCCCAGCGTCTGCGCGTAACGGTCATCACGCATCGACATCGGCATTCCAATCACGACTTCGTCTTCGTGGGTAATGTCGGATACCGCTTGCGCCCAACTCACCAGCATGACGGTGTAGAGCGAAGCGTTGGTCCGACTGGCCAGGGCCCTCAAGCCCTGCAACCGTGTGCCCTCGATCGTCAGGTAGTGACTGGCGCCGGCACGTGCACCCTCTGCCCAGTGACTGGCCCACCGCAGGGGCGTTGGAACGGGCTGCAAGTATCGATGCCACTCGGCCTGCACTTGGTCACCGGACTCCACCGCTTGTTCCTGAACTTCACAGCGATAGTCCGAGAAAGGCAGGCCAGCGACCCGCCAGCCCGACGACTCCTCTTCGACTTCGACCAGATAGAGCGACTCCAGCTCGTCGAACATCAACCCCAATGAGGTGAAGTCGGCGACGATATGATGCGCGCTCAGCACCAGCACGCTCCAGCCCTCAGGATCCTGGAAGCAACCCAGCCGCACCACGTCACCCTTGGCAATATCGAACGGCCGATCAAACCATCGCTGTACGTGCTGCTGCTTCTCCAGTTCGTCCGAGCCGCCCAGCGCCTGGACATCCAGCTCGCACCCGCCGAGTTGGACAGTAGCGGGTATCGCCAGGTCATCGCATCCTGAGTAGCGTGTACGCAGGATCGGGTGTGCCGCCAGCAGACGTTGCCAGGCAAAGCCCAGAGCCTGATGCTGCAACGGCGCATACACGGCGATCGCCAGGCCGATGTTGTAGCGGATGTCCTGCGGATTCAACCTTGCAATCAGCCACTGTGCCTGTTCCTGAGGCGTCGCGCGGACCGAAGGGTCTATGGTTTCATACATGAGCGTTACCCACTTCCTTGTCAGAGTTAATGCCAACTCAAGCACTTGCCAGAAGCTTCTCGACCACGTCATCGACGATGCGACTGTCGAAGAAAGCGGTGATGGGGAGCGCCTTGCCGGTTCTCTGGCGCAAGCGTTGCACGATCGCCACGGCCCCCAGGGAATCAAGCGCCAGCTCAGCCAGATCCGTATCTGGATCCACCTGACTATGGCGGGTCAGCGTGCTCAGCTCATCGACGACCAGCTGTCTGAGCGTGGCTCGCATCGCCTCTTGCCCTCCCGTCAACGTCACACTGGGTGCGCTGGAGGGGTCCAGAGTCTTGGCCCTTGATCGAGACAAACCCAGCAAACGCTCCAGCGCCCCTGGCTGAAGGCTGGCGACAATCTCGCTACCGTCCTCATCGCTGCTCGCCATCATCCAGTCCAGTACCTGCGCCTGGGTCATCAGGCCAAGTCCATCAGTGGCCATGCGCTGACGATGCCGTTCTTCCAGGCGAGCAGTCATGCCTCCGGCCCAGGGCCCCCAAGCCACTACCCGCAAGGTGCGGACGGTGTGCGCATGCAGACCCGCCAGCGCTTCGGCGCAAGCGTTGGCAGCCGCGTAGGCCGCCTGGCCCGGCAGGCCGATGTGAGCCGACAGTGAAGAGCACATGACGAACCAGGTGGGCCTTGAAGCCTGTGCGGCCTCCAGCAGATTGAGCGTACCGGAGACTTTCGGCGCCAGTACCGCTTCAATCGTTTCTGCCTGCAAACGCGCTATCAGCCTATCCTCCACGACACCCGCCAAATGAACGATGCCCTTTAGTGGCTGGCCCCTGCGGGCGACCTGGCGCATCAATGCCTCGACATCGGTGCGATTACCCACATCGCCTTGAAAAAGATGCACATTCACACCTTGTTCCTTGAGGGACGCAACGAGCTCGAGCAGCGGCGCCTCGGGTCGACCTCGACCCATGAGGCTGATATGCCTGGCACCCTGCTCGATCAAGCGCTGCATCACCGCCGTACCTGTCTGGCCGAAGCCGCCGGTGACCAGGTAGCGTGCCGCCTCCTCCACGGCCAACGCCTGCTGCGGCTGCCCGCGCGTGGCACGCACCGCTTGCTCGTACAACACGCCGTTGGCGATCCGATGAACCTTGCACGGGTCGCCAGCTCTCAATACGGGCAGGAGGAGGTCCATTGTCTGAACGGCTGGAGGCCAGGATGCGGGTAGCTCGACAGCGTGACATCGGATACCGGGATACTCGCTGGCGATGACCCGTAGCATGGCGAGACTGGCGGCTGCCACCGAGGCTGAGTGGCGTTCGGACTCCGGCGCTCGAGTGATCAGGCATAGCCGTGGACGTTGGACGCCCGACTGGTCGATCTCCAGGCAGACTTCACGCAACCGCATCAACTGCTCGACCACTGACCGCGTTGGGTCCTCTGCGGCGAGTGGGCATGCTTCGTCGATGACGATCCATTGAACGCAAGCGCTTCGCTCGGTGATATCGCCAACCACGTCGGATACCCCGTCACCTGCTCGTATCAGAGCCTCACGCAACAGCTGGACCGTCGGTTGCGCACCACGCACGACATGGTTGATCGACTGCGAAGGCGGCGTGGCGACACTGCAAGCTCGCCACTCCAACCTCCAGGCTTGCGGATCTCTCGCCGCATCCGACGAGCGCAAGGATTGACGAGTGGCACGCTTGAGCTGGACGTTACGCAACCAGCCGACAGCCAGGCCGTCGGCATCGTGAAGATCGATGTCCCCTCTCAGGACCTGAATGTCCTGGTCGAACTCGGTGGTGGTCAACATGACCGTCGCGGTCAGTCGTGTCTGAACGGGACGGAGCAGGATCAACTCATCAACCGCCAGCGGAATGTACAGCTCAAGGCCCGGGCTGCGCTGCAGGTAGCCTGCATACAATGCCTGGAAGCAGGCGTCCAGCACGCCAGGGTCCAAGGCCAGCTGCATGTCACGCGCAACCATGCTCGGCGCTTGCAGATCGACGCGAAGACAGTGACCGGCAGGGTCATGCGCAATCGAAGTGATCCGCCTGAACAGTGGCCCCAGTTGCAATCCGGCCTCTTGCACGGTGTGATAGAACTCAAGGGCATCGACCTCGCTGCCGGCGCGGCTTCGTCCCAGAGGGTCTGGACTGGCCAGGGCCGAGGGTTCGACGGCCTGCAGGGTACCGCCCGAAAGCATCATCCGGCCCGCCGCCGGGTTGGCGTGGACAGTGAACTGATAGCGCTGTGCACCCTGGTCGCCGCGCCATTCGAATTCCACTGGACAGCTTTGACCTGGCTCGATCAACAGCGGCTGGAAGAAGCGGATGTCCGACACACGGACTGCCGGCATGTGACGCTCGCAGAGCGCTTGGCTGACCAAGGTGGCCAGATGCATCGCACCAGGCACCACGATCCTGTCGAAGATCCGATGGTCGGCCAGCAAGGACTCCCCTCGCCATACGACGGCAAATTCGATCGATTCGCGGGACTGACCGCTGAATGAGTCGTGCGCATGGCTGTAAGCTGGTAACGCGAAACGGGTGTGCGACCAGGCCGGCGAAGGCTGCGTGGACGACGTGAGCATTGGCAGATCCTGCCCAGCCTCGAACAAACCGGCCCAGAGCGTATCCAGTGTCTGTTGCAAGGGTTTGTGTCTATTGAGCACTGGCCAGACCCTGAGATTGGCGACTTTGCTCCCGAGACAGCGTTGAACATGCTGCACCAGCGAGCTGTGCGGACCCAGCTCGATGAAGGTGTCGCACCCTGACTCAGCCAGTTGGTTCAGGGCGCGGTCGAAGCGTACGGGACGAAGCGCGTTGCGCACCCAGTAACCGGCATCTGTCGGCACCGTGACGTCATCCCCAAAATGACTCGAGGACTGGAACTGCATATGGGCCGGGGAATGCCGCAACTCATCGAATGCCCGCTCCAGGTCAGCGCTCAGCGGCTCAAGCAGCGGACAATGAAAAGCATAGTGGGCATTGACCACGATAGGCTCGATTGCGGCCTGCTGACAGCGTTGCTCGAACACGGCCGCAGCGGCCTGTGATACCGAAACGATACTGGCCCCTGGGCTGTTGCAGGCCGAAATGCATCCGCCCTCATCGCCCGCGAGCAAGTCTTCGACGATGTGTTGCTCGGCCAGCACAGCATACATTCGACCGTGATCGTGCAACGTCGACATGCATTTGCCGCGCGCCACAGCGGCCTGGAGTACCTGCTCCCGGGTCAGGATACCTGCGCAACAGGCTGCCGAAAGCTCACCGACGCTATGCCCCGACACCGCTGACGGCTTTATCCCCCAGGAAACGAGCATATCGAACAGGGCCAATTGGATCGCGACGATACAGGGCTGGGCCCAACGGGTCTGCGCCAGATCGGTTCCGCTCCCGGCAGCAATGCTCGGCAGCAGTTCCCACCCATCCAGCTTGCGAAGGATCGCCTGACTTTGCTCGAGGCTGCGTCTGAATTCAGCATCGCGGCTCAGAAGCTCATCCACCATCCCCGGCCACTGGCTGCCCTGGCCTGAAAAAAGCAGCGCGATCTTTCGGCCGGGCACGCCCACCGAAGGCTTGTTCAACCAACGTTCCATCTCCTTGAGCATGACTCCTGCGCTGCTCGCATTGAATGCCTTGCGAACCGTGCCGCTCACGCTGCCGGCAGGGCAACTCACGCGTTGCTCGGGCGGTACGGTCTGTAATCGAGCCTGTACAGCCTTTACTGCCATTGTCAGAGTTTCTGGAGTATCGGCTGCCAGGCGATAGACGTTTATCGCGTTAGCCTGGCGGTGTGACCCGGCGCGAAGCAGCACTTGGGCGTTAGTGCCTGACCAGCCGAATGAACTGACCAAACCGAGTAGCGGCTCCCCGTCGCGCTCCGGCCAGGGGCGGCCAGAGCGCACAAAGCTGACACTGGGCGATGACTCGATATGGGAGTTGACCGTTTGCAGGTCAGCCTGACCCGGCACATATCGATGATGAAGGCACAGAACGGATTTGATCAGCGAAGCGATGCCTGCGGCGGCCTCGCAGTGACCGATGTTGCCTTTTACCGAACCGATCAGACAAGGTGCGTCCACGGGTCTGGTTCCCAGGACATTCACCAAAGCGCCCACTTCGATGGGATCGCCCAGGCGCGTACCGGTCCCGTGAGCCTCCACATAACCCAGCTGGTCGGCATGGGCTCCCGCACGGGCGAGCAGATCACGCAGGAGCGCCTGCTGTGACAATCCATTGGGCGCGGTCATGCCGTTGGTCCGACCGTCCTGATTCAGCGCCGTGGCCTCGATCACTGCCAGGACCCTGTCGCCGTCACGCTGGGCGTCACTCAGCCGCTTGAGTACCACAGCGCCGCACCCGTCGCTACGCACGATCCCATCGGCACGCTCATCGAAGGGCTTGCAGCGGCCGTCCGCAGCCATCAGACCCATACGGGAGGTGGCAATGGTGAACTCCGGTCCCAGTACCAGATTGACGCCGCCTGCAATGGCCTGATCGCATTCGTTGTTGCGCAAGCTCGAACAGGCCTGATGTACGGCCACCAGGGATGACGAACAGGCGGTATCGACGACCAGCGAAGGTCCTTTCAGGTCCAGCAGGTACGATACTCTTCCGGCCAACACGCTGTTGGAGACCCCTGGGCCGCTGAATGCGTTGATGCGATCCACGTTGCTGAACAGCCGGCGGGCATAGCCGTCGTTGTAGTTGACGACACCCACGTAGACACCAGTGCGACTCCCTTGTACGTCATGCCGCTCTTGTCCGGCATGAGCCAATGCCTCCCAAGCGACCTCGAGAAATACCCGTTGCTGCGGATCCATGTGCTCAGCTTCGGTATCGGTGATTCCAAAGAACGCCGCATCGAAAGCAGTTTCATCGATCAACCCGGCCCAACGAGTGCTTACCTTTCCAGGCGCGAGCGGATCGGGATCGTAAAGGTCACCGTTATTCCAGCGCTCAGGGGGAACTTCCTGGATGGCATCGCCCCGCTCGGTCAGCAATGTCCATAAAGCTTCCAGGGATTGAGCCCCCGGCAATCGGCATGCGGCTCCGACCACAGCGATGGGCTCGTCTCTGCGCTGCAGTGCCAGTTTCAGCTCACGCACACTCACCAACGCACGTTGCAGAGCCGAGGCGGTTTCGGATTTCGTGGCTCGTTCCATCAGAAGTTCGCTCCATTGAATTTTTCCTGAATGGTGGCCAATTCCTTGAGTAGTTCGGCCATCAATGCGTCGTCATCCTCATCTGCGCCGACCTCGCTGACCGTCGTATGCGCATCGTCATTGTCAGCGGGCCACAAGAGTGATTCCAGATAGCTGGCCAGTGCGTTGACCGTCGGGTAGTTCCAGAGAACGGTTGCTGGCATACGCACCTCCAGCTCGGTTTGCAGGCGATTTCGAATTTCCACACCCAGCAATGAACTGATGCCCAGGTCGCTCAAAGGCGCGTCATCTGGAATGCTCTCGATGGGCTGTTGGAGCAATGCGGCGACATACCGCCGCACGACATCGGCTAACTGTCCGTGCCGGTCCTGTGCATCCTGTCTCAAAACGACGGGCCTCGACGGCGGCGTCAGATTTCGCCCGAGCGCCATGGGTCCTCGGTACTTCATGATCGTTGGATCGAGCTCTGTCCCGGGGCAGTCGCGCAAGGCCTGCAAGCCTTCCAGAAGGGTCATGGCGGGGAGATGGCCGAAGACTTGTCCGTTCGCCAGCAAACCGTTGCCCTGGAAAGGCCCGAATCGCACGCTAATGCCAGGCAAGCCCAGGCCTCGACGGTAGTCCGCCAAGCCGTCGAGATAGGCGTTCGCAGCGGCGTAGCTGGCGTGACCGGGGAAGCCGAAGAGGCTCGAGACCGAGGAGATCAGGACGAAGGCCTCTATCGGCCAGTGCTCACTCAAACGGTGTAGATTCCACGCACCTTGCTGCTTGCCACGCATCTGTAGAAGCAACGTCCTGCCATCTACGCTTTGCAGGGGGCTGGCCTCGAGGGTGCCAGCAAGATGACTTATGCGGGTCAGCGGGCCAAGTGTCGAGGCATTGCGTTGCACTGCCGCATCCAAGGCCTGCGCATCACTGACATCCAGACATTCCACGACGATGTAGTTTCCCTGCTCACGCCAACGCTGCAGAGCCTGGGCGACAGGCTCCGAAGCCGGCTGTCTGCCGATTAGCACGAAGCGCGTCTCGCCCTGGTCGATCAACTGCTCCAGCAGCGCCTGACCCAGAGCCCCGAGCCCGCCGGTGATCAGGTGATAGCCCCGTGTATCTGAGGACCGTGATGGCACGCGATCAGGCGGCGGTTCCGCGGCCTGCAATGTGGGGATATAGCGCTGTTGGGCTCGCCAGGCGGACTGCGTGAGTGGCTGCGCCACACTGGCCTGCATGGCGATGGCCCACTGGGCGAACTCAGGGGATTGCCGGTCCAGGTGCGGCAGATCGCAAACACACAGGCGCAGCTGTTCAAACTCCAGGAGCGCCGTACGCAGCACTCCCCACAGCAACGTGGATTCAGGCCAAACGGTATCGCCCTCGCCGATACGGTATGCGCCGACGGTAAAGACATGGAGCGTCACGCCTTGACTTGATAAACGATCGACGAACCGCAACGTAGCCAGCAGATCCCTGACCAGGTATTGAAGGTCTTGATCAGGCTCAAGCAGCATGATCACGTGCTCGACGCTCTCGTTGGCGAAACCCTTGGCGAGAGCCGAGAAATCTGGCGAGTCATCAGCACCGAAACTGGACAGCTGACTTCCCGGCAAGTAGTCGCTGGCAACGGCATTGAAGGCTTGAGAGTTGCAAAGCACCAGCAAGCGGTCGGTACGAGGCGCGGCGGATACCTCTTCGCAAGCCGGCTGCCAGTTCAGTCTGTGAGTCTGCACGGCCCCGGGAGCGGCTCGCGCAGAGCCGTACACCACCGGCAATGCCAGAGGCGGTTGCGACAGCATTGCCCTGGGCGGCATCAGGGCTCCAGCGAGAAAGCCACGAACCATCAAGTGCGCCCGCAGCTGGTGCGCAGTCAGGTCTTGCAAGCCTTCGAGCCGCACGAACCCAGGCTCGCCACCGGCGATGCACTGTGCCTGCCATGTCTGTTCATTCAAATTCTGCGCAGCGCGCAGGAGCGCCTGCACGGCACTGCGCGACAACTCCAGGTCGGGAATCTTTCCTGACAGCGAAGCCATTCGATAACCACTCATGAGCATGCCATTGGCACGCAGCAGCGCCACGCACCCAATAGCCAGCGCCAGACTGTCCAACCAGTCTCCACTGATCTGCGCTTGCTCGGCCACCTGCAACACGCGCTGACGGGCCGTGGAGAATTCCTCGAAAACGCTCAGCTCATCGCACTGTGCGTGGCTCAGGAGGCATTGATGAGTGATGTCGAGCACGGCGTGATCGAGCGTGCAAGATTGCACTTCAGCCGTATCCAGCTCGCGCAGCCAATCGATAGCCTGCTGGCGATCAGTGATCACCGTCGCGACCCGGAAACGCTCGTGACTGATGGCGCTGCATAATGCCTGGGAGCATTCGCTCAAGCTAAGCTCCGGGTTGTCCTGCAACCACTTCAGGATGCTCGTGGCTCGCTGTCGGAGTGCTTCACGCCCATACCCGGACAACAACAGCGGATAGGCTCGAGGCAGATCTGGCTGTTGCGCCGACGCTCCATCGGCCAGCGCCAGGTCCATCGCGCAGGCATCGCTGCCGCCTCGGCGTGAACTGATCCACAGACCTCGATGCCAGTCGGCTTGCAGCATTGCGGCTTGCAAGCTGGATTGCAGCACTGGGTGACTGGATATCTCCACCACCACGCCGCTGGTTCGTTGCAGTACGCTACACAGAGCGTCGAACCATCGCAGCGGTAGAGCCACTGCCTCATCCCAGTGCGCACGACCAGGGGTTCGCAACACAGCGCCCGTGGCGCTGGCCCCATACACCGGAATCCTTGCCGGGCAAGGCACGATGTCTTGCATCGCCTGCGTCAGGTCGCCATAGCCCTGTTCAACGCGAGCGGCATGAACGCCAACGCGGGTCTGAATCTGGCGCACACGCACTTGGTGCTCATGACAGTGACGCTGCACGGCGGCCAGGGCCTGTTCGCTCCCGGAAATGACCGTTTCCTGTCCAGCGTGCTGAATGGCCGGATACGCCTCCACATCAAGGCGGGTCAGCAGTTCTTCTGTCTGTGACCAGCCAAGATCCAGCAACGCCATTGCCCCAGGTTGCGTGGCGGCCCAGCGCGCCTGGGCGAGGATCACCACCAGCGCATCGTGAAGGCTCAACATACCGGCGATATGAGCAGCGGCGGCCTCGCCGATACTATGGCCCACTACGGCCGTGGGTTTGAGCCCCTTTCGGATCCAGACGCGTGCCAGCGCGACTTGCACAGCGAAATGACAAGGCCAAGCGACTTCGACCGAAGTGAAGTCTTCCAGGTCATCGTACAGCCGCTCTGCCAGCGACCAGCCCGCCAGTGTTGCGAATACCCTGTCGCAGTCAGCGATGGTCTGACGAAATACTGGGTCGAGTCGCGCGAGGTGCAGGCCCATTCCTTGCCACTGATCCCCCTGGCCGGAAAACACCAGCAGTGCACCGTCGTCGATCGATCTCGCTGCCTTCACTACCAGGGTGTCGGGGTGCGGCGGCGACTCCTGCGTAGCCGGCCATTGCCGATCGATGATCACATGGGCGTTGGTGCCGCCAAAACCGAAGGAGCTGACACCCGCCAACGGGCGCCTCGACCGCCATGGTGTGTTTTGCACGACCGGTTGCACATCGAGCTGAGCCCAATCGATCGCTGGATTAGGCGTCGTATAATTCAAATGCGCAGGTATCGTCCCGTGCTGTAACGCCAGCAGGACCTTGATCAAGCCAGCCATGCCCGCCGCCGCCTCGCTGTGGCCGATGTTCGTCTTTACCGACCCGATCAACAAGGGCGAGCGCGACACACCGCGCGGACAGTAGGCAGCAGCGATCGCGGTGACTTCTATCGGATCCCCCATAGCGGTGCCCGTACCGTGCGCCTCGACGAACTCAACCTGATCGGGCGTCACCCCTGCCCGCTGCAGCGTTTCATCCAGCAGTGCCTGCTGGGCCTGGAAAGAAGGTGCTGTCAGGCTTGCATGGAAGCCGTTGTTATTGACCACGGAGGATCGCACGACCCCCCAGATCGGCGCCGCCTGGACAAGGGCATCAGGTAGCCTGCGCACGATCACGACCCCGGCCCCTTCGGCGCGCACATAGCCATCGGCGGCAGCATCGAAGGTGTGGCAGGTGGCGGTCGCCGATAGCCCACCGAATTGACGCATCGCCATGAAGCTCTGCGCCGCCAGCATAAGGTTCACACCTCCGACCACAGCGAAGTCGCACTCCCCCTGTTTCAGGGCCTGGCAAGCCAGATGCAGGGCGACCAGTGAGGAGGAGCACGCCGTATTGACGGTCATGCTGGGGCCGCTGAGGCCCAGACAGAAAGAGATTCGCGCGGACAGGATGCTGGTATCCAGACCGGTCGCGCTATGCGCCGTCATCTGTTGGGGAGTGATGTGGTGTGCGAAATCGCACCACATGGCACCGATGAAAACCCCACCGCGCTGCCCGCGAAGCGACGCCGGTGGCATCGCCGCCTGCTCCAACGCTGCCCAGGTGAGGGTCAGCATCAGACGCTGCTGCGGATCCATCTGGCTCGCCTCGTGAGCAGTGAGGCCGAATCTTTGTGCATCGAAGTCACCGGGGTGACTGATGAAACCTGCTACCTCTTTTTCATCGACGTTCCACGGGCTCTGCAAGCGCTCATTGAAATGATCGGTGCCGACCGGACCCACGCTTCGCTGGCCCTGAATCAGCAATCGCCAGAACTCGTGACTGTCAGCTGCGTGCGGAAAACAGCAGGCGAGACCGGTGATCGCTATCGGACACTGCGCCGATGCGGGTCTGGGATCCTGCAATGGAATAACAACGGGGGAGTCGTCGCACAAGTGTCGACATAACTGCTCAGGCGTTGCATAACGCCAGAATATCGTTGGCTCGAGTTCACGATCCAGACGCCGTTCGAGGGTGCTCACCAAATCGGTAATGGTGATTGAATCCAGACCCAGGCTTCCGAGCCGCTGGTGTGCATCGACGGCCTGCAATCCGGCGCAGAGCGCCAGTTCTTCCAGCACGACACGCAGCACATGTTCGTATGCAGTGTTCATGGGCTTTCCCTTTCCAGTGGCCATGAATCCATTTCATGGCTGCTTCGTCATTCAGCAGGGGGTGAGATCGAGTGTACGCAGCCCCTCGAACAGGACCTGCACCCAGGCACGCAGAGCCAATTGCCGCTCCAACTGCCGGACCGCCTGGACCGTGATCTTCAACCTGTCTTCGTAGAGCTCCGCTTCAAATCCAAGCGACAGCTCTGCCAATTGCTCAGGTGCTCTGCGGATGTCGAGCCGCTCGGGGGCCAGCCGATAACCGAGCAACTGAGGACGCGGCCGCGGTGAGTTGACGAAATTGAAACCCAGTGCTGGTAGATCGGGGCGCTCGGACTCTGGCACACCGGAGAAATACCGAGCGGCATACTCCTGCGCACCGTCCAGCGCTTCCTGTAGATCGCGTGTCGCTCGCAGCACATGCTCGTGCAACGTGGATCTGAATAGCTCGAATGTGACTGGCATCGGAAAAGCGACCGACCCGACAAGCTCAGCGACAGGAGTGTCCCACTCCCCTACGAAGTGCGGACTCATCCACATCATTAGCCCAACCGTGCCGCTCGACTGCAAACGACTGAGTGCGCAGGTCCAATGCCCCAGCAGCAAGTCGGCCAGGCTCACCCGCCATGCCTTGGCCTGCTGATGCAGCTCGTAGAGTGCGTCCGGCTCCAATACCACCGTCCAACTCAACACGCTGTCGTGACGGACCTGCCCATGATGCTCACGGCAAAGGCGATCCATTAGGCCCGGTGGCTGGACGGGGGGTGGCGCGGGGGTCGTCAGTTGCCGATGGCGCCGCTCAAGTTCCAACGCCAGTCTCAGGTAGCTGTCACATGGCTGTGCAACTAGCGGCGTACCTCGCTCGGCAGCCTGGTAAGCCCTGGACAGATCCCGCCACAGAATCCGACTGGAAATCCCATCGCACACCAGATGATGAAACAGAATCAACAGGCGTTGCTCTCCGGATTCCATGCTTTCGAACAGCCCGTAGCGCAATAGCGGTTGCGAACGCAGGCCGGCGTCTTGAACGACACGAGTCCAATGATGGATTTGCGCCAGCATGGCGCGATTCGACTCAGCCTGGATGACATGCACAGCCGTCTCGACCTTATTGCGATCAACGTCTCCCCATTCCATGCACCACCCTTCGGAAGTGCGTAGAAAATGCGCACTCAATACCGGATACTTTGCATAAATATAAGCCACCGCCTGTTGTAGATAATCAGGCAGCAGTACGTCAGTTGGAACAATCAACTCCCCTACAAATAGGTCTTCCAGGTCATAGGCCGTCTCGCAATCATAAATCTGGCCCAATAGCAGATGCATGAGCTTCTCCTGATGGCATTCATCCAAGTATCAACAAACGCTATTGCGAAAAGTGTGTTTGCTCATTAACCAGGGAGGGGCTACGGCGAAAGTTCATCCACACCACGGCGGCGCTCACGATGAGTATTCCGATTGAGGTGAACATGACCCAGTGGACAGCCTGCTCGAATGCAAATCTGGCACTACTGGCGACCTGCGCAGCCACCTCCGGTGTCAGCGTCTGGGAGTACGCCAATGCTCGATCTATGCCTTCGCGCAGTGAATCAGGATCGCTGATCCCTTCCGGCACCACGATGCTTGCGCTGTAGATGACGGACATGAGGGTGCCCAGTAATGCGATGCCCAGCCCTCCTCCCAGTTCGTAGGAGATCTCTTCGGCAGATGCTGCCATACCCGCTCTCTGCGGAGGGACGCTGGACATGATGGTGGTGGATGCCCCAGTCATACTTGCACCTACGCAGGCGCCCATCACGAACAACATCCCGGCTTGCATCACGATCGAGTGATCGAAGCTGTACATGAACAGTGCGATGACCACGGCATAGGTCAGCAACGCCATGATCAGGAATCGGTCACAGCGGATGCGGGGCAGCATCCACCCACTCAAAGGACCGGCCACGATAGCCCCCAATGATAGCGGTATGAAATAGAAGCCGGTCTGCAAGGGCGACATGTCCAGCACCAACTGCAGACGCTGACTCAACACCAGATTGATGCCCATCAGGCATCCGGCCGCCGCCAGGCTCGCCAGCATCGCCGAGGAAAAAGCCGCACTGCGGAAAATGGCCATGTCGATCAGGGGGTAGTCACGCTTTCGCTGGCCTCGCAGGAACACCCAGGCGCTGCCGATGCAGATCACCAACGCCATCGCCGCTGCAGCCATCGATGGGATCGGCTTCGCGAACTCCTTGATCAGATAGGCGAAGCTGATCAGGCATACCATGGCTTGCAGAGAGCCGAGCAAATCCCATGGCCCAGCATTTGGAAGAGGCGCGTTGTCGATCAGCCGCAGCGACAGGACCAGTGCAATGACGACAATGGGGACGTTGATCAGAAAAACCGAACCCCACCAGAAATGCTCGAGAAGGGCGCCACCGACCACTGGTCCCAATGCCGCGCCGCCCGAGGCGACCGCAGTCCAGATCCCAATGGCGACCGAACGCTCGCGCTCCTCTTCGAAAATCAGAGTGATGATCGCCAGGGTCGCCGGCATCATGGCCGCCGCCCCAACGCCCAACGCTGCCCTGGCAACAACAAGCAAAGCGGCACTGGGCGCGAAGGCCGCCAACAAGGAGGCTGAGCCGAAAATTGCCAGGCCTGCAACGAAGAGACGCTGATGTCCCACCCTGTCGCCGAGCGTGCCCGCGCCCAATAACAGGCCCGCGACGACCAATGGGTACATGTTGACGATCCACAACTTGTCGTTGGTGGACGCATCGAGCGCATGTGTGAGTGTGGGAAGCGCGATATAAAGGACTGTCATATCGATCGCGACCAGCAGAAGCGCAAATGACAGTACGGCTAGTACCAGCCACCGTCGAGTGTTGTTAGGCATCAAATTCTCCTTGCCATAAACTGCCGACATTCCCTGCCGACATTTTCAAGCTCATGCCAAGCTAGTTGACGATTATTACTATTGCAAAAAAACGGGAAATTAAAATTGTAAATTTATGATACGTGTTCATGAGGCCTATCTTGGTATGGCCTATCCAGGAAACTGAATGTGATCGAATAGGATCACGTGCGTACCCGCTTGTCACACTCGAGCAAGGCGATGGTTTCCGGAGGACTGACAAGAAAAGCCGAAGAAGCGAAAACCGGAATATCTTGTACACAAAACTAATAACAAATGCACCACAAGTGTGCACAATCGTAACGTTTCAGCCCAAAATGGTGACAAAATAGCGATAACTGACTGGCAGGTCAGATGGCGAGAAGAAGGCCGATTTTTGCGTGAAAATAAAATATCCTATGAAAATCATTCAGTTAAGTAGTTTCAGGTTTTTGCTGACGTTCACTTCAGCCTTTTAAGAAGCTGGCATGAAAATGGCTAGTCTGGACTGTGATTTGTATACAATCCGTTGATCATTACAATAATCCACGACGCCAGCCGCTCAAGGCTGTTCGCGCCCAGAACCCAGCGATGCGGGGCCTGCTGGAGATGATCCATTCTCTTCAATCAGCCCAGCGCATCAGGAGCCTCCGGAATGAGTAGCAGCCTAGACCTTGCCCCTGAACTTTCCGTAGCCAGCACCCAACCGTCGTCCTGCCCCCTCGACACCCCTACCCCGCCGTGCGAACTCAGCCCACGCCTGCACAACCGCGACCTGGCCCCCACTCGCCTGGAAGGCCGTCGCTGGGGTGGGTACAGCATCTTCGCGCTGTGGACCAACGATGTGCACAACATCGCCAACTACTCCTTCGCCATGGGCCTGTTCGCACTGGGCCTGGGCGGCTGGCAGATCCTCGTGTCGCTGGCCATCGGCGCGGCACTGGTGTACTTCTTCATGAACCTGTCCGGCTACATGGGCCAGAAGACCGGCGTGCCCTTTCCGGTGATGAGCCGCATCGCCTTCGGTATCCATGGGGCGCAGATCCCGGCGTTGATTCGCGCGGTGATCGCCATCGCCTGGTTCGGCATCCAGACCTACCTGGCCTCGGTGGTGCTCAGGGTGCTGCTCACAGCCGTGTGGCCGCAGGTGGCCGCCTACGACCACGACAGCATCCTGGGCTTGTCCAGTCTGGGCTGGCTGTGCTTCGTGGCGATCTGGGTGGTGCAACTGGTGATCCTGGCCTACGGCATGGAAATGGTGCGCCGCTATGAAGGCTTCGCCGGCCCGGTGATCCTGCTGACCGTCGCCAGCCTGGCGAGCTGGATGTTCTTCAAGAACGACGCACGCATCGCCTGGTCGGTGAGCGAGCCGCTGAGCGGTTACGAGATGTGGCGCAACATCTTCGCAGGCGGTGCACTGTGGCTGGCGATCTACGGCACCCTGGTGCTCAACTTCTGCGACTTCGCCCGCTCCTCGCCGTGCCGCAAGACCATCCGCGTCGGCAACTTCTGGGGCCTGCCGGTGAACATCCTGGTGTTCGCGGTCATCACCGTGGTGCTGTGCGGTGCACAGTTCCAGATCAACGGCCAGGTGATCGACAGCCCGACGCAGATCGTCGCCACCATTCCCAACACGCTGTTCCTGGTGCTGGGCTGCCTGGCATTCCTGATCGTCACCGTGGCGGTGAACATCATGGCCAACTTCGTCGCCCCGGCGTTCGTGCTCAGCAACCTCGCGCCGCGCCACTTGAATTTCCGCCGTGCGGGGCTGATCAGCGCCACCGTGGCGGTGCTGATCCTGCCGTGGAACCTCTACAACAGCCCGTTGGTGATCGTCTATTTTCTATCGGGCCTTGGCGCCCTGCTCGGGCCGCTGTACGGAGTGATCATGTCCGACTACTGGCTGCTGCGCAAAGGCCGGGTCAACGTGCCGGAGCTGTACAGCGAGCACCCTGGTGGCGCCTACCACTATTCCCGTGGCGTCAACCTGCGTGCGGTGGCCGCCTTCGTTCCGGCCGCGCTGCTGGCCATCATCCTGGCGCTGGTGCCGCACTTCCACAGCGTGGCGCCGTTCTCCTGGTTGATCGGCGCCGCAACCGCAGCGACCCTGTACCTGCTGATCGCGCCGCGCGATCGCCAATACCTGGATGTCAGCGGCGAGTCCATCGCCGTCGACCACAGCAGTCACTGATCGAGGAAAGGTTGTTCATGCGTATTCTGATCGTCAACGTCAACACCACCGAGGCCATCACCGAGGCCATCGCCGAACAGGCGCGCAGCGTGGCCGCGCCGGGTACCGAGATCGTCGGTTTGACGCCGCGCTTCGGCGCCGAGTCGGTGGAAGGCAATTTCGAGAGCTACCTGGCGGCCATCGCGGTCATGGACCGGGTGCTGGCCTATGACCAGCCCTACGACGCGGTGATCCAGGCAGGCTACGGCGAGCATGGCCGCGAGGGACTTCAGGAACTGCTCGACGTACCGGTCGTGGACATCACCGACGCCGCCGCCAGCACGGCGATGTACCTGGGGCACGCCTACTCGGTGGTCACCACCCTGGACCGTACCGTACCGCTGATCGAGGATCGCCTGAAGCTGTCGGGCTTGTACGACCGCTGCGCCTCGGTGAGGGCCAGCGGCCTGGCCGTGCTGGAACTGGAGGCCGACCCGCAGCGGGCCGTGCAGGCCATCGTCGAGCAGGCCGAGCGTGCGGTGCGAGACGACAAGGCCGAGGTGATCTGCCTGGGTTGCGGCGGCATGGTAGGGCTCGATGAGCAGATTCGCCGGCGTACCGGGGTGCCGGTGGTCGATGGGGTGAGCGCGGCGGTCACCCTCGCCGAGTCGCTGGTCAGGCTGGGGTTGAGTACCTCGAAGGTGCGTACCTACGCGACGCCGCGCACGAAGAAAGTGGTGGGCTGGCCGCTGTATCCAGGGCGCTGAGACGAGGCGTTGAGGCCAGCCAGGCTGACAGGGTTCGTCAAGAGCAGATGTCAGCCGGCATCCCGCCTGCTTTGCGGTTTGCCGAAGGGGATTCGCCTTTGGCCTCTGCGAACTTGCCAGACGAGAGCGTGGTGGGGAGATGACGATCAGGGTCACCGCCCGATACTTCAGGTGTGCCAAGATAGAGCCCATCGCAAGGATTGAGTATCAAGGCGTCGATCATGGAAAAAATCATCAGACTCGCCACCCCGGAAGATATCGAAACCATTTTCGATATTCGAACCAGCGTTCGCGAAAACCACCTGTCCCGGGAACAGCTGACAGAAATGGGCATCACGCCCGGCGCAATACGACAGGCGATTCTGGACGCCCCGTGCGCCTGGATCGCCGAGGTCGATGGTGTCCCTGCCGGTTTCTCCATGGTGGATGTCGAGGACGGGTGTGTATTCGCCGTATTCGTACGGCCCGAATTCGAGGACAAGGGGCTGGGCCGAAGCCTGATGAATGAAGCCGAGGCGTTGCTGTTTCGACATCACCCCACCCTCTGGCTGGAAACAGCCGAGGCTAGCCGTGCCAGCGGCTTCTATCGACACCGCGGGTGGCAGCCCGTCGAGCAACTGCCTGAAGGCGACGTTCGCTTCGAAAAGTGCCAGAGCTGACCATCGACACTGAGCGCCGTGGCCTGCCGGACCAGGTTGGAGTTCACTCCACGATGCCAGTATGTATGCCGCAGGCACAACACGGCGTATCACCTGGCAGCCGCTTCCCAAGCACGGGTACAAGCCCTTTGAAAGCGAAATCAAGCCTGACTGACAGGCCGCTGCCACCGATGAGGATCCGTGGAATCGGTGAAGCTCATCGTCTCGGACAGCGTCAGGTCGGGCACACCGTGGACCCGCCATCGAGTTCCTGACGCACGTTGCGGCTGAGCAGCGTGGCCTTGCCGTTGTGCCAGGTCAGGGTCAGCACGTAGAGCGTGTCGAAGTCCCCGCCGTCCCAATCCTGGGTGATCACGCGCTTCTCGCCGAGCGCCTTGCCGGCCACGGCGTTGATCAGGTCTGGCAGGTAACCGTGGGACCAGGCGGTGTACACCGTGGCGTTGCGGTACTTCGCACGCAGCAGCTCGTCCGCCAGGTCGTCGTAGTCGTTGGCGGCGAACTCGATGTTGACCGGCAGCCCCAGGCGGATGGCGCTGGGGCTAATGGTCATCAGTGGACGGATGTAGCTGTAGCTGCGGTCCTGACTACCCTCCTCCACATGCCGCCCCGGGTCGGCGGCGAACACGTAGTCGGCCTTGCCGAAGCGCTCCGGGAGCAAAGTAGCCAGGTCGATGGCGCGGTTCAGGCCTTGGCAGTTCAACTGGCCCAGACCCTCACCGGGTTTTTCGGCGTGACGCAGGAAGACCAGAGTCTGGGTACCGTCAACGGCTCGATCATCGCTGCGTACAACATCGAAAGTGAGCGGAATCAGCACGGCGGCGAGGGTGAGCGCGAGGAACAGGTGACGGCGTCGCAGGTAGTGCATCCACTTCATGGCAGGACTCGTTCGGCAAAAGGCGGAAGGCCTCCCTGGCCGGGTGCCGTGAGGGCTCGGCGCAGCAGCGCAGAACCTCGTCGTGGGACCCTGTAAGCCGCTCCTCCCTGGCAGGCGCCATCTTCGACCAGAGATATTGCCAAATTACGTCACGCAGGAAATAACTCGACATCATTCGTCGCGAGTGAGTACCTCCAGCAGCTCGATTTCGAAGGTCAGGTCCGAGTTCGGCGGAATGCTGCCGACCGAGCGCTCGCCATATCCCAGGTGGGCCGGAACCTCCAGACGCCGCTTGCCGCCGACGCGCATGCCCATGAGCCCCTGGTCCCAGCCCTTGATCACCCGACCGGTGCCGATCACGCACTGGAACGGCTTGCCACGGGCCCAGGACGAATCGAACTCGCTGCCATCGGCCAGCCAGCCGGTGTACTGGGTGGTGATCAAGGCGCCTTTGACCACGGCTTTGCCGTCACCGGACTGAAGATCGACGATATGCAGTTCCTGAATCACGCGATGGACTCCCTGAGCGATGTGAAGCCGGTCTTTTCTCAGGAATGCAGGCCGTTGGCAAGCCTGATCCTACAGCGCCTGAACCTGCTCGCCTGTCATCTCGCGGGTCTGGTTGGCGAAACAGTACCAGGCCGGGCGCTGCTCGACGAAGATCTGCAAGGTGAACTGCCAGTCCGCGTCGCCGCGCAGCACCCCCACCGGGAAGTAGTGGTCGTCCTTGCCGGTCAGGCGATAGAACAGGTGGGTGCCACAGTGTCCGCAGAACCCGCGCTCGGCCCATTCGGACGAGCGATAGACCGAAGGTGGCGCGCCTTCGAACCTCGGTGCCTGGCTGCAATGGACGGCCAGCATCGGCCCACCGCCCCATGTGCGGCACAGGCTGCAGTGGCAGGCACTGACGTCATGGTTGTCGAGGGTGGCGGTGAACTGGATCGCGCCGCACAGGCAACCGCCTTGTCGAGAGAGGGACATGTGACCGATGCTCCGTGTCTTGGGAAAGGCGAAGTATAGCGGCGATTGCCTGACGGCCCTGGCACGCCGGATCAGGCAGACGCCCAGCCCGGGTCAGAGGAACACGCTGGCACGCATGTACAACGCTGCCTGCCCGCTGATGATCACCCGACCATTGCCCGGCACCTCGCACTGCAACTGGCCCTTTCGTGCGCCGCCCTGCTCGCAGCTCAGCGTGCGCTTGCCCAGGCGCTCGGCCCAGTAGGGTGCGAGGCTGGTGTGCGCAGAGCCGGTCACGGGATCCTCGTTGACGCCCACGCGCGGACCGAACCAGCGGGTGACGAAATCGAAACCACGACCCGGGGCGGTGACCGCGACGCCGCGTACATCGAACGCCGACAATGCGGCGAAATCCGGTGTCAGTGGATCGAGCAGCGCGGCGTCATCGACCACCACGACGAAATCGTCCGAGCGATACAGCGCGCTGGCACGGGTCAGGCCGAGCGCTTGCAGCAGGCCATCGGGCATCGCCACGGCCTCGGGCTGCTTGGCGGGAAAGTCCATGGCCAGCAGACCGTCGGCGCGACGGCTGACACGCAGTTCACCGCTGCGGGTGTTGAAGCGCAGGATCTCGGCCTGCTCGCCCAGTTGCTCGAACAGCACCCAGGCGGTGGCCAGCGTGGCATGGCCGCACAGGTCCACTTCCACGGCCGGGGTGAACCAGCGCAGGTCGAAGGCGTCGCCGTTACGGACGAAGAAGGCGGTTTCGGAGAGATTGTTCTCTTCGGCGATCCGTTGCATCAGGTCGTCCGCCAGCCAGGCGTCGAGGGGAATCACGGCGGCGGGATTGCCACCGAATGGCTTGGCCGAGAAAGCGTCGACCTGGAACATCTCCAGCTGCATGCACACACTCCTTGTAGACCCCTGGCGCTGCGGGGTGAATTCGATGGGAATCAGAGGACAACCGGTGTCAGCACTGGCTGGCCGGCGAAAAAGGCCTGCAGGTTGCGCACGACCAGCTCGACGGTGTCGTGCGCCGCTTCCGGGGACTGTCCGGCGACATGCGGGGTGAGCACGGTGTTGTCGAGCGTCTTCAGCGCGTGCGGCACAGCCGGCTCGTCGTCGAACACATCCAGCGCGGCTCCAGCGATGGTGCCGCTGGCGAGGGCCTGCACCAGGGCCTGGGTGTCGACCACGCTGGCGCGGGCGATGTTGATCAGATATCCCTGGCCCCCCAGGGCTGCGAGCACCGCAGCGTCGACCAGATGCCGCGTGCCCGCCCCGCCGGGCGTGGCGATGACGAGGATATCCACCGCCTCGGCCAGCCTCAGCGGGCTGTCGTACCAGGTGTAGGGCAGATCGGTGCGTGCCGTGCGGCTGTGGTAGCTGACCGCCATGTCGAAGCCCTGGCCAGCGCGCTTGGCGATGGCCTGGCCGATGGCCCCCAGGCCGATGATGCCCAGGCGCTTGCCGCTCACCGAGGGGCTGATGACCCGGTTCCATTCCCCGCGGCGGGTGCTGGCGTCGGCACGCGCAATGTCGCGCAGCAGCGCCAGCATCAGGGCCATGGCGTGATCGGCGACCGGACCGGCATTGGCCCCGGCACCGTTGGTGACGGTGATGCCACGCGCCTTGGCGGCGGCCAGGTCGACCTGCTCGTAGCCGGCGCCGATCACGCAGATGATCCGCAGCTGACTCAGGGTCTGGATTTCGCCGGCCGTCAGGCCCAGCGGGCCACGTGTCAGCACGGCATCGATGGTGTCGGCATGACGGACGATGGCCTCGGCCCGCGATTGCGGTGTCTTGGCCAGAATCAGACGATAGCCGGCCTTTTCAAGCAACGGCAGGTAATCGTCGACGGTTTCCACCAGCACCAGAACGGTCTTGCCCATGCCACCCTCCGCATCGTTTGGCCGTCGAGTATGCCAGCTTGCGGGGGCCCTGTGCGCATCGGTGGCACGGCGATCGGGGCGCGCAGAAAGGCCTAGGGTCACTGCCCGAACGCGCGACCCAGCCCGCCCGGCACCCCGCTGCTGTCGGTGGTCTGCCATGGACCGTTGGGGCTCAGCGACCAGCTCCAGCCGCTGTCGTAGCGGTAGTAGGTGCGCTGGCGGTAGAAGGTATTGGGTTGTTTCTCCAGCACGTAAACGCCCAGTTTCGGATCCCAGTGGCTGGCACCGCCAGGCGGCGGGGCGAAGCTGGCCGAGGTGCGCGGCAACGGCTTGGGAATGCCGCTCGGTGCGCCAGGCTGCGGGGCCGGCGCACCGCCAGGCAGTGGCTTGACCACCGGCCCCTGTGGCGGCGGGGTCTCGATCGGTGGCGGCGCCTCGCGCTCGGCCGGTCGGTGCGCGGTGCAGGCGGACAGCCCCAGCGCCAGGGTGATGAGGGTCAGGCGTACGCTGCGATTCATGGCGGGCTCACTTATCGGTCAGGTCGGTCGATGGTCAGGGTCTGCACAGGCTGACCACGGGTGGCCACGGGCGCGCTCTGGCCGATCCATTCGCCCTGGGTCGGCTGACCGGCGCGCGAGACACGGGCCACCAGTTCGACTTCTCTGAAATCCGACAGTTTCATCTGCGGCATCATCGCCTCGGCGTCGGTCAGGCGCACCTCGACGGGCAGTTGCGCCACGGTGACGCGCCGGGCGGCCACAGGCATGGGCGGCCCGTGGCTGGCGCGGGCGAAAATGAACACCGTGTCGTCCGGGCGAACCTTGTCCTTGAGCGCCGGTGCCAGTGTTACCCGAACGCTCAGGGCGGCAGGCGACACGGGCTTGCCGCCGTGTTCGGCAAGTTTGGTCGCGGCACGATCGATCCCCCCTTGCAGCGCTGCGCGCGAGGCATCGCCCTCGGGCAATTGCGCCAGCAGACGCTGCCAGTAGTCGATCGCCTCCTGGTAGCGCTCACCCTCGAAGGCAGCGATACCGCGCAACCCCAGGCTGGTGACCTCGTTCGGGTCGGCCTTGAGCGCTTCGTCGGTCAAGGCCTGCAGGTGCGCGCTCCAGTGCTTGTCGGCCGCGAAATACTGCGCCTGTGCCCATTGACCGAGCAGCTCGGGCTGGCGGCCGGCCAGGGCCACGGCGCGCTCGTAGACGCGCGCGGCATCGGCCGGACGCTGCGCGGCCATGTAGGCGCGGCCCAGGAAGTACAGGCCTTCGGCCGAATCGGGCTGGGCCTGTACCGCACGTTCCAGGCGAGTGGTCATTTCTTCCACCGACTGGGGCGCCTGGGCGAACTCACGGGTTAATTCGACCTTGTCGGCAGCACCGAAATGCAGGTACAGCCCCAGCGCCAGCGCTGGCACCAGCAGCGCCGCCAGCACGGGCACGGTCCGCCCCAGCTCACCGGCCCGTGGCGCCTCTGCGCCCTCGGTGTCGGACAGCAGCTCACGTGCCACCTCGGCGCGCCCCTGTGCCAGGCGTTCGGCATCGAGCACACCGGCCCGATGCTGCGCGTCCAGTTCGACGATGCGCTCTTCATAGAGCGCCACGTTGAGCGCGGTGCGGTCCTGCTCGAGCTGTTGCCTGCGGCGACCACGCAGCACCGGAATCAGCAGCAACGCCAGGGCGGCGAGCAGCAACAGGCCCGCACTCAGCCAGAAGTCAGTCATGGGTCGATTCTTTTTCCAACAGATGGGCAAGCCGTTGTCGTTCGGCCTGGGAGAGTTCGGCGCCGCCCTCGATCGCCGATGACCGACGTCGGCGCACGATCAGCGCGATCACCACCAGGCCAGCGGCCAGCAGCACGCCGGGACCGAACCAGAGCAGCCAGGTGCGCGCACCGAGCGCGGGCTTGTAGCGCACGAAGTCGCCATAACGCTCGACCATGAAGTCGATGATCTGCTGGTTGCTGCGGTTCTCGCCGAGCATGCGGAAGATCTCCCGGCGCAGGTCGGCGGCGATCGGCGCATTGGAGTCGGCGATGTCCTGGTTCTGGCATTTGGGGCAGCGCAGTTCACGGGTCAGTTGCTGGTAGCGCTCGCGCTCGGCTTCGTCGCGGAACTGATAGGTGTCGATGGCTGCGCGGGCCACGCCGACAAGGCTCAATCCCAGCAGCGCGGCGAGGAGCCAGCGCTTCATGGCCGGGCCTCGTCGACCAGCGCCTGATACAACGGTGCCAACTGCTCGCGCCACACCTGAGCGTCGACCACGCCGACATGCTTGTAGCGGATGATGCCCTCGGCGTCGATCAGGAAGGTCTCGGGCGCGCCGTACACGCCCAGGTCCAGGCCCAGGGTGCCCTGCTCGTCACGGATGTCGAGCTGGTACGGATCGTGGAACTCGGCCAGCCACTTGAGCGCGGCGGCGTTGTCGTCCTTGTAGTTGACGCCGTGGATCACCACGCCCTGCTCGGCCAACTGGTTCAGATACGGGTGCTCGACCTTGCACGACGGGCACCAGGTCCCCCACACGTTGACCAGTGCCGGGCGGCCGAGCAGGTCGGCCTGGGTCAAGGTGCGGTCATCGCGCACGCTTTGCAGTGAAAATGCCGGGAACGGCTTGCCGATCATCGCCGAGGGCAGCTCGTCGGGTTTGAGGAACAGCCCTTTGTAGAGAAACACCGCCATCAGCAGGAACACCGCCAATGGCAACACCATCATCCAACGCCTCATGCCTTCGCTCCAGACAGGCCCAGTGTAGTGCGCGCGCGCGCCATGACCTTGACTCGATAGCGCCGGTCGCAGGCCGCCAGCAACCCGCCAAGCCCGGTCAACAGCCCACCGAGCCAGATCCAGCGCACGTAGGGTTTGATGTGCACGCGCACGGCCCAGGCGCCGTTCTCCAGCGGCTCGCCCAGGGCGACGTACAGATCGCGGGTCAGGCCTGCATCGATACCGGCTTCGGTCATCATCGACTGCTGCACGGTATACAGGCGTTTCTCCGGGTGCAGCACGGCTACCTCACGGCCCCCCTGGGACACGCGCACGGTGCCCTTGTCGGAGATGAAGTTGGGCCCCTCGAAGTGCCTGGCGCCCTCGAACAGGAAGTGGTAACCGCCGAGCTCGATGCGTTCGCCCGGCGCCATGCGCAGGTCGCGCTCGGCGCTGTTGTTGCTCGACAGCACCACGCCCAGGGCGCACACCACCAGGCCCAGGTGCGCCAGCTGCATGGCCCAGTAGCTGCGCGACAATTTGCCCAGCCCCTTGGCCAGGCCCGTGTGGCGGGTCTTGTCGAGGATGTCGCGCAGCCCGCCGAGCACCACCCAGGCGGCCAGCGCGAAGACGCTGAGCGCCGGCCAGTCGAAGTCGCCGACCATCAGCCCGGCCAGCGGCGCCAGCACCGCACTGCCGATCAGCACGGGCGTGAGCATGCTCGCCAGCCAGCGTCCCGGCGTGTCTTTCCAGCGCACCAGCACGCCGACCGCCAGTACCACCAGCAGCAAGGCCATCAGCGGCACGAACAACGCGTCGAAGTACGGTGGCCCGACCGAGAGCTTGGCGCCGGTCAGGGCATCGAGCACCAGCGGATACAGCGTGCCCAGCAGGATCATCGAGGCCGCCACCACCAGCAGCAGGTTGTTGGCCAGCAGCAAGGTCTCGCGCGACCACAGGCCGAAGCCCACCTGGCTCTTGACCACCGGAGCGCGCAGGGCGAACAGGGTCAGCGAGCCGCCGACCACGAACAGCAGGAAGATCAGGATGAACACCCCGCGCGCAGGATCCGCGGCGAAGGCGTGCACCGAGGTCAGCACCCCGGAACGCACCAGGAAAGTGCCGAGCAGGCTCAGGGAGAAGGCGGCGATGGCCAGCAGCACCGTCCAGCTCTTGAACACGCCGCGCTTTTCCGTCACCGCCAACGAATGGATCAGCGCCGTGCCCACCAGCCAAGGCATGAACGAAGCGTTTTCCACCGGATCCCAGAACCACCAGCCGCCCCAGCCCAGCTCGTAGTAGGCCCACCACGAGCCCAGGGCGATCCCGATACCCAGAAAAGCCCAGGCGACCAGGGTCCAAGGTCGCGACCAGCGCGCCCAGGCGGCGTCCAGCCGACCGCCGAGCAAGGCCGCGATGGCGAAGGCGAAGGCCACCGAGAAGCCGACGTAGCCCATGTACAGCATCGGCGGATGCACGATCAGGCCGAAATCCTGCAACAGCGGGTTGAGGTCGCGCCCGTCGGTCGGCACCTGCGGCAGCAGACGGGCGAACGGGTTGGAGGTGACGATCAGGAACGACAGGAAGCCGACGCTGATCATGCCCATCACCGCCAGCACCCGGGCCAGCATGACCTGTGGCAGTTGCCGGGAAAACACCGACACGGCGAAGGTCCAGCCGCCGAGGATCAGGGCCCACAGCAGCAGCGATCCCTCGTGGGCCCCCCACACGGCGCTGAACTTGTAATACCAGGGCAGCGCACTGTTGGAGTTGTGGGCCACGTAGGCGACCGAGAAGTTATCGGTCATGAACGCGTGGGTCAGGCAGGCGAAGGCGAACGCCAGGAACGCGAACTGGCCCCAGGCCGCGGGCCGCGCCAGGCTCATCCACAGGCGATCGCCGCGCCAGGCGCCGAGCAGCGGAATGCTGGCCTGGACCGCTGCCAGGCAGATCGCCAGGATCATCGACAGCTGGCCCAGTTCGGGAATCACCAGGGCCGCGGTCATGGCCGCACCTCGCCATTGGCAGCGGTCTTGCCGCTGTCCTTGAGCGCCTTGCTGACCTCGGGGGGCATGTACTTCTCGTCATGCTTGGCCAGCACCTCGTCGGCCACCACGACGCCCTCGGCGTTGAGCTTGCCGAGGGCGACGATGCCCTGCCCTTCACGGAACAGGTCCGGGAGAATGCCGCGGTAACTGATCGCGACCGACCGGTTGAAGTCGGTGACCACGAAGCGCACGTCCAGGGAGTCGCCCGAGCGCTGCACCGAGCCCTTCTCGACCATGCCGCCGGCACGGATGCGGGTGTCCAGCGGCGCCTCGCCATTGGCGATCTGGGTGGGGGTGTAGAACAGGTTGATGTTCTGCTGCAACGCGCTCAGGGCCAGGCCCAGGGCGACGGCCACGCCGGCCAGCAGGCCGAGGATCAGCAACAGACGCTTCTTGCGCTGCGGATTCACTGGGGGGTCTCCCGGCGCAGACGACGCGCCTCTTCTTGCAGATAGCGACGCCGCGCCAGCAGCGGCGCAGCGACGTTGATGCCAAGCACGATCAGGCACAGGGCGTAGGCCGACCAGACATACAGGCCGTGATGGCCCATGGCGAGGAAGTCGCCGACAGAGGTGAAGCTCATCGGCCGTACTCCTTGCTCGCCACGCCCAGCACCTGCTCGCGCACCCAGCTGGCGCGGGCCTCGCGGCGCAGCACTTCCAGGCGCATGCGCAGCAGCAGGACGGCGCCGAAGAAGGCGTAGAAACCCAGCACGGTGAACAGCAGCGGCAGCCACATTTCGGCCGGCATGGCCGGTTTTTCGGTGAGGGTGAAGGTGGCGCCCTGGTGCAGGGTGTTCCACCACTGCACCGAGTACTTGATGATCGGGATGTTCACCACCCCGACGATGGCCAGCACCGCGCACGCTTTGGCCGCACTGTCGCGGTTGCTGATCGACTGGCCCAGCGCGATCAGGCCCAGGTAAAGGAACAGCAGGATCAGCATCGAGGTCAGCCGGGCGTCCCACACCCACCAGCTGCCCCAGGTCGGTTTGCCCCAGATCGCCCCGGTGACCAGCGCCAGAGCTGTCATCCAGGCGCCAATGGGGGCTGCGCATTGAAGGGCGACGTCGGCCAGTTTCATCTTCCACACCAGGCCCACCACGCCAGCGAGCGCCAGCAGCACATAGCAGGACTGGGCGAGCATGGCGGCCGGCACGTGGATGTAGATGATGCGGAAACTGTTGCCCTGCTGGTAATCGGCAGGGGCGAAGGCCAGGCCCCAGGCAATGCCGACCAGCAGCAGCAAGGCGGCGGCGATGCTCAGCCACGGCAGCAGGCGGCCACTGATGGCGTAGAACCACTTCGGTGAGCCCAGCTTGTGGAACCATGTCCAGCTCATTTTCATCAGGGTGCATCCAGGGTCTTTGCCGGGCTTCACTGCCCAGGACTCGTTATTCGCCGACACTGATCCTCAGGCCGGCTGCGATGGCGAAGGGTGTCAGGGTCACCGCAAGGGCGGTCAGGCTCGCCAGCCAGAGCAGATACCCGCTGGCCGGCATATTCTGCAACGCCGCTTGCAACGCACCACTGCCCAGGATCAATACCGGGATGTACAGCGGCAGGATCAGCAGCGCCAACAGCAATCCGCCGCGCTTGAGCCCCACCGTCAGCGCCGCGCCCACCGCACCGAGCAGGCTCAGCACCGGCGTGCCGAGCAGCAGCGAGCCGAGCAGCACCGGCAGGCAGTTCGCAGGCAGGCCGAGCATCAGCGCCAGCACGGGCGCCAACAATACCAGCGCCAGGCCGGAAAAGGTCCAGTGCGCCAATACTTTGGCCAGCACCAGCAGCGGCAACGGCTGCGGCGACAGCACCCACTGTTCGAGGGAGCCGTCGTCGAAGTCGCTGCGAAACAGGCCATCGAGCGACAGCAGCACCGCCAGAAGAGCGGCGACCCACACCAGCCCAGGAGACAAGGTTTGCAACAATTGGCTATCCGCTCCGACCGCCAGGGGGAACAGCGCCACCACGATGGCGAAGAACACCAGGGGGTTGGCCAGTTCCGCCGGACGGCGGCACAACAGGCGCGCTTCGCGGCGCAGCAACGGGATGAATACGCTCATGCCGCCCACTGCCCCAGGTTCAGCTCGCGATAGCCTTCAGGCCGGCGTTGCAAGCTATGGTGAGTGGTCAGCACCACGCTGCCGCCTGCCTCGCAGTGCTCGGCCAGATGCGCTTCGAGCTGGGCCACGGCGTGTTTGTCCAGGGCGGTGAAGGGTTCGTCGAGGATCCACAGCGCAGGGCCCGGCAGATGCAGCCTGGCCAGGGCCACACGGCGTTGCTGACCGGCCGACAGGGTATGGCAGGGCACGTCTTCGAAGCCGCGCAGGCCGACCCTCTCCAGTGCCTGCCAGATACTGGCGCGGTCGGCGGGCTGGTGCAGGGCGCACAGCCAGGCGAGGTTTTCCTCGGCGCTGAGCAGCTCCTTGATGCCCGCCGCATGACCGATCCACAGCAGCAGGCCGACCAGCGCCTGGCGCTGCTCGCCGATCGCGCGACCCTCGAGCAGGATTTGCCCCGCCGTGGGCTGCATCAGCCCGGCCAACAAGCGCAGCAGGCTGGTCTTGCCGCTGCCGTTGGGCCCGCTGACCTGGAGCATGTCGCCGGGACGCAACTCGAAGTCCAGGTGCTCGAAGAGCAGCCGCCAGTCGCGCTCGCAGGCAAGGTTCTCGGCTTGGAGGTGGAAGCTCACGGTTTGGCCTTGTACTGTTCATGGAGGTCGATCGCAGGCCCTCAGGGAGACGCGAACGCTCTGCGGGTCTCAAGTCGCGCCGCGCCCTGCCGTTACACTGGGCAGTGACAGCGCGGCCGGCATTATACATGGACGCTCCGGCTGTCCAGTGTGCGGGTTCGACAGGTTGTATACAATCATGACTGAAATCAATAGTCTCGCCGCCCAGGCCAGCTTCGCCGCACAGGTGGCCAAGGCCAGCCTGACCGGCGAGCTGCTGCGCCTGACCCAGGCGCAGCCGGGCCTGATCCCTGCCGGGCAGACTGCACAGGGCGAGGTGCTCAGCCTGCGCCAGGGCGCCACGGACTTCACCCTGTTGCTGCGCCTGAGCCTGGCCGATGGCCAGACGGCCCAGGTGCAGGCCACCACCTCCCAGCCCCTGCCGCCAGGCAGCCAGGTCACCCTCGGCCAGCTCGACGGCAGCCGTCTGGCAGTGACCGTGCAGCAGGCCAGTGCCAGCAACATCGCGACCCTCACTCGACTCGACACCGACCAGGTGCCGGTCGGCACCCTGTTGCAAGGCAAGGTCCTGACCTCCCAGGCGTTGCCGAACGAGGCTGGCCAGCCCGCGGTGTTCCGCTCGCTGGTCAGTCTGCTCAACAGTGCCCAGGCTGGCGCCACCCTGGCGGTTGAGAGCCCACGCCCGTTGCCGCTGGGCAGTTTGCTCAGCGCCCTGGTGCAGGACGATCAGTCCCTGCGCTTCGTGCCGTTGAGCGGTCGTCAGGACCAGTTGGCCATCGCCCAGCAACTGATCAGCCAACAAGCCCGGCAAGCCTCGCTGCCAGCGCTGCTCGGCGCGTTGCAGCAGCTGGCAAGCACCCCGGACGTGGACCCGGGACTCAGCGCCAGTGCCTCCCGTCTGCTGGCCAGCCTTCCCGATCCTGGCCAACTGGGCGATGCCAAGGCTGTGGCGCAGGCCCTGGGCAACAGCGGCGCCTTTCTCGAGGCCAAGCTGCTGACCGGCCAGGGCGCGGCCCTGACGGCGGACCTCAAAGCCCAGCTGGTGCGCCTGGTCGCGCAGATCCAGCCGGGCCAGGCCAACGCCGTGCCGACCCTGGACGCCAATACCCTGTCGCGGTTGCTGCCGAGCATGGCGCGCAGTAGTCGGGGTCTATTCGATCCCGCCGCCAACCGCCCGCCACCCGGGGTTTTCCCACTGCCCTCGCGCGTGCTGCAGGAGCTGGAGGAGACTGCCGACCTGCAACAGTTGCTGCGCCTTGCCGCCGCCGCCGTCTCCCGCGTGCAGAGCCATCAGCTGGCGAGCCTGCAACAGACCGGCACCACCGAGACCGGCCAGCAGCAGACCACCTGGCAGGCCGAGATCGCGCTGCGCCATGGCCAGGACTTCATCCCGCTGCAGGCCAAGCTGCAACGCGAGGAAACCCCGGAGCAGCATGCCGATCCACAGCGCGGGCAACGCGACCCCCTCGAATCGCTGTGGCGCATCGAGCTGGCCTTCGACCTGCCCCCCTTAGGGCCGTTGCAGGTGCAGGCGCAGCTGAGTCAGGGCCGCCTCAGCGGTCAGCTATGGGCCGAGCGCCCGCAGACCGCCGAGCTGATCGACAGCCAGCTGTCGCTGTTGCGCGAACGCCTGCTCGCCCGTGGGCTGGACGTCGGCGATCTGGCCTGCCACCCGGGTACACCGCCGCAAGGCCCGCGCACACGACTCGAACAACGCTGGGTGGACGAAACCGCATGACCGCCCGCACCCCACGCCAGGCCATCGCCCTGAGCTACGACGGCCAGCAGGCTCCCACCCTGAGCGCCAAGGGCGAGGACGAGCTGGCCGAGGCGATCCTCGCACTGGCGCGCGAACACGAAGTACCGATCTACGAGAACGCCGAACTGGTCAGGCTGCTGGCACGCCTGGAACTGGGCGAGCAGATTCCCGAAGCGCTCTATCTGACCATCGCCGAAATCATCGCATTCGCCTGGCAACTGCGTGGCAAGGTGCCCGCTGGCTTCGACGACGCCCCGCGCGAGCCGCGCGACATCACCCCCGTGCTGGCCCTGCCGACACCAGACAGCACTATCTAACGCCTGGTATCGCGCCTCGGGCATCACCCTGGGCCTCCCCTCGATGAGTACGGAGGCCGCACGGCCATGAACGCCATTCCCACCGAAAATCTGCACCTGGTCAATGCGGCGCTGCTGGATTTCCCACGCCCGGACACGCTGGCCGAAACCGTCCTGCGCGACTGGCTGCGCAAACAGGGGATCGAGACAGCGCCGCAGGACATCGACGTGGTCACGGTCCACTATCAACTGGAGGTCCTGGGAGAAGGCCGCAAGCACTTTCGCGAAAACGCCATCCTCACGCAGAGGATGAATCTGGTGCAAGCCCTGTTGAGCAACTGGCAGGGTGAAACCGCCGAAGGCTACGGCGGCTTTCACTATGGTGACTGGGCGGGCCTGGCGCCCCATGGACCGCTGACCCTGGTAGAGCGCCTGGAGCCGGCGGGCTTTTTTTCCAATGCCCCCAGCTATCTGATCTTCAACGGCCTGTACGTGCGCCAGACACCGGAACTGTACAGCCCTGCGAACAAGCTGGCGGTGCGCGCGGAAGACTTTCAGGGGTTCATCTGGGGCCTGCACTTTCACACCCTGTACAAAACCCAGCTGGACGCCTATTGGCAACATAACCTGACGCTGTACCAGCGGGCCTTGAAGATCAATTTCATCGCCGCGTGCAACCGCCAGGTGGCCGAAGGCAGCCTGGGCGAGGCGGCACGCGACCTGATCTGGCAGGCAGCGGATCTCAAGCCGCGCCGCCATGTGCTGATTTCCTTGCTCAACGTCTATGGCTACACGACGACCTCGGTGGTGTGCCTGCGCAGCCAAAACAGCGCCCTCACCGTCCTGTACATTCCGGGCAATAGCAGCCCGTTCCAGACCTTCGACACGCCTTCGGCGATGAAGTACTGGTTCGCCGGCCAGTGCCAGGCGTCGGATCGACGTGCCGCCCTGCTGGAACTGTTCAGCAGTGCCGACTGGCCGGACGGGCTGGATTTCAGCGGCGTGCGCACGGCCCTGACTGGCCTCGGACTCTACCCCAGGTTCCATCGCTTCTCGGTCAACAGCCACCCTGGCTTCGCCACCAGCGGCCTGTGGGTACCGGAGGACATGATCGACTACCGCGCCGACCGCTACAGCCCACCCATCAGCACAGAGCTGTTCGGCTATCTGGCGCGTCGTCACCAGCAGCGTGCCTATGCCGACCTCGATCAACAGATCGTCAGCAACCATCAGATCGACAAATCTCGTTGGACCACGTACCTGAACGTGGCCATGGTCATGTTGATACCTGTGGCAATGGTGGTGCCGGCGCTTGGCGCACTGCTGGCCATCGGTGGCCTGACGCAATTCGCCCTGGGGCTTGATCGCGTGATCAACGGTCGCTCACTGCAGGACAAGGCCGAGGGCGTGCAGGCCCAGGCGTTCGGCCTGTTCAATGCGCTGCCTCTGGTGGGGCATGTGGCGCTGCGCGCCTCGGCGATCTACCGCTACTGCCGACCGGGCTTCGTCGGCTTCAGGGAGCTGGTGCAGACCTCCGAAAGCGCTGAAGAGCTGGCCCTGCAACCGGCTGAGGCAGCGTTTCGCGAGTCGCCTGTGCAGTCTTCGCCACAGCTCGGTGCGGTGGTGTGCCGGGTGGACCAAAGCCTGCGCCACCGTTTTTTCGCTACCCTGGCCACGGATGAAGGGCTGGAACAGGATTGGGTGTGCTACGAACTCAAGAGCGACAGCTTCATCCGCGTCTCCCAGGTGAGACAGGCCAGCCCGACACGCTGGGCCCTCGCCGCGGACAACCCTGACGCCCTTACACCCCTCACCGATACGTCACGCCAGATCGACGATGGACAGCGCATGAGCACGTTGCGGGCCCTGGGCATTGACGTGGAGCTGCCACTGGACTTCAGCCGCTTCCAGACCCTGGTACGCACGCCGCTGGAGCGGCTGATCACCAGCGTCTGGGTCGGCAATCGCGTCATGGACGACGCCTTCATCGACGCCATCGCCCACAACGCCACGCTGCTGCGCGGCAGCGGGTATCGCTACCAGCTATTGCTTTCGCGCCAGGACATGGCGAGTTTCGAGGCCAACCTCGACCTGCTCACCGTCAAGGCCGCTGGCGTGCAATTGCTCACGCTGGAGGAGCAGCCCGTATTCCTCGAATTCGAGCGTTCACCCTACTTCGCCCAGTATCAGGCGGCGCTGAAGGGCGACGGCAAAGGTGCTACCCATTTCAGTTCGGCCAGCGACATCCTGCGCTACCGCCTGCTCAGGCACTATGGCGGGCTTTACATGGACGCGGACGACACACTGCTGCCCATGACGGGCACTCCCCCCGTTCTGCCCCTGGAACGGCAGACGCTGAGTTGCACGGCCGACGGACTGGTGCTGGCCGCCCCTGTGTCGAACGATCAACTGGGCATGTACATCAAGTTCAACAGCAGCCTGATCGGCAGCCACCCGAACAACCCGACACTGGATGCCATCTCCGACGAGATCCTGCGCCGTTACCAGCGCGAGCCGGCGTTCTACGCTCGCCGACCCGATGCCGAGCAGGATCCGGTCGGCCTGGACCGCTATGCCCGGCAACTCAATCAAATGACCGGACCCGGTATGCTCAACGACGTGATCGACCAGCACCTGCCGTGGCTGAGCCAGTTGCGCGAGACCTGCAACCTGCTGGCCTCGCCCATCCACGACGTGTACGACGCAGTCGACAGCCGCGCATTCATGGATACGCTGGCCGACTACGCCCCTCTGGGCGAAATGGCCGACATCGGCTGCGCCCATTCGTGGCAGAACCATTGAGCAATGCGGCGTACATGCACGCGGCGCCCATGAGCGCCGCAGCCTGTCTGTAAGCGATGCCGGCGACAGGCCCAGGCAAGCCTCACCGCAGCACCACTGCCCATCGACGTCGCTGCATACCGCCTCAGACCGGCCACCTGCAGCGGCTGGAGTGCCTAGCCTCGGTGCAGTTTGCTCATCAACTCGGCTTCGGCCTGGGTCAGGCCACAGCTTTGCGTGAGTTCCGCGACGCTGGCGCCCATGCCGACCAGCTTGGCGGCCTGGGAAAAGGTGACGCTGTCCGGATCGCGCTGCTCGAGCTGCAGCAGCTTTTCGGGCAGTGGCGCCACCACCGCGCGCAGTTCGTGAATGGCCTCGCCCATGCGCACGGTCACGTTCTGGTAGTCATCGAGCCGCTTGGCCAGGTCCTTGATGCGCTGGTCACGCAGCGCATCACCTTGGGCCTGCTGGGCGGCCAACTCGCGCTGGCGCTTGCTGTAGTTGAGGAAAAACCACAGGCTCAGCGCCCACAACAGCGCCAGGAAGATGACGGCAGCCTCGAAGATCACCTCAGATGTTCTCCAGCTCCGACCACTCTTCTTCGCTCATCATCTTGTCCAGTTCGACCAGTATCAGCAGTTCGCCGTTCTTGTTGCACACGCCCTGGATGAACTTGGCCGACTCTTCGTTACCGACGTTCGGCGCGGTTTCGATTTCCGACTGGCGCAGGTAGACCACTTCGGCGACGCTGTCGACGAGAATACCGACCACCTGCTTGTCCGCCTCGATGATCACGATGCGGGTGTTGTCGGTGAGGTCCGAGGGCATCAGGCCGAAGCGCTGACGGGTGTCGATGACGGTGACCACGTTGCCGCGCAGGTTGATGATGCCCAGCACGTAGCTCGGCGCACCCGGCACTGGCGCGATCTCGGTGTAACGCAGGACTTCCTGTACCTGCATGACGTTGATGCCATAGGACTCGTTGTCCAGGCGGAACGTGACCCACTGCAGGATCGGATCTTCGGAACCTTGTGCAGACGACTTCTTCATTACCCTAGCCCTCTCATTCCGCCGGTGGCGGTGTGCTCGTTATGGTCGCTGCAACTGCGGCGCCGATTCAGTTGTGTGTGATGTTCATCTGCTTGACCGCACCGCTGGCGATCAGCTCGGCCAGCTCGGCTACGTCAAGCAGGGCGCACATGTGTTCGATGACGGTTCCGGCCAACCACGGCCGCTGGCCACGCTGGCTGCGCCATTTGATCTCGCGCGGATCCAGGCGCAGCGAGCGGCTGACCTGATGCACCGCCAGGCCCCACTCGTAGCCCTGCACCGAAATCACGTAGTGCAGGCCCTGGCGGAAGTCCTCGCGGTAGCGATCGGGCATGACCCAGCGGGCGGTGTCCAGCACCTTGAGGTTGCCGGCCTGGCAGCTGAGGATGCCGAGAAACCAGTCCGGCTGGCCGAACAAAGGCGTCAGTTCCTGACCCTCGAGGCTGTAGATCGAGCCCAGACAGACCAGCGGCACGGCCAGGGTCAGCCCGGCCACGTCGAACAGCAGGCATTCGAACGGCTCGGCAGCCCAGGCCGGCCGGCCATCGACCGTGGCGGGCGGCACTGGGGCGTCAGGGGCTGGCAGATGCACTTCGACCAGTGGCGCGACCGGCTCGATCGACGACGTCTGCGCTTGAGCCGTCTGCTGCTCGCTCAGCGTCACCGGCGGCGCCGGGTTCGCCTCGATGGGCGCCAGCAACGTCGGCATCACCGGCGCGGGCGGCTCGGCGAATGGCCTGGCCGCAGCCGACGTGGGTGCACGACTGGCGTCACGGGCCTGTTCTTCGCGCACGGCAGCGGCGAACTCGTCGCTGGGGGCGTGCTCGACGGGCACGGCCACAGGTTCGGGCGCCTGCACTTCGTCGAATTCAGTCGCGTCCTGCAGCAGACCGTCGAGATAAGACTGCAGCGCCAGTTGCGGTTTGCTGGTGATCTGGGGAGCGTGGTTCATCAGGCCACCTGCAAGGCGTTACGGTAGGAGAGCAAGTGCTTGAGCAGCGCTCGGTAGGCGATCACGCCACGACTCTTGCCGTCGAACTGCGAAGGCGTGACGCCCTGGCGGCTGGCGTCGCGCATGCGTGTGTCCACGGGAATGTAGCCTTGCCAGACCTGCTCGCCATAGGTATCGCGCAGCACCTTGAGGGTGCTCATCGAGGCCTGGGTTCGGCGATCGAACAGAGTCGGAACGATCTGGTAGGGCAGCGCCTGCTTGCGCGACCGGTTGATCATCGCCAGCGTCCCGACCATGCGCTCCAACCCCTTGACCGCGAGAAATTCGGTCTGCACCGGAATCACCAACTGCTGGCTGGCCGCCAGGGCGTTGACCATCAATACGCCGAGCAACGGCGGGCTGTCGATCAGGGCGAAGTCGAAATCCTGCCACAGCTGCGCCAGACTCTTGGCGATGACCAGGCCCAGACCGCTCTTGCCTGGCGATTGGCGCTCGAGCACCGCCAGCGCGGTGCTGGAAGGCAGCAGGGAGATGCGCTCGTGGCTGGTGGGCAGCAGCAACTGCCCAGGCAGGCCGTCGGGGACGGTGCCCTGGTGCAGGAACAGATCGTAGCAGCTGTGTTCGAGGGCGTCGGGGTTGTGCCCGAAATAGCTGGTCATCGAGCCGTGCGGATCGAGGTCGACGACGACCACGCGCTTGCCTGCCTCGGCCAGCAGGCCGGCCAGAGCGATGGTGGTGGTGGTCTTGCCGACTCCACCTTTTTGATTGGCTACTGCCCAGACTCTCATCGTGCGTTGCTTCCTCCCGACAGGGGCAGTTCGCCCAGCGGGACCGGTTCTATGGATTCGGTGACGGAGATTTGACGGGATTGCGCCCGGCCGTCGTGGCTGGCGTTGCCGGTGCACTTTGTGTGCCAGCCCTGCGCAACGCGGCATCCGGCGTGGCGTTGGCGGTGCCCGACCCGGTCAGGCTGCGGCGTACATCGAGGTTGCGCGAGATCACCAGGACCACGCGCCGATTGCGCGCACGGCCGTCAGCGGTGTCATTGCCGGCCACCGGTTGGTACTCGCCATAGCCCACCGAGGCCAGGCGCGCCGGATCCACGCCGTCCATCGCCAACAGGCGCACGATGCTCGCCGCGCGCGCCGAGGACAGCTCCCAGTTGGTCGGGTACTGGGCGGTACGGATCGGCAGGTTGTCGGTGAACCCCTCGACATGCACGGGGTTGGCGAACGGCTTGAGGATCCTGGCCACCTTGTCGATGATCTCGAAGGCGACATCGCTGGGCATCGCATCGCCACTGCCGAACAGCAGCGCCGAATTGAGCTCGATTTCTACCCACAGCTCATTGCCACGCACGGTCATCTGGTTGGCGCCGATGAGATCGCCAAAGGCTGCGGCCACCTCGTCGCTGATGGTCTTGAGCGGATCGTTGCTGCTCTGCCCTACCCCGGCGTCGGTCTGCTCGCTGTCCTTGACCAACGGTTCGGCCGGCTTGACCGTCAGCGGGCGCTCGTCGCCGATGGGAATCGGCCGCAGGCTGCGCTCGGGATCGTTGAACACGCCCACCAGGGCCTGCGAGATGACCTTGTACTTGCCCTCGTTGATCGAGGAGATGGAATACATGACCACGAAGAAGGCGAAGAGCAAGGTGATGAAGTCGGCGTACGACACCAGCCACCGCTCATGATTTTCGTGCTCTTCGACCTGACGACGACGGCGCATGGGCTACTCCATGAAACCTTGCAGCTTGAGCTCGATCGAGCGCGGGTTCTCGCCTTCGGCGATCGACAGCAGGCCCTCGAGCAGCATCTCGCGGTAGCGCGACTGGCGCAGCACGATGGCCTTGAGCTTGTTGGCCACCGGCAGCAGGATCAGGTTGGCACTGGCCACGCCATAGATGGTGGCGACGAATGCCACCGCGATGCCGTTGCCCAGTTGCGAAGGGTCGGCCAGGTTGCCCATCACATGGATCAGGCCCATCACCGCGCCGATGATGCCGATGGTCGGCGCATAGCCGCCCATGCTTTCGTAGACCTTGGCGGCCTGGATGTCACGGCCTTCCTGGGTGAGCAGATCCACCTCCAGGACGCTGCGGATGGACTCCGGCTCAGCGCCATCGACCAGCAGCTGCAAGCCCTTGCGCGCGTAGGGGTCCGGCTCGGCATCGGCAACGCCTTCCAGGCCCAGCAGGCCTTCCTTGCGTGCGGTCAGGCTCCAGTTGACCACCCGGTCGATGCCCCCGGCCAGGTCCACGCGGGGCGGGAAGATGATCCAGCGCAGGATCTGCAGGGCACGCTTGAAGGCCGACAGCGGCGACTGCAGCAAGGCCGCCGCCAGGGTGCCGCCCAGCACGATCAGCCCCGCAGGCCCGTTGAGCAGGGCGCCGACATGACCACCCTCGAGGAAATTGCCGCCAACGATGGCGACGAACGCCAGGATCAGACCGATCAGGCTGAGCACATCCATCAGACGCAGGCCTCGATCAGGTGCTTGCCGATCTCGTCCAGGCTGTAGACGGCATCGGCCAGGTTGGCCTTGACGATGGCCATGGGCATGCCGTAGATCACGCAGCTGGCCTCATCCTGGGCCCACACCGTGCTACCGCCCTGCTTGAGCAGGCGGGCGCCCTCGCGACCATCGGCGCCCATGCCGGTCAGGACCACCGAGAGCACCTTGTCGCCGTAGGTCTTGGCCGCCGAGCCGAAGGTGATGTCGACGCAGGGCTTGTAGTTCAGGCGCTCGTCGCCGGGCAGGATCTTCACCGTCCCGCGGGCGTCGACCATCATCTGCTTGCCGCCTGGCGCCAGCAACGCCAGGCCGGGGCGCAGCACGTCGCCGTCTTCGGCCTCCTTGACGCTGATTCGGCACAGCTTGTCCAGGCGCTCGGCGAAGGCCTTGGTGAACGCAGCCGGCATGTGCTGGATCAGCACGATGGGCGCCGGGAAACTGGCCGGCAACTGGGTCAGCACGCGCTGCAGGGCGACCGGCCCGCCGGTGGAGGTGCCGATGGCGACCAGCTTGTAGGGCTTGCGCTTGGGCGCCGGGGCGTGGCTGGCGGCCGGGGCGCTGGCCCGCGCAGGGGCTGCACTGCGCACTGGCGCATGACTGGTCGAGGCCGTGGCCGCAGCCGGCGCGGTACTGGCCGGTGCACTGGCCACCGGTGCAGGTGCGGGGCTGGCGAAGCTGCTGAAGCGACGGTTGCTGCGCGAGAGGGTATGGACCTTCTCGCAGAGCATCTGCTTGACCTTGTCGGGATTGCGCGAAATGTCCTCGAAGTTCTTCGGCAGGTAGTCGACCGCACCGGCATCCAGGGCATCGAGGGTGACACGCGCGCCTTCGTGGGTCAGCGAGGAGAACATCAGCACGGGCGTCGGACAGCGCTGCATGATATGCCGCACCGCCGTGATGCCGTCCATCATCGGCATCTCGTAGTCCATGGTGATCACATCGGGCTTGAGCGCCAGTGCCTGGTCGATCGCTTCCTTGCCGTTGGTCGCGGTGCCGACGACCTGGATGGTCGGGTCCGCGGAAAGGATTTCAGAGACGCGGCGGCGGAAGAAACCGGAATCATCCACCACCAGGACCTTGACTGCCATAAACACTCCATTAGACGGCGCCACCCTCGAGTCGCGCCGCCAGAATCAAATACGCCGCGCCGCGTAACGCTTGAGCATGCTCGGTACGTCGAGAATCAGCGCAATACGGCCGTCGCCGGTGATGGTGGCGCCGGACATGCCGGGCGTGCCCTGGAGCATCTTGCCCAGCGGCTTGATCACCACCTCCTCCTGGCCCACCAACTGATCGACCACGAAACCGATGCGCTGGGTGCCGACCGAGAGGATCACCACGTGCCCCTCGAGCTGCTCTTCGTGCTGCTGATCCTGCACCAGCCAGCGCTTGAGATAGAACAGCGGCAGCGCCTTGTCACGCACGATCACCACTTCCTGGCCGTCGACCACGTTGGTGCGCGATAGGTCCAGGTGGAAGATCTCGTTGACGTTGACCAGCGGGAAGGCGAAGGCCTGGTTGGCCAGCATGACCATCAAGGTCGGCATGATCGCCAGGGTCAGCGGCACTTTGATGACGATCTTCGAGCCCTGGCCCTTGGCCGAGAAGATGTTGATCGAGCCGTTGAGCTGGGAAATCTTGGTCTTGACCACGTCCATGCCCACGCCACGGCCGGACACGTCGGAAATCTCGGTCTTGGTCGAGAAGCCCGGGGCGAAGATCAGGTTGTAGCAGTCCGATTCGCTCAGGCGATCGGCGGCGTCCTTGTCCATGAGGCCCTTCTCCACGGCCTTGGCACGCAGGATGTTCGGGTCCATGCCCTTGCCGTCGTCGGAGATGGACAAGAGGATATGGTCGCCCTCCTGCTCGGCCGACAGCACCACGCGACCGGTACGCGCTTTGCCGGACGCCTCGCGCTCCTCCGGGGTTTCCACGCCGTGGTCGACCGCGTTGCGCACCAGGTGGACCAGCGGGTCGGCCAGTGCCTCGACGAGGTTCTTGTCCAGGTCGGTCTCTTCGCCGACCAGCTCCAGGTTGATCTCCTTCTTGAGCTGGCGGGCCAGGTCGCGGACCAGGCGCGGGAAGCGGCCGAAGACCTTCTTGATCGGCTGCATGCGCGTCTTCATGACCGCGGTCTGCAGGTCGGCGGTGACCACGTCGAGGTTGGACACGGCCTTGGACATGGCCTCGTCGCCACTGTTCAGGCCCAGGCGTACCAGGCGGTTACGTACCAGCACCAGTTCGCCGACCATGTTCATGATCTCGTCCAGGCGCGCGGTATCGACCCGCACGGTGGTTTCCGCTTCGCTGGCGCCATGCTTTTCCGCCGCGGCTGCAGGGGCGCGTGCCGGGGCGGGCGCCGCGGCAGGCTTGGCCGCGGCAGCAGGCACCGGTTTGGCCGCAGGCTTGGGTTCGGGCTTGGCTTCGGTCTTGGGCGCCGGGGTAGGCGGCGCCGCGACGGCCGCTGGCGCCGCCGAGGCTTGTTCGGCGGCGACGTCGCCATTGAATTTGCCCTTGCCGTGAAGCTGGTCCAGCAGCGCTTCGAATTCGTGGTCGGTGATGTGCTCGCTGGCGGCTGGCGCGACCGACGCAGCCGCAGTGGCGGCGGCCTGGTCATCGGCCTTGGGCAGTGCATCCACGGCGAAGTTGCCCTTGCCGTGCAATTGGTCGAGCAGCGCTTCGAACTCGTCGTCGGTGATCTCGTCACCTGCCGGCGCAGCACCTGCCGCTGGCAGGCTCTCGGTTACGACGGGCGAGAACTGGCCCTTGCCGTGCAACTGGTCGAGCAGCGATTCGAACTCCGCGTCGGTGATCTCATCGCTGCCCTCGGCAATGGCGGCCTGCCCCTGTACCTGCTCGCCGGCTTCGGCCTGGGCCTTGACCGCATCGAGCGAATCGAGCAGCTGCTCGAACTCGGTGTCGGTGATGTCCGCCGAGGCCGGCGCCGGAGCTTCGGCCACAGGCTCGACCGCCGCAACGGCTGGCGCTTCGGGCTCTGCGCCGGCCGGCTCGGCCAGACGCGACAGCGCAGCCAGCAGTTCGGGCGTGGCCGGGGTGATTTCGCTGCGCTCGCGGACCTGGCCGAACATGCTGTTGACGGTATCCAGTGCTTCGAGCACCACGTCCATCAATTCGGCATCGACCCGGCGCTCACCTTTGCGCAGGATGTCGAAGACGTTTTCGGCAATATGGCAGCACTCCACCAGCTCATTGAGCTGAAGGAAGCCGGCGCCGCCTTTTACCGTGTGAAAACCGCGGAAGATGGCGTTGAGCAGGTCTGCATCATCTGGCCGGCTCTCCAACTCGACCAATTGCTCGGACAATTGCTCAAGAATTTCGCCAGCTTCTACCAGGAAATCCTGAAGGATTTCTTCATCGGCGCCGAAGCTCATTAAACGTGCTCCCTAAAAACCCAGGCTGGATAGCAGATCGTCGACATCGTCCTGACCGGACACGACGTCTTCACGCTTATCGGCATGAATCTGCGGACCTTCACCCCGGGCTGGATGTTTTTCTTCGTCTTTTTCAGCACGCAATTGATCGTGGTCATGTTCGATGCCGGCAAAACGGTCGACCTGGCTGGCCATGAGCACGAGCTTGAGCAGGTTGCTTTCGACTTCGGCGACCAGTGCGGTGACCCGCTTGATCACCTGGCCGGTCAGGTCCTGGTAGTCCTGGGCCAGCAGAATGTCGTTCAGATGGCCGGCCACTTCGTGGTTGCCCTCGGCGCTGCGCGCCAGGAAACCGTCGACGCGCTTGACCAGGTCGCGGAATTCCGTCGCCGGCACTTCCCGGCGCATGAAACGCTGCCAGTCGGCAGACAATGCCTGTGCCTCGTTCGACAGAGCGTTGAGCACCGGCGTGCTCTGCTCGACCAGGTCCATGGTGCGGTTGGCCGCGTTCTCGGTCAAGCGGACCACGTAGGACAGCCGCTCGGTGGCGTCGGTGATCTGCGACACTTCCTCGGCCTGCGGCATGCGCGGGTCGATCTGGAAGCTGACGATGGCGCTGTGCAGCTCACGGGTCAGCTTGCCGACCTCCTGGTACAAGCCACGGTCTCGGGTCTGGTTGAGCTGATGGATCAGCTGGACCGCCTCGCCGAACTGGCCGCGTTCCAGACTCTGCACCAGTTGCTCGGCATGCTTCTTCAGGGTCGACTCGAACTCCCCCAACGAATCTTTTCTTGATTCCATAGCGCCCCCAGACATGCTTCAGCCGTTGACGCGTTCGAAGATCTTCTCGATCTTTTCTTTGAGCACCTGCGCGGTGAATGGCTTGACCACGTAGCCGTTGACGCCCGCCTGGGCCGCTTCGATGATCTGCTCGCGCTTGGCCTCGGCCGTCACCATCAACACCGGCATGCTCTTGAGTCGCTCGTCGGCACGCACCTGGCGCAGCAGGTCGATGCCGGACATCCCCGGCATGTTCCAGTCGGTCACCAGGAAGTCGAAGTGGCCGCTTTGCAGCATCGGCAAGGCAGTGGTGCCGTCATCGGCTTCTTCGGTGTTGGTGAAGCCCAGATCACGCAACAGGTTCTTGATGATCCGCCGCATCGTCGAGAAGTCGTCAACGATGAGGATTTTCATGTCTTTGTTCAATTAGACCTCCAAGCAGTCTTAAACGCGCTCGCCTGGCGAACGCGCACTCAATCAATTCGGCAAAACGTCCAGCGACTGCATCGAAACCGGCTTCAGCGTGCCCGCCATTCCCCCAGGCGGCTGCGCAGACGCGCCGCACACTGGCTGTGCAACTGGCTGACCCGCGACTCGCTGACCCCCAGCACTTCCCCGATCTCCTTGAGATTGAGTTCTTCGTCGTAGTACAGCGCCAGCACCAGACGCTCTCGCTCCGGCAGGTTGGCGATCGCTTCGGTCAACGCGGCCTGGAAACGTTCGTCCTCCAGATCGCGCGACGGCTCGACATGGCCGCTGACGCCGTCCTCGTGCAGCCCTTCGTGCTCGCCGTCCTGCAACAGGTCGTCGAAACTGAACAAGCGGCTGCCCAAGGTATCGTTCAGGATCCCGTAATAATCATCGAGCCCCAATTGGAGTTCGGCAGCAACCTCGTGATCTTTAGCGTCTCGACCCGTTCTGGCTTCAACTGCTCGCATGGCATCGCTGACCATGCGCGTATTGCGGTGCACCGAACGCGGCGCCCAGTCGCCCTTGCGCACCTCGTCGAGCATGGCGCCGCGGATACGGATACCGGCGTAGGTCTCGAAACTCGCGCCCTTGCTGGCATCGTACTTGTTGGCCACCTCCAGCAGGCCGATCATGCCGGCCTGGATCAGGTCCTCGACCTGGACATTGGCCGGCAGGCGCGCCAGCAGGTGATAGGCGATGCGCTTGACCAGCGGCGCGTAGCGCTCGACCAGCTCGTACTGAGCGTCCTTGGAAGCCTTGCTGTACATCTTGAAACCGCTCGCGTTCATAACACCGGCCCTGCACTGGTGGGATGTACCAGGCGCTCGACGAAGAATTCCAGATGCCCGCGCGGGTTGGCCGGCAGCGGCCAGCTGTCGACCTTCTGCGCGATGGCCTTGAACGCCAGGGCGCACTTGGAGCGCGGGAACGCCTCATACACCGCCCGCTGCTTCTGCACGGCCTTGCGCACGCACTCGTCGTACGGCACGGCGCCGACGTACTGCAGGGCAACGTCGAGGAAGCGGTCGGTGACCTTGGTCAGCTTGGCGAACAGGTTGCGCCCTTCCTGCGGGCTCTGGGCCATGTTGGCCAGGACGCGGAAGCGGTTCATGCCGTAATCGCGGTTCAGCAGCTTGATCAGCGCATAGGCGTCGGTGATGGAGGTGGGCTCGTCGCACACCACCAGCAGCACTTCCTGGGCGGCGCGCACGAAGCTGACCACCGAGTCGCCGATGCCGGCAGCGGTATCGATCACCAGCACATCGAGGTTGTCGCCGATTTCGCTGAACGCCTGGATCAGGCCGGCATGCTGGGCCGGCGCCAGGTGCACCATGCTCTGGGTGCCGGAGGCGGCCGGCACGATGCGCACGCCGCCGGGCCCCTGCAGGAGCACGTCACGCAGCTCGCAGCGCCCTTCGATGACGTCGGCCAGGGTGCGTTTGGGGGTCAGTCCCAGCAGCACGTCGACGTTGGCCAGACCCAGGTCGGCGTCCAGCAGCATGACCCGACGGCCGAGTTCGGCCAGCGCCAGGGACAGGTTCACTGAAACGTTGGTCTTGCCGACGCCACCTTTGCCACCGGTGACGGCGATCACCTGTACGGGATGCATGCTACCCATGTCTGTTATTTACCTTGTCTCGCGTGGGACCTGCCCACCTGGTGGGTCGCTGTGGACTCTCGGCGGCGTACATCGTCAACCCGCGCGCTGATCGGGATTGTGGTAGAGATCGGCGAACATGTCGGCCATGGCCTCCTCGCTGGGATCTTCCTGCAACTGCACACTGACCGCGCGACTGACCAATTGGTGCCGGCGCGGCAGTTGAAGATCGTCAGGAATGCGCGGGCCATCGGTGAGATAGGCCACGGGCAATCGCTGACTGACGGCCAGGCTCAGCACTTCGCCGAGGCTGCCGGTTTCGTCAAGCTTGGTCAGGATGCACCCGGCCAGGCCACAGCGTTTGTAGCTGTGGTAGGCGGCGGTGAGCACCTGTTTCTGGCTGGTGGTCGCCAGCACCAGGTAGTTCCTGGCGGCGATACCGCGCCCGGCCAGCGACTCGAGCTGCATGCGCAGGGCCGGATCGCTGGCCTGCAGGCCAGCGGTGTCGATCAGCACCACGCGCTTGCGCAGCAGCGGTTCCAGGGCCTGGGCCAGCGACTGGCCAGGGTCGACGTAGGTCACCGGCACGTTGAGGATGCGACCCAGGGTCTTGAGCTGCTCCTGGGCGCCGATGCGGTAGCTGTCCATGCTGACCAGGGCCAGGTTGTTGGCGCCGTACTTGAGCACGTAGCGCGCGGCGAGCTTGGCCAGGGTGGTGGTCTTGCCCATGCCGGCCGGGCCGACCATGGCGATGACCCCACCCTCCTCGATCGGCTCGACGTCCGGCACCCGGATCAGCCGGGCCAGGTGCGCCAGCACCATGCGCCAGGCGTGCCGGGGATCGTCGCTCTCACCGGCGAGGTCGAGCAGTTCACGGGCGATCGGGCCGGACAGGCCCAGACGCTGCAGGCGCCGCCAGAGGTTGGCTTGCTGCGGCTTGCTGCCCTGCAACTGGCCCCAGGCGAGCGAGCCCAGTTGCACCTCGAGCAGTTCGCGCAGGCCCGACAGCTCCGAGCGCATGGCATCGAACACGCGCCGGTCCACACCGGCCACTGCGGGCGCCGGCGCCACGGGACGGGCTTCGGGTTGCGGCTCGACCAGCGGCTCGGAGGCCGTCAGCGAGAGGCCGGCGAACAGTTGACGGTTACCCGACTCGGCCTCACCGCGCCCGCCCAGTTCGGCCTGGGCCGTGGCGATGCGCGACTGGGTCTTGCGCAGCTCGTCCTCGAGCTCGACGTTGGGCACGCGCGGGGCCAGGGCGGACAAGGTGTAGTCCAGCGCGGCCGTGAGCTCGACACCGCCGGCGATGCGCCGGTTGCCGATGATCGCGGCATCGGCACCAAGCTCGTCGCGGACCAGTTTCATGGCCTGACGCATGTCGGCGGCGAAAAAACGCTTAACTTGCATAACCCACTACCTCAGCCGTTAGGGCCCACGGTGGCAACGATGGTGACTTGCTTGTTGTCCGGTATTTCCTGGTACGCCAGCACGTGCAGGTTGGGCACGGCCAGGCGACCGAATCTCGACAGCATGGCGCGGATCGGACCGGCCACCAGGAGAATGGCCGGCTGGCCCTGCATCTCCTGGCGCTGCGCCGCCTCGATGAGCGAACGCTGCAGCTTCTCGGCCATGCTCGGCTCAAGAAGAACACCGTCTTCCTGACCTTGTCCGGCCCGTTGCAAACTATTGAGCAAGATCTGTTCCAACCTTGGCTCCAAGGTGATCACAGGCAGCTCGGACTCAATGCCGACAATGCTTTGCACGATGGCGCGGGACAATCCGACACGGACCGCGGCCACCAGCGCGGCGGTATCTTGACTCTTGGCGGCGTTGTTGGCGATGGCCTCGGCAATGCTGCGAATATCACGCACCGGTACCTGCTCGGACAGCAATGCCTGCAAGACCTTCAACAGCCCCGACAAGGAAATGACGCCTGGCACCAGTTCCTCGGCGAGCTTGGGCGACGCCTTGGCCAGCACCTGGAGCAATTGCTGGACCTCTTCATGGCCGATCAGCTCGTGGCAGTGCTTCTGCAGGATCTGATTGAGGTGGGTGGCCACTACCGTGCTGGCGTCGACCACGGTGTAGCCCAGCGACTGCGCCTGGGCGCGCTGGGCCACGTCGATCCATACCGCCTCCAGGCCGAACGCCGGGTCGCGCGCGGCGATGCCGTTGAGGCTGCCGAACACCTGGCCGGGGTTGATCGCCAGTTCGCGGTCCGGGTAGATCTCCGCTTCGGCCAGGATCACGCCCATCAGCGTCAGGCGATAGGCACTGGGCTGCAGGTCCAGGTTGTCGCGGATATGCACCGTCGGCATGAGAAAGCCCAGGTCCTGGGACAGCTTCTTGCGCACGCCCTTGATGCGCGCCAGCAGCTGTCCACCCTGGTTGCGATCAACCAGCGGGATCAGGCGGTAGCCCACTTCCAGGCCGATCATGTCGATGGGCGTAACATCGTCCCAGCCCAATTCCTTGGTTTCCATGGCCCGCTGCGGCGAGGGCAGCAGGTCCTGCTGGCGCTGCGCTTCCTGCAACGCCACCTGCTTGGCCTTCTGCTGCTTCTTCCACACCAGGTAGGCACCACCGCCGGCCAGCAGGCCGAGGCTCAGGAAGGCGATGTGCGGCATGCCCGGCACCAGGCCCATGACGATCATCAGGCCGGCGGACACCGCCAGGGCCTTGGGCGAGTCGAACATCTGCCGGTTGATCAGCTTGCCCATGTCCTCGGAGCCCGAGGCGCGGGTGACCATGATCGCCGCGGCGGTGGACAGCAGCAGCGACGGCAGCTGCGCCACCAAACCGTCACCGATGGTCAGCAGGGCGTAGACCTTGCCGGCATCGCCGAAGCTCATGCCGTGCTGCAGCATGCCGATGAGCATGCCGCCGATGAGGTTGATGAACAGGATCAGCAGGCCGGCCACGGCGTCGCCGCGCACGAACTTGCTGGCACCGTCCATCGAGCCGTAGAACTCGGCCTCCTGGGCCACTTCGGCGCGGCGCGCCTTGGCCTGGGCCTGATCGATCAGGCCGGCGTTGAGGTCGGCGTCGATCGCCATCTGCTTGCCGGGCATGGCATCGAGGGTGAAACGCGCGCTCACTTCGGAGATCCGCCCGGCACCCTTGGTCACCACCACGAAGTTGATGATCATGAGGATGGCGAACACCACCGCACCGACCACGTAGTTGCCGCCGATCACCACTTCACCGAAGGCCTGGATCACCTTGCCCGCTGCGCCATGCCCTTCCTGGCCATGGAGCATCACCACGCGCGTGGAGGCCACGTTCAGCGCCAGGCGCAACAGCGTGGCCACCAGCAGGATGGTCGGGAAGGCGGCGAAATCCAGCGGTCGCAGGGCGTAGACGCAGACCAGCAGGACCACGATCGACAGGGCGATGTTGAAGGTGAAGAACACGTCGAGCAGAAACGGCGGGATGGGCAACATCATCATTGCCAGCATCACCAGCAGCAACAGCGGCACGCCCAGGTTGCCCCGACCGAGACCGGCCAGGTTGTTACGGGCATTGCTGAGTAACTGAGCGCGATCCACCGGGTATCCTCTTCGAGCGGAAACTTGACGCCTGGACAGGGTCTGGGCGGTGCTCTGCAAGAAGCTTTCCAACTTCACGTGCCAGGTACGGGCAAGGGTATCGGCGGTAGCGAATGAACCTGGGCCTGCCCGCGGCCGGAGACCTCCAGGACGGGCAGCGGCTGGCGCGGCGAGCGGGCCGTCAGCTATCGCGGCGCAGGTCCGGCGGAATCGGCAGGTCCTTCTTCAGTGGATCCGGCGCCTTGCCGCGACCGGCGCGGTACTGGCGAATCTGGAACACGTAGGCCAGCACCTGAGCCACCGCCAGGTACAGCCCGGCGGGGATTTCGTGCTCGAGCTCGGTGGAGTGGTAGATCGCCCGCGCCAGTTCCGGCGACTCGAGGATCTGCACCTTGTGCTCCTGACCGATCTCGCGAATCTTCAGCGCCAGGAAGTCCGTGCCTTTGGCCAGCAGCAAAGGCGCCGAGCCGCCCTTCTCCGGGTCGTACTTGAGCGCCACGGCATAGTGGGTCGGGTTGGTGATGATCACATCGGCCTCCGGCACCGCCGCCATCATCCGCCGCTGAGACGCTTCACGCTGCAACTGGCGGATACGCTGCTTGACCTCGGGCTTGCCTTCCTGGTCCTTGTATTCGTCGCGGATCTCCTGCTTGGTCATCTTCAGCTTCTTGTGGGTCTGCCACAACTGGAAGGGCACGTCGGCCATGGCGATCAGCAACAGCCCGCTGGCCATCCACAACGCGCTCCACCCGACCACCTGCACGCTGTGGATGATCGCCTGTTCCAAGGGCTCGTTGGCGATCGCCAGCAACGCCTGGCGGTCGTTGGCCAGCACTGCCAGGGCCACGATCAGCACCAGGAAGAACTTGGCCATGGCCTTGACCAGCTCGGTGACGGAATTGAGCGAGAACATGCGCTTGATCCCCGACAAGGGGTTCATGCGGCTGAACTTGGGCTGCAACAGCGAGCCGGAGAAGATGAACCCGCCCAGCGCGATTGGTGCCACGAACGACAGCACGAACAGCAGCACCAGGATCGGCTGGGTGGCCCAGATCGCCATCTTCCCCGAGGCCAGCAGCAGCATGCCCATGGAGCGCTCGTCCACCAACTGTTCTCGCGTCAGGCTGAAACTCACCCGCATCAGAGTCATCAGCGTCTCGGCCAGGTAGCCGCCGAACGCCAGCAAGGCTCCGGCACCGCCAAGGGTGATGGCGAAGGTGTTGAGCTCTTTGGAGCGCGCGATCTCGCCCTTCTCGCGGGCGTCGCGCTTGCGTTTGTCGGTGGGCTCTTCGGTCTTGTCCTGACCGCTCTCGCTCTCGGCCATGGTCAGCGCATCCGAGCCAGTTCACGCAGCCATTGCAAGGCTTCGCTGGCGAACTGCTGATAGTGCGACAGGATATCGGCCAGTCCGATCCAGAACAGGCCCATGCCCAGCACCAGGGTCAAAGGGAAACCGATGGAGAAGATGTTCAGCTGGGGGGCCGCGCGCGTCATCACGCCGAAGGCGATGTTGACCACCAGCAGCGCGGTGATCACCGGCAGGATCAGGATCAGCCCGGCGCCGAGCACCCAGCCCAGGCGCCCGGCGATCGCCCAGAACTGGGAAACCGTCAGGGCATTGCCGATGGGCAAGGTGGTGAAGCTCTCGGTGAGCACCTCGATCACCACCAGGTGCCCGTTCATCAGCAGGAACAGCACACTCACAAGCATGGTGAGGAACTGGCCGACCACCGCCACGTTGACGCCGTTGGCCGGGTCGATCATCGACGCCATGGACATGCCCATCTGGATCGCCACCACCTGCCCGGCCACCACGAAGGCCTGGAACAGCATCTGCAGAGAAAAGCCGAACAGCGCGCCAACGAGGATCTGCTCGGCGCACAGCATCACGCCGCGCAGGCTCAGCGGTTCGAATTCGGGCATGGGCGGCAGCCCAGGGACGATCACCACGGTGATGGCCAGCGCGGCGTAAAGACGAATGCGCGCCGGCAGCATGCGCGTACCGAACACCGGCATGGTCATCAACAGCGCCGTCACCCGAAACAGTGGCAGGATGAAGGTCGCGACCCAGGTGCCGATCTGCGCGGCGGTCAGCTCGAGCATCGCCCGCTCACCCGATCAGCTGCGGAATGCCGCTGTACAGGCCGGTCATGTACTCCATGAACTTCTGCACCAGCCACGGGCCGACCACGATCAGCGTGACCAGCATCACCAGCAGGCGCGGCAGGAAGCTCAGGGTCTGTTCGTTGATCTGCGTGGCGGCCTGGAAGATCGCCACGATCAGGCCCACCAGCAGGCTGGGCACCACCAGCACCGCGACCATCATGGCGGTCAGCCAGAGCGCTTCGCGAAACAGGTCGACTGCGATTTCCGGGGTCATGCACTACCTCCTGGGGCGGGATCAGACGCCGCCGAAACTGCCCGCCAGCGTGCCCATGATCAGCGCCCAGCCATCGACCAGTACGAACAGCATGATCTTGAACGGCAACGAAATGATCAGCGGTGAAAGCATCATCATGCCCATGGCCATCAACACACTGGCCACCACCATGTCGATGATCAGGAACGGGATGAAGATCATGAAGCCGATCTGGAAGGCGGTCTTGAGCTCGGACGTGACGAACGCCGGCACCAGGATGGTCAGCGGCGCCTGGTCGGGGCTAGCGATGTCCGTGCGCTTGGACAGGCGCATGAACAGGTCCAGGTCGCTCTGCCGGGTCTGCGCCAGCATGAAGTCCTTCAGCGGGCCCTGGGCCTTGTCGATGGCCTGCTGCGCGGTCATCTGCTCGCTCAGGTAAGGCTGCAGGGCATCGCGGTTCACCCGGTCGAACACCGGCGCCATGATGAACAGGGTCAGGAACAGCGCCATGCCGGTGAGCAACTGGTTGGATGGGGTCTGTTGCAGGCCCAGCGCCTGGCGCAGGATGGAAAAGACGATGATGATCCGGGTGAAGCTGGTCATCAGGATGACGAACGCCGGGATGAAGCTCAGCGCGGTCATGATCAGCAGGATCTGCAGGCTGACCGAATATTCCTGCTGGCCGTTCGGGCCGTTGCTCAGGGTGATGGCCGGGATCGACAGCGGGTCGGCGGCCAGTGCCAGGGGCGCGGCCAGCAGCAACGCCAGCGCCAGGGTCAAGCGCAGCGCGCCGTTCATCGGTGGGTGTCCTTGTTGTCCTTGCCCATCAGTTCGAGCAGACGCTGGGCGAACTCAGGCGCCGCCGGCCGTGCGGTGTCCGGCACCGGTACGGGTTCGGCCAACACGTGCAGCGCCTCGATACTGCCCGGGCTGTGGCCGATCAGGATCTGCTGCTTGCCCACCTGCACCAGCAGCAAACGGTCCCGAGGGCCCAGCGCGCGGGTGCCGACGATCTCGATGACCTGGCCGCCGCGCGGCTGCACCAGTTGCAGGCGACGCAGCAGCCAGGCCAGCAGGAAGATAACCCCCACCACCAGCAACAGGCCGAACAGCATCTGCAACAGCTGACCGCCCATGCCGGCAGGGGCCGCTGCGGCCGCCGGCGCAGCCGCGACCTGCGCCGCGTGCAGCATCCCGCTGCCCAGCATGGCAGCGACCACACCCAGACCTCGGATCATGGTCCTCACTCAGCGCAGCTTCTTGATGCGTTCGCTGGGGCTGATCACGTCGGTCAGGCGGATGCCGAACTTTTCGTTGACCACCACCACCTCGCCGTGGGCGATCAGCGTGCCGTTGACCAGCACGTCCAGCGGCTCGCCGGCCAGGCGGTCGAGTTCGATCACCGAGCCCTGGTTGAGCTGAAGCAGGTTGCGAATGCTGATTTCCGTGGCGCCCACTTCCATGGAGATGCTCACCGGGATATCCAGGATCACGTCCAGGTTCGGACCCTCCAGGCTGACGTTCTCGTTGGGCCGCGGCGAGCTGGCGAACTCTTCCATCGGCAGGCGGCCCGGCCCTGACGCACGTCCGGAGTCGGCGGCCAGCAGCGCGTCGATGTCGGCCTGGCCCGCATCGCCGGTTTCTTCCAGGGCAGCTGCCCACTCGTCGGCCAGGGCCTGTTCCTCCGGGGAGGTGATCTCGTTTTCGTTAGCCATAAAGTCCTCGACAGGCTTGCAATGCGGTGAACGGTCGGGGCGCGGTCAGCGCCGGCCGATCGGATCGATGATCTGCAGCGACAGGGTGCCCTTGTGCGACCCCAGCCGCGCCTTGAACGACGGCACCCCGTTGGCGCGCAGTACCAGGTGTTCGGGCAGCTCCACCGGGATCACGTCGCCGGGCTGCATGTGCAGAATGTCGCGCAGCTTGAGCTGACGCCGCGCGACGGTGGCCGTGAGCGGCACGCTGACGTCCAGCACGTCTTCGCGCAGCGCCCGGACCCAGCGTTCGTCCTGATCGTCCAGATCGGACTGGAAGCCGGCGTCGAGCATCTCGCGCACCGGCTCGATCATCGAATAGGGCATGGTCACGTGCAGGTCGCCACCGCCGCCGTCCAGCTCGATGTGGAAGGTCGACACCACCACCGCTTCGCTGGGCCCGACGATGTTGGCCATGGCCGGGTTGACCTCCGAGTTCATGTACTCGAAGTTCACCGGCATGATCGCCTGCCAGGCTTCCTTGAGGTCGACGAAGCACTGGTCCAGCACCATGCGCACCACGCGCAGTTCGGTGGGGGTGAATTCGCGCCCCTCGATCTTGGCGTGGCGGCCATCGCCGCCGAAGAAGTTGTCCACCAGCTTGAACACCAGCTTGGCGTCGAGGATGAACAGCGCGGTGCCGCGCAGCGGCTTGATCTTGACCAGGTTGAGGCTGGTCGGCACGTACAGCGAGTGCACGTATTCGCCGAATTTCATCACCTGCACGCCGCCCACCGCCACGTCCGCCGAGCGGCGCAGCAGGTTGAACATGCTGATGCGGGTGTAACGGGCGAAGCGCTCGTTGATCATCTCCAGGGTCGGCATGCGGCCACGCACGATCCGATCCTGGCTGGTCAGGTCGTAGCTCTTGACGCCGCCCGGCTCGCCGGCGCTTTCGGTCTGTACCAGACCATCGTCGACGCCATGCAGCAGGGCATCGATCTCATCCTGGGACAGCAGGTCCTGCACGGCCATCGGTCGGCTCCTACTGCAATACGAAATTGGTGAACAGCAGCTGGTCGATGACCGGCTTGCCGACTTCTTTCTGCGCCACTTCCTGAACCACCGCGGTGGCCTTCTGGCGCAGCATCTCTTCACCCACGGCGCTGCTGGCCAGGGTGTCGAAGCCTTGCCCGGAGAACATCATCACCAGGTTGTTGCGAATCACCGGCATGTGCACCTTGAGCGCGTCCAGGTCGGCCTGGTTGCGCCCTTGCATGGTGATGCTCACCTGCATGTAGCGCTGCCGGCCGTTCTGGTTGAAGTTGACCACGAAGGCCGGCGCCAGGGGCTCGTAGATCGCGGCCGGCTTGGCATTGGCCTGCGCCGGATCGGCCGGGGCGGCCGGCTCGCTCTTGTGCATGACGAACCACGTGGCGCCCACCGACAGGCCCACGGCCAGCAGCAGGGCCAGCACCACCATCAGGATCAGCTTGAGTTTGCCTTTAGGGGCGGGTTCTTTGACTGCGTCGCTCTTCGCCATGCCAATAATCCGTCGTCCATCGCGTTTTCAAGAAGGGATGACGTGGCTTGAGCAAGTGTTATGCCAGATTACGAGGAATGGCGGCAGACAATGGCGGCAGGCGCCACGACCGCCGCCCGCTCTGGGTCAGGCGTAGTAGTCGACCGCGCTGTCGCCGATCACCACTTGCTGCTCGGCCGGGCGCGCCACCGACGCGAGTTCGGCGTCGTCGCCCTCCTCCTGCGCGCGCCGCGCCGCCACGCCGGAGAAATTGGCACTGCCCTGCTGCGCCTGTTGCTGTTGCTGGCGCGACTGGTCGGCGACGTTGACATCCGGCTGGGCCAGCCCTTGCTGGGTGAACAGCTCGCGCAGACGGTGCAACTGGCTGTCGAGGGCGTCGCGCACCCCGGCGTGGCCGCTGACGAAGGTGATCTGCGCCGCCTGGTCCGCCGCGACATTGACGCGTATGTCCAGCCGACCCAGCTCGGCAGGCTCGAGCTGGATGTTGGCCGACTTGAGGTTCTGGCTGGACAGGTACATCACCCGGTTCACCAGCCCTTCGCTCCAGGCGTTCTGGTTCATGACCAGAGGCTGCTGCAGCGGGTTGCTTGGCGACGCAGCGGGCGCCGCCTTGGCCGTCACAGCCTGGGTCAACTGGCTGAGACGGTTGGCGAAATCGTCGACACGGGTGTCACCCTCGGCTTTCTTGAGATCCTTCAGGCCACCGCTCAACAGCTCCGAGAAACCTTTCTCGCCATGCTGGGACTGACCGCGCGGCGATTCGCCCTCGGCCTCGACCAGCAGGCTCGCCAAGGTATTGACGCTGCCTTGCACGGTACCTTCCTGAGGCTGAGCCTTGTCCCCCTGCGCCGATGCATGGGTCGAGGTCGTGCCTTTGGCCTGGGCGCTCTGTTCCAGCGCCAGCCGCAATGTCGGCATGTCGGCCAGCGGGTCGGCTTCGGGATCGAACTCGGTGGTCGCCACCTTGGCCTCGGCCTCGGGCGCCTCAGGGACTACCGGCTGGGGCGTGGCGGCAGGCTGAACCGAAGCCTGCAGCACAGGCGCCACCGCTTCGGCCTGCGCCTGGATGAGCTGCGCGCCGGCCTGGGCATCGCTGACCTGGCCCGCCACCAGCCGGGCGTCTACCGAACCACCGTCGGCCGGGTGATCATCCTGGGTATCACGGGCCGTCTGCGCGTCTTCTGCGCCCGGAGCCTTGTCGTGCTCCGCAACCTGCGTGTCGGACGCTGCGGCGGGCTTGTCACGCGCCGCAGGCAAGGGTTTGCCGTGGGTGGCAAGCGTAGGCGAACGCTCGCTGCCGCTCTTGCCGCTGGGGGTGAAATCGGGTTTGTCCCTGGACGTGGGCTGGGGTGAGGGGTCGCGACTGGCCGATAGCTTGGCCTGCTGCTGCCGCGCCATCAACTGATCGAAGCCGTCACCCTTGCGCTGCGGGGCTTGCGCGGCCTTTTCCGGGATGCCGGCCGAGGTGCGTGAAGGCGCCTTGGCAGTACCGGCTTGCAGCAAGGGGTTGGGTGCGACAGGCATTGAAACTCTCCACGCCAGTTAACCGAATGAGTGACGTGTTCGAGTCAAGCAAGACTCGCGCCAATTTCTCCCAGACAGTTTCGCTAGCCTGCCGAAATACGCTCACGCTCGCTGCGATAGAAGCGCTGGACCTCGAGGAACTCCAGGTCGATGCGGTTGATCAGGTCCTCGATGCCGTACAGTGGCGGGCGCCGCACACGCTCCTCCAACTCCTGACAAAGCTCGGCGAGCCCCACCGCGCCCATGTTGCTGCTGCTGCCCTTGAAGCTGTGCGCAGCCATGCCCAGGGCCTGGGCGTCCTTGGCCATGTGTAACTGGCTCAGACGACGCTCCGAGTCCTCCAGAAAGGTCTCCAGCAACTGCAGGTAGCCGTCCTCCATGACCTCACGCAGGTCGCTCAGCACCTTGTGATCGATGTGTTGATGTGTCACTTGTTCGCTCCTTGATCAAGCTTGCCGCGCGCGGATTCGAACCCGGCACTTTACCAATCGAATTCCACCCGTGCTCGCCGTCCGTCGTCCAGCCACTGCGCATGGATACCCAGGCGCCTCACCAGATGCAGGCCGCGCCCGCTCAGGCCCTGATGCGGCAGCGCATGCGCCAGGGCATCGTCGATATCGAAGCCCGTGCCGCTGTCGCTCACCTCAAGCGTCAGACGTCCGCCGCCGGCAATGGGTTCAACCCTGAGCTCGATGCGCACGAAGCCCTCGCTCAGGCCTGACAGACGCCGGTCACGCTCGCGATAATACTGGGCGAAACCTCGCGCATCGTGCTTCAGACGCGAGTCCAGCCCCAGCACCCCATGCTCCAGCGCGTTGGCGTAGAGTTCGCCGAGCACGCTGTGCAGCACGCCATGACTGCTGCGCAGGCCGTGGATCTCCTGAAGCAGCTGCAACAGGCACGGCAAGGGGTCGAACCGCTTGAGGCTCTCGGCCTGCAGGACCATCGACAGCGACCAGTCCATCGGGCTGGTGCCCGTGGTATCGACCAGCGGCAGCTCGATCGGCAGGCACTCACCGGGCCGCCTCATGCTGATGTCGCACAGGCTGATGTCGTCACGGGGTCGCCCACCGAAGCGCGCCAGCGCCTGCATCACCTCATCGAACAACAGCTGCGGATCGCGGTTGGCGGCGAGCACCTGGCACAGGCGCTCGACCCCGAACAAGCGCTCCTGGGCGTTGCCGGTCTCGATCACTCCATCGGAGAACAGGAACAAGCGCTCGCCCTGGGCCATCGGCAGGACCACGGTCGCGTCGTCGAAACGCTCCGGCTCCAGAATGCCCAGCGGCAGGTGCAGCGACGGCAGGCTCGCCATTACCTCGCCGTCCACCGACAACTGATAGGCATCAGGCATGCCGCCGTTCCACACCTCGAGGGTGCCACGCTCGTAATGCAGGGCCACCAGCAAAGCGCTGCAGAACATGTCGACCGGCAGGATGCGCTTGAGCTTGGTGTTCATCTCGCGCAGCGTCTGCGCCAGGCCATAGCCCTTGGCGGTCATGCCATGGAAGACCTCCGCCAGCGGCATGGTGCCCACGGCCGCCGGCAACCCATGGCCAGTGAAATCGCCGAGCATCACGTGCAGGTCACCGCCAGGGGTGAGCGCCGCCATCAGCAGATCGCCGTTGAACAGCGCATAGGGCGACTGCAGGTAGCGAATGTTGTCGCTGTGCAGGCATCCGGAATGGGCGACCTTGTCGAACACGGCCTTGGCCACGCGCTGCTCGTTGAGCAGGTGGTGATGGTGCCGGGCGAGCTCGTCACGCTGCTGCAGCACGGTGGCCTGCAAGCGCCGCTGGCGATCCAGAGCGCCGATCTTGGCCGCCAGGATCACCGCGCTGTAGGGCTTGGCCATGAAGTCGTCGCCACCTGCCTGGAGGCAGCGCACCAGCGCCTGCTCTTCGTTGAGCGAGGTGAGAAAGATGATCGGCACGAAGCTCTCGCCGGCCAGGGCCTTGATCTGACGCGCCGCCTCGAAACCGTCCATCACCGGCATCAGGGCGTCGAGCAGGACCAGATCGGGCGCACATTGGCTGAACAGGGCCACGGCCTGCGCGCCGTCTTGCGCGGTGACCACCTCATGCCCCTGGCGGCGCACGATTTGAGCGAGCAGCAGGCGATCGGCCGCACCGTCCTCGGCGACCAGCACCCGCAACCCGGATTGCACGGGCATGGGCGACCTCAGCTGATGTCGAACAGGGTGTCGAAATTGGAGATGGCGAAGATCTTGCGCACGTCGTCGGTGACGTTGACCACGCTGATGCGCGCCGACTCTTCACCAACATGATCGCGCAGCATCAGCAACATGCCCAGCGCGGAGCTGTCGAGGTAGTGGGCGTCCTTGAGATCGACCACCACCTGCCTGGGCGCGTGGCGCTCGTAGGCGTCGCGAAACGCTGCATGCTGACCGAAGTCGAAGCGTCCCTTGACCGTTATCGTCAATCGTTCCTCGTCCTCTGAATAAACGGACTCGACGGCCATACGCGATTCCTTCGTTGATGGCGTGTGATGAACAAGGTGTAGCAGGCTAGCGGAGTAGTCGCAAGCGCAGCGGCAGTCGCGATCCAGGGGCTGTCCGAAAAACCTAGAACGGGCTCTGTCGAGGCAGGCGCTGCGACAGCTCATCGAGCAGCTTCTGCTCGCGTTTGTCCTCGGCGCGGCGGGCCTCGTCCAGATAGCGCTGCACCAGCTTGCGCAGCCCCTCGACCCGCGCATAGGCCTGCTGCCAGGCATCGCGGGCATTGCGCAGGTTGTTCTGGTGCCAGGTCAGGCTCTGGCGCTGCTGGGTCATGGCCGTTTCGAGCTGACCCAGAAAGCGCTGGTAGTTCACCAGCCAGTTGCCATCGACGCCCTGGCTGCCGCGGTTGATCCACTGGTGCTGGTAGTCTTCGCGGAACCGTTCGAGCTCGGCCAGCTTGGCCTGGGCCTGGGCCACCTGTTGCTGGAACTGGCCCAGGCGCTGGACCGCCTTGCGCTCCTCGTCCTCGGCCATCTGCACCACGGGCGCCAGGCGCGCGGCACGACTGGGCAGGGCCATGGCTTAGCCGTTGCCCGAAGTGGGGGCGAAAATGGTGCCCAACTGGTCACGACTTTCCGCCATGCCCACGCTTTCGTCGAGTCCCTGGCGCAAAAAGCCCACCAGCTTGGACTGCAAGGCGATGGCCAGGTCGGTCTCCGGGTCGCCGCCGGCCACGTAGGCACCGACGCTGATCAGGTCGCGACTCTGCGACAGGCGCGACCACAGCTGCTTGAACTTCTGGGCCTGGCGCAGGTGATCGGTATCGACCACCTGCGGCATCACTCGGCTGATCGAGGCCTCGATGTCGATGGCAGGGTAATGACCTTCCTCGGCCAGCCGACGCGACAACACGAAGTGGCCGTCGAGCACCCCCCGCGCCGAGTCGGCGATCGGGTCCTGCTGGTCGTCGCCTTCGGACAATACGGTGTAGAACGCGGTGATCGATCCGCCCCCCGCCTCGCCGTTGCCGGCGCGCTCCACCAGCTTGGGCAACTTGGCGAACACCGAAGGTGGATAGCCACGGGTGGCCGGCGGCTCACCGATGGCCAGAGCGATCTCGCGCTGAGCCTGGGCGAAACGGGTCAGCGAGTCCATCAGCAACAGCACGTTCTTGCCCTTGTCGCGAAAATACTCGGCGATGCGCGTGCAATACATGGCCGCGCGCAGGCGCATCAGGGGCGCATCGTCGGCGGGCGAAGCCACCACTACCGATCGCTTGAGGCCTTCCTCGCCAAGGATGTGCTCGATGAATTCCTTGACCTCGCGACCCCGTTCGCCGATCAGCCCGACCACGATGATGTCGGCCTTGGTGAAGCGGGTCATCATGCCCAGCAGCACCGATTTGCCCACACCGGTACCGGCGAACAGGCCGAGCCGCTGGCCGCGCCCTACCGTCAACAGGCCGTTGATGCTACGGATGCCGACATCCAGTGGCTGGCTGATCGGGTCACGGTTGAGCGGGTTGATCACCGGCCCATCCAGCGGCACCCAGTCCTCGGCCTTCATGCCACCCTTGCCGTCCAGCGCGCGGCCGGCACCGTCGAGCACTCGCCCGAGCATGCCCATGCCCATGGGCAGCCTGCCGCTGTCGTCCAGCGGTACCACCCGTGCGCCCGGCGCGATGCCGGCGATGCTGCCTACCGGCATGAGGAACACCTTGCTGCCGGCGAACCCCATCACCTCGGCCTCCACCTCGACCGGGTGGTAGCTGTCGTCGTTGATCACCTTGCAGCGACTGCCCACCGCACCCCGCAGGCCCTCGGCTTCCAGGGTGAGGCCGACCATGCGCAGCAGGCGGCCCTCGACCACCGGCTGCTCGGCCAGCTTCACGGCCTCGGCATAGCCGCTCAGGCGCCGGGCGAAGCTGGTGCGTTCAAGGCGCATCGGGTGCGTCCAGTTCGACGGCCAGGTCAGGCGCGGCCGGATGCAGGGTCTGCTGGTGGGACTGTTCGAACAACTGCGCCACGGCCTTTTCCAGGCGCGTCTCCATGCTCGCGTCGATACGGCTGTGGGCGGTCTCGATGCGGCAGCCGCCTGGCAGCAACGCCTCGTCCTCGAGCAGCTTCCAACGCTCCTCGTGCCGATCGCGCAAGGCCTTGACCTGCTCGAAGTCCTGCGGGTTGAGGTGAATGCGGATGTTCTCGGCGCCCATCGGCAGCAGCTTGAGCGCCTCGCGCAACACCTGGGCGATCTGCGTGGAGTCGCTGCGCAGTTCGCGCCCGACCACCTCACGGGCCATGTGTGCCACCAGATGGACCAACGACTTCTCGATCTGCCGATCCTGTTCGGCGATGGGCTCGAGCAGGTGCTGCATGACCTGCTCCAGGCTGGCGAGCTTGACGCCGAGCGCCTGCTCGGCCTCCTGCCGGACCTTCAGCTGGGTGCTGTGAAACCCTTCGCGCTCGCCGGTGGCGAAGCCTTCGTTATAGGCCTCCTGGCGGATCGCCTCGAGCTCTTCGAGGGTCAGCGGCTGGACTTCCTCCAGCGGCACTTCCTCGATTTCCTGCTCGACCGGTTCGGGCTCGGGCTCAGGCTCAGGTTCGGGCGCGGGGTCGAAGCTGGGCAGCGTCCAGACATCGAGGCCTTCGAGGTCGCGGGCACGGATCAGATCGCTGGGGTGGGGTTTGCTGGACATCTTCTCGGACACTCAAATCTCGTTCGACTCACCCAGCCACCTGGGTGAGCGCGGTTCATCCACGCAAGCGTCGACACCTGTAGGCACGGGACTCACCCGTGGATGCATCGCCAGCCAGTCGCGGGGGGCGGACATCCCCCGCACTGGCGGGTGCGCCTGCCAAGCATAGACGCCAGCCAGGCGAGCGAAGTCAGATCATTTCCTCGGCGCCTTTGCCGCCCAGCACGATCTCGCCCGCTTCGGCCATGCGCCGGGCGATGGTGAGGATCTCTTTCTGCGCCGTTTCCACATCGCTGACGCGTACCGGGCCCTTGGCTTCCAGGTCGTCGCGTAGCAGCTCCGAGGCGCGCTTGGACATGTTCTTGAAGACCTTGTCCTTGACCTTCTCGTCGGCCCCCTTGAGCGCAACCACCAGCACGTCGGAGGACACCTCGCGCAGCAGCGCCTGGATGCCCCGATCGTCGACGTCGGCCAGGTTGTTGAAGACGAACATCAGGTCTTCGATCTGCTCGGACAGGTCGCTGTCGATGTCGCGGATCGCATCCATCAGCTGGCCTTCCACGGAACTGTCGAGGAAGTTCATGATGTCGGCCGCGCGCTTGATACCGCCCAGCGTGGTGCGCGCGGCGTTGGAGTTGCCGGAGAACTGCTTCTCCAGGATCTGGTTCAGTTCCTTGAGCGCCGCCGGCTGCACGGTGTTGAGCGAGGAGACGCGCAGGACGATGTCCAGGCGCACCTTGTGATCGAAGTTGCTCAGCACTTCACCGGCCTGGTCGGGGTCCAGGTAGGCGACCACGATGGCCTGGATCTGCGGGTGCTCATAGCGGATGACATCGGCGACGGCGCGCGGCTCCATCCACTTGAGGCTGTCCAGGCCGCTGGTGTTGCCACCGAGCAGGATGCGGTCGATCAGGCCGTTGGCCTTGTCTTCGCCCAGGGCCTGGTTGAGCATCTTGCGAATGTAGCCGTCGGAGCCGACGCCCAGGCTGGTCTGGTCGCCGACGATCTCGACGAACTCGCTCATCACCTGCTCGACCTGCTCGCGGTGCACGTTGCCCATCTGCGCCATGGCCACGCCGACCCGTTGCACCTCCTTGGGCCCCATGTGACGCAGCACCTGGGCGGCGTCGGTCTCGCCCAGGGACAGCAGGAGAATGGCCGCCTTGTCGACGCGGCTCAGCTTGGCGGTAATGGCTCGATTGTCACTCATCGGCGTTGATCCACTCTTTGACGACCTGGGCCACACGACCCGGATCTTCGGCCACCAGGCCCTTGATTGCGTTCAGTTGCGCCTCGTAGCCTTCGGTCGGGCTGGGCAGCAGAATGCTGCTCGGCCCACCGAGACTGACGCGGTCCTCGCCTACTTCGCCGTCCAGGGCAATCATTCCACCGAGCTGCATGTCGCTGTCGGCCGCCACGTTCTTGTTGCCGCCGGTGATGTTGTTGAGCACCGGGCGTAGCACGCCGAACACCAGTACCAGGATGAACACCACGCCCAGCACCTGCTTGACGATGTCCCAGAACCACGGCTGCGAGTAGAACGGAATATCGGCCAGCACCTCGCCGCGGTCGGCGGAGAACGGCACGTTCATCACCGTCACGCTGTCGCCACGGCTGGCGTCGAAGCCCACCGCATCCTGTACCAGGCGAGTGAAGCGCGACAGGTCTTCCGCGCCCCATGGCGAATGGGTGGTCTCGCCATTGGCACCGACCTTGACCTGGTCGTCCACCACCACTGCGACGGACAAGCGGGTCAGACGCCCCTGCTGCTGACGGGTGTGGCTGATGGACCGGTCCAGCTCGAAGTTCTTGGTGCTCTGCTGACGCTTGTCCGCCGGGTACGGCGCCAGCATCGGCTGGCCGGTGGCCGGGTCCATGATCTGCTGGCCATTGGCGTCCACCAGAGGCTGACCGGGCGCGATGGCACCGGCCGGGGTGGCGGTACCGCGTGCATTTTCCGGGGCGGCAGCGCCGGCTGGCGGCTGGTTGCTCAGGGCGCCGGGCACCCCTTGCGGCCCACCGCTGCTGGCTCGCTGTTCGTTGACCGACTGCTCGCTGCGCAGGGCCGGCTGGTCCGGGTTGAACTGCTCGGAGGTGGACTCGACCGCATTGAAGTCGACGTCGGCGGACACCTCGGCCTTGTAGCGGTCATTGCCCAGCACCGGCTGCAGGATGTTGTGCACACGCTGGGTCAGCAGACCCTCCATGCGCCGGGTGTAGTCGAACTGCTTGCCGGCCATGGTCAGCGCAGTGTCCTGCAACTGGTCGGAGAGCAGGTTGCCCTTCTGGTCGACCACGGTGACCTGCGACTTGTCCAGTTCCGGGACGCTGGTGGCGACCAGGTTGACGATGGCCATCACCTGCCCGGGTTCCAGGTTGCGCCCCGGGTACATCTCGACCAGCACCGAGGCACTCGGCCGACGTTCGTCGCGCACGAATACCGAGCTTTTCGGAATGGCCAGGTGCACGCGCGCCGCCTTGATGTTGTTCAGGCTGGAGATGGTACGCGCCAGCTCGCCTTCCAGGCCGCGGCGATAGCGCGCCGCTTCCATGAACTGGCTGGTGCCCAGGCCCTGTTCCTTGTCCAGGATCTCGAAGCCGAGGTTGCCATCGCTGGGCGCCACGCCGGCGGCGGCCAGCTTCATGCGAGCGCGCGACAGGTCGTCGGCCTTGACCAGCAAGGCGCCGGAGTTCGGCTCCACGGTGTAGGGAATGTCGGCAGCGGCCAGGGTTTCCATGACCTGCTTGGTGTCCATGCCGGCCAGGCTGCCGTACAGCGGCCGGTAGTCGGGCTGTTGCGACCACAGCACCACGGCGAAGCCGATCGCCACGCTGGCCGCCAGGCCGACCAGCAGGCCAACCTGGCGCAGCATCGGCATGCGCGAGATGTTTTCCAGAAACGCCATGCCGAACAGCGGGGGCTTGGCTGCGGGCGGTCCGCTCTTGGCGGGGGCGTTATCGACGACTGCTTCGGCCATGACTCAACGCGCCCTCAAACCGGCATCTGCATGATGTCCTGGTACGCCTGCACCAGCTTGTTGCGCACCTGGGTCAGGGCCTGGAACGAAACGCTGGCCTTCTGCGAGGCGATCATCACGTCGGTGATGTCCACGCCGCTCTTGCCGATCTCGAAGGCATTGGCCAGCTGGCTGGAAGCCTGCTGGGTATCGCTGACCTTGTTGATGGCCTGGCCGAGCATGTCGGCGAAGCTGCTCTGCCCAGGCGCGAGCTCGGGCGCAGCGGCGACCTTGGGCAGCGACATGGCGTCTGCCTGCATCGCGCGCATGTCCAGCATCAGACGATTGAATTCAACACCTTGGCTCATGAACTTCTCTCTCCGGCGGCCGCATTTTTTTGACACCGATGCAGCGGATAGGATGGATAAAGCAACAAAGGTGCCAGCCTTGGCAACGTGCCCGCCCGCCGGGCGCTCAACCGATCAGTCCAGCCTCCACGTCGACGCCGGCATCACGCATCTGCGCCAGCTTGTAGCGCAGGGTGCGAGGGCTGATGCCCAGTCGCTCGGCAGCCTCCTTGCGGCGGCCGCGTTCGGCGCGCAGGGTGTCGATGATCATCTGGAACTCGTGGCGGCGCATGTCGTCGCCCAGCCCGCCAGGCTCCGCTGACGGCGCTTGCCCAGGCGCAGGCGCAACACTGACAGCGCTTGGTGACAAGGGAATGGCACCAGCCAGACAAAAATCCGCCGCCTCGATCACCCCACCCTGCTGAAGAATCAGCGCCCGCTGCAAGGCATTGTCCAGTTCTCGCACATTGCCGGGCCAGGCGTGATCCTGGAGGCAGGCCCGCGCCTCTGCAGACAAACGTACCGGGGCATGCTTCATCTTCATGACGTGCCTGGCGAGCAGGCGCTCGGCCAGCGGCAGAATATCGGCACGCCGCTCGCGTAGCGGGCGCCAGGCCAACGGAAACACCGAAAGGCGGTAATAGAGGTCTTCACGGAAACGACCGGCAGCCACTTCGCCTGCCAGATCGCGATTGGTCGTGGCCAGCACTCGAATGTCCAGGGTGATCGGCTTGCGCCCACCGACGCGCTCCACCTCACGCTCCTGCAACACGCGCAGCAATTTTGCCTGCAGGCCCAGCGGCATCTCGGAGATCTCGTCGAGCAACAACGTACCGCCGTCGGCCTGCTCGAACTTGCCCGCCTGGGCGGCGATGGCACCGGTGAACGCGCCTTTCTCATGACCGAACAGGGTGGCTTCGAGCATGTTGTCGGGAATCGCCGCGCAGTTGATCGCGACGAACGGCTGATTGGCGCGCGTGGACTGCTGATGGATGTAGCGCGCCAGCACCTCCTTGCCCGTGCCGGACTCACCGGAGATCAACACCGTGGAATCACTGCGGGCAACACGCGCCGCCAGCTCCAGCAATTGTCGGCTGGCCGGCTCGCTCGCCACCGGCCCTTGCTCGCTGGAATCGATGTGCCCGACGGCATGACGCTCGACCAGACTCAGCAGCGCGCGCGGCTCGAACGGCTTGACCAGGTAGTCCACCGCCCCCTGGCGCATGGCGTCCACCGCACGCTCGACCGCGGCATGGGCGGTCATCAGCAGCACGGGCAGTTGGGGCTGATGGCGGCGCAGATGGGCCAGCAACTGGTGGCCGTCCATGCCTGGCATGTTCACATCGCTGATCACCAGGTCGAAGTTCTGCGCGGACACGGCTGCGAGCGCCTGCTCGGCGCTGGCCACGGCCTGATGATCGAAACCGCCGAGCTCCAGCGTGTCGCTCAAGGCCTGGCGCAGCGCGCGATCGTCCTCGACCAGCAGCACCTTTGTCATGCCTCCTCCCTCTCGCCAGGCGCACCCAGCAAGGGCAGCACGATCCGCACGCAGGTCCCACGACCGACCTTCGACCGCAGGGCCAGGCTGCCCTGGTGAGCCTTGACCACGGCCTTGACCACCGCCAGCCCCAGGCCGGTACCGGTCGACTTGGTGGTGACGAACGGTTCGCCCAGGCGCTCGAGCACCTGCGGTGCGATCCCACTGCCCGCATCGCTGACGCACAGGTGCAGACAACGCTCGCGGCGCCACAGGTGGACCTTGATCCGCGCCGGCGCCTCGCTGGCCTGGAGCGCGTTGTCGAGCAGGTTGAGCAAGGCGCCCACCAGGGTGTCGCGGTTGCACAGCAGCTCGCCCAGATGGGTGTCGCACTGCCAGCGCACGGCATGCCCCTGGACATGGGTCTGCGCAGCCTGCTGCAAGGCCTGGAACAGCGCCTTGGGAGTCAGCCGATCGTTGAGCGGCAATTCGCCGCGGGCGAACACCAGCATGTCGCGCACCTGATGCTCCAGCTCGTGCAGGCGCTCCTTGAGGTGGCCGGCGAAACGCTGCCGCGTCGGCAGTGCCAGCTCGCCCTGGTCATCGGCCAGGTGGCTGGCGTAGAGCATCGCCGCCGACAGCGGCGTACGGATCTGGTGGGCCAGCGACGCCACCATCCGCCCCAGCGACGACAGGCGCTCATGACGCGCCAGTTGCTCTTGCAGGCGACGGGTTTCACTGAGGTCGTTGAGCAGCACCAACTGCCCCGGCTCGGCATCCAGCGAACGGGTGGCGATGGACAGGCGCCGGCCGTCGCGCAGCGAAACCTCGTGGCCGTCGTCTTCGCGCGGCGCGAAGCTGCGTACGATGACCTGGCGCCAGAGTTGCCCGACCAGCGGCTCGCCCAACAGCTCGCAGGCGGCAGGATTGGCCTCACGCACCGATCCCTGGCCATCGATCACGATCACCCCGCCAGGCAGCAGGTCCAGCAAATGCTGCAGGCGATTGGCCAGCCTCTCCTTCTCGGCCAGCTCGGCCATGCGCTGGGCACCCACCATCGCCAGCTCGCCCTTGAGCTCGGTGACCCGCGCTTCGAGCAAGGTGTAGGACTGGCTGAGCTGAGTGGAAACCTGGTCGAACAGGGCGAACGCCGGATCGCGTTCAGCCCGGCTGTCCTGTTCGAGCGAAACGCGGCCGGACGCATCGGGGCGTCTGGAAAGGGGGGCGACGTGGGGCATCGTGCTCTCTCGCATGGCTGACCGTCATAAAAACGGTACTTCACCCGCGATGTAGCAATACCCGTGCCGGGGATGGGGTGATCGCCAGCAGCCCGGGCCGCCACGCCCAGGCCGCAGGCCGGCGTTCACTCCTCGGGCTGATCCTCGCCGCCCTGGCGGCTCATCCCGTACTTGCGCATCTTCTCCACCAAGGTGGTACGGCGAATACGCAGGCGCTCGGCGGCACGCGCGACGATACCGTTGGCATCATCCAGTGCCTGCTGGATCAGGCCCTGTTCCAGGCTGCCGAGGTAGTCCTTCAGGTCCAGCCCCTCGGGCGGCAGCATGGCGTGGCTGGAGAAATTCGGCGTGTTACCGTTGATCGCCACGCGCTCTTCGAGATCGCTGCGCAGGCTGTCGACCAATTGCTCGTCTTCATCGTCGACGTAGCGGAACTTCTTCGGCAGCTCGGCTACGCCGATCACGCCATAGGGGTGCATGATCGCCATGCGCTCGACCAGGTTGGCCAGTTCGCGCACGTTGCCGGGCCAGCCATGCCGGCACAGCGACATGATGGACGCGGAGTTGAAGCGGATCGAGCCGCGCTTCTCGTGCTCCATGCGCGAGATCAGCTCGTTCATCAGCAGCGGAATGTCCTCGACCCGCTCGCGCAGCGGCGCCATCTCGATGGGGAAGACGTTGAGTCGGTAGTACAGGTCCTCGCGGAACGTCCCCTCCTCGATCATGTTCTCGAGGTTCTTGTGGGTCGCTGCGATGATGCGCACGTCGATGCTCTGGGTCTTGTTGCTGCCGACCCGCTCGAAGGTGCGCTCCTGCAGCACGCGCAGCAGCTTGACCTGCATCGGCAACGGCATGTCGCCGATCTCGTCGAGGAACAGCGTGCCGCCATTGGCCAGCTCGAAACGCCCGGCGCGGCTGGTGATGGCGCCGGTGAACGCGCCCTTCTCGTGGCCGAACAGCTCGCTTTCCAGCAGTTCCGCCGGAATGGCGCCACAGTTGACCGGCACGAAGGGCGCTTCACGGCGCTTGGAGTGGTAATGCAGATTGCGCGCGACCACTTCCTTGCCAGTACCCGACTCCCCGAGGATGAGCACGCTGGCGTCGGTATCGGCCACCTGCTGCATCATCTGGCGCACATGCTGGATGGCGCGACTGGTGCCCACCAGGCTGCGGAACAGGTTGGGTTCACGCTGGCGGCCGCGCTCGCGGGCCTGGTCATACATCTCGCGATAGACCTGGGCGCGGTGCAGCGAATCGAGCAGCTGGCTGTAACTGGGCGGCATTTCCAGGTTGGACAGCACTCGACGGCGCAGGTCCTCGGGGAACTCCGCCGAAGAAATTTCGCCCAATAACAGCACCGGAAGGAACTCATCCCACCCAGCGACGGTCTTAAGCAAGCCCGACGCTCCGGCTGGGGAATCCACTGCGCCAATCAGCACGCAGAGCACTTCCCTGCTCGAAGACAGAGCCTCGACCGCCTGCTGCCAGTCAACACTGGAGCAGGAGAGGTTCTCTTCGCCGAGAAAATTGAGGACCACCGCCAGATCGCGGCGGCGTTCGCTGTCGTCATCGATCAGAAGGATCTTGGTTTCACGCCACATTCAATACCAACTTCCCTAGTCATCTCGGCGCCCGAAGGCGTTATCGACTGCATTCAGACGTCCATCACTTGGATCAGACGTCTGAAACTCGAAAACAGCCACTAGTTAAGTCAAAAAACAGCACACAGTCAAATTAATGGCGCGTGGTTTTCTGCATGCCCAGCGATCAGCTGAACAAATGGTATACCTTTGTCGCGTTTTTTGCCTGACGGATCTGCGACATCTCCTCGACCATCGATTGACGCTCCCCACTTGCAACGTCGATCAATTGCCGGTACACGCCAAGCAATTCATCAAGGCTAGCACGGACCTGGGCGTCGTTCTCATGGGCTTCGGCGAGGATCTCCTCGACGCACACACGGCACGCCAGGTCCAACTCGCCCACCGCCGCCCAGTCGCGTTCGGCGAAGGCCGCCAGCAAGGCGTCACGGGTCTGGTCGATGCGGGCAATCACTTCGCTCATGAACGTCTCCTGGTCGCCTGGATCACTGCTCTGCCGCGGCCGGATCGCCGATCGCGTCCCAGCCTTCCTTGACGGTGATCAGCAGCCGCGCCACCTCATCGATGATCGCCGGATCACTGTTCACGTTGGCCTCGATCAGGCGACGGCTCATGTACTGATAGAGGTTGTCGAGGTCGGCCAGGCTGTTGGCGTGGTTTTCCAGATCCAGGCCCTCGCGCAGGCCGCCGATGATGTCGATGGCCTTGCCGATCAGAATGCCCTTCTGTGCCACGTCCCTGCGCGCGATCGCGCCCTTGGCCTGCGCCAGGCGGTCGAGGCCGCCCTGCATGAGCATCTGCACCAGACGGTGCGGACTGGCTTCGGAGGTCTGCGCAACACCATTGACTTTCTGGTATTGCCGAAGGGCCAACATCGGGTTCATGGATCTACCTCGTTGCAGCGAAAATGATGACGTATACCTGTTGTATCGCCGCCCTGCAGGAAAACTTTAGCGGCAATGAAAAGGCCCGGCGCGTCAATATGACGCGGCCAGGCCTTGGGGACAAGCAGCAGGGTCAGCTGTTCTTCGCCTGCGCGTTGATCGCCTCGAAGATCGAGGTGATCTGTGAGGCCTGGGCCTTCATCTTGCCCAGCGCGGTATCGAGCGCGACGAACTTGCGGGTCAGGGACTCGGTCAGCGAGTCGGTCCGTCGATCCAGGGCTGCCTGCTGGTCGGTGAGGTTCTTGGCCACCTTGTCCAGGTTGGACTTGCGGGTCGCCAGGCTGCCATCGGTGGAGTTGTAGGGATCGATGGCCTTGTTCATCAGCGCAAAAATGCCATTGTCGCTGGTGAACAGGTTCTGCACCTCTCCTCCAAGCTTCTTGTCATTCATGGCCGCGGTGAACTTGGTGCTGTTGAACTCGAGCGTGCCGTCCTTCGAGGTGTTGATGCCCAGCTGGCTCAAGCTGGTCAACTGCCCGCCTGAAACCGCCTGACTGAGCACACCGCGCATGTCGGAAAGCAGCGAGCGAGTGGTAGGGTCGTTGGTGAGCGGCCCCAGCACGGTGACATCCTTGCCATCCTGGGTCTCGGTACTGGTGGCGGTCAACGAGGTCACGGCTTTCTGCAGGGTGTTATAGGCATCGACGAAGCCTTGAACGGACTTCTTCAACCCATCGTTATCCTGGGCCACGGTCAGGCGGGTGGATGTCCCGGTGCCGTCGGCGGCTTTGGCGCTGACACCCGTCAGCTCGAGACTCAAGCCACTGATCGCCTTGTCCACGGTGTTCGAAGCACTGGTGATCTTCAGGCCGTCGACCGTCAGTTCCGCATCCTGTGCCAGGGCGGTGATGAAGCCACCACCGGTGCCGGACATCTGCATGGTGCCATCGATGGTGAGCTCTGGAATGCCCCCCACCGAAATGTCACTCCCCGCGCCGGTCTTGGTGGAGGTGAACACCAGGCGCGAGCCACCTGCTTCATTGACGATGTTCGCGGAAATACCGTTGGAGGCCATTTCCTTGTTCACCTGGTCGCGCACACTCTGCAGGGTTGCACCACTGCCGATGGTCAGCTTGTAGCTGCTGCCGCCCTGGGTGATGGTCATGTCGCCGGCGCTGATCGCGCTGGTAGCGCCCCCGGACAACTGCTGACTGGCGACTTTCGAGCCCGTGGCGAGTTTGTTCACCACGATGTCGTAGTTACCGGCGACCGCCGTGTTGTTGGAGGTGGCCTTGACCACGGACTCGTTGCCGGACGTGGCCGCGAAGGCGTTGAACGACGGCGCCTTGGAGTCGTTGAGCTTCTTCATGGCGTCCTGGAACGCCGTCAGGGCACTGCGCAACGAACCGATGCCGGAAATCATCGCACTGTTGTTGCTGGTCTGACGCTTGATCTGCGCCTGCTTGGCAGCGGTGTCCGAAGTCACCAGCACCTTGACGATATTGGTAATATCCAGACCAGAGCCTACACCTGTGGAAGGTACGATCGGGCTAGCCATGCAGAAGTCCCTCTTGATGATGATGCGCTGCCCGAGGGCCGCGGGACAGGCATTGAAAACGAATTATCGCCCTGAAGCCTTCAGGCTTTGGCGTCGAACAGCACACTCTTGACATCGCTCAGGCTATGAGCGATCCGCAGTGCCTCTTCCGAGGGGATCTGCCGAATCAGCTCGCCGGTTTCGCTGGCGACGACCTTGACTACAATCTTGCCGGATTCCTCGTCAGTGGAAAACTGCAACTTGCGCTGAGTCTGCTTCATGAATTCTTCGATTTGCGAGACGGCGTGCTTGACGTTGTCGGCACCCTGAGGCGCCAGAGCATCTTTTTTCTTGTCGTCGCGATCATCGCGCGGCTGGCTGGCCAGCTGCGCCTGTTTGTCGGGCACCTGTTCGGCCGCACGCGGGGCCGGGTAAGACAGGTTCAGCTTGACGCTCATGTCCATGTCCACCACCTCGTAAATAGGCAGCGGGAAAGCGCCTGGACAGCGCTTCCCCGCCTACTGCCAGCTAGAGATTAGCCCAGCAGTTTCAGGACTGCCGACGGCAGCTGGTTGGCCTGGGCCAGAACCGAGGTCGAAGCTTGCTGCAGAGTCTGCTGCTTGGTCAGCTGGGCAGTTTCAGCGGCGAAGTCGGTATCCTGTACGCGACCACGAGCAGCTTCGGCGTTCTCGTTGATGTTCTGCAGGTTGTTGATGGTGCTGGTCAGACGGTTCTGCGCGGCACCCAGGTCAGCACGGTTGCTGTTGATGGTCTGCAGAGCGTTGTCGATGGCCGAAACCGCGGCGCTGAAGTTCGACTCGGCGGTGGTGCTGTCCGAACCCTGGATGTTGATCGAGCTGGTAACGCCCAGGTCCGATGCGGTGAACTTGGCGCTCAGGTCGATGGTGATCTGGTTGGAAGCACCGGTGTTGGAGCCAACCTGGAAGGTCATGACCGAAGCCGAACCGTCCAGCAGGTTCTTGCCGTTGAGCTGGGTGCTGTTGGCGATACGGGTCAGTTCCGAGGCCATGGACTGGAATTCTTTGTCCAGAGCTTGACGGTCGTTCGAGCTGTTCGAGTCGTTTCGCGACTGAACGGCCAGTTCACGCATACGCTGCAGGATGTTGGTCTGCTCTTGCATCGCGCCTTCAGCGGTCTGGGCAATGGAGATACCGTCGTTGGCGTTCTTGATCGCCATGGTCTGGCCACGGATCTGCGAGGTCATGCGGGTAGCGATCTGCAGGCCGGCGGCGTCGTCTTTGGCGCTGTTGATTTTCAGGCCCGAAGACAGGCGAGTCATCGAGGTGCTTACTGCGTCGGAAGCACGGTTCAGGTTTTTCTGAACGCCCAGAGAGGTGGTGTTGGTGTTTACGGTCAAAGCCATGACGAATTCCTCGTTGGATTGGGTACTGCGGCTTCCGGCCCTGGCAACTCGCCGGGTGTGTGGCCTAGAGAACCTTCGTAATGGTTATCGTCGGTGGCGCGGTTTGCTTTAGGGTTTTTCAGAAATTTTTTAATGGCGTCCTGCCACCCCAATGAAATCAAGGGTTTGACGTCAGAAAAACAGCGCACGTCCAGGGTAGAGAAATGAGGTGGCAGACAAACGGCCCTGAGTCACTCATCCGCTCTACGAGAAAGAGCGATGAATCAGCGGCGCAGATAGCGGGAGAGTGAGCAAGATCTGAGCGCATGCTTGCACCCTGCTCGAGCCCGGCAATACCCAAACCCACTCGATCGCCAAGAAGACCTCATGTCGAACTCATCAGCTGACCCCCATCAAGTGGGGCCTGTCCTACATCAGGAAACGCAATTCCTGAAATACACCTCGGCGGGGGGAGCAAGCGAGCACGAGCGGGCTGCAACCCCGCTCCAGGCAGGGGTCCCACACCCATCGTCGACCTGAATTGACTATCGTGCAAGACACTCAGCCTTCAGGCCAACGAATATCCCGTGATTACTTGGGCGCCTCACACGCTGCGCCCTTGAACGTCATTTTGTAGGTGTAGTGCTTATCCCATCCCAGAGGGAGTGCGCTGGGCGCTGCCCACTCCGTGTAGATACCACCCATGACACCTGAGCCAGTGAACCTACCGATCGAAATAGTGGCGAGGTTGCCGGCACTGCCCATCCCACTCATAGGTACGCTACCGTACCATTGGAGGTCATCGCCACTCTGGAACCACGCACCTTTCCAGTTGGCCTGCGTGCTTGAATACCACGTTTTGTCTTCTTTGAAACAAATGGTCTGATGGGCATAAAAAGCACCACTCGGCTCATGGTAATAGGAGAACTGCCACGCCCCAACGGGAGACGCTTCACTTGCCAATGCAAGTGCTGGAGCCGATGTGGCCGCCACAATTGCACACATGAGCCTGAACATAGGTTCTCCTTGATTGCTCAATTTCCCGCATTGGAAACAGTCCAGCGAGATTCCACTCCAGATCTCTCAGGCCGCTGACATTCCGTAATGGCCATCAACACAACAGCCGCTACACAGAAGCTATCTGGAGCACCGTGACGATACGTCCATGGATACTGGCCGTGCTGATCGTGATCAGTATTGCGATCAAAGCCTTACCGACCGGCCTACTCAGCGGTAGCAACATACACCAACAGCGCGCCTAGGTGGCTCAGAGGCACTCCCAGAAAGGGGAGCCGGGGCGGGGTGTGGATCCTGGCTATGCGCGTCGTTACCGAGGACCCTCTAAAAAATGCAAAAGCGCCAATCGCATTGACGATCAGCGCCTTCATCGCCTGGCAACGGGGCTCAGTCCGTTCGTTCCAGGATCGCCGACCCCCAGGACAACCCGACACCAAAGCCACAGATCACGACTCGCTTGCGCGAAGAATCGAGTACATGCTTCTCGAGCAGCAACGGGATGCTCGATGAAACGGTATTACCGGTTTCGAGCATGTCCTTGACGAAGCGCGCCTTGTACTCGCCTTCCTCGAAGCGCTGAGACACCGCATCGACGATCGCGGCACTGCCCTGGTGAAGACAGAACATGTCGACATCCGCCGCCTCCACCTGACTCGCCTCGAGCAGCGCGCTCAGATGGGCCGGCACCTTGGACAAGGCGAAGTTGTAGACTTGGCGACCGTTCATGAAGAATTTGCCATCGGTCGTGCGCAGGTGCTCGGCACCGGCACCGTCGCTGCCGAACAGCGACTTGCCCAGCTGCCAGTGAGCCCCCTCGGCCATCCAGGTGGCCGTGGCGGCATCGCCGAACAGCATGGAGGTATTGCGGTCCTCGTCGTCGACGATCTTCGAGTAGGGATCGGCAGTGATGAGCAAACCATTCTTCAGGCCCGCGGCTTCCATGAAGCCCTTCATGGCGTACAGGCCATAGACGTAGCCTGAACAACCCAGGGATACATCGAAAGCGGCCACGTGGGTCGACAGGCCGAGCTTTTGCTGAACGATGGCCGCCGTGTGCGGCAGACCTTCGGCGTCGCCGTTCTGGGTCACGACGATGAGGGCATCGATACTGGCAGGATCCAGCGACGGATTGGCGGCGAAAAGCGCTTGGGCAGCCTCTACGCACAGATCGGAAGTTTCCTGGTCGACCTGCTTGCGCGGCAGGAAGGTCGAACCGATCTTGCCGAAGATGAAATCTTGATCCTTGCCGAACTTCGCACCCTGGGCGTAGTTGTCGACGCCCTCGACAGGTACGTAGCTGGCGATACTTTTGATGCCAATCATTATGGCTTCCCGATAGACATGGCGGAATTTCGCGGGATCCAGTCCACGCAAGATGGACTGAGCTGCCGTGGTGACGGTCCTTCCCGCAGACTCAATAGAGTAGAGATGCCCGTTTAGACTGCCAAGTCACGGTTGCGCGCACATTTGTCATCGATCTGGACGTCCCGGATTGGCCAAATTCTTGCTTGAGCCCATTCATAGCGCCTGGATCGTCGTTTAAATGACGCCCGGGCACGTGCCTGCACGTGCGTTATCGCTCGCTGGGGCGACCTCTTTAGCTGTAGTCAATGCGAGCCATGTCCATGGTGAAACCCATCCCCGTTACCAGCCCGCTGCTGCCTCCGCTGGAGAGCTATCTCCCCTATCTGGAGCAGATCTGGGAAAGCCGTTACCTGACCAACTGCGGTCGTTTCCACCAGCAGCTCGAGCAGGAGCTGGCCGACCACCTGGGTGTCCGTTACATTTCTCTGTTTTCCAACGGCACGCTGGCACTTGTCACCGCGTTACAGGCCCTGCGCGTCACGGGTGAGGTGATCACTACACCCTACTCGTTCGTAGCCACCGCTCACTCCGTCCTGTGGAACAACCTCAAGCCAGTGTTCGTGGACATCGATCCGCACACCAACAATCTGGATCCGCAACGCATCGTCGAGGCGATCACGCCCAATACCACCGCCATCCTGCCGGTTCACTGCTATGGCATTCCCTGCGATCTCAAGGGAATAGAGTCGATCGCCGACACCTATGGCCTGAAAGTCATCTATGACGCAGCCCATGCTTTCGGCGTGAAGCTGCACGGCGAGAGCATTCTCAACCATGGTGACATTTCGGTACTCAGCTTCCATGCCACCAAGGTGTTCAATACGTTCGAGGGCGGTGCGATCGTTTGTCAGGACGAGAAGACCAAACGACGTATCGACTACTTGAAGAACTTCGGATTTGCCGATGAGGTCACGGTGGTGGCGCCTGGAATCAACGGCAAGATGAACGAATTGCAGGCCGCATTCGGTCTGCTGCAATTGCGTTACATCGACCAGGCGCTGGTGTCGCGCCGTGAGATATTCGAGCGATACCGCCTGGGCCTCGAAGGGGTACCCGGCATCGAGCTGATCGCCCCCTCGCGCGATCTCGAATGGAACTATGCCTATTGCCCGATCATGGTGGATAGCGAGACCTTCGGCATCGACCGCGACGCCTTGTACGATCGTTTCCGCGAGCAGGACATTCTGGTCAGGCGCTACTTCTACCCGCTGATCAGCGAGTTCCCCATGTATCGCAACCTCGATAGCGCTCGCCCCGACCGTCTGCCGATTGCCTCGCAGATCTCTCGGCGGGTACTGTGCCTACCCATTTATCCAGACCTAGACACCGATAGCCAGGAGCGCATCATCTCGGTGATTCATGCTGCGCGGCAGGGCTGAATACATGCCACTCAACGTACTGGTCTTCCCCTGCGGATCGGAAAACGCCGCGGAAATTCATCAAGCCCTGATCCATTCGGTCCACGTGCGGCTGCACGGTGCCTCGAGTGTCGATGATCACGGGCGCCAGTTGTTCGAACTCTATCAAGGTGATTTGCCTCGCATCGGTGACCCTGAATTCGATGACGCGTTTGTCGCGCTGCTCCGGCATTGGCAGATTGATCTGGTATTCGCCACCCATGACACTGTCCAGGCGTATCTGAGCCAAGCCAGGGAGCGCTTCGGCGTCGGGCTGATCAATGATGACGCGCGGACATGTGCCATCGCTCGACGAAAGTCGCTGACCTACGCCGAGTTTGCCGACCAGCCCTGGGTACCGGACGTCTATACCGACACGGCGCAAGTGGTGCGCTGGCCCGCGGTGACCAAGCCAGACCTTGGCCAGGGCGGACAAGGTTTCGCGCTCGTAGCCGGTCCCCAGGCCGCCTTGGCGGCGATGGCTGCAACGACGCTGCCGTTGCTGGTCGAGTACTTGCCTGGCGAAGAAATCACCGTGGATTGTTTCACCGACTTCGAACACGCGCTGCGCTGGGTCGGTCCACGCGCTCGCGAGCGCGTCAGAGCCGGTATCTCAATGCGCAGCACGTTCCCGGCAGCAGATCCACAGATCACGCAGATCGCAGAAGTGATCAACCAGCGCCTCCGACTCCGTGGACCCTGGTTCTTCCAACTCAAGCGCGACCATTCGGATCGCTGGAAGCTGCTGGAGATCAGCTGCCGGGTGGCGGGATCCATGGTGGCCCAGCGCGCGCGCGGGGTGAACCTGCCGCTGATGGCTGTGCATGATCGCCTGGGCCGCAAAGTCAGTGCCTTGCCTCAATACGCTGTGGATCTGGTCGAACGACGTATCCTCACCGTGGCGCAGATGAACCAGCCGTTCGATACCGTCTACATCGATTTCGACGAAACCGTGATACGCGACGGCTCGGCCATCGCCTCTACACTGTACTTCCTGTATCGCATGCTGGCCAAAGGCAAACGGTTGGTCCTGCTCACCCGCCATGCGGGCGATCCGCTGATCACCTTGCGCAAGGCACGCATCGCGGCCGAACTGTTCGACGAAATCATTCACATCACCGACGACCGCGCGAAATCTTCATTCATCGTCGGCAAGGCGATTTTCATCGATAACCACTTCCCTGAACGCCTGGATGTGGCGACCCATTGCGGTATTCCGGTGTTCGATGTGGATGCCCTGGAGTTCATCTCATGATTGCTTTGAAGCCTGGGCCGCTCCGCCCTCTTCTTTCGAACAAAGCGCTTTTCCTGCGACAAGAGGCACATCATGTTTGAACTGCTGGACAGCAAGCGTTTCCCCGCCCACTACCAGACGCTGGAGACCCAGCGCGTGGAACGCTTGCTGGGCGAGTGGTCGGCAGACCATCGTCAATCGCTCAGAGTCCTGGACTACGGGATGGGACGCGGGAAGTACCTGCGCCTGTTTCGCCAGTGGGGCCTGCAACCCGTAGGCGTGGACATCAATCGCGACTACATCGACCAGGCCATCGAGGACGGGTTCGAGGCCTATCACGAGTCCCAGCTCGAGTCCCTGCAACAACGCTTCGACGTGATCTTTCTCAGCCACTTGATCGAACATCTGGATCCGACGCAATTGCTGGCGCTGCTCGAGCGCTTGATCGACTTGCTCGCACCAGGCGGGCGCCTGATCATGATCAGCCCGGTGCTGGGAGAACGGTTCTTTCACGACTTCTCTCATGTGCGGCCCTACTATCCGCAGAGCATCCGTCACGCCTTCGGGCAATCCAACGCACCGCTCTCGTTCGGCGCGAGCGAGCGCATTGTGCTCAGCGACATCCATTTCTTCCGAGACCCCTACAGGACCCGCTTGTGGCGATCGTTCTATGTCGAGAAGAGCGCGCTGCATCCGTTTACCCGCTGGCTCAATCGAGGGTTCGACATAGCTTGGCGGGCCTCCAGCGGACACCTCGGCGTCACGGCTTCATGGCTAGGGGTGTATCAACGATGCTGAACGCTGGCCGCACTCGCAAGCGCGTGGTGTTGATGCAACCTTACCTGCTTCCTTACCTGGGTTATTACCAACTACTGGGCGCAGCGGAGCTGTTCGTCAGCTATGACACCGCTCAATTCATCAAAAATGGCTGGATCGAACGCAACCGCTACCTGTTGGATGGCGAACCCCGATGGTTCAACGTGGCGCTTGAGAAAAGCAGCCACACTCTGCCCATTCTGCACAAGCGGATCAGCAAGGGATTCGATGTCCGGGACCTCATCAACAAGCTCGCCCACGCCTATCGCAAGGCCCCCAACGCATCGTTCGTGCTCTCATGGTTGCAGCCATTGCTCGAAGAACCTGCCGCGAGTATCGCCGAGCTCAACATACGGGTGCTCAAGGCCAGTTGCGCCCTGATCGGCGTGACCACGCCCATCATCACTGCCAGCGAACTGGAAAACGAAGCAGGCCTCAGCGGTCAGGCGCGCGTGCTGGCGTTGATGAAAGCCGTGGGCGCCAGTCATTACCTGAACCCTTCAGCGGGCGCCTTTCTCTATGATGCGGGCGCGTTCAGCGCTGCGGGCATGCAGTTGCAACTGCTCCAGGCGCGGCTACCCAGCTACCGGCAAGGCAGCCAGGACTTCAAGCCTGGACTGTCCATTCTCGATGCCTTGATGTTCAATCCTGCGCACACGGTTGGTGAATGGGCCAGACAGGGGGTCATTACAGATGCCTGAAGCGATTGGCGGCTATTTCGAGCTGGAACTGCGCACAGGCCTCACGCCTTACCCAGACGCCGTCGGCTTCAACTGCGCACGCTCTGCGCTAACGGCTTTGCTGCAGGCAAGAGCAGCCCCTTGCCTGCACTTACCCCATTACATCTGCCACGCTGTCGTAGAGGCCGCCCAGGCAGCTGGCAGCCGACTTCAGCCCTACGCGATCGACATGAAGCTCGAATTACCGCAACTGCCGGAACTCGACGCGGGCGAGCGCTTGCTCTACGTCAACTATTTCGGACTCAAAGACGCTTATGTCGAAGAAGTGCTGGCTCCCCACTACGGCGATCGCCTGATTGTCGATAACTCACAGGCGCTGTTCAGCACGCCATTGCCAGGTATCGCCACACTCTACTCACCACGAAAATTCGTCGGCGTCGCCGACGGCGGCTGGCTGGCCAACCCGCCAGACCGTCTAGGAACATTGCCACCCAGCCAGTCCACACACCGCTTCGGCGCGCTGCTGGGTCGCCTGGAATCCTCTCCCGAGGATCACTACCTCGCCTTCGCCGAAGCTGAAAAAGCCCTGTGCCTGACCCCTGTCTCGGCGATGTCGAACAGTACCAGGCGCCTGCTCGACAGCTTGGACTATACGACGATCGCCGACCGCCGCAAGGCCAACTTCACCTACTTGCGCGAAGCCCTCGACCGCTACAACCAGTTCGAGCCTGGCCTGACTGCCGTTCAGGCAGTCGCATTGTGCTATCCACTGCTGCTGGGCTCGAAGGCACAGACGCAGCATGTGCGCCAAGCGCTGCGTACCGAGCGAATCTTCATCCCCTGCTACTGGCCGGAAGTGGCCGATGCCGCGCACAGCCCAGACCTGGAAAGGCATTTGGCAGACTGTGTACTCCCGCTGCCTGTCGATCAGCGTTACGGCCACGAGCACATGCAAAGGCTCGTCGACCGCGTGCATTGGCACATGAGCACCTACTGAGCGCCTACTTCAATGACGGCATGGCCCTGTGGACCAGCCTTAGCAACAGGACCTTTCATGACTGCGCAAGCATTGCACCGCACACAGGGTAATCCTTACTACATCTACGCGCCCGACTACCGTGATACATCCTCGGGCGTGTGCGTCATGCATTACCTATGTCACGCGCTTAACGTCAGCGGACAAGAGGCGTACGTGGTGGGATGCACAGTCGTCAATCCCAACCTGCGCACGCCTGCACTGACGGACGTGGTTCGACACGTACACACCTCACGAGGCGCATCTCCGATCGCCGTATACCCCGAGGTCATCAGCGGCAATCCGCTGGGTAGCCCCGTGGTGGTGCGCTACATGCTCAACCGCGATGGATTCCTCAACGGCCGTGAAGTGGACGGACAACCGAGCGACCTTTACTACTACTACGCTCATGATTTTGCCGACGGCAAACGCCTGTACGACATGCTCACCCTGCCGACGATCGACTCGACGCTGTTCGCACCACTGGCACAGCCGATCGCCCGGCGCGGGCACTACCTCTACCTGCATCGGTTCGATGCGCAGCAAGTGGACTACAGCCTGCTGCCAGCAGGCGTGCAAGTGCTCAGCCTCAGCAAACCACGCTCGCTCCCGGAGCTTGCCGCGCTGTTCCAGAGCGCGCAAACGCTCTACAGCTACGAAATTTCGGCTACCTGCACCATGGCCCTGATGTGCGGCTGCCCGGTGATCTACCTGCGCGGTGGCCACGTGCATGAGTTGCCATTCACCGAGCACATTGGCGACGCGGGTGCCGCTTTGCTCGAAGAGCCCGGAGGAATCGAGCGCGCGCGTCAGTCAGTCGGTCTTGCCCGCCAGCGACTGCTGCGCATGGAAGATGAATTCTGGCCCCAGCTGCGTGCCTTTATCTCCCATACCCAGCGCGCGGCAGCCGAGCACTCGGTTAGCCATCAGATGCCCAGCGTCCGTGACTGGCTGCTTCATCGCCAGCTTGGCCCCGTGCAGCAGGTACTCGTCGATGCGCGACGCGATGCCCTCACTGACCAGACCCGACTGAGCGTGGTGGTCAGCGATACCGTCGGCGAGCGCCAGGCGCTGTGCGATACACTGGAGAGCCTGACGCTGTGGAGTGCCAGCAGCCCACTGCGATTGCGCATCTACGTCGTCAGTCGACAGCCCCTACCCGCCATGCTCGCCAGCAACGTCCAGTGGATCGACGCCGAGCCAGAAGCCGAGTTGCTCAACCAGATTGCCGAGCACGACGACGGCCAATGGCTGCTGCTGCTGGAATCGGGCGAGGAGTTGCTGCCCAGCGGCTGCGTCATGCTGGATCTCGAACTGCCAGGCGCGCAGGGCTGCCGCATGCTCTATGCCGATGAAATCTATCGCAGTGCGGGGGGCGCCAGTCCGGTCCTGCGCCCGGACATGAACCTGGATTACCTGCTGTCGATGCCGGCGGTAATGGCACGGCACTGGATCATTCGCAGGGACGTGCTGCTGGAGGTCGGCGGTTTCGACAAGCAGCTGCCCAACGCTCTCGAACTAGGCATCATTCTGCGACTGATCGAGGCTCATGGCCTCGATGGCATCGGTCACCTGGACGAACCACTGGTCATCTGCAACGCCGCTGACATGGCAGCGAATGCGGATGAAATCGGCCAGATCCGCCGCCATTTGATTGCCAGGAACTACCCCCAGTCGCAGGTGACTGAACAGCCTTCGCGCCACTACCACATCGACTATGGCCATGGCGGGCAACCTACGGTTTCGATCCTGATTGCGGTACGCGATCAACTGGACCTGGCGCGGCGCTGCGTCGACAGCCTGCTGTCGAAAACGCGCTACAGCGCCTTCGAACTGATACTGCTCGACAGCGCCAGCCAGGATCCGAAGCTGCAAGCGTGGTTCGAACAGCTCGTGGTCGCCGGGCAGGGTTTGATCAAAGTAATCCGCGACGAGGCCGCCCTCAACTTCAGTGCGCTCTACAACCTCGGCGCCCGCCACGCACAGGGCGACTTCCTGCTGTTGCTGAACAATGACTGCGTGATGTTCGAGGAGCAATGGCTGGAACATCTGCTCAACCACGCCATGCGTCCGGAAGTGGGCATCGTCGCGCCGAAGTTGCTCGACATCGAAGGCAAGCTCGCCCATGCAGGCTATGTGCTGGGGCTCAATGGCAGCGCCGCCAGCCCCGGCGTCGGCGTGGAGAACAGCGAAGGAGGTTACTTGCAGTACCTGCTGGTGGACCGCGACGTCAGTGCGGTCAGCGGCGCGTGCCTGATGATCGGGCGCGAGCTCTTCGAGTCCCTTGGGGGCATGGACGAGTCTGCCTTCGCACTGCGTTTCAATGACCTGGACCTGTGCCTGCGTGCCCGTGCCCAGGGCCTGCTGAACGTCTGGAGCCCCCGCGCCCTGGTGGCCTGCGAGCGCGTGAACGGCTGGAGCGATGAGCTGCGCAAAACCGACCTGCGTGCACGCCTGCGCCAGGACGAGAAAAACCTGCATACTCGCTGGCAGGACGCGTTGGTACACGACCCCGCCTATAACAAGAACCTGTCGCTGCGAGGCCCCGGTCACGAGCTGCCCGCGCTCTACGCCCTGACCTGGCGCCCACTGAGCTGGCGTCCACTGCCTGTGGTCCTGGTGCATGCTGACGGCGAACGTCCACAGCGATGCAGCGACGCCTTCGAGCAACTGCTCGAACACGGCCAGATCGATGGCTGCTCGATACCGGTGGTGCTCTACGACGCCGAACTTCGACGCTTGAATCCGGACGTGGTGGTGTTCGCGCACGTCGCCGACCCGGCTCGTATTGCATCCATGAGCGCCCATTACGCTCGGCACCCGGCGTTCAAGGTGCTGGAAGTCGAGGAGCTGCCCCAGGATGAGCGAGCCTGGCTAATGCTGCGCGATGCCCTCGCAGTTGTGGATCGTGTGGTGGTAGCGACTGCGCAACAGGCGCATCACCTCGCCCCCATGCACAGGGATGTTCAGCTTCGACCGACGCGTCTGATGCCGTCGTGGCATGAGGCAGTGATCGCACGCCCTTTGCCAGAGAAGCTGCGAATCGGCTGTCCGGTGCAGCCGGAAACCTTGGCGACGGTCGAACCGATCTTGCGGGCTTGCGCAGGTCGCGCGCAGTGGGTGCTGTGGGGAGAGGTTCCGGCGCATCTGGCGTCGCTGGTGGAGGAAGTCCATCATCACGACATGGCCTCACGGCCCGAACTGCTGCACAGCCTGGCGCTGGATCTTGCGCTGGTTCCCCTGTCACCTGGCGCATCGCCGCCGCCCGAACTGGCCTTGCGCCTGGCTGCCAGTGGCGTAGCGCTCATCAGCAATGACGATCAGGCACCGGTTCGTGATTGGCCGATCACCAGGGTCGACAACGGTAGTGAGCATTGGATCGAGGCTCTGGACGCCTACCTGCAAGCCCCGCAGAACGCCAGGGCAGCAGGGCTACGGCTACGGCAGGTGGTCGAAGGGGACGGTTTCTTCGACGCGAGTCACCGAGAGGTCTGCCTGCGCTGCTGGACGCGACCCTAGTAGCCTTGAGCGCGGCCGTTGGTAGACGAACGCTACCAACGGCCGCCACACGGTCAGGAAATCGACTTCAACGCGTCGCTGGCCCAGTGCCCAGCGAAGGCCTGGGGATAGCCCGCCTGCAGCGCCGTGCAAGCGCGCTCATCGGGCAGCGACGGCGCGTCGTCGAACAGTTGGGCGACCGGTGTCCACACCACCAGCAATCCGTTCTGCGCAGCCTCCAGGCAAAGCGCCACGTCGAAGCCCGCCAGGGCCTTCAAGCCGCCGCAGTGGTCGAATAGATCACGGCGTATCAGCATGCAATCGGCAGACACCGCAGCACAGCCCCGTACCGTGTCTGGCCAGCGTGCCCGGGCAGAGTCGGCGAGTGCCAGCCCCGACCATGGCGCATGCACGCGCGGGCCCTGCAGCAGGTCGAAGCCGGCGTGCGCCAGATTCAGCTCGCGCGACAGCAGGCAGGCGCCGACGACCCCGACCTCCGGGCGCAGCCCTTCATTGAGCAATGCTTCGATCCACGCCGGTGAAATCACCTCGCAGTGCTCGGCCAGCAGTAGCAGATGCTCGCCTCGGGCCTCCCCGGCGGCGATATTGAGCAGGTCGGGAAGTTCACCCGACTCGGCGCTCAGCAAACGTACTCGATTGCCCAACGGTGCCAGACCCGAGGCGAGCGCATCGGCCTTGGCGACTGGCGCAGCCACCAGCACTTCATAACGCGGGTAGCGGGTACGTTGCAGGACGCTGTTCAGACAGTTCAGCAAGCGCTGCGGGTCGCCCTGCGCCGCGACCAGGATGCTCACCAACGGGGTAGCTGAATGCCGGTAATCCAGCGTCAGGCCCGCTTCGCCCCGATCATGCACCTCGCCCCGGTAGCCCAGGTCGGTGAGATGGCGCTTCAGGCGTGTGGCAGCTTCGGCTTGCAGGCTCGGCGTGCAAGCCGCACCTACCACCAGGTACTGATCCATATGAGCCAGGCAGCCCTGCCCATGCTGTTCGACCAGACGCAGCAGCAGATCGAACTCGAACGCTGCACTCAGGCCCTCGCTGTATCCTCCCGCGTCCAGCACCGCCTGACGACGAACGCACCAGTGTCGCGACATCAAGCCGGGCTGGCTGCGCAAGGCAGTCAGATCGCTGCCTGGACGCACCACCGGCTGCAGGCGCCCCTCGTCGTCGCGTTGTACCTCGTTGGCGCACACCGCCAGGCACCCAGGCGCCTGCGCCAGCTCCTGGTGAAGACGCAACAGGCCGCCGACCACCAGCTCGTCGCCGGCGTCCAGCAGCATGAGCCACTCGCTGGCAAGCTGGCGCAGCAGCTGATTGAGGTGATTGATCCAGTTGTCATCGCTGACCTGCACGAAGTGCAGGGTGTCACGTGCCGTGGTGATCGCCGGCGGCTTGCCGTTCTTGAGCACCACCAGCTTGAACTGGCGCAGACCACTCGCCAGGAGGCTGTCGAAGGTCGTTTGCAGCGCCAGATCATCGTTGTGCAGATCAAGGACGATGAACGTCAGCAGAACGCCTGGGCGCTTGGCGATCTCAGCCAGCGCGCGCCGGCGCACACCGAGCTCTGGGAGCGAATCGGTCAACGCGCCGATCACTTGCCCGGAGCGGGTGTCTGCCAACCAGTCCAGCGCCTGCAAGCCCGGTATGCGCTGCAGACGCTCGAGCCATTCCCCAAGTTCCAGCGCCCGCTGCTCATCGCCTGCACCGGTCAGGGTGGGGACTAGCCGGCTGCAGACCTGCAGGTTGAACAAACCGAGCGCCAGCGCCTTCCAGTAGCGTTGCTGCAAGCTGTCGCGAGTGTCGTTCGGATGTTCGATCAACAGCTCGCGCTGGCGCACCCAGGTGCCCTCGAGCGCCTCGCGGTGGGCCTGCCCTGTCGGCCAGGCGTGACAGAGGAACTCCACCTCCGTCAAATCCGCGAACAAAACGGGGTCGTAATAGGGCAGTTCCACGTACTGGCGAGGCTCGAACACCCGCTGCGGCTCGCCGATCACTGACACCCATGGCGAGGTGAACAGCAAAGGCGCCTCAGTCTGGTCGTAAGTGCTGCGCACCAGGCGATTGAGCACCTTGAAGCCCGCTTCGTCGGTGCACAACGCAGGGCCTGAAGCATCCCACTGACGCAGCACGCGCACACTGTGTGCCAATTGCTGGTCCCGCGCCACAGGCGTCAGCGCGCTGACGCTCAGCTCGCAGATCACATCGGTCTGCTGCACAGGCGCGATAGCGCCTTGAGTCAACAGAGCGTAGGACAGTGCCACTTGCCAACCGGCGAAATCCAGCCCCACAGGCAAATCCGCCAGCACGCGGATGAGCGCGTCGACCCGCAGCACCGCCCGCCAGGCTGACTGACCCGCCAGCGCGTACGCGTGCAATCGCTCACGGCCACCCTCGTCTTTCGGAGCGAGCACCAAAGCGCCTACTTTGTGATAGCAGGCCTTGGCATCACCCAGCCGATACGCCAGTGCATAACCCTGGGCGCCCAGGGCTTGCGGGGTCTGAGCGAGAACCTGGGCAGCACGATCCAGTGCCTGGGCACGAACGAAATCAGCGTCCAGCGCCAGCATCACGTAGGGGCTTTCGAGCTGGCTCAAGGCCTGGGCCAGTCGCTGCGCCAGCACCTCTGGGCTGTCCTGGCCTGGGAGATAGTCCAGGGCTCGGCAAGCGACGCCAGCGCTCTGGTAATAATGCAGGGCGCGAGGGCGGTGAGCGGCCTGCTCGTGCCCGAGCAGGATGACCGTCACCTGGTCGCGTGAGGCGGTTGCATGTTCAGCCATTGGGCACCTATGAGTAATGGGTTGAGCCCCAGGTGATCCGGGGCCGGAAGTTCAGTCTGCCAGCCAGGCGTTGGCCCATTGCTGCAGATGGTGAGGCCTGAGCAGGTAATCGCGCAGCACTGCCTCACGCAAGGCATCGCCCTGGCGATAGCTCGCCTGCGGATCGGCCAGGTGCATACGAATGGCTTCCAGCCACTGCGCCGACGTGTTGTCTCGTACACGGGTGCAAGGCAGGTAGCCATCGTAGGCTTTGGTCTGTGTGCAGATCACCGGGAAGCCGCAGGCGCCGTACTCGAGCAGACGCAGATTGCTCTTGCAGTCGTTGAACAGGTTCTGCTCGAGCGGCGCCAACGCCAGGTCGAGGTTGAGGCTCGCCAGTTTCTGCGGATAGACCGCCAGCGGCACGCCCTTGTGGAATTCCTTGACATATGGGCGCAGGACATCCGGACACATGCCGAAGAACACCCAGTCGACTTCCTCGGCCAGGGTGCGAATGACCTCCAGCAGCAGTTCGAGATCACCTCGGTGACTGGTGCCCCCGGCCCAACCCACGCGGGGACGCAAGGTGGTCTGCCGTTCGCTGTGCCTGTCGGCCCAGAGGTGAGCGGCAAGCATGTTCGGCACTACGCGGATGTCGTGGTGCATGCTCGACAGGGCGTCGGCCAGAGGCTGGGTGGAAACCACCAGCCGATCGCACAGGCCGATGCCTTCGCTGACCAGCTCGCGCATGTTGCTGGGCATGTTGCGGGCGTGGGCGTTCTTCTTCGGGACATCAATGATGTAGTCATCGATCTCGTAGATTCGCCGCGCATTCGACAAGCGCTTGATACGCTTCATTTCGTCGAGCGATGTGGTGGTATAGCGGCACTGCAGGATGATGACATCGGGCTGTTCACGCTCGATTTCGATCATTTCCGGCGTGCTGTAGTCCAGACGACCCTGTACCCACCCGGCCTTTTCCAATTCGTGGAAGGGTTGAGCGACACGGTAATGACCCACCGCGGAGGTATTGATCGGCAACCCCAGCACCGAGGGCAGTACTCGGGCGATGAAAGGGTCCCAACCGCGGCGCTGTCCGGGGTCGAGGTTGAAACTGGCCATCTTCAGGCTGAGATTGCGGTTGTAGGCCGGATCACGAGCCACCTTGGCCAGCCAGCGGCTATGGAAGGTGTCCAGATCCAACGCCTTGCGTCGGCTGTCCGGCGCCACGTCATGGGCACTGCCCAGGCGCACCATCAGCGCATAGGGCGTCCATACGCACAGGTAGCCACGCTCGCGGGCACGCAGGCACAGGTCTGCGTCGTGCAAGCCAGCCTGCAAGGCCTGGTGATCGAAACCCTCGAGCGTCTCGAACAGTTCCCGGCGTATCAGCATGCCGTCCAGGGGCAGCGCGCTCCAGTTCTGAGTCGCCTGCAACCGGTGCAGATAACCGCTACTCTCGGCGGATACACCGACGAACGGGCTACTCACGCCACCGTGCAACCCCAACACCAGGCCTGCGCCGAACACATTGCCATCGCGGGTGCACAACTTGGGGCCCACCACCCCGACCTCGGGACGTTGCGCCTGGGCCATCATTTCGCTCAACCAGTGGTCGTCGAAGGCCACGCAGGCACTGTCGAGCATCAGCAGGTACTGCCCAGACGCCGCGTGGCTGGCCTGATTGAAACGCTGTACACGCTCCACGGCCTGGACATCCACCACCCGCAACTGAGCGCTGCCCAATGTAGCCATCGCCTGACACCACTGACGCAACTCATGCGGCAGATCCTCAGGCGCCACCAACAATACCTCGAACGGTGCGTACGCGGTGTGCTCGAACAAGGATTCGACACAGCGCATCGCCGCCGCCAGATCCTGGCCTATATCGACCAGAATCGACACCAGACCTGGCTGGGGATGGCGATAGTCCACACGGCACAGGGCAAGTGCCTGATGGCCTATGACCTGGGCGTCCACGCCCAGTCGTAGCAGATGGGCCGCCACGACCTTGGGCGCCTGCGCGACGATCTCTGGATCGCGCAACCAGCGATCGATGTCCCACTGGCAGTGCACCAGCAACTGATCGATATGCTCGACCACTTGCAGCCCATGCTGCTCGACCAGACGCCAGATCAGGTCATGCGCCGCCAGACTGCCGAAGGTGGGATCGAAACCGCCTGCCGCACGCAGCGCCTGGCAGTCGAAGGCCAGTACACGGCCGACATAGGGCAGGCTGCGCATCAGGTCGAGGTTGAAATCGGGCTTGAGGATCGGCGTGTGCGCCCGCATGGTGTCGTGCCCACCCTCGTCGGGATACAGGCACAGCCGTCCACCCAGTGCCATCCGCTCGGCCATGATGGCCAAGGCGTGCTGCACCAGGCGATCGCCGGCTCGCAGCAACAGCACCCAGTCGAATTCGCTGGTGGTTGCCAGACGCGCCTGTAATGCCGCGAAGCCGTCGCCCTCATTGTGCAATCGCTCGACCAGCCCCTCCTCGGGCAAGGCCAGGGTCTGCGGGGCCAACACCCAGCAACCGGCCGACTCGTAAGACTGCGCTTCGAGGCTGCTCAGCGTGGTTCGCACAGCGTGCTCGTCACCGCTCTGGGCCCAGATGACCGCCACGATGCGCGGGCGCAGGGGCCATTGCTCAAAGCGCTTGGGCAAGGCAGCCACCTGTGCGGCGGACAGCGCTCGGCACTGCAGCCACTGCGCATACACCTCGTCGAAGGACAGGCAGTCGGTACCGACTTGCTGCTGCTGACGCGCCTGCTGCGCGCCGTACAGTCGGTTGAGTTCGTACTCGCGCCAGGTCGTCTCGGGCGACGCGCTGTGCTCGTCCAGTGGCAGGTAGCGCACCCAGCCCGTGGCGGGCGCAGGATCACTGGTGCGCGCCGCGAGCATGGCCTTGATCCAGTCGGTCTCGCTGTCGAAGGCCATGACGAGTCGGGTCTGGTGACTTAGGCGGCCAGGGTGCAGACGCTCGAGGCTCAGATAACGCTTGAGATGGCCCAGGTCGCCCCGGCGCATCAGACAGATGTAAAGCGCCAGGTCCAGCCTGGCGATGAAACCGCCCTCTTCCACCAGCGCTGGCAGATAGGCCTGCACCAGGGTCGTACGCATCAGGGCATGGCTGAGCCCCCCGAACAGGTTCGGTGCGTAGGTTTCCAGAGCCTCCAGCAGATCCCCACCGTTGATCAGGGCGTCGTCGGGGCAGAGAATCGCATTGAGCATGCGCGCAGGCAGCAACGCGTCATCGGCATCGCACAGCATGCGCTGGCAGGTGGTCATGCTCACCCCAGGATGCGCACCCATCAGCGCAGCCTGTTGACTCACGCAATCCGGGAACAAACGGTCGTCGTCGCAGAGAAACTTGATCAGCTCGCCACGCGCCTGGGCCAGGCAGGCCAATAGGTTGCGGGCAAAGCCCAGCGTCTGGCCATTACGCTGATAACGTACCGCTACCCCCCTGCTCGCCACCACTTCCTCGACGATTCGTTCGATCTGGTCATCGCGGCTGTCGTCACAGACCAGCACTTCGAAGTGGGGATAGTCCTGCTCGACCGCACTGAGCAGCGTGGCACGAAAGAATTCGGCACTGAAAGCGGGGATGGCGATGCTGACGAGCACAGGTGGGGTCACGGCGCGAAACCTTGTGGGAGGCCCGCGCACGGTGTCCGGTAACGCACACGCACGGGCCGTGAAGCGAAAGGATCAGATGTAGTTGACCAACGACAAGCTGGCGATCTTGGCATAAGACTGCAGCGAAGCCTGGTACATGTTGGTCTGCATCTGCAGTCGCATCATCACCTGCGCCGGATCGCTGTCGCGGATCGAACTCTGGGTCTTGGCGTTCTCGGTGGTCAGCGCCTCGTTGGTCTCGGACTGCACGTCCAGCGCCGCGCCACGGCCACCGATGCTGCTGATGGACGAAGCGACCTGATCGGACGCGCTGCGAACGTTGCCGATCGCCGAATCCAGGGCGGCCTGGAAATTTCGCTTGGCGGTCGGATCGCTGTCCACCGGGGTGCTCAGGGCCGCGCGCAACTGGCCGATGGTGTCGAGCACGTTCTGGGTCTGGTGGGTATCGACCTTGATGCCGAAGGAGTCCCCGGCATTGGGTGTGCCCGACAGCTGGAAGCTCACGCCCGAGGCAGTGGCCGTGGAGCCGGACAGCGTACCGGTGGAAATCGGTCGGCTGTTGTCGTTCATCGGCGCGGCGTACAGCTCGAAGTCGGTGGCGCTGGTGAACTTCAGCACCGCCCCGCCGCCCGGGAACGAGGCGTTGTACTGGCCCTGGTCGCTGATGGTGGCGCCGGTCACCTGGGCCGAGGAGCTGTTGCCGGGGCTGCGCGAGCCGGCGATGGAGTCGGCCTTGGAGCTGAGGCTGAAGGTATGCCCGGCGATGGCCGCATCGGGATTGGCCTGATCACCAGCCTTGAGGCTGATGCCCAGGCGCAGGTCCACGCCGCGGAATGAGATCGATGGGTTGTCGCTCTTCGGGTCGAAGGTGCCGCCCTGGGAGGCTTCCAGGGTGACATCGTTGCCACCGGCGTCGAGGATGCGGTACTGGGTGCTGCTGAGAAACTCGATGTTGTACGGCTCGCCGCCACGGAAGCGGTCATTGTAGGTAGCGCTGCCGGACACCTGGCCATCGGACAGGCTGACGCGGCCATCGTCCACCGCCGGTGCAGTCAGGCGGGTCTGGCTGCGGCTGGTGTTGAGCGCCTGCTCGAAGGCATCGTAGCCGGTCTCGTTGGTGGCCAGGCTGAGCATGTCGCCGACCTGCAGCTTGAGCTGGCTCTGGTCGCCCTGGTAGCTGTAGGTGCCGTCGGCATTGCGGACATACGGTGGGGTGTCGCCCTTGGAGCCGGAGAACAGGTACTTGCCGTTCTCGTCGCGGCTGTTCATCAAGGAGAACAATTGGTCCTCGAGCGATTTCAGCTCGGCGGCATTGGCCTTGCGGTCATCGTCGGTGAAGCCGGCGTTGCCGGAACTGATCGCCAGTTCGTTGACACGCTGCAAGACGTTGCTGATGCCGTTGAGCGTGCTCTCGGCCGTGCCCAGCGCGTTGCGCACGTTGGTGGTGTTGGTCTTGTACTGCTCCAGCATGTTCTTCTGCTGATCGAGCTGCAGCAACCGCGAGGCGCCGACCGGATCGTCGGCGGCGGTGCGTACGCGAACCAGATCGGTGGCTTCCTGCTGGGTCTTGACCAGGTTGCCAAGGCCGCGCTGGTTGTTGGTGCTGCTGGTGTTGTAGAACTGCGAAGTGGAAATGCGCACGGTCTACGTCTCCTTCAAAGGCTGTTGATCAAGGTGGCGAAGGTGGCCTGGGCCGCCTTGATGATCTGCGAGGACGCGGTGTAGTACTGCTGGAACTTGACCAGGTTGCCGGTCTCTTCGTCGATCGACACGCCCGAGACGCTATCGCGCCCATCCAGTGCCGATTTCTGCAACGCATCGGTGGCGTCCATGTCCATGCTCGCCTGGCTGGCCTTGCCGCCGACGTTGGAGACCAGCTTGGCGTAGGCGTCGGTCAGGCTGATGCCGCGGCCATCCGCGCCCACGTCCACGGTGGCCTTGGTCTGCAGGTCGATGATCGACTGGGCGTTGCGGTTGTCCGAGGAACCGGCGGCGGTCAGCGACACGGTGAAGTTGTCGCCGCTCTTGGGCGCACCGGCCACGTCCATCTCGAAGGTGAAGTTGCGCTGGGTGGCGCCGTCCATGATCGGGTTGCCGGAGCCGTCGACCATCGGCACGGACAGTTGCAGCTTGTTGCTCTGGCCGGGAATGAAGGTGCCGGTGCCGATGGAATTGCCCTTGGCGTCGTACAGGGTGTAGCCCTGGGGCGAGGCCGAATCGTCGCCGAAGACCAGCTTGACCGGGGTGGAATACTTGAGGCCGGTCTGCAACTGGGAGCGGTCGGTGGCGTTGTAGATGTCCAGCTGCGAGGTCAGGGTCGGTTGGCTCACCAGGCCCGTGCCCTGGTTGCCCGAGCCATTGACCACGCTCAGCGGCGAGGACATCGCCAGGCGCTTGGGATCGGTCAGGGTGGCCTCGATGCCGGCAGCGGCGTTGCGGGTCGGGGTCAGCTTGAAGCTGTCGCCGGCCGACACCGCGCCACCGTTGAGCGACAGGCTGAAGCCGTCGATCACCTTGGGCGGGTTGTCGGTGAGGTCGAAGTTGCCCATGTCGGTGCCGTCGGGCAGCTTGCGCACGTTGTAGCCGGTGGCGCTGGTGAAGGTCACCTGGTAATCGCTGGTGCTGAGCTGGCCGCTGTTCTTGATGGTCACATCGAGATTGCCCGAACCGGCACTGTTGCCCTGGCGAGCGATGCTGCGCTGGCTGACCGCCTGGGCGCTGTTGATGTCCCCGAACAGCATGGCGCCGAAGTCGCCGTTCTTGTCGATGCCCTGGCCAAGTTGACGGTTGATCGCATCGGACACCACCAGCGCCACCCGGCCCAGTTCGTTGAGCGCCGGATCCAGGGTGTCCTTGCGATAGCGCAGCAGACCACCGAGCTCGCCACCGGTGGTGGTAGCGGTGATGTCCATCTTGGTGCTGCCGCGGTTGAGGATCAGGCTCATGCGCGTGGGGTCGTCGCGCCCCGGCGCCACTTCCAGGGTCTGGGTGGTCTTGCCCAGCACCAGCGACTGGCCGCTTGGCAGGTAGATGTCGTAGTTGCCTTCGCGCTCCACCACCTGGGTGCCGACCAGCTTGTTGAGCTCGCGCACGGCGCCGTCGCGCTGGTCGAGCAGGTCGTTGGGCTGGCCCTGGATGGCCGAGACACGGGAAATCTGCTCGTTGAACTGGGCGATGGTGGTGGTGAGCTTGTTCACCTGGTCGGCCAGGGAGGCCATGTTGGCATTGATGTTGGTGTTCTGCTGGTTGAGCTGCGACGACAGGCTGTTGAAGCGCTTGGCCAGGGACTGCGCGCCGGTGAGCAGCAATTGCCGCGAAGCGTCCTCGTTGGGCTTGGCCGCCGCATCCTGCATGGCGCCGAAGAAGGTCTTCAGCGCCGCGGTGATACCGGTGTCGGCGCTGGACAGGGCAGTGTCCAGCGGCGAGATCTGCTTGAGGTACGACGTGGCGTCGGTGGACAGCGAGGTGGTGGTGCGCAGCTGGTTCTCGAGGAAGGCGTTGTACACCCGGCGCACGTCGGCCAGGGTGGTGCCGGTGCCCATGAAGACCGTGCCGACCTGCTGCGAGCCCTTGGTCTTCTGCACGATCTGCTGGCGCGAGTAGCTGTCCACATCGGCGTTGGCGATGTTGTTACCCAGGGTGTGCAACCCCGATTGCGCGGCGCCCAGACCGGACATGCCAATATTGATCAAGCTCGCCATGTTTCGCTGCCCTTAAAGTTGCGTGGTGGTCCCGAGCATTGCGTAGCTCGTGTCCGACTTCATCTGCCGTGCGATCTGCGAGATCTTGCTGGCGTAGTTGGGGTCGGTGGCATACCCCGCCTTCTGCAGCTCCCGCACGAACTGTTCCGGGTTATCGGCTGCGTCGACCGCAGCTTTATAGCGTGAATTGTTCTGCAACAAGCTCACCAGGTCGTGGAAGCTGTCCTGGTAGGACTCGTAGGAGCGAAACGCAGCCGTCTCCTTGACGAACTGACCATTGCGGAACTCGCTGGTGATCGCCCTCGCCTCGCCGCCCTGCCAGCTGCCCGTAGCCTTGATGCCGAACAGGTTATGGCTGCTGCTGCCATCGGGATTGCGCATCACCGACTTGCCCCACCCGGTTTCCAGCGCCGCCTGGGCCACCAGGTAGCGCGGATCGATGCCGATGCGCTTGGCGGCCTGCTCGGCCATTGGCAGCATGGTGGCGACGAAGGCGTCGCTGTCGGCGAAGGCTTTGTTCGGCGCCAAGGGCGGCTGGGCCACCGCGCGGCCGAGGATCTGCAGGTCGCGCCCGGGGGCGGCGAAGGTCTGCGCCGGCTGCCAGTCACCCGTGGCCACGCCACCGGCCGGAATCTCGACACGCTGTGGCAGGGCCGACGTATTGGTCGCGCTCGCCGCGGCCCCGGCCGACGGTACGATACCGGCCAGCAGCCGATCGGTGAGCCTGCCCGGGAGTGCCAGGCGACGGGCGTTTAGCGCGGCCACGTCGTTACGGGTGGCCGTGGACTCGACGGCCTGGGGCGCACTGACCACCTTGGTCCCCCACAGCGCCGGCGCATTGCCATCCACGCGCGGGAACGGGCTGGTGTTGGGCCGTGCGGCCTTGTTCTTGGACAACTGCCGCACCAGCACGTCCTGCAGGCCGATGCCGCCGCCTTCACGGGACATGCTCACCGCCAGTTGCTGATCGTACATGTCACGGTACTGCTTGACCGTTTCGGTGTTCATCGGGTCGTCGGCAGCCAGCACATCGCCGGCCTTGCGCGAAGCCTTGAGCATTTCGCCGATGAACAGCGATTCGAATTCCTGGGCCACCTTGCGAATGTTGCCATCGCTGTCGCGGTCGCCATGCTTGAGCGAGTTGAGCCGATTGAGGTCGGTGTAGGCACCGCTGTCGCCGCTGCTGGAAACCAGGCTCTTGGGGGTCATGGCGCGCGTCCTCAGATCACGATCAGGTCGGCCTGCAGGGCGCCGGCCTGTTTCAGAGCTTCGAGAATCGCCATCAGGTCGCCCGGTGCCGCGCCGACCTGGTTCACCGCCCGGACGATTTCATCCAGCGTGGTGCCCGGGCCGAACTTGAACATCGGCTTGGCTTCCTGTTGCGCGTTGACCCGCGAGCGCGGCACCACGGCTGTCTGGCCATTGGACAAGGGCCCCGGCTGGCTGACGATGGGGTCCTCGGTGATGGTCACCGTCAGGCTGCCATGGGTGACCGCCGCCGGGGACACCTTGACGTTCTGGCCGATGACGATGGTGCCGGTACGCGAGTTGATGATGACCTTGGCCACGGCCTGGCCCGGATCGATCTCCAGGTTCTCCAGGATCGACAGGTAGTCCACCCGCTGGCTCGGATCCATCGGTGCGCTGACCCGCACCGAACCGCCGTCCAGCGCCTGTGCCACGCCTGGGCCGAGCAGTTCGTTGACCTTGTCGACGATGTGCTTGGCGGTGGTGAAGTCCGGACGGTTGAGGTTCAGGGTGAGCGTGTTGCCCTGGTTGAAACCACTGGGCACCGCGCGTTCGACCGAGGCACCACCGGGGATCCGGCCTGCCGAGGGCACGTTGACGGTGATCTTCGAGCCGTCGCGACCCTCGGCATCGAAGCCGCCGACCACCAGGTTGCCCTGGGCGATGGCGTAGACATTACCGTCGATACCCTTGAGCGGCGTCATCAACAGGCTGCCGCCACGCAGGCTCTTGGAGTTGCCGATCGACGACACGGTGATGTCGATCACCTGGCCGGGCTTGGCGAACGCCGGCAGGTCGGCATGCACCGACACCGCCGCGACGTTCTTGAGCTGTACGTTGCCCGAGCCTGGCGGCACCTTGATCCCGAACTGCGAGAGCATGTTGTTGAAGGTCTGCAGGGTGAACGGCGTCTGGGTGGTCTGGTCACCCGTGCCGTTGAGCCCCACCACCAGCCCATAACCGATCAGCTGGTTGGCGCGCACGCCGGAAATGCTGGCGATGTCCTTCAAGCGCTCGGCATGAGCGGTGAAGGCCAAGGGCAGGAGCAGGAACGCGGCGATCAGCCGTCTGGCGTTGGACATGATCATTCGTACTCAGAAGGGCCAGAGCGGGCTCATGAAGAAACGGTCCAGCCACCCGGGCTGGCTGGCATCGGCGAAGGAGCCGGTGCCCGAGTAGGTGATGCGCGCATCGGCCACCCGCGTGGACGGTACGGTGTTGTCCGTGGCGATGTCGTCGGCGCGGACCAGCCCGGCGATGCGCACCAGCTCTTCACCGGTGTTGAGGGTCATCCACTTCTCGCCGCGCACGGCGATGATGCCATTGGGCAACACCTCGGCGACGGTGACGGTGACCGAACCGGTCAGGGTATTGCCCTGGCTGGCCTGGCTGGCGCCCTTGGTGGTGCGCTCGCCGTTGTAGCCGGCATTGAGCGACAGGTCGCCGCCGCCGAACGGATTGTTGGTGTTCGGCGTGGTACCGAACAGCGAGGTCAGGCCGAGGTTGGCCTTGCTGTTCTTCTGCAACTGCGAGCCGGCGTTCTTGCTCGCCGAGGTGCGCTCGTTGAGGGTGATGGTGATGATGTCACCGACCCGGAACGCCTTGCGGTCGCCATACATGTTCTGTTCGAAGCCGGCCTGGTAGATCGAACCGTTGTTGGCCGCCGCCGGCAACGGCGTGCGTGGCAGCACGGGCGCATAGTACGGGTCGTTGGGCTTGGCGGCCGGCGCGACGCAGCCGCCCAGCAGCACAGCCCCGCCCAGGGCGACGACGGAGAACAGACGATTCATGACGCTTACCTCGCGGTGTAGCAGGCGCTGACGCAGCGCCCGGGTCGCTAGAGCCAGGGCTCAGAGTTTCTGGGTGACGAACGACAGCATCTGGTCGGCAGTGGAGATGACCTTCGAGTTCATCTCGTAGGCGCGCTGGGTGGTGATCATGTTCACCAGTTCCTCGACGGTGCTGACGTTGGAGTTCTCCAAGGTCTGCTGAAGGGTGGTGCCCAGACCATTGAGGCCCGGCGTACCGACCTGGGGCGCGCCGCTGGCGGCCGTTTCGAAGAACAGGTTGTTGCCGATCGCCTGCAGCCCGGCCGGGTTGATGAAGTCGGCGGTCTGGATGTTACCGATGATCTGCGCGGCAGGGTTGCCGGCCACGGTGATCGACACGGTGCCGTCCTGGCCCACGGTGAAGGTCTGCGCATCGGCCGGCACGACGATGGCCGGTTCCAGGGCGAAGCCGTTGGCGGTGACGATCTGCCCGTCGGAATTGAGGTGGAAAGTGCCGTCACGGGTGTAGGACAGCGTGCCATCAGGCTGCAACACCTGGAAGAAGCCGCGACCGTTCACGGCCAGGTCCAGCGGATTCTCGGTGGTCTGCAGGCTGCCGGTCTGGAAGTTCTTCTGGGTGCCGACGATGCGCACACCGGTACCGACCTGCAGACCCGACGGCAGCTCGCTGTCCTGGGTCGACTGGGCGCCAGGTTGACGCTTGGTCTGGTACAGCAGGTCCTGGAACTCGGCGCGATCGCGCTTGAAGCCGGTGGTCGAGACGTTGGCCAGGTTGTTGGAGATGACCGACAGGTTGGTATCCTGGGCGGACAGACCGGTTTTAGCGACCCAAAGAGCCGGAAGCATTTAGTGTTCTCCTCGCGCGCCTGTTTTACGGCACCCGTTCAAATGTGATTAACCGATTTGCAAAACCCGAGCCATGGCTTCGTCGCCCTGCTCGGCTTCTTTCATCATCTTGACGTGCAGCTCGAACTGGCGGGACAGCGCCAGCACCGAGGTCATCTCTTCCACCGCATTGACATTGCTGCCTTGCAGGAAACCCGACACCACGCGCACGTTGACATCGGCGGCGGCCGGCTGCCCGCTGTTGGTGTGGATCAGCCCGTCCAGGCCCTTGTGCATGGCCTTGATGTCCGGGTTGACCAGCTTGATCCGGTCGACCTCGGCCATCACCCGCGGGTCTTCGCCCAGGGCGCGAATGCTGATGGTGCCGTCGTCGCCCACTTCCACCTTCTGCTCCGGCGGAATGGCGATCGGCCCACCATTGCCCATCACCGGCATGCCGTTGCCGGCACGCAGCACGCCCAAGGCGTCGATGTTCAGGCTGCCGGTGCGCACATAGGCTTCGCTGCCGTCCGGCGCCTGCACGGCGATGAAGCCATTGCCGCTGACCGCCACATCCAGGTCGCGACCGGTCTCGATCATCGGGCCTGCCGTGAAGTCGGTGGCCGGACGCTCGGTCATGGCGAAGGCACGCGCCGGAAAGCTGTCGCCGAACACCGGCATCGAACGGGCCTGCTCCAGGTCACGCTGAAAGCCATTGGTGGAAACGTTCGCCAGGTTGTTGGCGTGGGCCTTCTGCGCGACCGCATTCTGGGCGGCGCCGGTCATGGCCACGTAAAGCATCTTGTCCACAGTCATCCTCCGCTGCACTGGCGATCGATTGCCGCTCGCCGTTGCTCTGCTGGCTACGAAGCAAGTTCCGAACCAACTTTCGAATATCCATGAAAAAGCCCGTGGTTACGGGCTTTCCAGGGGGCCAGCCGGTGCAGCGACGCCGGTTATCCGGCGCATGCTTGCCGGAGACGGCAAGGCCGTGCCAGAAGTTCGAAGGCTCGAATCATGGCTCGCGGCAACCGGCGTTGGTATAGGGCCCGGCGAAACGCTTCCAGCCCTCCCCCGGCGACCATTGCGAGCACACCAGGCGCCCATCGGCCTGACTCTCCCAGCGCCACCAAGGCGCGGTGCCGGCCTGGGCGTGAAGCAGCCCGCACCCCAGCAGCAGAACAAGGACGATCGTTCTCATGCTCACTCCCGCAGAAACGAAGAGCCCCTTCAGGGCGAAGGGGCTCGTGCAGCGACCTTCGACCAGCGACCGTCAGGTCATCTGGATGATGGTCTGCATGATGCTGCTCTGGGTGGAGATGGTCTTGGCGTTGGCCTGGTAGTTGCTCTGTGCCTTGACCAACTCGACCAGCTCCTGGGTCAGGTTGACGTTGGAAGCTTCCAGTGAGTTGGATTCGACCGAGCCGAGCGTGCCGGTCTTAGGCGCGTCCACACCGGGAATGCCCGACGCGAAGGTTTCTTTCCAGCGGGTGCCGCCGATCTGCTGCAGGCCTTGATCGTTGGCGAAGCTGGCGATCGCCACCTGGCCGATGGCCCGCGACTGCTGGTTGCTGAAGCTGGCGAACATCACCCCGGAGGAGTCGATCGACAGGCTGGAGAGGATACCGGTGGCGTAACCGTCCTGGCTCTGCGACATGCGGGCGGTTTCGGTGTTGTACGACGTGGTGCTGTTCATCGACAGACGCATGCCGTCGGCATTGCCGCTCGAACCGTTGCTGGCCCAGTTGCCGGAGGCGTCCTTGGCAGCCGGAATCCAGCCCTTGAGGGTGAAGGTGTTGTTGGCCACGCTCCAGTTGCCGGCAGGCACGCTGGTGTTGTCGGTGGTCATGGCCTTGATGCTGCCATCGGCGTTGAAGCTGGTGGTACCGGTCAAGGGCGTGGTGCTGGTCGGGTCCAGCGGGTTGCGCCCGTCCACCAGGGTGTACATGGTCCACTCGTTGGTGTCGGTCTTGCGGTAGAACTGCTCCATGGTGTGTTCGTTGCCCTGACTGTCGTAGACCTTGGTCGGGAACGACTTGCTGTAGGTCGTCTGGTCGGCAGGGTCGAACGTCTTGTTGGGCACCATCACCGGCGGCGTGCCGCCATCGGAGACTTCCAGCGGAATGATATCGGCCGAGGAATTCAGGTTGATGCCCTGGTCGATCAGGGTGGTCGCCTTGGGCGCCAGCGCCGAGGTGTCGATCTTCAGGTTGGTGAGAATCCCCTTCTGGATCTTGCCGGTGCTGTCGGCGGCGTAGCCTTGCAGGTTCAGGCCGTCGGAGGTCACCACGTTGCTGTCCTTGTCGGTGCGGAACGCACCGGCGCGGGTGTAGCTGAGCGAACCGTTGTCCGAGAGCACGAAGTAGCCCTGGCCCTGGATACCCATGTCCAGCACGTTGCCGGTGTTGTTCACGTCACCCTGGGTGAACTGCTGGGAAACGGCCGCCAGGCGCACACCGTTGCCGACCTGGTTCTTGCCCACGCCCAGGCGGTTGGCGCCGGCGTAGACGTCGGCGAACTCGGCGCGCGAGGACTTGAAGCCGGTGGTGCTGACGTTGGCGATGTTGTTGCCGGTCACGTCCAGTTGCTTGTTGGCCGCGTACAGACCGCTAAGGCCGATATTGAAAGACATGCTGTGCTCCTTCTGCCGAACAGACCGGCCTTAGATTCCGATGGTTTGTACTTTGGAGATGGCGACTTTGCCGATACCGGCCAGGTTGAGCATCATCTCGCCACCCGCGCTGGCGACGGTGACGCTGGTGACGGTGGCCGGCAGCAGCGTGGCCATCTGCACATCCTTGCCGTCGACGCTGGTGGTGGCGGTGAAGCTGTAGTTGCCGGCCGCGACCTTCTCGCCCTTGTCGTTGGTACCGTCCCAGATGAAGTCGGCATTGCCCTTGCTCTGGGCGCCCAACTCGAGCGTCTTGACGACGTTGCCGTCCTTGTCCTTGATGGTGATCTTGCCGCTCTCGATGTTCTGCGGCACCACCACTTGGCCATTGAGGCTCTTGGTCGGGTCGACCAGGGCCTTGTCGTTCTGCACGATCACCGAGCGACCGACCAGCGAGGAAGCCTGCAGCGCCTGGGACGAACCCAGCGCCGTAGTGATGCCGGTGACCGACTGGTTGAGCGTCTGAATACCTTCCAGGCTGCTGAACTGGGCCAACTGGGCGACGAACTCGCTGTTGTCCTGAGGATCGAGCGGGTTCTGATGCTGCATCTGGGTGACCAGCAACTGCAGGAAGGCGTCCTTGCCCAGCGCGTTCTTGTCGGTCTTCTCGGTGCTGGTGGTCTTGCTGGTGGCGGTGCTCACGCCGGAATTGGCGAGCACGTCGGTGAGGCTGGTGGCCATTTTTCGCGCTCCTCGATCACTGACCCAAGGTCAGGACCTTCTGCATCATGGTCTTGGCAGTGTTCATCAGCTCGGCGTTGGTCTGGAACGCTCGGCTGGCGGAGATCATGTCAGCCATCTCCTCGACCACGTTGACATTGGGGTAATAGACGTAGCCGTCCTTGTTCGCCGCCGGATGGTTGGGCTCGTACCGGGCTTCCAGATTGCTCTGGTCCTCGATGATGCCCTTGACCTGGACACCCTGCCCGGCCTGACCCTGGTCGTCGAACAGCGACTGGCTGCCGCCGGCCTGAGCCTGCTCGAAGGTAGTGGCGAACACCGGGTGGCGCGCACGGTAGGTCTGGTCGATGCTCGAGGACACGGTCTCGGCGTTGGCGATGTTCGAGGCGACGGTGTTCAGGCGCGTGTTCTGCGCGCTCATGCCGCTCCCGGCGATATTGAAGACACTGGCAAGGGACATGGTCACTCTCCGCGCAGGGCCGACACCAGCCCCTTGAATTTACTGTTGAGCAAAGTGAAGCTGGCCTGGAAGTCCAGGGCGTTCTGCGTATAGTTGGACTGCTCGATCTGCGCATCGACGGTGTTCTGGTCGATCGAAGGCTGCATGGGCGTGCGGTACTTGAGCGAATCGTCGGCCAGGGCCATGCCCTCGGCCTCGATGTGACGGCTGTTGGTGCGCTGCAACGACACCCGCTCTTCGGTATGCTTGCCGGACTCGCCAGCCAGCACGGAGGCGAAGTCCAGGTCTCGCGCCTTGTAGCCGGGCGTGTCGGCGTTGGCGATGTTGTTGGCCAGCACCTCGGCACGCTGGGCGCGCAGGCCCAATGCCTTTTCATGGATGCCGAGGGCGTTGTCGAAGCTGATGCTCATGTCGGGGAAACCTTCGAAGGTTGACCAGCGTTGCGTTGCTCAAGACTTAGCAAAGGCTGTGCCAACCCGCTGCAGGCCAGCAATACCGGGCAATCATGCTTGGGTGAAGGGTCTGTCCTGCCAGAAAAGCGGCAATGTGCTTCCGCCTGCGGCCGGCGAAGCGGCAAAAGCCAAGCGGCAAGTGCGGCAATCCAAAAATTTGACGTATCCCGAAATGCAAACCGGCCTCTTGCGAGACCGGTTTTCGTGTCACTTGGCCTGGTAGATGATCCCCGGGCTGCACTGGACCATCTGGTAATGGTCCGGGAGCCCGTTGAGCGCCTCGGAGGCTCCGAGGAACAGGTAGCCCCCAGGCTTCAAGGTGGAGTGGATGCGCATGAGGATGTCTTTCTTCACCTGGGCGGAGAAGTAGATCAGCACATTGCGGCAGAACACGACGTCGAACTTGCCGAGCGCCGCATAGCTGTCGAGCAGGTTGAACGAGCGGAACTCCACGCGGGTACGGATAGCCGGCTTGACGGCCCAGCGCCCCGGCCCCTTGGGATCGAAATAACGCTGCAAACGCTCCTGGGACAGGCCACGGGCAATCGCCAGGCTGTCGTATTCGCCGGTCTTGCAGTTGTTGAGCATGGCGCCGGAAAGGTCGGTGGCGACGATCTGCGCGCCCATCTTCAACTGACCCAGGTTGCTGCGCTCGAATTCGTCGATGGTCATCGACAGCGAATACGGCTCCTGCCCCGACGAACAGGCGGCCGACCAGATGCGCAGGCGCTGGCCGGGATTGGCGCGGACGAACTCAGGGATGACCCGGTTCTTGAGCACCTCGAATGGATAGGTGTCGCGAAACCACAGGGTTTCGTTGGTGGTCATGGCGTCAACGACCTGCTCGCGCAGGCCGCTGCGAGGCTGGGTCTGGATGCGCTGCACCAACTCGCCAAGGCTCTTGATGCCCTGCTGCTCCATCAACTTGTTGAGGCGGCTGGACACCAGATACTGCTTGTTTTCGCCCAGCAGGATGCCACAGGCTTTTTCCAGGAAGACCCTGAACTGTTCGAAATCCAAATTACCCGTAGACAATGCTGCCGCCTCTTTTCAATCGCTTGCGCCGGGGGCGAACCCCCGACAGTTTCAGTGCGTCGCCTTGATCCGCTCGACCACACGATGAGCCAGGTCGTCCGGCCTGAACTTGGCCAGGAAATCATCGGCACCGACCTTCTTGACCATCGCCTGGTTGAACACACCCGACAGCGAAGTATGCAGGAGGATGTGCAGCTTCTGCATTCGCGGATCGCTGCGGATCTCTGCCGTGAGGGTATAGCCGTCCATCTCCGGCATTTCAATGTCGGAAATCATCATGAGGAATTCTTCCTCCGGCCGCTTGCCCTCGTCCACCAGCTTGCGCAGGTAATCCAGCGCCTGGCGGCCATCGTTGAGCGCCACCACTTCGACGCCCACGGTCTGCAGGCAACGGCTGACCTGCTTGCGCGCCACCGACGAGTCATCGACGGTCAGCACCCGGAGCAGCACGGCCTTGTCCTGCACCTCGGCATCCACCACACCGGCAGACACCGACTCCGAAGACGGCGCCACTTCGGCCAGCACCTTCTCCACATCGACGATCTCGACCATGCGGTTGTCCACCCGCGTCACCGCAGTCAGGTAGTGGTCGCGGCCGGTCCCCTTGGGTGGCGGGTGGATCTCTTCCCAGTTCATGTTGACGATGCGCTCGACCGAGTGCACCAGGAAACCCTGGGTCTTGGTGTTGTACTCGGTGATGATCACGAAGCTGTTGCGCGTCTCTTCCTTCAGGCCCGGCAGGCCGGTCGCCATCGACAGGTCGAGGATCGGGATGGTCGCCCCGCGAATGTTCGCCACGCCGCGCACCACCGGATGCGACTTGGGCAGCAAGGTGAGTTCCGGGCACTGCAGCACTTCCCGGACCTTGAACACGTTGATCCCGTAGAGTTGATCGCCATTGAGACGGAACAAAAGCAGCTCCAGGCGATTCTGTCCAACCAGCTGTGTGCGCTGGTTGACCGAATCCATAACGCCAGCCATGCCAGACTCCTTATGTTTTTCTGCTCGCTAGACAACAAGTCGGCACGGGCTTTGCTTTTTTGAGCCCCATGTACACGAAAACGACATTTTTCCGACGACCGACGCGCCTGGTGGCTGTTTTTCTCGCCACCGCATGCCTGTGCGTGTCCGGCGCTCGCGCGCTGGCGGATTCGTTTACCTTGCCTGAACAGCTTATCGGTGTCACCCAGGGGTTTCTTGAGTTCAGCGTCGAAGATTATCTGAGCCGCACCCAGACACCCGGACGCTACGACATCCAGGTCAACACGCTCGACCCACGCCTGCGCCTGCCCCTGTGCAGCCAGTCGCTGGACGCCTCCCTGGAGAGCCCCGCGCAACCCATGGGGCGGGTGACCGTTCGGGTACGCTGCGACGGTGCAGCGCCCTGGACGGTGTTCGTTCCCGCCCAGGTCAAGCTGTTCCGCGACGTGGTGGTGACCACCCGCCCGCTGCTGCGCGAGAGCGTGATCGGCGAGGGCGATGTGGCCCTGCGCGAGCGCGATGTGAGCAGCCTCGGCCAGGGTTTTCTCAGCGCCTTGGAACAGGCCGTGGGCATGAAGCTGTCGCGACCCATGGTGCTGGACCAGGTGGTGACGCTGCAGCAGTTGCAGCAAGCCGAGGTGGTGCGCAAGGGCGACCAGGTGGTGATCACTGCCCGCAGCGGTACCTTGAGCGTGCGCATGCCCGGCGAAGCGCTGGCCAAGGGCGGCCTGACCGAACAGATTCGCGTGCGCAACCTCAATTCCAAGCGGGTGGTCAAGGCGACGGTGATCGGCCCGGGCCAGGTCGAGGTGCCCATGTGAGGCAGACCCTGGACGGCAGGGGACTGGCGGCAATGAACCGACTTTCCTAAACTGAGTCAGAAATCGGGATACGCGCTTGCTGACCGACGGCACGATTTTTATGCCTAAAGTTTGTTCGGGGTTGGCCGAAACACTGGCAAGCGTCCTTTCACCCAGAGGTTTCTGATCATGGTCATCGACTTCAGTCGTCTGAACAATTCACCGTCCGTGACGGGCGGCGTGCGCAGCACCAGCGCCGCCGGAAACAACGAAAAGACCGGTGCTGCCAGCGAGACCGGCAAACCGGCCACTGTCAGCGGAGAAGCGGTACATCTCAGCCAAGAGGCTCAGAAGTTGCAACAGATCAGCGACAAGCTGCGCGACCAGCCAGCTGTCGACAGCGCCCGCGTAGCCCAGTTGAAGCAAGCGATCGCCGACGGCAGCTACAAGGTCGATGCCGGCCGGGTCGCCACCAAACTGCTTGATTTCGAAGCTCAGCGCTAACCCCCGGGTGCGCTGACTCACAGGACGCCAGAGCCAAGAGCCAGCCATGCACGACACCACACTGCTGCAACTGATCGAAGACGACATCGCGCCGACCCAGGAACTGCTGGAGCTGCTGCAGAAGGAGACCGTCGCCTTGCACGGTCGAGACATGCAGACGCTTGAGGCCATCCTGGCGCGCAAGCAATCGCTGATCGTCCTTCTCGAGCAGCAGGGCATGCGCCGTAACCATCTGCTTCAGCAGTTGGGCCTTAGCGCCGACCGCGCCGGTGTGCAAGCGGTGGCGGCGCAGTCGGTCAACGGCGAGATCATCCTGCAGCAGCTGGATGTGCTGACCGGCCTGATGGACGCCTGCCAGAAGGTCAACCAGACCAACGGTCGGGTCATTCAGGTCCAGCAACACGCGACCGCCAACCAGATCCGCATCCTCATGGGCGGCGATTCCCCCTCTCTGTATGACAGCCGCGGCACCACCTCCCCCATGGACAAGCCCCGGGCGATCAGTCAGGTTTGATAGTCCTGTTCAAGGCACAGACCATACTGGCAAAATGCCGTAACTTGCGTGTGCCGCTTTTGCCTGGAGATTGACTACCCGTGTTCAACGAATCCGATGCGCCTCAGCCGCCGAAGGTGCTGACCACCCCTTTGGAAATCGCGGCCAACCTGCGCCAGCTGATGGACAGCCATGACCCGCTGATCATCAGCTTCCCCGAGCGCAGCCAGCGCTTCCAGAGCTATGTGGTGCAGGTCGATCGAGACACCGACGTACTGGCGCTGGACGAGATGATTCCGCGCGATGGCGAGAGGTTCATCGAAAACGGCGAACCCTTCCGGGTCGAGGGCTTTCATGACGGCGTGCGCATGGCCTGGGAGTGCGACACCGCGCTGACCCTCGGCGAGGTGAACGGCCACCGCTGCTACCTTGGGCCGCTGCCCACCGAGATGACCTACCACCAGCGACGCAATGCCTTTCGCGCGGCCTTGAAGCTGTCGCAACTGGTCGATGTCGTGCTGGACGGTACGCACCTCAAGGGCAATGGCGCCCTGCGCGGCAAGCTGCTCGACGTCTCGGCCACCGGTTGTAAGTTGCGGTTTGACGGCAACGTCGAAGACCGCCTGCAACTGGGTCAGGTCTACGAGCGCTTCAAGGCCGCCGCACCGCTGGGCCTGAGCGATGTGATGGTGGAGCTGCGCCACCTGCACTTCGAAGAACGCATCAACACCACCTTCGCCGGGCTGCGCTTTCACAATCTCAATGGCCTTAGCCAGCGCAAGGTGGATAGCTTCGTCTATCAGTTGCAGCGCGAAGCTCGCCGTTTCGACAAAGACGATTACTGATCGTCGCGGGGGCCCCCCCCGGCGCGGGGAAGCCCCGCCCCCGGCCACGAATATCAAGGCGCG